>NZ_JAAIIH010000016.1 GCF_012932365.1 Bifidobacterium moraviense
GTCACCTCCATGCCCCCGTCGGCCGCGACCGCCCGCCCCACACCCTCATCCTCCCTTCCCCGTAACTTTGCGGGCTGAAATGGACGAAATCCGGAATTCCAAGCGCCAAACCCCCGCATTCCCGTCCGTTTGATACTCGGAATTCCGGATTTCGTCCATTTCAGCCCGTCAAATCCAATACGACCGGCCGCACGAAGCCCGGATCGAGCCGGCACCGTCCGCCCTCGGCTGACGGGTCCGCATCGCACCACTCTCCCGACTAAGCTTGTCGCATGGACAGTCATCACGCCTTGAACCTGCTGTTCGCCGCCGCCGAACAGGCGCATCGGTGCGCCTTCCCGAACGACGAGGCCGCGGTGAAGGCCATCGCGCGCCGCGTGAAGACCGGCGACCTCGTACGTCCCCATCGAGGCCTGTACGCCCGCGCCGCATACTGGAACGCGCTCGATCCCCTCGAACGCACCCGTCACATCGTGCGGGCCCTGGCGCTGCGGCATCCCGACTGGGTGTTCTGCGGCCCCACCGCGGCGATCATGCTTGGCCTGGACTGTTCCTATCGTCTGGCATCGCCCATCTGCATCGTCGCCAGACCCGGCGCGCACTACCGCAACACCGACCGGCTCGTCCACCAGCCCATCGCCTACCCGGAGACCATCGCCAC
Source organism: Bifidobacterium moraviense (assembly GCF_012932365.1). GTDB lineage: Bacteria > Actinomycetota > Actinomycetes > Actinomycetales > Bifidobacteriaceae > Bifidobacterium > Bifidobacterium moraviense. The sequence goes on from NZ_JAAIIH010000016.1 coordinate 662, forward strand.
GGCGGACGGCGTGACGGTCACCGACGTCCTGCGCACGCTGTTCGACTGCGCCGCGCGTCACCCGCTGCGCTACGCCCTCGGGCCGCTCGACTCGGCCCTGCGCATGGGGCTGATCGGCCGGGAGCAGATGCTCGGATATCCGGGAGCCGTCAAATACACGCGCAACCGTGCGGCGGTGGAACGGGCGTTCTCTCTGGCGGACGGGCGCAGCGAGAACGGCGGCGAATCGGAGGCGCGGGCGGTACTGACCGATCTCGGATACCCGCCGCAGGATCTGCAGACGACGTTCCCGTGTCTGGACGATCCGCGGCGCACGCATCGGACGGACTTCCTGTGGGTGCGCGAAGACGGCGGACGGGTGGCCGGGGAACTGGACGGCACGCGCAAGTACGTGGATCCGGCGATGACCGGCGGACTGACGATCCGCGGCGTGGTGGATGAGGAACGCGACCGGCAGCGCTGTCTGGAGCGGCAGGGCGTGCGCGTGGTGCGCATGTATCACTCCGAGCTGGACCGGCCCTGGCGGATCGGTCGGCGGCTCGAGGAGGCCGGGGTGCCGCATATCGGGCAGCAGGCCCTGCTTCCCGCCAACTTTGCGGGCTGAAATGGACGAAATCCGGAATTCCGAGTATCAAACGGACGGGAATGCGGGGGTTTGGCGCATGGAATCCGGGATTTCGTCCTTTTGAGCCCGTAATTCACGGCATTCTTCAGCAGCGTTCGGCCCGGACACGCGAACAAGCCGGACCAGCAGACATGCGTAACAAGCAGACATGCCGGACAAACGGATGATCCAGGCAAGCCGAACAAACGGATGACCCAAGCAAGCCGGACCAGCCGAACAAGCAGGTCCGGACCAGCGTGCAGGCAGGACAAAGCGGACCCAGACATGCGAAAGGGCCGCGTCCGCAGCGGAATCACTGCGGACGCGGCCCTCGAAAAGCCTGATACGGCCCAGACGCTACGCCACTCAGGCGGCGATGACGTCGACGACCTTGCGGTCGTGGCGGACACCGAACTTCACGGTGCCGTCGGACAGGGCGAACAGGGTGTGGTCCTTGCCCAGACCCACGTTCTGGCCCGGGTGGAAGTTGGTGCCACGCTGGCGAACGATGATGTTGCCGGCCACCACGGCCTCGCCGCCGAACTTCTTGACGCCGAGGTACTGAGGCTTCGAATCGCGACCGTTGCGAGAGCTGGACGCGCCCTTCTTGTGTGCCATGACTGGTTCCTTTCGATCCTTGCGCTTCTACCGGGGCGATCAGGCGATGGCCGTGATCTTGACGGTGGTCAGCGGCTGACGATGGCCCTTGCGACGGGCAACGCCGGTCTTGTTCTTGTACTTCTGGATGTTGATCTTCGGGCCCTTGGCCTCGTCGTCAACGACCTCGGCCTTGACGGAGATCTTGGCCAGATCGGCGGCGGCGAGCGTCACCTTGGCGCCATCCACCACGAGGGCGACCGGGAACTCCACGGTCTCGCCGTTCTTCGCCTCGAGACGGTTGACGGAGATCACGTCACCGACCTCGACCTTCTCCTGATGGCCACCGGCCTTCACAATCGCGTACATAACCTATCCTTTATTCATTTGGAAAGCTTCTTGCCTGACGCACCGAGCCTGCGGCAGACACCAACAAGCAAATTTACACCACACCCGGCGTTCGCGTCAAACCGAATGCGTGGGCGTGTCAAGACGACACGCCCGGATTCGTCACGTTCGCGCGCGTTCCCGCGCACATGCCCGCAGGCGTTCCGCGGTCGCCCCGCTCACTCGGCGTCGTCGGCGCGGTTCGCCGCCACGGCCGCGGCCGCGATCTGCGCGAGCTTGGCCTTGACGTCGGCGCTGGAGCCCTGCGGCTGCGCGGGAGCCGGCTCCTTGGGCGCCGCGGTGCCGCGGCCGTGCTTGTTCGTCTTGATGAACGGATCGCCGCCCTTGAGCGCGTACGGGTCGTCATAGGACGCGGACACCGTCGGCTCGTCGTGCAGGATGAAGCCGCGGCCCTTGCAGGTGGGGCACTCCTCGGAGAACGCCTCCACGAGCCCCTGTCCCACGCGCTTGCGGGTCATCTGCACCAGGCCCAGCGAGGTGACCTCCGCCACCTGATGCTTGGTGCGGTCGCGCGCCAGGCACTCCACCAGTCGGCGCAGCACCAGGTCGCGGTTCGCCGGCATCACCATGTCGACGAAGTCGATCATGACCATGCCGCCGATGTCGCGCAGGCGCAGCTGGCGGGCGATCTCCTCCGCGGCCTCGAGGTTGCAGCGCGTCACCGTCTCCTCGAGCGACTTGCCCTTGCCGATGAACCGGCCGGTGTTCACGTCGATCGTGGTCATGGCCTCGGTGCGGTCGATCACCAGCGAGCCGCCGGAGGGCAGGTAGACCTGACGCTCCATGCCCTTGCGCAGCTGGCCGTCGATCTGCCACTTGTCGAACACGTCCTTGCCCTCGTGGTCGGCCGGATCCCACTTCTCCAGCTTGTCCTTGAGGTCCGGCGCCATGGTGTCGAGATACTCCTCGATGCGCGCGTAGACGTGGTCGCCCTCCACGATGAGCTTGGTGAAGTCGTCGTTGAAGATGTCGCGCACCACGCGGATCGCCACGTCGGGCTCGCCCTGCAGCAGCTTGGGACGCTTGCCGTGCCAGTACTCCTCGCGCTTGGCGTTGATGCGCTCCCACTGCCTCACCAAGTTCTCGAGATCCTTGGTGATGGCCTCCTCGGAGGCGCCCTCGGCGGCCGTGCGGATGATCACGCCCATGTCCTTGGGGGCGATCTTGGAGACGATGGTCTTGAGCCTGCTGCGCTCGCGCTCGGAGAGCTTGCGGCTCACGCCGGTCATGCCTCCGGAGGGCACGAGCACCAGGAAGCGGCCGGCGAGCGTGACCTGCGAGGTCAGGCGCGCGCCCTTGTGGCCGATCGGGTCCTTGGTGACCTGCACCAGCACCGGGTCGCCGGACTTGAACGCCAGCTCGATGCGGCGCGGCTGGCCGTCCAGGCGCGTGGCGTCCCAGTTGACCTCGCCGGCGTACAGCACGCCGTTGCGGGCCTGGCCGATGTCCACGAACGCGGCCTCCATGCTGGGCAGCACGTTCTGCACGCGGCCCAGGTAGATGTTGCCCACGGTGGCGACCTCCTGGATGTCGGACACGTAGTGCTCCACGAGCACGTTGTCCTCGATCACGGAGATCTGCGTGTGGTGCTCGCGCTCGCGCACCACCATGAGGCGGTTCACGTGTTCGCGGCGCGCCAGGAAGTCCTGCTCCATGAGCTGCGACTGGCGGGAGCGTTCGCGGCGGTTGTCGCGGCGGCGCTGCTTCTTGGCCTCGAGGCGCGTGGAGCCCTCGATGTCGGTGATCTCGTCGATGTACTGCTGCTTGCGGGAGCGGCGCACGAGCGGCGCGTCGTCCTCCTCCTCGGCGGCGCGGGAGGAGCGGCGACGGCGACGGCGACGCGTGGTGGTCTCCTCCTCGTCGTCGTCCTCGCGGTCCTGGCGCTCGGTGCGGCGGGAGCGCTCGGAACGATCCTCGCCCTCGGCCTCGGCGTCATGCCCGGAGCGGCGGCGACGGCGACGGCGCGTGGTGGTCTCGGCCGCATCGGCGTCGTCGGAGGCGCGGTCGGCGTCCGCGGCGTCGGCGTCCTTGGCCGCGGCGTCGTCCACGTCGATCGGGGCGTAGGTGATGTCGTCGTATTCGAGGTCCTGCTCGATCTGCTCCACCTCGGCGGCGGCGCGACGCTCCTGGGCGTTGAGCCTGCGGGAGCGACGGGAGCGACGGGTGTCGCGGTCCGGATCGTAGTCCTCGTCGATCGGGGCGCGGGAGGCCTTCGCGGAGGAATCGTCGGAGGCCGCGGAATCGGCGGCGGAGGCCTGTGACGCGGAGTCATCGGAGGCATGGTCGGCGTCCGCGGCGCGGGAGCGCGTGCGGCGGCGACGCGGACGGTCATCGCGTGCGGCGGAGTCGTCGCGGTCGTCGTGATGCGGCTCGGCGTCCTCGGAGTCGTCGTCCGAAGCGGCCTGCGCCTTGGCGCGGGAGCGCACGTCGCGCGGCTCGGGCAGCTCGATGCCGAAGTCGTCGTCGATCCTCGACGTGCGGCGACGGCGACGGCGCGTGGCGGTCTCGGGACGATCCTCGTCGGCCGGATCGGAGTCGTCGTCCGCGGCGGCGGCCGGCTTGGCGGCGGAACGGGACGGGATCACCGGCTCCTGGAACAGGAGGGAGGTCATCGGGCGCGTCGCGCGGCGGGGAGAGACGGCCGGGGCGGCGTCGGCGGAGCCGGCGGCGCGGATGAACGACAGCTCGCCCACCGCCTCGAGCGCGCGCTCGTGGCGGCTGCGGTCGTCAGTGTCGTCCGTCAGGTCGCGGGACGCGGCGCGACGGGTGCGTCCGGGCAGCGACGGCTCCTCGAACTGCGGCTCCTCGACGTGCACGGGCAGCGCGGCGCCGGCGGCGCCGGCCACACGCACCACGCGGCGTCCGGAGCGGCGGCGACGGGGCGCGGGGCTCGCGTCCTGGCCGGACGCGGACGTCTGGGGCGTCGGGGACGCGGCGGTCCGGTCCGCGGACGTGGCCGGGGCTTCGGAAGAATGGGTTGCGTTTGCATCGGCTTCGCGCGCGTCGAAACCGTCCTGATTCACTCTGGGCACAATGCTCCTCACGGCGCGCTGCATCGCGTCGCTGGTCCTGGATCACGTCCGGTTCTCACGCCACGCTCTCACCGTGGCCGCGCTTCATGGCGCACCGTCCGAGACTCCCTCGAAAAAGCTTCTCTGTGGCGACGGCGGACACCGGCGCTTGCGCGCGCAGCGACCTAGAGGGCTGCTTCCATGCGCAAGGGGATCGACGCCTTCGCTTCACTCGGCGGCATGCAGAACCGCCATCGTCCAGTATGACACACTTTCCGTCACGACATGACCACCCGGGCGTAACCCGCCGGCCACCCGCCGGTCACGCGAGCGCGTCGACGAGGATCCCGGCGAGCAGCTCCAGCTGGCTTTCGGGCATCTGCTCGTCGTGCTTGTGCGCCAGCAGCGGATCGCCGGCGCCCAGGTTCACGGCGGGGACGCCCAGCTGCGAGAAGCGCGCCACGTCGGTCCAGCCCAGCTTGGCCATCGGCTCACGGCCCGTGCGCTCGCGCACCAGGGCGGCCAGCCGCCGCGCGAACGGCGCGTCCATGCCGGGGCGCGCGGCCGGGGACTCGTCCCTCATCTCGATGCCGTAGCCCTCGAACACGCCGCCGGTGGCCACGTGCTCGCCGTTGCCCAGCTCGGCGCCGGCGTCGGCGCCCATCATCAGCGCCTTGGCCTCGGCCAGCGTCTTGTCCGGGGCGAAGCGATAGTTCACGTGCACGCGGCATTCGTCGGGGATGACGTTGGTGCCCTTGCCGCCGGAGATCAGCGTGGCGTTGAGTCCCTCGCGGTACGTCAGGCCGTCCACCGGCACGTCGGCAGGCTCGTAGGCGTTGAGGCGGTTGAGGATGTCCGCGGCCTTGTGGATGGCGTTCTCCCCCATCCACGCGCGCGCCGAGTGCGCGGCCACGCCGTGTGTGACCACGTCGAAGCGGATCGTGCCGTTGCAGCCGCCCTCGATGCCGCAGCTCGTCGGCTCGCCGATGATCGCGAAGTCGCCCCGGATCCAGTCGGGATGCGATTCGGCCACCTTGCGCAGGCCGTTCTGCTCGGCGGCGACCTCCTCATGGTCGTAGAACACGTAGGTGAGGTCCACGCGCGGGGCGGTCAGCGTGGCGGCGAGGTAGAGCATCACCGCGTCGGCGGGCTTCATGTCGGTGGCGCCGCGGCCCCACATCACGCGCTCGGACGGGTGCTCGCGCGCGATCTCCGGGCGGATCAGCGGGTCGCCGGGCTCGAGCCAGCGCGGCGGGAAGTTGTCGATCACCGGCACGGTGTCCAGATGACCGGCCAGGATCACGCGCCGCTCGCGCCCCAGGGACGTGGACGCCACCACCGTGTCGCCGTGGCGGCGCACCGTCAGATGCGGGAACCCGGACAGGAACCGCTCCACGGCGTCGGTCAGCGGGCCTTCGTCGTCGCTCACCGAGTACGCGGCCATGATCTGCTCCAGCAGTGCGCTCAGCGCGGCCTTGCGCGGGGCGGCGGGGTCCAGGGAGATGGTGATGTGCTTCGCTTCGTTCATGGCACCAATCGTACAATCCGTGCCTACGTTGTGAGACGAACGTTCGCATGGCGGGGATGTGTGCCACACTGGGGATGGCCCGGGGCCGTCCGTCCCGCGGCGCGATCGATCATCGTCGGCAATCCGTTTCCGAGGGAAGAGAAGAGGCTTCGTCATGCCCGGTCTGTTGAACGCGATGGAGGGGTTCTGCGTCATCGGCATCGTCATCGCCACCGGATACGTGGCGGCGCGCATGCGCATCGGAGGCCCGAGCGCGCAGATGGTGCTCAACCGCTTCAGCTTCTTCGTCTCCAGCCCGTGCCTGATGTTCGCGATCCTCGCCAAGCAGCCGCTGGGCGACATCTTCCACCCGAGCCTGCTCGTGGCCTTCCTCTCGGCGGCGATCGTGGGCGCGCTGTTCCTCGCGCTCAACGCGTCGTTCTTCCACATGAAGGCGCCGGATGCGACGATCGGCGCGCTCAACTCGCTGTACCTCAACTCGAACAACATCGGCCTGCCGGTGGCCACCTACATCCTGGGCAATCCGGCGCTCGTGGCGCCGATCCTCGTGATGCAGCAGGCGCTGTTCACGCCGATCGGCCTGACGGTGCTGGACGTGACCACCAAGGGCAAGGTGTCCCTGAAGGAGATCGCCAGGCAGCCGCTGCACCAGCCGCTGCTCATCGGCTCGCTCGGCGGCATCGCGATCAGCGCGATCAGCGCGCATGCGGGCTTCTTCGTGGTGCCGGACTTCATCTACGACCCGATCGACATGATCGGCGACTCCGCCGTGCCGATGATCCTCATGGCGTTCGGCATGTCGCTGCGCGGCACCAAGCCGCTGCAGGAGAAGGGCGACCGGCCGGCCATCTTCACCGTGGCGGTGCTCAAGAACATCGTCATGCCGATCGTCGCCTTCCTGCTGAGCTACTTCGTGATGGGCTTCCGCGGCGCCGAGCTGTACGGCTGCGTGGTGCTGGCCGCCCTGCCCACCGGGCAGAACGTGTACAACTACGCGGCGCGCTACAACGTGGGCCTCACGTTCGCGCGCGACGGCATCCTGATGAGCACGATGACCAGCCCGGTGTTTATCGCGATCATCGCAGCTCTGCTGAGCTGACAACGACGCGATGAACCGTCGCCGCCGCAAGGCGGCTCCCATCGCCTACGGGCGGTCCACAGGACCACCCGCCTCACAGCTCAGCATCACGGTCATCGCAGCCCTGCTGAGCTGAGATCGGCAAGCCGGCGGGCGAACAGGTTCGCCTGGACGTGGCTCGGGTCGAGCTCGAGCGCCCGGCGCAGATGCTCCTCCGCCTCCTTCCGCCGTCCGATGCCGATGTCGCCCAGCGCCATCAGATACAGGCAGTGGACGCGGTTCATCCTCGTGTAGTCGTTGTCGAAGACGAGGAAATCGGGCAGCGAGACGGCGAAGTAATCGACTTCGACGCGGTCGTCGAGGTGCTGCTCGCCGTAGTCGAGCAGGCGGTGGAAGCGCGCGTTGGCGGCGGCGCGCTCGCCCAGCGCCGCGCGCGCGAGCCCCTGGAAGAGGATCATCTCGGCGGGCTGGTCGTTGTAGTACATCGCGCCCTTCACCTCGTCGGGGCCGATCGTCGCCCGGCGGAACTCGGCGCGGGCGGTCTCCTCGTCGCCGAGACACCTCGCCACGACGCCCAGCCGGTAGTGCAGGTCGTTGTCCTTCTGCCCTTCGAGCTTGCCTTCGCCGAGGTTCTCGGGGTAGGTCAGCGCCTGCGTGAGCAGCTCCCGAGCGCGCTCCGGGTCGCCGGACTCCATGGCGTCCTCGGCGAGCAGGGTGAGCGCGATGCGCCACTGCCCGGTGACCTTGCCTTCGCCGCCCTCCCACGGGTGGAAGCGGCGCCGCCTCATGATCTCGTAGGCCTTCGCGTGGTGCCCGGTCATGTTGAGCACGGTCAGGTATTCGACGGTCAGGTCGTCGCGCGAGGCCACCACGTCGGGGTGCCGCTCGAATTCGGCGAGGCGGCGCGCGTGGGTCCAGCCGATCCTGCGGTGCAGCTGGTCCGTCTCCAGGAACACGCGCGCGTCGGACGGGTCCAGCCGGTAGGCCTCCTCGATCTCGGTCCGTGCGGCGGCCGCGTCGCCGCGCTTGTTGTAGTAGGCGAGCGCGAGGTTGCGGTGCACGGTCGGGAAGCCCGGGTCGAGGTCGCACGACCGCTCCCACAGCGCGATGGCTCGGTCGGCGAGTCCCTTGTCGTAGTACAGGCAGCCGAGGTAGTACGCGGCCTTCGCGCCGTTCACGGCGTCGATCGCGGCCTCGAGCGGCGCGATGTCCTCGAGCTTGTTCGGGAAGCAGTAGTCGGACGGGGCGGCCTCGGCGGCCTCGAACGCCGCGCGCGCCTCGGCGTCGCGTCCCAGCAGCGCGAGGTAGAGGCCCTCGCAGTAGCGCACCATCGGCTTGGTCCGGTCGGCTTCGGCGAGCACCTGCAGCGCCTCGTCGTAGGCGCCGAACAGGGCGTAGTCGCGGGCGGTCTGCAGGTGGTTCTCGTGGAAGCCGCGCATGAGCGTCCGGAGCTCCGTCGGGTCGCCGCCGGCGATCACGCGCTCGTGGCCGGAGACGAAGTCGAAGCGGTCCGCGGCGAGGTTCGCCTCGCGGGCCTCGGTGGCGTCCGCGTCGCGTCCCAGCCGGCGCAGCACGTAGGCCCTCAGCGCGCGGGCCTTGACGTTCGCGGCGTTGCGTGTCAGCGCGGCGTCCGCGTATTCCAGGGCGTCGGCGAAGTCGCCTCGGCGGGCGGCGATGGCGGCCATGAGGAAGAAGGCGCGTTCCTTCTGCGCGTCGTCCCAGGTGGCCTTGAAGAGGACGTCGAACGCCTCGTCGTCTCGTCCGCCCCGGTACAGCAGCGCGAGGCCGAGGTCGTAGTGCGCCTCGGCGTCGTACGGCTGCGCGTTGTGCAGGGTCAGGCGTTCGATGGCTTTGCGGAATCGGGTCTCGGCACCGGCGAAGTCGCCGCGGCGCAGCAGCAGGCGGCCGTACGCGTCGTTGATGCGCGCGTCGCCGGGGTCGCGCTTCAGCCCCTCGAGGTAGTACGGGTCCGGCCGGCGCGTGGCGTGGCGGTACTGCTCGAGGTGCAGGCCGGCGAGCAGCAGCTCCTCGTTGGTGCGGATGTCTTCGGGAGCCCCGATGGCCTTGGCGGGTTCGGGCAGCCTAGCGGCATGCTTCGGCTGCGGCGCATAGGCGACGAGGACCCTGCCGTCGGCGTCGGCCACGGTGACGGTGATCTCCTCGGCGGGGATGCCCCCGGTCCCGAACTCGGCCCTGACGACGTCGTCCGGCCCCAGCGCGCCGGTATGGGAGTACAGCACCGTGCCGTCCTTGGCGGTGACGGCAACGGTGGCGCGTCCGAACGCGCGCGTGGCGTACGCGGTCACGCGGCCCTGCCCGGCGGCGAGCCCCTGCGCCTCGACGCCCTCGGTCTCGCCGGCGGCGTCGAACGCGTCCTCGGGGCCGATCTCCAGGTTCACGGCCGCGTCCACGGTGGCGTTCTTGACGAGCCCCACGCCCTTGTACGGCATGAAGTACTGGGTGAAGGTCTTGCCCTCGTAGGGCTTGAGCCACGTGAAGTCGGGCTGGTTGTCGGTGAAGGCGCCGGTCATGAGCTCCACGTACGGGCCGTTGGCGTCGGTGAGGTTGCGGTCCCATGCGCGTCCGAAGTCGCCGTTGCCCCACGTCCACTGCTTCTTGCCGGGCGCGACGTGGTGGTCGGCCACGTGCAGGATGCCCGCGCCCACGCCGAAGTCGTAGCCGCCCACGAAGTCGTAGTCGGAGTGCGCGGCCATGAAGCTGGTGGGCACCGGCACGTTCTTGTAGCGTCCGATGTCCACGCCCTCGGCGTAGTCGTGCTTGTAGTAGACGCCGGTGGCGATCGGGTAGCGGGACACGTCGCGTTTGCCGTGGTCCATGACGGCCGTCACGTCCGGCGGCATCACGGTCTTGGTGTGCTCGTTGACCGGGACCGCGGGGTTGGCCCACCACAGGAAGGTCTGCGGCAGCGGGGTGCCGTTGTACAGTTCGGCGGTGATCTCGATGACCGCCCTGCCCGGGCGCAGCGCGATCCTGGTGACCGCCTGCGTGCCGTACATCTGGTCGGTGTCATGGCACAGCACGGCCCGGCCGCCGTCCTCCAGCTCCTCGATCGTGCAGTCGACCGGCAGGAAGGTGGTGGGACGGTGGTGCTGCGGCCAGTTAAACTCGATGCCGCCGGAGATCCACGGGCCGGTGAGTCCCACGAGCGCGGGCTTGATCACGTCGTTGCGGTAGACGAAGTCGTAGCCGTTGGTCTTGTCCCTCGCGTACTGGATGCGTCCGCCGAGCTCGGGCAGCACGGTCACCTCGAGGTACTCGTTCTCGAGGATCACGGCCCGGTATGTCCTGTCGCGTCTCTCGTCGCCGATGGTCTCGACGACCGGGTACGGGTAGACACGCCCGGAGCTGCCCTGGTAGACGCGTCCGTCGATGAACTCGGGGTTCCGGTCCGCCTCGCCGATCTCGTAGGTGGGGATGGTGATCGTGGTGTCCCGGATGGTGACGTCGTTCATGTCCTGCTCCTTTGCTGAACGTGACGATGGTGTGTGTCTGTCTTCAGGATATGGGCGTTCCGCGCGGTTTTCGGCGGGTTTCCTGCCGTCCGATAGCGAAAAACTGCGCTTCGGCCGCCGCGTCCGCCCCGCTCAGCGGACCAGCACGGCGATCGCGTCCGGGTCCGCCTCGCGCTCCGGCACGAACGTCGGGTCCGCGAGGTGCGCGTATATCGCGGCCTGCAGCGCGCGGGCCTCGGGATACGCCGTGAGATCCTGCAGGCCGAACGTGGAGAACAGCAGACGTCCGCCGCCGCACCGGCACTCCATGAGCTGGGTCATGGGCCTGAGGAACGCGTAGCTGTCCAGTTCGGTGACGATGGAGCCGAACGTCTCCGGATCCCCGGGCAGGATCGCGGCGCGGCGGCGGGCCATGGGCCACCACTGCCAGTCCGTGTGGAACGCGGTGGGGAACCGCGCGAACAGGGGGTGTCCGGCGTCGATGAGCTGCCCCATCGCGCCGGACTGCGCGGGGAACGTGCCCACGGACCAGAAGTCCGTGGAGAACTGGCATCGGATCGACCGCGGCAGCGCCTCGGCGGTGGACGGCGGCGCGAGGTACACCGTGCCTCCGGCGCGCAGGGTCTCGCGCGCGGCGGCGTCGAGGCGCCGCGTCTCGTGCACGTTCGGCGGACAGGCCGGCGCATCGCCGCCCGTGCGCGGATAGACCCAGATCGGGTACGTGTTCGTCGCGTCGCCCGCCGTCACCTCGAGGTCGAGACGCAGCGGCGCGTGAGCGGCCACGCCGTCCAGCGGGATGCGCAGCTCGCCCGCGTCCGTGAGCGCGCCGGCCGGGCAGCACACGGACGGCAGCGTACGCGCCAGCCGCACGCCGTCGCCGGCGAGCGTGGCGCGCACCGGCCCCTCGATCGCGCCCCGCCCGTAGTTGGCCACCCGCACCGGAGCCATCAGCACGTCGCCGGACTCGTACGTGTAGCGCGGCAGCAGCGCGAGCGGCAGCCGGTCGCGGAAGAACGAGCGGAAGCGTTCCGGGCGCGCGAAGTCGTAGGGCTTGGGGCGCAGATGCGCGTCGAGCATGCCCACCAGCGCGGTGCCCTGTCCCGGGAAGTCCTGCAGTCCCAGCAGCGAGAGCCCGCTCATGGAGGGCGTGCGCATCACCGCCTCCACCTCCTCGCGGTAGCAGCGGAGCGCCAGCTCGCCGGTGGCCTCCACGCGGCGCCGCCACCGTTCGCCGTCGAGTCCCGCGGCACGCACGCGGTCGCGGATGAGCCGGTAGTTCCCCGGATCGGTCACGCCGTGGAACGCGTCGATCTGCGCGAAGTCCGGCAGCACCTCGTACTGTCCCACCTCGAAGCCGAACACCGGCCGGTCGTACGTCCCGCGCAGGTCCGTCATCGTCCCGGAGTAGTCGCCGTCGGCACCGGCGTAGCGTTCGTTGAGCGGCCCGGCCATCGGCGAGCCCGTGGCGCGCAGCCAGCCGTCGCGGTACTTGGCGGACGTGTGGAAGTCGCTCGCCGCGTCGCAGCCCCGATGCCCGTAGTGCACGTTCGAGCCGTTGGCGTAGAGGCGCGTGTCGTCGAGCCCGCGCGCCAGGGCAAGCAGCGTGTCCATGCGCGCGTGGCCCTGCTCGCCGCAGGCCAGCTCGTTGCCGAGCGTGAGCATCACGAACGAGGGATGGTCGGCGAGCGCGAGGATCACGGCCCGCAGCTCGTCGGCGTAGTAGGCGTACGCGTCGTCGCCCTCGAAGGCGGCCCCGTAGTCCCAGTGCGAGAGCTCCGGCTGCATCATCATGCCCATCTCGTCCGCCGCCTCGAACGCGGCGTCCGGCGGACACCAGGAGTGGAAGCGCATCACGTTGACGCCGTAGGACCGGTACGTGCCGAGGATGCGCGTCCACGACGCCTTGTCCATCGGGGCGTGGCCGTCCTCGGGGAAGACCGCGCAGTTGGCCTCGCCGCGCAGCAGGAACGCGCGACCGTTGAGCGCGAGCCTGCCGTGCGCGGCGTCATCGGAGGCGCGGGTGCCGAAGTCGCGGATGCCGAACCGCACGGTGCGGCGCGAGCGCAGCGCGTCGGCCTCCAGCGTCGCGGAAAGCCCGTGCAGGTTGCCTTCGTCCTCGTCCCAACGCGCGGCGTCGGCGCGCAGCGGCAGCGCGTCGAACGTGATCTCGGTGACGCCCCGCCCGAGGTCCGTCACACGCCGCGCGGAACGTTCCAGGGCCGGGGATTCGACGCGCACGACGGCTCCGCGCACCGGTTCGGCCGCGTCCAGCGCGACGACCACGCGCAGACGGTCGCCGTGCGGGTAGGCGCGCACCGCGTCCACGAACGCGGACGGTTCGACGCGCAGCCGCACGTAGCCGAGCAGGCCGTTCCAGTTGGTCTGCGTCTCGTCGGTGGCGGCGGAGGAGCGCATGATGCCTTCGTACGGCAGACCGGGATAGGAGTTGTCGCCCGTCAGTTCGATGCGGTCGGCGCGTCCGGGGGTGCCGCCCAGCAGCCCCGTCACCTCGAAGACGTGCGGCGTGCTCAGCGTGCCGGGCGCCGTGTGGGCGATCGGCTCGCCGTTGACGGTCAGGCTCAGGCACCGGGCGCGCTCCACCTCGAGGAAGACGCGGCTCCCGCGCGGGATCCGTCCGGTCACGTCCACGTCGCGCGAGAACCGGGCTGCTCCCTCGTACGTATGCCGGCGGGTGAGGCGCGTGGCCCATGCCGCGGCGTCTCCCAAGGCGTCCGCCGCGCCCTGCACGAGCGCGCTGCCGTCGTCGTCCGCGGTCCGCACCTTCGCCTCGCGCACCAGGTCGGGATATCCGATGCCGTTCCCGTCCAGCGTGCCCGGCACCGCGAACGGGCGCGGCACGCCGTCGTCGATCGTCGCCTCCCACGTCCCGCACAGATCGATCAGCATGGCGAACCCTCCTTGGTCCTCGCTCGCGGTTCCCGCATGGTCCCGTCGTCCCGCGGACCGGCCCTCGTCGTCCCGGCGCCGCGGTCTCTCCCGCCACTCTACGGCACACGTCCGGTTCCGGCATGGCAAACCATTGCGCGCGCATGGTGACGAATTGCGCTTTTCCACGACCGGGAACCCCCGCAACAGAGTCGCACGGGCATCGCGATATAGAATTTCTGCCATGCCGTGACCGTTCGACCAAGGAGGGCGCGATGAAGCCGGCCGAGCATGGGATCGTCGACGAAGGATCGGACTTCTACATCTACACGCCCAGCAGAACGGCGCAGCGCACGTTCCTGTACCCGCTGCGCACGGGACTGTTCCGCTACGAGGCGGGATACCGGCAGGAGCGCAGCTCGTTCGACAGCTTCCTCGTGATGGCGATCCGCTCCGGCGGCTTCGACGTCCGCGCCGACAGGGCCACCCGCCACGCCGGCGCCGGCGACTTCGTGCTGCTCGACTGCTACCGGCACCACTCCTACGCCAGCACCGAACCCAGCGAGGTGCTGTGGCTGCACTTCGACGGCCCCACCGCGCGGGCGTACTACGATCTCATCGCCGACCGGCTGGGCAACGTGTTCCCGCTGCGGGACCCGAGCTACGCGATCACCCGGCTGATGGGCATCTTCGATGTCTTCCGCGAGTCCGGTCCCGTCAGCGAGCCGCGCATGTCCAAGCTCATCACGGACGTGCTCACGGAATTCGCCGTGGCCGCCTCCGCCGGCGGGCCGTCCGCGCAGCGCCAGTCGCACGCCGTCGAGGACGTGCTCGCCTACATCGCGGCGCATCTCGCCGACCCGCTGCCCGTCGAGGAGCTGGCCGCGCGGGCGTTCATGAGCGAATACCATTTCATCCGCGTGTTCAAGCGCGAGACCGGATACACCCCGCACGCGTACGTCGTGGACGCGCGCATGCACGCCGCGAAGTACATGCTCACCCATTCGGACGCGCCGTTGAAGCGCCTGTGCGAGGAATGCGGGTTCACCGATCCCAGCGCCTTCTGCGCGGCCTTCAAGCGCCGCAACGGCGTCTCCCCCATGGAGTTCCGGCGCCGCAGCGCTGCCCGATAGGCACGGGAGACGTGCCGGTCCGTCGATCGCGCGATCGTCCGCTCAGTCGTCCGCTCAGTCGTCCGATCAGTCGTCCGATCAGTCGTCCGCGCGCCGCAGGTCGCCGCCGATCCCCGCGGCCACGCGGTTCGCCGCGAAGGCGCCCACGGCCACGAGCGCGTAGCACAGCGCGATGCCGCCGAAGAATCCCAGCAGCGTGCGCGTCTCGCCCATCGACTGCGCGAACAGCGGCAGCATGAGCAGCATCGAGCAGCCACCCGCGAGCAGCGTCACCACGTTGAGCGGGGTCAGCACCTCCGCGAACCGCGCGCGGCTCAGCGTGGCCGCGTCCGTGCCCTCGAGCATGAGCATGCGGTATTCGTCGGCCTGATCGTAGACGGATCCCGCCTGCATCACGCCGGAGGACACGGCCGCCAGCACCGCGGCGAACGCCAGCGTGAGCAAGCCGCCGGTGCCGATGTCACGCGAGAGGATCATGCCCGGATCCGCTGCGGAAGCGCCGGCAGAGGCGCCGCCCGCCGTGCTCATGTAGCCGGCGATCGATGTGAATCCGGCGATGAACATGGCCAGTGCGATGCCGGACACGTTGCGCCACGCGCGCTTGGGATCGTCGAGAATGCGGCGCATGGCGATCATCGTCGCGGCGTCGCGCGGACGGCGCGCGCGGGCGCGGGCCCGGGCAGCCACGGCCCACGACCCCACGAGGTTCATCAGCGCGAACGGCAGGAGCAGGAAGCCCAGCGCAAGCATGGTCGTCACGGCCTCGCCCAGATGCTCCCTGAGCTGCGGCAGGAGCCTGAACGCGATCAGCGCGGCCGCCGTCACGCCGGCGAAGGCCGCGGCGCGCCACGCGGCGGGCAGGGGCCGGGACGCGCGCGCCGCCACGCCGAGCGGGGTGATCGACACGCGTCGCAGGGTGAGCAGCGCGGAGGCGAGGGCGAGCACGGCCACGCCGGCCGCCGTACCGGCCAGAGCCGCGGGTCCCACCCACAGCTGCTCGAACGTGAACCGCAGATTCTGGAAGTCGAGGAGCATGATCGCCGGCATAAGCGCCAGATACAGCAGGATGCCGATGAGCGCGCCGAGCACGGCCTGTCCGGCGGCGTCGAGCGCGGTGAGACGCACCACCTGCCCGCGCGTGGCGCCTGCCAGACGCAGCGCAGCCAGTCGAGCGTCGCGGCGGGATGCGGCCAGGCGCGCGGCGGAGCCGGCGAGCGCCACGAACGGCACCACGAGCAGCAGGCAGGCGATGATGGCCAGGAACACGTAGCCGCCGGCCATGCCGGCCATGCTCCGCGCGGGCGACGCGGCGCCGTCCGCCAGCGGCGCATCCGGGAACGTCAGCGCCCAGTAGGCCGCGGCGTCCGCTCCGGGCGCGCAGCGGAGGGCATCCAGGAAGCAGGCGACGGTGTGATCGGCGGAAGCGCGCCAGACGAATCCGTGCACGCCGCCGAGCACGGTCAGGAAGATGCCGGTCGCGGCGGCGAAGGCCACCACCGCCAGCGCCGAGGTGCGGCCGGACGCGCCGCGCGTGCCGGGACGGTGGAACAGGCGCCACAGGGCGAAGGTGCTCATCGTGCGCCTCCGTCCGCGTCGAGGCGTCCGTCGCGCATCGTCACCGTGCGCGAGCAGAAGCGGGCCACTGACGGGTCGTGCGTCACCACGACCACCGCGGCGCCGCTGCCGCGCGCGGCGTCCATGAGAATGCCCATGACCTCGCGCCCGGTGGCCTGGTCGAGCGCGCCGGTCGGCTCGTCGGCGAACACTACCGCCGGCCGCGTGCACAGCGCTCGGGCGATGGCGATGCGCTGCATCTGTCCGCCGCTCATCTCCCCCGGTCGCTGTGCGGCGAGCGCGCGCAGTCCGAGCCGTTCCAGCCACAGCACGGCCTGGTCGGTGGCGGCGCGGTAGTCCATGCCGCCGAGCATCAGCGGCAGCGCGATGTTCTCCACGGCCGGCAGCTCCGGCAGCAGCTGACCGGACTGGAACACGAATCCGAAGGCGGTGCGACGCAGACGGGTGCGTTCGGCGTCCGGCAGCGCGGCGATGTCCGTGCCGCGGAACGTCACGGTGCCGCCGGTGGGCGTGATGATGCCGGCGAGCGCGTGCAGCAGCGTGGACTTGCCGGAGCCGGATGGTCCCATCACCGCGACGCTCTCGCCCTGTGCGAGCGCGAAGTCCACGTGGTTCAGGGCCAGCGCGTGCGGCACGTACGGCGCGGAACCCCGGTCGGTGCCGCGCGGCATGACGCCGACCGGCGTGTGCGCCGAGCCGGATCGGGCGGCGTCGGCCATGTAGTCCATGGTCAGGTCGCGCCCTTCGAGGATCGGGGACGGACGAACGGAGGCGCGGGACGGAGCGGTATGGGGCGTGGAGGCGGAGCTTGTGATCGGAATGTCGTTCATGTCTCCGAGGCTACGGACCGCCGGCGCGTCGCCCCATCGGGCGGCGGGATGACTTGCGGCGGGCTGCGGCGCGGACCTCATCCGCAGGGATTAGGCGCAGATCGGGCGCGGGGCCGGACCCGAGAGACGACGGAGCCCCGGAGACGCACGCGAGCATGCGCGCTCCAGGGCTTCGGCGGTCGTCAGGACTCAGTCAGATCTCGATCAGACCTCGGTCAGGCCTTGAACTCGGCGAACTTCACGGTGCGGGTCTGGCCGTTGGCTTCGACGGTGAGCGTGTCGCCGTCGAGCGTGACGGTCGGCAGCACCACGTGGCCGTCCGCGTCGAGGCTCTCGTTCTCGCGGTCGCCCAGGTACAGCGAGACGAACACGTACTTGCCGGGCTCGATCACGCGGGTCTGCTGCGGGATGCGGGTCTTGGGGAACTGCAGGTTGGTGTTCGGCTCGGGCACGGAGAGATCCACGTCGAAGCCGTCGGACGCCACGAGGCCGGTGATGCCTTCGGCGGTGCGGTAGAACAGGCTCTTCGGCGCGTCGGCACCGGCAGCGGTGCCCGCGGCCTCCACGGTCTCGCCGTAGTCCGGCAGCGCGAAGGAGCCTTCGGCCAGATGCAGCGTGCGCTCGGTGTCGATCACGTGCACGCGGGCGTGCCACGGCATGAACGGCACCACGTAGTTCTGGATGCTCACGTTCTCCCACGGCTGCCACAGCGTGTACACGTAGTCGTCGTGCAGCGCCCATTCCTTCTCGTCGGTGAACATCGTGCGCCAGAAGTACTCGCCTTCGGACACGGCGAGCGCCGAGTCGTAGGCGCCCTGCGCGAGCGTGACGCCGCCCTTGGGCACCGAGAACGCGAACGTGGACGAGTAGACGAACTTCTCGTACTTGGCTTCGCCGTGGGCGTGCTGCCAGTTGTGCTGGCCGGCCACGTAGGCGCGCACTTCCTGGCCGGTCTTCGAATGCTCGACGATCATGTGCGGCTCGGGCTGCACCTTGACCGGCTCGAACTTGAAGTCCTCGCTTTCGCGCACGGACCAGAACGGATCGTCGTCGGGCAGGCACAGGAAGATGAACGTCTTGAGCGCCCAGTAGGCGGATGCCGGGCCGTTGTAGCCTTCGGCCATGTTCATGTTCGGGTAGGCGTAGCCGATCGGGATGAGGCCGTCGGACTGGAACATATTCTGCTGGAACCACCAGCGCAGGTTGCCCATGAGCAGGCGCTTGTAGTCGCCGAGCGTCCAGCCCTCCGGCGGCTCGATGCCGGCGAACGCGGCGGCGCCCCAGAACGCGGCCTGCGCGAAGCGGTAGTCGAGGCTGCGGCCGTACGGCAGGCAGGCGCCGTCGGCGGCGAACCAGTTGGCGTAGCTCTCCACGAACGGGGTGGCGCGCTCGCGCAGCAGCCTGCTCTGCTCGTCGTCGCCCTTGGTGAGTCCCACGAGCACGAGGGTGAAGAACTGGTAGGCGAACGGGATGTAGTTGTCGATGTGGTCGACGAAGCCGTCGTACGACCAGCCGTGGCCGAGGTAGTGCGAGTTGGTGGTGGCGAAGTCCTCGTCGATCTGCTTCTGGCATTCCGGGCGGCCGTGGGCCACGAGCCACGTGTTCACCATGGCCTGGAAGAGCAGCCAGTTGCAGGTGGGCACCACGTGGTCGTTGACCTGCTGGAGCCAGTCGAGGATGTTGGTCTGCTGCTCGTCGGTGAGCTGGGCGTAGAAGTCGTCCTCGGTCTCGTAGAGGAACGCGGTGATGGCGCCCATCTCCACGAAGAGCTGGTCGTAGTCGAGCAGCGGGGAGCCCCAGTAGTCCGGGTCGCCTGGGGTGGTGCCGCGGATGATGGATTCGGTGGTGAACTGCCACCAGTGGCCGAAGCGGTTGATGTTGTGGCGGTTCGTCTTGCTGAACAGCGGGCCGAGGCCCCACAGCAGACGGCAGAAGCCTTCGATGGAGGTGCGGTCCTGCGAGTAGACCGCGCCGGAGTCGGACATGCGGAAGCGGCCGTAGCGTCCGCCCTTGATCATGAGCTCCATCGCGGGCTCGAGCATGTCCACGAGCGCCTGCTCGCATTCGGCCTTGGTCTTGAGACGGTTGGTCTTCAGCTGCTCGTTGAACGGTTTGATCGCCATGTGTACCTCGTTACCTCGTTGTGTTCGTCGGACGACAGGCACATCATATCATGTTTTATTGATTTTAATCAAGTTCGATCAGTTTTGATCACTCATGTCCGCGGCAGGGCCGCCGATCAGTCGAACGCCGGCGAGGAATCGCGCAGCACGAGGGAATGCCGCACCGTGACCTGCCCCGCCTCAGCGCGCCGGCAGTCGCGCACCTGATCGAGCAGCAGATCCACGGCGCGTGCCGCCACCACGCGCTTGCCCAGATCCACCGTGCTCAGCGTCGGCACGGCATAGCGCCCCTGGTCGATGTCGTCCATGCCGATCACGCGCACGTCGTCGGGAATGCCGATGCCGCGGTCGCGCAGCCGCCGCATCACGCCGAACGCCAGCAGATCGTCGCACGCCACCACGGCGTCGATCGCCGGATCGTACTCCAGCAGCACGTCCATGGCGCGCGCCCCCTCGAGACTGTTCCAGTCGTAGATGCCGTGCACCAGATGCCGGTCGAACGGCAGACCCGCGTCCGCGAGCGCCATGCGGTACCCCTCGGCACGGCAGCTGCGCGACGAACGCAGCGGCCCGAGCTCGCCGCCCACCAGCGCGATGTGCGTTCGGCCGGCGCGGATCATGTGCATCGTGGCGTCGTAGCCCGCCCGGACGTTGTCCACGGTGACGTTGGGACACGGCGCCTCGAACGGCTGCGTGCCCAGCACCACCAGCGGGTAGCCGCCCGCGAACAGCGCGGCGTCCCCCTCCCCCATGAGCAGGGGGCTGATGATGAGACCGTCCGTGGATCCGCGCGCCACCGCCTCCACGCAGCGGGTCATGCGCGACCGGTTGACGCCGATGGACTGCACCAGCACGCCGCAGCCGCGCTCGTCCGCCGCCGCGATGACGTGCTCGGCCAGCTCCGCGAAGTACGGCTGCACCAGACTGGTCACCGCCAGCGTCAGCGTCGTCGCGCGCCCCGCGCCGAACGATCCGCGCGACGAGGAGCCGTTCACGTACCCCAGCCGCGCCACGGCCTGACGCACGCGCTCCGCGGTGACGGGGGCGAGCCGCGCGCGGCCGTTCAGGTAGTTCGATACGGTCCCCACCGAGACGCCCGCCGCCGCGGCCACGTCACGCAGCGTCACCTTGTCACCTGCCGCCATGTCCGTCCTTCCCGCGTCGTGTGTTCACCGTATCACAGCGACTGCGGGAGGACATCGGCCCGTCGTCCTTCGCCTTCCGGAGGGGAGCTCGGATCGACGCGCGATATGTCCAAGATGCGCCCGAAGCATGTCCGGAACCACATCCGCCGGGACGACGGGATGTGCTTCCGGACGATTCCGCGCCCCGAAACGTCCGGTCGCACATCCGAACCCGGAAACGGGTGTGCGTTCGGACGATTCCGCGCGTCGAAACGTCCGAACGCACACCCCGGTCGACGATCGGATGTGAGCGCGGACGCCACGCCGCGCGCCACGCCGGCTCCCACGGGTCGTCGGGATGGGATAACCTGCTCACACCGCTAACGGCGATGGAGGATGTCGAACGCGAAAGGCACCATCATGACCAGCAACGGTCCCGTCGCCGCATTGGCCGAACAATCCCGCCGCGAGCGACGATGCATCATCCCTCCCGACGAATCCATGCGCAGGGTCCTGTGCAGACGCGTCGATCGGGGCTCCTTCGTCCGCCCGTGGCGCGGACTGTACGCCGAGGCCGAACACTGGCGCTCGCTCGATCCCAACGAGCAGTCGCTGCACGTCATCCGCGCCCTGTCCGCGGCGCATCCCGATTGGACGTTCGCAGGCCCCTCCGCGGCACTGGTCCATGGTCTGGACTGCCCGTACGCGTTGTCTGGCGATATCTACCGCCTCGTTCCGCGCCATGCGCGCGACACGCATCCGCGCAGGAACCGCCTCGTCGCCGTGACGCCGGGCGCCGGCACCCGGACGGAACGGGTCGACGGCATCATGGTCACCTCCGCGGAGACGACGGTCTACGACTGCGCCGCCCGGTTCCGGCCGAGTCACGCGCTGGCGTTCGCGGACTCGGCGCTCCGCCTCGGCAGATCCACGATCTCCTCGCTCACGGAGCACGGCATGGGGCGCAGACGGGACGGATCCTGGGCCAGGGCCATGCAGCTGCTCGCCCTGGCGAACGGGGCCAGCGAGAACGGCGGCGAATCCCGATGCCGCGGCATGCTGCACGAATGCGGTGCCGACGTGCCGCAGCTGCAGGTGGAGGTGCCGTGTCTGACCGATCGCAGACGGGTGCATCGGACGGACATGATGTGGGTTCGCGAAGACGGATCACACGTCGCCTGCGAGTTCGACGGCACGCGCAAGTACGTGGACCCGGCGATGATCGGCACGCGCGACATCCGCCAGGTGGTGACCGAGGAGCGCGACCGGCAGCAATGCCTGCAGCAACAGGGCATCGACGTGTTCCGTCTCTTCCACGATCAGCTCGACCGGCCCGGAACGGTCAGACGGCTGTTGTCCGTCAATCGCGTGCCGACCAACGACATCATCCGCCGGCAGCTGGGCGCATGGTCGTAGGGAGAACGCGCGAACCGCACGGAGGCGTCGGTCGATCGCGGTCGGAGACGTCCGGAAACACGTCCGTCCGCGGGCATCGGATGTGGATACGGACGTCTCGGCGATCTAGAACGTCCGAAGTCACATCCACATGCGGAAACGGATGTGGCCCCGGACGGATTCATGCACCGAAACGTCCGAAGCCACACCCGCATCCGCCTACAACGCCCACAACGCCTACATGGCGTGCGATATGTCCTGCAGCCGGGCCGTGAACTGCGGCCAGTCGCGCTGCATGGCGGAGATCAGCGTCAGGTCCTTCACCTTCTCCAGCGGCACCCACTCGACCTCCATGCTCTCGTCGTCGTTGGCGCGCGGCTCCACGGTGTGCCCGGGCTTCTCGAACGCGAAGACCGTGGTGTAGCCCCAGGAGCCGTGGTCCTCGAGATACGAGCCGACCACGTCGATGTCCTCGGGGCGGATGTTCGCCTCCTCGTAGCTTTCGCGCAGCGCGCCCTCGAGCGGGCTCTCGCCGTCCGCGGTCGCGCCGCCCGGGGCGCCCCACGTGCCGCCCTCGGCGCTCCACAGCGCGCGATGCTGCAGCAGCACCTCGGTCACGTCGCCGCTCGCCGGGTCGCGGCGCGCCAGCAGCACGCCGGACGCGCCATTGGTGCCCCAGTGCCGCTTGCCGCAGGCGCATTCGATCCACCCGTCGCCGGGCTGGTGCACGTTGTCGCGCGGGGCCTTGGGGTCGTCGGGGTTGATGCCGAGCTGCTGTTCGCGGTTCAGGTTCCACAGGTCGGTGACGCTGTAGCCGAGCTGCTCCACGAGCCTGCGGAACGTGGGCAGGCTCAGGCCGATCACGCCGGACGGGTCGCCCTGGATGGAGTCGATGAACGAGCCGCCGAAGCCCTCCAGCGTGAACGAGCCGGCCACCTCGAGCGGCTCGCCGGTGGCGATGTAGCGTTCGATCTCCGCGTCGGTGTAGTTGCTGAACGTCACCTCGCTGTGACTCACGGCGCGCACCGTGCGGCCCGTGGCCACGTCGATGAGGCAGTGGCCGGTCCACAGCGTGCCCGTGCGCCCGCGCATCTCGCGCAGACGCTCGCGCGCGTGGTCGGCGTCGTGCGGCTTGCCGTAGGCCTGGTCGCCCAGACAGAACATGGAATCGCAGCCGAGGATCAGCGGGCCGCGGCGCGAGACGGCCATGCCGCCGTGGCGCTCGATGGCGTCGAGGATCGGCTCGCGCTCGGCGATCACGTCGAAGCCCTCCCGAAGCGGACGGCACACCTGCAGCTCGCCGGTGGCGCGGGCGGCGGCCTCGCGCACCTCGCAGGTCGCGTCGTACACGGCCTGCGCCTTGGCCTGCCCCAGAATGAGCACCTGGCTCTGCACGGGCAGCTCGGCCACGGTCATGCCCAGACGCGAGGCCTCATGCGCCACCACCGCCGGCTCGTCCACATGGGAGACGCGGATCGTCGCGCAGATGCCGGCGTTGTACAGCACGTCGCGGCGCGGACGTGACTTCGAGGCGAGTATCAGCGGAATAGCCATGATGCACCAACTTCCTACACGGTCAGTTCCTAGTACCGACTGTATCGCAGGAATGCCCCGCTTCCACGCACGGCATGGCGTGTCCGCGCCACGCGGCGGCGTGTCCCGGCGAACGGTCCGGCGGGACTCAGCGACGCTCGATCTCCACGCCGGTCATGTTGATCGGCAGGTGCAGCATGCGCCAGTGCCCGGAGGCCAGCTCGGGCGCGACGAGCGCGGCGATGTCGTCGGCCGCCTGGCCGTGGTGCAGCACCAGCACGCAGGGGCCGGCGCCGGAGACCGCGGCGGCGTAGCCCGCCCTGCGCAGCTTGGCGATGAGCGCGGTGCTCGGCGGCATGAGCGGCGCGCGATACGGCTGGTGAAGCTTGTCCTGCGTGGCGGCGAACAGCAGCGCGTTGGCCTGCGCCGGACCGTCCGCCCCCAGCGAGGACGGGTTCATCGCGGCGGGCATGAGCCCCACGCGCGACACGTTGTACACGGCGTCGCGGTGCGCGATCTGCCGGGGCAGCGCCTCGCGAGCCTTCTCGGTGGACAGCTCGAAGTCCGGCACGAACACGAACGCCTCCACGTCCGGGTCCACCGGGTAGTTGACGGCGTGGAAGCCGCGGCGCAGCGGTTCGCCGCCAGCGATGCCCACGGAGCCTACGCCCTCCGGCGCCTCGAAGTCGTACGAGACCGTGAGCCCGCCGTACACGGCAGGCGCCACGTTGTCCGGGTGGCCCTCGATATGCGCGGCGAGGTCGAAGACGGCCGCGCGGTTCAGCTCGCCGCGGTGCGCGAACCCGGCCGCCGCCGCGATGCCCGCCACGATCGCCTCGGCGCTGGAGCCCATGCCGCGCGCCTGCGGGATGCGGTTGTGCGCCACCATCGTGAAGCCGAAGCGGCCGAGCCCGAAGGTCTCGCACGCCTTGCGGAACGTGGAGACCACCAGATGCGTCTCGTCGCGCGGCAGCGTGTCCTCGCCTTCGCCGTGGATCTCGATGTGCGCGGCGACGTCGTCCGGATTGGCGTTGAGCGTGAACTCGAGCTCGTCGTGGTAGTCGAGCGCGAGGCCCACGGTGTCGAAGCCGGAGCCGAGGTTGGCGCTGGTGGCGGGCACGCGGACGTGGACGGAGCTGATGTCGGGCAGCATGGCGGTCTCCTTCGTTGATGCGATCGACGATGCGATCGATGGTGCGATGCGGCGGTCAGTCCAGCACGCGCAGGATGGACGGTTCGCCGGTGACGAAGTCGAGCTGCTGCACGGCCTTGACGGTGTTGCGCAGCGTGACCTCGTCGGTCGGGTGCGTGACGATGCGCAGCTGCTGGATCTCGCCGTCGTAGCCCGGGTCCACGGCCGTGGGCTTGAGGTCTTGGTTGACGCCGTTGATCGAGACGCCGTTCCTCGCGAACTCGGCGGCGATGGCGGCCAGCACGCCCGGCTTGTCGTGGATGAGGAAGCGCACGGCGAACGCGGCGCGGGAGGCGTCGGCGGGGGCGAACGGCAGGTCGTTGTACAGCGGGATCTCCGGACCGGTGCAGCCGGCGGCGATGTGGCGCGCCTCGGTGACCACGTCGCCCACCACGGCGGACGCGGTCGGGTCGCCGCCGGCGCCGCGGCCGTAGAACATGAGGTCGTCGGCGGCCTCGGCCTTCACGAACACGGCGTTGAAGCTGCCGTGCACGCTGGCCAGCGGGTGGGTGTCCGACAGGAGCGCCGGGTAGACGCGCGCGGAGACGCCGGCCTCGGAGCGCTCCACCACGGCGAGCAGCTTGATGACCTTGTGCTCGGCGGTGGCGGCGGCGATGTCGTCGGCGGTGATCTTGGTGATGCCCTCGACGCTCACGTCGTCGATGGTGACGTTGGTGTGGAAACCGAGCGTGGCCATGATCGCGGCCTTGTTGGCGGCGTCGTAGCCCTCGATGTCGCCGGTCGGGTCGGCCTCGGCGTAGCCCTTGGCCTGGGCGTCCTTCAGCACGTCGTCGAACTGCAGGCCCTTGGTGGTCATCTCGTCCAGGATGTAGTTGGTGGTGCCGTTGACGATGCCGAGCATGCTGGTGACCTTGTCGCCCACCAGGGACTCGCGCAGCGGACGCAGGAACGGGATGGCGCCGCCCACGGCGGCCTCGAAGTAGATGTCCACGCCCTTGTCCGCAGCGGCCTGGTAGATCTCCGGGCCGTACTTGGCCAGCAGCGCCTTGTTCGCGGTGACGACGGACGCGCCGGACTCGATGGCCTTGAGCACGAACGTGCGGGCCACGGTGGTGCCGCCGATGAGTTCGATGACGATGTCCGCGCGGGTGCACAGGCCGGCGGTGTCCGTGGTGAGCAGGGACTTGTCGATCCACGGGTAGTTGACCTCGTCCGGGTCGAGGCAGGCCACGCCGACGAGCTCGATCGGGCGGCCGATGCGCTTGCCGAGCTCCTCCTTCTGTTCCACCAGCAGACGGGCGGTGGCGGAACCGACCGTGCCGGCTCCCAGCAGTGCAACGCGAATTGGGGTGGTGTTCTCGGCCACGCGATCCTCCTCAGTGAAACGACGGTAATCCATATTCATCCTACGGTCCCCCCTCCCCCGACCGGCGTTCCCGCCGCCCGGGAGAAGCCCAGCAGGGCTGACCTCCCCGTCGCCCCGCGCGGGACCAACTTTCCCGTCATCCTGAGCGAAGCCCGAAGGGCGAAGTCGAAGGATCCTTGACCCAAACCACCACAGGCAAAGCCAAGGATCCTTCGACTCCGGCTCCGCCTCCGCTCAGGATGACCGAGGGAACAGCACGAAGTCCACTCAGCCGACAATGATGAAGCCCGAAGGGACTGACCTTCTCACCGCCCCGGTCGGAGCCCGACATCCCCGCCGACCCGGACGGAACCAACTTCCCCGTCATCCTGAGCGAAGCCCGACAGAACCGACCTCCCCTGTCATCCTGAGCGAAGCCCGAAGGGCGAAGTCGAAGGATCCCTGACCCAAACCACCACAGACAAAGCCAAGGATCCTTCGACTCCGGCTCCGCCTCCGCTCAGGATGACAGGAAAGCGGGTCTCCGCTCAGGATGACAGGAAAGCGGGCCTCCGCTCAGGATGACGGGAGAGCGGGTCTCCGCTCAGGATGGCCGAGAAGGCGCGGGGCGGGACGGGGATCAGTCGCTCACGTCGAGGGCGAGCAGGTCGTCGATCGTCTGGCGGCGGATCATCACGTGCGCGCCCGCTTCGGACACACCTACCACCGCCGGGATGAGCGCCTGGTTGTAGTTGCTGGCCATCGTGCGCCCGTACGCGCCGGTCACCGGCACGGCGAGCACGTCGCCGCGGCGGATGTCGTCGGGCAGCTGCACGTTGCGCACCACGATGTCGCCGGATTCGCAGTGCATGCCGCACACGCGCGAGAGCATGGTGCGCTCCGAGCCGCGGCGGTTGGCCAGCAGCGCCGTGTAGTCGGCGCCGTACAGGGCGGGACGGATGTTGTCGGACATGCCGCCGTCCACGGAGACGTACGTGCGCGTGGTGCCGTCCGCCAGATGCACGGGCTTGACCGTGCCCACGCGGTACAGCGTCACGCCGGCGGGGGCCACGATCCAGCGTCCCGGCTCGAAGCTGACGGCCGGATCCGGCATGCCCAGCGCGCGGTTGACGTCGTGCACGGCGGCGGCGAGGCGGCCGAGCTCCGCGTCGATGTCCATCGAGTCCTCGCCGGGGACGTAGGCCACGGAGTAGCCGCCGCCCAGATCGACCTCGGGGACGGTGATCGCGTCCGTGGCGTAGAAGGTCTTGCGCAGCAGCATCATGCGCTTGGCGGCCTGGATGAACGCGTCGGCGTCGTGGATGTTGGAGCCGATGTGCGAGTGGATGCCCACGAGTTCCAGATCCTCGTGGCGCGCGGCGATGTCCTTGAGCACGGCGAGCGCGGGGCCGTCCGCCACGGCGGTCATGGCCTCGGCAAGCGCGCGGTCGGTGGGGCCGACCTCCTCGTGGCTCAGGTCGTAGGGGTAGCGCACGTCGTAGCGCAGTTCGCGGCCTTCGCCCAGATGGTCGCCGGGGCGCGTCTTCTCGGCGTCGGCGGTGTCGGTGGCGTTGGCGGCATCGGCACGGCGCTCGGCCATGCGCGCGTTCGATGCGGCGGGCGTCACGTCGTCCAGATGGTCGAGCACGCCGAACACGGCGGCGTCGGTGCCGGCGGGGACGAGCGGCACGCCGAACTTCTGGTCCTCGTGCGCGGTGGAGATGTATTCGTGGCCGCCCGCGTGGATGCCGGCGGTGACGCGCAGCATGACGCGCGCCCTCTTGCCGAGCCTGTGCGCGATGGCGGCGATGCGGGCCGGCTCGTCCGGCTCGTCCACCACGATCTTCGCGAAGCCCTGCTCGACGGCGAGCGCGATCTCGGCGTCGGACTTGTTGTTGCCGTGCAGCACCAGTCGGCGACCGGGTACGCCGGCGGCGAGCGCGATGCGCATCTCGCCCATCGTGCAGGTGTCCACGTACATGCCGGATTCGGTGACGATGCGCACGATCTCCTTGGACAGGAACGCCTTGCCCGCGAAGCTCACGTGCGTGGTGGAGTTGCTGAACGCCTGCGCGGCGGCGCGCACGAAATGGCGGGCGCGGTCACGCACCTCGTCGGTGTCGATGAGGTAGAGCGGCGAGCCGAACTCGTCGAGCAGTCCGGCCGCGGTACGCCCGTGGAACGTGAGCTCGCCGTCGGCGTTCACCGCCGTGGCCTCGGGCCAGATCGCGCCCGGGCGCGCGCCGTTCCGCGTCGCGTTCGTGGCTTCGGCGGCTTCCGCCGTGGTCTGCGTCCGTTCCTGCTCGTCGCTCATGACAATCACTCCTCGTCGTCTGCCGCGCCGCGCGCGGGTCTCGTCATGACCAGCGTACGCGACCGGCACGCGCGAGGAGCGCGATGTCCACCAATGCGCGATGCGTCGCTACTGCGCGACGGCGGGCTTGGGAGCGCCCGCGCTGCGCGTCTGCGTCTCCGCAAGACGCACCTGACCGTAGATCAGGGCACGCGTGAAATGCATCGCGCACAGTCCCTGTGATTCCGCCGGTGCCTCGCACCCTATGACTCTGCAGCTGTGCTCCGTCATCGTGAGCCCCTTTCCTCTCATACGTCTCGAGAGGACCATCGAAGTCTCGTCGTCACGACTTCGGTCGCCCCTTCACTTCACGAACGTAGCCGTCTCACATGTTGGCCGCAAGAGTACATAAACGCTGTTAACGTTAACGTCTGGGATGTGATCGCTCACTGTGACGAATCTCACAATGCGATCGATTGCATTGCTTACGGACATGCGATAAACGCATCGGCGCCGCATGCCCGGCCGCGCACGCGCACGCGCAACCGCATGTGCAACGCACACGCAAAAGGGCGAGGAACCCCAAAGGATTCCTCGCCCGATACGATGCACGGCACCGCGACGATTCCGCAGGAATCGTCACATCTTCTCGGGACGGGAAGTCCGGTGGACTCCCCGTAGCCGGCGCGACACCACGGAGCGCCGCGCACAACACCGCGACGATTCCGCAGGAATCGTCACATCTTCTCGGGCGCCCCCACGCCGAGCAGATCGAGGCCGGCGGCGATCACCGTGCGCACGGCGCCGTTGAGGCGCAGTCGCGCGGCGGCACGCTCCGCGGACGGATTCTTGGCGATCTGCAGCGCCTCGCGCTCCTCGTCGCCCAGACGGCTCTCCGGATCGGTCAGCGCCATCGGCACCACGCGCTCCACGTTGTACCACTTGTGGTACGCGGCGGCCAGATCCTCGAGGTAGTGGGCCACGCGGTGCGGCGCGCGCTTGTCGCCGGCCTCGCGCACCACGGCGGGCCACTGCGCGAGCGCGGCCAGCACCTCGCCGTCGGCGGCGGTGTCCAGCAGGCTCAGGTCGGCGGCCGCGGCGTCGATGCCCGCGTCAGCGGCGTTGCGGTCCACGCTGCAGCAGCGGGCGTGCGCGTACTGCACGTAGTAGACCGGGTTGTCGTTGGTGTGGCTCGCCAGCAGGTTGAGGTCGATGTCAAGCGGCGAGTTGTAGTCGGAGCGGGCCAGCGAGTAGCGCGCGGCGTCCACACCCACGGCCTGCACGAGGTCGTCGATCGTCACCACGTTGCCGGCGCGCTTCGACATGCGCACCGCCTTGCCGTCCTTGAGCACGTTCACGAGCTGGCCGATGAGGATCACCATGTTCTCGCCCGGCTTGTCGCCGAACGCTTCGCACATGGCCATCATGCGGCCGATGTAGCCGTGGTGGTCGGCGCCGAGCATGTAGATCGCCACGTCGGCGGGCGCGGACGGGTCGCCGTTGCGGTGGCGCTTGTTCCAGTAGTACGCGATGTCCGCGGCGAAGTACGCGAACTCGCCGTTGGACTTGATGATCACGCGGTCCTTGTCGTCGCCGTGTTTGGTCGACTCGAACCAGGTGGCGCCGTCCTTCTCGTAGATGTCGCCGCGCTCGCGCAGTTCGGCGATGGCGCGGTCCACCTCGCCGTCCCGGTACAGGTTGTTCTCGTGGAACCACACGTCGAAGTGGACGCGGAAGTCGCGCATCGACTGCTGGATCTCGTCGAACATCATCGGCACGGCGCGCCTGCGGAACTCCTCGCGCAGCGCGGAATCGGACTCGCCCACGGGCTCGCCGTCGGCGTTGAGCCCCTGGTCCTCGTGGTCCAGGGACGTGAGGTCCACGCCGTCGGCGGCGGCCTCGTCCTGCACGCGGCGGGCGATCTCGTCGATGTAGGCGCCCTTGTAGCCGTCGAACGGGGTCTCGGTCTGGTATCCCTTGTCGCCGAGGTCGTTGGCGCGCGCCCACGCGGCCACGAGCGACTTGGCGAAGCGGTTGATCTGCTCGCCGTGGTCGTTGAAGTAGTACTCGCGCACCACCTTGGCGCCGTTGGCCTCCAGGACGCGGGCCATGGCGTCGCCCACCGCGGCCCAGCGGGTGCCGCCGATGTGGATGGGACCGGTGGGGTTGGCGGAGACGAACTCGAGGTTGAGCGTCTCGCCGCCCAGATGGTCGTTGCGGCCGAACGCGGCGCCCTGTTCGAGCACGGCGTCGACGATGGCGGCCGCGGATGCGGAGTCGAGCGTCACGTTGATGAAGCCGGGGCCGGCCACCTCCACGGACTTGATGCCGGGGGCGGCGGCGAGCGCGGCGGCGAAGAGCTCGGCCAGGTCGCGCGGCTTCATGCCGGCCTTCTTGGCCAGCTGCATGGCGGCGTTGGACGCCCAGTCACCGTGCGCGCGATCCTTGGGACGCATCACGGCGAACTTGGCGGTGGGGGGAATCAGGTCTTCGGTGAGCTGGCCGGCCTTGCCTGCGGCCACCAGCTCATGCGCGATCTTCTCGATCAGTTCACTCAGGGCTTCAGGACTCATTCTCCCCAGTCTAACGGGCGCGTTGACAGTCGGCGGGAGCGGACGATTCCGGAGCGGCCGTCGGCGCACGCGGATGACGGGTCACGGTCCCCGACCACCCGACGACGGTCCATACATACGATTTCACCGGCGAGGCGGACCTCGGCCGGTGAAATCGTATGCGCCCGTACGGTTCCACCGTCCGAGCGAGTCCACGGCGGTGAAATCGTACGAACGACGGACAACGGGCGTGCAGACGGACGATCGGAAGACCGGAACCGCGCGTCAGACCGCGGCGATCGCGTCGATCTCCACGAGCGCGCCCTTGGGGATCATGTTGTTGCCGAACGCCACGCGCGCCGGCTTCACGGAACCGATGAACACCTCGGCGTAGCGGGCGTCCACCTCCTTGAAGTCCTCCACGTTCCTCAGGTAGATGGTGGCGCGCACCACGTGCTCGATGCCGGTGCCCGCGGCATCGAGGATGCACTTGATGTTCTTCAGCGCCTGCGCGGCCTGCTCGCCCGCGGTCTCGCCGGCCAGCTCGCCGGTGGCCGGATCGATGCCCAGCTGGCCGGAGACGAACACGAACCCGTTGGCCTTCACGGCCTGGCTGTAGGCGCCCAGCGCCGCCGGTGCGTACGACGTGGCGACCTCTTCCATCTTCTCGCTCATGTGTGCTCCCATCTGTCGACTCATGATCGGTGACGCCCACCACGACGGTGCGGCGATTGCGTCACAGTGTAGGCGTCGCGTCCCTCCGTCCGCGCGCGGCGTCTCGCATCATGCAGCGCCACGCAGCATGTGGGACGCCGGAACGACGACGCGCCCAGAGCCTCCCATGGCCCCGAAGCGATGTGTCCGATGCATGCCCGACTATGTACCCGATGTGTACCCGATTTCCGCCCCCGGATATGAGAAAAGGCGGAA
Source organism: Bifidobacterium moraviense (assembly GCF_012932365.1). Taxonomy (GTDB): domain Bacteria; phylum Actinomycetota; class Actinomycetes; order Actinomycetales; family Bifidobacteriaceae; genus Bifidobacterium; species Bifidobacterium moraviense. The sequence continues at coordinate 32,233 of NZ_JAAIIH010000016.1, forward strand.
AACCATTGGAATTCCGCCATTTCTGTGGGCTCGAAGGGGTTCGAACCCTCGACCTTCTGTTCCGGAGACAGACGCTCTATCCACTGAGCTACGAACCCGGCGCGCGGCGACGATCGCCACGCAACTGCTCTATCGTACGGCAAGGCGCGCGCATCGGCAACCGGAACGGCCGCGGCGCGGGCGCGGGCGGAACGGACGCGGCACAGGCTCGGAACGGACGCGGCATGGACGATCATCGCGCCTCGTCCGTCGCGCGGAGGCACTGCCGCGTCGACGTTCCGGTCCGTACAATGGGGCTATGCGAGACGATTTCGAGTACGAGCGCCGCTTCTTCTGCCACGAACTGCCGGAGGAGCTGGACGACGGCTCCGCGCCGATCCTCATCGTGCAGAGCTACTACGTGCATCAGGACAACTACGCGTTGCGCGTGCGCCTGCAGACCACGCGGATCCGCGAGGCGATGACGCCGGGCACCGATCCGCTCGCCGTGCTCAGGGACAACCGCAGCGCCTTCGCGCAGGCGTTCGTGACCGTCAAGGGGCCGTCCGTGGGCGGCACGCGCTACGAGGCCGAGCGCGACATCGACCCGGACATCGCGGCGGAGCTGGTGATGCGCGGCGGGGCGCCGATCATCAAGAACCGCTACAGCGCCTGGATCGGCGAGGACGGCTGGAACATCGACGTGTTCGGCGGACGCAACGCCCCGCTCGTGGTGGCCGAGGCCGAGCGCAGCGGCCCGGTGACGAACCTCGTCATCCCGCGGTTCTGCGTCAGCGAGATCACCGACGACGCGCGCTTCTCCAACGACGGCCTCGCCTCGCGCCCCTATGCCGACTGGGCCGCGGACTACGCGCGGGAGCTGGACGACCACGGGCCGCGCATGCTCACGTTCTTCGGCAAGGACCGCCGCGAGGAGTAGCGAAGCTCGGCGGCTCAGTACAGCTATAGCTCAGTACGGCTCAGTACATCAGCATCGCGAGGCGGCGGCGCGCGCGCTTCAGACGCTCGTCGGTGGGCTCGGGGATGGCGAAGTACTCGAGCAGACGCTGGCGCACGGGTTCCAGATCGGCCTTGTGTCCCGCGGCGAGGTAGTCGAGCAGACGATCGAAGGCGTCCTGGATCTGCCCGCCGATCATGTCGACGTCCGCCACGGCGAGCTGCGCCTCCACGTCGTCGGGAGCCGCGGCGGCCGCGGCGCGCACCTCGCGCACGTCCGCGTTCCCGGAGCGCGCCAGCAGCAGCGCCTTGGCGCGTTCGCGCGCGGCGAGCACGTCGTGCGGATCGGATTCGAGCACCTTGGCGTAGGCCGCGGCGGCGCCGGCGTAGTCGCCCTGCTGCGCGAGGGCGCGCGCCTCGAGATGCTCGGGCGGCACCTGATCGCCCTGCGCGGCCGCGGCGCCGTTCTCCCCCGAGCCGGCGGCGTCGGCGTTCGGATCGCCCTGGTACGGCGCGGTGCCGGTCACGCCGGACTGCTGGGCCATCTGGATGATCTGCGGGATGAGCGTGTCAGTGATCTGCGTGAGCTCCTCGTCGGACGGCATGCCCTGCAGGATGGGCATCGGGCGTCCGTTGACGAGCGCGAACAGCGCGGGCGCGCCCTGCACGCGCAGCGCCTGCGCGATGGACGGATTGGAGGCGATGTCGATGCGGGACAGCTGGATCTGGCCGTTGCGCTTGTTCACCGCGTCGCCCAGCGTGCGCGCGAGCGCGAACAGGCGGTCGTCGGTGGGGATCCACAGCATGAGCAGGATCGGGAAGGTGGCCGAGGTGGCCACCATGGACTGGAACGACGCCTCGGTGGTGTCGATCACGTAGCCGCCCGCCGCGGGCGCGCCGCCGGCCTGCCCGGGATCGGACTTCACCTGATGCTGCAGCGCCTCCAGATCGACGGCGCCCGCCAGCGAAACCCCCGGCTTGAATTCCTGAGCCATACTGTCACGTTCCTTCCCACGCCGCCGGCGCCACGGGGCCGACGGACCGTGCATGGGTCATACAACAATGCCGGAACCATTGTAGGTTCCGGCATGACGTCAGCGGCCGTTCCGCTCGGGGCCGCATCCGATGCGCTACAGCGCCTCCACCTTGACGGGCTGACGCTCGGCGCCCACCGCCTGGATCTGCGCGCCGGACGACGCCAGCGGCACGTACAGCGCGATCACGTTGACGTAGGTGACCTTCATCGTGCTGGTGGCGGTGCCTCCCGCGAACAGCGCGGTCTCGCCGGCGGACGCGGGCAGCGATTGGCGTCCCTCGCCGGCCTGGCGCGTCCATTCGGAGTTGATCTGCGCGATCACCAGATCGCCGCCGTCGGAAGAGCGCATCACCTTGATGGCGTCGGGCTCCACCGCGAAGGTCTGCGTCTGCGTGCCCTTGTTGGCCTCCATGCCCTGCTGCACCTTGGCCACGGTGGCGGCGAGGTCGGTGCGGAAGGCGTCGTCGGCGAAGGACGCGGCGTACTGGCTGTTGGCGCCGTTGGTCAGCAGATCGGCGTACTGCGCCACCGCGTCCGCGGGCGTGGCCACCAGTCCGGTGTCGTTGGCGGTGCCCATCGCGGTGCCGATCTTCGGCACGGCGAACTTGGGCAGCTGCGCGCCGGAGAAGAGTCGCGCCACGCCCCACAGCTTGTAGTTGGCGTGCGCGGAGGTCTGCTCCATCACCAGCAGGCGCTGCGTCTGCTGGTCGCTGGTGGTGGTGGTGATGGACAGGAGCGTGCGCGGCCATCCGGTGTCCGTGGGGATGACGGTCTGCTCGATGTCTGACGGGATGTTCGCGGTCTTGTCCAGCGCGCCGGTGGCGGCGGCGATGGTCAGCTGCGAGGTGCGCACGGCCAGCGAGGGGCCGGTGAGGCGCGTCTGCAGCGCCGAGGGGTCCTTGGAGTCGTTGGCGGCGTTGATGACGTCGAGGATGGACGCGCGGATCTTCGCCTCCTGGTCCACGGTGAGGTCCGGCGTGCGGGTGTTCGACGTGGTGCCGGACGACGCGCTCGCCGTGACCTTGGGCACCGGGCCCTCGCAGCCCGCGAGCGCGGACATCGAGACGACGGCCAGCGCCGCGGCGGCGACGCGTGCGACGCGCATCGCACGCGCGGAGTTTGCGTTGCGACCGTTGCGAATCATCGGCTACCCCCTTCGCCCTTGCCGTCCTTGCCGGCGTTCTCCGCGTTGAGCCGCGCGATGTACGCGTTGAGTTCGTCCATGCTGATCACCGAGGTGGGCTCGGCGTCCTGCGCCGCGGCGCGATCGGCGTCCGCCCCGCCGTCCGGCGAGGACTGGACCGGGCCGAGCGTCACCTCGGGGACGGGCCGTGCGTCCTGCGACGGCTGAGCGTCCTGCGCGCCCTTCGCGGCGGCGGCGGTCTGCGCCACCATGTTCCGGTCGGTCACGTCCACGACCTTGGGCTGCGGCACGGATGCCGCGGACTCCGCGCCCCCGGTGCCGCCCGCGGCACGACGGGCGTGGCGGCGGCGCTTCGGCTTGGCGAGGTGCAGCGCCACGGCGGCCGAGTTGACCGCGGATCCGGCGATGCCCGCCACGAGATGCGGGATGGTGACGGTGATCTCCTCCTCCACACGGGCCACCTCCGTTCCGGACGCGCTGCCCTTTTTGCGGCGCTTGGAGGGATGCACGGCGAACAGCGAGGCGCTCAGCACCGCGGCGATCGTGAGCAGACCGCCCACGAAGTACAGCGGCGTGGCGTAGTCGGGCAGCTTGGCGCGCGTCCAGCTCATGCTCACCGTGAGCGCGGCGCCGGTGTCGTCGTCGGCGGCCGCGTCGGCGTTGCTGTCGAAGAGCAGCTCGGTGGAGGCGGCGTCCGCGGGGCGTTCGATGCTCACGGTGCCGGTGCCGCAGTCCACGGACTGCCACATGTCGGATTGTTCGAGGCTCACCGCGTCGGCGGGCGCGTCCGGGGTGCCGGTGGCCTTGGCCTGGGTCACGGACAGCTCGCTCCACGAGGCCAGTCCGGTCAGACGCGTGTAGGGATGGCCGGCCACCCAGCCGGTGATGTCGTGCGGCAGACCGGAGACGACGCACAGTTTGCGGTCGGCGGCGGAGGACGTGACGGTCACGGTGGAGGCGCCGTCCGCCAGGGCGAGCACGCCCGGATCCGTGACGACGTAGCGCGTGTCCGCGGACGCGGAGGCGTTCACCTGGGCGGTGGGCTTCCACTCGGTCGCGTTGAGGATGCCGAAGACGAAGCAGGCGACCGCCAGCAGCCCGAAGATGGGCGTGACGACGCCACGCATGATGGTGGCACGACGCGAGGTCTTGTGTTCCTGATCAGTCATAGCGCCTTCCATTCTACAATCCCTTCACCTTTCATTCACTACCGGGCCGATTCCGCTCCCCGCGAGTTCAGCCGCACACGGTACTGTGGTGCGGTATGCGTTATGACTCTGCAAAGCACATCCTGTCCACCGCCGCGGCGGCCGTCTGCGCGCTGGCCATGACCGTCGGCCTCGCGGCCTGCGGCGGCAGCGGCAACACGACGGCGTCCGCGTCCGGCTCCTCCTCCGCCGCCCCCTCCTCCTCGTCCGCGTCGTCCTCGCTGGTGAAGATGACCGGCATCAAGGCCAGCGGCGAGGTCGGCCAGAAGCCCACCATCACGTTCGACAGCACGCCGTACACCGTGCCGGACGGCGGCTATGCGATCCTGCAGGAAGGCAACGGCGACACCCTCGAGGAGGGCGACCGCATCTGCATGCAGTCCGTGGCCATCAGCGCCAAGACCGGCGCCGAGATCTACTCCAGCTGGGAGAACGCCACGCCCGACTGCGCCGCCGTGCTCGACTCCTCGCAGCTGCGCTCCGGCCTGCTCGACGTGTTCAAGGGGCAGAAGGTCGGCATGCTCATCGCCATGGGCGTGAACGACACCACCGCCACCGACGACGCGCAGAAGTCGTACGTCATGGCCTCCACCGTGGTCTCCAAGTCCCGCGATCTGACGCGCGCCGAGGGCGACGCCGTGACCGACGTGCCGTCCAACCTGCCGAAGGTGACGCTGGACGGCAACGGCAAGCCGTCGATCGACATCAACGGCTACCAGTCGGACGGCACGCTCGTGGCCCAGCCGCTCATCAAGGGCAAGGGCGCGCAGGTCACCTCCTCCTCCACCGCCGTGGTGAAGTACACCGGCTGGCTGCTGGACGGCACGCAGTTCGACTCCTCGTGGGACAAGAACACCACGTTCAACGCGAGCATGTCCGGCGGCGTGTTCACCGGATGGACCGAGGGCCTGACCGGCCAGACCGTGGGCTCCCAGGTGCTGCTGGTGGTCCCGCCGGACAAGGGCTACGGCTCCACCGCGCAGGGTTCCATCCCGGCGAACAGCACGCTGGTGTTCGTGGTGGACATCCTGGCCGCGTACTGATCCGCTTCTCTGCTTCGGTCAGACGAGCTTCCGGCCCGTCCGCTCCGCCCCGCATCCCCGGATGATCTCCGGACGCGCGGGCCGGAACGGGCGGGCCGTCATCGTATGCACGGCATGCGCGGCCGGCCGCGCTCAGACGCTCAGACGTTCAGAACAGGCGCAGCTCGTCGGAGTCGACGCCGCGCATCTCGTCGTAGTCGAGGATGAGGCACGTGAAGCCGCGGTCCTCGGCGAGCGTGCGCGCCTGCGGCGTGATGGTCTGCGCGGCGAAGATGCCGTGCACGGGCGCGAGCAGCGGGTCGCGGTTGAGCAGCTCGCAGTAGCGCGTGAGCTGCTCGACGCCGTCGATGCCGCCGTGGCGCTTGATCTCGATGGCCACGTGCTCGCCGTTGGCGTCGGTCGCCATGATGTCCACCGGGCCGATGGCCGTGGGATATTCGCGGCGCACCAGCTTGGCGCCGGCGCCGATGCGCTCGATCTGCTCGGCCAGGCAGCGCTGCAGGTGGTCCTCCACGCCGTCCTTGATGAGTCCCGGGTCCTCGCCCAGATCGAAGCTCTCGTCCGAATGGATGCGGTACAGCTTCACCTCGAGGATGTCGCTCGACTTGGCGGCCGCGACGCGCAGCACCCTGACCGGCGTTGCGACGTCGGGGTCGATCGTCGTCGCGTCCACGTCCGGCTCGGATTCGGCGTCGGTTCCGGAATCGGCAGGTGCGTCGTCGGGCGTGATCTCCCTGAGCGTGCACGGCGCCGCCATCCAGTTGAGCGGCTTGTACGATCCCAGCTCGGAGAAGATGAGCAGACTCGAATCGGCCTTGATGAGCAGCACGCGCCTGGCCGGGGGCAGCGTGGCGTTGAGGCGTCCGGAGTATTCGGCAGAGCAGTCGGCAACGATGATTCGCACGGCCCACCACCCTACCGCATCCCCCGACCGGCGCGGCGACGGCGATCGGGGGCCCGCATCGCCCAATGCGCATCGCCGATATCGACATAATCAATGCAAACCATGGCAACAAATCTGGAATCAGGCGTTGTGCAGCCATACAGTGACCGCGAGTCCTCTAGCAGGAAGTAGAGGGCCGCAGTGGTACAAGGTTGTATCAACAAGCGGGCGGCAATGTTGCACCTGCGCAAGCAAGGGAAAGGTGATTCCAATGCGATCGATCATGAAGAAACTCGGCGCCGCAATCGTCGCGGGCGCCATGCTGTGTTCCGTATCCGCCTGTGGCAATTCCGCATCAGGAAGTGGAGACGACAACAAGCTGACCATCGCATGGTGGGGCAACCAGCAGCGTAACGACCGCATGGGCCAGATCGACAAGATGTTCGAGGAGCAGAACCAGGGAGTCTCCATCGACGGGCAGTTCTCCGAGTTCTATGACTACTGGCAGAAGCTCTCCACCAACGCCGCCGGCAAGTCCATGCCCGACATCATCCAGATGGACTACATCTATCTCAACCGATACATCGAGAGCGGCCTGCTGCAGGACATGCAGCCGTACATCGACGACGGCACGATCAATCTGGACAACGTCGACGACAAGGTCATCGAACCAGGACAGAAGGATGGCAAGACCTACGCACTGGTGAACGCGGTGAACGCGCCGGTGCTGGTGTACAACAAGACGTTGCTGGACAATGCCGGCATCACGGTCCCTGAGAACATGACGCTCGACGAGTTCGAGTCGATCAGCAAGCAGGTCTACGAGAAGACCGGCTACAAGACCAACTTCTACTACTACGAAACCTGCAACGTCATGGAATACCTGCTGCGCGGCGAAGGCGTGCAGCTGTTCGAGGACACCAAGCTCGGCGTGGATTCCGCGGCCCAGCTCGAGGAATACTTCAACGTCTATCAGACCGGTATCAAGGAAGGATGGCACCTCGCGCCCGAGGTCTACACCGAGATCAAGGTCGGCTCCAACGACCAGAACCCGCTGGTCTACGGTTCCGATCCGTCGCATCGTTCGTGGGTGACGTTCGCGTTCACCAACAACGTGTCCGCCTTCCAGTCCTCCATGCCCAACGGAGACAAGGTGGCGGTGGCCAACTGGCCGTCGTCGAACACCACCAAGTCCAACTACGTCAAGCCCAGCCAGTTCTTTGCCATCTCCCGCGATTGCAAGAATCCGAAGCTCGCTGCGAAGTGGATCGACTTCTACACCAACAACGAGGATGCGAACAAGATTCTGCTCACCGACCGAGGACTGCCCATCAGCTCGAAGATCCAGACCGCCATCAAACCCAGCCTTGACGAGAGCGACGTGACGGCGATGGACTTCCTCAATGACGTCATCATTCCCAACAGCAGCACGATCAACCCGGCCTGGCCGTCCGCCGCAAGCACCGTCGGCACCAAGGTCCTGCCGACCATCGAGGAATCGCTGTGCTACGGCACGATCGACGCCAAGACGGCGGCGCAGCAGTTCTTCGATCAGGCCAACGAGACGCTGGCCAAGGGCTGATCCGTCTTATCCCATTCCTCCCGGACGCGCGACGTTTTCCCTGTGCGTTGCGCGCCCGGGTTCTCAGAACCGACAACACCACCATCCCGATGTGAAGGAGCATCATCAATGAGCACAACGACCGAGAAGCGCGTCAGGCCGCGTATCCCCCGCGCCACCGGCAGCGTGGTGACACCGAAGGACCTCGCGAAGCCGCGCCTCTTCAGCGTCCTGGACTTCGGCGCATCGCCGGACGCGAGCCCCGCCTCGAACCAGAAGGCCATCAACGCCGCCATCCGGGCGGCCGCGGACGCCGGCGGCGGCACCGTGACGATCCCCGAGGGACGCTTCGAGACGTACACCGTGGTGCTGGCCAGCAACGTGAACCTGCGCATCGACCGCGGCGCCACGCTCGCCTCCGGCCGCTACGCCATCCGCGAGGGCGTGATCGACTTCACCGGCGAGGGATTCGCGCAGGAGGGCCAGGACGGCAACAGCCTCGAGCCCGAGGTCAACCGCTACGTGGGCCTGCAGGACCACGCGCACTCCTATCTGCGCAACTGCCTGATCTGGGGCGACCGCGTGAGGAACGCGATGATCTACGGCGAGGGCCTCATCGACGGCAGCTGGGTGGACGAGCACGGCGTGCGCCACGACGCGCTGGCCTACGCCGACCCGCAGGACCCGCCGCGGCGCGACCAGCCGGGATACACCACCGAATGGTTCGGCAACAAGGGCATCGCGCTGTTCGACTGCGCGCACATCGTGCTCAGGGACTTCTCGATGCTCATGGGCGGCCACTTCGCGATCATCGCCACCGGCACCGACGACCTGCTCGTGGAGAACCTCACCGTGGACACCAACCGCGACGGCATCGACATCGACTCCGTGGCCGACTGCACCGTGCGCGGCTGCACGTTCAACACGATGCACGACGACGCGATCGTGGTGAAGTCGTCCTACGGCGCGCAGCGGTTCAAGGACTCGCACAACATCCTCATCGAGGACTGCACGGTGTGCGGCTACGACATCGGCTCGGTGCTCGCCGGCAACCCCACCACGGACCGTCAGGCGTGCTACCCGGCCATGGGGCCGATCGGACGCGTGAAGCTCGGCACCGAGGCCACCGGCGGCTACAGCCTCGTGACCATCCGCAACATCCGCTTCCGCCGCTGCACCGGTCTCGCGCTCGAGGCCGTGGACGGCTCGGACATGACGGACATCGTGGCCGAGAACTTGGAAATGGACGGCGTGACCGCGTGCCCGGTATTCATCCGCGTGGGCGACCGCGCCCGCTTCCCCGTCACCGGCCACGGCACCGACCAGCTGCGCGCGCCCGAAGGCGACGTGCGTCTGGACGAACCCGAATGGGTGCTGCCCAACCTGCCCGGCGAGTACGACGTCTACCCCGTGCGTCGCTACGTGCCCTCCTACCGGCGCGTGGCGACGACGTTCGACGGCGGCCGTACGCTCACGGTGGTGGACCAGCGCGATCCGGTGCACGTCAACCCCGCGAACTTCACGGAGACGGACGGCGTGCGGCATCCGTACCGCTACGACGAGACGGCGCACGCCTACGTGCCGGACGAGTCGGTGACGCTCACGGACCACGACGTGCTGTGCATGGGCAACGCGGTGGGCGCGGCGCGACCGGCCCGCTGCGAGCGCGTGGAGATCACCAACGTAAAGGCCCGCGACGTGGACCCGCGCTACGCGATCATCGTGGCCGGCTGCGTGGACGGGCGCATCCGCGACCTGCGCCTGACCAACGTCGACGTGACGTTCCGCGGCGGCTACACGCTCCGCGATGCGGCCGAGCAGCGCTTCGTGCGCACCGACTGGACGTTCGGACAGACCGATCTGGCGCGCGAGACCACGCCGCTGGACTGGTTCGTGCAGCAGGACCGCGAGTACACGATGCCGCGCGTGCGCTTCGACGCCGCGACGGGCGAGTGGGTGGACGACCCGTACAACGTGCCGGAGGCGGCGCGCGCCTACCCGGAGCCGGTGCAGTTCGGCATCACGCCCGCGTACGGCATGTACGTGCGCCATGCGGACGACGTGGTCGCGTCGAACGTGCGGCTGCGCTGGAACGTGGAGGACACGCGTCCCGCCGTGGTGCTCGACGACGTGCACGGCGTGCGCCTCGAGCGTCTCGACGCGGACGCCGCGCCGGACGTGCCGGCCGTGGTGGAGGTGGAGCACCGCCGCAAGCGCCGCACCTGCTTCGAGTTCGTGCCGGAGGAGCCGTACTTCGCCACGCGCGTGGAGGACGCGGCGTACCCCGCGGACACGGCGGTGGAGCGGGTGACGATCGACAACCCGGAGGCCGCCACGCCGCCGGATTCGCTCTACCCGCACCCCACGCTGCCCAGTCTGGAGAACGGCTACCGCTACGCGACGCCGAACGCGGACCGCCCGCTGCCGCGCACCGCGTACCTGCCGTACTTCCTCATGCCCTCGCGCGTCGACGCGGCCGCGGGCGAGGAGCTGGCGCTGGACGTGACGGTGCGCGACCCGCTGCCGGGCGCCGGCCCGATGGCCGTGCGTGCGACCGGACTGCCGGACGGCGCCGCGTTCGACGGGCGGCGGATCGTCTGGACGCCCGCGGACGGACAGCGCGGCGTGCATCACGCGCGTCTCGCGTTCGACGTGGCGGGCACCGTCGTGGAGCACGACGTCGCGATCGTCGTGCGGTAGCCGTCCCGCGTCGCGCGGTCCGATCGACCGTGCGACGCGAACATGACGAATGGGCTGGAACCCGGGAACGGGTTCCAGCCCATCGTCGTATCCGTCGTCGCATCCTCCGTACGCGCGAAGCGCAGGATCGTCACTCGCCCTTCAGCGGATTCTCCCCCGCCGGCAGCGTCTCCACGTCCGCGGCGTCCACGTCGGACATGCGCAGGCCGCGCACGTTGCACAGCTCGATGCGCCCGGAGCCGTGCTCCACGCCGCCGAGCGTCACGTTGCGCAGCTCCACGCCGCGCACCTCGTGCCCGGGCTTGGCGAAGCCCTTGACGAGCACCGCGGTGGTGGGCCGCACGTCGTGCTCGTCGTCGCCCCAGTAGCGGCCGAGCACGTGCAGGCGCTCGAAGCGGAAGCGCTCGAAGAACGGCTCGTCGGGTCCCGGCACGCCGTCGTCGTTGTAGCCCACCGCATGCACGGTGATGCACGCCAGCTCGCAGTCGCGCACGGTCACGTCGCGCACGTAGCCGCCGCGCTTGGGCGTGCCCTTGATGTGCATGCCGTAGCGGGAGCGCGAGAGATCCACGTTCCAGATCGCCACGTCCTCCACGCCGCCGCTCATCTCGGAGCCGATGGCGATGCCGTGGCCGTACGCGGCCTCGCAGTCGAAGATGCGCACGTGCCTGGTGGGACGGTCGATGGCGTTGCCCTCCGGGTTCTTGCCGGACTTGATGGCCACCATGTCGTCGCCGGTGTCGAAGCGGGAGTCGAACAGGAAGCAGTTCGTGGACGAGTCGGGGTCCCAGCCGTCGCCGTTCCACACGCCGCGCGAGACGAACGAGCAGGCGTAGGTGACGAACGTGTCCGAGTAGATGGCCTGCACGTTCCAGCTGGGGCTCATGCCCACGGTCAGGCCGTACAGCTCCACGTTCTGCGCGTTGGCCACGGTGATGAGCCTGCCGCGCACGCGTCCGGGGATCGTGTCCGCGTTCTCGCAGGTGGCGACGTAGTCGGCCATCGCGGCCAGCTCGTCCTTCATGGCCTCGCGCTGCAGTTCGATGGTGCGGCGCATGAGCTCGGCGCCGCCGCCGAGGATCGATCCCTCGCCGTTGATCGTCACGTTACGCGTGGTGTATCCGGCCTCGTGGTCCACGGCGCCCACGTTGATCAGGCTCGCGTAGCACTCGCATTCGGTGCCCTCGAAGCGGGTCCACACGCGCGGCTCGTAGTCGGCCGGGTCCGCGGAGCCCTGCAGCACGCCGTCGGCGCGCACGGTGAGCTCGGAGTCGGAGTGCATGGTCAGGGCGCCGGTGAGGAACGTGCCGGCGGGCACCACCACGCGGTCGGACGGACCGCAGTCGTCAAGCGCGCGCTGGATCGCCGCCGTGTTCAGCGTCACGCCGTCGCCCACCGCGTGGTAGGGGGCGGCGGTCACGTCGATCTCGCGCTTGGCCGGCAGCGTGCGGAACGTGCCCCCGAGCATCGGCTCGAACGTGCCGTACTCGCCCTTCTCGCTCATGCACACCGCGAAGTCGTGTTCGGTGTCCGGCTCGAGGTCCAGGAACGTGACGTGCGTGCGGTCCACCTTGGCGGCCTCGGAGCCGTCGAAGCGGATGCGGTAGATGCAGCTCGGCGTGGCCTCCTCGGGCTGGTCCCAGAACAGGGTGATGCAGGTGTCGGATATGCTCGCATGAAGTCCGTCGTTGGACTGGATCATGGGTCCTCCCGTGACGTCTGCCCGCGCGGGATGCGCACGGGCGCCTGAGCAGAAAGGAGCCGTGCCCTCCCCCGCTCAGGCTTCGGGAAAGGGCACGACGTGTGTTATGCGACCGCCGATGCGGCGATCTTCTTGGCGGAACGGGTTCCGGACGGCGCGTCCGAGGCGCCGGATCCGTCAAGGTCGTCGGCGTAGCTGTGCGACGCCGAGGAAGGGTTGTCGTCGCGGATGACGTGCTGCCTCATGGCGTTCCACGCGACGTACGTGCCCATGAGCGCGATGAGGGAGAAGCCGACGAGCGGCATGACCCACACGGTCCAGGGCAGGGAGACGTAGGACACCACCACGAGCAGGGCGCTCAGCGCGAGCACGGCGGCGGTCTGCGGCAACTTCATCTGCGAGAGCAGCACCGCGTTGCGGAGAAGATCGCGCACCTTGAGATCGGTGAAGGCGATCATCGGGAAGAGGTAGACCATCGCGGCCACGGCCACGAGGGAGAAGATCAGGCAGACGCCGGCCAGCACCACGCCGCCGGTCATGCCCACATGGGTGTAGAACCACGCGGCCACCACGCCGAGCGCCGCGACGAGGATGGCGGCCCAGCCGGCCAGGGTGGAGCGCTTCCATTCGGCGCCGAAGGCCTTGAAGTAGTCGTGCATCGGATAGCAGATGCGGCGCTGCAGGAACAGGCCGGTCACCTTGCTCATGGCGGTCATCGCGCACGGGATGGTGATCACGGGGATGCAGGTGAAGATGAAGACGAGGTTGAGGCCGATCAGACGACCCCAGTGCCATTTGATCACCGAGAAGAACAGACGAAGACCCTCGGGATGGGCCTGACGGTCGGACTCGTGTCCGCCGCCGCCGTAGAACATGCCGAACAGATTCATGGAACTCCACCTCAGCCTGAAATCGGAGGAACAACCAGTGACGTACGTGCGCCGCGGGTACGTGCCGCACGCGGGCGCGTGGCGTGCGGGACGAAAGGGTGATGGCCTGCGCCCTCCGGCGACCGCATGGAAGGAAAGGAAAGGAGGAGAAACAGCGGTTGCCGGAGCGGCGGGCCAAGTCTTTGGTTATGGGATGTGCCGGCCGGGCCGGGGCTCGCGGGTCCGACGGTGGATCCGGGCGGGGCGGACGGCGATGGATTTTCGGTTATGGGGCGGCTCGGGGGTGGGACCGCAGGCGGGGCGACTGTTTGGAGTCGGCATTGCTCGCGGGGCCGGTCGGTGAGCCGATGTGGTTTGCGGTCCGGTCTCCACCGGTGAGGCCGGCGCTGGGCGCTGGACTCACCGGTGGAGCCGGTATGGGTTTTGCAATTAGGGACTCGCCCTGCGGCGAGGCTCAATCCTGCCTTCGCGGCCTTGGCGGCCGCTCAGGCTGACGCTACGCGGAGCCCACCGGGCTCCGCGTGACGCGTCAGCCCTTCAGACCCGAAGTGCTCACGCCTTCGACGAGGTACTTCTGGAAGAAGAGGAAGATCAGGATGGAGGGCATGATCGACACGGTGGCCATGGCGAACATGGCGCCGTAATCGGAGGACGAACCAGGATCGGAGAACAGCTTCAGGGCCAGGGACACGGGGTAGCGCTCGGTGTCGGAGACGTAGAGCAGGGCCGAGAGGAAGTCGTCCCAGCGCCACATGAAGCTGAAGATGCAGCCCGTCACCACGGCCGGCGTGAGCAGCGGGACCACCACGCGGAAGAAGATGCCGTAGTAGGAGCAGCCGTCGATCTTCGCGGCCTCGTCGAGGGAGCGCGGGATGCCCTGGATGAAGTTGTACATGAGGTAGACGAAGAAGCCCTGGATGCAGAACCAGTAGGGCACGATCAGCGGCAGGTAGCTGTTCGTCCAGCCGAGCTTCTGGTACCACAGGTACTGCGGCACCATCATGACCTGCGCCGGCAGCATCATGGACAGCAGCATGGCGGTGAACAGCAGGCCGCGGCCGCGGAACTTCAGGCGGGCCAGCGCGTAGGCCACGATGGCGGAGAAGCCGATCGTGCCGACGGTGGCAACCACGGCGATGAAGATCGAGTTGCCGAGGAAGGTCCAGAACGTGGTGCCGGAGAAGCCCTTGAAGCCGTTGACGTAGTTCACGCCCGTCCACTCGGTCGGGATGAGCTGACCGGCGGTGGAGAACACCGTGTTCGTGGGCTTGAAGGAGCTGAACACCATCCACACGATCGGGTAGATCATGAGCAGGGCGCCGAGCATCACCAGCACGTGGTAGACCACGCGGCCCCACTTGATGCCCTTCTTGTGCTCGTAGACGGGGATGTCGTCCCTCTTGACGTCATTGATGGTTGCGCTAGTCATCTTGGATCAGGCCTCCTCGTCGTAAACCCAGAAACGCTTCGTGGCGAACAGGATCGCCGTGTACAGGCCCACCACGAGCAGCATGATCCATGCCATGCCCGCGCCGTAGCCCGCGTGGTAGTTGGTGAACGACTCGTTGTACATGTGCACCATGTAGAACAGCGTCGAGTTCTGCGGCTTGCCCTGGGTGATGATGTAGCACTGCGTGAACGCGAGGAAGCCGTTGATGGACTGCATGACCAGGTTGAAGAAGATGGTCGGGGTGAGCAGCGGCAGCGTGATCTTCCAGAACTGGGTCCAGCCGGTGGCGCCGTCCACGGAGGCGGCCTCGTAGAGCTCGGACGGGATCTGCTTAAGGGAGGCGAGGAAGATCAGCATGGAGGAGCCGAACTGCCACACGCCGAGGATGATCAGGGTCCAGATGGCGGTGTGCTCGTTGCCCAGCCAGGCGAAGTTGGTGTGGATGCCGAACAGCTCGAGCGCCTTGTTGATGACGCCGTCCTGGGCGAACATCTGCTTCCACAGGATGGCCACTGCCACGGAGCCGCCGAGGATGGACGGCAGGTAGTAGGCGGCGCGGTAGAAGCCGGAGACCGCGGAGTTCTTGAGCAGCAGCATGGCCACGGCGAGGGCGAAGATCAGACGCAGCGGCGTGGAGATCAGCGCGTAGAACAGGGTGACGCCCATCGACTTCCAGAACAGCGGGTCGTTGGTGAACATCTCCTTGAAGTTGTCGAGACCCATCCACTCCGGGTCGGACAGGATGTTGTAGTCCGTGAAGGAGTAGTAGATCGACAGGATCATCGGGACGAGCAGGAACATCAGGAAGCCGATGATGAACGGGAGGGCGCACACGTAGCCCGAGACGTTCTCCTGGTTCAGCCACTGACGGAACTTGCTCTGCTTGCGGAACTGAACGCCGGAGTTGCCCAACTTTCGGGCACCCTGCGGCGATGCAACCGTTGCCTGAGTCATAGTTAACCTTTCCCAAAAGCGCATCCGATGCAGTTGCGGTGCATCCTCCGCGCATTGTGTTCGTTCGGGTGACTGCGACGTCGCCCTCACAGTTGTTGCGTTGTGGTCCAACAGACCAGCAGCATCGCGTCGTCCCGCTTCCGTGCGGAACGCCACGTCCTTTCGAGCTGCACTTTCACTGTACCGCCTCTCAAGGCAACGCTTGGCAAGTGTTGCCAATTGTTTCAGCAATTGCCTAAGTGCCGAAATCGTTGCGATTCCAACGATCCGAGGCGATTGCCGACCACTCCGGGGGTCTTTCCCCATGCAACGGCGGCAAGAACAGATAGCAGTTCAGCGAGAAAAGCTATCCGTTCTTGCCGCCGCGATCAGGAAGGGAAGGAGGAAAAGGAAAGTGCGAAGGTTGAGTTATCTGGATGGATCGGGAGGCCTGCCGGCGGGAGGCCGGACGGCGTGCCGTGCGGGGAGACGATGCCCTCCCGCACGACCCGGCCGTCCCGCCGGGCCGCCTCGCGGATCACTTCTTGGCGAGCGCCTCGTTGGCCAGGTCCACGAACTGCTTGGCGGCGTCCGCGGCGGAGATCTTGCCCATGAGCACGGACTCCTCGGTGGTGCCGAGCACGTCCTTGCCGTTCACCTTGGAGGAGCCTTCCGGCGCCGGCGGGTTGATGGTGGAGGAGTTCGGGATCACCTCGGTGTTGAGGAACTCGACGGCGGCCTTGTCGCCCTCGGACAGATCGCCCTCGATGGCCTTGAGCATGTCGGAGTTGACCGGCAGGCCCTTGTCGGTGCCCATGATCTTCACGGGCTCCTCGTCGTTGGTGTACCAGTTGATGTACTTGGCGGCCAGGTCCTTGTTCTTGGAGGACTTGGTGATGGCCCAGAACTGGCCGGGCTTGATGTAGTCGGCCTTGGCCACGTCGGCGGCGGGCCACGCGTACAGCTTCAGGGTCGGGTTGCCGTTGCCGGCCGCGGCCTTCTGCAGGGCGGACAGCTGCGAGGTGAACTTGAAGGAGACCCAGGAGCGCGAGCCGGGCTCGGAGCCGTAGACCAGCGGGTCCTGCTCGATGGAGGTGGAGTCGATCGAGGCGAAGACGCCGGTGTCGAGGTGCCAGCCTTCCTTGATGCCCTGCTCGTAGACCTCGAAGTAGGGCTGGACGTCCTCGGCGGTCACGCCGAGCTTGCCGTCGTTGTTGCCGAAGAGGACCTTGCCCTCGCCGCGCAGCACGTACTCAAGGAGCTCGGAGGCCTCGTAGTAGCGGAAGTTGGTCTTGTAGCCGGTCTTCTCGTAGACCTGCTTGGCGATGTCCTTGAACTGGTCGAGCGTCATGTGCTCCGGGAGGGTGATGCCCGCCTGGTCGAGCACGGTCTGGTTGACGATCATGGCCGGGGAGGAGGAGCCGGCGGAGATGGCGTACTGCTTGCCGTCCAGCTTGCCGGAGTCGAGGACGCCCTTGTCGATCTTGTCGATCTTGATGGTGCCGTTGGAGATGTACTCGTCCAGCGGCTCCAGCAGGCCGTTGCTCACGTACTGCTGCAGGTAGGAGTAGTCCATGGCGATGACGTCCGGCATGGACTTGCCGGCGGCGTTGGTGGCCAGCTTGGACCAGTAGTCGGACCACTGGGAGGCCTGGCCCTGGACCTCGACGTTGTTGGCGGCCTTGAAGGCGTCGTCGACCTTGGTCATCTTGTCGTTGCGGGACTGGTTGCCCCACCAGGCGATGGTCAGGCTCTTGTTGGCCTCGGCGGAGCTGTTGGAATTGCCGCAGGCGGCCATGGAGAACATGGTTGCCGCAGCCGCTGCAACGGCGAGGACTTTCTTGGCGGTCTTCATTGAGTACCCTTTCTTCTGTGACGCTGCTCTGTCGGGCTTTCGTCCTTGGACTGCCCGGCGGGCTAATCCGACATTGGATTGCGTTGACAGTTATCAATCTAACGGCGCGCGCAACCCCCAATCGGGAAGTTGCCAATTGTTTCCGCAATTTGTTTCCGAGATTTATGCAACCGACGCGAAGGGTCCACAACAACGGCAAGGCCCTTCCCGTTCAATGGGAAGGGCCTTGCATGCGTTGCGTTCCGCGGTGCGGAACCTGCCGTCGCGCCGCCGCGACGCACCCGGGATCAGCGCGGATCGCGCGGCGCGCGTCCGGTGGAGTCCCTGGCGATGAGCAGCTCCGGTACCACGACCGCCGGCGGATTCGCCGGCGCGTCCCGTGCGTCCTGCGCCGCGCCGGAGGCGTCGGCCTCGAGCCGGTCGATGAGCATCTGCATGGCGATCGAGCCCATGCGCTCCTGGCGGATGTCCACCGTGGTCAGCTGCGGGCGCACCACGCGCGAGAGCACGCTGTCGTCGATGCCCACGATGCTCATCTGCGTGGGGATCGCCACGCCGCGCCCCTGCAGCACGCCCATCAGGCCGCCGGCCACCAGATCGTTGAACGCCACCGCGCCGGTCACGCCATCCTCGAGCATCAGCGCGTCCGCGGCAGCCGCGCCCCCGGCGTACGAGGGCTCGAAGGGCCCGAGCAGCACGCTCTCGATGCCGTAGTCGGCGCACGCGTCGGAGAAGGCGTCGCGGCGCACCTCGTTGGACCAGCTCGTCTCCGAGCCGCCCACGAAGGCGATGCGCCGATGCCCCAGCGAGGCCAGATGGCGCACGGCCTGCACGATGCCGTCGCGGTCGTTCATCACCACGCTCGGGAAGCCGTCGAACACGCGGCTGGCCAGCACCGCGGTGCGCGGCGAGAACCAGCGGGCGATCCGCGCGTCGTCGATGCGCGGCGAGAACAGCAGCTGGCCATCGGTGGTGTCCGTCAGCGTGCGCATCGCCTCGTCCTGGTCGTCCGCGAGCGTGACGTCCACCACCTCGACGCGGTATCCGCGGCTCTGCGCCGTGGCGAACACGCCCTTGAGCGCGTCGGTGAAGTAGTAGTTGCCGATGTCGGTGAGCAGCAGCCCCACCACGCCCCGGCGGGCGGCGTCGCGCGACGCGGAGGAGGACGCGGGACGGTAGCCGAGCTGGTCCGCCAGACGTCCGATCCGCTCGCGCGTCCGTTCGCTCACCGCGCCGTTGTTGAGGGCACGGGACACGGTGGACGGCGACACCCCGGCCGCCTTGGCGACATCGAATATGGTCGCGCCGGACATCCTCGTTCTCCTTTGATCCGCGATCTTGCGCAGCAAGTCTGATGGTGTTGCGCCTATTGCAACACTTGCATCATTGTTGCATAAATGTTGCGCAACACCAAATCGGGATCAGCCTCCGGCGCGCCGGAGCCGCGGCGGGCGTCAGGCGGCGAGCGACGGGTCGGACGCCTGCGCCGCGTGCTCGTGCCGCAGCACCTCCACGAAGGCCAGCACCAGCGGCGCCACGCCCTTGGCGTCGTTGCGCACCACCGGCTCGCGCATGTAGTAGTCGAACGTGCCCTCGCGGTGCTCCACGTTGCCGAGCCCCGCCACCAGGCAGATGCCGTCGAGCGTGAGGCGCCCGTCCTCCTCGTTGAGCCTGGTCTCGCAGATGCCGCGGTACGTCGCTAGTCCGAGATCGAAGTACCGCTCCGGCAGCACGCCCAGCCGCGCGCCCTTCATGATCGCGTACGCGAAGATCGCCGAGCCGGACGTCTCCGGATAGTTCGGCTCGATGTTCGGCAGGTTGATCACCTGACGCCACATGCCGGTGTCCGGGTCGCGGTACGGCAGCATCGCGTCCACGAGCTCCACGAACATGCGGCGCAGCCCGTCGCGCTCCGCGCTCATCGAGGCGGGCAGCAGCTCCCACGTGTCGATCAGCGCCATGGCGAACCAGCCTTCGGCGCGCAGCCAGCAGCAGCTGGACAGCCCCGTCACCGGGTCGCACCAGAACGCCGTGCGCGAGGCGTCGTAGGCGTGCGCGTACAGGCCGTTGCGTTCATCGCGCATGCGCTCGCGCACCACGGCGAACTGGTGCATGGAGTCGGACACGCCGCGCCCGTCGTGGAAGCTCAGCTCGTACTGCGCGTAGAACGGCTGCGCCATGTACAGGCCGTCGAGCCAGACCTGGTTCGGGTAGATGAGCTTGTGCCAGAAGTTCCCCTCGATGGTGCGCGGCTGCGCGGCGAGCTGGGAGTAGATGACGTCCATCGCCTTGCGGTACTTCGCCTTGCCGGTGACGGCGTACAGCTGGTAGAGCGTCTTGCCGGCGTTGACGTTGTCGAGGTTGTACTCCTTCGGGTCGTACGAGGCGATGGAGCCGTCGTCGCGCACGAAGTGGTCGATGAACCGGTCGGCGAAGTCCAGGTAGACGTCCTTGCCGGTGATGTCGTGCAGGTCGAGCAGCGCCTTGATCATGCACCCGTCGATGTAGTTCCAGGTGTTCGGCTTGCCGGCGCGGATCTTCTCGATGTTCCACGCGGGAGCCTCGGGCGTGCTCGTCTCGATGAGCTGGCGGATGTAGGTGTTGATGATGCGCGAGCTTCCCATTGCGGTTCTCCTTGGCCTTCGGGCCGATGCGGCCGACGTCGGTACGGCGCGGGCAACCGGTGCGCCGCGCCGCGCGTACGACGTTGAGTCGCGGCGGGGCGCCCGGGATTCCGCTGCAAACGATGATGATGGGTAAAATTTTAGCACATCGGACGCGGTTTGAGGAAAAATTAGCCGTACGCGCGTGCGGGATTCACATGGAGCCGCCACGCGGGACCGTCGTACGGGATCGCCTCATGGCATCACTCCATGGCATCACTCTATGGCACCACCGCATGGCATCATCTTGCGGCATCACCTTGCGGCATCACCTTGCGGTGCCGAGGCAACGCGGAGACGCGGAGACGCGGCCGTCAGCGCCCCGGACGCCAGCCGTCCAGCACCGCGTCGCGCGCGAACCGCGCACGGTCGCCCTCGTCCAGCGTGTGCACCCACCGGGGCCAGGCCATCGGCGCCGCGCCGGGGCCCACGGGATCGATCGCGGCGTAGCACGAATGCGCCCGCGCGCCCGACTTGCCCCAGTCGTCCCAGCCGTCCACGCGGATGTGCGCGCCCAGCTCGCAGTCCACCAGCACCGTGCGCGCCCAGTCGCGCCACGGACGCCCGATCGCCACCGACCCGTCCGGCACCAGCGCGCCGAACGTGCGGGTTCCCTTCCCGGCGCAGCCGGCGTCGCGCGGCGTGGCCGCGGTGAACCGGCAATGGTCGAACACGTAGCCGTACGGCTCGCCCTGGGGCGTGGAGGCGGCGGTCACGTAGCCCGGGCCGACGGAGCGGATCTCGCAGTCCTCGAACCACGCGCGCGCCGAGCCGAAGATGAAGTCGACGTCGCCCGCGATCAGGCAGCGCCGGTAGCACTGGCGTCCCACCGCGCGCGGGGCCAGACGCTTGGGACCGACGAACCCGCCCGGTTCGATCTCCCTGGGCGGCAGCGGACCGGTGAACAGGGTGTCCTGATGCCCCAGCAGCACGCAGTCCTCCACGAGGATCCGGTCGCCGTCCGCGTACAGCGCAATCGCCTGACCGACCTCCTCCCCCGGTCCCGCGTCGTTGACGATCGTCAGACCGCGCAGCGTCACGTCGTGCGCGTCCACGAACACCGTGGCGGTGCGGAACGTGCCGAGACGGTCGCCCTGGCCGTCGGGCGACGGCATGAAACCGCCCAGCCCGGACGCGACGCGCACGTCGCCGTCGCGCGGGACGCCGTCGCGCGCATCGCCGTCGTCCGGCAGCGATGCGGCCTCCAGCGTCACGTTCGGGCGGCGGATCGTCAGCCGTTCGCGGTACTCCCCCGGCGCGATGCGGATCGTCGCGGGGGTCAGGCCGTCGTCGCGCGCCATCAGCGCGTCCAGCGCGGCGCCGATCGTGCGGAATCCGGCCGAACCGTCGGACGCGACCGTCAGCGTCGAAGCCGCTGAATCTACGGAAGCTGCGGAAGCTGCAGAAGCTGCCATCGTGTGGTGTCCTTCCCCGAGTGGGCGCCCGGACGAGGGACGCCGCCTTCCCCGAGCGTACCGCGCTAGCCGCGCACCACGCGGTCGACGTCCGTCAGCTGCAGCTCGTCGCCGTCCTGGCCTTCGATGCGCACGTCGTCGAGCACCAGCGTCTCCACGTGCTGCGCGATGATGCCCTGCCGCGCCATCGGATCCACGTGGCAGGCCATGGCCGGCACGGTCGGCTCGGCGTTCGGAGAGAAGGTGACGTGCACGTCGTGGAACTCGAGGCGCCCCACCTTGCTTTCCGGCAGACCGGTGATCCACGTGGCCGCGGCATGGCAGTTCAGCGCCTCGATATCGCGGAACTCCAGCGACTCCACCTTGGGCGTGCGGTCGTCCACCGGCAGCGGCTCGCGGCACTGCACGTAGTCGGACTTGCCGTCCGGGTCGCAGAAGTAGAACGAGTTCACCACGAACGGCGTGAGCACCTCGTCCATGCGGATGTGCTCGAAGCGGATGTTGCGGTAGACCGAATCCTTGCCGCGGCCGCGACGCGACTTGATCCTCAGGCCCCGGTCCGTGCGCTCAAACAGGCAGTCGCGCACCGTGAGGTCCTCGATGCCGCCGGACGCCTCCGAGCCGAGCACCACGGAGCCGTGGCCGTCGTGCATGTAACACTGCTCGATGAGGATGTTGCGGCAGGCCGGGCGCAGCACGCGCGGCATGGAGATCTTGCCGGACTTCACGGCGATGCAGTCGTCGCCCACCGAGAAGTGCACGCCCGTCACGTGCACGCCGTCGCACGACTCGGGGTCGAAGCCGTCGGTGTTCGGCGAGATCTTGGGGCTCTCGATCGTCACGCACGCCATCGTGAAGTCGCGGCACAGCGTGGGATGGATGTTCCAGCTCGGCGAGTTGCGCACGGTGACGCCGGCGAGCACGGTGCGGTCGCAGTCGGACAGATACACCATGTTCGGACGGGAGGCGACGCGGATGCGCTTGGGATCGTGCCACCAGTTGTCCTCGTCCGCGTTGGCGCCGCCGTCGATCGCGCCGCGGCCGCACACCGTCACGTCGTGCAGGCCGATGCCGGTCAGGACGCCGCAGAACATCGGCACCTCGGACTCGCCCTCCCACGTGCCCAGGGGCAGGGCATCGGTGCCCGCGTAGCCGTCGCCGGGCGCGCCGTGGAGCGTGGGCGGCAGGTAGGCGAGGTTCTCGCGGTCGTGGCGGGCGCGCAGCGTGGCGCCCTCGGCCAGCTCCAGCGTGACGTCCGACTTGAGGAACACGTTGCGGATGCGGTAGTCGCCGGCGGGCACGAGCACGCGAGCGGCCCTGGGGGCGGCCATGATCGCGGCCATGATCGACTGCGTGTCGTCGCGCACGCCGTCGCCCGCGGCGCCGAAGTCGCGCACGTTCAGGGTGAACGACTCGTGCGCGGTGGTGAACGAGGCCTCGAGCGCGGGCTCCGGGGCGCCGTCCTCGCCGTCGCGCTCGTAGCGCAGCACGTACGCGGTGTCCGGCTCCAGGCCGTCCACGTAGGTGACGATGCGGTCCGTGGTCGGCACGGCGCGGCACGGCTCGCCGTTGAGGCTGACGCGCCACGGACGATCGGTGCGCCAGATGCCGGCGTCCTCCGCCTTGACGACGGCGAAGCGCGCGCCCACGGTGACGATGCTGAGATTCATGATTGCTCCTTCACGGTTCGGCTCCCTTGCCATGCACCGCCAGACTAGGCGTGCGGGCGGGAGGCCGGAGGCTTCGTTGCCAGCGATTGCCGGCGGGCGGTGGCCGGTCGGATGCGTCCGTCGGGACGATGTGCCGGATGCGACGGATGCGACAGGACGATGCGACGGTCGGGCCGGCCGTCATCCCCGGCAAGCGAAGGGCCGGGTTTCCGATCGGGTCATTGAAATCACGCCGATCCCGCGAAAACCCGGCCCTTCGCTTGCCGATCTGAGCCCATCCTTGACAAACGAACGACCAGGTTTCCGATCAGACCATTGGAATCACGCCGATCCCATGAAAACCCGGCCCTTCGTTTGCCCGAACAAGATAATCGCCGACAAGCGAACGACCGGGTTTCCGATCGAACCATTGGAATCAAGCCAATCTCGGAAAAACCCGGCCCTTCGCTTGCCGATCTGAGTCCATCCTCGACAAACGAACGACCAAGTTTCCGATCAGACCATTGGAATCAAGCCGATCCCGGGAAAACCCGGGCCTTCGCTTGCCCGGACAGATCGATCTCCGACAAACGAAGGGCCAGGTTTCCGATCAGACCATTGGAATCAGGCCGATCTCGGAAAAACCCGGGCCTTCGCTTGCCCGGACAGATCGATCTCCGACAAGCGAACGACCGGGTTTCCGATCGGGTCATTGAAATCAAGCCGATCCCGGGAAAACCTGGCCCTTCGCTTGCCCGGTCGGAACAGAACAGGACCGGGACGGCACCCGATCGTCCCCGATCGACGCTCAGGCGGCCGGCGTGATGCCTTCCTCCTGATATCCGATGGTGTTGTGCGCGAAGCACTGCTCGTACTTGAGACCGGAGAGGTCCTCGCACACGGCCCTGACCTCGGGGGTCACGTCGGCCATGAGACCGCCGGCCTTGACGCGCTCCACCTCGCCGGTGACGATCGCGCAGGTGTCCTTGTCGAGCTTGAGGAAGCGGGCGAGCACGGCGGAGAGCACGAACATCACGCAGCAGCCGATGAGCAGCGTCGCAGCCACGGTGACCGGCACCGAGATGGGCTGCTCCACCTTCTGGCCGCCCTTCGTGGAGATGAAGCCGGAGGCCAGCAGCACGAAGCCGAACACGGTGGTGACGATGGCCTGCAGCAGCTGCTGCACAAGGCGCTGGGACGCGGAGTACACGCCCTCGCGGCGGCGCAGCGTGATGAGCTCGTCCACGTCGGGCACGTAGTTGATCGCGTCGGGCAGATACTGGAAGCCGGCGTAGAAGAACTTCCACACGCAGAACACGATCGGGTAGGCGACCATCACCGTGGCCACCGGGATCGCGTCGGTGAACTGCAGCACGCCGAACGTGACGAACACGGCCATCGAGACCGCGGCGCCCATCACCGCGAAGTAGTACGGCTTGTGGAAGCCCTTCTTGACGAGCAGCGGCACCCACACGGCCATGCACACGATGGCCACGACCTTGCCGGGCATCTCGGAGCCGGACGCCCACGCCTTGGTGATGCCGAGCGTGTAGACGATGAAGTAGCTGTAGGCGGCGGACCACACGGAGGCCGCGAACTGCGACGGCATCCACGCGTAGAGCAGACGACGGAACGCCTTGTTGCGGAACGTGGACAGGACGTCGACGACGAGCTTCTTGACGCCTTCCCAGACGTTGACGATCTTCTCCTCGGCGACCTCGGCCGGGGTCTTCTCCCACGTGCTCAGGTACAGGGTGACGAGGCCGAAGATCATGATGCTCGCGTTGATGCACGCGATGATGAAGTAGGAGTGCGGGTTGTCCTCGCCGAACACGCCGAAGCCGAACGCGGTCAGGGCGGCCATGACGAAGCCGGTGACGTTGCCGAACACGCGCTTCATGCCGGTGAGGTAGCCGCGCTCCTCGAAGTCGTCGGTCATCTCGATGGCCAGCGGCACGAGCGACGTGGAGGCGAACGAGTAGCCGACGTTGTACACGAGGTAGCACGCCAGGTAGTAGCCGAAGCCGAACGGCGTGACGAGGAAGATCAGCGGCTCGGCCAGCATCATCGGGATGGCGGCGAGGATCCAGAAGCGGCGGCGTCCGAAGCGGCGGCCGATGCGCGTGGCGTAGAAGTTGTCGGAGAAGAAGCCCATGAGCGGGGCGAGCACGGCGTCCAGATAGATCGCGGCGGACGCGATGATGGCCGCCTCGCCGGCGGACAGGCCGCACTCGGTGGAGACGAACATGATCAGATAGGTGTGCGTGAACGTGAGCGCGCCGGAGTTGAGCAGGCCGCCCATGCCGTAGCCGAAGCGCGTCCAGTACGTAATTTTTCTCTTCTTGCCCACCCAAGACAGATCTGCCATGATCATCACCTCATTGTGTCAAGCCGTTTTTGATGGCTAAAATTTTCGATGCCGAGAAGGGAGCATAGGGGGCGATGCTTGACAAGTCTCAGCCCGTTGCCACAGGTTGCAATCGATTGACGTTCGAGGATGTTCGATGGCGTCCGGCCGATGTTCGATCGATGTCCGATCGACGCGCGGGCGATGTTCGATCGACGCGCGGGCGATGCGCGGACGGCGTACGGGCGACGTCGAGGACGAAAGGCCCCGGCCATCGGCAAGCGAACGGGCGGGTTTCCGATCGAACCATTGGAAATAGGCCGATCTTGGGAAAACCCGGGCCTTCCCTTGCCCGATGGGCACGATCCTTCGCAAGCGAACGGGCGGGTTTCCGATCGGACCATTGGAAACAAGCCGATCTTGGAAAAACCCGGGCCTTCGTTTGCCCGATAGGCACGATCCTTGGCAAACGAACGGGCGGGTTTCGGAACAGACCGTTGAAAACAAGCCGATCCTGAGAAAACCCGGCCCTTCGCTTGCCAAACGGGATCGATGTCTGACAAACGAACGGGCAGGTTTCCAATCGGACCATTGAGATAAAGCCAATCTCGGAAAAACCCGGGTCTTCGCTTGCCCGATGGGCACGATCCTTGGCAAGCGAACGGGCGGGTTTCCGATCGAACCATTGGGATAAAGCCGATCGTGGAAAACCCGGGCCTTCGTTTGCCCGATAGGCACGACCCTCAGCAAGCGAAGGGGCGAGTTTCCGATCGGGCCATTGAAAACAGGCCGATTCTGGGAAAACCCGGGCCTTCCCTTGCCGGCGGGGACTCAGCGAGGACCTGGCAGGGACCCGAAGAGATCCCATCGCAGCCCGTCGCAGCCCGGCGAGCTCCCCATCGCAGCCCATCGAAACCCATCGAAGCCCATCGAAGCGCAACGAGACCCGAGTCGGCGCACGGAGAGAGCCAAGGCGATACGCGGAGACGCCCCAAAGACGCGGCAAGGCCGACCGGCGAGTGCCGATCGGCCTTGGGAAGGAAATAATCAGAGGAGAGTCAGGAGCCGCCTCGCCCGTACATCGCGCAGGCTGATGCGCGGGCGACGCACGGCACGACGGAGAGGCGACGGCGCCCGGAGGCGATGCCGCCGGGCGTTCCGCGCCGCGCACTGACACATGGCGCGGAACGGCCCGTTCATGCGCGTCGATCAGGCGAGGGAGAGGACGTAGTCCTTGATCTCGCCGTCCTCGGCGTGGGCGGTGAACAGCTCCTTGAAGTGCTCACCGGCGAAGGCGCCCTTGACGAGCTCCGGGTCGAGGGCCTTGTAGATCTCGACGAGCGGCTTGAAGGCGGCGGCGCGGACGCCGTCGAGGATCTTCTTGTTGCGCTGCTCGGGGACGACGCGCTCCTTGGGGTAGCCGGAGCCCGGCTCCTCGAGCCACATCTGCTCGAAGATGTACTTGAGCTGCAGCTCCTGGCCCCAGCCGTTCTTCAGCGCGAACGGGATGGCCATGGCGTTGCCGTCGTTAATCTGGGCGAAGGTGTAGGCATCGAGCGGGTCCTCGACGTGGCCGCAGATGACGCCGGGGAAGGAGTTGAGGGCGAGCATGGCGCCTTCGCCGGTGCCGCAGCCGGTGACGACGAAGTCGGCGGCCTTGGTGTTGAGGAGGGCGGCGGCGAGGATGCCGTTCTGGACGTAGGTGAGCTGCGCCTCGTCGTCGGCGGCGTACATGCCGTAGTTGTCGACCTCGAAGCCCTTCTCGTCGGCGACCTTCTTGAGGGCGTCGTAGATGAGACCGTTCTTGGCGGCCTGGGAGTTCTCGTTGATCAGTGCGATACGCATGGAGGTATTCGATCCTTTCGTTGGATGGTTCAGTGTCAAGCCTAGGCGACGGAGCCGCCCGCCCGCTTCGGCAGGCCGCCCCGTCATTCAGTTATCCGCTCATCAAATCGCGCGGCAGCGCGTGCGACTTCCGCCGTCGCCGGGCGAAGGCGTACCCGCCGCCGGGCGAAAAATGAAATGACGCGTGCGACTTCAACGCGCGGAAGGCGCTCCGTCATTCATTCACTTATTCGCCCATCAAATCGCGCGATGACGCGTGCGTCCGCAAGGCGCACCGAGGGAAGGCGTACTGAGTACGCCGACCGAGGCGGCACGTTGCCACGCGCCCTTCGCGGCCTTATCGGCCGCTCACTTCGCCTACGTGGAGTCCACCGGACTCCACGCTTAACGGCTCAGCGCTGCGGACGCTCCGTCATCGTGCGATTTGATCACTGGGGCTGCTTGCCGATGTAGGCCAGAATGCCGCCGTCGACGTACAGCACGAGGCCGTTGACGAAGTCGGAGGCGTCGGAGGCGAGGAAGACGGCGGGGCCCTGGAGGTCCTCGGGGGTGCCCCAGCGG
>NZ_JAAIIH010000017.1 GCF_012932365.1 Bifidobacterium moraviense
ATCGCCCTCGGCTTCCGCAATCTCGACAACTACATCACCAGAAGCCTGCTCCACACAGGCGGATTCGGACAAGCCATCCAGACCCACCTCTAAACCACCACCCATACACACCAAAATGCGAAGAGCCGCTTTTTTCCCCGTCATCCTGAGCGGAGCGTAGCGGAGTCGAAGGATCCTTGGTCTGCGGTGTCAGGGATCCTTCGACTTCGGCCTTGCGGTCTTCGCTCGGGATGATGGGAGAACGGTAGCCCGTGCCGGCTATGCCAGTCGCAGCCACGCGGAGGTGTCCTGCGGTAGACGCCCGTCGTCGGTGAGCGGCCCGGACGACAGCAGCACCTCGCCATCCGGCAGCGCGGCCGGCTCGGCGCCGAAGTTCGTCAGATTCGCCCATCCGTTCGCCCTCCGGTAGGCGATCACGCCGCCCGGCTGCCCGTCGGCGCCGTCGCGCCGTCCGCTCGGCGCATCCTCGTCCAGCCACGCGCAGCTCGTGTCCGGAGTCTGCAGCTCGTGGCGCAGCGCCAGCACGCGGCGGTAGAAGTTCAGCATCGAATCGTCGTCAGCGCTCTCCACGTCCACGGCGAAGTCCTTGAACCACTTGGGCTGCGGCAGATGCGGGTCCTCCGTGGCTCCGGCAGGGGAGAAGCCGAACGAGCCGTGGCGTCCGAACTGGTCGCCGGGACGGTCGAGCGTCGGCGCATCCGACCCGATCCACGGCAGCGGCACGCGGCAGCCGTCGCGCCCCTTGGTGGATTCCTCGCGGTCGCTCCTCAGCGGCCACGGATCCTCCAGCCGGTCCCACGGAATGTCCGGCACTTCGAACAATCCCAGCTCCTCGCCCTGATACACGTATGCCGATCCGGGCAGCGCCATCTCCAGCATGAGCGCCGCCTTGGCGCGTCTGGTGCCGAGCGGCCGGTCCTCGACGTACGTGCGGCCCATGCGCAGCGCCCAGTCGGCGGGAATCTGATGGTATTCGCCGGTCGGCACCTGCGGCAGCGCGTAGCGGCTCGCATGGCGGCACACGTCATGGTTGCTCATCACCCACGTGGATGTGGAGCCGGAGCGCTCGGCGCAGGCCAGCCCCTCGGCGATGGCCGCGTGCATCGCGTCGAACGTCCAGTCCGCCTTGGCGAATTCGAAGTTGAAGATCTGCCCCAGATCGTCCGGCGACGCATACAGGTACTGCCGCTCCGGGCGCACCCACGCCTCGGCCACGGCGAAGCGCGGCGGATCGTAGCGGTTGAACACTTCGCGGCGCCACTCGTGGTAGATGTCGTGCACTTCGTTGCGGTCGAGCACCGGGTGCGATCCGTCCGCCGGCATGTCGTTGGTGCTCATCACGCCGTAGTCGTCCAGATCGTCGCGGTCGAGATCCTTGGCGAGGGCCTGCGCCACGTCGATGCGGAAGCCGTCCACGCCGTGGTCGCACCAGAAGCGCAGGGTCTTGAGGAAGTCGTCGCGCACCTCGCGGTTGTCCCAGTTGAAGTCCGGCTGCTCCTTGGTGAACATGTGCAGGTACCACTGGCCGTCCGGCACGCGCGTCCACGCGGGACCGCCGAAGTGGTTCACCCATCTGGTGGGCGGCTCGTCGCCGTTGGGACCCTTGCCGTCGCGGAAGATGTAGCGTGCGCGCGCCGTCGAGCCGGGACCCGCGGCCAGCGCCTCCTGGAACCACGGGTGCAGGTGCGAGCTGTGGTTGGGCACGATGTCCACCACCACCTTGATGCCGGCCGCGTGGGCCGTTTCGGTGAGCCTGCTGAAGTCGTCCATCGTGCCGAGCCGCGGGTCCACGTCGCGGTAGTCGGCCACGTCGTAGCCGCCATCCGCCAGCTCGCTCGGGTAGAAGGGCGACAGCCAGATCGCATCCACGCCGAGCCGCTTGAGGTAGGGGATCTGCTCGGTCACGCCGTTGAGGTCGCCCAGTCCCGAACCGGTCGTGTCCTTGAAGCTGCGCGGGTAGACCTGATAGACCACCGCCTGCTTCCACCACAGGGCCGGGTCGCTCGCCGCCTGGCCTGTCCGCTCCGTCTGTTGAGCCATCGTCTTCGATTCCGTCATGGCACCCTCCTGCCGAATACCGCGTATACCGTCCTCACGGATGAGCCGTCCTCTTGATTATCCAGCATCATTCGTCGCGTTGCGTGAAATCATGCCGGGGCATCGCGCCGGTCGTGGGTTGGCTGCGGGGGCGGTCGGGGCGACCGGGCCGGTTGTGGCCGGATGTGGGTCGTCCATTCGGACTGTTGTGGCATGCCGAGAGGGAATATCTGCATAGTGAGGGGTACTTTTTCGTGTTTGCCGGCAGATATCTGCCCGCGGAAGCCGAAAACCACCCCTGACTATGCAGATACCGGTCGCGGCGGGCCGGTCATCTACGGGAATGGGCTGCCGGCGCTCTGGCCGCGCGCGAATTCGCGCGAATTCGCGCGTATGCGCCGGCCGTCGCGTGCCGGCACGCGCGTCGCCCCGACCCCGGTGCGGTCCGCGGCCGCCCCTATCGGCGACCGAAGGAAGGACGGTCCGCGGATTCGGCCCTTGCCCGCTAAGAGTGCGCTTAGGAACGCCGTGCGGTTGCCGCGCGGGGACCGGAACAATACGGTTGCTCGCATGAACACTCATACACGACTGGTGCTCTCGGCCGCGCATGTGACATGCCGGGTGCCGAGGACCGTGGCCAAGGCGGCCGCGGACGGCGAGGTGACGCTGCCTACGCTGTTCCGTCACCTGCATCGTCGCGGTGCCGGAGCGGCTGCCGCGGGCGCGTCGGACGAAGGCGGCGCGGAAACGCTCAGGACGCTGTTCGCCGATCTGGCGTTCTCGCTCGACGCCGGCGACATCGTGGACCTCGTGGGTCCTTCCGGCGCCGGCAAGAGCACGCTGCTCACGGCGATCGCCCAGCTCAACCCGCACGCCGAGGCGGAACTGACGCTCGAGGGCACGCCGTCCACGGCGATGAGCCCGGAGCTGTGGCGGCGTCAGGTGGCGTACCTGCCGCAGCGGCCCACGCTGACGGGCGCCACGGTGCGCGAGGCCGTGCTCATGCCGTTCACGCTGCGCGTGCACCGCAAGGCCGCGGACGGTTCGTCGCTCGCCGAACGCCGGCCGGACGAGGCGACGCTGCGCCGGACGCTGGACGTCGTCGGCTGCACGGACATCGAGCTCGACCGGCCTCCGCAGGATCTTTCCGTGGGGCAGCAGGCGCGCGTGTGCCTGCTGCGCACGCTGCTCACCGCGCCGAAGGTGATGCTCGCCGACGAGGTGGACGCGGGGCTCGACGAGGAGAACGCGGACAAGGTCGGCGCGATCCTCGCCTACGCGGCCGAGCACAAGGGCATGGCGATCGTGCGCGTGCGCCACCGCAGCGCGGACGGCCGCGCCAACCGCACGCTGCGGCTGGCCGGCGGCACGCTGACCGAGGAGACGGGTGCCGCAGCGCCCGTGCCTTCCGCAGCGCCCGTGCCTCCCGCAGCGCCCGTGCCTTCCGCAGCGCCCGTGCCGCCCGGAACGGAAGGATCCGCACGATGAACGCCGCCACAGCCAATTCCTACCCGATCGACACCTTGGGCCTCGTCGTCACCGTGCTGCTGGTGGCCGTGGCCGCCGGCATATCGTACGCGATGCGCCTCGGCGTGCACCGCCAGATGCTGTGGGCCACGGTCCGCTCGCTGCTCCAGCTGCTGGCGATGGGCTACATCATCAAGTTCGTCATCGAGCGCAACAGCCCGTGGCTGGCGTTCGCGCTGATCGCGGTGATGATCCTCGCGGCCATCCAGATCACCATGTCGCGCGCGGCGAACATCCCGCGCGACGTGATGCCGCAGGTGTTCCTGACGCTCACGGCCAGCGTGATCCTGCAGATCAGCGTGGTGACCGAGCTCGTCATCCGTCCGCACCCGTGGTATGCGCCGGCGGTGCTGGTGACGATGACCGGCATGCTGCTGGGCAACGTGGTCTCCGCGATCGCGGTGGCGATGAGTCGGTTCTTCGCGGACATGGAGTCGCGGCGGTACGAGATCGAGATGCTGCTGAGTCTGGGCGCCACGCCGTTCGAGGCGGCGCGTCCGTCGATCGTCGCGTCGGTGAAGATGGGCATGATCCCCACGATCGCGCAGCTCGCGTCGAGCGGCATCGTGCTGATCCCGGGCATGATGGCCGGCCAGGTGATCGCCGGCGCGGACCCGCTCACGGCCGCGAAGTACCAGTTCGTGGTGCTGGCGGTGATCAGCGCGTTGACGCTGATGGCGGATTCGCTCATCATGGCGTTGGTGTACAAGGTGTCGTTCACGAAGCTGGACCAGTACCGGCCGGCGGCGTGAGCGGACGGGCGCGAGGGAGGAATGCGTATGCGTGACGGCGGATCCGACGGCGTTCCGGCGGGCGTGGGCGGCGCGGGCGTGCCCGGCGGCGCGGAATCGACCGGCGCGGCCCCGACCGGCGGCGCGGTCGACCCGGCGCGCCTGCTGCTGCCCCGCGTGCTGCTCGTCGAGGACGATCCGAACCTCGGCGCCATGCTCGCCGAGATGCTCGGCGCCGACTACCGCGTGGACTGGGCCGCGTCCCTGGCCGACGCGAGGAAGCGGTGGCACGAGGGCCCGCACGACGCGATGATCGTGGACCGCCGACTGCCCGACGGCGACGGGCTCGATCTGATCCGCACGCTGCGCGGCGCCGGCGTGACCACGCCCGCGCTGGTGCTCACGGCGCTGGGCGAGGTGGACGACATCGTGGCCGGCCTCGACGGCGGTGCGAACGACTACCTGACCAAGCCGTTCCACTTCGCGGAGCTGTCCGCGCGCCTGCGCTCGCTGCTGCGCGGCTTCCACGCGCAGACGTCCAGCGTGGCGATCGGCGACTGGCTGCTCAAGCCGCCCGCCGGCGTGATCGAGGACCCGGACGGGCGTGCGGTGGCCCTCACCGACGCCGAGTCGCGCCTGCTGGCCACGCTCGCCGCGTCGCCCGACCACGTGTTCACGCGCGACGAGCTGCTCGCCGGCGTGTTCTCCAGCGGCGCCGACATCAACACCGTGGACGTGTACGTCTCGTACGTGCGTGCCAAGACCGTGCGCGGCATCGTCGACACGGTGCGCGGGCGCGGCTACCGCATCGGGCATCCGGAGGAGTGAGCGGAGAGACGGGGAGACCGGCATGGGCAAGGACGAAGGCAACGGCAGGAGCGGAGTCGACGGCGGGCACGACGGATGCGGCGCGAAGCGGCGCATGCGCGTGCGCGCGCAGGGCGTGGCGGGCACGATCAGCCTGCGCATGACGGTAGCGATGGCCGCGGTCACGATGGTGGGCGGCGTGCTGTTCGCGTGCGGCGTGCTGCTGGGGTCGCGCCACGAGTTCGCCGAACGCGGCCTCGACCCGGACAGCATGTCGGTCACCGCGCAGTTCGGCGCCGGCATGATCGTGATCGACCTGGAGAAGGCGATCATCTTCACGCTGCTGTCCATCATCTGCGTGGTGGCCGCGGTGGCGGTGATCGGCTGGTACTACTCCCGGCGCGAGGTGGCGCCGCTGGAGCGCGCGCTGGAGCTGCAGCGCGACTTCGTGGCCGACGCGAGCCACGAGCTGAAGACCCCGCTCGCCGTGATCGCCACGCGCCTCGACCTCATCGACTTCCGCCGCGCGCAGGGCAGGCCCATCGACGACGCGCTCGCGGACCTGCACGGCGACGTGGACCGCATGAACGCCATCATCACCGACCTGCTCACGGCCGCGCGCGGCGCCGTGAACGCCGAACCGGTGCGCCTCGCCGACGTGATGGAGCAGTCGTTCGCCGCGGTGCGCCCGCTGGCGGACGCGCACCGCGTGACGCTGCGCCCGCGCATCGACGGCGCCGCGGACGAATACGTGGTGCGCGGCAACCTCGTGGGGCTCTCGCGCTGCCTCGTCGCCGTGCTCGACAACGCCGTGGCGCACGCGCCCGAGGGCACGGACGTGACGGTGCGGCTGGGCCATCTGCATCCGGGCCGTCTGTTGCATGGCGCGAATGAGGCGGCGCTGCGCGTGAGCGACCACGGCGCTGGCATCGGCGGCGATCCGGAGCGCCTGTTCCGCCGGTTCGCGCGCGACGACGACGGCACCGCGCATCAGGGCTACGGGCTGGGGCTGGCGCTTGCCCGCGACGTGGCGGGCCGGTACGGCGGCACGATCGACGTGGAGTCCTCGTCGCCGCAGGGCACCACGATGCTCATCACGCTGCCGCTGGACGACGCCGCCGGCAACATAAGCGGCGTCTGAGCGTCACGTAAGCGTCGGCTAAGGAGGCCGTGCGTAGCGTGGGCGGCATGATGAACGCAATGCTTGTCGCCGCGGCCGCCCCGCTCGCCGCATCCTCCTCCGTCTCCCTCGCCGCACTCGTCTCCGCCTGCACCGTCGACACCGGCGGCGTCATCGGCGCCGTCACCGACTGGCTCGTCTCCGTCATGTCCGTCATGGGCGGCGTGGGCACGGGCATCGCGGTCTTCCTGGAGAACCTGTTCCCGCCCATCCCCAGCGAGGTGATCCTGCCACTGGCCGGATTCACCGCAGCGCAGGGGCACATGACGCTGCTGGAGGCGATCGTCGGCGCCACGTTCGGTTCGGTGGTCGGCGCGCTCGCGCTGTACGGCGTCGCGTACGCGATCGGCGCCGACCGCATCCGCCGCCTGTTCGACCGGATGCCGCTCACCGACGCCTCGGACATCGACAAGGCCAACGCGTGGTTCGCGCGCTACGGGTCGCTCGCCGTGCTCGTGGGGCGCGTCATCCCCATCGTGCGCAGCCTCATCTCCATCCCCGCCGGGCTCGCGAAGACCAACCTCGTGGGCTTCGCGCTGCTCACCACGCTCGGCTCCGCGGTGTGGAACACGATCCTCGTGATGGCCGGCTATCTGCTGGGCGCGCAGTGGTGCGGCATCCTGGGCTTCCTCGACCGCTTCCAGCTGGTGGCGGCCGGCGTGATCGTGCTGCTGTGCGCGTGGTACGTGGTGGCGAAGGTGCGCTCCGCCCGCCGCGCGTCGCTGTCGTGACGTTCGCCGCCGACGATCCGCGGTCCGTGGCGGGATGTAGCCTGTAGCGTTCGCTCAGGGAAGCGAGAACCGCCCGGCAGGCGCCGGGGAACCCAACGAAAGGCGGCTAGACATGGTGGACAGCCATGATGCGGAAACGTACGACGCGAAGTCCTCGCGCCTCATCTGGATCGACTGCGAGATGACCGGACTCGACATCTTCGGTGGCGACGAGCTCGTGGAGGTCTCCGTGGTACCCACGGACTTCGAGCTCAACGTGCTGGACGAGGGCGTCGACTACGTGATCAAGCCGTCCGACGCGGCCGTGGCCCACATGAACGACTTCGTGCGCGCCATGCACACCCGCTCCGGCCTCATCAGGGAGTGGGAGACCGGCCTGTCCCTCGCCGAGGCGGAGGCCAAGGTCACCGAATACGTGAAGCGCTTCACCCCGGACGGCGTGCGCCCGCTGCTCGCCGGCAACACCATCGGCTCCGACAAGAAGTTCCTCGACCACTACATGCCGAACCTCATGGCCAACCTGCACTACCGCAGCGTGGACGTGAGCACGTTCAAGGAGCTGGCCCGCCGCTGGTACCCGGCCGTGTACGAAAACCGTCCGGCCAAGCACGGCGGCCACCGCGCCCTCGCGGATATCATCGAGTCGCTCGACGAGCTGCGCTACTACCGCGCCGCGTTCATGGCGGCCGAGCCCGGCCCGGACGCCGCTGCGGCCAAGGCCATCGCCGCGGACATCGAGAAGACCAGCCTGCTCAACCGCTGAGCGGGTTCGCGGATCATACGACGATCGACGGCGGCCGTGCGGAGGATGGTTCCCCTGCACGGCCGCCGTTCGTCGCTCCTCGGTGGCATGCGGTGTCACTGTGATCGTCATGGATCATCGCGGATGCCGCCGTCTTCACGCCCGCTACTGTGCTCCCGCCGCTCGCGTGATCGTGGTCGGCATCTGCACGATGATGGTCTGCTCGCTTGACGTGACGTCAACGTCCCGCCGCTCCCGCGCCTCATCCGCGGCATTGCCCATGGACGGGCTGCACAGCACCTCCAGTTCGGCGCTGCCCAGCAATGCCGACTGCGTCACCTTCCCGTCCTCGCCGGAATACGCGGCCGTGGCGACGCCCTGCGCGTGCTCCTGCAGGATGGCGGCCGTGCATCCGCTCAGCGGCTGCCCCGATCGGTCCCGGATCAGCACGGTCACCGTCGCCCGGCGGTCCATGGGATACGTGAACGCGCGACGGATCGGATTGTCGGTCGCCGCGACGATGCCGATCGCGAGCACGACCGTGCACAGCAGAATCCAACGGTGACGCTTGCCCATGTACTCATGGTAGCTGAAGGTTTCGTGCCGGCTCGTGCCCTCATGCACATCGTGACGAGAGGATCGGCCTGCCCGTTCGCCGATCGCCGCACCGTCGAGCCGCTGCACCGCCACGCCGCCGTCACGGGGCGGGCCGAGGCCGCCCGATGTTGTTCCACTGGGCGTCGTTGCGCGACTGGGCGTAGGTGCGCAGCAGAAAGTCGTGGTACGCGTCGAACAGGCGATGGTAGTCGTCCTGATACGTCGCGCCGTCCCGTGGCATCTCGATCGTGGCGGATCGCAGGTCCGCGCCGAAGGACCATCGGGTTTCGCCGTTGGATCCGCCGCCGATGAAGCCCTCCGCGTCCACGGACGCCTCGTTGAGGAACCCGTAGGCATACGCCGGAGTCTCGGACGTGGCGCGCGTGCAGTCGGCGACGATGATGCGCGCCTCCTCGTGGGAATTCGGATAGTAGCGGTCGTAATACGGGTAGTCGGCTACGTTCTTCCGTGCAAGCTGCTCGGCGCTGCCCAGAGCGGTGCGGAACATGGCGACCGCATCGTCCTCGTCGGTGCGCGGCTCGAACAGGTACGAGACGTCCCGCAGCGAGTTCGTGCTCCCGTCCTCCACCGTGATGGTCGAATACAGCAGACTGGTCGCCTTGGATACGGTCAGGCCGTCCTCCGTGACGGAGGCGCTGCGCCGTGCGAGGACGGAGACGCCTCTCCCGACCGCGAGCGCCATGTCGGCGCCGAACGCGGACAGCAGGATGAACGTCGCGATGACGGCTTTTCTGACGGTGGCGGCGGATGGGCGCATGTCGGTTCTCCCTCCGGGACGGTCGGTCGTGCTGGCTGGTCTGTCGTGCTGGCTGGGTCGGTCGTGCTGGTTCGGACATGCCGCGCTGCGTTGGCCCTTGCTGCGATGGTAAGGGCCATCCGCCGGCTTCCTCAACCGCCATACATGATCCGTGTATGCCCCTTCTGCGCCCATCGCCTCGCACGGTATGCTGGACGAAAGGTCTTCCGTCATGGCCGACGCGGGACCATTGCCGAAGCGGGGGATGAGGATGCGCGTGGGAATCATCGAGAACGACCGGATGACCGCTTCGGTGCTGCGGCACATGCTGGGGCGAAGCGACGACATCCACGTGGTGTGGGTCGCGGCCACTGCTGTCGAAGGATTGCGGTGCTGTTTCCGGCGCGACGACGCGCAGCCCGACGTGGTGCTGGTCGACATCATGCTGGAGGGCGTCAGCGGCCTTGACGTCTGCCGCGAGATCCGTCGGCGCAGCGGCACCATCGGCGTGGTCTGCATCACGGCATATGAGGTGGGGCCGTTCGTCGATCGCGCGGTCCGCAGCGGGGCGCAGGCCATAGTCTCCAAGGACGGGTCGATCGAGGAGCTGCTGCGCGTGATGCGCGCGGTCGCGCGGGGCGATGCGATGCCGCCCTGCAGCACCGCCACCGAATCCCATGGGCTCGTCTCCGCCGACGACGGTGCGACGCCGCCGGTGGCGCTGTCGTCCATGGAGCTGGCGGTGATGCGCGGGTACCATCGGGGCTTCTCCACGCGAGAGATGGCGCGGCAGCATCACATCGCTCCCTCCACCGTGCTGGTGCACGCGCATCACGTTATGGCCAAGCTGGGCGTTCACACGCGCGTGGAGGCCGTGCGCATCTGCCTGCGCGATCATCTGATATGAGACGGGAACGAGGACGGGGCCATGAACGGGATTCATCCGCGTAGGGCGATGGCGTCGCCGGGCGTCAGACTGGCGGTTTCGGTCGTCGGCTGGAGCGTGGTCATGGCCGACGCGTGCGTGACGGTGATCGCCCCTTCCACGCCATATGGCCTGCAGCTGCTGTCCATGCTGATGCTGGTCGTCATGGCGATGAGTTCCATGGTGGAATCGCTGATGGCCGCTGCGGTGGCGGTCGCCGCCCACTGCCTGACGATCGCGTTGTACGGCGACGGATTGTCCCTCCGCATGCTGCCGTCGTTCGGTCCCGTGATCGCGGCGTACGGCCTCGCGTGGCTGGCGGGCGCGCTGTGCCGGACGATGGTCGGCAACGCGGTGCTGCGGCGTGCGCTGTGCGAGCGCGCCGTGAGGCGGTCCGCCGTCGTCCAGCTCCATGATCAGGTATGCAACGCCCTGTCCTGCGCGATGATGCTGCTCGACTGCGGAGAGATCGACGAGAGCCGCCGCGTTCTGGACGAGGCTCTGGGAACGGTACGGCAGATCATGCGGCGCCTCGACGAGGAGAACGACGAAGCGGCGGGGGATGCCTTGCCGTCATCGGCTGCATGGGGATGGCGAATGGTCACGGAACGGCAGCTGCGCGACATGGTCGCCGAGAAGCAACGGCTGTTGTCCTCCCTGGGGTTCCAAGGCGTCGTCCTGTTCCCGGAGCATTGCATGGACCAGGTCCCGCGGCGGGTCCGCGCCACGGCGTATGCGCTGCTCGTCGAACTGTTCGGCAACGTCGCCAGACATGCCGATCCGAAGCATGGCTACTACTGTTCCATCGCCCGGAGCGCCGACGCCATGATCATCGAACTGAGCGATGTGCCGCGCGTTCCGCAGGCGCCTACGGCACCGGGAACGGCCGGGGACGATGACCGGGCGTACGACGAGGCGGGCGCACGGCATGATGACGACCACGGCGGCAAGAGCACGGGCAAGCGCACCGGCCTGTCCCATTACCGGGACGTCTGCTCCCATCTCGGCGGTTCGCTGGACGTCGATCGGACGGCGGAGCGATGGCACCTGCGGGCGCGCATCCCGCTGGGCGCGCCCCCGGATCGTCGCAGGTCCCCGCACGGCCGCTGCGTATAATCGGCCGCATGCAGCAGTCCGAAGCCCTCGCCATCCTCGACGCCGGCGCCAGCGTGTTCCTCACGGGCGCGCCCGGCGCGGGTAAGACGTACGTGCTCAACCGGTTCATCGCCGCGGCGCGCAAGCGGGGCGCGAGCGTGGCCGTCACCGCGTCCACCGGCATCGCGTCCACGCACATCGACGGGCAGACCATCCACTCGTGGAGCGGCGTGGGCGTCGCCACGGCGCTCACGGCGAACCTGCTCAGGACCATCCGCACGCGCCGGCGCCGCAAGATCGAAGCCACGGACGTGCTGGTGATCGACGAGGTCTCCATGATGCACGCGTGGCTGTTCGACATGGTGGACGAGGTGTGCCGCGCGATCCGCCGCGATCCGCGCCCGTTCGGCGGCCTGCAGGTGGTGGTCTCCGGCGACTTCTTCCAGCTGCCGCCGGTCTCCGTGTCCGGACGCAACCGCGACGTGCTCGCGCCCAGCCCCGAGTTCGTCGCCTCGCGCGAACGCTACGCGCGCGCCGGGCGCAACCCCGAGGGCTTCGTCACCGAGTCGTTCGCGTGGGACGCGCTGAAGCCCGTCACCTGCTACCTCACCGAACAGCACCGTCAGGACGACGGGCGTCTGCTCGGCGTGCTCACCGACATCCGCGACGGCGCGGTCACGCAGGCCGACCGCGACACGCTCGTCACGCGCCTCGGCGCGATCCCCGAACCCGGGCAGGCCGCCGTGAACCTGTTCCCCGTGAACCGTCAGGCCGATGCGCTGAACGACCTGCGGCTCGCGCAGATCGAGGCGGACGAACATGCGTTCCACGCCGAATCCGCCGGTCCCGCCAATCTGGTGGCGCGGCTGAAGAGGAACATGCTCGCCCCGGAGACGCTGACGCTCAAGGAGGGCGCGGCCGTGATGGCGCTGCGCAACGATCAGGACCACCAGTACGTCAACGGGTCCATCGGCACCGTGCGCGGCTTCGCGCCGGAAGCCAAGGGCGGCTGGCCCATCGTGGAGTTCGAGAACGGGCACATCGTCACCATGCGGCCGGCCTCGTGGGAGCTCACCGACGGCGAGACCGTGCTCGCGTCCGTCAACCAGGTGCCCTTGAGATGCGCGTGGGCCATCACCATCCACAAATCGCAGGGCATGACGCTCGACCGCGCCGTCATGGACCTCAGGCGCACGTTCGCGCCCGGCATGGGCTACGTGGCGCTCTCGCGCGTGGAGGCGCTGGAGGGGCTGTACCTTGCGGGCGTGAACGAGCGGATGTTCCTCGTCTCGCCGGATGCGGTGATGCTCGACGCCGATCTGCGCGCCGGTTCGCGGGCCGCGGCCGACCGTCTTGCCGCCGAGGGCGCCGAGGCATTCATCGCGCACGCCGACACCTCGGACGAGGGGGACGAGTTCGCGCAGGATCTGCTGTTCTGATCCTTTGACGGCTTTTGGTGTGCGGGAGCCGCGGACGGGCGGACGCCGGCGCGCCTGACGGTATGCTACCGCTCAACTGTGGATAGTGAATGCGGGAATACTGCCTGTTCTTGATATCCGGCGAAGGGCGAGCGAGACACGCAGAAGAAGGGTCCTGACTTCTGAGTGTCCCGTCCGAGTACAGCCGTCCTTTCGCCGCATTCCCGCGGCACAACAATGGCGGAATGACGCGGTTTGCCGACGCGCGGCAGTCGTCCGGCAGGCCGTTCTTCCCGGAGCGGACACTCAGAAGTCGGGACCCTTCTTCTGAGTGCCCGTCATCAGGTGCCGAACAGGTCCGCCAGCCCCACCACGAACGCGATCACGCCGCCGACCATCATCAGCACGCCGGTCACGCGCGCCATGGCGAGGTAGAAGTCCGAGGGCTCGCCGCCCTTGACCGTCAGGAACGTGTCGATCTTCCACAGCAGTTCGGTCTTGAACGTGGCCAGCGCGCCCGCGCCTACGAACAGCAGGGCGATGAGCAGCCACTGCCAGTGGTTGGTGATCATCGTTGATCCTTTCCCTAGAGGGGCCCATATGTCTAGGATACGCGCGTTGCGTGGTGCGTGGTGTGTGTTGTGCGGCGCACGATGCGCATTGCACGGTGTACGGCGTGCGGGTGGCGTGCGGGTGGGACAGCCCGCCGCGGCGGACGGGACGATGCCGGGCTAGCGCAGCCGCGAGAGCCGACGCCCGATGCGGCGCATCGAGTTGAGACTCGCCTCGTAGCGCGCGGCCGCCGCGATGAGCACGACGCCGGCCGCGAGCAGCCACACCCACCAGTAGTCGCGCGAGACCTCCGTGATCCACGGCCACAGCAGCCGGATCGTGTGGGCCACGAGGACTGCGGCACCCGCCTCCAGCGGGGCCTTCCACCCCAGGACCGCACCGGCCAGCAGCGCGATCAGCGCCGCGACGAACAGCGCCAGCGACCGCGGGGACGTGGCGGATGCGCCTTCGCCCCACGTCATGAGCAGCGTGGGGACGAACAGGAACGTCATGGCCGGCCACAGCGCCGTCCAGCTGCGCAGCGCGGGATCGACGTGCATGCGCTGCACG
Organism: Bifidobacterium moraviense; assembly: GCF_012932365.1. Taxonomy (GTDB): domain Bacteria; phylum Actinomycetota; class Actinomycetes; order Actinomycetales; family Bifidobacteriaceae; genus Bifidobacterium; species Bifidobacterium moraviense. Next base: position 13,670 of record NZ_JAAIIH010000017.1, read on the forward strand.
CCCACCGCCAGCGCCATGAGCGCGAACGGGGCGGTGATGAGATCCGCGGGCACGGGCTCGGTGAAGCCGTGACCGGTGAGCGCGACCATCACGAGCGCGGTGACGCCGGTGGCGGCGCCGACGATCCAGCGGATCGCGCCGTAGCCGGCTGCGTTCGCGGTGTTCGCGGCGTTCGGGGCGTTTGCGATGCCGGCGGGCGGCAGGGACGTGGCGGTCTCGGACGGCGTGGGCGCGAAGGATGTGCCCGGCGCGGGACCGGTGGCCTGCGGGGCGGGGATGGCCTGTGCTGCGGGGACTGCCTGTGCGGCAGGTGCTGCGGGAACCGTCTGTGCGGCAGGTGCCGCCGCCTTCGGAACGCGGGCGCCCGCCACCCACACGGCCGCCGTGAGCGCCATCATCATCACGTAGACGCCCATCGAGGCGTACGCCATGCCCTGCAGCGGGGAGTCGAATGCGCCGAGCGCCAACGCCACGAGCAGCAGCATCGTGCCGCAGAGCAGGATGATGCGCTCCGCGGCGGCCGGGCGTCGCCGCGACGGCGCCAGCGCGGCCGCGGCGGCGAGCACGGTCAGGCATGCGCCTGCGAGCAGCGTGCCCTGCAAGCGCGTCAGGAACGGCAGATCGAGCGTCATCGCCAGACCCCACGGCGCCACGAAGGCGGCGAACAGGCCGTACGCGCGCAACGGATGGGCTGGCGCCGCGCCGACGCGGAACGCGCCCAGGGCGAGACCGAGCAGCGACGCGCCCAGCAGCACGGCTCCGGTGACCGGATACTGCATGCCGGAGTAGAACGGCTCTTCGAGCAGGCCGCAGAGGCGCGCGTCGATGCCCAGCGCCACGAGCCCGGCCCACGCGATGCCCTCCGCGGTGATGCGCAGCCGGGACGCGACGAGCCGCGAGACCACGAGTCCCGCGACCCCGAGCGCGCCGATGCAGGCCGCGCGCGCGTCATCGCCCAGCGTGGAGTACACGTTCGTGGCGAACGTGAAGACGCCGGCGATCACCAGCCCCACGCCGAGGATGAGCAGCAGCGCCTGCGTGTCGGACGACCGGCGGACGGGCGGGGCGGAAGGGGAGGAAAGCGGTTCGGGTGAGCCGGGCGCCGCCGTGCGGGGCGTTCCGGAGACTTGGGAACGCGTCGGCGACTGCGGCTGCTGTACGTACGGACGCTGCGGTCGGAACGGCGGCTGCGATGTCTGCGGCGTCCGTGATGCCTGGGACGCCCGTGATGCCTGCGGCGGCTGCGGTTCGGGATTCCCCGCGGTTTCGGGCTGCCATGATTGCCGCACGTACTGCGGTTGCTGCGCGTACTGCTGCTGCGCGTACTGCGACGGCTGGCTGGATCGTTGCGGCTGCTGCGGTGATGTGGATGACGTCGGCTGTGTCATGGCGAACCTCGCTGTCCTTCTCTGTTCGCTCCATCCTGTTCCCATTGTGTCATGCCGGGCCGCGCCGCGCCATGGCTGCGCCGTGCCATGCCTTCCTCCGCGTCCCCGTGCCCCGTGCGAACCACCGGTGATCCCGGTCGTCCGGAGGCCCCGGAATGTCCCCGAACGCGAATACTTTGGAACCCATGAGTTCCAAAGCACTACGTATGTCCACCATGTTCCTGCGCACCCTGCGCGAGGACCCCGCAGACGCCGACGTCGATTCGGCGAAGCTGCTGCAGCGCGCCGGCTACATCCGCAAGGCCGCTCCCGGCATCTGGACCTGGCTGCCGCTGGGTCTGAGGGTGCTCAACAAGATCGAGGAGATCATCCGCGAGGAGATGGCCGGCATCGGCGCCCAGGAGGTGCACTTCCCGGCCCTGCTGCCGCGCGAGCCGTACGAGGCCACCCACCGCTGGGAGGAGTACGGCGACAACATCTTCCGTCTCAAGGACCGCCATCAGGCCGACTACCTGCTCGCGCCCACGCATGAGGAGATGTTCACGCTGCTGGTCAAGGACATGTACTCGTCGTACAAGGACCTGCCGGTGGTGCTCTACCAGATCCAGACCAAGTACCGCGACGAGTTCCGTCCGCGCGCGGGCCTGATCCGCGGCCGCGAGTTCGTGATGAAGGACGCCTACTCGTTCAACGTGGACGAGGAGGGCATGCGCAAGGCGTACTACGACGAGCGCGGCGCCTACGAGCGCGTGTTCCAGCGCATCGGCCTCAAGTACGTGCCCGTGTTCGCCATGTCCGGCCCGATGGGCGGCTCGGCGTCCGAGGAGTTCCTCGCCCCCATGCCGATCGGCGAGGACACGTTCGCGCTCGCCCCGTCCGGCAAGGCCTGGAACGTCGAGGCGCTGCACACGCCCGAGCTGCCGGAGATCGACTGCTCCGCCACCCCGGCCGCGCACAAGGAGGCCACGCCGGACGCGAAGACCATCGACAAGATGATCGAGCGCGCCAACGCCGACCATCCGCGCGCGGACGGCCGCTCGTGGGAGGCGTCGGACATCCTCAAGAACGTCGTCATCGCCGTCAAGCACCCCGAGGACGCGGACCACGACGAGCCGTGGCGCGAGATCATCGTCGTGGGCGTGCCCGGCGACCGCACCGTGGACATGAAGCGTCTCGAGGCGCAGTTCGCCCCCGCCGAGCTGGAGGAGGCCACCGAGGAGGACCTCAAGGCCCATCCGGAGCTGGTGCCCGGCTACATCGGCCCGATGGCGCTCGGCCCGCAGGCCAAGGCCGCCGGCGTGAAGGAGCCCGTGCGCTACCTCGTGGACGCGCACGTGGTCAAGGGTTCCGCGTGGTTCACCGGCGCCGACGAGCACGAGGTGGACTACTACGATCTGGTCTACGGCCGCGACTTCCAGGCCGACGGCACCGTGGAGGCCGTGGAGGTGCGCCACGGCGACATGAGCCCGGACGGCTCCGGTCCGCTGAGCTTCGAGCGCGGCGTGGAGATCGGCCAGGTGTTCCAGCTGGGCCTCAAGTACTCCAAGGCGCTGGACCTCAAGGTGCTCGACCAGAACGGCAAGACCGTGCCGGTGTGGATGGGCTGCTACGGCATCGGCGTCTCCCGCGTGCTCGCCTGCGTGGCCGAGACGCATCATGACGACGCCGGCCTCGCATGGCCTGCGGTCGTCGCTCCCGCGCAGGTGCACGTGGTGGCCACCGGCAAGGACCAGGCCGCGTTCGACGCCGCCGAGAAGCTCGTCTCCGAGCTGGAGGAGCGCGGCATCGAGGTGATCTACGACGACCGTCCGAAGGTCTCCCCGGGCGTGAAGTTCAAGGACGCCGAGCTGATCGGCGTGCCGCTGATCGCCGTGGCCGGCCGCGACACCGTGAACAACGGCACGATCGAGATCCGCTACCGCGACGGTTCCGACAAGGTGGCCGTGCCCGCCGACCAGGCCGCCTCGGTGCTGGACGAGCGTCTCGCCGAGCTGCTGGGCAAGTGATGCGCTGATGCGCTGATCCGCTGAGATCGCGTCGCACGTCGCATATCGCGCATATCGCATATCGCATATCGCGATCATCGTGCCGATGGGCTCCCTTCCGCCATGGAGGGGAGCCCATCGTCGTTCGTGGGCGGGGCGGGGAACGTGCAGAGGGCGTGCGGGCACGGAGACGGGAGGGCGCGTGGCGTTCCATCCACGGAGTTATCCACGAAGGGCCCGCGCGACACGCGCGAAACGGGGCTCCGCGGGGCACATTCGACCACATGTTCCGTGCGCCTTGGGGGAGCGGTCGCCGATGCGGCACAGTGGAATCACCGCATCGGAGCGCTTCGCCGGACGACGCGGCCGGAACACCGCACGACCATCCTCCATCTCTCCGGCCGGGTCCCTGCAGAGGCGCGGCGCCCCGATGCGGGCCACATCACGTCTTCGGAAAGGAACGAACATGGCAGCGCAGCAGGGCATCGTCACCGTCAACGGCTACTTGGGCAGCGACCCGATACGCATAGGGCAGTCGAGCACCCCGGTGAGCGTCTTCACGATGGCCACCACGCCGGGGTTCAGGAATCAGCAGACCGGGCAGTGGGTGGACATGCCCACCACGTGGCTGCGCATCAAGGCGTTCCGCGCGCTGGCCGCGAACGTGCTGGCGTCGCTGCACAAGGGCGATCCGGTGATCGTGACCGGGCAGATCGGCACCGAGCAGTGGAACGGCAAGGACGGCACGATGCAGAGCTCGATGGTGATCACCGCCACGAACATCGGGCACGATCTGAACACCGGGTGGACCAGATTCACCAAGACGCCCACGCGCCGGGACGGCGATCCCGTGGCGGGCGTGGCGGGAACGGCGGGCGCGGCGCCCGGTCCGATGCCGTTCGCGGCGAACGACCCGCACGCGCCGCAGCAGAACCAGTTCGCCGGACAGCCGCAGAACATGATGCAGCAGGCCGGGCCGTCGCAGCCGCAGTCGGCGGCGTCGCAGCAGATCGCGGATCCCTCGGCTGCCGCGGCGGTTGCGGCCGCGGCAGCCGTTCCGGCGCCGGAGGGACACGATGCGTACTGAACGCGGACGGGCGGCGCCGCACCTCCTCGGTGCCGCGCCGCCCGTCCGTCGGTGACGTGGTCCCCTGAGACCGCGGGACCCGCCGCACGCTACCAGATGCGCACGCGGTCCTCCGGATCGAGCCACATGCCGTCGCCGGGCTTCACGCCGAACGCCTCGGCGAACAGGTCCACGTTGCGCGCGATGCCGTTCGTGCGGCATTCTGCGGGGGAGTGCGGGTCGATCTGCAGGTACTGCTCGGCCAGCTCGTCGCGGTTCTTGGTGCGCCAGATCGAGGCGTAGCTCAGGAAGAAGCGCTGCAGGCCGGTGAATCCGTCCATCTCGGGCGCCTTGGCCAGCGCGGCGCGGATGGCCTCGGGGCTGCCGTCCTCGGCGCTGGACGGGTCGAGCGCGAACGCGTACGCCTTGAGCGCGATGTTCACGCCGCCCAGGTCGCCGATGTTCTCGCCGATGGTCAGCGCGCCGTTCACATGCGGCGCTTTGCTGGGATCGTCCGCGTACTTGGCGGCGAGCTGCGCGGGCACGAAGGCGTTGTACTGCTCGATCAGCGCATGCGTGCGCTCTTCGAAGTGACGGCGGTCGTCGGCGGTCCACCAGTCGTTGAGACGGCCGTCGCCGTCGTACTTCGAGCCCTGATCGTCGAAGCCGTGACCGATCTCGTGGCCGATCACCGCGCCGATGCCGCCGTAGTTGGCTGCATCCTCGGCGTTCGGATCGAAGAACGGCGGCTGCAGAATGGCGGCGGGGAACACGATCACGTTCATCGTCGGCTCGTAGTAGGCGTTCACCGTCTGCGGGTTCATGAGCCACTCGTCCTTGTCGACCGGCTGGCCGCACTTGGCGAGCTGGTAGGCGGATTCGTAGGCGTTGGCGGCGCGCATGTTCGCCGCCAGTCCGGCATCGGCATGCACTTCCAGCGCCGAATAGTCGCGCCAGTGGCTGGTGTAGCCGATCTTCGGCGAGAACTTGGCGAGCTTCTCCAGCGCCTTGGCGCGCGTCGCCTCGCCCAGCCAGTCGGAATGCTCGATCGAGACGTGGTACGCCTTGATGAGGTTGGCCACGAGCTCCTCCATGCGCTCCTTGCTGGACTCGGGGAAGTGCAGGCGCACGTACTCGCGGCCCACGTCCTCGCCGCACACGCCGTTGACGAGCGACACCGCGCGCTTCCAGCGGTCGCGCATCTTCGTGGTGCCGGAAAGCACCTTGCCGTAGAAGTCGAAGCGCGCCTGCTCGAAGTCGTGGCTCAGGTAGCCGGCCCAGCCGATGAGCGTGTGCACGCGCGCCCACAGCTTGAGATCGTCCAGTTCGGCGGCATCCCAGTAGGCGTCCACGCCGGTCAGGAAGCTCGGCTCGTGCACGATGGTGTGCTTGAGCACGCCGAGCATGTCCACCTGCTGGTGGGCGGCTGCGGGCAGCGCATCGTACGCGGACTGCCAGGCTTCGGCCCAGGAGCGGATGTCGAAGTGGGCGAGCGCGGCGGCCAGATCGTCGAAGTCGGTGGGATTGTAGGTCTTGTCCTCATCGCGCGTAGCAACGTTGTCCCAGTGGTGCTTGGCGATGGCGGTTTCCACGGCGAGGAACCGGCTGGCCTGCGCGGCCGCGTCCTCATCGTTGGCAGCGTATCCGGCGAGCGTGAGCAGACGCGCCACCATGGCCGTGTACTGTTCGCGCACCGGCGCATAGCGGTCATCGCGGTAGTAGGCCTCGTCGGGCAGTGCCAGACCGCTCTGGCCGATGTGCGCGACGTTGCGGTCCGGGTCGCCCGGGTTGGGGTAGACGGCGATGCCGATCAGGTCCGGGCCGCCTTCGGGGTTGAGCGCGCCGAGCGTGCGCGTGAGCTCGGCCTTGCTGCCGACCGCGTCGATGGCGGCCAGATCGGCGCGGATCGGGTCGAGCCCGGCGGCCTCGATGGCGTCGGTGTCCAGGAAGCTGCGGTACAGCGCCTGCGACTTGGCGGCGGGGCAGTCGTCGGATTCGAGGATGTCGCGCACCTGATTCTCGGCGTCCTCGGCGAGCTTGTCGAACGAGCCGAAGCGCGAGCGGTCGTCCGGCAGGCGGTACGTGTCGATCCACGGGCCGTTCACGTAGCGGAACAGGTCGTCGGTGGGCTTGGTGACGGAGGAGAAGGAATCCGGGTCGAGACCGGAGCGCAAAGCAGTGTTCATGCGGCCCAGCCTAACGGCGTTCGGCGACACGGGAGTACGCCGCGCGTGAAGTCGGAAGTGCGCCCGCCGCGCGTGAGCTCGGCCGTCCTGTGGTTGGCGTTGCCGCGGTGCTGCCGTTCGGCTGTCGTTGTCTCAATGTCGTTGCCTGGTTGCCGTCGTCGCGTGTGGCGTTGTCTTGGGCGCGGCTGTTGTTGGGCTGTTGCTGTCCGGCAGCGGTCGGTTCAACGTTGTCCGGTTGCCGTCATCTCGTGTGGTGTTGTCTCGGGTGCTGCTGTCTGGCTGTTGTTGGCTGTTGCTGTCCGGCAGCGGTCGGTTCAACGTTGTCCGGCTGCCATCATCTCGTGTGGTGTTGCCTCGGGTGCTGCTGCGCGACCGTTGTTGTCTGGCTGTTGCTGTCCTCATCGTCTGTTGCGTGGCTGCCGTTGTCTGCTTGCCGTCTGCTGCTTGGCTTGTTGCCGTCCGTCCGTAGTTGTCCGTCCATCATCGTCCAGATGCAGTTCACGTTCCCTTTGGCACCGTGGCTTGTGTCACCTCAATGTGTCACATCGTCACGCGGAGCGCCTTCCCCGTCACGCGGAGCGCCTTCCCCGTCACGCGGAGCGCCCGCTCCCTGTGACGGACCTTGCAGAATCGTTGCAATGGCGCCGTTTTGAGCACTGCCGTCACCGGGAGCGTCCGCGCCGTGTGACGCAGTGGCCGCTCCGCGTGACGCAGGGTGCGCTCCGCGTGACGGGGTGGGCGCTTCGTGTGATGTGTAGGCGGTCGGTGTCGTGGCACGGCTCGGCGTCACGTGGAGCGCCGCTCGCGTCACGTGGGCGCGCCTTGTCCGTCACGTGGAGCGTCCGCGCCGTGTGACGCAGCGGCTGGAAACGTCTTCGTTCCGGCGTTTTGACGCGGTGCGTCACCGGGAGCGTCCGCTCCGTGTGACGCAGGGTGCGCTCCGTGTGACGATGTGGCCGTGCCGTGTGATGTGTAGGCGGTCGGTGTTGTGGCACGGCTCGGCGTACTGCGGCGGCAGGTGTTGCGCGAAGGCTGGAAACTCTTATTCGGACAATGTGTTGTGCGATGTTCGGACTTTCAGGGAACGTTCATGCGGCGTCCATAGCGTGCGGAAGCAGAACGACGGACGAACCGCTTCCGAGCCGCTTCCGAGCCGCGTCGCGACGGATCGCGGCGACAAGGAGGCGGGCATCGTCCGCGATCCGACGTGCGATCCGGCGCCACGCGATGCGTCGCATCGGACCGCGGACGGACGGGACAGGAAAGGAACGATCATGAGCGATCCCAATGGCTTCTCGAACGATGGCTTCTCGAACGATGGCTTCCCGAACAACGACGGGACGAACAGTAACAACAACGGCGGGGCGAACAACGGAACGGACGGATTCGGCGTCCGGAACGCCGCGAGCGGTACGAACCCGTCGAACGGCGCCGGCGAGGCGCACGGCACGCCCTCCGCCGACTCCGATCCGAACCGGCGGCCGCAGTACGCGGAGAACCCCAACGGCTACGGCGCCAACTACGTCAACCAGCCGCCGCAGGGACAGCCGCAGGGCCAGCAGCCCCCGCAGTACGGCCAGCCCTACGCCTACGCGCCGAACCAGCAGTACGGCTACGGTCCGCAGTACGGCTACGGCCCGCAGCAGCCCCAGTACGGCCAGTACCAGTACGGCCAGCCCGGTCAGCAGCCCAACCAGCCCAACCAGCAGAACCCCCAGAACCCGCAGAACCCCTCCGACTGGGCCTCGGACTTCGCCCGCGCCGGATTCGACCCGTTCAAGCTCATCGAGACCATGCTGCCTCAGCGCGCCAAGAACTGGATCCGCGGCATCTATGCGGTGGTGGGCGTCACGGCGCTGGTCATCGGCATCGCGCTGCTGGTGTGGCCCGGCCCCACGCTCACGGTGGTCACGGTGGCGTTGGGCATCTACTTCCTCGTCTCCGGCATCGTGCGCGCGGTCACCGCGGTGGCGGCGCAGGGGCTGCCGTCCGGCTGGCGCGTGCTGGACGTGCTCGTGGGCGTGCTGCTGACCGTGGGCGGCATCGTGGTGCTCAAGAACACCGCTATGTCCGCATCCGCGCTGCTCGTGCTCACCACCTGCATGGTGGGCATCGGCTGGATCATGGAGGGCTTCATGGGCCTCATGGAGTCGTGGCGCGTGCCCTCGTCCGGCTGGGCGGTGGCGTACGGCCTGGTGTCCATCGTGGCCGGCTTCATCGTGCTGGTGACGCCGATGGAGTCCACGGTCTTCCTGGTGGTCTTCGCCGGATGCGCCCTCGTGGTGATGGGCGTCACGGCGCTGGTGCGCGCGTTCACGTTCGGCCGCGTGCGGCGCGGACGCTGACGCCCCGCGATGTTGGGCGCTCGCGCTAGGGTGAAGGCAATCCGGTCGTTTCGGTAGAAAGACATCCATGATTGAACTCAAGACGCCTCAGGAAATCGAGGAAATGAAGCCCGCCGGCCGCTTCGTGGGCCACATCCTGCGCGAACTGCGCGAGATGACCAAGGTCGGCACCAACCTGCTGGAGATCGACGAATTCGTGCACAAGAGGATCGTCGACCGCAAGGGCGCCGAATCCTGCTACGTGGACTACGCGCCCGACTTCGGCACCGGTCCGTTCGCGCACTACATCTGCACGTCCGTCAACGACGCGGTGCTGCACGGCGTGCCCTACGACTACAACCTCAGGGACGGCGACCTCGTCTCCCTCGACCTCGCGATCAGCGTGGACGGCTGGGTGGGCGACTCCGCCATCAGCTTCGTGGTCGGCAAGGATCAGGATCCCGAGGACCTGCGCCTCATCAAGTGCACCGAGGAGGCGCTCGCCGCCGCCATCGAGGTGGCGCAGCCCGGCAACCGTCTGGGCGACGTGTCGAGCACCGTGGGCGATATCGCGCGCGAGTACGGCTACCCGATCAACCTCGAGTTCGGCGGCCACGGCGTGGGCCACATCATGCACGGCGACCCGCATGTGCCGAACGACGGCCGCGCGCATCACGGCTACAAGCTGCGCCCGGGTCTGGTGATCGCCATCGAGCCATGGTTCCTCAAGACCACGGACGAGATCTTCCAGGATCCGAAGGACGGCTGGACGCTGCGTTCCTCCGACGGCTCGCGCGGCGCGCACACCGAGCACACCATCGCCATCACCGAGAACGGTCCGGTGATCCTCACCACGCGCGACTGATCGCGACCGATCGCGCATTCGCTGGCTGCGGCCGGGCTTCGCTTCGTGCGGGCCCGGCCTTTCGTTTGCCGATTTGCTCCCGCCGCGATACCCGCGCGCTGCGGCGGCCGTCGCCGTGCCCATATTGCAGTCACGAAACACGGCGATTACACACGCGGTTGCTATGGTGGGCAGAACTTCGCAACGAAAGGGGCGCGCATGGCCACTGCAAAGCTGGACGTCGATTCGAGCAAGTTCGAGCTGCCGGTGGTCGAGGCCTCGGCCGGCCCGGACGGCATCGTGGTGTCCAAACTGCGCAACGACGGCTGGGTGACGCTGGACCCGGGATTCCTCACGACCGCCCAGTGCGAGTCGAAGATCACGTACATCGACGGCCAGCATTCCATCCTGCGCTACCGCGGCTACCCGATCGAGCAGCTGTGCGAGCAGTCCGACTTCCTTGAGGTCGCGTGGCTGCTGCGCTACGGCGAACTGCCCACCAAGTCCGAATTCGACCAGTTCGTCAAGGACATCAACCACCGCACGATGGTGGGCGAGGACTTCCGCACGTTCATGGGCTCGTTCCCGCGCACCGCGCACCCGATGAGCGTGCTCGCCTCGGCCGTGAACGCGCTGGCCACGTTCTATCCGGACACCACGGACATCGAGGACTCGGACCAGCTGGACGAGGCGGCCACCATCATCATGGCGAAGGTGCGCACGATCGTGAGCTACATCTTCCGCCGCCGCCGCGACGAGCCGATGCTCTACCCGGACTACGCGCGCGGCTACGTGGACGACTTCCTCAGGATGTGCTTCGCGGTGCCGTACGAGCCGTTCGAATCCGATCCGCTGTACGTGCACGCGCTCGGCCGCCTGCTCATCATCCATGCCGACCACGAGCAGAACTGCTCCACGTCCGTGGTGCGCATCGCCGGCTCCGCACACGCCAATCTGTATTCGGCGGTGGCTGCCGGCATCAACGCGTTGTCCGGCCCGCTGCACGGCGGCGCCAACGAGGCGGTGCTGCGCCAGCTCAAGGCGATCCGCGACTCGGGCAAGAGCGTGAAGGAGTTCGTGGAGGACGCCAAGGCCAGCGGCACGCGCATCTCCGGGCTCGGCCACCGCGTGTACAAGTCGTACGATCCGCGCGCGGCCATCGCCCGCCACTACATGGACCAGATCATGGAGCGCGAGGACACGTCCAAGCTGCCGAGCGACGAGCGCGCGCTGTTCGACGTGGCGAAGGAGCTGGAGGCGATCGCCCTGAGCGACGACTACTTCGTCTCGCGCAACCTGTATCCGAACGTCGACTTCTATACCGGCCTGATCTACCGCGCCATCGGCTTCGATCCGGCCATGTTCACCACGCTGTTCGCGCTGGGGCGCATCCCCGGATGGATCGCGCAGTACCGCGAGATGCTCGCCGACCCGAACACCAGGATCGGCCGTCCGCGCCAGGTCTACACCGGCGCCACGCTGCGCGACTACGTGCCCATCGACCAGCGCTAGGCGCTGAGTGGGCGGTGGGCGTCGGACCCGGAAGGGCCGTATACTGGACGTACGGCCGCAAGGGATGTCAGTGCCGTGTCCTCGGCCGCGCAGCCACGGTGAACGTCGAGGCGAAAGGCCGGTCATGGACGGTCGGGGGAATGCGAAGGTCCGCCGCGGGATGCGGTACGCGCGATGGCGCGTGGCGCTGGGGGCGGTGTTGTGCGCGCTGGCGCTGTGCGCCGGATGCGGCGGCGCGACGAACGGCGCGGCGACGCCGTCGGACATCCCCAGCGACGCGCTGATGCAGGGCGTGCGCTCCACGTACGGGCAGTACGAGCATACGGTGACGCTGATACCGGCGTATCGGCAGCAGATCGAGGATCTTCTGCAGCGCAACGTCTATCGGGGCGGCAGTGAACCCGTGGAGGCCGTGATCGCGGACGGCGTGATCACGGCCGACGAGATGGACGAGCTGGAACGCGGCGTGGTGGCCTGTTACGCCAAGTACGATCTGCAGACGAACGTCGACTACTACTTCAACGAGTACGGCTTCGGCATGCATCATTGGGATCTGTCGCATCATGACTTCCTCAGGGATCCGGGGCGCATCAACCAACTGGAACTGGAATGCGAATTCGATTCCGGATATTCGGTGGTGTCTCAGTACTACTGGCAGGCCTATACGAATCCCGACAACATCGACATCAAGCCGTATCAGTACCAATGCCTCAAGGAGCACGACCTGCTCGCCATGGATCTGCTCATGTATGAGGACTATCTGCGCGCGTACAACGGGCAGCGCTCCGGTCCTCTGGTCAAGGGCATGCTGAGCACCACGCCGCTCATCAACGCGCAGGTGCTGCGGTGCGACTCCGACCCGCTGCACAACATCGCGAACTCGCCGTTGGGTAGGTGAATTTGATCCGAAAGACGAAAGAAAGGAGACGATGATGTCGCGTTTCGGAATCGGCAGATGGGGTCCGGGAATCGCCGCGCTGGTCGCGGCGCTGATGTGCGCCGGATGTAGCGCGTCGCCGTCCAATGGAGGCGAGGTCACGCGTGCGGCGCCGAACAATACGCGCACCACCTATGCGCAGTATACAGATTCGGTCTTCGTCAATGATGCCTATATGCAGGAGATCAATGGTGTATTGGCGATGAGAGACGACAATGCTGATGTGGTGCATGCGGTTCTGGCCGACAGGACGATAACCGCCGAAGAAATGAACGAGCTTGAAAACAATGAGATCGCCTGTTTTGCGCAATATGGGTGGAAACCCAATGTTGACTATTGGTTTTCTCAGGATGGTGGTGTGACGGCTTTCTATATCGGGGACAAGTCGAACGAGGAAGCATTGAGAATATCGGATCTGTGTGGTACGAGTACCGGATATGCATTGTTGGTGATGTATTATTATCAGGCGCTGTACAATCCGGACAACATCGATCTGCGGCCGTACGTGTTCCAGTGCTTTCAGGAGCATGGCCTCGTGGACAAGTCGATGACCTATGACGAATACGGTCGTGTTCTCGCCGCGGGAAAGAACCCGCTGATCGGCGATCCGAGACGTTCCACGAGTTCCACGCATCCGATCTGGGAGACCTGCAGCTCCGACCCGCTGCACAACATCGCGAACTCGCCGCTGAACAGGTAGGGTCCGTCGTCCGTTCGGGCGGATTCGCGGAGCGGGCGGCGGATCCATTGGACGCGGGACGTTCGCCGCGGCTAGACTTGAACCTACGCAACGATGCGGGAAGGGGAAATCATATGTTCGGACGCAGACGAACCGAGACTCGGAAGACAGCAGACCCATCCGCCGCATCCGCCGCGGCCAGACCACGGCGCCGCGGATTCGTGCTCGGCAGGCAGATGACCGCGCTCGTGGCCGTGACGTGCCTGCTCGTGGGCGTGGGCGCGACCGCCGTGGTGCTGGCGCCGCACCCGCCGCAGGTGCTGGCCGAGGCGGACCCGCACGCCTACGCCGCCATCGAGACGCAGCAGGTGAACGACGGGCGCAGCATCACCATCAATGCGGAGGAGATCGCCATGGCGCCGGTCGTCTCCCCGCGCTCCGGCATGGTCACCTCGTCGAACTGCAAGCCGGGCGCCACGCTCAGGTCCGGGCAGTCGCTCATGGCCGTGGACGGGCGCGGCGTGCTCATGCTCGCCACCGCCGAGCCGCTGTGGCGCGCGCTGAGGCCCGGCGACCAGGGTTCCGACGCCGCGGCGCTCAACGCGGCGCTGGGCGCGCTCGGCGCGGGCGACGTCTCCGGGGACACGGTCACCGCCGCCACGCTCGCCGCGTTCCGCAAGGCGTCCGCGGACGCGGGCGTTCCCCTGCCGGACTCGACCGCCGCCATCGACGTCACGGACATGGCATGGCTGCCGGCGGACGGCGTCATGGTGTCCGGATGCCCGGCGCCGGTGGGGCAGACCATCGGGCAGGGGCAGCCCGTGGCCGAGCTGCCCGCCATGGCCGCCTCCGCGCAGGCGCAGTCGCTGCCGTCCGGCGCGGTGGCGGGGGAGCGCGTCATCCAGTCCGGCGACGTCACGCTCGACATCACCGACCAGGGCGCGGTGGGCGACCTCGCCGCGTTCTCGCGCACGCGCGCCTTCGAATCGTCCTCCGCCATGAGCAACGGCGTGCGTCAGGTCTCCGTGCAGTGGGTGCTCAGGGACCCCGTCACCGTGGGCGTGGTGCCCGCCTCCGCCATCGGCGTCATGGACGGCGGCGTGCGGACGTGCATCGTCACCACCGCGAATCCCGCGGACACGGCGTCGGACACGGCCGTGCCGGTGAGCATCGTCGGCTCGATGCTGGGTCGCACCTACGTCCAGGGCGCGGACGGGTCCATCCCCTCCGGCAGCGTGCGGCTCGCCCCGAGCGCGGGAGGCTGCGCATGAGCGCGGCCGGCGGCGCTGCGGCCGGCGGCGATACGGGCGGCGTTGCGGCCGGCGGCGTCGGCCCCGCCGCGGCTCCGTGCGTGACGCTGCGCGACCTCGGCCACGCCTACGTGCCCGGCGACTTCCTGTTCCGACATCTCGACGCCACGCTCACGGCCGGGCGCATCCACGCGCTCATCGGCCCGTCCGGCTCCGGCAAGAGCACGCTGCTGGCGATCCTGGCCGGATGGCTCACTCCCTCCGAGGGCGCGGTGGAGCGTCGCGGCGTCGCCGTGATGAACTGGGTGCCGCAGCTGCCGCTCGGCGTGGCCCGTCGCAGCGTGCTCGACCATGTCGCCCTGCCCATGCTGGTGCGCGGCGTGCCCCGTGCGGTGGCGGACGCCGAGGCGCGGCGCATCCTCGGCACGTTCGGGTTGAGCGACGTGGAGGACCACGACTACGGGTCGCTCTCCGGCGGCGAGGCGCAGCGGCTCATGCTCGCCCGCGCCGCGGCCACGCGCTGCGACCTGCTGCTGGTGGACGAGCCCACCGCCTCGCTGGACCGGTCCAGCGCGCGCACGGTGATCGCGCACATCCGCGGCCTCGCCAGCGGCGGCTGCGTCGTGGTGGTGGCGACGCACGATCTGGAGCTTCGGGACGCGTGCGACGACGTGGTGGACCTCGCCGAGGCGCAGGATGAGACACGGGACGAGACGCCACGGGAGGGGACGGCATCATGAGCAGGCACAGGGACGCGTCCTGGCGCTGGCCGGCCGTGGAGGCATGGCGCGACCTCAGGGGCGGCGTGGGCAATCCGGCGCTGTGGGCGGTGGTGCTCGCGGCCATACTCGTCCTGTGCGGGGGAGCGGACGCGATCGCCGTGCGCCAGCTTGCGGACACCGCGTGGACGTACCGCGAGTCCGGCGGCGACGTGCTCACCGTCAGCGCGCCGCGCGGCATCCGCGGACGCGACTGCGCGGCGCTGACGTCGATCCCCGGCGTGGACGGCGCGGTGGCGATGCGCGGCGCCGACGTGGTGACGCCGGTCGCCCTGCCGGACGCGCCCTACATGGCGTACGAGGTGACCGACGGCGTGCGCGACGTGGTGGACGTGGACGGCCGCGACGGGTTCGTGATCGCCGCGAAGGTGGGCGAGCAGCTCGGCGTAGGCGTAGGCGACGATCTGGTCACCGCGGACGGCGCGAGGCACACGGTCACCGGCACGTTCGACTGGCCGGGCGACGGACGTCTGCCCCAGTACGCCACCGCGGTGTTCCTGTCCGTGCCCGTCAGCGAGATGGACGCCATGTTCGACTCCTGCTGGGTGTGCGCGTGGCCCATGACCTCCGCGGTGCGCGACGCGCTGTACGCCACGGTGTCCGAATCCGCGTCCGGAGGCGGCGGCATCGCGGGGCTGGGGGCGCCCGTGCCCACGCCGAGCCGGCTCAATCCGCTGCTGCCGGGCAATCCGCCGGACGCCGCGTCCTACCGTGGACGGATCACGCGCTTCGCCGTGGTCCCCGCGCTGCTGCTCGCCGCGATGGCGGGCGCGGGGTCGGTGCTGCAGCGGCGCGTGGAGCTCGCCATGCTGCGGCAGTTCGGGGCGAGCCGTCCGCAGGTGGCGGAGAAGATGCTCGCGGTGGCGCTCGGATGGTCGCTGCCCGCCGCGCTGGGCGTGCTGGGGGTGCTGGCGGCGGTGCTCGCCCCGGCCGCGCGGAGCGTGCCGGACGCGCTCGCCCTGTGCGCCGACGGGCCGCTGCGCGTCGTCGCGGCCGGGCTCGCGGGGGCGTATCTCGGCGTGGTCGCCGCCTCCTGCGCGATGAGCCCGCGCGCCCTGCCGAGGCTCGTACGCATGCGCTGATCGTTTCGCGTCCGACGCTCTCCGGGAGCGTCGAGGAAGGGCTCGGCGCGCCGGCGTGTCGAGCGGCGGCTGATCGAAATTGTTTACATCTTGAACGAATGCCCGCGACGGGAGACGGATTTCCGGCGTTCGGGACGACGTCTGAAATATCAGCAATATCAACGATTCGGCGGCGGATGTCGCCACATCGGTCAGGGCAAACGTTTGACTAAGCGGTGAGATGATCGATTTTGAGCGATGTTGAACGCATAACGAACCGGTTCGAGGAGTCTCGGGGGGGGGTAATAATCTCCAGCAAGTTCGCTCTGGGAAGAATAACGACGACGAGGAGAACACGTCGATGAACCTCATGCGCCGGGGAGCAGACCCCTCGAACCATGCACGCCATCGCACGCGGCAGACGCCCGCCGTGCATGCCGTGCGTCGCCGCATCATCGCGACCGTCCTCGCCCTCGCCGTATCGTTCACCGGTTCCGTGCCCGCAGTGTGGGCGCAGAACGACGTCGACTCCCTCGGCGGCGTCACCGTCACCGCCTCCGGCACCACGACTTCCGCCGCCGCCGCCGACGCGACCGACGACGTCATCGTCTCCGCCGCCGAGACGCTGGGCGCGCAGCATGCGCAGAGCACGCAGAGCGCCGCGTTCGACGGTGCGTCCGATGACTCCGCCGACGCCGACCTCTCCGCGACGCAGCGTTACGCCGCGCAGAACGACGGCGCAACGGCGGATTCCGCCGCGCAGAACGACAGCGCGCAGAACGACAGCGCGCAGAACGACGCCGCGCAGAACGCTGAACAGCCCCGCCCGCGCATCGTCACCGCCGCGCTCGGCGGCCGCGACTTCGAAGGCCAGGCCACCAGGACCATCGGCGGCCGCACGTACATCCTCATCGGCAACGAGCAGCAGCTCCGGGCCATCGGCACGGGGAAGACCGTCGTCGGCAAGGTCTGGCAGATCAAGCAGAAGTGCGAGCGTGTTCTCGGCTGTCTCGCGGACAGCGCATGGACCGATCAGGGCTCGGAATCGCTGGCCTACGCCGGCGACGCCGACCTCGCGGCAGGCGACAAGCTGCGCAACAAGGAATTCCCCGACCACGACGGCCTGCTGACCACCATTGGAGCCACCCGAACCAAGTACTTCGTCAAGGACGCCGACGGCAACCGCCACAACGTCGACGACGCCACCTACGCCGCCAAGACCGGCCAGAAATACGCCTCCGACGCGAGCTACATCGTGTTCCGCGACATCGACGTCTCCTCCGACGCGGCGGCGGGCACGACCTCCGGCGCCGTATGGACGCCGCTCATGTTCTCCGGCGTCATGCTCGGCGTCGTCTCCGCCGCGCAGGGCACCGCCGGCAGCCTGTGGGACGGCGTCGGCGCGGACGGCGTGAGCACCGCGGACGATGCCGTGCGCCCGGTCGTCTCCAACGTGAGGGTGCATCAGACCGGCCAACTCGACGTGAGCAAATACACCGGCATCGGCTTCTTCGGCACCGTGTCCAACAAGCTCGACGCCAACGACCCGCTGCGGGGCGCCGTCACGCCGGCCTACGTGAGCAACATCGAACTCGACGTGGTGTCCGTGACGAACGAGTCCACCGAGGTGCGCGTGGACCAGACGCTCGTCAGCGCCCTGGTGGGCGGACTCGGCCTCGTGGTGGGCGACATCGTCAGCGGCCTGCTCAAAGTCCTGACGTTCGGCAGGATCGACCTCGACGGGCTCGTGGAGAACCTGCTGACCATCCGCAAGGCCGACCCGTCGTCGCTGGCCGTCGGCTCGTTCGCCGGACGCGTCATCGGCTCCGTGACCATCGACAAATGCCGGAGCACCAACGTGACGGTGTCCAGCGTGACCGGCATGACCGGCGGCTTCGTCGGCTACGCGCAGGGCGAGACGCAGTACGACCTCATCTCGGACGCCCTCGGCGACATCGTCCAGCTCCTGACGAACATCCTCAACATCATCCCCGGCCTCGGCCTCGGCGACCTCATCACGCTGCTGCTCAACGGCAACATCATCGACGCGGACGCGCTGATCCCCGTCGCCTACCACAACCCGACCATCAGCAGCAGCGCCGTCAAGAACTTCACAGCCGGCACCGTCATCGGCGCGGCGGACAAGGACTACGCGGGCGGCTTCATCGGCGTGCAGATCGGCACCATCGTCACCGACTCCTCCGTGACCAGCGACAACGCCTACGCCGTGACCGGCGGCGCCTACGTGGGCGGCTTCGCCGGACTCATGCGCAACGACGTGATGAAGGGCGCGCTGCAGGAGGTGGGCGTCGACCTCATCCGCCTCTCCCAGCCGCAGAGCACCGCCGTCGGCTCGTCGGTGCATGCCAACGTGACCGTGGACGCCGGCACCTACGCGGGCGGATTCGCCGGCGCCATGGCCGACAGCTACGCCGTCAACGACACGCTCGACGGCACCATCGTCGTCAAGGCCAGCGGGACAAGGGCACCAAGGCGCTCGCCGGCGGATTCACCGGCGTGGCCGCCGTGGGCTGGGTGTCCGACCTCGGCGCGGGGGACTCGAAGAACGCCGACCTGCTCACCGGCGTGAACAACCTGCTCGGCGAACTGCTCGCCAAGGATCCGGCCACCGCGCAGAGCCTGCTCACGCTCGTGGGCGTGGAGGAGTCGGCGCTGCTCGGCATCCGCACCAGCGGATCCATCACCGTGGAATCCGGCAACGACTACGCCGGCGGACTCATCGGCCGCGGCGACGGCACCGTCATCGCCGCCTCCGATTCCGCGCACGTGAACGAGCTCTCGTTCTGGAAGCAGGCGAAGATCGACGCGCCCGCCGAACGCACGAACGCCGTGACCGGACTGCAGTCGGTCAGCACCACCGGCTCGTACGCCGGCGGCATCGCCGGCAAGCTCAGCACCGCGTCCATCGGCGGCCTCGTCAACCAGACCGTCGGCCTCGGCGAATACCTGCCGTTCGAGGTCAGCTCGCTCACCGTCTCCGGTACGGACGACGGTCTCACCGTCAGCGCGGGCGGCGACTACGCGGGCAGCGGCATCGGCTTCGCCATGGGCGGCAACATCGGCAGGACCACCACGGCCTACGGCGACGCCGCCGTGCCGGATTCCGCGGTCGTCGCCGTGACCGGCGTGAAGTCCGTGACCGCGGCCAACCGCGCCGGCGGCTTCATCGGCGTCTCCGGCCCCGGCGACCTGCTCAGCGCCGGCGGCGTGGACCTGCTCGGCCTCGGCCTCATCAAGCTCGAGGGACTGCTCTCGATGGCGGCCGGCGTCAAGATCGCCATCGACGGCGCCACCGTCTCCGGCGTCGCGACGGGCATGGAGATCGCCGCCACCGGCGCGCACGCCGAAGGCGAATCCACGCAGTACATGGCCGGCGGCTTCGTCGCCCAGTCCAACAGCACGCAGGCCACCGACGCGCACGTGACCAACCTCGCGTCCGTGACCGCGGACGGCGTGACCGGCAACGCGGGCGGCTTCGTGGGCGTCTCCGTGACCGGCGGCCTCGCCGACGTGCTGCCCAAGGACGACGACGGCGCGCTGCAGGCCATCGTCAGCCTCGGCGGCAAGCAGGGGCTCATCACCGCCATCGGCTACATGGTGCCCAAGTACACCAATGCGGACGTCGCCTTCGTCAACGGCGGCAGCGTGACCGCCAACATGGCCGGCGGCTTCGCCGGCGACCTGCAGAGCGGCAAGGTGGACGACACCGCGGCCTTCGGCGGCACCGGCTGGGCCGTGACCAACCTCGACGCCGTGGACGTCGGCACCTACGCGGGCGGCTTCGCCGGGCGTGCGCGATCCGGCGCGCTCGCGGCCTCCGACGGCGGCATCAGCATCCTCGGCGGACTGGGCGATCTGGATCTGGAGGTGGACGACCTGGTCAGCGTGGCCGGCGCCTACGTGCCGGTGATCGCCGGCGCGGGCGTGCACTCCGCCAATCCGGGACTCAAGGTGACGGCCTCACGCCTCGACGACACCGACGCGCAGTCCGGCTCCGCGGGCGGCTACATCGGCTACGGCTCCGGCGTGCAGGTCTCCGACTCCGACGTGACGCAGCTGCGCTACACCACGGTCAAGGAGCCGAACGACCTCGAAGGCACGGACGGCTCGTCCTACTTCGACGGGACGAGCACGTACGCGGTGACGGCGAAGCGCTACGCCGGCGGCTACATCGGCCGCATGGACATCGGTTCCGCGGCATCCGTGGGCGGCGGCCTCAAGGTGCTCAAGGACATCAAGCTCACCAAGATCGCCAGCGTGCTCAACGTGGTGGTCTCCACGATCGAACACTCCGACGTGACCGGCGACGCCTCGGGATATGCCGTCATCGCCAGCGACACGGCCGAGGAGAACACGTCGCTCGGCAACGCGACGCCCACCCCGGGCAGCGCGGCCAACCCGATCGGCGACGCGGGCGGATTCGCGGGACGCATCACCGGCGGCCACATCCAGGACTCCAGCGCGCACAACTTCGCGTACATCATCGGCCAGATCACCGCCGGCGGCTACGCGGGCGGCATCGAACCGGGCGACGTGGCCAGCGTGCTCGGCGACCAGGGCACCGTGCAGACGCTGCTCAACGGCCTGCTTACCACCAACGGCGCGATCGCCTCGCTCATGCAGGACTTCGTGCCCACCATCCGCAACTCGTCCACGGACGCGGTGCCCTGCGGCGCCGCGGTGCGCGCGCAGGCGGCGTCCGACGGCACGGCGATGCGCGGCATGGCCGGCGGCTACGTGGGCCACAACCAGGGCGGTCACATCTGGGGCAGCAACAACGCGCCGTGGAAGAGCGAGAACGACGCGAGCAACCACTACAGCGGCCCGTAGTCCGTGGCGTACGCGGCACGCATCCGATCCGTGTACGGCGCCGAGTTCGCCGGAGGCTTCACCGGATTCATGCAGGCCGCAAGCACCGCGTCCACCGGCGGCCTGGGCCTGCTGTACGGGCTCATCAGCGTGGACAACCTGCTCGGCGCGCTGCAGGTAAGCTACCCCACCGAGGAGAACACCAAGGTCACCGGACCGCTGCGCAACCTCGACTATGCCACGTGGCAGGCGTGGGCCACGGCCGTGGCCGTGAACGGCGCATACGGGCGCGAGTTCGCGGAGCTGCTGAAGAAGGTGTTCGACGGAGAGATCACGATCGGCGATCAGGCCGCACTCAACGCGGTCATCGACCAGTACGTCTACGGCACCAACGTGGTGGCCGGGCGCACCGCCTACTCGCAGGACACCAACGCGTCCGAGGGCGGCAACGCCGGCGGCTACGTGGGACTCATGCGCTCCGGCGTCGTCACCAACGGACAGGCGCAGGACACCAGAACGGTCCGCGCCACGCGCGCGGCGGGCGGTTTCGCCGGCGCCATGGAGTCCGGCGGCGCTGCGAAGCTCGGCGGCATCGACGTGTTGGGGCTCATCAAGCTCAATCTCGGCAAACTCGTCAGCGTCCTGAACGTGTTCGTCCCTGTCGTCAAGAGTTCGTCCGTGACCGGCTACCGCCGCGGCATGACCGTGGAAGCGACCGGCACCGATCTGACGCACGCCAATGGTTTCGCCGGCGGCTACGTGGGCTACGCGTCCGGCGCACAGATCTGGGGCGACGCCACGTTCTCCGACGCCGATCAGAACGGCGACCGCTGGAGCATCGGCGCCACGCATGAGGGGTACACGGCCTCCGGTGCCAACGCGACGAACCTGCGCCGCGTCAAGGGCGCGAACGCGATCGGCGGCTACGCGGGCCTCGTCACCGCGGCCGGCGTAGCCGACGTGAACACCAACGCGTCCGAAGCCGAAGGCATCCTGCAAAAGCTGCTTGACGCGCTCATCAACACGCCCGCGGACCTGGCGCAGGTGGTGCAGGCCACGGTGTCCACCGTGCGCGGCGCCACGGTCGCGTCCGTGAAGGACGGCGACTCCGGCGAGGCGTGGGGCTTCACCGTGGAAGGCGCGTACACGGTCGGCGACGCCACGAAGTACGCCCGCGCGGCCGGCGGATTCGCCGGATCGATGAAGGCCGTGGTGGCCGGCACCGAGAAGGGCGGTCAGAAGAACGACGGCACCGATACGCTCACGGTCGACGGTCTGCGCGGCGTGGAGGGCGGCCAGTACGCCGGCGGCTTCGTCGGTCTGGCGGACACCACCGCCGTCGCGTCCGTGGCCGGCGACGACGGCACCGACAAGGGCGACCAGAGCACCAACCTGCTGCTCAGACTGGTGAAGGCCGGCAACGTCAGCGCGCTCGAGGCGTTCCGCACGTTCATCCACCACGCGAACGTGAACGGCGTGGCGGACGGCATCCAGATCAAGGCGCACGACTCCAGCACGCAGGGCATCCTCGACTCGAAGCGCTTCACCGGCGCGGCCGGCGGCTTCGGCGGCGGGCTCATCAACGGCACCGTGGACTACGGCACCGTGAAGAACCTCAACAGCGTGGAGGGCGTGAACTACGCGGGCGGCTTCGTGGGGCATCTCGGCAAGGCCGGCACCGTGGACGTCGACAACGCCAGCGTCTCCAAGCTGCTCGGCGCCACCGTCGGAGTGCTCGACATCTGGGGCTCGCACGTCGATCATTCGTCGGTCACGGGCATCGCGGACGGCTTCGTCGTCGGCACGTCCCACACGGACGAGCAGTACGCCAACACCAAGGGCACCGATTCGGCCACGGGACGCGAGGTCGCCGGCGGTTTCGCCGGCTATGCCGATCTCGCACGCGTCTCCGACTCGACGGCGACGAATCTCAAGAAGGTGTCCAGCGCGGAGATCGCGGGCGGCTTCGTGGGCGAGACCACGCATGCCTACCTCGTCGACCTCGATGCCAGCTCTCGGCTCATCGACCTGGTGCTCCAGATCGTCAACCTGCTGGTCAGGATGCTGTATCTCAACCAGATCGACGTCATCGATCTCGGCAAGTGGTTCCCCCAACTCAACGGCAAGGACAGCCTCTTCAACCTCAAGGTGCTGTCCCAGGGCGACGTGCTGTACGTGAACCTCTTCGGATTCAAGATCGGCGTAAGCGTTTCCAAGAAGAGCACCGAAAACCAGCAGCAGACCGACGTGGCCATCATCACCATCGGCGACTCCGTCATCAAGCTGCCGTGCAACAACGACGGCATCATTCAGGACGAAAACACGCGTGAGAACCTGAAGGTGCAGCTCGTCAAGGGCAACCGCACCAAGGCCGTGGACTCCTCCGTCACCGGAATCACGGGCGGCTACGACGTGTTCGGCGGCGGCGCCACGCAGACGTCCGACGGCGTGGAGAATCTCTCGACCGGCTACGCGGGCGGCTTCGCCGGACTCAACGTCGAAGGCGTCCTGCAGAACGACCACATGACCTACGCCGACACGATCCGCGGCACCGCGAATCGCGTCGACCCGTTCGGCAACACCACGCTCTCGTCCAACTGGAACTTCGTCAACATGAGGAAGATCGTGGGACCGGACGACGACGGCCGGTACAACACGTATCGCGTGTACCGCACGGCCGACGCGGCAGCCGGCGAAGCAAGCGTCGACGTGAACGGCGCCGTGACGAAGATCTCGGACAAGATCGACGACGGCGCGACCACATTCGACCGTTGGGACGTGAAGTACTTCGAGGTCGTCAACGCCTACGACGCCGACACGGCCGCCAGCAACGCGGCCGGCGACGCCCGCACCACTTGGGTGGGCATCAAGGATGCGGCCATTGCGACAGGCGATTCGTCGAAGCCCCTCGGCGTCTACGTCTCCGAGGCCAAGGCCGTGCTCATGCTCGACCGGGCCGTCACGGAGAACAACGGGGGACTGACGCCCGAGCCGGACGACGGCCAGGACCCGTGCGGCGAGGACGGCTGCCAGACCGTGGACCTCACGCTGCAGAAGGTGTGGAACGACGGCGGTCGCGCCGACGCGCGCCCGGATTCCATCGAACTGACCGTCACCGCCACGTACACCAATGCGGCGGGCGAGACGGTCACGCCGACGATCCTCTGCTACGCCGCGGCATGCAAGGAGCAGCCGCGGGACAACCCGATGACCGTGACCATGGGCAAGGCCGACGGATCGCTGTGGAGCGACACGTGGCGCACCAAGCTCACCGGGCTGCCCGTCGCGTTCAGGGACGACGACGGCACGCTGCACTACTACACGTACAGCGTGGTCGAAACCGCGCTGGTCTACGGCACCGGCGACAACGCGACGCGCAAGACCCCCGGCGAGGCCGGATACACGGTGTCCGTCGTCTACGGCGCCAAGGACGAGCAGACCGGGCAGGACAACAAGGAGTATGTGGCCACGGTGACGAACACGCTCATCGTGCCGCTGCCGGACACCGGCGGCATGGGCACCGCGTGGTTCCTGGCATGCGGCCTGACGATCCTCATGCTCGGCGCCGCATGGTGCGTCCGACGCGACCTCGCCGCCGCGGGAGCAAGGAGGGGACGCCATGTGCGCGGCTGAACGCCACGACCTTCACGGTCCGCGCCGCCGAGAAGGCCCGTGCGTCCCCGACCACGACCGTCGCTGGCGCCGACTGCCCCGCGGGGCGCGCGAACCCACCCGCGCCCCGAACGCGCGGAACGACGACTGAGACAACCAATCGCAAACCGAATACAGAGAAAACCACAAGAAAGGATTCAGTGATGAACGCACTGACCAAGAAGCTCGCGGCGGGCGTGATCGCCGCGGCGACGCTGCTCGGCCTCGCCGGCCTCGGCGCCACCACCGCCAATGCTGCAAACCCCACCGATGGCGTGATCAAGGTAAACAGTACCAACCCCGAATTTGAGGGCAAGACCGCCACCGCATACCTGATGTTTTCCTATGACAAGGATGCTGTGGATGCCGGTACCGCCACCAATGGTGGTTATACGCTGGTGGATACTTGGGATGAATTCTTCAAGACCGCCACTCTGACCGGCTTGACCGGTGTGGACAACGACAACGTGGGACAGAAGGCGTACGACTACGTGATCAGCCTGTCTGCCGCGGACAAGGCCGATGATCTGCTGGACTTCGCTTCCAAGGCTTCTGCCTGGGCGAAGGATACGACACACAGCATCACGGGCAAGACCAGTGAGAAAGCCACGAAGATCGGTACCGGTAAGGATGCCAAGTACACTGCCACTATTAGTGGTCTGTCCTATGGCTACTATGTGGTCAGCCCGGAAGGCGGTTCCACCAGTACTGACCGTCATACGGACGCCATCCTCAAGGTGGTGACCTCTTCTCCCGTGGAACAGGATCTGAAGAGCACCTACCCGACCGTTGAGAAGACCATCACGGGCAGCAACGGCAACGACAAGGGCAACAGCGCCGAGATCGGCGAGAGCGTGAACTTCAAGCTCTCCTCCACCATCCCGGACATGACCGAATACACGAAGGGCTACACCTTCAACTTCCTCGATACCTTGTCCGAGGGCCTCACGCTGAACAACACTACGGAAAGCACAGCCGGCAAGGGCACGTTTACGGCCACTGTCAAGGTGAACGGCACCCCAGTGGAAACCGACAAGTACAAGGCCGAGTACGTCGAGAACGGTGACGGCACGACCTCCGTCACCATCACCATGCTGAACTTCCGTGACAACTACAAAGACAACGCCGGCGAGACCATCACCGTCGAATACTCCGCCACGCTGAACGAGAACGCCACCGTCGCCGGCAGCACCAACAGCGCGAAGGTGGAGTACAGCAATGATCCGAGCACCAATGGCACCGGCACGTCCAAGGAAGACAAGACCCACACCTACGACTTCAACTTCGACGTCAACAAGGTGGACGGTACCGACAACACCATCAAGCTGTCCGGCGCCCAGTTCGCGCTGTACCGCGGTACGAAGGACGATGCGAACAAGATCAAGCTGGTCAAGGTTTCGGACAACACGTTCCGTCCGGCCAAGGAGAA
This sequence comes from Bifidobacterium moraviense, assembly GCF_012932365.1. Classification (GTDB taxonomy): domain Bacteria; phylum Actinomycetota; class Actinomycetes; order Actinomycetales; family Bifidobacteriaceae; genus Bifidobacterium; species Bifidobacterium moraviense. The sequence goes on from NZ_JAAIIH010000017.1 coordinate 39,591, forward strand.
CGAGCAGGTGGCTGACGATGCTGATGTGAAGACCAACGATGGCGTCTTGAAGTTCGTGGGTCTTGCGGAAGGCACTTACAAGCTTGTCGAGACCAAGGCCCCGACCGGTGCCAACGGCGAACAGTACAACATCCTGACCGAGCCTATCGACGTGATCATCTCCGCCGAGTACAACGACGACGGTACGTTGAAGTCCTGGTCCGTGAACAACACCACGTCCGAGAACAACACTGGAACCCCGGTCATCACCGTCGAGAACAACAAGGGCGGCCTGCTCCCCGGCACCGGTGGCATGGGCACCATGCTGTTCACGGTGTTCGGCGTGGCGATCGTCGCGCTCGGCGCTGTGTGGTACGTGCGCTCCAACCGCAAGGACGCCCGTCGCGCCTGACGGTTCGGGGACCGGCTTCCCCGGTCATCCTGAGCGGAGCCCGCAGGGCGGAGTCGAAGGATCCTTGTCTCATCGGGGTGGTCAGGGATCCTTCGACTGCGGGCCTGCGGCCCTTCGCTCAGGATGACAGAAAAGGGACGCTCTCGGCTCTCCGTTCGGGATGACGCATGAGTTATCCGTCGGACTCCGCGCGGGGCCGGCTTCCCCGGTCATCCTGCGGTCCCCGCTCAGGGCCGGCTTCCCCGGTCATCCGTCGGTGCTGCGCCTGATGACTTCCCCGGTCATCCTGAGCGGAGCCCGTAGGGCGGAGTCGAAGGATCCTTGTCTCATCGGGGTGGTCAGGGATCCTTCGACTGCGGGCCTTCGGCCCTTCGCTCAGGATGACGGGAGAGAACGCTCTCGGCCCTTCGCTCAGGATGACGCAATAAACCGTCCTGCGCCCTTCGCTCAGGATGACGGAAAAGCCCGCACCACTCGGAACATCCCCACTGGAAAGCGAATCACATGAAGAAGCTGCGCGGCATCGCACCGCTGCTGGTCATCGCACTGGGACTGCTCGTGCTGTTCTACCCGACGATCAGCAACTTCCTCGTCATGAAGAACGCGTCGCGCGTGGTCGGCGGATACGCCGCCAAGGTGGACGCGCTCTCCGACGAGCAGTACCGGCAGATGCTCGACGCCGCGCACGCCTACAACGAGCGCCTCGCGCAGTCGAACTCCGGCGCCACGGACGCGCTCGCCGGCGCGGTGGACACCGCCTCCACGGACGCGGAGTACAACGCGCTGCTCAACCTCAACGGCGACGGCATGATGGGCTACATCACCGTGCCGCGTCTCAGGGAGACCATGCCCATCTACCATGGCACCGCGGAGGAGGTGCTGCAGGTGGGCATCGGGCACCTGGAACGCACGTCGCTGCCGGTGGGCGGCGTCTCCACGCACGCGGCCCTGTCCGGCCACCGCGGCCTGCCCACCGCCAAGCTGTTCACCGACCTCAACCTCATGCAGGCCGGCGACCGCTTCTACATCACCATCCTCAGGGACACGTACGCCTACGAGGTGGACAACATCGTCACCGTGCTGCCCACGGACACGCAGGAGCTCGCCATCGAGCCCGAGCAGGATCTGGTGACGCTCATCACCTGCACGCCGTACGCGGTGAACACGCATCGGCTGCTGGTGCGCGCGCACCGCATCCCGTACACGCCGGAGCAGGTCGAGGACGCGAAGCCCACGTTCCACGTGGACATCCCGCTGCAGTACGTGCTGCCCGCGGCGGGACTGATCGCGCTGCTGATCGGCTGGCGCGTGTGGCGCAGACGCGACGCGCGACGGGCCACCGAGGAGGCGGCGGAGCGGATCGTGGCCGAGCTGATCGGAGGCGGAACCGGTATCGGCGCGGGCGCGGGCTCTGGCGGCGACGATCATGCGAGTGATGCCGAGCACGCAGAAGCCCATACGGGCCGCAGGGACATCGCCGCGGATCTTGCGCGCGTCGCGGACATGGAGAACATCGCGGACGACGATGCTGCACGCACGGACGCGCACGCCGCGAACGCGCACAATACGACTCACGGCGCGCACGCGCACGGCACAGGCACGCACAACACGGATGCGGACATCGCATCAGACAGGAACGAGGAAGGACCGGGACATGGCTCACACGCATAACGCATCCGCATCGCGACGCGGCGACGCGGCGCGCACGCCGGACACGCCGGGCACGGTCCTGCGGCTCGTCGTCGGACTGATCGCGGGACTCGCCGCGCTGCTCGGATTCGCTCTTGCGCCGCTCACGGCACCGTCGCCGCTGTCCGCGGCCGCACCACGCGTCGCCTCCGCCGCGGACGCACTGGGCACGCTCACCGTCAGCGCACGATGGGGGAGCGGCGCCGGCGGCTCGTCGTCGGGCACGCCGCTCGTGGGCGACACCTTCTCGCTGACGCGCGTCGCCGCCGCGGACCTCGACGGTTCCGGCGCGATCGGCGCATACCATACGCTCGACGCCTTCGCCTCATACGACGCCGTGTGGGGAAGCCTCACGTCGTCGGAGCTCAACGCCGCCGCCAAGCGTCTCGACGCCTTCGCCGCGCGGCAGGGGCTGTACGCGGCGAGCGGCGTCACCGACGCGCAGGGACAGGCGACGTTCGCCGGACTGGAACCGGGGCTCTACCTGGTGGCGCGCACCGGCGTGGCCGACGCGAACGCGCGGTACGTGTGCGACCCATTCCTGGTCGCCGTCCCGGAGAGCGTGAACGGCGTGCCCACGATGCACGTCACCGCGGAACCCAAGTTCGGCGACGGCGGCAACGTCACGCCGCCCGATCCGGACAATCCCGGCCCCACGCCTGACCCGGACAACCCGAGCCCCGACAATCCGAACCCGGACCAGCCCACGCCCGGCACGCCCGAGACGCCCGAAACTCCCGGGGCCGGCGGCGACGCGGACTGCGGAACCGGCTGCGGGACGGACGGCGGCACCACGCCCGGCGCCGACGGCAACGGCGGGTCCGGCGCCACGGGATCGCGGAACGCCCCCTCGTTCACCGCGAGCACCGGCGCCGCCGTGACCGGCATCGCCCTGCTCGCGATCGTCCTCGCCGCCGTCGCCATCGTCCTGCGCGCCGCGTCACGCCGCATCGCGCCGCGCGCCACGGACATGCCGCGCACGACGGACATGTCGCGCACCGCGGACGCCCCGCGCGCGTAGTTCACCGGCCCCTGCGACGTGCCACGTCCGTCCCGCGTCGCAAGGTTCGTGGGATCGCCGATCTTGCAACGGTTTCGGCCTTGCCGGGCGTGGGACGGGCTACCCGCGTCGCGATCTACTTGTGGTACGGCTCGTGCGCGTTGATCTTGTACGCGCGGTAGATCTGCTCCAGCAGGATCACGCGCATGAGTTGGTGCGGGAACGTCATGCGTGAGAAGCTCAGCAGGAAGTCGGCGCGCCTGAGGATCGCCGGGTCGAGGCCCAGCGAGCCGCCGATGACGAACTGGATGTGGCTCACGCCTCGCACGCCGAGGTCCGCGATTTTCGCCGCCAGTTCCTCGGAACTCAGTTGCCTGCCCTCGATGGCGAGGGCGATCACGGTGGCGTCCGGCGCGATGTGCTTGGCGATGCGCTCGCCCTCGATCTCCTTGATGCGCCGTTCCGTGCCCTCGCTGGCATGTTCCGGCGTCTTCTCGTCCTGCACCTCGACGATGTTCAGCCTGCAGTAGCGACCCAGACGCTTCGAGTATTCGGCGATCGCGTCGCGCAGGTACGATTCCTTGACCTTGCCGACGGTGATGAGCGTGATCTTCATGCGCTCCACTGTAATCGCAGCCGCCCGGAGCGCATGCCCGTCTGAGAACGACAATCCGTGCCGACCCATTGCGGACCGACACGGATCGCTCAGCGCAGAAGGCGCTCCGTTATTCAACTATTCAACAATCAGCTTGCTGACCGTGCGTCGGCGTGTGCGTCCTCAAGGCACACCGAGGGAAGGCGTACGAAGGTACGTCGACCGAGGTGTCGCGCTGTCGCGCGACTTTCGCGGCCTTGGCGGCCGCATAAGAACGCTAGTTCTTGTGCAACTTGGCGTTGAGCTCAATGCCGGTCTTGCGGTACCGCGCCTCGATGCGGCCGTTCACGGAGTTGCGGATGAACAGGATGTTGTCCTTGCCGCTGAGGTCCGCGCCCTTGACCACGTCGAGCGGTTCGCCGGCGGCGGCCTTGGCCTTGTCCCAGATGGTGACCTTGGTGCCGGCGGTGACGTACAGTCCCGCCTCGACGACGCAGTTGTCGCCCAGCGAGATGCCGATGCCGGCGTTGGCGCCGAGCAGGGAGTGTTCGCCGATGGAGTTGCGCAGCTTGCCGCCGCCGGAGAGGGTGCCCATGATGGAGGCGCCGCCGCCGATGTCGGAGCCGTTGCCGACGACGACGCCCTGCGAGACGCGGCCTTCGACCATGGAGACGCCGAGCGTGCCGGCGTTGAAGTTGACGAATCCGGCGTGCATCACGGTGGTGCCTTCGGACAGGTAGGCGCCCAGGCGCACGCGGTCGGCGTCGCCGATGCGCACGCCGGAGGGGACCACGTAGTCGATCATGCGCGGGAACTTGTCCACGGAGAGCACGTTGACGTCGGCGGTGGGCAGCGGGGAGCCGGCGGCGGCCTTGAGCACGTCGAGCTTGCGCAGCGCGAAGTCCTCCACGGCGAACGGGCCGTAGTTGGTCCACACCACGTTGTTGAGCTTGGCGAAGATGCCTTCCAGATTCAGCGTGTTCGGCTTGGCGAGGCGCTGGCTCATGAGGTGCAGGCGCAGGTAGGCGTCGGCGGCGTCGGCGATCGGCTCGTCGAGCTGGCTCACGGTGAACACGGCCACGCGGCGCACGCCGCGCGCGTCGGGTTCGGTGTGCTCCAGCGGCCCGAAGCCGTGGGTGCCGCGGTCGGCCTCGGCGGGTGCCGTGCCCAGCGTGAGCTGCGGATACCACACGTCGAGGGTGTTGCCGGCGGCGTCGATGCTGGCGAGTCCCCAGCCGTACGCCGTTCGTTCGTTCGTCATAGTCCTGCTCCTTGATCGGCGGATATGGGTTGATGGCTCCAGTGTATGGCCGCGGCACGCGATCGTGCCGCCGATGACCGAGAATCGCCGTGCTGGGCGTCACGTGGACCGCGTGGAACCGTCACGTGGACCGTACTCGGCCGTCACGCGGACCGTGCGGGGCGTCACGCGGACCGTGCGTCACGCGGACCGTGGGCATCAGGATCGGCCTGATTCCAACGTTTTTCAGTGGTGCGGCCCGTGTGACGCGCGGTCCGTGTGACGTTTGGGTGACGTTGGTTCGTGTGACGCGCGGTCCGCGTGACGCCCGGCCCACGTGACGCGCGGTCCGCGTGACGCCCGGCCCACGTGACGCCCGGTCCGCGCAACGCCCGGCCAGTCCGGCTCCGCGACCGCGCATGCCGTGCCGCATCGGGCGCCGCGCGTCGGCCCGGGGCGTAAATCGACCGTGCCCGTTACAATGGCTCATCGTGAGTGATTACCAGATGGAACGGGCGAGGCGTACCGCGCGCCGCCGCAACGCCGTGCGTGCGGTGTGCCTTGTCGCGGCCGTCGCGCTGCTCGTTTCGCTGGTCGTTCCCGCCGTGTTCTACGCGGGTCTTTGACGTCGTCCGCATCGGCTCCCCGCACGGCCATCGGCCGGCATGCCCACGGAGGATATGCCGCCGGACCGCGCCGGACGCGCCCGCCGCAACCGGATGCTCGTCGCGCATCGCCTGCCGCGCCCCGCGCACGGCCCCGGATGCACCCGGACGCATCGGACGTCGGTCGCACGGCACGCCGCGGAGGCGCGGGTCGCGCGGGGAGCACGGGGAAAACGCGAGGAACCGCAGGAACGAACCCGAACCCGCATTCAGGGTTTGCACAAGTAGAAATGTATGGTGGTCTAGATGGCAGAATTTGACTTTTCCCAGGCGATCGGCGACGCCCGATCCAAATACGATCTCATCGCCACGGCGCTGGACGTGGACCGTCTCAGGGCACAGATCAAGGAGCTCGAGGCGCAGGCCAGCGAGCCCGGTCTGTGGGACGATCCGGAGAACGCGCAGAAGGTGACGAGCCGCCTGTCCGCCGCGCAGGCGCAGGTGAAGAAGCTCACCGAGATGGGCCAGCGCATCGACGACGTGGAGACGCTCGTGGAGCTGGCGCGCGAGGAGGAGGACGCGGACTCCCTCGCCGAGGCGCAGTCCGAGGTGGAGTCCATCGCGAAGGATCTGGACGACATGGAGATCCAGACGCTGCTCGACGGCGAGTACGACGAGCGTTCCGCGGTGGTGACGATCCGCTCCGGCGCCGGCGGCGTGGATGCGGCCGACTTCGCGCAGATGCTGCTGCGCATGTACCTGCGCTACTGCGAGCGCAGCGGCTTCAAGGCCAAGGTGCTGGATACGTCGTACGCCGAGGAAGCGGGCATCAAGTCCGCCACGTTCCAGGTGGACGCGCCGTACGCGTACGGCCGTCTGAGCGTGGAGGGCGGCACGCACCGTCTGGTGCGCATCAGCCCGTTCGACAATCAGGGTCGCCGCCAGACCAGCTTCGCCGCGGTGGAGGTGGTGCCGCTGGTCGAGGCGACCGACCACATCGACATCCCGGATACCGACATCCGCGTGGACACCTACTGCTCGTCCGGCCCCGGCGGCCAGGGCGTGAACACCACGTACTCCGCGGTGCGCATCACCCACCTTCCCACGGGCCTTGTGGTGACGATGCAGGACGAGCGCTCGCAGATCCAGAACCGCGCCGCCGCCATGGCCGTGCTGCAGTCCCGACTGCTCGTGCTGCGCCACGAGGAGGAGGCCAAGAAGAAGAAGGAGCTCGCCGGCGACATCAAGGCCAGCTGGGGCGACCAGATGCGCTCCTACGTGCTGCATCCGTACCAGATGGTCAAGGATCTGCGCACCGGCTACGAGACGAGCCAGACGCAGGCGGTCTTCGACGGCGACATCGAGGGCTTCATCACGGCGGGCATCCGCTGGCGCCATCAGCAGCGCCGCGAGGCCGCCGAGCAGGAGTAGGCAGGCGACGACACGGCCGGGTTCCCAGCGGGCGCCCGGCCGCGCGTCGATCCGCGGGGTTGCGCGTCGATCCGCGGGCGGCGCGGAGAACATAGGACGGCAACGGCGAGGAAACGGCAAGGCAAGGGGAACATGGCACTGATTACGCTCGACCACGTCAGCAAGATCTATCCGAAGGGGTCTCGTCCCGCGCTGGACGACATCTCGCTCGACATCCAGCGCGGCGACTTCGTGTTCCTGGTGGGCGCGTCCGGCTCCGGCAAGACGACGCTGCTGAGCCTGCTGCTGCGCGAGGAGGAGGCCACGGAGGGCGAGATCCGCGTGGCCGGCAGCGACCTGCGCCGCATGCCCGCGCGCCAGATCCCGCAGTACCGCCGTTCGATCGGCTTCATCTTCCAGGACTACAAGCTGCTGGCCAACAAGACGGTGTGGCAGAACGTGGCGTTCGCGCTGGAGGTGATCGGCACGCGCCGGTCCACCATCCGCTCGCTGGTGCCGCAGGTGCTCAAGACCGTGGGCCTCACGGGCAAGGAGAGCAACTACCCGCACGAGCTGTCCGGCGGCGAGCAGCAGCGCGTGGCCATCGCCCGCGCGTACGTGAACCATCCGCAGATCCTGCTGGCGGACGAGCCCACCGGCAACCTCGACCCCACCACGTCGCTGGGCATCATGGAGGTGCTCGACGCGATCAACCGCACCGGCACCACGATCGTCATGGCCACGCACAACGAGGAGATCGTCAACTCCATGCGCAAGCGCGTGGTGGAGCTCAAGGCCGGGCGCATTATGCGCGACGAGGAGCAGGGCTCCTACGATTCCGCGCTGTTCTTCCCGGACGCCGACGTGGCGAGTCGCGCGCACGAGGCGATCAACGGCGACGGCACCCCGGCCGCGGAGCTCTCGTTGCCGGAGGGCGACGACGCGGATCCGACCGCGCGCACGAACGCGCAGGGCTCCCGCGACGCCGCCGCGTCCGCCGTGGACAAGGCCGCGGCCGAGGGGCTGCGCGAGGTGAGCGAGGCGCTGCACAACACGCTGAACGGCGACGACGGCATCGCGCGTCTGGCGAACTCCGTGCACTCCGGGCGCACCGGGCGCTACGGCGAGGTGTTCCAGAGCGTGGAGACGACGCTGACGTGGGGCAGGGGACTGCCGCTGGACGAACTGCGCAAGCAGGACGCCGCGAGGAACGACGGCGCCAAGAACGATGTCGTGAGGAACGATGCGCGACCCGACGCGCAGGACGCCGATCCCGACGCGAAGTTCCGTCCCCGGCGCGCGGCCGCCGAATCCGACGCCGCGAAGGACGCGGCTCCGGAGCAGTCGCCGAAGTCCGCCCCTGCATCCGATGCCGCGCGGTCCGACGCCGCGCACGGCGAGACCGCGCATGACCATGCGCCCGCCGAGGAGCCGCGTGCAGCCGCGGAGCGGCCGTCGCAGCCGGCCCCCGCCACGC
>NZ_JAAIIH010000018.1 GCF_012932365.1 Bifidobacterium moraviense
CAGGCCGAGCAGGACCCGGCCGTCGAACGCGCTAGACTCGTTGACAAGCCGCGCGGTTTCCTTCACTTTTTCAATCACACACCGAATGAAACCGCACGGCCCTTACACACCAAAATCGGAAGAGCCAAAAAAGCCCACGTCTCCGCACAGGACGACAGAAGGAAACCCCCTCCCCAGTCACCCCAAGCGGAGACCGTTCTTTTCGGTCATCCTGAGCGGAGGCCGCAGGCCGGAGTCGAAGGATCCTTGAACACCCACACAGCACACCAAGGATCCTTCGACTCCGCTACGCTCCGCTCAGGATGACGGGAAAAAACCACGGCCTTGCTCAGGATAACGGGGGAAAAAAGACCTGCAGCCCCGCGCAGGACGACAGAGGGAAAGACCCCTCCCCAGCCATCCTGAGTGGAGACCATCCTTTCCCGTCATCCCGAACGGAAGCTGTTCTTTTCGGTCATCCTGAGCGGAGGCCGTCCTCTCCCGTCATCCCGAGCGGCGGCCGCACGAGCCTGCCCTCTGTCATCCTGAGCGGAGGCCGCAGGCCGGAGTCGAAGGATCCTTGAACACCCACACAGCACACCAAGGATCCTTCGACTCCGCTACGCTCCGCTCAGGATGACGGAGGAAAAACCACGGCCTTGCTCAGGATGACGAGGAAAAGACCTGCAGCCCCGCGCAGGACGACAGAGGGGAAAGCCCACGGCTCCGCTCAGGACGACAGGGGGAAAAAACGTGCAGTCCTGCGCGGGACGACGGGAGAACGAAAACGGCATGCAGGGGCTGGCCAACGCAAAAGTCCCCCACGCGGAGGTGCGAGGGGGACTTGAAGATCAGCGACCGTTGGCCGGCTGGTTGATCGGTCGGTCAGTCGACCAGTCGGCCAACCAACCGATCAAACGGTCAGTCGATCGATCAAACGGCCGACTAACCAGCCGATCAGTTGTTGTGGAAGCCGGAGTAGTTCGGGGCTTCGGCGGTCATCACGATGTCGTGCGGGTGCGACTCGCGCAGGCCGGCGTCGGTGATGCGGATGAAGCGACCCTTCTCGGCCATCTCCGGGATGTTGTGCGCGCCGATGTAGAACATCGACTGGTGCAGGCCGCCGAGCATCTGGTAGAGCACGGCGTTGAGCGGTCCGCGGTACGGCACCTCGCCCTCGACGCCTTCCGGCACGACCTTGTCGTTGCTGGTCACGTCGGCCTGGAAGTAGCGGTCCTTGGAGTAGGACTTCTTGCCGCGCGGGGCCATGGCGCCCAGCGAGCCCATGCCGCGGTACAGCTTGTACTGCTTGCCGTGCAGCAGGACCTTCTCGCCCGGAGCCTCCTCGCAGCCGGCGAGCGTGCCGCCGAGCATCACGGACGAGGCGCCGGCCACGAGGGCCTTGGCGATGTCGCCGGAGTAGTGGATGCCGCCGTCGGCGATGCAGGGCACGCCGGCCGCGCGGCAGGCCTGGGCGGCGTCGTACACGGCGGTGAGCTGCGGAACGCCCACGCCGGCCACCACGCGGGTGGTGCAGATGGAGCCGGGTCCGATGCCCACCTTCACGGCGTCGGCGCCGGCGTCGATCATGGCCTGGGCGCCGGAGCGGGTGCCGACGTTGCCGCCGATGATCTGCACGCCGTCGAAGGCGGAATCATGCTTGAGGCGGGAGATCATGTCGAGCGCGAGCTTGGCCTCGCCGTTGGCGGTGTCGACGACGAGCACGTCCACGCCGGCCTCCATCAGGGCGGAGGCGCGCTGCCACGCGTCGCCCAGGAAGCCCACGCCGGCGGCGACGCGCAGGCGGCCCTGCTCGTCCTTGGTGGCGTCCGGGTACTGCTCGGTCTTGACGAAGTCCTTGACGGTGATCAGGCCGGTGAGGCGGCCTTCGGCGTCCACGAGCGGCAGCTTCTCGACCTTGTGCTGGGCGAGGAGGCGATGCGCGTCTTCCTTGGAGATGTTGGACGGACCGGTGATGAGGTTGTCCTTGGTCATCACGTCCTTGACCTTGAGGTGGTCGTAGTCCTCGGAGGCGATGAAGCGCATGTCGCGGTTGGTGATGATGCCCACGAGCTTGTTGTCGCTGTCCACGACCGGCAGACCGGAGATGTGGAAGCGGCCGCAGAGCTTGTCCAGCTCGGCGAGGGTGACCTCGGGGTGCACGGTGAGCGGGTCGGTGATCATGCCCGACTCGGAGCGCTTGACGACGTCCACCTGGGCGGCCTGGTCGTCGATGGACAGGTTGCGGTGGAGCACGCCGATGCCGCCGTTGCGCGCCATGGCGATGGCCATTTCGGCTTCGGTGACGGTGTCCATGGCCGCGGAGAGGACCGGGGCCTTCATGGTGATCTTGCGGGTCAGGTGAGTGGTGGTGTCCACTTCGGACGGAATGACGTCCGTCTCGTTCGGCAGCAGCAGCACGTCGTCATATGCGAGGCCGAGCTTGGCGAAAATCGGAGGAAGCGGATTGAATGCGGACTGTTCTTCTGATTGCAAAGTAGCCATGAAAACACTATATGCACGGTGGCTGACGTTTGCGGGCCGCGTCGTGGTCATCGCCGCGCACGGCCGACGCCGCACGACACGCCGTACGGCACGGCGCCCGGAACGACGCCCGAAAAGACCGGCAGGAGATGCCGACCGGCCGTCCCGCGTCCGTTACCGGCGGTCTCCGTTCTTTCCGCCGCGCGCGCCCGTCGCATCGGACTTGCGCGACCCGCCGGAGCCGCCGTCGGCCTCCGCGCGCGCATGCTCTGCCCTGCGCCGGGCCGCGCGGTACTCCGCGTTCTCGCGCCGCAGGTCGGGCAGACGGGCACGCAGGTACGGGTACATGGTCACGATGGTGAGCACCACCACGGCCACCGCGAACCCCACGGCCACGTAGCGGATGCGGAAGAACAGGATGAGGATCGAGGAGAAGGAGATGAGCGCCGCCCAGCTCCACAGGATCGTCACCGCACCCTGCACGGTGTGCCCGATGCCGATCATGCGGTGGTGCAGGTGCATGCGGTCCGGGTGCATGGGCGACTGGCCGTGGCTCACGCGCCGCACGATCGCCAGGCACATGTCCAGCACCGGCAGGAACAGCACCAGCACGGGCAGCAGGATGGGCATGAACACCGGCAGGTAGATCGACGTGTGCACGCTCATCGGGTCGAGGCGTCCGGTCATGACGATGGACGCGCAGGTGATGAGGTAGCCGAGCAGCATGGATCCGGAATCGCCCATGAACAGCTTGGCGGGATGCCAGTTGTGCAGGATGAAGCCCACGCAGATGCCCACCAGCGCCACGTCGATGAGCGTGGCCATGGAGGCGTATGAGGGCGACGTGCGCGCCAGGATGTACGAGTAGATGCCGAACGCCGTGCCGCCGATCGCCACGATGCCCGACGCCAGGCCGTCCAGGCCGTCCACGAAGTTCACCGCGTTGATGGACGCCACGATGAGGATGGCCGTGAGCGCGATGGACAGGCTCGGCGAGGCGGCCACGAGCGAGCCGAGCGGCAGCGAGATGATCTGCACGCCGCCCCACGCCACGAACACGGAGATGAGCAGCTGCCCGGCGAGCTTGAGCATCCAGTCGAGGTCCCACAGGTCGTCGGCCACGCCCAGCAGGCAGATGCCCACCGCGCCGGCCATGATGGCCCATGCGGTGGTGTCGGAGGCGAACAGCTCGGCCATGAACGGGATGCGGCTGGCGAAGAGCATGGCCACGAGGAAGCCGATGAGCATGCCCACGCCGCCCATGCGCGGGGTGGGCACGGTGTGCACGTCGCGCGCGCGGACCTTGCCCACGGCGCCGATCTCGATGGCGAGGTGGCGGACGATCGGGGTGACGAGCCAGGTGACGCCGCCGGCGATCGCGGCGATCAGGAAGTAGACCCTCATGCGCCCAGTCCTCCCCCGTTGACGGTCAGGGCCCGGCGGATGGCCGACTGCGGGATCACGCCCTCGCGCAGGATCTCGATGCCGTCGCGCGCGTGCGGGTTCGCGGCCACCACCGTGCTGGAGACGTGTCCCGGCGTGGATCCGCCGTCCAAGTACAGCGCCACGCGGTCGCCGAACGCCGCCACGGCCTCGTCCACGCTTTGCGCGGATTCGTCGCCGGAACGGTTCGCGCTGGAGGCGGCCAGCGGGCCGGTGGCCCTGAGGATCCGCAGGCACAGCGCTGAGTTGGGGATGCGGATGCCTTGCGTGCCGGGGCCACCGTCCGCGCCGGCGCGCACGGTGGCCAGCGTGCAGTCCTCGCGCGCCACGGCGATGGGCGAGAACGCGCCGGGCAGGAACGCCGCGGCGAGGCGGTTCAGCGGCGCGGGCAGCTCCAGTCCCAGCGCGTCCACGTCGTCCACGGAGGCGACGAGCACCTGCAGCGCCTTGAACCGCGGACGGCGCTTGACCTCGTAGATGCGCGCGATGGCCTCGGCGTTGCGCGGGTCGCACGCCACGCCGTACACCGTGTCGGTGGGGATGACCACCAGTTCGCCGTCCCGCACCAGCCGCGCCGCCAAGGCGCATGACTCCTCGCTCACCGCACGCACATCGACCATCGTCGTCACTCTCTTCGTCCTCGTGTCCCCGCCGGACCGCCGGCATTCGTTCGATACGCATTCCATTGTGCATCACGCGGCGGCCCCGCGCGCCGCGACGGGACTAGACTTGAGGCGCCGACGCGGCCTGCACGGCGTCGATCACGCGGTTCCTTTCCTTGGGAGCGGCCGTGCGACGACCCCGCGGACGACCGTGCGGCGGCAGCGGGACGGCCCATGGATCAACCCGTGGAACGACCGTGGAACGAGCACGAAAAGAGGCAATGATGGGGTTCCTCGACCAGCTGAGGACGATGTTCGCCGGACATTCGGGCACCGGCAGGGTGCGGATCGGCGGGCCGCTCGCGGTGCCGGACGCCAAGCGGGCGCTCACGCACGTGCTGGTGCAGCAGCCGCTGCTGGGCATGCGCCCCGTGGCCGAGGCGCTGCGCGACCTGCAGCGCGAGACGCCGTGGCTGGTGACCTACGGCATGGACCACTACTTCAACTCCCCCAAGCTGGTGCGCTTCCAGAACTCGGGCGGCAAGCAGCTGGACGTGGACGCGATCGCCACGCTGCACGCGCAGCCCGGCCCGCTGGCGGACGAGGTGACGATCCAGCATCTGCTGGACGACATCGAGGACCGGCGCGGGCATGCGAGCGCGGACGCGCAGATCGGGCACATCAGCGTGACGCCGGTGGCGCGGCGGACCGCGGAGGTGCTGGGCGGCGCGAAGGCCGGCGCGGCGGCCGACGACGCGGCCGTGCGTGACTGGCTGTTCGCGCTGCTCGACCAGATCGGCGTGATCGACGAGGTGACCGGCGGCGATCTGAAGCCGCTGGCGGACGCGCTGAAACCGGCGATCGGCGAGGCCGAGGTCTCCGCTGCGGGTCTGCGCGGCGCGGTCGCGGACGCGCTGGGCATCGCGGACGCGGGGCTGCGCGCGGCGCTGATCGACCAGACCACCGCCACCGACGCCTATCTGGCGGCCGTGGAGATCCTGTCCCGGCACGGCATCGAGGTGCCGGAGACGGTCGAGCTGGCCTGAACCCGCAGGCGGGGGTTCACAAGATTTTCGGCGGCTCATCTTGTGCGACGGCATGTGCACAGAACCGCACATCACACTCGGCCGAAAACGGCGGACTTCCAAGGAAGCACCTGTTCATACGCGCAATGGGCGGGGTCACAAGATGAGCCGCCGAAAATCTTGTGACCCCGCATCGCCGGCAGGACGGCTACAATGCCGGCTATGACCGAGAACAACCCTTCCCCGATCCCGCCCGTGGAACTGAGAACGCCCCGCAAATCCGAACGCGAGGAGATGCTCGCCGGCAAGCTGTACGACGTCTCCGACCCGGAGCTGGTGGCGCTGCGCGACCGATCCGCCGACCTGTGCTCGCGCTTCAACGCCCTGCCGCGCGGCGCGCGCGCCGAACGCGCCGCCGTGCTGGACGAGCTGCTGCCCGGCCACGGCGAGGATCTGGACGTCCTGGGACCGGTGTTCTTCGACTACGGCTGCCATACGACGATCGGCGACCGCGTGTTCGCGAACTTCAACTTCACCGTGCTCGACTGTGCGCCGGTGACGATCGGCGACGACGTGCTGTTCGGCCCGAACGTCTCCCTGCTGCCGCCCATGCATCCGCTGCGCTTCGAGGACCGCAACGTGCGCCGCCGCCCGGACGGCTCCTCCTACGACTACGAGTACGGCCGTCCGATCGTGATCGGCTCGAACTGCTGGTTCGGCGGCAGCGTGACCGTGCTGGGCGGCGTGACGATCGGCGAGGGCTGCGTGATCGGCGCCGGCGCCGTGGTGACGCACGACATCCCGCCGCACACCGTGGCCGTGGGCAATCCGGCGCGCGTGCTGCGCGAGATCACCGAGGCGGACGCCTCCGCCCTGCAGGAGTACGCGCGCTAGGACGCGCTAGGACGCGCTAGGACGCGCTAGGAATCATCCCTCGGCGCCCGGCATGACCTGCGCCTCGGTGGCCTCGCAGGACCGCAGCAGCTCCCCGTGCCGTGTGAACCAGTCGGCGAACCGCGCATCGTCGAGCCGCGCCAGCGCATCCGCCAGCGCCCCGCCGCGGCGGGAGACCGTCTCGCCCGTCTCCACGTCCACGCCGGACGTCGTCGAACCGCCCAGCCGCGCGAGGATCTCCTGCTGCACGACGGACAGGACGTTCTCGCCTTCGGAAAGCGCCCTGCCCTCCCCCACCACCGGGGCCGGGCACCGCATGCGCCCGGCCACCGACTGGACCATCGTCTGACGGATCTCCGCCGCGATGCTCTCCGCTCCCGCGCCGCCCGCCGGCGCGGGGAACATCGCGGCGTCCTCCGCGTTCCGCCATTCCGCCCCGCTGAACTGCTCCGCCACGGTCACGTGCGGCAGGGGCGCCAGCGCGATCACGCGGTGCGCGGTGTCGGCGATGACGCCGACCAGACCGCGATCGGCCGGATGCACGCAGACCGTGACCCGTGCTGAGGCGTCCGAGCAGACCTCCGTCCGCCCGTCGTGGCGGACCAGCGGCATGGGCACGACGATCGACGCGACGGTCATGGCCACCGCCACGGCCGCGCCGATCCACAGCGGGACGTCGGTCACCCGGTCCCGGCGGCCGACGTCGTCCAGCACGTCGCGCCCGACGCGGAGCGCGGCGAGCCCCAGCGCGGCGAACAGCGCGATGCGGTACAGGCTGGACGCCGGGACGATCTCCGTCCCCGGCATCGGGAAGTCGTTGCCCCAGAGCGGCGCGGGCATCAGCGCCGAGAGGCCCGTGTTCGTGAGCACGGTGTTCGTCAGCATCACGCCGCCGTTCAGCCAGACGAACGTGACCAGGGGCAGCAGGACCGTCATCCACCGCGAGGCGACGACCGCGCCCAGCACGGATGCGCAGACCGTCACCGACGCCAGCGTCGTCAGGGCGGACAGCAGCGCCGGCAGATCGGGCGCGCCGTAGTCGGCGTGCATCGCGGTGCGCGCGGCCAGCGGAGTCAGGGCGACGACGTAGCCGGCCAGCGTCGCCGCGCAGCAGCCCGCGATCTGCCGCGAAAGCACGCGGAACGTCCCGCCCGCGCACAGACGCCCGATCACCAGACCGTGGACGCGGTAGGAGCGCCCGAACGCGGCCGCCGCGACGGCGACGACCAGCGCGGGCAGCAGGAGACCCTCCCGCGCGGCCACGGTCAGCGACGTCCAGCGGACCACCGGGGAGAACAAGTAGGACGACGTCTGCGCGAACGCGGCGAGCGCCACGCCTGCGCCGAGCGCCGCCATGGAGGGGACGCTCGGCCATGCGGCGCGGGACCCGCGCGCGCCCGCGCGGAGTCGGCGGGATGCCGTATGAAGCGTCGCCCGGGACGCCGTCCGATTCGTGGTCGCGGTCATGATGCCGTGCTCCTCTCCGCGCGTCGTCCGCGCATGGGCCCGTGCGTCCCGTCCGCCGCGTCACCCGCGCGCGGAGATCCGCAGGAACAGTTCCTCGATGGCGCGGGTGCGGTCCTCGTCGTTGCCCAGGGTGCCGACGCCGTCCGCAATGCCGCCCGGTCCGCCGACGCCGTCCGATCCGGCGATGTCCCCCGCGTAGGCAATGCCGCCGTCGACCATGATGAGCAGCCGGTCGGCGCCGCGCGAGACGTCGTCGATGATGTGGGTGCTGAGCAGCACCGTGGCGCGCTCGCCGAGCCTGGCCACCATCGTGCGGATGTTCGCGCGCTGCATCGGGTCCACGCCGGCCGTGGGCTCGTCCAGCAGGATCACCTCGGGCCGGTGGGCCGTCGCGCAGGCGATGGCGAGCCGCTGCCGCTGGCCGCCGGACAGCTGCCGCGCGCGCATCCCGCGGCGGTCGAGCAGGTCCACGGCGGCGAGCGCGTCGTCCACCGCCCGCGGGATCAGATCCTCGCGCAGCCCGTGGGCCCATGCGGCGTAGGCGACATTGTCCTCCAGCGTGGAGCATCCCATGAGCTCGAACCGCTGCGGCAGGTAGCCCAGTCCGGCCCGGGCCGACTCCCGTCCACGCGCGTCGGAGGCGTCGTGCCCGGCCACGACCACATGGCCTTCGTGCGGCCGCCGGAGCGTGGACAACACGTTGAGCAGCGTGGTCTTGCCGGCGCCGTTCGCGCCCAGCAGCCCGGTCACGCCGCGCCCGATGGAGAACGACACGTCGTGCAGCACCTGCGTCCTGCCGTAGCGGAACGAGACGTGCGAGCAGACGAGGCCAACATCGGCCGCGTGGGACCGATGCCCGTCCGTCGATCGACGTGCGTGCCGTGCCTGCGTTCGTCCCGCCATGATGCGCCTCCCTTGATGCTTCCCGATGCGTGCGACCCGTATGCCGATCCGCCGCGGACCGCATCGTCCGCGGGGCATACGGCCATTGCACCATCGCCGGCCGGAACGTTCCACCGGCTGCCGTAGCCGCTACGGCACTCGCTATGGCATGAACGGGACCGTCGCGTTCAGGGACCACACGCCGTTCTCGTCGCGCACGGCGAAGGTGCCGCCGGCCGCCTCGATCAGGCGCCCGTAGCGGGCGAGACCGGTGCCTCCGGAGACCGGCGCCCGTTCGCCGGAGGATGCATCCGGAGATGGCGGGAGGACCGCGGCGTCATCGGCCAGGGAGACGGCGACGCCGTCCGCGTGCACGGCGATCGACATCATGACCGGGCCGTGCGGGTCGGCGTGCTTGATGACGTTGCCCTCCAGCTCGTGCAGCAGGCCCTCGACCAGATCCGCGCGTTCCCCGGGAACCGTTCCGCCGCCACGGTCGGCATCGTCGAACAGCAGCTCCACGTCGAATCCCACGCGTCGCAGGTGCTCCCTCATGCGTTCGGCGGCGGCCCGCAGCCGGTCGCCCAGATCCGCGGCGGCGCCCGCGGATGCCGGCGGGGAGACATATGGCCCGCGGTCGCTCTCCGACGTCTCGATCAGGTCGATGACGTCCCGCACCTGGGCGAGCGACCGCCGCAGCGCGGCGTCCAGATCGTCCAGCGTCGCGTCGCACCGGGCGTCGGTGCCGTCGCCGTCGCGTTTCCGCATCGTCCCCACCAGGGACAGCGCGTACACGATCGTGTTGGCGGTGGAGTCGTGCAGCGTGCGTTCGATCCGGTCGCGCAGCGCGCGACGCCGCTCGCGCCGACGCAGTTCGGCCAGCCGCCGGTTCCTGCGCAGCGCGACGGCCGCGATCGCGGACGCCAGTTCGCCCACGCACAGCAGCACGAACCGCGGCACGCCGCCGGACGCCGCACCCGCCGCGGTCATCACCAGACAGGCGTAGACGGGCGGGGCGATCAGCAGGACGCCGAGCACCGGATGCCTGCCCGTGAGCCGGAACGTCGCCGCGCACACCGCAGCCACGGCGAGCACGGACATCGGCAGCGGCATGCGCCCGTCGAAGCCGTTGAGCAGCGCGCACGCGCTCCACATCGCCGTCACCGCGCAGGGCGCCCAGCGATCGGACCACGCCATGCAGGCGACGGCCGCCGCGAACAGGCACATGCCGCCCGCGGCGAGCGCGAACGGGCCGACGGCCGTGCCGTAGGGGGAGGCGAACAGCAGCAGGCAGGAATGGAGCAGCGTCGCCACGGCCAGCGCGGCGTAGACGGCGGGCCGTCCGTACCATGGCCCGAGCACGGACCGCAGCGTCCGCTCGACGCGTGCCGTCCGTGCTGTCGCCCGTGACATCTGTGCCTTCGCCCGTGCCGTCCACGCCGCCGCCGTCCGTGCCATCCGTGCCGTCCACGCCGCCCATGCGCGACGGATGCGCCATGCGCGCGGCCGCGCGTTCACAGCGCACCCCGTCTGGTGAGCAGATGGATCGCCTCGAGCAGACTGTGGGCGCCGAGCTTGGCGAGCGCGCGGTTGCGGTAGGAGTACACCGTGGTGGGCCCCACGCCCATGGCCCGCGTGATCTCCTCCGTGCTCATGCCGCGCGCGTAGTGCCGGAGCGTCTCCAGTTCGCGGGCGGACAGCGGCTGCGAATCCGGGACGGGCCGTCGGTCGCCGGCGTCCGGTTCGTTCCCGCGGACCCGGCCGTTCTCGTCGTCCAGGCCCCTTGGGCGTTCCGCGCCGGTTCGCCGCCTCCTCGCAGCCTCGGCGATCGCCGCGCCCAGTCCCGTGCCGATCTCCTCCTTGCCCATCAGCACGTCCATGCCCGCCGCGCGCGCCTCGTCCCGGAACCGGTCCGCCGAATAGGCGGTGACCCCCACCATGCCGATGCCCTCCGTGCCCGCACGCCCGCGGATCCGCCGGCACACCTGAAGACCGGAGATGTCCCCCAGCGAAACGTCCACCACCATCACGTCCGGCAGCGCGCCCCGGCCGCGCAGCGCGCGCGTCACCAGCTGCAGCGCCTCCACCCCGGACATGGCCCGCCACAGCACCACGCAGCCGCGGACGCGCCCCGCGGCGGCCACCAGCATGTCGAGCGCCAGCGGATCGTTGTCCGTCACCCCGACGCGAATCAGCCGTTCCCTGTCCATACGGCCCATTGTGGCATCCGCGGCCATGCGTCGCCATGCGGGAGCCCGCTCCTGCCGTACCCGCTACGGCACGGCGTTGCGCGACGCGCGGCAGCAGCGTTGAATGCGGTTACGGGCAGACAAAGGGGTGGCCATGGGCACGCATCGCGCATTCCATTACTGGCGCAGGGGACGGCGTCTCGGATCGGCCGCGCTCGTGCTCGCAGCCGGGTACGTGGCGACCTGGCTGTGGTGGGACGTGAGCGTCGACACGTATCTGCTCGGACAGTACTACGGGGTCACGGTGTCCGTCATGCAGGTGTCCCCCGCCGTGTTCGGCACCGCGGCGTTGGCGCTGACCGCGCCGGACATGCCACGCATGGAGCTGCTGTGCGGCCGGCGCACGCACGATCTGACGGCCGCGTTCATGGCCGTGGTCGCGCTGTGTGCCAGCTGCATGGTCCCCGCCGTGCGTCTGCTGTTGGACGTCGCGCCCGTCCGATGGATCCCGGGTGCGGGCGACGCCGGGCGGCGTCCGTTCGCTCCCGCGACGTGGGAGCTCCTCGCGCTGATGTGGATGCCGTGCGCGCTGACGATGGCCGTGGCCGTCATCGGGGTCACGGTGTGCGGGCGGCTGGCCGGCGGCGGCATCGTGCTGGTCTGGCTCGCGCTGCTGCTGGTCGTCGCCTCGTGGAAGCCCGTCTCGCGCCTGTCGCCGTTCATGTGGGATTCCTCCGTCCGCGGCGACGGCATGCCCGCCGCGATGGCGGCCGTGTTCCTCGCCGCGTGCGTGCTGCAATGGCAGTGCCTGCGCCGCGGCTGGACGCTCGCCGGCCGCTACGCGCCCTTCTCCGCCGTCAGGTAGCGGGGCGTGGACTACCATGAGGACATGGGCACTCTTTCGTTGGAACAGGTAAGGTCCGCCGCACGTCGCGTCGCCGCGAACCACGGCGTGGGGGCCATGTATGTCTACGGTTCGGTGGCGCGCGGCGACAACGGACCGTTTTCCGATGTGGATCTCGTCTACCGTCTGAACGAGGGCAACAAGGCCACGGCCGGAGCCATCCTGTCGTTGAAGGACGATCTGGAATCGGAGCTCGGGTCACCGGTGTCGCTGCTGTCCATGAGGACGCTGCTGTTCAATGCCGAGCACACCGCATCCGGCAGACGCTTCTACGATGCCATCAACGACGATCTGACGAGGATCGTGTGATGAAGGATTCCGAACGTGACGAACTGCTGCTGGACGAGCTCATCGAGCATCTGCAGTACGCCCATGACGACGTCTCCGCATTCGACCGGGCCGAGGATCTGGCGCTGAGCCGCAAGGACCGCAATTCCGCGGCCAAGGAGATCGAACAGGCGCAGGAATGCGCGAGTCGTCTGTCCGACGCATCGCTCGCCGCGATGACGGATGTTCCGTGGAGGGAGCTTCGCGGTCTGCGCAACGTCATCGTCCATGAATACGGCGATGTTGACTGGGACGTGCTCTACGACACCGTCATGATCGACTTCCCGCCCGTCATCGGGGCTCTGAGACGACATCGCGGGCACGCGGACCGCTCCGAGTGAACCTGTCGAATGAACTGCGCCGCGGCTGGACGCTCGCCGGCCGCTACGCGCCCTTCTCCGCCGTCAGGTAGCGGGGGCGGCCGGTGTAGTCGTTGTGTGTGACGGCCGTGGCGAAGCCGGCGACGTGCGCGTAGGCGGCGAGGCGGTCGCCCTGCATGATGTCGTGTTCCATGACGAACAGGCCGCCCGGGCGCAGCAGAGCGAAGGCGCGTTCGATGATGCGCTCGGGGATGAGCGTGCCGTCCGCGGAGCCACCGTACAGGGCCAGCGCCGGATCGTGGTCGCGCACCTCGGGCTGTTCGGGGATCTGCGATTCGGGCACGTACGGCGGGTTGGAGATCACCAGATCGACGGTGCCGTCGAGCGCGGCGAGCGTGCCGCGGCTCGTGGCGTCGCCGATCTCCAGCTGGTAGTTGTATCCCACCTGCGGGTTGATGCGGGCCACGGCCTCGAGGTTGCGCTTGGTCCATGCGGCGGTGCGCTCGGAGAGCTCCACGGCCCACACCTGCGCGCCGGGTACCTCGCTGGCCACGGCGAGTCCGATCGCGCCGGATCCGGCGCACAGGTCCACCACGCGCGGCGAGTACAGGCCATGCTGCGCGGTGAGCCAGTCGAGTCCCTCCTGCACCACGAGCTCGGTCTCCGGGCGCGGGATGAACACGCCGGGGCCCACCTGAAGGTCGAGGTAGCGGAACGGCGCGTGTCCGGTGACGTACTGCAGCGGCTCGCGGCTCGCGCGGCGGGCGACCATCGCGTCGAACCCGTCCGGCACCGTCCACGTCTCCCCCATGAGCATGGCCTTGTCCACGTCGCGCGGTTCGCGTCCCGCCGCGTGGGCGAGCAGCAGCTTCGCGTCGTGGTCGGGCGTGTCGACGCCGGCCTCGCGCAGGCGCGCGGCGGCGGCGCGGATCAGGTCGGCGACGGGAACGGTCTGGGCGGCAACGGTCATGGCGGGAACGGTCGGTGCGGGAACAGTCATGGGATCACCTTCGTACGGCACTGCGTGTACGGATGGGCGGCGCGGCGTCCCGCGCTACTGCTGGCTGGCGAGGCGCTCGGCCTCGTCCGCCTGGATGTCGGAGTCGATCACGGCCTGCAGGTCGCCGTCGAGCACCTGGTCCAGGTTGTACGCCTTGTAGTTGGTGCGGTGGTCCACGATGCGGTTCTCCGGGAAGTTGTAGGTGCGGATGCGCTCGGAGCGGTCGAGCGAACGGACCTGCGAGTGGCGCATGTCGGCGGCCTCGGCGGCCTCCTGCTCGTGCTTCATGGCGAGCAGTCGGCTCTTGAGCACGCGCAGCGCGGCGGCGCGGTTCTGGATCTGCGACTTCTCGTCCTGCATGTTCACGGTGATGCCGGTGGGGATGTGCGTCATGCGCACGGCGGAGTACGTGGTGTTCACGGACTGGCCGCCGGGGCCGGAGCTCATGAAGATGTCGATCTTGAGGTCCTTCGGATCGATCTCGATCTCGTCGTCGTCCTCGTCGGCTTCGGGGAACACGATCACGCCCGCCGCGGACGTCTGGATGCGGCCCTGCGATTCGGTGACGGGGATGCGCTGCACGCGGTGCACGCCGCCCTCGTACTTGAGCGACGCCCACACGCCGTCCTCCGGCGCGGGCGTACCCTTGGCGCGGATGGCCATCTGCACGTCCTTGACGCCGCCGAGCTCGGTGGTGTTCTCCGACTGGATGGTGACGGTCCAGCCGCGCTTCTCCGCGTAGCGCGTGTACATGCGCATCAGGTCGCCGGCGAACAGCGCGGCCTCCTCACCGCCGGTGCCGGCCTTGATCTCCATGATCGTGTCGCGCGCGTCGTCCGGGTCGCGCGGGATGAGCGCGGTCCTGAGCTTCTCCGTGACGCCCGGCAGCTCGCCTTCGAGGCGCTTGGCCTCCTCGGCGAAGTCCGGGTCCTCGGACGCCATCTCGCGCGCGGCCTCGAGGTCGTCGCGCACCGTCGTGTACGCGGTGTAGGCGCTCACGATCGCGCCGAGCTCGGCGTGGCGACGGCCCAGCTTGCGCAGCTTGTCCGGGTCGGACACGATGTCCGGGTCGGCCATCTGCTGCTCGATGGACCGGTACTCCTCAAGCGCGGTCACGGCCGCGGGGAACTGTTCGTCTGCCATGGAAGTCCTTGCGATGCTCGCCCGACGACGGTCGGAACGGAATGGAAATCGGGAAAAGAAAAAGGAAGAAAGAGGACGGAAACGGGTTCCGGATATGAAAACGCCAGCCGGCGCAGGGTATGCGGGGGCTGGCGCGAAGTATGCTACTTGGTCTTCTTGCCGTAGCGCTTCTCGAAGCGAGCCACGCGGCCACCGGTGTCGAGAATCTTCTGCTTGCCGGTATAGAACGGGTGGCACTGCGAGCACACGTCAACGAACATGTGATCTTCCTTGCCGGCGGTGCGGGTCACGAAGGTGTTGCCGCACGAGCAAGTCACCTCAACGGGGTGATAATCGGGATGGATACCCTGCTTCATGTTGTCTCCTATGGAATTCGGGGGACCCGGGTCGTCCGCCGGTATGGCAGGCGTGAACCGGAACCTATGGGATTATACGCCGTGGTGCGGATGTGCGACACACCGCGCCGTGCGGCCGTCGGCACGCGCATGCCGCGTCTGCCGGAACCCGCCTACTGGAACTGCAGGAAGTCCACGAACGCGAGCGGCCACTGCGTGCCCGCGCTCACGTTGCCGAAGCCCAGGATCGCCCCGTCCGGCAGCCCCTTGGCCTTCCACGTCCGCGATCTGCCGAGGTCGAGCCCCACCGCGGTGTGCGCGGCGGAGGCATCCAGGTCGTCGGCGTAGACCACCGCGTCGCCGAGCGCAGCCAGACGAGAGGCATCGAGCACCGCGGAGGCGTCGTTGATGTTGTTGCGCTGCACCATCTCGCCGAACAGCGCCCTGGTGGCGATGACCGTGTTGATCTCGCCGGAGGCCATCATCGCGGCGAGCTTGGCGGAATCGTCCAGATAGGCGCCGCCGAGCATCGCGGAACCCGTGCCCGCGGAGGACGAGGACGACGCGGACGCCGAGGCATCATCGGACGCGGACGCGCTGGGCGACGCCGTGGACGTGAGCACGAACGTGGCGTCGATGGCGAACACGCGCGGGTCCTCCTCGGGATGCGCCGCCGCGAAGTCGCCCTGCAGGTCGCTCAGCTTCTGCGACTGGTCCGCCAGACCGAACGTCGCCACGTACAGCTTGGTGGCCGGCGGGCGCGTGAGGTAGAACACGGTCATGCCGATCACGATGGCCACGGCCGCGATGATCGCCACCGTGCCCAGCAGGAAGTGCTGGATGAAGTAGGGGAACTTCTCCTCCCTGGGCAGCTCCCTGAGCGTCTGCCACTTCGACTGGTTGGCGTACGTGTTGGTCTTCGCCAGATCGGCCACGGCCGACAGCTGGTCCTTCGACAGGCCCGTCTCGATGCTCTTCTTGTCCATGCGCGCTCCTCGATGCCGGACGGCGCGTCCGTCCCGCGGCTGTGGTGTACCTTACCACCGCGGGCTCGACGCGGCTCAGCGCGAGGCGGAGGGCGTGGCCGCCGCGGTGGGCGACGAGGACGCGGCGCCGGAGGACGCGCCCGGCGTCGGCACCACGCCGGTGGGATCGGCGCCGGTGGTCAGCACGTAGCGCGCGGACGAGGATGAGGAACTCGAGGACGACGATGAGGAGGACGAGCTCGAGGACGACGTGGCCTGGATCATGTCCCACAGCTGCCAGTTCGTCACGTTCACGTCCGGCGAGTCGGTCAGCTTGCCCCAGTCGCTCACGGGCAGCAGCGTGTAGTCGTGCGAGACGGTGTTGCCGGCCAGATCGATCACGATGGACTCGTCGGTGGTCTGCGCGTACACCTGCCCGGTCATCGGGTTGATGCCGGTCACGCCCTTGCTGCGTCCGGAGTCGGTCAGGTGCTGCCACTGGGAGGCGTCGAGCAGCTCGGTGGCGGCGAGGTCCGCGCCCACGTGCACCACGTGGTGCGTGCCGTCGTTGTAGTTGCCGTACTCCACGAGCAGCGAGCCGTCGTGGAACTGGCGGAACCTGAACGACGTGCGCGACGCCTTGGCGTTCTCCGTCTCCTGGAAGCCCACCAGCTCGGCCATCGACCTGGAGGATCCGTCCGCGGAGTACACGCGTGTGGTGCCCAGATACATGTTGCCGTTGCTGTACGGCATGACGTTCCCGCCGATCACGGCCGCGCGGTCGATCGAGCAGTCGGTGGAGGCGTTGGACGCGTCGCAGAAGTTGAGCGGCTGGTCGAACACCGGCTGATTGGAGTCGACGTCGTAGATGCGGTAGTGGTCGGTCTTCGCCAGATACTTGCCGTCGAGCTGCAGCGGGCTCACGGACGCGTTCGTCACGTCCATGCCGGAGTAGCCGCCGGAGGAGCCGTAGCGCGGCGTGGCCTGCGTGGCGAAGGTCTGCAACGGCAGCATCGCGTTGGTCGACTTGTTCACGGCCACCAGCTGCACGTGGTCGATGTCCTGGCTCACCGGATCGCGGCCGTTGACCTGGATCTGCTCGCGCGTGCGCCAGCTCTTCTCCACCACGATGGACTGCTCCGAGGCGGCCGCGCGCGAGAAGCGGTAGTTCTGCTTGTCGCTGGCCACGTTGTCCTCCTCGGTATTGAGGTCGATGCGCTGGCCGATCGTGCAGGAGCCGGAGTCGCCCAGCGTGAACGGCTGCGCGTACAGGTGCACGCTTTCCGGCGTGGTGCCGGTGGCCTTCACCTTGAGCTGGTAGAGCACGTACACGGTCGGATCGTCGCCGTAGGTGGCAGTCAGGGCGAAGTAGCTCGAGGTGTCGTCGGCGCTGTTGATGAGCTTCTCGTCGCCCTGCAGCACCGAGTCGACGCTGCACACGGCCACGGACTGGAGGCGCGGGGTCCACACGCCGAAGGAATAGTTGTCGTTGGTGTCGCCGGAACCGGAGCCGCCGCCGCACGAGTGCAGCTCGGTCACCAGCGCGCCGCCGCGCCAGTCCCATCCGGAGACGGGGAAGGTGGAGGATGCGGTGGAGGACGACGAGGACGTGGAGCTCGGCGAGGAGGACGAAGACGCCGACGCGGAGGAGGACGCCGTGGACGACGCCGACGGCGAGGACGCGGGCGCGCACGGGATGGTGTCCGGCAGGCTCACGCGCGTGGCGGCAGGCCTGGCGCTGGGCGTGGCGGTGGTGGAGGACGATCCCGGCGTGCGCGACGACGAGGACGCGGAGGCGGACGGCGCCGCGGTGAGCGATGCCGGCGCGGTCGCCTCCGTCCCGGAACCGAAGACGCCCAGCTTCCACAGCAGGAGTCCGGCGACGACGCCGACGACCACGATCACGGCGATCACGATGGCGGCGATTTTGCCGGCCCTGCCCTTCTTCTTTCCGCCGTCGTCCGGGCTGCCGGGTGCGGCGGGCGTCGCAGGCGTGCCGGGTGCCGCCGGTGCCGACTGTACGGGCTGTACAGGCTGTACGGGCTGAGGCTGCGCGGGCTGAGGCTGAGGAGCGACGGGCGCCGGCGCCGCCTGCTGCGCGGGCTGAGGCGCGACGGCCTGCACGGCGGGCTGAGGCTGTGCGGTGGGCTGCTGCGGAACCTCGGCGGCGGTCCCGATGTCCAGCCGCGCGCCGCAGTTCACGCAGAACGTCGTCCCCGGCTCGTTTTCCTTGCCGCAATTCGTGCAGAACGTGCCCATGACAGGCCTCCCTTGGATCTCCCGATGCTCTCTGGGTCCCAAGGATATCCGCCCGCCCGGTCATCGTCCCGCGCCGCTCCCCCGGTGTCCCCGGGCGCCCGAATCCTCGGTATCCGCGTCGCCGCGTGCTATGATCGGACGTCGTCGCCAACGACGGGGGCTTAGCTCAGTCGGTTAGAGCATCGGACTCATAATCCGCCGGTCGTCAGTTCAAGCCTGTCAGCCCCCACTCATCCTTCCGCACGTTGCAGGTGCACGTCGCGCGTACGCATCGCCGCGCGCCTCACGCGGAGACTCAGTCGACGGTGCCGCGCACGGACTGTCCGGAGGCGAAGCGGTCGAGCGCGCCGGTGGCCGCGATGGCGCGGAACAGGAACCAGCTGAAGACGCCGGCGATGGCCACGCCGCCGATCACCTCGCAGGTCATGTGGATGATGCCGCGCGGGCTGAACAGCGAAACGGCCTGGTAGCGGAAGAACAGCAGGTAGAAGCCGTACTCCACGGCCACCAGCGCGCCGGCCAGCATGGTCATCGGCAGGTTGAAGAGACGGTAGCGCGTCACGACGAACGGCAGCTCGGCGACGATGCCCTGCAGCGCGGCGGAGACGAACACGAAGCCGAACGAGAACTGGTTGCCGAGCAGCATCTGCACGGCCACGCCCACGACGTTCACGTAGATCGCGGCGCCCGGCTTGCGGATCACCGTCACGCCGAGCGTGCCGGAGAAGTACCAGATGGCATGGAACAGGCTGCTCAGACCGGGCAGGATGGCCGCCATCACGGCGAAGAGCGACTGGGAGACGAAGTTGAATCCCCATTGGACGACGCCGCAGCCCACGCCGAGCGCGGCCCCGACGGCGATGTCGGCCGTGGACCAGCGCAGCGAATGACGGACGGATGCGGACATGGTGGTACCTGCGGACATGAGATTTCCTCGTTTCCCCTATCTGAACCGCGCACTGTCTCTGCGGGCCGGGCGCGGACGAGCGTGCCGTGCGGCCGGGCGGCCCCTGACCTGCGCGGCACGGGCGGGGACGCCGCGGCCCATCGTAGCAGCGTGTCGTGTCACTATGTGGCACGCGGCGCGGCCTCCGGAAGCATGAACGGATTCCGTGACCTTCGCGGCGTACGCTGGTGGCAGGTCGGGCGCGGAAGCCCGGCGTCGCAATGATCGTCGAAGGAGCATCATGACCGGAAGACTCGCCAACAAGGTCGTCGTCGTCACCGCCGCCACCCGCGGCATCGGACTCGCCATCGTCACCGCGGCCGCCAGGGAGGGCGCCGTCACGTATCTGGGCGCGCGCAACATGGAACGCGCCGAGGCCCGCGCGGCCGAGATCAACGCCGACGAGACCGTCAGGGCCAACGGCGGCGTGGTCAGGACCGTGTACAACGACGCCACGAAGGACGAGACGTACACCGAGATGATCGAGGCCGTGGCCGCCACGGAGGGGCGCATCGACGGACTGGTGAACAACTTCGGCACGTCCGACCCGCGCAAGGACCTCGACATCGAGCACACGTCGGTGGACACGTTCATCGACACCGTCGCCATCAACCTCAAGAGCGTGTTCATCACCTCGCAGGCGGCCATCCGCCACATGCCCCAGACCGGCGGCAGCATCGTGAACATCTCGTCGATCGGCGGCGAGGTGCCGGACATCTCGCAGATCGCCTACGGCACGTCCAAGGCCGCGATCGAGCACCTCACCAAGGACATCGCCGTGCAGGTGGCGCGCAGGAACATCCGCTGCAACGCCGTGCTGCCGGGCATGACCGCCACCGACGCCGTGCAGAACGCGCTCAACGACACGTTCCGCGACATGTTCCTCAAGAGCACGCCGATCCGCCGCATGGCCACGCCGGACGAGATCGCGCAGGCCGTGGTGTACTTCCTCACGGACGCCGCCGCGTTCACCACCGGGCAGTGCCTGGCCGTGGCCGGCGGATTCGGTCTGGCCACCCCGGTGTACGGCGACCTGCAGGCGCTCGCCACGGCGCGCGGCTAGTCGCGGCGCGCGGATAGGCACGTCGCTCGTCCGTCCTCGTCAATCCTGACTGCCTCCCCCTGTCGTCCTGGTTGTCTCCCCTCTTGTCATCCTGAGCGCAGCGAAGGATCCTTGAAATGCGTGTATGGTCAAGGATCCTTCGCTTCGCTCAGGATGACGAGGGGAGACGACGGGGCAATAATCAGCCCTACGCCCTCCACCACGGGCGCAGCGGGTACCACTTGCCGTCCGGGTGCCCCACGCGGTCCGGCTTGACGGCCAGGAACTGGTGAATCTGGATGCCGTCGATCTCGAAGTTGAGCGCGCAGGCGGCCATGTACAGGCCCCACACCTTGGCGCGTTCGAAGCCGACCTGCTTCACCGCGTCGTCCCAGTTGTCCGAGAGGTTCTCGCACCAGTGGTGCAGCGTCAGCGCGTAGTGCTGGCGCAGATTCTCCTGATGCACCACGTTGAAGCCGGCGTCGTGGATGCACGACTCGATGAATCCGGGCGCGCCCAGATCGCCGTCGGGGAAGATGTAGCGGTCCAGGAACTCGTCCTGGCCGGGTTTGCCGTTCGGCTTGTCGTGCGCGATGGTGATCTGGTGGTTGAGCAGGCGTCCCATCGGCTTGAGCAGACGGTACATCTCCTCGAAGTAGCTCTGGTAGTTCTTCACGCCCACGTGCTCCATCATGCCGATCGAGCAGATGCCGTCGAAGTCGTGCTCGGGCACCTCACGGTAGTCCTGCACGCGCACCTCGGCGAGGTCCTGCAGGCCCTCGCGCGCGATCCACTCGTTGGCCCACGCGGCCTGTTCCTTGGACAGCGTCACGCCGAGCGCCTTGATGCCCCGCCGCGCGGCCGTGATCACCATGGATCCCCAGCCGCAGCCGATGTCGAGCAGGCGCTCGCCGGGCCTGAGGCCCAGCTTGTCGAGGATGAGCCGCAGCTTGTTGGCCTGCGCGTCCTCGAGGCTCATGTGCTCGTCCTCGAACACCGCGCAGGTGTACGTCATGGACGGGCCGAGGAAGTCCGCGTAGAACTCGTTGGACATGTCGTAGTGGAAGCTCACGGTCTTGGAGTCGGCGCGTTCGGTGTGCGGCAGCAGCCCCTCCTTGATGCGCGCGAACTTGCTGGGCCCCTCGGTCTGCGGCACCGGGGGCCTGCGCACGCCGTGGCTGAGCACGGCGGCGGCGAGGCGCGCGGCGTCCACGGGCGAGGGCCTGCGCGCGTAGCTGGCGAGCGAGAACAGCGCGCGCAGCACCGGGTACGGGTTGGCGTAGTCGATGCCCTCCACGTCCAGGTCGCCGAGCACGTAGGCGCGCACGGCGCCGATCTCGTTGGGATGCGCCAGCAGCTGGTAGATGCAGTTCGGACTGGTGACCTTGAGATGCAGGGAGGCGTCCGCCGGACCGAAGTGCGATCCGTCGAACGCGTCCATCCTGATCGGCGTCGCCGGGTCGAGGAAGAACCCGAGCATCTCGGCGACGGTCATCGATTTGCCATTGGCCATGGTGAACACCCACTCCCTTGCGACGACGCCCCGTGCAGTCGTCCGCTCCGAGTCGAGTGTAGTCCCGCCCGCGTTACGGTTGCGGCGACACTCTCGCCCCGTGGTGACGGGTTTCGCGCGCAGCGTAGGCGATGCGACGACCGACTCCGCTCAGCGACGCCCGGTCCCGTCCGCCGACGACCGGCGGCGCCGCCTTCTGCGGGGTTTCGGGCCACGATCCGCACCCGGTCCGGTCCCCGGCAGCGGATCGTCCCCGTACGGCGTGGCGACCGACACCGGACGCAGCGCGCTCGGCGCCGCCGCCCCGCCGATCCTCGTGCCGTCCCGGCGCATCATCCCCGGATGCGGGGCGAACAGTGCGCCCACCAGTTCGGGGAATCCGGGGTCCCATTCGCGGATGATCTCGCTGAGGAAGCGGTGGCCGTCCTCGTCGCTGGGCTCGCGCATGAACACGCTCGGATTGCCGCACATGCGCCACGTGCCGCGCGGCCGGGCGATGCGCACCAGCATGCTGCCGCCCCGCGCGCCGTCGCATCGGGCCGCGAAGTCACCCGCGTACACCTCGTAGTCGCGTCCGTCCGCCATGTTCTCCACCGTCATGCAATGGCTGCTGGCGCTGGCGTCGCGAATCCAGAACCATGCGGCGAAGTTCGTGGCGGAGAACTCGCGGAAGTCCTCGTATTCGCGGTCGCACACGCCGTCGTCCCGTTCGAACAACGCCCTGGCGATGATGTCGAACGGGGTGGTGCCCGATTCGTCCACCGGCCGGTCGTACGCGAACCACTCCTCGAACAGGCAGCGCATGGTGGCGCGCAGCCCCACGTCCGCGATCTGGCGGAAGTCGATGTCCGAGGCGCGGATGAACTCCCGCCGCGCACGCTTGTACTCGTCCTTGTCCGCCACCTTGAACAGCCTCGCCACGTCCCCCGAATACAGCGTGGCCGGGCTCTGGTCGTCGCTCATGCATTCCACGGTCATCATCGACTCCTTCCGTCGGCGCCGGAACGGTCGTCGTCCCCGCGTGAACCCACCGTAGGGTCCGCGGCGCCCCGGCCGCAACGCGTCGCCGCGGAATCGTGGATAAGTGGACAAGTCGCGTCGCGACGCGTCCGTCGTGGACGACGCCGTGCATAACCCGCGGATGCGCGCGGTCCGCGACGGCGCTATGCTGGTGCCGGTCGGAGATCGACGCTACGAGATGTCGAAGCAGTACGAGGTCGCGCGGGCATGCGTTCCCGGGGCGCGACGCCATTGACGAGGAGCCATACGTGAGCCATTCCACCGCCGCGCGCACCGAGGTCGCATCGGCCGGCGACGCCTTCCTGACCGTGCTCGAATACGGGCGGGACATCATGCTCTCCGACGGCATGCAGTCCGAGAAGCGCTACTTCCAGCACGGCAACACCACCACGTTCGAGCATTCCGTAGGCGTGGCCGAGCGCGCCGTGCGTCTGGTCAACCTGTTCGGACTCGAGCGCCGCGTGGACATGCGCTCGCTCGTCACGGCCACACTGCTGCACGACTACTTCCTCTACGACTGGCACGACGACGAGGAGTGGCATCGTCTGCACGGCTTCACGCACGGGCGCATCGCCTGCCTCAACGCGATGCGCGACTTCGGCCCGGACGTGGTGAACGACGTGGTGGCCGACAGCCTCACCAACCACATGTATCCGCTCACCAACGTGCCGCCGAAGTACCTCGAAGGCTGGCTCGTCTCCATCAGCGACAAGATGTGCGCCACCTCCGAGGCGGTGAGCCTGGACCGGTTCCGCTACGACCGCACGATCGACGACGCCGACGCGCTCCCCCACGTGCCGTCGCTGGGCGAGCTGGCTTCGGTGGCCCTCGCGCTCAACAGCACCGACGGACTGGGACGCATCCGTTCGCGCGCCTACCGCACGCTGCTCGCCATGCGCGGGCGCTGAGCCGCGGCCGACACGTTTTCCGTGACGCGTGACGTGCGTCACGCGTCACGCGGCCCGCGCACCACATGAGATACGTCACATGGACCGCGCGTCACACGTCGCATAACGGCTGGCCCCAGCACCCCTCCCCGTCACCGGGAGCGCCACCAGCGTCACGCGGAGCGGCCGCGCTCCCAGTGACGCAGCCCGAAAACGTTGGAATGACGCCGTTTTGAGCACCACCGTCACAGGGAGCGGACGCTCCGCGTGACACAGAGAGCGCTCCACGTGACACAGACCGGACACGTCACGTTCCGAACCTGAAAAACGTCACGCGGACCGCGCGTCACTGGGACGGCGCGTCACCGGGAGCGCCACCAGCGTCACGCGGAGCGGATGCGCTCCCAGTGACGCAGCCCGAAAACGCTGGAATAACGCCATTTTGAGCACCACCGTCACAGGGAGAGGACGCTCCGCGTGACACAAAGAGCGCTCCACGTGACACAGACCGGACATGTCACGTTCCGAACCTGAAAAACGTCACGCGGACCGTGCGTCACGCGGACCGCGCGTCCGAAAAACCGCGGAATCATGCCGATTTCAAGCACCGCGGCCCACGTGATGCACGGCCCACGTGACGTCGTACCGCCATCGCACGGCCCACGTGACGGTAGGCGCGACCCGCGTGACGATACAACACGTGACGATACAACCCACGTGACATACGACTCACATAATGGGCTGGCGCAGCATCCCTCCCCGTCACCGGGAGCGCCACCAGCGTCACTCGGAGCGGATGCGCTCCCAGTGACGCAGCCCAAAAACGTTGGAATGACGCCGTTTTGAGTACCACCGTCACAGGGAGCGGACGCTCCGCGTGACGCAGAGAGCGCTCCGCGTGACGCGACCGACGCTCCGCGTGACGCGGCTGGCGCTCCGCGTGACGGTTATCGGCCCTTGAACAGGCGGAACAGCTGCGATTCGCGGATGACGGCGGCGGCAAGCACCGCGCCGCACCACGCGCCGGCGAACAGCATGAGCGGCGAGCGCACGGCGCCGAGCAGCACGAGTTCCGGACTCGACGGCGACAGGCGCACCGCCAGCGCGCCCAGCAGGCATACGGCGATCAGCGTGCCCAGCCCGTCCCAGACGAGCGTCTCCAGTCCCACGCCCAGCAGCTGCGCGCCCTTGCGCTGTCCGGAATGCAGAGCGCCCGCGTATTCCAGACGCCGCCGCCACACCGCCGCCACGCCGATGAGCAGCCCCAGGCATCCGGCGACGACCGGCAGACGGCGCGTAATGCGCGCGCGGTAGAGGGACGCGGCATCGTAGCGTCGGTCGAAGCTTTTGTTGAGCTGCGACGTGCCGTATGACGCACCGCCCATGCCGCCGCCCGATGCCTCGCCCGCAGCAGAGCCGGATGTACTCAGGTCGACCGTGGCGTACAGCACCGACTCCAACTTCCCGTTGGCGGGCCACTGCCGCGCCCAGCATTCCTGGAAGGGCGCCGAGTCCACGGACACGGGCACCACGAGCGCATAGAGGAACCGGGTGTCGCGCCCGTCGTTGGGCCAGTCGAACACGCCGGCCACGCGCGTGGTCCCCGCGGAGGTCTCGAGCCTGCTGCCGACCGACAAGCCAAAGTCGCGCGCCGCGTCGGACGACATCCACACGCCCGTGGGGTCGACCACGGCACCAAACGCGCCAGACGAGTCAGACGCACCCGTCGCGCCCGACGCACCGCCCGCGCCAACTGCGCCGCCTCCCCCGACGCTGCCGGCAAGGATCCGCAGCAGCCCCGGCGTCACCTCGTAGGTGGCCAAATCGCGCCGCGGGGTGGCTAAGATCACCGCCGACTCTCCCGGACGCATCGCCCCTGAAGCGTCCGGTCCGCCGTCCGTTCCCGCGAGAGCCTCGCAGGTCGCCCCGTCGATGACGTTCGCGGTGGCCACCATGGAGGTCACGTTCGCGCCGGCGGCGATGCGTGCCGCGGCGTCGCGTTCCTGCCCGATCACCGTCATCGCCTCGTAGCCGCCCAGCAGCGCGCCCGCCAGCGCCACGATCAGGCACCACAGCACCGCGCGCGTGGTGCCGCGCGCCACGTTGCGCATCGCTTCGGAGACGATTGCGGAGATCCTCATGGCGTCGCCTCCCGCACTGCCACGGGCGCCGACGCCGCGGACTCCGACGGCGCATTGTCTCCCGATTCGCCGGCACCCGGCGCATAGTGCGCCAGATCGATGACGCGCGAGCATGCGTCGCGCGTATCCGCGTCATGTGTGGCCACGACCACGATCATGCCCTGTCCGGCAAGCGAGCCGAGCACCCGATTCACGCCGTGCGCGGTACGCGTGTCCAGCTGGGCGGTCGGCTCGTCCACCAGCAGCATGTCCGGCCGGGAGCACACCGCGCGCGCCAGCATGAGCCGCTGCGCTTCGCCGCCGGAGAGCGCCGCGAACGGACGGTCCGCCGCATAGCGCAGATCGAACAGGTCCATCGCCTCGAGCGCCTTCGGCTCGGCCTCGCGCCGACGCATGCCCTTCGCCAGCAGCGGGAAGACCACGTGGTCCAGCGCCGAGCGTTCCGGCACGCCGTAGGGGTTCTGGAACACCCAGCCCACCCGTTCCACGCCTTCGCGCACCACACGCCCGGCGGCCGGTTTCTCCCAGCCGGCGAGGATCGAGAGCAGCGTCGACTTGCCGCAGCCGGAAGGCCCGCACACCGCCACGGTCTCGCCCGGAACCAAGGTGAAATCCAGCCCTTCGAACAGCGTGTCGGTGCCCGGGAACCGATGCGCCAGCCCTTCGCCTCTCACGACCATGTCGGTGCCTCTCACGACCATGTCGGTGCCTCTCACGGCCATGTCGGCGTCCCTCGCGACCTTGTCGCCGTCCTTCACGAACATGTCAGCCCCGCGATCCGGCTGCCCAGATCCACCGTGGCGGGCGTGGAGCCGTCGTCCGCCTGCACCAGGCTCACGCCGAGCTCCGAACCGACGATGCCCACCGGGATCACGCGTCCGTCCGAAGCCACGCAGCCGTGCGTGCCGTTGGCGCGGTCCACGCCGAACACGGCCGCCGCGGGCACGCGCATCACCTGCACCGGCTGCGTGAGCGCCACGGAGGCGTCCAGCCCGGACGATGCCACCATCGTGGGGTCCATCTGCCGGAACGCCTCGGTGGCGGAGACCTTGGCGCAGAACGCCGGATCGTCGATCTCGACGGCGCCGGCCGGCAGCGTGGTGGTCTCGCCGAGCAGCGTGAACGAACGGTCAAGGTCCGACGCGATGCCGCTGCGCAGCGCAAGCTTCGCTATGCCGCCGGGAATGGAGCCCACCACGGATCCGGCGGCGATCTGCGCGCCCGGCACGCCCTGCCATGCGGTCACGGCAGCCGCCTGCACGGGAATCCACAGCACGTCGGCCATGTGCAGCGCGCCGTCCGCATCGTCCCCGTTGCCGGCGTCCTTCATGAGCTTCGCGACGGCCGTGGCGGTGGCGCGCGCATACGTGTCCGATTCGCCGTCCGCACCGAGTCCCAGCCGCGCCAGTTCGGCGTTGAGCGCCTTCACGTCCGCGCCCCTGTCCCCCACGGCAAGGTCGCGGTACAGCGGCGTGGAGGTGTTGAGCGCCACCACGGAGCGCCCGTTGACGGCGAGCGCCGGCTTGCCAGATTCCACGCCGGATTCGGCGAAGTTTCCCGTCACCGTGCCGGATGCGTTGACGATGAGGTCGCGCTGCGCGGACAGCGTGACCGTGACCGACGCGTTCTCCGCGCCGTTGTATTCCTGCGTGCCCACCGGCGATTCGGTGATCTCCCGCGCCTGCGCCAGCACCAGCGGCGCGCGGTCGGGTAGCCACAGCGCGCACGCCCCCACGCTGAGCGCCACGGCCGCGAGCACGGCGAGCAGCAGCCACGTAACCGACACGCGGCGGTCTCCGGCGCCGCGCGGCCTTCGGTTCGTTGCCTTCATGGCCTTCATGCGCGCCCCTTCCCGTTGCGCCGACGCCCATGCGCCGGCCGTTCCGTGCCGACTTGCTGCGTTGACTGACTGTTCCGTGTCGACGGAGCGCGGACGCGCCGCGAATGCGCCGTTGCCCAACGAAGCCTCCCGCCCCTGTGCCATCCACCCTACCGTGCGCCGCGCGCGATGCGCACGCCCCATATAGCCGTTTTGTGTATGTCGCGGCGTGTCGCCGTCGCACGGCACGTCCTACCACGTCCGGCCGGCCGCAACCGCACGGCAACGCGAGACACGTATGCTGTGGTTCGAAGGGTGATTCGACGAGGAGGGATTCCATGGACGAGCGAACCGGCGGCATCCGGAGGGACGACGCGCGACGCCCCGATGCACGTCCGATCGTCTCGTCGCCTCTGTCGGTCGGCGTCGTGGACAACGACATCCGCTCGCTGGATTCGCTGCGGCTCATCGTCGAGGAGCTGGTGCCGGATTCGCGGGTTCCCTGGACCGCCGTCGATGGCGAGGACGTCATCATCCGCTGCTTCGACGAGACCACGCGCCCCGACATGCTGCTGCTCGACCTGTCGTTGGAGGGACTGCAGGGACCGACCGTCTGCCGCATCCTCCGCGGGCGGCTCGACGTGATGCCGATCCTGGCCGTGACCTCGTATTCGCTGAACCGCTACCGCGACGAGTGCATCCGGGCGGGCGCGCAGGGACTCGTCTCCAAGAACGTGGAGGCCGACATCGCCGAGGCCATCGGGACCGTGCGCCGCGATGGCGTCTTCGGCGACGGGTTCGAGACCGCCGACGTGGCGCACAAGCGTCTGGCCGGTTCGCCGCGGCGTGAGGACGAACGCCTGAGCCCGCAGGAGATGGCGGTGATGGACATGCTCGCCGAAGGCATGGATGACGCCGAGATCGCGGACCGGCTGCGCATCTCCGCAAGCACCCTGCGCAAACACGTCCAGCACGCCAAGACGAAGCTGCACGCCGCCACGCGCGTCCAGGCGGTGGTCAAGTGGCTCAAGGGGCACGATTGGTGACAGACGAAGAAGCCGAAGAAGTCATGCCACAAAGCGGCAAGACGCCGCGCACATCATTGGCGCAGGTACGCCAATGGTGCGGCGTACACCGTATGACGTACTGGATCATGGCCGCGATCGCCGCCTCGTGGAGCGTGCTCGAATGGGTCTGGGAACCGACCGTCGGCGTGTTCGGCGGTCTCGTCGCCGCCATACACGTGGCCGGCATCATGATGATCCCGATCTTCCCGCGAATGGCAAGCGCATTCACCATACTGTTCGCCGCGGCGGCCTGTCTGGTTCCGTCCTCCGGCGGCCCGAGTCAGATCTGGGGTCTCTTTCTGGCGTTCGGCGTGCTGGGATACACGGCGGCTTCATGGATGGCCGTCGGTTGTTACGCGACGCTCATGCTCGCCAGCGTCATCCAGCTCTACGTGCTGCAGCCCGCCGCCGTCACCGATCCGAGAACGCTGTTGTCCTTCGCCACGGCTCAGGCCATCGCCGCATGCTTCGGCAGGGCCCTTCAGTGGCGGCAACGCATGGAGGCAGCGCAGCGCGAGCGCGCTCTGCTGTCCGAACGGCAGCGGGAGATCAAGCGGAACACCGCGCTCGCGTTGGCGCTGCACGATCAGGTAAGCGGGTCATTGTCGCTCGCGTCACGGGAGGCGCAGCGACGCATGCGACGGATTCCTCCGGACAGCGATGAGTACGAGACCCTGCAGCGCATCAACGCCGACGTGCTCGACGGTCTGAACGGTCTGCACGACGCGATCGACCAGTTGCGCCATGTCGATGCCGCCGCGGGCGCCGTGCCACGGCGGCACGCACCGGAACCGGACGCCGATCTTCGGCATGCGCTCCGTCGACTCATCGAGCAGGAGGATCGGCGACTCGCGAAGCTGGGGTATCACGGACAAGGCAGTGTGGAGTTCATGGGAAGCGACGATCTCAGTCCGCAACTGCAGCAGGAGCTGCTCGGTCTGACCGCCGAACTGTATGCCAACATCTGCAGGCACTGCCCGGCTTCCGGCACGTATGCGCTTTCGATACGCCGTGCGGAAAACGTCATCGTCGTCACGGAACGCAACGACCGTTTCGGTGACGATTCCGGCACTGATGGTTCCGTTATCGGTGGCGAAGGCAGCGGCGAAGAGCTCCGCGGAGGCCATGGCCTTGCCCTGCATGCGCGTGCCGTCGCGGCGCTCGGCGGCACGTGCGAGTTCCGCCCGGACCATCACGCATGGTCCGTCACCGTTCGGATCCCCCTACGAGCCTAACGGCCCGCAAAACCACTGCAGCCATGGCGGGCAATGCCAGAGCGCAGATAACACACCGCTTGCCGGACATCCTATCCGTTCCGGTTTTCATCCGGGAACCTCGTCACCGGACCGCATACACAAAATGACTATTGCGCATATCGGCAGGAGCCGAATCGCTGCTACGGTGGAATCAACCGAGACACAGGCATTCAGTGGGGAAGGCCCGTGACAGCAGCGGAGATCGGCTCGGCAGCAACCGGACTCCGTCAGAGAGGGGAACCATCATGAACGCACGAAACGGAAGAGCCCATGCCGCTGCCGCGGCCATCATCTGCCTCGCCGCGCTCGCCGGCTGCGCCGGAGACCCCTCCACGGCGGCGTCGCAGACCGCGGACGATGGGATCTCTAGCGGTTCCAGCGTCGCTTCCAGCGCGCCCAGCTACATGACGGCCCCCATCACCGGCGAGAAGTCGGCCAGCTCCATCGCCGACCACATCCAGCAGTACCTCGACCAGCCGAGGATCATCACCGCATACGAGAAGCCGATCCTCGAACAGGCGCGAGACAACGGCGGACTCACCGCCAAACAGTACGAGGAGGCATGGTCGCACTTCAGGATGTGCATGGCAGGCAAGGGATACAGTTCGGTCACACCGACGAAATACCCCAACGGCGTATACGATCACACTGAAATGACATATGCGCCACAATCCATTCCGAATTTGCGTTTCGAGGATGACAAAATAGCTTGCTACCAAGATATCTCAGTCATCAATCAGGTATATAGCGCACAGGTGGGAAACCCGAACTTCTACGCCAACAGGAACGAAGCCATCGTCGACTGCCTGCACCGCAACGAGCTCGTTCCCAAGGACTACACCGCGCAACAATTCCAGAACGAAGAGCTCGATGCGATGCAGAACGAAACATCGATGCTGAATACGCATCCGGATATCAATCTGCGCGACGAACGCGTGCGCGGCTGCTTCGCGGCAAACATGTCATTCTACGGATTCACGTACTGATTTGGCGGACACGATCCCCGCACTGCAGCAAGCTTACGGAACGGCAACGGAGATCACTCGGCAGCAACCGAACTCCACTAGAGAAGGAAACCATCATGAACGCACGAAACGGAAGAGCATATGCCGCGGCCACGGCCATCGCCTGCCTCGCCGCGCTCGCCGGCTGCGCCGGAGGCCCCTCCACGGCGGCATCGCAGACCGCGGACGATGGGATCCATGACGGCTCCAGCATCGCTTCCAGCGCACCCAGCTACATGACGGCACCCATCACCGGCGAGAAGTCGGCCAGCTCCATCGCCGACCACATCCAACAGTACCTCGACCAGCCGAGGATCATCACCGCATACGAGAAGCCGATCCTTGAACAGGCACGCGACAACGGAGGCATCACCGCCAAGCAGTACGAAGAGGCATGGTCGCACTTCAGGATGTGCATGGCGGGCAAGGGGCATCCGTCGCTGACCATCAAGCAGTACGCCAACGGGATCTATGATCAGGGCGTCGTCACGTACGGGCGGCAAGGTGCGCCGTCTCCGCGGTTCGACGACGACAAAAGCGACTGCTACTTCGAGATCGGCGTGCTCAATCAGGTGTATATGACGCAGATCGGCAACCCCGACTTCTACGCCAACCAATCGGAGGCCATCGTCGACTGCCTGCACCGCAACGGTCTCGTCGCCAAGGACTACACCGTGCAGCGGTTCGTCACGGAGAAGGACGCTCGGAACGCGGAGGGACTTCCCGCATACAGCTTCGACCTCAGGGACCGCAACATCCTCGCCTGCTTCGCCGCCAACGGCTCCACGTTCGGCGGCGTGGGGTTCGACTGACGGCGCGATGCGCGGCGATCCGGGGTATGGGCGCAATGCCAATACATTGGAATACCAATACAATGGAATCAACGCGATCCGCATGGACGAGGATCGCGGCATCGGGGCTCGGCGCTTGGGACGGCCGATCCTCTCCGACGTTGGGAGCACATCATGAACGGTTGGACTTCACGCAATCCGCGCGGCGCATCGCATATCGTCTCGTCACGTCGTGCACCGTCGCGCATCCGCGCTGCGCTGGGAACCCTGTGCGGCATCGTCGCGCTGACGGCGACGCTCACGGGCTGCGCCGGAGGCGATGGCAATACGGCGGGAGCGACATCGCAGACGGACAC
This sequence comes from Bifidobacterium moraviense, assembly GCF_012932365.1. GTDB lineage: Bacteria > Actinomycetota > Actinomycetes > Actinomycetales > Bifidobacteriaceae > Bifidobacterium > Bifidobacterium moraviense. The sequence continues at coordinate 32,061 of NZ_JAAIIH010000018.1, forward strand.
ACGGGTGCCGTCGTCTGCGACGATCACGACGACGCCCACGAACAACGCACCGGGAGGGAATTCGACGGACGCACAGGCCGGGGTTGACGCCTCCGAACTTCCGCTGGCGCCCTCGGCGCAGCTCATCCAGCAGTACCTCGACCAGCCGCGCATCATCTCCGCATACGAGAAGCCGATTCTCGAACGCGCCCGTGACAACGGCGGCGTCACCGACGACGACTATGAGGCCGCATGGACGCGGTTCGAGGGCTGCATGGCGGATCGGGGCTACACGAAAGTAACGGTAAAGCGCTACCCGAACGGCATCGTCGACCGGGGCGTCATGCGATACGAGCCGCGCACCATACCTGCATACCGGTTCGGAGACGATGCCGACGAGTGCTATCGCGACATCGCGGTGCTCAATCAGGTGTACCTCGCGTAGGTGGGCAACCTGCGCTTCCTCGCCACCGACTCAGAGGCAATCGTGGATTGCCTCGTCTCACATGGACTTGCGCCCGCCGACTTCACCGTGGAAAAGTACACGCAGGAGCGTCTCGACGCGCTGATGCAGGACCGTGGCTTCAACGAGGGGCTGAGCTACGATCTCACGGATCAGAACGTGCAGGGATGCCTCGCAGCCAACAATTCGGGCGTCGACGTCAGCGATCGGCTCGCAGCCGACCTTTCGCACGACGGCGCGTAGGCACGTCGACCTTTCGCACGTCATACGGGCCGCACGCACGTCACGCGGAGCGCCCCCGACGTCACGCGGAGCGGACGCGCTCCCGGTGACGCAGCCCAGAAACGTTGGAATTACGCCGTTTGTGGCACCACCGTCACCGGGAGCGGACGCTCCGTGTGACAGTCGGCCCGCTCCGCGTGACGGGGAAGGCGCTCCGCGTGACGGTCGGGGCGCCCCGGCAAGGTGACGGCAAGGTTACGCGGGCGTCAACTTCCATGAAACATCGTTCAACAATTTTCGATTTCACGGAATGTCGTTCAATGCTGCATTTACCATGGAAGTGTCGGCGATGAAGGGGGCGGTCGTACGGCCGCCCGAACGAGCAAGGAGAACGCCGGCCGTGGCCGTGCGCGAGCGAACGACGCGCGCGGCGATTCCCGAAAGGAACCCAACACCATGTTCGAGAAGATGAAGAAGCAGACCGCCGTCGTGCGCCGCGCCGCCGCCGGCATCCTGGCCGGAGCCATGTGCGTGAGCGCCCTCGCCGCGTGCGGCAACCCCGCCGCCAACGGCAACGCCGACTCCAAGAACATCGACACCCTCAAGGTCGCCTTCGTGCCCTCCAAGGACCCGCAGGAGATCATCACCGCCACCGAGCCGCTGAAGAACCTGCTCAAGGAGCAGCTCGGCAAGGAAGGCTACACCGTCAACAACGTGGACATCACCGTCGGCTCCAGCTACGAGGCCGTGGGCGAGTCCCTGAGCGCCGGCACCGTGGACGTGGGCCTGATCCCCGGCGGCACCTACGTGCTGTACGACGACGACGTGGACGTGCTGCTCACCGCCACCCGCGGCGGCCTGAACGTCGACTCCGACAACCCGAAGGACTGGAACGACGCCGCCCCGATCAAGAAGGACGACACCAAGCAGACCACGTCCTACCGCGGCCTGATCATCGCCGGCCCGTCCGCCAAGGGCCAGGAGCTCGCCAAGAAGGTCAACTCCGGCGAGAAGCTCACCTGGGACGACATCAAGGACGCCAACTGGTCCGTGATGGGCGCCTCCTCCCCCGCCGGCTACATCTACCCGGCGCTGTGGCTCAAGGACAACTTCGACGGCAAGTCGATCACCGACCTCACCCACGCCGCGCAGTCCGACTCCTACGGCTCCGCCTTCGCCCGCCTCGCGCAGGGCCAGTTCGACGTGCTCGCCACCTACGCCGACGCCCGCATGGACTACGAGCAGAAGTGGACCACCGACTTCGGCCGTCCGAACGACATCTGGAAGGACACCGCCGTCATCGGCGTCACCCCGGCCATCTACAACGACACCGTGAGCGTCTCCAAGAACTCCAAGATCATGTCCGACGAGTTCAAGAAGGCCCTGTCCGACGCGTTCATCGCCATCGCCAAGACCGACGAGGGCAAGAAGGTCATCGCCGTCTACACCCACGAGGGCTACCAGCCGGCCAAGTCCTCCGACTACGACAACGAGCGTCAGGCCCAGGAACTGGTCAAGCAGCTCAAGAAGTGATCCCGGCCCATACGGGCCGACACATGAAAGGGCCCTTGGTGCGCATTCACGCCAGGGGCCCTTTCGTACGTCCGCACGCGCCGTCGCACGCGGCGTACGCGACTCTCTCACGAACACCACCCCACCCCAGCCACAAGCAAGCAAGGAAACAGGAACGAGGCACCGCATGATCGAGATGCGTCATGTCCAGAAAACCTACCCGAACGGGTTCACCGCCCTGCACGACGTGAACCTCACCATCGACCAGGGCGAGTACGTCGCCGTGATCGGCCTTTCGGGCGCCGGCAAGTCCACGCTGATCCGCACGATCAACCGCATGATCGACATCAGCGACGGCAAGCTCACCGTCGACGGCACCGACGTGAGCTCCCTGAGCGGCAAGGAGCTGCGCCGCTTCCGCCGCAACGTCGGCATGATCTTCCAGTCGTTCAACCTGGTGACGCGCACCAAGGTGATCACCAACGTGCTCGCCGCCAAGGTGCCGGACCTGCCGTGGTGGCGCTCCATCCTGGGCCTGTTCCCCAAGGAGGACGAGATGGAGGCCCTCAAGGCGCTCGACCAGGTGGGCATCGCCAACAAGGCGTACACGCGCGTGGACCAGCTCTCCGGCGGCCAGCAGCAGCGCGTCGCCCTGGCCCGCGCCCTGATGCAGAACCCGAAGATCCTGCTGGCCGACGAGCCCGTGGCCTCCCTGGACCCGGTGACCGCCGAGCAGGTGATGGACGACTTCGGCCGCATCAACCGCGAGCGCAACATCACCGTGATCATCAACATCCACCACGTGGACCTGGCGCTGCGCCACGTGAGCCGCGTCATCGGCATCCGCGCCGGCGAGGTCGTCTACGACGGCGGCGTGGACGGCGTGAACGACGCCGTGCTGCGCGACATCTACGGCGACGAGGCCCCCGAGCTCGGCCAGGCGCCGGTCCCGGCGAAGAAGGCCGACGCCGCGTCCAAGGAAGCATCCAAGGAAGGCGGTCGCTGACATGGCCGGCACCACCGCAACCAACGCCGGCTCCGCGCCGGCCGACGAGCAGGTGCGCGGCACGCTCATCACGCTGCCCAGCGGCACCAAGGTCGTCAAGCCCCGCTCCTACGCGCTGCCCATCACGCTGGGCATCCTCGTCTTCGGCGCGTTCTGCATCTGGTTCACCGGGTTCGACCCGACCGTGCTGGCCGCCCGCGGCGACGAGTTCTTCAAGATCCTCGGCCGCATGGTGCCGCCGGACTGGTCCAGCGCCGGCAGCATCGTCGACCCGCTGCTCGACACGATCCGCATGTCGCTGCTCGGCTCGTTCATCGGCACCGTGACGGCCATCCCGTTCGCCATGATCGCGTCGACCACCATCATCCACTCGCACATCGTGACCGTGGTCATGCGCTTCATCTTCAGCCTCATCCGCACGCTGCCGACCATCATCACCGCGCTCGTGGCCACGTACATCTTCGGCCTCGGCACGCTCGCCGGCACCACGGCCATCGCACTGTTCACGTTCTCGTACCTCGGCAAGGTGCTCTACGAGGAGATCGAATCGGTGGACATGGGCCCGTTCGAGGCGATGACCGCGCTGGGCGCCTCCCCCTCGCAGGCGTTCCGCTACGCCGTGCTGCCCGCCATCGCCCCCTCGTACATCTCCAATGCGCTGTTCTGCTTCGAGGGCAACGTGCGCTACTCGGCCATTCTGGGCTACGTGGGCGCCGGCGGCCTGGGCCTCATCCTCAACGAGAACCTCGCGTGGCGCGAGTACTCCACCGTGGGCATGATCCTGCTGGAGCTGCTGCTCACCGTGTTCGTGATCGAGACCACCAGCCGCGCCATCCGCCGCAGGCTCGAGTAGTCGCGGACGTTACCAGAGCTAAGGAAACCATCATGAGTGCAACCGTCAATTCCGCAACGTCCTCCTCTCCCGCGCCCGCATCCGGCAAGGGCTCCGGCACCGGCCGCGGCGCCGACGTCGCCAAGCTGTACGCCGACCGCCCGCACGCCACCGTCGGCCGCATCGTCACCGCCGTCGTCATCGTGGCGCTCATCGTCTGGTCCACCACCGGCATCGAGGCGTCCGGAGCCAAGGCCGACAGCGGCTGGACCGTCGTGAGCTCCATCCTCAACGGACTGGTCCATCCGGCGCCGCAGCTGCTGTTCAACCTCACCCCGCAGGGCGTGCCGTACCTGCTCGTGGAGACCATCGCCATCGCGTTCATGGGCACCGTGGTGGGCGCGGTGATCGCCGTGCCGCTGGCGTTCCTCGCCGCCACGAACCTCATGCCCAAGCCGATCGCATGGATCGCGAACTTCGTCATCATGGCCATCCGCACCGTGCCGGTGTTCGTCTACGGCATCATGTTCGTGCGCGTGACCGGCCCGGGCGCGTTCGCGGGCCTGATGACCATGTCGCTATGCTCGGTGGGCATGGTGAGCAAGATGTTCATCGAGGCGATCGAGGACCTGGACCGCGGCGTCATCGAGTCCCTCTCCGCCATGGGCCTCAACCGCTGGCAGCAGATCCGCTTCGGCGTGCTGCCGCAGATGATGGCGAGCTTCCTGTCCACCGCCATCTACCGCTTCGACATGAACCTGCGCGACGCCACGATCCTCGGCCTCGTGGGCGCCGGCGGCATCGGCGCGCCGCTGATCTTCGCCATGAACTCCTACCGCTGGAACGAGGCGGCGTCGATCCTGTGGGGTCTCGTCGTGCTCATCCTCGTCGTGGAGTTCTGCTCGACGAAGATCCGCAACAAGCTGGCGCGAGGCTGATCGCGGCGACCCGTCCGTCGCATCGCGCGTTCCGACCGCGCGTTCCGACCGCGCGTTCCGATCGCATAAGCCGACCGCGCATCCGTGCCGCCGCCGCATTCGTCCGCAGCGGCGGCACGCGCGTCTCCCCCTACCGATTCTCCGGGGCGCAGCGCCCCGCACGACCCCAAGGCAAAGGACACCATTCACACCATGGCACGCACCTTCCGCATCTGCTCCACCTCCGACACGCACGGGCACGTCTTCCCGGTCGACTACGACGCCGACCGTCCCAAGGACTGCGGCCTGCTCAACATCGCGCACGACGTGCACGCCCTCGCCGCGCAGCCCGGCCCGGACGGCAAGCCGATTCCCACGATCGCGCTCGACGCCGGCGACACCCTGCAGGGCACCCCGTACTCGCAGCTGTTCGTGGCCGGCGACGCGTCCGCGGCCGACCGCGAGGCCACCGCGGGCCTGCCGCACCCCATCGCCGCGGCGTTCAACGCGGTGGGCTACCGCTACGTGACGCTCGGCAACCACGACTTCAACTACGGCTACGACGTGATCGCGCGCTACCTGGACGCGCTCGACGCCGAATGCCTGTGCGCCAACGTGCGCGACCTCAAGGGCCGGCTGCCCATCAGGCGCTACGCGTTCCTGGACCTGCCCAACGGCATCCGTCTGGGTCTGACGGGCCTGGTGACCGACTGGGTGAACGTGTGGGAGAGCCCGCGCAACCTCGAATACCTGGCCGTGACCGACACGTACGCCGCCGCCGAGGAGATGAACGAGTTCCTCAAGTCGCGCTGCGACGTGAGCATCTGCATCTACCACGGCGGCTACGAGCGCGACGTACGCACCGGCGAGCCGCAGAGCGACACCACCGAGAACCGCGCGTGGCAGATCGCGCACGACCTCGACTTCGACGTGCTCATCTCCGGCCACCAGCACATCTCCATGCCCGGCGCCGTGATCAACGGCACCGCCACCGTGCAGACGTGCGCCACCGCCACCGAGTTCGCCGAGCTCATCGTCACGCTCGAGGACGACGGCTCCGTGCACGCCACGTCGCGTCTGGTGCCCGTGGGCGCCGAGCACGACGCCGAACCGTACGCCACGCTGCTGCCGTACGAGGAGCGCACGCAGCGCTGGCTCACCGAGCCCGTGGGGCGCATGACGCGCGACATCCCCTCCGACCCGCTGCTCGACGTGGCCATGCACGGCAGCGAGCTGGCCGCGCTGTTCAACGAGACGCAGCGCGAGGCGACCGGCACGCGCGTGGCCGCCTCCTCGATCTCCGGCATCGGCATGGAGACCGGATTCCCGGCCACGGTGACGCATGGCGCCGTCTCGCGCGCCTACTCGTTCGCCAACACGCTCGCGGTGCTCGCCGCGCCGAAGTCCGCGATCAAGGCGGCGCTGGAACGCTGCGCCGAGTACTTCGACCTCGACGCCGACGGCCGCCCGGAGATCTCCGAGCGCTTCCTCAAGCCCAAGGTGGAGCACTACAACTACGACTACTGGGCGGGTCTCTCCTACACGTTCGACCTGACGCGCCCGCTCGGCGATCGCGTCACCGCGCTGACGTATTCGGACGGCACGCCGCTGCCGGACGACGAGCCGATCGAGGTGTGCGTCAACAGCTACCGTGCCAGCGGCACCGGCGGCTACGAGATGCTCGCCGCGTGCCCCACCGTGCGCACGGTGGAACGCTCCATGCAGGACCTCATCATCGAGTTCCTGCAGCGCCACGACCCGTGGACGCCGGCGATCGACGGCGGTCCCACGATCGTGTACTGAGTCCGTTCGCGGGACTCCGCGTCCCGGTCCCGCGCCGCATTCCGTCCGGAACGCCATCCAACATGGGAAGCGGATGTGGTTCCGGACGATGCGGGACCGTATTCCGTCCGGAATCACATCCGCAATGGATTTCGGCGGTGGATTCGGACCGACGACGCACCGCAAACGTCCGAGACGCCATCCATAACGGGAAACGGATGGCGTTTCGGACACGTGCCGGCCGCCGGCCGGAAGGGAAAAAGGTTGGGGAACATGGACATCGAATCGATGCCGGTCAGATCGCGCATCCTCACGATGCTGCCGTCGCTGCAGACGGCCGAGCGGCGCGTGGCGGAGTTTCTGCTGCAGCACGCGGACGAGGGCGGCGACCTGACGGTGAGCGCGGTGGCGGCCGGATCGGGGGCGTCCGCCGGCACCGTGGTGCGCACCTGCAAGTCGCTGGGATATCAGGGCTACCAGCAGGTGCGCGTGCTGCTGGCGCGCGACAGCGTCACGCCGGCGCATGCCGTCGCGGCAGCCCCGCTGCCGGTCGAGGTCGCCGCGTCGGGGGCATTCGTGGCTGCGGCCACCGCGGGATTCCGCGCCGACGACACGCGCGACGCGGCCGTCGGGACCGGCGGGAACGGCTTCGGTTCGCCCGTCTCCGCCGGTCATGCGAAGGCCGCGGACGGGCCTTCGGGGACCGGCGCCGATGACGAGTCGGGCGATGCCGGCGTTCCGGGTGTACTGGGCGCGCCCGGCGCACCCAGTACACCCGGAACCCGCGTGATCGGGCACGCCGTGGAACTCGCGCGCCGCATGCCGCTGCTCATGGGCATGCTCTCCCCCGCCGAGCTGGACGAGGCCGTCCGCCTGACCCGTCGGGCGCGCCGCGTGCTGGTGATCGCCTCCGGGCTGTCCGCGCCGATCGGGCAGAGCTTCACGTCGCGGCTCATCCGCTGCGGCATCGACGCGATCACGTTCAACGACGTCATCGACCAGCACATCGCCGGCAGCATGCTCGGCAGGGACTGCGTGGCGTTCGTGATCTCCGGCTCCGGCGTCAACGCGCACGCCCTCGCCGCCGCGCGCTCCGCCGCGAAGGCCGGCGCCACGGTGATCGCCATGACCTACTTCGCCGCGTCCCCGCTCACCGAGCTGGCGGACATCTCGCTGATCCTGGAACCGCCGGACTTCACCTTCGGGCAGGAGATCCGCGACGTCTCGCGCGTGGCGCTCATGATCCTCACCGAATCCGTGGCGGGCGAACTCGGGCGCGAGACCGGCCGCTCGCACGACGCGTTCACCGTCATCTCGCAGCATCTCGAAGACGCGGACGCCGAGAACGACTGACCCGGCGAGCGGATCTTGCCGTGATGCGGCATGTTGTGCCTGGGGCCGCCGCACGGCAGGTTCGCAGGTTCCACCGCACGGCACGACTCGTCGTGCGGGGCCGTCCGCGCCAGCCGGCGTGGGAAACCGGCACGGATTGGGTACGTAGTTCGAGCCGGCAGCGCGTATCTGCATAGTCAGGGGCAGATTCGGCGATCCGCACGCAGGTATCTGCGCGCAAAGTCGAAAAACTACCCCTGACTCTGCAGATACCCTGCCGAACGGGCCTCGAATACGAGCGAAACACGGCCCGGATCACCGGATCCGCGTCACCGGGCGGCCGGCACGTCCACCCGTTCCGGCTCCGGCGGCCGGCGCACGGAGAACCGGAACATCAGCGCCGCCAGCGCCACGCCGGCCACGGCAAGACCCATGAACACGCGCACGCTTTCGCCGAACGCCTGCGCGTACGGTGCTTCGGCGGAGAACTCGGCGATGAGCGTGCTGGCCACGGCCGTGCCGATCGCGCCCGCCAGCTGCTGGACCGTGTTCATCACGGCCGAGCCGTCCGCGTTCAGGCGCGCGGGCAGCTGGTTGAGCGCGTGGGTCTGGTCGGGCACGAGCACGAACCCGGAGAACGCCATGAACGCCGCATACGTCACGGCCACCGTCCACACGCCGCCGCCCGCGAACGCGAACACCGCATCCGCGAGCGTGGTCGCCGCGAAGCCGATGATGATGAACTTCGGCGGGAAATGGCTCCTGAGCAGTCCGCCGATCACCGGCGCGGAGACGGCTCCCACCACCGCGCCCGGCAGCAGCACGAGGGCCGCGTCGAGGCTGCCCAGCCCGAAGCCGCGCTGCAGGAGGATCGGCAGCAGGAAGTTGAGTCCGAGCGCGCTGCCCGAGGCCATGAGCAGGATCAGCATGCCGAGCGAGAATCCCGGGTAGGCAAACACGCGCACCTGCACCAGCGGGCGCTCCATGCGGAGCTGCAGCGCCGCGAACAGGGCGAGCGCGGCCACGGCGAACGCGAGCATGCCCCAGAACCGCCAGTCGCAGTGCCATGCGGCGAAGAAGCTCACGGCCACGATCAGCGCGGACAGGCCCGCGGCCACGAGCAGCAGCGACGGCACGCTGATCGAGGCGGCACGCGCATCCCCGCCGTGTCCTTCGCGCACGCCGTCACCGTGCCTGATCTCCGGCACGGTGGCCAGGCCGAGCGCGAGCGAGACCGCCAGGAACGGCAGCATGGCGTAGAAGATCCAATGCCAGTTCAGGTATTCCATCACCACGCCGCCGAACACCGGGCCGATGGCCGGCGCCGCGCACGTGACGAGGCTCACGATGCCGAGCATCATGCCGCGGCGTTCGAGCGGCGCCTTCTCGAGGATGATGGTGGTGATGAGCGGCAGCGAGATGCCGGTGCCGAGCGCCATCACGAGCCTGGCGGCGAGCAGCATCGGGAAACTCGCGGCGAGCGCGCCGATCAGCGTGCCGACCGTGAAGATCGCGACGGCCGCGGCGAACAGCGTCCGGGCGGCGAACCGGCGCACCATGAACGGCGAGACGGGGATGGCCACCGAGAGCAGCAGCAGGTAGCCGGTGGTGAGCCACTGCACCACGTCGGCGGAGATGGCGAACTCGCCCATGAGCACGGAATAGGCGATGTTGAGCGACGTCTCCGAGAGGATGCCGAGGAACGTGAGGATCGCGAGCGCCACCACGGCCGCGACGAGGCGGCCGGATACGGGGCGCTTGCCGTCGCTGACGTCGCTGACGGCGTTGCCGGCTTCGATGCTGTTGCCGCCATTGGCGGGCGGGATACGGTCCGGGGACGGGGACTGACGTGCGTCGGTCATGCGGTGCGCTCCTTCCGGTCGGTCGGTTCATGGCTCGCGGCCGCGGAGACGGACACGGAAACGGACACGGATTCGGACACGGCCCCGGGCGTGAACTCGGACGCGGCGTCAAGCGCCGACGAGTCCCGCCGCGCGGCGTCCTCCCGCATGAGCCGCAGCGTCGCCTCGATCGTGACGACCGCGGTCTCGCACTGTTCGGAGGAGAGACCGTCGAGCAGCCGGCTCAGATGCGCGTGGTAGTCCTCCACGTAGACGCGGCGGATCCTCAGGCCGCGTTCGGTAAGCGCGAGCGTCACCGCGCGGCGGTCGGACGCGGCGGCATGCTTGGTGACGAGTCCGCGTTCGGTCATCTCCCCCACGAGCTTGGTGACGGACGGCGTGGTGACGCCGAGGAACGCGCTCACGTCGCTCACGCGCGCCGTGGGCACGTCCTGTCCGCCCGGCTCGTTGATGTTCCAGATCGCGTCGATCACGTGCACGTACCGCGGCTTGAAGCCCGGCGGCAGCGCGGGCATAAGCTCGGTGATCGCCTTCGCCTTCCAGCAGGCGTCCATGAGCCTGCGCACCTCCTCGACCGGCAACGTCATGCGCGATTCACCCTTCCTTGGCACGGTTGCCAATAGTTATCAACGATCATTACCTTTGGTAACTATATTCGTCGCCGGGACAATCCGCGCGTCACACATGCGATGCACACGCGCCACGCCGCCGCAGCACCGTCATCCGGTCGTATCATCGTCCGGTGAGCACTCCACAGATCCGCCAGACGCCGCAGGGCGTCGCCGCCACCGTGACCGCGTCGGTCGTCTACGGCATGTTCCCCCTGTACTGGGCCGCGCTGGCCTCGGTGTCCTCGATGAACGTGATGCTGTACCGCATCGTCACCGCCGCCCTCGTGATGGCGCTCTTCATGCTGGCCACGCGCCGCTGGGGCCGTTTCACGCGATCCGTGCGCGCCATGCGGGCCACGCCGCGCGTGTTCTGGATGGCCGTGGCCGCCGCCGTGCTGGTGACGGTGGACTGGGTGGTGTACATCCATCTGGTGGCGATCGGGCGCACGTCGGAGGCGAGCGCCGCGAACTTCCTGCTGCCGCTCATCAACATGCTGCTGGCGCTGGCGCTGCTGCGCGAACGCACCACGCCGCTCGGCGTCGCCTCCATGCTCATCGCGCTCGCCGGCGCGGCGCTGTACGTGGCCGACACCGGCGCGTTCCCGGGGCTCGCGATGCTCATGACGTTCAGCTACAGCGGCTACTGCCTCATCAAGCGGTTCGTGCCGCTCGACCCGTTCGAGTCGCTGACGTTCGAGACCGGTGTGCTGGCGCCGTTCGCGGCCGTGGCGCTCGCCGTGCAGCCGCGTCTCGGCGTGCCGGCGGACGCGCCGTGGTGGACGTGGGCGCTGCTGGCCGGCTGCGGCGTGCTGACCGTGGTGCCGCTGGTGCTCACGTCGTACGGCGTCAAGCACGCGACGTTCCTGTTGCTGAGCTTCACGCAGTACATCACGCCGACGATCCAGCTGGTGCTGGGCATCGCGGTGCTCGGCGAACGGGTGCCGGCGCATCGGTTCGTCTCGTTCTCGGTGATCTGGGTGGCGCTGGCGGTGTACACGTTCGATCTGATCCGTACGGCGCGGCGGCGTTCGTCCTCCGACGCGTGACGACGAAGGGAACGGAGGAGACGTGCGACGACGGACGCAGCAGCCACCGGTCGTTCCCACGTCCGTCGTCCCTCTCGTCCGTCGCCCCTTCGCCCGACCACCCGTCGCAACGTTGCGACGAACGACCAACATAGCGCACCACGCACGCCCCTCCGACGGCCATTCGCGGCAACGTTGTGACAAACGACCACCACCGGAGACGAATCGGCACCCCCACATGACCATCGATCGCAACGTTGCGATCAACGGCCATCCAACCGGACACGGCACGCCATCAAGCCGGTCTTTCATCGCAACGTTGCGACGAAGGACCAACATAGCGCACCACGCACGCCCCTCCGACGGCCACCCACGGCAACGTTGCGATGGACGACATCACCAATCCGGTATGAATTCCATATCTGTGCCGGAATACGACGCGGGAAAAGTGGCTCTTCGCATTTTGGTGTGTATGGGTGGTGGTTTAGAGGTGGGTCTGGATGGCTTGTCCGAATCCGCCTGTGTGGAGCAGGCTTCTGGTGATGTAGTTGTCGAGATTGCGGAAGCCGAGGGCGA
>NZ_JAAIIH010000019.1 GCF_012932365.1 Bifidobacterium moraviense
CGGGCTGCTCGGGCGTCTGCTTGGCGGCGGGCGCCGCGGAAGTGGCGGGCGCGGACTTGGAACCGCGCACGGTGACGCCCTCGGGGGCCTGACCGCCGGAGCGAGCCGCCTGAATGGTGGCCAGAAGGGCCGGCTTGCGCATCGTCGACGTACCGCGCAGACCCATCTGCTTGGCAAGCTCCTTGAGCTCGGGCAGCTTCAACTCTTCAAGATTCTGGCTGGTTGCCACTGTGGTATTGCCTTTCCTCGGCCTTGAGCCATGGCACATGCATGGCATGGGGCTTAAGCAAGATTACGGAAATGATTTCCGCCTGTGAATGCCGGCCGCTCTCACCAGCGAACCGAACTAGCCACACTGTACAACCTCATGCCGACCAACGCAAAACGCCTCATCGCATCGCGATGTCGCACCCCCGAAACGCCGCGATCCCCGCACCCAACGGGTACGGGGATCGCGATCGGCGCGGACGCCTCACGGCTCAGCGCAGCAGGCGCTTCACCGCCGACCATCCAGCTGCGAAATAGTCGTCAACGCGTGCGACTTCAAGGCGCACCGAGGGAAGGCGTACAACAGTACGCCGACCGAGAAGCCGTGCTACTGCACGGCCTTCGCGCCTTTGGCGGCCGCTCACCTCGCCTACGGACAGTCCACAGGACTGTCCGCTTCACGGCTCAGCGCCGGGGACGCTCCATCAGCGGCTATTTCGCGTGCCAAGGAGTCGACGATGCGTGCGACTTCAAGGCGCAGGAGACGAAGGCGTACGAAGGTACGTCGAGTCTCCTGCAACGCAGAAGGCGCTCCATCGTCGGCTACTTGGCCTCGTGGTAGGACTTGTCGGTGTTCACATTCCACACGTTCTTCTTCGAGGTCTTGCCCGTCTTGATGTTGGAGACGGCCTCGATGGCGGTGGCCATGGAGTGGTCCATGTTGTTGTAGCGGTGCTGGCCGTTGCGGCCGACGCAGTAGAGGTTGCCGAAGGAGTCGAGGTATTCGATGAGCTCGTCGATCTGGGAGTAGGTGTCGAAGTAGGCGGGGTAGGCCTTCTTGACGCGCTCGCGGTGGGCGTCGAGGACGTCCTGGGGGCCGTTGATGACGCGCATGCGGGTGAGCTCGTCGATGGCGAGCTTGGTGGCCTGCTCGTCGGTGAGGTTCCAGAAGTCGTCGCCTTCGTCGCAGAAGTACTCGAGACCGATCCAGACGGTGTCGTCGACGTCCTTGACGAGGTAGGGGCTCCAGTTGTTGAAGACCTGGATGCGGCCGACCTTGTAGCCGGGATCCTGGACGTAGATCCAGCAGTCGGGGACGATGGGCGGGTTGCCGAGGGTGGGGATGGAGGTGGTGTTCTTGAGCTTGAGGTGCTTGACGAGGAGGCCGACGGTGACGAAGTCGCGGTACGGGAGGCCGTTGGCGATGGTGGTCATGTCCTTGGGGGCCGGGGTAGCGGAGGCGTCGACGGCGTTGACGAGGTCCTTGACGGGCATGGAGGAGATGAACTGGTCGCCGGAGAGGGTGACGCGGTTGCCGTCCTTGTCGAGGTAGACGACGGAGGAGATGTGGCCGTCGGCCTGATCGATTTCGACGACCTTGGCGTTGGTGATGACGTTGACGCCGGCGTCGACGCAGTTGCGTTCGACGGTCTCCCAGAGCTGGCCGGGGCCGTACTTGGGGTACCAGAACTCCTCGATGAGGGAGGTCTCGACCTCCTTGTTGGAGCGCTTCTTGGGCAGGAGCTTGGCGAAGGCGTTCTTGAGGACGCCCATGATGGACAGGCCCTTGACGCGCTGGGAGCCCCAGTCGGCGGAGATCTCGGAGGGGTGACGGCCCCAGAGCTTCTCGGTGTAGCCCTCGAAGAACATGGAGTAGAGCTTGCGGCCGAAGCGGTTGATGTAGAAGTTCTCGAGGTTGGTCTCGGGAAGCTTGTGGATCATGGACTTGAGGTAGCTGAAGCCGGCCACCATGGTGAGCTTGAAGCCCATGGCCTTGAGGGTGTTGGGGCTGAGGCTGATCGGGTAGTCGAAGAAGCGGTGGTTCCAGAAGATGCGGGAGACGCGGTGGCGCTTGAGCATGACCTGGTCGGTCTTCTCCGGGTCGGGGCCGCCGGGCTCGAGGTCGTGGTGGCGGCCGAGCTTCTTGTCGTCGTAGGACGGGGCGCCCTGCAGGGGCAGGGTGTTCTTCCACCAATCCATGATGCGGTCGTCCTTCGAGAAGAACCGGTGGCCGCCGATGTCCATGCGGTTGCCGTTGTACTTCACGGTGCGGGAGATGCCGCCGAAGACCTCGGTCTCCTCGAGCACGGTGACGTCGTACTTTGCGGCGCCGCCGTCCTTGATGAGCTCCCACGCGGCGGTGAGGCCGGCAGGGCCGCCGCCGATGATCACGATGGACTGCTTGTCAGTCATGAATCCTCCTGATAATCACATTCCGGGCCATGGTATACGAACCGGTTCGACCATGGACGAACGTATGCCCCGATGCACACGAATACCTCAAGTATGCACCGGCGGCGGACCTGCCGCGCGCCGCGGGACGCGCGGCATGCGGCGGGATGGAGACTCGGATGCGCCGGATCGTCAGCGCATGGAGTCGGGGATGTCGATGTCGGTGTGCTGGACCTCCTCGACGTTGACGTCCTTGAAGGTGACGATGCGCACGTTCTTGACGAATCGGCTGGAACGGTACACGTCCCACACCCAGGCGTCGGTGAGCTGGACATCGAAGTAGACGTCCTGCCCGGCGGAACGCACGTTGAAGTCGACCTTGTTGGCCAGATAGAAGCGACGCTCGGTCTCCACCACGTAGGTGAAGAGCTTGATCACGTCGCGGTACTCGCGGTACAGGGCGAGTTCGGCGTCGGTTTCGTAGTTGTCGAGATCCTCGGCGCTCACTGTTCCTCCTCGTTGTCGCGCTTGCGGCCACGACCAAGGGTACGCCACCACGCCTGCTTGGACGACTTGGAATGGTTGTCGGAGCCGTAGGCCCACGACTGCGGGCGTCCGTCCGCGTTGCCGTCGGCGAAGCGGGCCTCGTCGTCGCGCTTCGCGCTCTCGGAGCGTGCGTCGCGCCCGTCGCGCGCACGGTCCGCGTCGCCGCGGATCGCCGCGGCGAGTTCGGAGGCCGCCGAGGCGCCGCCGTCCGCCCGCCCGTCCGCGGAATCGGAGCCGAGCGCGCCCTGCTGGATGGCCAGGGAGTGCTCGCGCGCGGCGAGCGCCTCCTTGACGCCGGGATTGTCGGTGATGAGGTGCAGGCCGAACGCGTCGAGCGAGGCGACCGGGTCGTACTCGTCGGCGAGGGTGCCCATGACGATCTGGTCCATGTACTTGTTGTTCTGGTCGTCCCACAGGGCGTCGCGCGAGGTGCCCTCCGGCACGAAGCCGAGGGAGCGGTAGACGGAGCGGGAGCGCGTGTTCTTCTCCGGCACGGCCACCCAGATGCGGTGCAGGCCCAGGCCCGCGGGGTGCGGCGCGAAGCCGTAGGTGAGGACGCGCGGCATGGCGTCGCGCGAGTAGCCGCGGCCGCGGTAGTCGTGGCCGAGCACCACCTGGATGCGGGCGGACTTGCCCCAGCCGTCGATGTCGATGAGGAAGACCATGCCGATCATGTTGCCGGTGGTCTGGGCGTCGCGTTCGCCGTCGCCGTCGTGGTCGGCGTTGGTCAGGACGGCCCACGCCATGGTGCGGCGGGCCTCGGGATCGCCCACGCCGGACTGCGCCGGCGTCTGGCCCTGCTCCCATGCCACGGAACGGTGGACCCACGCGTGCACCACGGCGCGTTCGGCGGCGGCGTCCTTGCCGGTGATGCCGGATGCGTTGTAGTAGGCGTCGAGTTCGTCCATGCGAGGCAGGTCCTCGAGCGTCGCGGGACGCAGCGTGACCATCTCTCCGCGGATTCCGGGTACGACGATGCTCGCCGGCAGCTCCCTTGAGTCGGCGATGTTGGGAATGATTTCACCGGCTTGTGACATTGGTTTCAACCCCCGATGTACTTCTGGCGTATGTGCTCATCATTATCAAGCCGTATGGCATCCTAGCGCAAGGGGCTGAATATCGGCTGGGAACGGGGTGTGCGCCGGCGCGGCCTTGCCGTGCGCGGCGGTCGGGGCTGCTGGGCCGCGGCGGCTCGAACGCTGCCGCAGCGGCTCGAACGCTGCCGCAGCGGCCAAGGCTCCCGATGCACGGCGGCAAGGAGACGTCCTGCGCTTCGGCTTGGGGCCTTGCTTGGAGGGTATCTGCGGAGTCAGGGGCAGATTTTCGGTTCTGTTGACAGATATCTGCAGAGTCAGGGTGCTCCGAAGGAGCATACCCGGATACCGGGCGTTGAAAAACCGCGGAATTCCGGTGCGCGATCCCCAGATACCACGAACGGAGGCACCCTGACTCTGCAGATATCTGCCCGCACGATGCCGAATCTGCCCCTGACTCCGCAGATACCGCATTGCCTTCGCGTATAGCGTGGCATCGTGCGGCGTCCCGCATCGCCGAACGGCATGCGAAGGGCGGCGCCCCGTCGCCGAGAGACGCCGCCCTGTCGTCATGGTCCCGCATCCCGCGCGGGATTGCTCGTCCGAGCCCGCGAACGGTCCACGGGACCGTCCGCGCAACGGCTCAGCGCGTTCAGCCCTTGATCTTGCCCATCACGATCTTGGTGACGGCCTTCGCGTCGGCCTGACCGCGCGTCGCCTTCATCACCGCGCCGATGATGACGCCCATCGGCTTCATGTTGCCGCTCTTGAGCTTCTCGACCACGTCGGGGTTGGCCTCGAACGCCGCGTCCACGGCCACCTCGATGGCGCCGGAGTCCTCGACGATCTTGTAGCCGTGCTTGGCCACGACCTCGTCCGGCGTGCCCTCACCGGCGAGCACGCCGGCGATGGTCTGCTTGGCGAGCTTGTCGTTGAGCTTGCCGTCGGCCACGAGCTTCTCCACCTCAGCCACGTCGGCCGGGGTGACGGGCAGCTCCTCGAGGGAGACGCCCTTGGCGTTGGCCTCGCGGGAGAGCTCGCCGAGCCACCACTTGCGCGCGCCCGCGGCGGTGGCGCCGGCCTTGACGGTCTCCTCGATCAGGTCGAGGGCGTCGGCGTTGAGGATGTCGCGCATCTGCAGGTCGGTGAGGTTCCACTCGGCCTTGAGGCGGTTGCGGCGCTCGCGCGGCATCTCCGGCATCTGGGCCTTGATCTCCTCGACGTGCTCCTTGGTGATGTGGAGCATGACGAGATCCGGGTCCGGGAAGTAGCGGTAGTCGTCGGCGTCGGACTTGACGCGGCCGCCGGCGGTGGTCTGCGAGGCCTCGTCCCAGTGGCGGGTCTCCTGCAGGATCTCGCCGCCGTCCGCCAGGATCGCCGCCTGACGGCGGATCTCGTACTGCAGCGTCTTCTCGATGCCGCGGAACGAGTTCACGTTCTTGGTCTCGGAACGGGTGCCGTACGGGTCGTTCGGGCTGCGGCGCAACGACAGGTTCACGTCGGCGCGCATGTTGCCCTGCTCCATGCGGGCGTGGGAGATGCCCAGCGCGCGCACGATGTCGCGGATGGCGCGCATGTAGGCGCCGGCGATCTCCGGAGCGCGGTCGCCCGCGCCCTCGATCGGCTTGGTGACGATCTCGATCAGCGGCACGCCGGCGCGGTTGTAGTCGACCAGCGAATGGTCGGCGCCTTCGATGCGGCCGTCGGCGCCGCCCACGTGGGTGTTCTTGCCGGCGTCGTCCTCGATGTGCGCGCGCTCGATCGGCACGCGGAACACGGTGCCGTCCTCAAGCTCCACGTCCAGATAGCCGTTGCCGTTGGTGGGCTTGTCGTACTGGGAGATCTGGTAGTCGCGCGGCATGTCCGGGTAGAAGTAGTTCTTGCGGGCGAACTGGCTCCACTCGTTGATCTCGCAGTGCAGGGCGAGGCCCAGCTTGATCGCGTAGTCCACGGCGGTCTTGTTGATCACCGGCAGGGAGCCGGGCAGACCCAGGCTCACCGGGGTGAGCTGGGTGTTCGGTTCGCCGCCGAACTCGATGTGGGCCGGGCAGAACAGCTTGGTGTTCGTGCACAGCTCCACGTGGGTTTCCAGACCGAAGACCGGGTCGAACTGCTTGCAGGCCTCGGCGTACTTCATCAGTTTTTCAGCCATGATGGTTTCGTTTCCTTGACTCTTCTAACGCTTCTTGCGCTTCTTGCCGGTCACTCGCCCAGCCACGGGGTCTTGAGGTCGTTCCAGATCGGACCGCCCCACTGCTCCTCCAGCGCGGCCTCGAGCGCGGCCGCCGGCTTGTACATGACCTCGTCGCGCTGCTGCGGGGCGAAGAACTGGAAGCCCACGGGCAGGCCGTCGTCGGACAGGCCGGCCGGAATGGACATGGCGGGCACGCCGGCCATGTTCGCCGGGATGGTGGCCACGTCGTTGAGGTACATGGTCAGCGGGTCGTTCATCTTCTCGCCGAACTTGAAGGCGGTGGTCGGCGACGTCGGGGAGACGAGCACGTCCACCTGGTCGAACGCGGCCTTGAAGTCGTTGATGATGAGCGTGCGCACCTTCTGCGCGGAGCCGTACCAGGCGTCGTAGTAGCCGGCGGACAGCGCGTAGGTGCCGAGGATGATGCGGCGCTTGACCTCGTCGCCGAATCCGGCCTCGCGCGTGTAGGCCATCATGTTGGCGGCGGTCTGCGGCACGCCCTCCGGCGGCATGACGCGCAGGCCGTAGCGCATGCCATCGTAGCGGGCCAGGTTGGAGCTCACCTCGGACGGCATGATGATGTAGTAGGCGCCCAGCGCGTACGGGAAGTGCGGGCAGGAGACCTCGGTGACCTCGGCGCCCATGGCCTTGAGCAGTTCGACCGCCTCGTTGAAGCGGGCCTGCACGCCGGGCTGGAAGCCTTCGCCGCCGAGCTCCTTGACGAGACCGACCTTGAGGCCCGTAAGATCGCGCCTGAGGCCTTCGCGCGCGGCGGCGGCCATGGGGCGGGGGCCTTCGGGGATGGACGTCGAATCGCGCTCGTCGTGGCCGCCGATGATCTCCTGCAGCAGCGCGGAGTCGAGCACGGTGCGGGAGACCGGGCCGATCTGGTCGAGCGAGGAGGCCATGGCGATGGCGCCGAAGCGGGAGACGCCGCCGTAGGTGGGCTTGACGCCCACGGTGCCGGTGAGCGAGCCGGGCTGGCGGATCGAGCCGCCGGTGTCGGTGCCGAGGGCGAGCGGAGCCTCGAACGCGGCGACCGCGGAGGCCGAACCGCCGCCGGAGCCGCCGGGCACGCGCTCGGTGTCCCACGGGTTGTGCGTGGTCTGGTAGGCGGAATGCTCGGTGGAGGAGCCCTGCGCGAACTCGTCGAGGTTCGTCTTGCCGAGGATCGGCATGCCGGCGGCCTTGAGCTTCTCGATGACGGTGGCGTCGTACGGCGGCACCCAGCCCTCGAGGATCTTCGAGGCGGCGGTGGTCTCGATGCCCTTGGTGACGATCATGTCCTTGATGGCGATCGGCACGCCGGCCAGTTCGGGCAGCGCGGCCTTCTCGTCGGCGGACTTGGCGTCGAACGCGTCGGCCTGCTCGAGCGCGACGTCGCCCGAGACCTTGAGGAACGCCTTGATGGACGGCTCGGCGGCCTCGATGACGGCCAGATGCGCCTCGACCAGCTCGCGGCTGGTGACCTCGCCGGCCTTGACCTTGGCGGCCTGCTCGGCGGCGGACAGCTTGACGAGCGCCGCGGTTTCGGTGGAAATGCTCATTGCCTTCTCACTCCTCGCTTCCCAGGATTCGCGGTGCCACGAACATGCCGGCCTCGGTCTTCGGGGCACCGGACAGCGCCTCCTCCTGCGTGAGCGGCGTGACGGCCACGTCCGGACGCAGATACGCCTCCAGCGGCACGGGGTTGGCGGTGGGCGGCACGTCGTCGGACGCGACTTCCTGCACCTTGTTGATGGAGTCTGCGATGACGTTCAGCTCGCCCTGCAGACGGGTGATTTCCTCATCGGTGAGCGCGATTCGGGCAAGATCGCCCAAATGCACGATTTCTTCGCGTGAAAAAGTAGGCATGGCCTTCACTATAGGTGCCGTATGTGACACGCAGGGGTCCTGCGCGCGAGGGCCGACCGGCATGCGGATGCGCGGGCGCGGGCGGGCGGCGAGACGCATGCGTCGGCACGGCGGCGGGAGCACGCGCATACGATTGGCCGCACATGGTGCCGCACGGCACCGCGTTCCAAGGAGGAGCCATGACCGGTAGCGTCGCAGCCGCATCGTCGCGATTCGTCAGCGCATGGGATCGGACGCTCGACGCATCGCCCGCATACGCGTTCCGTCCGTTCCGTCCCTTCGCCCCCGCCGCCGACCGCGACGCGTGGGCATCGCTCCCCCGCGATCTGGCGGCGCTGTACGCGCGGCGCGCAGCCGAGCATCGGGACCGCCCATGGCCGCGGCCGCTGGCGCACGACTGGGCGCGGTTCTTCCGCGACGGCGACCGCAGGACCTACGAGACGCAGTACGGCGAGATGCGCCGGCGCGTGGCCGACGACCTCATGGCGTTCGGCGTGGCCGGTCCGGACGGCGAGCGCGGCAGGACGCTGCTGGAGGACATCATCGACGGCGTGACGCTGATCTGCGACCAGTCGGCGTGGCAGGTGCCGGCGCACAACGCGTACGTGCGCGATGCGCCGCAGCTGCCGTGGCCGGATCCGGACCGTCCCGTGCTCGACCTGTTCGCCTGCGAAACCGGGCAGCTGCTCGCCTCGGCGCTGTACCTGCTGGGCGGGGCGCTGCCCGAGCCGATCCGCCGGCGCATCGGGCGCGAGCTGGCGCGGCGCATCGTCACGCCGTACCTGACCGACCGGTTCTGGTGGATGGGCGAGGGCGACGGCCCCACGAACAACTGGACCACGTGGTGCACGCAGAACGTGCTCGCCACGGCGTTCCTCGCGCCGTTCGACGACGCGACGCGCCGCCGCGTGGTGACGCGCGCCGCCGCGAGCCTGGACGCGTTCGTGGACGAGTACGGCGACGACGGCTGTTGCACCGAGGGCGCCGGCTACTACCATTCCGCGGCCCTGTGCCTGTTCGGCGCGATGCGCATCCTCGCCGAGGCGGCGCCCGAGACGTTCGCGCCGCTGTGGGGCGACGCGAAGATCGCGAACATCGCCACGTACATCGCGCGCGTGCGCATCGGCGAGAACCTGTACCTCAACTTCTCGGACTGCTCGATCCACGCCGGGCTCATGGGCATCCGCGAATACCTGTTCGCCCGCATGGTGGGCGACGGCGAGATGGCGCGCACGGCGGCGACCGAATGGGCGCACGCGCTGGAGCTCGAGTCCGGCGCCTCCGCCGGCGGAAGCGGCACCGGACTCGACCCGATGGCCCGCATCGGCGCGCTGAACCCGATGCTCGAGGCGGGCGCGGCGCGGGACATGCTGCGTCTCGCCGAGGACGGCGACGGCCAGGACGATCGCGCCGGTTGTGCCGGGCACGGCGAATCCGCCGGGTGTGCCGGATCTGCCGGGCGCGCCGCAGCCGAGCCTCCCGAGACGTACTTCCCCAGCACCGGCATCGCGGTGCTGCGCGGCGGCGGCTTCGCCGTGGGCGTCAAGGCGGGCCGCAACGGGTTCAGCCACAGCCACAACGACACCGGCAGCGTGATCGTGTGGCGCGACGGCGCGCCCGTGCTCATCGACCCCGGCGTGGAGACGTACACGCGGCAGACGTTCTCGCCGCGGCGCTACGATCTGTGGACCATGCAGTCGTCCTGGCACAATCTGCCCGACTTCGACGGCGTGATGCAGGAGGCGACGCCGTCGTGCGAGGCGCGCGACGTGCGCGTGGCGTTCGGGACGGACCGCAGCGTCGTCGAGGCCGATCTGACGCATGCGTGGCCGGCCGCGGCGGGGCTGGGGTCGTATCGACGCGACGTGACGCTGGACAAGGCGGCGCGCACGCTGACGATCCGTGATGATGCGGACGGCACGTTCGGACTCGCGACCATGCATCTGATGACGGCGGTCGAGCCCGTGCGTCTCCGCGGGAAGGACGCCGATGCGCCGTCCGGGGAGCACGGGACGTCCGCGGAGGCCGTTGCATCCGCAGGGGCCGTGACGTTCCGGGTCGGAGAGGCGCTGCTCGCCATCGACCGGTCGGCGGAGACGGATGGGTGCGCGCTCGGCGATGTCGTCGTCGAGCCGAAGCCGCTGGACGACGCCAAGCTGCGCGGCGAGTGGAAGACCGACCGTCTGTGGCGCATCAACGTGCCGTTCCGGGGCGCGCTGCGCGTCACCGTGCGCTGAGCGGCGGCTGGATATCCCCCATTTCGTGTCCATCCGCCGCGTATCTGCAGAGTCAGGGGCAGATTTCGCGTTTTGCGGGCAGATATCTGCAGAGTCAGGGGCATTCCGTCGGATATGCGCGGTCGGGCGACGTCAGACGATCATTGGAATTCCGCCGTTTCCGCTGAACCGAATGCCTCGTCTGATGCCGCGTGTTCGCTCAGAGGCACCCTGACTCCGCAGATATCTGCCGGTGGATTCCCGAATCTACCCCTGACTCTGCAGATAGCGTGCCCTGACGGCCGACGAACGGGAAGCGTCCGCGCGGATTCGGCATCCTTCCCGTCCGAGTCCCGTCTTTTCCGATGCCCATTGCCGCGCATCGGTGCCGCCGCACCGACTTCCACCTGCGATCGTGGTACGCCGACGCGCGGCGACATGCATCGGCACGACGGTACGCGTCACTTCACGTCGGCGCGACGGAGCACCAGCAGGCCGATCGCGTACATCGCCGCGGCCCATGCCGCGAAGATCAAGCCGGCCTGCCACCACGTCGGGTCGAAGTACTTGTCCTCCGTGGAGACGACGCCGAGCACCGCCGCCGTCATCGGCGACTCGCCGCCCGCGTCGGGGCCGGACAGAAACGCGCTCATCACCGAGCTGGGCAGGCAGTTGCCGATGCTGGTGACCGCCGAGCGCAGCTTCTCGTTGAGCGAGGCGACGCCCAGCACGGACGGCAGGATGGACCACAGACCGATCAGCGCGAACACGCCGCCCACGGTGGACCGGCAGATCGCGCCGAGGCCCAGCGCCATGACGGCCATGACCATGCCTGCCGCGGGTGCGCCGAGCAGACAGATCATCGGCAGCGCGCGGTACGCATCGTCCAGCGGCGTGATCTCGATGCCGCCGAGCACGACCCGGGCCGCCACCCACGCGAGCGCGACGCCCACGAGCGTGGTCGCGAACGCCATCAGCGCCGCGACGACGCCCTTCGCCGCCAGATACATGCCGCGGCGCGGATTGGCCACGAATCCCGACTGGATGGTGAGGTTCGTGTACTCGCTCGTGATGGCCATGACGCCGAAGATGCCGATCACCACCGCGGCCGTGGGCACCATGACGGTCGTGGACAGCCACACGCTGGACTCCTCGATGGGCCGCGGCGTGTCCAGCGTGGTCATCGCGCCGGTGGCCGGATCGTAGCTGATGGAGGCCATCGCCTTGTACGAGGCCGCGGAGATGGCGCCGCCGGCCACGATGAGCAGCGCGGCGATGACGAGCAGCCAGTACGTGGACTTGATCGACAGCAGCTTGGTGAGCTCGGAACGCACGCTGCCGAGGAAGCCGAGCCGCAGGCGTCCGGCGGACATGCGGCGTCCGGTCGTGTAGCCGTTGCTGACATTGCTGCCGTTGCCGGGGTTGTTGGGGTTGTTGCCGTTGCTGACGGCGGTGGACGGAGCCGGGGCCGATGCGGGAGCGCTCATCGGGTGACCTCCTTCGGGGATGCTGCGGGTCGGGCGGGAGACGCGGGCGGGACTGGCGGCATTGCGGACACGGGTGCCGGTCCGGGAGCCGGAGTGGGTGCCGGAGTGGAAGCCGGAGCGCCGTATTGGACGGGTTTCTGCCCGGGCACCTCGCGGTTCGCGTATTGGACCTCGCCGTGAGTGAGGGTCATGTACGCCTCCTCGAGCGAGGCACGCTCCTCGACGAATTCGTAGGTGACGAGCCGCGTCTGCGCGAACACGCGGGCAGCGGTCTCAAGGTCGGCGCCGGAGATGCGGAACACTTCGCCGATGGCCGGATCGGACGTCCTGCGCTCGACCGGCTCGACGGTGACGTCGGGCGCGGAGGCGAAGATGGCCCTGAGCCTGTCCGGTTCCGGCGTGGCCACGCGCAGCGCGTGCGCGGAATGCTCGGCCACGAAGTCCGCGACCGTGGTGGTCTCGAGGATCCGGCCCTGTCCGATGATGACGAGGTTGTCCGCGGTGAGGGCGACTTCGCTCATGAGATGGGAGCTGAGCAGCACGGCGCGTCCCTGTCCGGCGTAGAACCGGCACAGTTCGCGCACCCATTTGACGCCTTCGGGGTCGAGGCCGTTGACGGGTTCGTCGAGGATGAGGTTGCGCGGGTCGCCGAGCAGCGCGGCCGCGATGGAGAGACGCTGGCTCATGCCGAGGCTGAATGCGCCGGCGCGGCGTCGTTTGACGGAGGCGATGCCGGTGAGGTCCATGACCTCGTCCACGCGGGAGACCGGGATGCCGTTGGTCTGCGCCAGAGCCTTGAGGTGTGCGTAGGCGGAACGGCCCTTGTGCGCCGACTTGGCGTCGAGCACCGCACCGACCGCGGCCATGGGCGCCTTGGCGGAGCGGAAGGGGCTGCCGTCGATGAGCGCGCGTCCGGAGTCGGGGGCGATGAGTCCGAGCGCCGCCCGCATGGTGGTGGATTTGCCGGCGCCGTTGGGGCCGAGGAAGCCGGTGACCTTGCCGTCCTCTGCCGTGAAGCTGACGTCGTTGAGGACCGGCTTGCCGCCGAATCGTTTGCTGATGTGTTCGATGGTGATCATGCGTGCTCTCCCCTTGTCTGCCCGCATTGCTCGCTGTTCTGGTTCCGGTGGTTGGATTGGTTGGGTCTGGTCGGATTGGTCGGATTCGGTCGGCCGGTCTGGTTTGGACCGGTTCCGGTCGGCCGGCAATCGGTCGGCCGGATACGGCATGTTTGCGCGTATCGTCCCCGTTGCCTGCTCCGCCGGTGTGCGGACGATGCGCTGCGCCGCTCATCGTGGGCAAAGTTGAGTTCAGTCTAGCAGCGCGGGCGACGCGACGATAGGGTCCCGGCGGATTATTGATCTCATGCGGCCGTCGATGCCGATGACGGCTCTCGCGATCCCGATACGCCAGAGGGAGCCTTCGGGCTTCGACCGTTGCCGAGCCTCCTCTGCCGGGGCCGCAGGCTGCGCGTTCCCATCCTCGTCGGGGCATGATGCTGCCGCCGGTGTCGAGTATCCTCGCCCTGCCTGCCGTGTTCTGCTTGCCGCGACGCATGCCGCGACGCATGCTTCGGCGCGCGACCATGTGTGCCGGTGCGCGGCGCATGCCGACGCGTCGTGCACGGCCATTAGTGTCATGCCGGCTCGGTTCGGTCGGGCGCGGGCTGGGCGCAATGTCCGTGCTGGGCTATCCAGCTGTGCATGGCCACGGCCGCGGCGGCGCCGGCGTTGATGGAGCGCACCGATCCGAATTGGGAAATGTACACCACGTCGTCCGCCAGTTCGAGCGCCTTCTCGCTCAGTCCGGGTCCTTCCGCGCCGAAGAGCATGAGGCAGCGTGCGGGGAAGCGGTAGGTTTCGATGGGGACCGCGCCGGGGATGATGTCGAGCGCGATGACGCGTGCGCCCCGCAGTTCCCTGATGCGCGCGTCGGCGGCGTCCACGGCCGCGAGCGCGCGGGCGGCGGATTGGGAGTCCCCGGTCTCCGACGCCCAATGGGCGTGGATGGCGGCGGACTGCGCGTCCGCACGTGCGGCGGCGATCTCGCCGGCGATGCGGTACCGCCACGCCTCCACGAGTTCGGCGATGGACGGATGATGCTCGACGTGCTGGTACAGCTCGGTCATGAGCGCGCCCTTGCGATTCCATTTGTGCGGTCCGACGATGTGGACGCGGCGCGCGGTGAAGGCGTTGGCCGTGCGCACCATGGAACCGATGTTGAAGTCGTGCGTCCAGTTCTCCACCGCGACTTCGAAGTCGTGCCGTCCTCTGGCATCGAGGTCCTCCCTGATGGCCTCGACGGTCCAGTACCGATAGCGGTCGAGCACGTTGCGCCGGTCGCCGCCGTCGAGCAGCGCCGTGTCGTAGCGTCCGTCGTAGCCGGGCGAGTCCGGATCGTCGGGGCGCGGTTCGCCGGGATGGACCTCGCTCCACGGGCCGAGCCCGACCTCGCGGAACGTCGGTTCGCCCGAGGCCTTGGAAGCGACGGTGATGGGATTGGGTTCGCGCATGTTCGATGTCACCTCAATGTCGTCCTGCCGCATATTCCACGGCCGCGTATTCCATGAGCCGTGAGCCATGGCCCGGCCGCCGGCAGTCGGTCAGTCGGTCAGTCGGTCGTGGGCCGTTCGATGATCATCGGGCGTTGCCCGCCGCCTGCCGCCGTCCGGACGTCCGGACCGTCAGTCGTCGTTCGGCGCCCGGAGCTCGGCCTCGTCGTAGGCGCGGATGAACGGCAGTTCGCTTTCCTCCCCCGTGACGGGATGGATGACGTTGAGCGTACGGAACGGGCCGCCGATGAGCGCGGCGACGCCCAGCACCTCGGCTCCCTCCTTCTTGACGATGCCGAAGTCGAGGCTGAGTTCGTTGCCGTTGCGCAGCGTGACCAGCGACGATGTCTGCACGTAGGACTTTTCGCTCAGCCACGAGTCGATGAGAATGACGCGCTTGCCCTTGATGGAGGGCCCCTTGACGGACGGATACACGAAGTCCATGACGAATCCGTCGAGATCCTGTCCGCGGGATCCCGCCGCGGTGATCATGGAGGTGACCAGCGGCACGGCCGCCGCGGTGAGCGCGCCCACGGCGTCGAAGTCATCGAGCGTGTAGCCCTCCTCCTCGACGGTGTCGAGCAGCACATGGCCGACCAGCTCCGCACCACGGTGATGGAACGTCACGTCAGACAGTTCGCTGAACGGCTTGGTCGCGATGGAATCCTCGAGCAGTCGGCGCAGCTGCGCCTTCGGCTCCTGCATCTCGAGGGGCAGTTCGCCGCGCAGCCCCGCGGGACCGGTGGGACGAAAACCAGTGGAAGCGTCTTCTGTCATAGCCATGCCTTTCAGCCTATCCGCAGCCGGGTACGGATCGGTTACGATTCGGTCGACGACCCGGCGTCGTCGAACTGGGTCTCGGGAGCATTGAGCTCACGGATGTTGGCCTTGTCCGGGTCGATGAGTTCCACGTCGCCGATCACGCGGGACCGGTCGAGCTTCTGCAGCTTGCGCGCCGAGACCAGCACGCGGGACTCCAACGATGCGGCGAACTGATTGTATGCGCCCACGGTCTTGGTGATGGCGTTGCCCAGCTTGGTGGCCTTGTCGCCGAGCACCGCGAACCGTTCGTAGAGCTCCCGGGACAGATCGAACAGCGTCTTGGCGTCATCCGTCAGGCTCTGCTGCTGCCACGCGTAGGCCACCGACTTGAGCACCGCCCACAGTGTGACCGGCGACGTCAGCGCCACCTTGCGCGCGAAGGCGTCGTCCATGAGCGTGGGATCGGCCTCGAGCGCGGCCTGCAGCAGCGACTCGTTGGGGATGAACGCCACCACGAAATCCGGCGCCGTGGGGAACGCGTTCCAATATGCCTTGTCCGACAACGTCTTGACGTGCTCGCGCAGATCATGCGCATGGGCCCTCAGCAGATCGGACTTGCGTTCCAGCTCCTCCGGCGACGCCGTGTCCGGGATCTCGCACGCCTTCTGGTAGCTGGCGTACGGCACCTTGGCGTCGATCGGAATCGTCTTGTTGCCCGGCAGATGCACCACCATGTCCGGGCGCTGGATGCGTCCGTCGGCATCGGTGACGACGACCTGGGTGTCGAAATCGACATGGTCGAGCAGCCCCGCGGACTCCACGATGTTCTTCAGCTGCGCCTCGCCCCAGGCGCCGCGCACCTTGTTGTTCCGCAACGCGGCGGACAGCGAGCTGGTCTCCCGGTCAAGACGCGCCTGCTGCTCGCCGAGCCCCTTGAGCTGTTCGCCCAGGGCACCCATCTCGTGCCTGCGGCCCTCCTCGATCTGCGTGACCTTGAGCTGCAGGGCGTCGAGGTTCTTCTGCACCGGCGCCAACGCGCTGAGCACCTTGCTCTGTTCCCTGAGCGCGGCCTCACGCTCCAGCTCACGCTGGGCGGCCTGCTCCTGCGCCCGCTCGCGCTCGCGCTGCAGCCGGTTCTGCTCGGCCTGCTGCAGCTGGGCCAGCTGAGACTGCACGTATCCCAGCTGCCGCTCCAGCCCCTCGCTGCGCGTTCTGGCGGCAACGGACTGCGAGTTCGCCCGCTCCAGCTCGGTGCGCATGGCATCGAGACGGGACCGTCCGTCCTCCACCTCGCGCATCGACTGCGCGCGCACCGATTCGGCGCCTCGGCCCCTGCCGAGCACGTACCCGACGGCGAAGCCGATGGCGCCCCCGATCAGCAACGTCGCGACCAGCGCGACCACATCAACAATATCGAACATGTGTTCTATCTGAACATTCCCTGCGGACCGAACATGGCAAGGGCACCTCCACGAAACCGCGCGACGCTTACAAAATCAAGGCAACACGCCGATGGTCCATGCTCGAACATATGTTCTATGTCAAGACTTCGATCAACGGCGAAGAAGATTTCGTAAGCCCGCGGAAAAACCGGCCGGGAGCGGTGGACAGCACGCGGCCCGACACGTAGAGTTCACGACGTACCCCCGGAAGAGAGGAAAGCAATGGGATTCGATCTGTTCATGCTGGCCGTGTCCGTGGTCACGGCCGGACTGCTCACCTGGGGCATCGTCCGATTCTTCTTCGGCGAGCGCAAGGCGGCGGCAGGAACCGTGTCCGGCGGCGTTCAGCGCGCCACCATCGTCGTCCACGGCGGCTATGCCCCCGATCTCATCGAGCTCAGGGCCGGCATCCCCATCACGCTGACCTTCGATCGCCGCGAAACCGGCGAATGCACCTCCCATGTGGTGTTCGCCGATCTCGGGCTGGACGCCGCCCTGTCCGGCAACGCCACCACCACGGTGGATCTGCCTGCGCTGCCGGCTGGCGACTATCCCTTCGCCTGCGGCATGAACATGGTGCACGGCATGCTGCGCATCGTCGGCGACGGGTCCGCCGCGGATTCCGGCGAGACGTCGGCCGCGGCCCGGAGCGCCGTCGCGGGAACGGCGGCCAACGCCGGAGTCGACGCCGTGGAGAACGAGCGCCGCGACGCCGAGGAGCGGCGCCGGGAGATCCGGGACACCACGCGTCTGACGATCATCGCCGCCGTGCTCACCATTCCGGTCTTCGCCGTGGCCATGCTGTCCATGCACGGCGACTCCATGCTGCCGGGCTGGCTCACCAATCCGTGGCTTCAGGCGATCCTCATCACGCCCGTCATGTTCTACTGCGGCAATCCCATACACCGCGTCGGCTGGGCGGCGCTGCGCCATCACAGTCCGGACATGAACTCATTGGTGGCGCTCGGCACCACGGCCGCATACGTCTACAGCCTGGTGGCGTGCATCGCGTCCAGTCTCATGCCGTCCGGGTCCGAGGAACCGTACTTCGAATCCGTGGGCGTCGTGATCACTCTGGTCCTGGTCGGACGCCTTCTGGAGGCCAAGGCCCGCGAAGGCACCGGCAAGGCGGTGCAGTCACTGATCAAGCTGGCGCCGCGTTCCGCTCGACGCATCGAACAGTCCGATCTGGATGGCGGCGAGCAGCATTGGAAGCTGCTCAGCGTGGGCAGCGACGTCGATACGGCGTCGCTGAAGGTCGGCGATCTGCTCGTCATCCATCCCGGCGAGCGCATTCCCGCGGACGGCGTGATCGTGGCCGGCACGGCCGAAGTCGACGAGTCGATGATCACCGGCGAATCCCGACCTGCCGCGAAGACCGCCGGATCCACGGTCACCGGCGCGACGACGACCCTCCGCGGCGCGTTCGTCATGCGCACCACGCAGATCGGCGGCGACACCGTGCTGTCGCAGATCATCGCACTGGTCTCTCGCGCGCAGGCCACCAAGACGCCCGTTCAGCGGCTTGCCGACCGCATCGCCCGCATCTTCGTGCCCGCGGTCATGATCATCGCCGTGTGGACGTTCGCCATCTGGATCGTCGTGGGGCCGCAGCCTCGTCTGGCGCATGCCCTCATCGCGGCCGTCAGCGTGCTCATCATCGCGTGCCCGTGCGCGCTCGGACTGGCCACGCCGTTGTCCGTGACCGCGGCGACCGGGCTGGGAGCCACCAACGGCATACTCGTCACCTCGGCCCAGGCTCTGGAACAGGCCCGCAAGATCCGCACGATCGTGTTCGACAAGACCGGCACGATCACGCGCGGCATCACCGACGACGGATCGTCGCTCGACAAGGCGACGTACGCGAACGACATCGTCAAGGACGGATCGGCGGAGGCCATGGCCGCGCTGCGCAAGGCCGGCATCCGCACGGTCATGCTCAGCGGAGACAAGGCCGAGACCGCGGAGCGCATCGCCAGGGAGGTCGGCATCGACACCGTCATCGCACAGGTCCGTCCGGACGGCAAGGCCGATTGGATCACCCGTCTGCAGCGGGAACGCGACGAGGCCGGCCGCGGCGACGAACTGATCGCCATGGTGGGCGACGGCATCAACGACGCTCCGGCTCTGGCGAAGGCGGACGTGGGATTCGCCATCGGCACCGGGACCGACGTGGCCATGCAGTCGGCCGACGTGACGCTGATGAGCGGCGATCTGCGCGGCGTGCTGCGCACCATCAACCTGTCGAACGCCACCATGACCAACATCCGGGAGAACCTCGCCTGGGCGTTCGGCTACAACATCATCGGCATCCCCATCGCCGCGGGCATCCTCTACCCGTTCACCGGATGGCTGCTGAGCCCCATGATCGCCGGACTCGCCATGGCCCTCAGCTCCGTATGCCTCGTGATCAACGCCAACCGTCTCCGCCATGCGCGGATCCGCGAGGACGAGGTCGGCAACGGTTCCACGGCCAGCAAGGGTTCCGCGACGTCCGCTTCGTCCGATCGGACGGACAAAGCCGTCGCCACGAACGACCGCCGCGTGCAGGTCATCATCGACGACCACACCGCCATGACCGTCAGGAACGCCGGCACAACGAGTTCCGCCGCATCGGCATCCGCAGACCATCGTCAGGAGGAACCGGCAGCGGACGGACGGCCACACGGACGCGATCACGAACACTACAATCACCACGACAACATCCATCGCAGCAAGGAGAACACCATGGACATGCACCACATGCATATGACGCAGCCCGTCGAAGGCGAGACCGCGACCGATCCGGTCTGCGGCATGACCGTCAGCGTGAACGCCGACGCCATCACGCGCGAGCACGACGGCAAGACCTACTACTTCTGCGGCGAGCACTGCGCCGCCAACTTCGACAAGGCGCCGCAGATCTTCCTTTCCTGAACCGCGGCGACCGATCGGTACGTGCCATACACACAGGCATGTCACGCGTGCCAGCATGCTCGCGCGCGTGACATGCAGGCACGCACGAAATGCACTCCGTACCCAAAACACAAGCGCGCCCCCGCATGCAAGACGCTGCGTTGACCCACGTGCAGACGCATGCAGGTCAACGCAGCACACAGACGCAGACGCACGCGCAGAACAGCACACGCAAACGTATGCACGCGTATGTCATCGCTTGCAGGCAAAACACACGCGCAGACGCGAAAAAGGGGCGCGGCGCTTGGATTTCCCCAAGTGCCGCGCCCCTGTCATACCCGCACGGTCCCGCACGGTCACATCACGCAGTCACCATGCAGCCACGCCGCACTGGCGTCACGCTCAGCGATCGGAACCGTCCGGCTTCTTCGCGTCGCCGTCGCCCGCGGCGGAAGCGTCCGCAGGCTTGTCGCCGTCGGCCTCCACGTGGTCGACCGACACGTCCGCGTCGTCCGGCACGATCTTGTCGGATGCCCAGGCGGACAGCTCCAGATGCTCGCCGCCGGTCTGGTCCACCAGCACCGTATCGCCGTCGTGCACTTTGCCGGCCAGCAGCATGCGGGCCAGCTGGTCACCGACCTCGGTCTGCACCAGACGACGCAGCGGACGAGCGCCATACGCCGGATCGTAACCCGTGTTGGCCAGCCACTCGCGCGCCGAATCCGTCACATCGAGGCTGATGCGACGCTCCGTCAGACGCGCGGCCACGCCCTTGACCTGAATGTCCACGATGCTGCCCAGCTCCTCGCGGGTCAGCGGATGGAACATCACGATGTCATCCAAGCGGTTCAGGAACTCCGGCTTGAAGTTCATGTGCACCGCGTCCATCACGGCCTTCTTCTTGGCATCCGCGTCCATGTCCTCGTTCACGAGGAACTGCGAACCCAGATTGGACGTCATGATCAGAATCGTGTTCTTGAAGTCCACGGTCCTGCCCTGACCATCGGTCAGACGGCCATCATCCAGCACCTGCAGCAGCACGTCGAAGATCTCGGGATTCGCCTTCTCGACCTCATCGAACAGCACCACCGAATACGGACGACGACGCACCGCCTCGGTCAGCTGACCGCCCTGCTCATAGCCCACATAGCCAGGAGCCGCGCCAATCAGACGAGACACCGACGCCTTCTCCATGTACTCCGACATATCAATGCGCACCATGGCACGCTCGTCGTCGAACAGGAAGTCCGCAAGCGCCTTCGCCAGCTCGGTCTTGCCCACGCCCGTCGGGCCAAGGAACAGGAACGAGCCAGTA
The DNA here is from genome assembly GCF_012932365.1 of Bifidobacterium moraviense. Classification (GTDB taxonomy): domain Bacteria; phylum Actinomycetota; class Actinomycetes; order Actinomycetales; family Bifidobacteriaceae; genus Bifidobacterium; species Bifidobacterium moraviense. The sequence continues at coordinate 20,676 of NZ_JAAIIH010000019.1, forward strand.
GGACGATTCGGATCCGAAATGCCGGCACGCGAACGACGCACCGCATCGCTCACCGCAGCCACAGCCTCCTTCTGACCGATCACGCGCTTGCCCAGATACTCCTCCATGTGCAGCAGCTTCTCGTTCTCGCCCTGCATCAGGCGGCCCACGGGGATGCCCGTCCAGTCGGAGACGATCTCCGCCACGGAATCGGCGTCCACGCGATCGGGCACCATCGGCTCCGGCTTGTTCTCGCCAGCATCCTCCGACTCGGCATCGGCCGACTCAGCCGCCGCCAGCTCCTTCTGAATGGACGGAATGTCGCCGTACAGAATCTTCGACGCCTTCGCCAGATCGCCCTCGCGCGTGGCCTTGTCCGCCTGAACACGCAGATCGTCCAGCTTGGCGCGCAGATCGCCGACCTTGTTGTGGCCGGCCTGCTCGGCATCCCACTTCGCCTTCAGACCGCTCAGCTTCTCGCGCGTGTCCGCAAGCTCCGCCTGCAGCTTCTCCAGACGCTCCTTCGACGCAGGATCCTCAGCCTTCTTCAGCTGCATCTCCTCCATCTCAAGACGCGTCACCTTGCGCTGCAACTCATCGATCTCTTCCGGCTGCGAATCCAGCTCCATGCGCAGATGCGCAGCAGCCTCGTCAACCAGATCAATCGCCTTATCCGGCAGCTGACGGCCCGAAATATAGCGGTTCGACAGCGTCGCAGCAGCCACCAGCGCATCGTCGCCGATCGTCACCTTATGGTGCGCCTCGTAACGCTGCTTCAGACCGCGCAGAATCGCAATCGTATCCTCCACGCTCGGCTCGCCCACGAACACCTGCTGGAAACGACGCTCCAGCGCCGGATCCTTCTCGATGTTCTCGCGGTACTCATCCAGCGTGGTCGCGCCGATCAGACGCAGCTCACCGCGCGCCAGCATCGGCTTGAGCATGTTGCCGGCATCCATCGAACCCTCGGCGGCGCCGGCGCCCACGATCGTATGAATCTCGTCGATGAACGTGATGATCTGACCGTTCGCGCTCTTGATCTCGTTGAGCACGGCCTTCAGACGCTCCTCGAACTCGCCACGGTACTTCGAACCGGCCACCATGGAGCCCAGATCAAGCGAAATCAGCTTCTTGCCCTGCAGCGTCGTCGGCACGTCGCCGGCCACGATGCGCTGAGCCAGCCCCTCGACGACGGCGGTCTTGCCGACGCCGGGCTCGCCGATCAGCACCGGGTTGTTCTTCGTACGACGGCTCAGGATCTGAATGACGCGGCGAATCTCCGAATCACGGCCGATCACCGGATCAAGCTTGCCTTCCTTCGCCTGCGCAGTCAGATCAGTCGAATACTTCTCCAGCGCCTTGTAGCTGCCCTCGGCATCCGGGCTCGTCACCTTCGCGCCGCCGCGCACGCCGGGCACCGCCTTGCGCAGCGCATCAGCCGTCACGCCGTTCTGCTTGAAGATATCCGCGCTCTGGTTCGGCGCCGACGCCACGATGCCGATGAGCAGATGCTCGGTGGACACATACTCGTCGCCCATCGCCTGCATTTCCTTCTCAGCCTGAGCCAGCGCAGCCGTCAGCTGACGGCTCGCCTGCGGCTGGGACGTGGTGGAGCCCGACGCGCTCGGCAGCCCGACCAGCGCATTGCGCACCGCGGCGCCGATGCGCTGCGGATCGCCGCCTGCAGCCTGAATCAGACCACGCACCACGCCCTGCTCCTGACGCAGCAGCGCGTCAACAAGATGCAGCGTCTCCACCTGGGCGTTGCCCGCGGCGGACGCGCTCTGAATGGCGTCCCCAATGGCCTCCTGCGCCATCGTCGTGAACTTCTGTTCCATATCGTCCTCCTACGTAACGCGCCGCAGCCTTCGCGCCGGCGGCTCAACCGCAGCCGCCGCGCTCCGGACCATGGCGCAATGTCATTGTCTGATATGGTCAACCGACCTGACGCCCATTCTATTCCCAAAAGTTGAGTCCAATGCACTCAAGTTTCGCGTCATGCGTTGTTCGCGCACAACTCGCCGATCCGATCGCGGATCGACGCCGCGGCGCGAGCCGCATCCACGTTCAGCGCCACGTGCGCGGTCTTGCGCGGATCGCGCAGACGGGTCGGGTCGCCGATCGTGCGCCCGCGGAAGCCATGGCCGTTGCCGGTGGACGTCTCCGTCATCATGTTGACGTCGAAGCAGGTCACGAGGGCCGGGTCGAGCGCCACGGCGGCGGCCAGCGGATCGTGCAGCGGACTACCCGCGAGGAACAGCGGGTCGGACGCCTCGTTGGCGCCGATGTAGAAGCGCGCCATGTCGGCAAGGAACGCGCCGGCGCCCGGCCGGTCACCGTCCTCCCGCGGTCCGTCGGCCGCACGCCACGACTCGGCGTCGGCGCGCGTGAGCAGGCACTGGTGCGTCACGTCAAGGCCGATCATCGTCACGTCCGCGCCAGAGCGGAACACGCGATTCGCGGCCTCCGGATCCTGGAAGATGTTGGTCTCGCAGATCAGGTCGTAGCAGTTGCCCTCCTGCGTGAGCGCGCCGCCCATCATGACGAGCCGCATACGTTCGGCGATGTCTGGCGCGGCGGCGAGCGCCGCATCCACGTCCGTGAGCGGGCCGGTGGCGAGCACGGTGACGTCGCGGCCGTGCGCACGCACCTCGTCGATGATGAGCCGCACGCCGGCGGGCAGGCCGTCCGGGCGCGACGCCTCCGGGCAGTCGGCGCGCCACTGCGAAGGGCGGTTCGCGTATGAGGCGTCCGAAGCGGCGAGATTCATGGTCTCGGCCCGCGTCTGTCCACCGAAAGGCTGCGCGGCATCGTCTCCGTCTCCGTCAGCGAGCCGAACGGGCAGATCGTGCCGTTCGCCGCCCAGCGACAGCACGGCGGGACGCGATGCCGCACGCATGCGGTCGGCGACCGTGATCGTCGGAGCATCGTCCGATCCGGACTCGTCGTTCGGGCCGACCAGACCGGCCGTGCCGCCATCGGACGGCCGGTCTCCGTAGCGCGTCGGATCCACGTTGCCCAGTCCGTTGTCGCCGTGGAAGCGCGCGCATCCCTCGTCCACCGCGAAGCCGTCGGCCCACGAGGGGCACACGCAGCCACGGGGCGTCGGCACGCCGGACGTGCCGCCCGGCACCGCCGCGTCGAACAGCCGCAGGACCGCGCGGTTGTTGGCCATGGCCGTGGAGGCGAGCACGTTGCCGTACGTGCCCACCACGCCGGCGAGCTCGCACTCCCCCGCGCGCACGGCGGCCAGCACGTAGGCCAGTGCCAGCGTGTCGTCGATGCCGGTGTCCACGTCCATCACGATTCGCGTCATCATTCCCGTCCTTCCATGTCACGTGCAGTCATGCCACGTGCCGTCATGCTACGTGCAGTCATGCCGAGTGCCGTCCCGAGTGCCGTCCACCGACGGCCCGAGTCGTACGGTTCCGCGTCGGGCACCCCGCGATTGCGCCCAGCATACCGGGCTGAGGCGATGCGGCGGGCCGCTCGGCGAGGTATCTGCGGAGTCAGGGGTAGATTTTCGCCCGTGCGGGCAGATATCTGCAGAGTCAGGGGCCTCCGCGAAGGCGGCGTCGAATCCGGTCTGCAACGAAACCTTGAAATTCCGCGGTTCCAAGCGGTGAGGAAGACGGCCCGAGGAGGCGTTCCCGCATCGAGGCACCCTGACTCCGCAGATATCTGCCTGCGGAACGGGAAATCCACCCCTGACTCTGCAGATATCCCCGTGATACCCGCGATTTTCCCGGTGCGGCCGGCCACGCACACCGGCGAACGACCACGCACGCGCGCACAAGCACGCACAACCACACGCGCGCGGAACAAGCGACGAAAATGCGGCGCGCGAATCGATCCGCGCGCCGCATCGAGCCTTCCCCTCAGCGCCCCGGCCGCGGCCACCCCGTCCGCAAACCGTCAGCGCCCCGCTTGCCGACTACTTGGCGAGGAACTCGTTGGTCGAGACGTCAGCCACCTTCGGCGCCTGCTTGACCACGTTGTCGTTCGCGTCGGTGAACGCGTCGCCCTCGGCGATGAAGTCGAGGTACTGCTGCACGCCGTCGACGTCGTTGGTGCCCAGCACGAACGAGCCGTCCTTGATCTTGGCCGGGTCGCCCCAGTACTGGCCTTCGGTGATGACCTGCATGCTGCGCTTGACGAAGTCGATCTTCAGCGTGCTGTCGCCGGCGTCGTCGACGAGGATCTGCGCGGCCTCGTCCGGGTTGGAGTACGCGTACTCGTAGCCCTTCTGCGCGGCCTGCGTGAAGGCGCGAACGGTGTCGGGATCCTCCTTGATCATCTTCTCGGAGGTGATGATGCCGATGCCGTCGGCGTTGCCGGGCACGCCGTAGTCAGGCTCGGTGAAGCAGTTGAGAGCCGGGCCGTACATCTCGGCCTGCACGCCTTCCCACGTGGCGTAGAAGCCGCCGAAGTCGGCCTGGCCGGACGTGAGGGTCTGGAACGTGTTGGTGCCGACGGTCACCTTGTCGAACTCGCCCTTGCCGCCGTCGAACTGGATCATGCGGCGGATCACGGCGTCGGATTCGTTGGAGCCGAACGTGGCGAAGGTCTTGCCGTCGAAGTCCTTCGGGGACTTGATGGACGTGTTGGAGGCGAGCGCGCACCACACGGCGGACGGCTTCTGCTGCACCTGCAGGGTCTGGATGATGCCGGCGCCCTTGAGGCTGTAGCTTGCGGCGTTGGTCAGGTTGGACAGCGCGAAGTCGGCCTGGCCGGTGGACACGGCGTGCTCGGCGCCCGCCTGGCCGACGGCGACGATGTCGACGTCGAGGCCGGCGTCCTTGAAGTAGCCCTTGTTCTTGGCCACGTACACGCCGATGTGGTTGGTGTCGGGCACCCACGCGAGCATGAACGTGACCTTCTTGAGCGCCGTGGAGGTAGTGGAGGCGCCGTTGGACGCGGATGCGCCGGCGTCGTTGGTGGCGTTGCCGCAGGCTGCCAGCGACAGCGCCATGGCGGCGGCGCCGGCAGCGGCGACGACGGAACGCACGATATGCGAAATCTTCATTGCGAATTCCCTAGTTCTCTCGATGCGCGGCGGCGTTGGCTGCCGCTTGCCGTTCTCTGGGAGCGTTGGAATGCGTTCGATCCGGCAGAGAACGGCGCGTAGGGACGGATCGCGGCGTCGATGTCCCCTCTCGCCCGCTCGAACCACGACGGGAGGTTTGCCACACATCGACGCGTAGGCAGTCCTGATTATAGCGGCCGGACGCGCCAACAGCCGGGCGCTGCCGGGCGCCGCTGCCAAGCTGCCTAGCGCCGCCGCCGAGCGCTGCCGCCGGCCTCCCCTGCTCCTATACTCGCCATCGGCTCCCGGCATGCCCGCCCCGGGCCGTGCCCGCGCCGGCCGAAGGTCCGGGGACATCGAGGGTCTAGGGATATCGAAGGTCAGGGGATCATGCTGTTTCAATCCGGCTCGCTGCTGCTGGTGATCGTCGCCGCGTATGCGCTCAAGCATCTGCACGTGTTCTCCGACCGCGACTATCGGGTGGCGCAGGGCCTGGTGTTCAATCTGACGCTGCCGTGCGCGATCGTGATGAGCTTCGCGACGAACGAGCACGACATGTCGATGCTGTGGATCGTGCTGTTCGGCTTCCTGTGCGCGCTGATCCCCATGTTCATCGTGTTTCTGGGGTCGCGCGGCGACGAGACGCGCTATCGGGCGTATCAGATCCTCAACGCGTCGGGCCTGAATCTGGGCGCGTTCTGCCTGCCGGTGGCGCAGACGCTCATCGGTCCCGCGGCCGGTCTGCCGGTGGTGATGATGGACATCGGCAACGCGATGGTGGCCACGGCGCTCGCGCTGACGCTCACGAAGGGCCTGCTGCACATGGGCGACGCGGCGCAGTCGCTGCCGCTGGGGCTGAAGGTGCGCAGCGTGGCGCGCGACTTCCTGAGCTCCACGTCGTTCGACACGTACATGCTGATGCTGATCCTCATGGTGGCGCATGTGACGATCCCGCAGTGGATCGTCTCGCTGGTCACACCGTTCGCCAATGCGAACGCGTTCATGACGATGGCGATGATCGGCTTGATGATGGAGATCCCGGCCGAGCGCAAGGATCGCATGGAGCTGCTGAAGGTGATTGCATGGCGTGCGCTGTTCGCGGTGCTGATCGGCGCGGCCGGATGGACGCTGCTGCCGTTCGACGAGCATATTCGCGGCATCATGCTGCTGTGCGCGGCCAGCCCGGTGACGATCTTCTCGACGAAGTTCACGGATTCGCTCACCGGCAACCCCAAGCTGGCGGGCTTCAGCCTGACGGTCACGGGCGTGCTGGGGCTGATCGCGATGACCGTCATCCACGCCGTGGTGAGCATGTGAGGCGCGGCCAGACCGGCCATCCCCGGTCATCCCAAGCGGAGCCCCGACAAATCATCCCCCCGTCATCCTAAGCCAAGCCCGACAGGCCATCCTCGGTCATCCTGAGCCAAGACCAACAGGCCATCCCCCGGTCATCCTGAGCGGAGCCTGGCAGGCCACCCCTCAGTCATCCTGAGCGGAGCCCGAAGGGCGGAGTCGAAGGATCCTTCGACTCGCTGCGCTCGCTCAGGATGACGAAAAAAGAACAACACTCACTCAGGACGACGAAAAAAGGACGGCGCTCGCTCAGGATGACAGGAAAAGAACAGCAATTGCTCAGGATGGCAGGAAGAGCACCAAATACCTCACCGAGTTTTATCCCGCGTCATTCCAAGTACAACTCGTCCCACGGTCATCCTGAGCCAAGCCCGACAGGCCATCCCCCCGTCATCCTGAGCGGAGCCCGACAGACCACCCCTCAGTCATCCTGAGCGGAGCCCGAAGGGCGGAGCCGAAGGATCCTTCGACTCGCTGCGCTCGCTCAGGATGACGAAAACGCACCACCCGCTCAGCCGCGGACGACGACGTTGCGCAGGGAGCCGATGCCCTCCACGTGCACGATCGGCTCGTCGCCCGGGTCGAGATGGCCGGACGCGTTGGGCGTGCCGGTCATGATCACGTCGCCGGGCAGCAGCGTGGAGAAGCTGGAGATCGCGGCGATCTGCTGCGCGATCGAGTGGATGAGGTTCGCGGTGGTGCCGGACGCCTCGGGCACGTCCTTGCCGTTGAGCGTGAACGAGATCTTCGCGTCGGCCGCGTTGAGCTCGGTCTGGATCCACGGGCCGAGCGGGCAGGAGGTGTCGAAGCCCTTGGCGCGCGTCCACATCGGATCCTTGCCCTGCAGGTCGCGCAGCGTCACGTCGTTGACGCAGGTGTAGCCGAGCACGTAGTCCAGCGCCTTCTCCTCCGGCACGTTCTTGGCGATGCGTCCCATGACCACGGCCACCTCGGGCTCGAAGTTCATGTCGTTGGAGTACGGCGGGATGACGATCGGATCGTCGGGGCCGATGACGGACGTGGACGGCTTGGTGAAGATCCACATGTCCTCCGGCGCGTGCGCCACGTCGGAGTGGCCGGCGGCGTGCATGAACTGCGCGTGCGCCTCGTAGTTCTTGGCGAGGCCGAAGATCTTGGACGGGATCACCGGAGCGAGCAGGCGGACGCCGTCGGCGTCGAGCGCGTAGCGGTTGCCGGTGGGCTTGACGGTTCCGACGCCCAGCGGGTAGCCGTCGAGTTCGACGAGGTAGTCCTTGCCGTCGTTGGCGTCCTGCTGGACGAAGGCGTAGCGCGGCGTGTCATTGAGGGAAAAGCGTGCGATTCTCATGGCCCCTAGTGTAGGCCACGCCGATGCGCCCCACCTGCTTGGGCGGCCGCGCGTGGACGCCGCGTCGCGGACGCGCGCACGTCGCGGCGCATCACGTCACGCGAGACACGCGCGACACGTAGGCATCACGCGCGACGGGGACGATGCGGTCCGCGCGGGCGGAGCGGCGCCGCGTGCCGCATGCGCCTCCACGGCCGATGCCGCGCCGCAAGCGTGACCAGTCCGGCGACGAGCGGCACGCCGGTCGCCACGGCCGTCCACAGACGCGAATCCTTGGGCGCGTCCTTGATCTGCGGGATCGGGTTCGGGATGGCCTGGCGCGTGCCGGAGACGAGCAGTCGGTGCGTGTTGACGCCGTACGGCGTGCAGGTCATGAGCGTGACGCGGTCCTCGCCCGGCACGATCTTGAGCTGGCTCACGTCGTCCGGCTCGATCACCGTGATGCGGTCCACGCGGTAGCCGAGCGTCTCGCCCATCACCTTGACATAGAAGAAGTCGCCCACCTCCATCTCGTCGAGGCGCGTGAACATGAGCGCCTCCACCAGGCCGCGGTGTCCGGTGAGCACGGCGTGGGTGTCCGCGCCGCCCACCGGCAGGCTGGAGCCGTACAGGTGCCCGGAGCCGGCGGCGAGGGCCTCCTCGGAGGTGCCGTGGTAGATCGGCAGGTCGATGGACACCTTGGGCACCACGATCGAGCCCATCACGCCGTTGCCCGTGTCGAGCAGGCTCTGGTATTCGGTGTCCTTCGACGCCGCGGAGTCGTCCCCGCCGGACGCCGTGGAATGTCCGGCCACGGACTTGAACGGGTCCACGGCCTCGCCCATCACCGGCTGACCGTCCTGCGCGAGCTTGCGGTTGTACGCCTGCGCCGCCTCGAACGCGAGCTCGGCCTGCGGGTACGGCCAGCCCAGCACGTGGTTCTCCGCCTCCTGCGCGGTCTCGGCGAGGCGGATCTGCGACTGGTACTGCAGCGCCACGGGGAAGCCGCCCACGCCGATCGCGGCGAGCAGCAGCAGCACGGTGAAGGCGCGCAGCGCGATGAGCTGGCGGCGCAGACCGTGCTGGCGCCGGGCCACGTCGGTGACGTCGACGACGTGCGCGAACGGTTTCCGCGGCGGGGACGCGACGCCCGACGGGACCGGGGCGCGAGGCGGCGCGGGCGGGACCGGCGGCACGGCGGACGACGCGGCGGGGCGCCCGACGCCCCACCCGGCCGACGCGACGTGCGCGCCGGCCGCCGCATGCCCGCGCACGTGCGCGCCGTGCGCTGCGGTCCGCCGCCGACGCCCGTTGTTTCCGGCCATGATGCCTGCCTCTCCCGCGCGGTGTTCCGTGCCGATATGCTGATGATTCCTGTAACGTTCGACATGCCGGACGCGATGCCCGTCGCGCCGGGTACGGCGTCCGATGCGCCGGACGCGCCGCGTCAGATGAAGGCGCGCGGTCCGAAGATCGCCGTGCCGACGCGTACGATCGTGGAGCCCTCGTCGATGGCGATCGCCATGTCGCCGGTCATGCCCATCGACAGCTCGCGGCAGTCCGCCGTGCCGGGCTCGCCCGAGGCGAGGACCGCGTCGCGCGTGGCCCTGAGGTGTGCGAAGCCGCGGCGGATCGTCGCCTCGTCGTCCACGTGCGCGCCGATGGTCATGAGACCCTCGAGCCGCACGCCGTCCAGCTGCGCGATCGCGCAGGCGAGGTCGTGGGCCGCCGCCGGATCGCAGCCGGACTTGGACTCCTCGCCGGACTCGTTGACCTCGAGCAGCACGCCCACGCTCACGCCGTGCGTCACGGCCCTGCGGGCGATCTTGGCGGCCAGATCGAGCGAATCCACCGATTCGATGGCGGTGACGGCCGGCAGCACCTTGTTGATCTTGTTGGACTGCAGCTGGCCAATGAGGTGGAACGGCAGCGGCGCGAGCGGGTCCGGCAGGTCCGTCCCGGCGTCGGAGGCATCCGCGACGGCGTCCCGCGCGAGCGCGTCAGCCCCCAGCGCGAATCCGCGTCGCGCGCACAGCCGTGCCAGTCCGGCGGCCTTGACCTCCACCTCCTGCGGACGGTTCTCGCCGATCATGCGCACGCCCGCGTCGATGGCGGCCATGATCTCGCCGACGTCGCGCGTCTTGGTGGCGGCGAGCAGACGCACCTCGCCGACGGCGCGACCCGAGGCCTGTTCGGCGGCGGCGATGCCGTCGAGCACGCGATGCACGCCGTCGGCGATCTGCCGTGCGCGCGTCTCGTCGATGCTCTCGTTGGCCAGGTTCTTGTGGTCCATGTACGCCGTCATGCCGCTCCCATCGCACGCGTGCCCTCTGCAGCCGTCGGCGGACGCCTCGGCTGCGTGAAAATCCGGCTTACAGTGTAGCCGTGAGGGTTCCCGAGAGGTCGTCGGGCACGCGGCGGTCCTCGCGGTGCGCCCGCAGCTCGCTCCAGCCCGCCTGGCGGAACGCGTCGAGCGCCTCGGCGGCCGTCATGGGCTCGGCCTGTGCGGCTGCGGGCTGCAGGCCAAGCAGCCACGCGCAGTAGCCGACCACGCGCTCGGCAGGCACGCCCTGCCGGCGCAGATAGCCGAGATCGAGATCGCGTTCGCGCTTGGCCAGCCGGCGGCCCTGCGCATTGTCGATGAGCGGCAGATGCGTGAACTGCGGCTCGGCGTCGGAGGCCGCGCCGGCACGCCCGGCACGACCGGATTCGGCGGCGAGCAGCTGCCGACGGATGACCAGCTGCACGGCCGTGGAACGCAGCAGGTCGCGTCCGCGCACGATGTCGGTCACACCCATGTCAAGATCATCGACGGCAACGGCAAGCTGATAGGCGAACAGGCTGTCCGATCGGCGCACGACCGTATCGCCCACCTCTCGGGCGGCGTCGAAGCGCTGCGGCCCGAAGATGCGGTCGTCGAACGTCACCGTCTCGCGGGGCATCGCGATGCGCCACGAATGCCGCTCCCCCGCCGCCATGCGCCGCTGGGCGTCCGCGCGCCGGTCGAGCCAGAGCCGGCGGCAGGTGCCCGGATAGACCACGAACCCGTCGCCCTCGTTGGGTGCCGAGGCCGCGCGGATGTCGGCGCGCGAGCAGAAGCACGGGTAGACGACGCCGGCGTCCCCGAGCGCGGCGAACGCCTCCTCGTAGCGGTCCAGGCGCGCGGACTGGTAGATCGGCTCGCCGTCCCAGTCGAGACCGAGCCAGTCGAGATCGTCCATGATCCAGCGGTCGGCGTCCGGCAGCACGCGCGGCGCGTCGATGTCCTCGATGCGCAGGATCATGCGGCCGCGCGGCGCCGAAGCCCCGGCCGCACGTGCGGACAGCCATGCGGCGAGCATCGCGTACGCGTTGCCCAGATGCATGCGGCCGGACGGCGTGGGCGCGAACCGTCCCACCACGGGCCGACCGACCGATCGACTGCCCGGTCGAGCGCCCGGCGCTGTGCCTTCCTCGCGCTCCATGCCCTTCGGAAGATTCGCCTGATTCGCTTCCGCCCCATTCGCTACCGTCATGCCTGCCACCCTACCGTCAGCGCGCGAACGCCCGCGTGGCTCACCGGCGACCGCCGGCAGGCCAATATCAGATGGCCTGAGCCGCAGTGCCGCCACAAACAGAGATGCCGGCCGCATTGCGGCCGGCATCTCGTCAGCGCTTCGCGAGCGCTCAGGCCGCAGCGCGCCTCAAACGCGCCCTGCGGCGGCTCATCAGACGAAGAGCTGGAACATCCACGCGCCGATGATCGCGCCCACGATCGGGGCCACGACCGGGATCCATGCCTCGCCCCAGCGCGACGAGCCCTTGGACGGGATGGGCAGGACGGCGTGCAGCAGGCGCGGCATGAGGTCGCGGGCCGGGTTCAGGCCGGGGCCGGTGGGGCCGCCCATGGAGGTCACGAGGCCCCACACGATGAAGCCGACCACGATGGACGCGGCGGCGTAGTCGGCCTTGCCCCACGAGAGCGACAGGCAGCACAGCGCGCCGAAGACCAGCACCAGCGTGCCGAACATCTCGTTGAGGAAGTAGTTGATCTTGTCGTTGTGGGCATCGGTGGTGCAGAAGGTGCCGAGGATCGCGTCGGCGTCCTCGGTCTCCTTGTAGTGCGGGTAGTAGGTGAGGTACACCACGAACTGGCCGAGCAGCGCGCCGAGCAGCTGCGCGACGATGTACGGCGCGACGTCGCTCCACGGGAACATGCCGTTGACGGCCTGCGCGAGGGTCATGGCCGGGTTGATGTGCGCGCCGGAGACCGAGCCGAACATGAGCACCGGGAACATCACGCCGAAGCCATAGCCCATGGCGATGTTGAGCCAGCCGGCGTGGTGGCCCTTGGTGTTCTTGAGCTCGACGTTGGCGACCGAGCCGTTGCCGAAGATCATGAGGATGGCCGTGCCGAAGAACTCGGCGGCCAGCTTGGTCATGAGGGAGTATTCCATTGCTCTCTTCTCTCTGGTTCCCTGATTCCGTTGGTTCCGTTCCCTGTTCCATCCCTGCCGCCGCGCGGGGACGACCGGAGTCCGGCGGCCGCACGGCAACAAAAAACCCGGCGTGCGATTTCTCGCGACGCCGGGTGATGAAAGTGCCCCCGCAGGGATTCGAACCCTGGACACGCTGATTAAGAGTCAGCTGCTCTAACCAACTGAGCTACAGGGGCGTTGGTCATTGCTTGAGCCGAGAGATAAATATACTCAGATTCGCGCGGAATGCAAATTCCGCGACACGCCGATGGTTTTCAACGGTTTCGGACCATTCGGCAATCCGCCGGAGAGCACGCCCGGCGGCGAAGGGCCTCCGGATCGAACGATCCGGAGGCCCGATTCGACGTCCCGCCGCGGCCAAGCGGCGTGTCGCGCGTCCGCATGACGGACCGCGTATCACGCGCGCCGGCGACGTGCCGGGACCGTCGGGCGGCGGCCGGCGGCCCGACGCCCAACGATCAGACGATCAGACGATCTTCGGCATCGGCGTGGTGAGCGACGTGGTGAGGTTGACGTGCACCAGCCCGGCGCCCGCATGCACCTCGACCTTCTTCAGCGTCACCGTGCGCTCGGCCTCCGGCGCGCGGTCGTTGTCGGTCATCGTGGCCGGCGACTTGACGGCCACCACGGCCAGGTCGTCGAGCGAGATGCCGGCGCCGTCGCACAGCGCGCGGGCCTCGGCCAGCGACTCGGCGAAGCCGTCCTTGAGGATCACGCGCTCGGCCGGCACGCCGTACGCGTTGTTCGCGATCCAGCGCACGTTCTCCACGAGGTCCATGCCCTTGCGGCTGTGGAACTGCGCGGATGCCGGCGCGGCCTCGAGCGCCTCCACGAACCCGTCGAGCTGCGGGGCCAGCGCCTCGCCGCCGTCGCGGAACAGGTTGCCGATGATCGGCGTGCGGAACTCCAGCTCCTTGGCGGTCTCGCGCAGCGACGGCACCTGGTCGTCCTCGCCGTCCCACAGGTTGACGAGCGGGAACGTGGGGATGTCGAAGTTCTCCAGACGCTGCACGTGGAACGGGTAGCGCCACGCCAGCTCGGGGTCGTCGCGCCACGTGGAGGCGCGCGTCACCACCACGGCGGCGGACGGCCATGCGGCGCCGTACTCGCGCGAGGCGATGTCGAGCCACTTCTGCGCGCCGGCGTCGGCGCCGTAGCCGGCCTCGACGATCACCACGTCGTGCAACGCGCACGCCATCTCCACGGCCACGAGCGTGGGGATGCCGATGGACACGTTGGCGAACGGGCCGCCGTGCACGTAGACGGGCGAGCCGTTGACGGTCTCGGTGAGCGCCGGCTTGACCGCGTCGGCGAGGATGCCGGTGATGCGCCACAGGTCCACGAACTCGCCGAACGTGACGGGCTTGCCGTCCTTGGTGCCGGCGATCATCGCGGCCACGCGGCGGGAGATCTCGTCCATGGAGCGCGACAGGCACACGATCTGCATGAGCTCGGACGTGGGCGTGAGCACCACGCGCTCCTTCACGTCGCCCTTGCCGTAGTCCACGGCGATGGAGCGCAGCGAGCGCGACGGCACCTCGGAGACGCGCGGCACGAGGATCGTGTCGATGCGGCCGTCGTCCACGGCCTTCTCCGCGAAGGAGACGAGCAGGTTCTGCGCGGCGGCAATGGCGGCCATCTCGCCGGTCAGGCCCCAGTCGATGAGCTCGGGGTGGGTCAGGGACGCCTTGCCGCCGCCGGACGCGCCGCCCTTGGAGCCGGCCGCGGTGATGCCCATGCTCGGCTGGCGCAGCACGGCGGTCGCGTCGATGCCGCGCGCGTTGAGCGCGTCGATGAGCGCGATGGTGGTGGTGGTCTTGCCCTCGCCGCGGCTCGCCTTGAGCGGGGTGTCGGCGGTGACGAGCACCACCTTGCCGTGCTTGCGGGGCGCGTCCGGGTTGGCCTTGAGCCAGTCGAGGTAGCCGAAGGCGTCGATCTTCTTGACGAGACCGTACTGGGCGGTGAAGTCGTCGATGGTGGTCATGTGGTCTGGCCTTTCTGGATGTTGCGTTTGCTGAAGGGTGGATGCCGACGGGAGGTCCCGATCGGCGGGATCAGAAGTCGGACATGTGGAAGCCGTTCTTCATCTCCATGCTGCGCGTGTACAGCACGGAGTCGAGCAGCTTGTCGGTCTCGGCGCGCAGCTGGTCGGCCATGGTGCGGTTGGCGGCCTCGAGGATCTCGCGCACTTCGCGGTTGCGGACGGCCTCGATGATCTGCTCCGGCTCCATCGGCTCCACGTCGCCCTCGGCGTTGTCCGCGTCGAACTCGTCGGCCACGGCGTGCTCCTCCGCGTCCGTGAGGCCCAGACGGGCGACCTGCTCGTCGGTGGCGGCCAGCAGGCGGTGGCCCATCGCGCCGGTTCGCTCCTGGTAGCGCTCGACGGCGTTGGACGTGGAGCGGAACGCGCCGTCGCACAGGGCGGCGATGACGCGGTTGGCCCAGTAGAAGTTCTCGGTGGTCACGCGCGTGGTGGTGCCTTCGAGGTACTCGGGGGTCTCGTCGACGTTCGGGTAGAACGGCACGAGCGTGTTGAACGGGTTGGAGCCGTAGGCGAGCCACTGCACGGCGCGGTTGGCCTGCGGGCGGTACGGGCGGATCTGCATCACGGCGAGCTGGCTCTGGCGGTTGATGCCGATCGGACGGTACATGTGGCGGGTGCGCTCGTCGCCGAGCTGGCCGTACGGGTCGAACGGCGTGCCCTGGTAGTGCGAGCTGAGCACGTACTTGACGTCCTCGATGGTGATCTTGCGCTCGGGCTGGCGCGCCCACGGGATGTCGTCGCTCGTGGGACGGTGGTCGGCCTCGGGGCCGTCCCACATCTCGTCGTACGGGTTGAGGAAGCGCTGCATGTACCAGGCGCGCGGCGTGTTGTAGACGTGGTCGGAGTCGGAGTGCGAGCCGAAGGCGTCGCGCGGCGCGAACGGGCTGTTCGATTCGACGGCCAGATCGAGGTGATGCTCCTCGATGAACTCGGCCAGGTCGGCGGAGCACATGTGGTCCTGCTGGTCGCCCAGGGCGTCCTCGAGGTCGAATTCGTCGATGCCGAGCTGGTTCGGCATGGTCACGTAGGCCTCGTCGGGCACGCGCTTGGCAATCCAGTGGTGGCCGCCCACGGTCTCCAGCCACCAGATCTCGTCGACGTCGCTGAACGCCACGCCGTTCATCTCGTACGTGCCGTACCGCTCCAGCAGCGCGCCGAGGCGGGCGACGCCTTCGCGCGCGGTCTTCACGTACGGCAGCACGATGGTGAGGAAGTCCTCCTCGCCGATGCCGCCGGGCACGGCGGGCTCATAGCCGTCCTCGCCTTCGCGGCCCTTGGCGGGCGCGTACTCCACGAACGGGTCGGCGCCGAGCACGCGCTCGTTGGTGGTGAGCGTCTCGGTGGCGCTCATCGCCACGTTCGCCTCGTTGACGCCGGCCTCGCCCCAGATGCCTTCCTTGAGGTCGGCGTTGGGCACGGCGGTGTACTGCAGCGGGTCGTCCGGCAGCTCGATGGTCAGGTGGGAGATGACCGACGTGTACGTGCGCGGCTGCTCGTCGGGCTTGACGACGACGAAGCGCTTGGGGTTGAACTCGCCGTTGGCGGAATCCTCGTTGCGCGCGATGATGGTGGAGCCGTCGTAGCTGGCGTCCTTGCCTACCAGAATGGTGGTGCAGGCCATGGTGTGGTTGCGTTCCTTTCCTGTTGTTCCGTTTGTTCCTGAAGTTCCTGTGCGCCCGGGCGCGTCACGCCCTGCCGGTGAGGAAGATGCCGTCCGCGTCGGGCGTCTCGCCGCAGCCGCGCAGCGCGTGCAGCAGCTCGTTGAGCCAGAAGCCCTGGTTGAGGCCGGGCAGCGGCTTGGCGGTGGCCCACACCTGCAGGTAGTACTCATGGTCCTTGTCCGGCGGCTGCGGGCCGTTGTAGCGCATGGTGACGGCCGGGTCCGCGTTGCGGCCCACGAACTTGGATGCCGAGGAGTTGCGGCCCTGCACGGCCTCGGGGATCATGGCCGGCATCTGGCGGGAGAAGTCCGGCGGGA
This sequence comes from Bifidobacterium moraviense, assembly GCF_012932365.1. Lineage (GTDB taxonomy): Bacteria > Actinomycetota > Actinomycetes > Actinomycetales > Bifidobacteriaceae > Bifidobacterium > Bifidobacterium moraviense. Next base: position 36,840 of record NZ_JAAIIH010000019.1, read on the forward strand.
TGGCGAGCGCGTGCGAGTCGTTGAAGTCGTACATGAGCGCGTCGATCGGCAGGTTGGCCACGGACCAGTGGATCCATTCGAAGCCGCACACCGGGATCGAGTCGGGGTCGACGAACTCCCAGTGCAGGTAGCGCGCATCGGGGCGGATCTCGTCGAGGTAGAAGGGGAAGGACACCACGGGAACGCCGTCGACGCGGTATTCGGGCGCCGCGGCCTTCGCGAAGTCATCGGGGATGACCGTGAAATCAGCTGAAATCCTCATGGGAACCAGTATATGGCCGGGGCGTGTCACCGCGTCCGGACGCACATCCGTCGTCGGCCGCGGATGTGGCTTCGGACGTTCCGACGTTCCGAAACGTCCGCCATCACATCCGCTCCCCATTGCGGATGTGACTTCGGACGCGATCGGGGCCTCCGGCGTCCGGACGCACATCCCGCATCGGACACGGCTGTGGCTTCGGACGTCCCGACGCGCAGAAACGTCCGCCATCACATCCGCTTCCCGCTGCGGCGGTGACTTCGGACGCGCGGCTCACGGGATGAGCGCGCAGAACAGCGCCTCGAACACCAGCGCGGGGTTGCCGTTGCCGAACAGGCGGCAACGGGCCTCGGCCACGGCCTCCATGCGGCGGATGGCGCCCTGGCGGTCGAGCCGCACGGACAGCTCGGTGACAGCCGTGCGGTTCTCCAGGTTGACGAGCCCCACGGCGTCCTCCGCGCCGTTCTGCAGCACGGCCACGTCGCGGTAGACGCTGGCCACGGAGTTGAGCGCGCGGTCCAGCACGTCGCGGCTGCGGCGCGTGGTGCGGCGGCGGATCTCGTCCTTCTTGCCGATCGCGTTGAACGCGCCCCTGAGGCTCGGCGGGATGCGGTCCTTCTCCCCCAGCCCGTTGATGCGCCGGAAGTCGGCCTCCTCCGAGGCCACCCTGCGCTCCACCTCGGCGGCGGCCTGCCCGTTGGCGTTGGCGATGAGCCGGTCGGCCAGCAGCACCGCGTCGGACGCGCGCGCCAGTCCCAGCACGCCCGTCACGAGCTCGTCGCGGTCGGTCATGACCCGCTCGTCGGTGGCGTAGAGGCGCGCCACGCCGATGTGTCCCTCCGCCAGACGCGCCGCGCGCCGCGCCACCTTGGGGTCGGCGCCGCAGGAGGCGGTCAGGAACGCGGCCACGGCGCCCGCGGACGGCACGGCGAGGTTCACGATGCGGCAGCGCGAGCGGATCGTGGGCAACACGTCCTGCGCGCTGGGGGCGCACAGCAGCCAGATCGTGCGCTCCGCGGGCTCCTCGATCTCCTTGAGCAGCACGTTGGTGGTGCGCTCCAGCATGCGGTCCACGTCCTCGATGACGATGACGCGCCACGGCCCGCTGGCGGGCATCTGCTCGGACGTGGCGATGAGCTCGCGCACCTGATCGATGCCGATGGTGACGCGGTCGGTGGCCAGCACGGTGACGTCCGGGTACGTGCCGGCGAGGATGTGGCGGCACGTGGGGCATTCGCCGCAGCCGTGCCGCGGGCATTCGAGCGCGGCCGCGAAGGCACGCGCCACGTTGGACCGGCCCGATCCGGGAGGACCGCACACCAGCCACGACTGGGCGAGCGCGGACGGATCGCCCTCGGCCAGTCCCCGCAGCATGTCGACGACGGGCTTCTGCCCCACGATGGCGTCCCACACGCTCATGGCCGCGCCTCCCGTTCGGCCGCGCGGGGCGCGGCGGTGCGTGCGGCATCGGCGACGAGCGCGTCGAAGTCGGCGCGGACGTCGGCCCACACCTCGTTCACGGGGCGCGCCGCGTCGATCACGCGGAACCGGCCGGGCTCGGCGGCGGCGAGGTCCAGGAACGCGCGCCGGGTGCGCTCCTGGAAGCCGTTCCCCGCGGATTCCATGCGGTCGGCGGCGTGGGTGAGGCGCGCGTGCGAGCGGGCGGGGTCCATGTCGAGCAGATACGTGCGGTCGGGCAGCAGCCCGCCGGTGGCCCACATGCTCAGATCGCGGATCTCCCCGGCCGTGAGCTCGCGGCCGCCGGCCTGATAGGCCAGCGAGGAGTCGAGATAGCGGTCGGTGATCACCACGTCGCCACGCTCCAGCGCGGGGCGGATCACCTCGGCCACGTGCTGCGCGCGGTCGGCGGCGAACAGCAGCGCCTCGGCGCGCGGGGCGATGTCCGCGGTGGCCTCGGTGCGCGGGGCGTCATGCGATGCGGCGTCGGCCCTGCCCGCGTCGTCCGCCACGCCGTGCAGCAGCAGCCGTCGGATCGAGCGTCCGAGCACGGTGCCGCCCGGCTCGCGCGTCACCACCGCGGTGCGGCCCAGGGATCTGACGTGGGCGCGCAGATGCTTGACCTGCGTGGTCTTGCCCACGCCGTCCACGCCTTCGAAGGAGATGAATACACCGGTCATGCCGTCCACCATGGCTACTCCGCGGTGGTCGTCTTCGCGGTCGACTTCCTGACCGTGGTCTTGCGCGCGGCGGTCTTCTTCGCGGTCGACTTGGACGTGCCCGACTTGGCGGCGGACTTGGACGCCGACGCGCGGCGCGTGCGGCGCTTGGCGGGGCCGGCGGCGCGCTTCTCCGCCAGCAGGCGGAACGCCTCGGCCGGCTCGATCGACTCGGGCGTGTACTGCTTGGGCAGCGTGCGGTTCGTCTCGCCGTCCGTGATGTACGCGCCGTAGAAGCCGTCCTTGATGGTGACGGCTTTGCCGGTCTCCGGATCCGGTCCGAGCTCGCGCAGCGGCGGCTTCGCGGCGCCGCGTCCGCGCCCGCGGCCGTACTTGGGCTGGTCGAACAGCGCCTTGGCCGCGGCCAGGTCCACGGTGAAGATCTCGTCCTCGCTGCCCAGCGAACGGGTCTCGGACTTGCCGTCCGGGCCGGTCTTGGTGAGGTACGGGCCATAGCGGCCGTTGTTGGCCTCCACCCTGTACTGCGTGATCTCCCCGGTGGCGGCGTCGGTCTGTTCGAGCACGCCCACCTCGCGCGGCAGGGAGAGCAGGCGCAGCGCGTCCTCCAGCGTGAGCGACTCGGGGCTCATGGTCTTGAACAGCGACGCCATCTTGGGCTTCGGCGCCGCGGCCTTGCGCCCCTTGGCCTTGGGCGCCTCGGCCTCGGCGTCCGCGGCGGGCGCGGGCGGCACGAGCGCCACGTACGGGCCGAACCGGCCGTTGCGCACCTCCACGGTGCCGCCGGTGGCCGGGTCCTTGCCCAGCTCGCGCGGACCGCCGGAATGATGCTCGATGAGGTCGTGCCCCACCTCCACGGTCAGCTCGTCCGGGGCGAGCGTGTCCGGCAGGGACGCGCGCTTCGGGTTGCCCTCGGCGTCCAGATGCTCCATGTCCTCGAGATACGGGCCGTAGCGGCCCACGCGCACGTGCAGGCCGTCGCCGATCTCGATGGTGTTGATCGCGCGCGCATCGATCTCGCCGAGCTGCGCCACCTGCTGCTGCAGGCCCTCGTGCGCCTCATCGGAGCTCGTCGCGGCGCCGTCGCCGGAGCCGAAGTAGAAGCGGGTGAGCCAATCGCGGCCGGTCTGCCTGCCGTGCGCGATCTGGTCGAGCCCGTTCTCCATGTCCGCGGTGAACTCGTAGTCGACGTACTTGGGGAACTTGGTCTCCAGCAGCTTGATCACGGCGAACGCCAGCCAGCTGGGGATCAGCGCGCGGCCGCGCTCGTACACGTAGCCGCGGTCGATGATCGTGGAGATGATCGACGCGTACGTGGACGGGCGGCCGATCTCCTTGGCCTCCAGCGTCTTGACCAGCGAGGCCTCGGTGTAGCGCGCCGGCGGCTGCGTCTCGTGGCCCTCGGCCTCCACGGCGTCAGCGGACAGCCCGTCGCCCACCTGCATCGGCGGCAGGCTCGCGTTCGCGTCGGCCTTGCCCTCGCCCTTCGCGTCGCCCTTCGCCGCGGCCGCATGGCCCTCGCCGGTGGCGCGCATGAAGCCGGGGAACTCGATCACCGTGCCGGACGCCTGGAACACGGCTTCGCCCCAGTCGGCGCCGGCGGGCGCGGACAGGCGCACCGTGGCGGTGGAGCCGGTGGCGTCGGCCATCTGCGAGGCGAGCGTGCGCTGCCAGATGAGCGTGTAGAGCTTGAGCTGGTCGGCCGGCACCTTGGCGGCCAGCTCGTCCGGATCGCGGAACTGTGCGCCGGCCGGACGGATGCACTCGTGGGCCTCCTGCGCGCCGGCGGTCTTGGTGGCGTACTGCTTGGGCGCCTCGGACAGGAACCGGCTGCCGAAGTGGAACTCCACGCTGGCGCGCGCGGCGGCGATGGCCTCCTGCGAGAGCGTCACCGAATCGGTACGCATGTACGTGATGTAGCCGTTCTCGTACAGGCCCTGCGCGGCGCGCATCGTCTGGCGCGAGCTGAAGCCCAGGCGGTTGCCGGCGGTCTGCTGCAGCGTGGACGTGGTGAACGGCGGCTGCGGACGGCGACGGTACGGCTTGGTGTCCATGGACATGACGGTGAAGCGCGCCGATTCGAGCGCCCTGGCCACGCCCGTGGCGTCGGCCTCGCCGAGCAGACGGACGTTGTCGGCGAAACCGGAGGGCGTGAGCCTGCCGTCCGGCCCGAAGTCCCTGGAGACCGCCAGACGCTTGCCGCCCAGCGAGACCATGCGCGCGTCGAATGCGTCGGCGACGGCGTCGGGCGCGGCCGCGTCGGTGCGCAGCGTGGCGGTCACGTCCCAGTACGGCGCCCTGACGAACGCCATGCGCTCGCGCTCGCGCTCCACGATCAGGCGCGTCGCCACGGACTGCACGCGTCCCGCGGACAGCCCCGGGCCCACCTTGCGCCACAGCACCGGGGACAGCTCGTAGCCGTAGAGACGGTCGAGGATGCGGCGCGTCTCCTGCGCGTCCACCATGTCGTCGTCCACGTCGCGCGTCTTGGTGAGCGACGCCTTGATCGCCTCCGGCGTGATCTCGTGGAACACCATGCGCTTGACCGGCACCTTGGGCTTGAGCGTCTGCACGAGATGCCACGCGATGGCCTCGCCCTCGCGATCCTCATCGGTGGCGAGGTAGAGCTCGTCGGCGTCCTTGAGCGCGGACCTGAGCTCGGAGACCGTCTTCTTCTTGTCCGCGTCGACGATGTAGTACGGCTTGAACCCGTCCTCGACGTCCACGCCGAAGCGGCCGTACCTGGCCTTGTCGTCCGCGGGGATCTGGCTGGGCTGCGCAAGGTCGCGGATATGGCCCACCGATGCCATCACGGTATAGCCGCTGCCAAGGTAGCCGCCGATCTTGCGGGCCTTGGTGGGCGACTCCACGATGACGAGCTTGGTGCCCTTGGTGCCGGTTGCCATTCCTTGACTCCTTACCGCTCCCTACTGGTTGTGCCGTTCGTGACGCCCATCATACCCACCCGGTGTGGGCAAACGTGAAACGCGGGGCCCGCGGACCCCTACGCGCGGCCCGCGGACGCTCCCCTGGGCGGGGCGGGCG
>NZ_JAAIIH010000002.1 GCF_012932365.1 Bifidobacterium moraviense
CCTGAACCGGGCCACACGGGAAAGGACGCCGGACGCCACCGGCAGGGCGAAGCGCGCCCACGACAGCCAACCGGAATCCCGACACGTCAACTCCCCAAGGAGTTGACAAAAACATAGGAACACCCCCCCAGGGGCGCGCCGGAACCCATCCGTTCCGACGCGCCCCTTTCGCGTCTCCAAACGCACCGCGGCATCGCCCCATCGCTACCCCGTGCAGGCTCTCGCGCCGACGACGCCACAGGCCTAGACTGAGGTCATGAGCGATCAGCAACCCACGCCGCAGCAGCCGCAACAGCTCCGGCAGCCCCATGGACGGCCGGATGACCGGCAGCCGATCTACGGGACGCCCGACGCGCCGCAGGCCGCCTACGCGCCGTACGCGCAGCAGCCGACGACGCAGTACACCCCGCAATACGATGCGCCGTACGGCGCGCAATACGGCACGAACCAATACGCGCAGACCCCGTTCTACGCGGCGCAGCAGCCCGCATACCCGGTCGGGGCCTATCCCTACGCCCAGCCGCCAGCCGCACGGCCGTGGAACAGCCTGTCGATCGTCGGACTGGTGCTCGCGTTCGTCGTGCCGCCCGCGGGGCTGATCGTCTCCGTCATCGCCCTGCTGCAGATCGGCAGGACCGGCGAACGCGGCAAGGGCCTCTCGGTGGCCGGCATCGTCCTCGGCGTGCTGAACACGCTGCTGATCGTGCTGTCGGTCGTCTTCGTCTTCTGGGCCATCGGCAGCGCCATGCAGGACATGAGCTACTACGGCTACTACGACGACATGTCCCCCGACGACATGTACGACATGGACGACATGCTGGGGCAGTTCACCGGATACGTGGCCGCGATGCTGCCGACGCGCTGAGAGCCTTCCCACCCGTCGTTGGAGCGAAAGGCGCAAATCGTTGGAATCATGCGGCAACACGCCGAACGCACCTTCAACTTGCGCAATGCCGACGTTCGGGTAATATATTCATTCGTTGCCTCGCACAAGCGAGTCCACAACACGGCCCCGTAGCTCAGTTGGTTAGAGCGCCGCCCTGTCACGGCGGAGGTCACCGGTTCAAGTCCGGCCGGGGTCGCTGGAACAGGAAGACTTGGTTTCAGGCCTTCACTTGTTCTCTGGCTCTGTAGCTCAGTTGGTAGAGCGAGCGACTGAAAATCGCTAGGTCAACGGATCGACGCCGTTCGGAGCCACCGCGGAAACCCCCGCAGGCCTTGCAAACACTGGCCTGCGGGGGTTTCATCGTATCGGGCACGATCCGCCGGAAAACCCTCCGTGCTACGAAAATGCTACGCATTCAGTAGCAAAACACCGTGTCGATATAAGGAATGGCGCTACTTTGCCGGTTCGATGAACTTGGTCCCGAGTTGTCCGTTCTCGTCCCAGTACCCCACGCTCATGGGCCGCTCGGGCGGCGGCGTCCCGGGATGCCCGCGATGCCAGCGCAGGCGGCAAATCGTCACGTCCACGGTCCAGAAAAACGGCGATGCCACCGCCGACGCATCGGCGATGGCATCGCATCTCGCATCATGGGGTCCTGCCGCGGCACGACGCGCCCACGTCAGCCGAGCCGCTTGGCCACCCAGTCCACGATGTACGGGGCGACCTCCTCGATCTGGTCGATCGCCACCTCGAACTCGCGCATGCCGCCGTACCACGGGTCCACCAGGTCGATCCGGCTCTCCTGTCCGAGCGCCGGCTTGGGCAGATTCGGGTCGAAGCTGCGGTACAGGTGCACCTCGGAGCGTTTGCCGGCCGGCAGCTCGCGCAGCAGGGCGCGCATGTGCGAGGCCGTCATGGGCAGGAACAGGTCCGTGCGCTCGATCTCCTCGGGCGTGATCCGGTGCGCGAAATGACGCTGCGGCAGCTCCGGACCGTAGCCGCGCTGCTTGAGCACGCGCACGGCGCGCGGATCGATCGGATGGCTCCACTCCTCGTCGGACACGCCGCTCGACTCCACGGCGACCCTGTCCCCCAGCCCGCGCTCGTTGACGTAGTGGCGCAGGATGATCTCGCCCATCGGCGACCGGCAGATGTTGCCGGTGCAGACGGTCATGATGGTGTACGGCTTGCTTTCGCTCACTGCGGCTCCATTCCAGTCCCGAACGGCATCGGGGTCAGCGGGTCTTCTCGAACGTGACGAAACGGTAGGCGGAGATGCCGTCCTCCTCGCGCACGGGGACCATCCACGGCGTCTTGTCCGTGATGGTCCACAGGCCCTCGTCCACCAGCGCGGCGATGTCCGGCGCGTAGGCGTCGGCGTTCACGGTGCCGCGCAGCAGCGTCACGTACGCTTTGTTGGCCAGCGGCAGGGCCTCACGGAACAGCTGCGCGCCGCCGATCACCCAGATCTCCGAACGGTCGAGACCGTCATCCGGGATGGCCTCCTGACGCGCCAGATCGAGGGCGTCGTCGAGACTGTCGACCACGGTGGCGCCGGGCGCCACGTACCGCGGATTGTGCGAGACCACGATGTTGTCGCGGTTGCGCAGCGGACGATGCTTCGCGTCGAGCGACTCCCACGTCCTGCGGCCCATGATGACCGGATGCGAGATGGTCAGCTCCTTGAAGTGCCGCATGTCCTCGGCCAGATGCCACGGCATGCCGCCCTCGTACCCGATGGCCCCGGGACGGCCCTCGCCGTCACTGGCCTCGGCCCAGATCAGATTGACCGAGAACGTCTTGGGCACGTCGTCGCCCCAATCCTCGGCCTCGTCAAGCCCGGAGTCCCCGGGCTCGGGTTCGTGGTAGCCACTGCGACTGCTACTGTCGTGCTCCATTTCAGATCACTCCTTGGGTGGTTTGGACTGGGACAGAAGTGTAACGGGCGGCTCAGACGGCCACGGGCGCCTTGATGGCGGGATGATGGCGGTAGTCGATGACGTGGAAGTCCTCGTACGTGTAGTCGAACAGCGAATCCGCCTTGTCGATCTCGATGCGCGGGTACGGGTATGGATCGCGCGAAAGCTGCTCCAGCACCTGCTCGATGTGGTTGTCGTACACGTGGCAGTCGCCGCCGGTCCACACGAACTCCCCCGGCTCCAGACCGGTCTGCTGCGCCATCATGAGCGTGAGCAGCGAGTAGGAGGCGATGTTGAACGGCACGCCGAGGAACATGTCGCACGAGCGCTGGTAGAGCTGGCAGCTCAGACGCCCGTCCGCCACGTAGAACTGGAACAGCGCGTGGCACGGCGGAAGCGCCATCTGCTCCACTTCGGCCGGATTCCACGCGGAGACGACCATGCGACGCGAGTCGGGGTGATTGCGGATCAGGTCAAGCACGTTGGCGATCTGGTCGATCGTGCGGTTCGGATCCTCGGGAGTCGGCGCGGGCCAGCTGCGCCACTGCACGCCGTACACCGGGCCGAGATCGCCGTTCTCGTCCGCCCATTCGTCCCAGATGTGCACGTTGTGCTCCTGCAGCCAGCGCACGTTGCTGGAGCCCTTGAGGAACCACAGCAGCTCGTACGCGAGCCCCTTGAAGAACACCGTCTTGGTGGTCAGCAGCGGGAAGGAGTCCCTCAGGCTGAAGCGCATCTGCTGGCCGAACAGCGAGATCGTGCCGGTGCCAGTGCGGTCGGACTTGAGGGTGCCTTCCGTGAGGATGCGGCGAACCAGATCCTCGTACGGCATGGGGACGTCCGTGACGGGACGGGCGGGAATGCGGGCGCGGATGTCTGCGAGCTGTTCGGGTGTCAAAGCCATGGGACCAGTCTACCCAGTGCCGCGGGACGCGCGGCGCGCGGACACGATTGCGCCCGGAGCCGAAGAAGGCGCGCGTTCGCGCTACATTGGTGGCAGGTGGACGCGAACGGACGCGTCGACGATCCGTAAGGAGGATTTCACATGGGCAAGCGACTGTGGGTGGAGAAGAACAAGGACGGTTCCTGGGACGCGTTCTCCGAGGACGGCGCGCACATCAAGTTCGGCAAGGGCGCTGGCGTGTTCACCCCCGGCGACCTCATGAAGATCGCGCTGGCCGGCTGCGCCGCGCTGTCCAGCGAGTTCGCGGTCTCCCACACGCTGGGCGAGGGCAAGGGCGCGCGCGTGGTGGTCGACGGCACGTACGACGCGGACAACGACTCCTACATCAATTTCAACGAGCAGGTGGTGGTGGACGCCATCGACGCCGGCCTGTCGCAGGAGGACGCCGACAAGCTCAAGGAGCGCATCACCCGCCACATCAACAAGGGCTGCACGGTCAAGCACACGTACGAGCAGGTCACCCCGGTGCGCATGGACGTGACGATCCGTCACTGACGCGCGTCGCACCGTTTCGCATATGTCATCTCGATGAGGGGTGGTCGCCGGATCTCACGATCCGGCGACCACCCCTCATCGCATGTTCCGGCGGCGTTCCGGTTCTTGCCGGATCCGTCGCCGCGCCCGGGAACCACCCGGGCACGGCATTGCGAGCGAAGATACAGGAGATGCATGGGCACCAGCGGCCCGGCGGGCACCCTTACGACCGCAAGACCGGATGAAACCGGGGATCGCCGAGGATATCTGCGGAGTCAGGGGCGGATTCGGGCATCCGCACGCAGGTATCTGCGGAGTCAGGGTGCCTCGTAGACCGGAATGCGGGCGGAATCACCTCCGAAACCGCCATTTCATCGTTGAATTATGCCGCATATGTCACTCGGAGCACCCTGACTATGCAGATATCTGCCTGCACTGGCCGAAATCTACCCCTGACTCTCAAGATACCCATCCGCAAAGGCGCGGCGGCGGCGTGGCGAGACGACACGGCCCCGGTTCCGCAAGGCACGGAGCCGGGGCCGCTCGGTTCGAGCGATCGCGCGTCGTACAATGTCGGCGCGCGACCCGTCGACCGTCTACGTCCCTACTTGTGCAGCGGGTCGATGGTGGACTCGATGTCGTGGGCCACCGAGGCGTCGGCCTTGGGCACCGGCACCTCCTTGACGCCCTGGATGTCGTCGATCGGCTTGGGGCTGACGTCGGCGGGCGACGCGGGCACGGAGTCGAGGCGCTGCTCCGCGGCCTCCACGTACTTGCGCGGCACCACGTAAACGGGGCTGACCGAGTGCTGCAGCAGTCCCTGGCTGGTGGAGCCCAGCAGCAGGCCGGTGAAGCCGCCGCGGCCGCGCGAGCCGACGATGACGACGTCGTGGTTGTGGCTGGCCTCGGTCAGCGCGTTCACCGCGGACCCCGGCACCAGCTGCTTGTTGATCACCAGATTCGGATGCTCCTCGCGCAGCGGCTTGACGCGCACCTCGAGGTCGTCCAGATAGGAGGCCATGACGCCGTGCTCCTCGTCGGTGCCGGAACCGGTGACGCCGTCGATCTTCGGCACCGCGGAGATGACGTCGAGCTCGGCGTCCCAGCTGTCCGCGAACGCGGCCGCGATGGACAGCGCCTTGACGCCCCACTTGGACTCGTCGGCGCCCACGGCCACCTTGGTGATCGTGTTGTTGAGATGCATCAGGTTGCCGTCGTCGTCGGTGTACGGCACCACGACGACCGGGCAGTACGCGTAGGCCGGCAGCGACGAACTGGTAGTGCCCAGCAGGCGCTCGGCAAGACCGCCCTTGCCGCGGTTGCCGATGACGATGAGGTTGTAGTTGCGGCTCAGCTCCACGAACACGGACGCCGGATCACCGGTGACGATCAGCGTGGCGGCCTCCACGCCCTGCTCGTCGGCGATGGCCTTGGCGCGCGAGAGGATCTCCTGCGCGTCGGAGTGGGCGGCGTTGTCGTCGCCCATGGCGGTGTACGTGGCGTCGAACGACACCGCGGCGTAGCTGGGCAGCGAGTACGCGCAGACGATCTGCAGGGTCAGTCCCGCATGCTTGGCGTAGTTGGCCGCCCACCACGTGGCCTTGTAGCTGGCGTCCGAACCGTCGACGCCTACAAGGATGGCTTTGTCATTGATCATGGTGACCTCCCTTACCTGTCACTGGGCCACGCCACGATGCGTCGCCTTATCTCACACAATACCCCGTTCACGTTGCATGGGAAGGCAACGGCGCACACTTTGACGGACGGCGTCGTCCCGCATGACGGACGGAGCGGACACGGCCGTTCAGACGAGGCGGTAGTACTCCCACCCCGAGTAGTACGACGTGCTGGCCACGAGCGTACCCGTGGCGGGCGTGGAAGCGTGCACCATCCTGCCGTTGCCGATGTAGATGCCCACGTGTCCGGGCTTCCACATGAGGTCGCCGGGCTGCGGGTCGGTGACGCGCGTGCCCGAGCCGCGCTGCGCGGAGCTCGAATGGCTCAGCGTGACGCCGAAGCGGCGGAAGACGTAGGACGTGAATCCGGAGCAGTCCCATCCGCTCGTGGTGCTGCCGCCGTAGACGTACGGGACGCCCTGGAACTGCAGCGCGTAGGCGACGACGGCCGCGCCGTTGCCGGTGGCGACGGCGGCGCCGTTCTGGGACGTCGAGACTTCGCCGGATGCGGCGGCATCGGCTGCGGCATCGGCATCGTCGCCCGCGGCGTCCGATGCGGCGGCCTGCGCGTCGTTCGTCGCCGTGCGGCGGGACGCACGGCTTGCGGCCTGGGCGCGGGCTTCGGTCTCCGCCTGCGCTTCGGCCTGGGCGGCGGCCTCCTGCGCGGCGGCCTGCGCCTCCGCGTCCAGCTCGGCCTGGGACTTGGTCTGCGGCACGTCCAGCGACTCCACGCCGCCCCACGCGGCGGAACCGTCCACCGCAATCGACGCGGACTCCACCAGCAGGTCGACGCGCGTGGCGTTGAGCTTGGGGAAGGAGCGGACGGACGTGACGGTGACGGCCGCATCGGCGTCGATGCCGAACGCGGACGGGGAAAGGCATGCGAACAGGGAGCCGGCGACGGTGAGCGCGGCTATGGCGGTGGTCAATCGTGGACGCGCATTCATTGAGGCCACACCATACCACACCGTCCTTGGGACGCGACATGCGCATACGACGAGGGGCGTCCCGAAGGACGCCCCTCATGTGCCGAACGGCGGCGCGGATCAGATCACGCGGCGGAAGTCGGTCACGTTGAAGTAGGAGATGGGATCCACCGCGGTGGTGCGGCCGGGACGAGGCGCGTGCACCATCTTGCCGCCGCCGATGTAGATGCCCACGTGGCCGGGGGCGATCACCAGATCGCCGGGCTGCGGATCGGACACGGAGACGCCGTTGCCTGCCTGGCCGCCGGACGTGCGCGACAGGCTCACGCCGAAGTGGCGGAAGACGTAGGACGTGAATCCGGAGCAGTCCCATCCGCTGGGGGTGCTGCCGCCGATGACGTACGGAACGCCGATGAACTGCATGGCGTAGGAGATCACCGCGGCACCGTTGCCGGAGACCGTCTCCTGCACGGCGGCGTCGCCGCCGGCCGAATCGGCGGACGACGAGGCGGAACCGGAGGTCGTGGCGGACGTGCCCGTGGAAGCGGAGGCGGATCGACGGCTGTTGGAGCGGCTGGCGGCCTCGCGCTGGGCTTCGGCCTGCTGACGTGCCTCCTCCTCGGCCTTCGCGGCGTCGGCGGCGGCCTGCGCCTCCGCGTCCAGCTCGGCCTGGGACTTGGTCTGCGGCACGTCCAGCGACTCCACGCCGCCCCACGCGGCGGAATCGTCCACCGCGATCGACGCGGACTCCACCAGCAGGTCGACGCGCGTGGCGTTGAGCTTGGGGAAGGAGCGGGCGGACGTGACCACGGCATCGTCGCCGTCGGTCGCATTGGCAACGGTCACCGTACCGGCGGCCATCATCGTCAGGGCGATGCATGACGCCGTCATGGAATACATCAAGCGTAGCTTCTTCATCGTTTCCACACATTAGCACATGGCGATTGCGCGGTCCGATGTCCCTCGGGCCATGATGCGGCGCGAGTCACTGTGAACGCTGGGGACACGCCGTGATCGAAACGGTTCGTCGGCGAACGCGCGTGCCCGTTCCGCGGAAGTCGCGACGGAACATGCCGCACGCGCGTGCCCGCCCGACGGAACGAAACAGTGCAACGATCGTCGATCACCGCCGCTCACGCGCGATCGGCGATCGGCGATCGGCGGAGGCGCGGAAGCGATGACCGGAAACGACGATCGGACGATCAGTAGTGGATGTACTGGAAGTCGTGCACGTTGGTGAAGGTGCGGCTGAACGTCCTGCCGTTGTAGGAGGCGCCGCACTCCGACGTGGTGACGGAGCCGTCCGGGTTGATGGCCTCCACGATGGCCACGTGGCCGTACGCGGAGCTGGAGCCCTCCTGCCCCTGGCGGAAGACCATGATGTCGCCCACGTTGCGCGGGGTGTCGTCCACCCAGTAGCCGAGCGAGCGGGCGCTGTCCGCCCACATGTAACCGTTGCCGTAGTGCGAGCCGACCGGCAGGTTCAGCTCGTGGCGGCGCAGATACACCCACCACGTGCACTGGGAGAAGGAATAGGTACTGCCGTAGTCCTGCGTGTCGTGGTTCGGGTTGAATCCGGCGGGGATGTCCGCGGCGTTGACGTCCATCAGCGCGGCCACGGTGGCGTTGTCCGCCTTGGACTTGGACATCTGGCTGACGTCGAGGTCGGTGCTCTCCTCGCCCAGGGACCACGAGCCGTTGGTGCCGGAATCCTGCGCGGAGCCGTCGGCCGCGACGGAGTCCTGCGGCTGGTCGCCGTCGACGTTCGAGGCGTCGATCACGTCGGACGTGGCGATGCCCGCCTCGGCGAGCGCCTTGCGGACCTGGGAACGGGAGGCCTCGCCGTCGGTGACGGCGGGCGTGAAGACCTGGGAGCTGGTGGCCTGCGGCTGGGGGTCGGCCACGGAGACGGCGCGCTGGGCGGGGCCCGCCAGGGCCACTGCGCCCGCAGCGGTGCCGAACAGCGCGGCGAGCGCGGTGCCCGCCATGACGTGGTTCCTGCGTGCGGATGCCTTGGCGGCCTCACGCATGGCACGACGGCTCTGGGGCGCCACTTCGTTGAGACGGGCGGCCAGCGCGGCATCCACCGCGGGCGCGAACAGCGACTCGGACTTCCCGGCGGGCATGCCCGCGCGCTCGGCGCGTGCGACCCTGGGGGCCTTATGCGCTGCATGCCTCATAAACAATCACTCCTTGAACGGTGGACGGGGACGCCTCACACCCTCCGGGCGTCACACAACCATCACACTGTCCGCTACCCTACACCGTCGCCTTGCGTTTCGTCCAGTCGCCCGGCGATTGCCCGCGCGTTCCATAATATGCGCCTCCCCCTTCCCGCGATCGCGCGCACTGATTACTGTGGTGGGCATGACAACCTCATTGACGATCCCCGTTTCGTTGCTCCCGGAGGACGGCCGCTTCGGCTCCGGACCGAGCAAGATCCGCCCCGAGCAGGTGGCGGCGCTCGAGGCCGGCGGCAGGACGCTGCTGGGCACCTCGCACCGTCAGCCGCCCGTGAAGCATCTGGTCGCCTCCATCCGCGAGGGGCTGGCCGCGTTCTTCTCCATGCCCGACGACTACGAGATCGCGCTGGGCAACGGCGGCGCCAGCGCCTTCTGGGAGGTGGCGTGCGCCTCGCTGATCAACCGCCGCGCCGCGTTCGGCTGTTACGGCTCGTTCAGCCGCAAGTTCGCGCAGTCGGCGGAGAACGCGCCGTTCCTGGAGACCCCGGTGATCTATGAGAGCGAACCCGGCACCTGCCGCGTGCCCGACCTCACCGACGACGTGGACGCCTACTGCTGGGCGCACGACGAGACCTCCACCGGCGTGGAGGCTCCGATCCGCCGCGTCCCCGGCAGCGCGGAGCAGGGCGCGCTCACGCTCATCGACGCCACCAGCGCCGCCGGCGCGCTCAGGGTGGACGTGCGCGAGACGGACGCCTACTACTTCTCCCCGCAGAAGGCCTTCGGCGCGGACGGCGGCCTGTGGGTGGCCGTTCTCTCCCCCGCCGCCGTGGAGCGCGCGGAATCCGTGGAACGCTCGGCGAAGCTGCCCGGCGCGCGCCGCTGGGTGCCGCCGTTCCTCTCGCTCACCACGGCGCTGTCCAACTCGCGCAAGGACCAGACGCTGAACACGCCCGCCGTGGCCACGCTCATCATGATGGAGAACCAAGTGCGCTGGCTCAACGACAACGGCGGCATGGCCTGGGCCACGGCACGCTGCGCCAAGTCGGCGTCGCTGCTGTACGACTGGGCCGAGCGGAGCGACTACGCCACCCCGTTCGTCAAGGACCCGACGATCCGCTCGCATTCGGTGGTCACCGTGGATCTGGACGATTCCGTCAACGCCGCCCAGGTGGTGGCGCTGCTGCGCGAGAACGGCATCGTCGACACGTTCGCCTACCGCAAGCTGGGCCGCAACCAGCTGCGCGTGGGCGTCTTCCCGTCGGTCGAGCCGTCCGACGTGGCGGCGCTCACGCAGTGCGTCGACTACGTCGTCGAGCACCTGTGACGAACGCCCGCCGGTCGCCCGCGCGGGCATGACCAGGGCCCGGTCGGATCGTTCCCGAGGAATCGGGGCGCGCTCCGACCGGGCCTTCGCATATCCGGGCGTATCCGGTCGCATCCGGCACCGTGCGAGACGGGATCCGACCCGGAGCGCGGCACGGCTCAGAACGGCGTGGAGGCCAGCAGGAACGCGCCGGGCCCGTCGCCGTCGACGTCCACGGCGCCCGCGCGGGCCGGCACGAACACCGCCTGCCCCCGCGTCAGCGTGCGTGCGCCTTCGCCGTCGCGCACGCGCACGCTTCCGGAGCAGCACAGCACCACGCGGGGCGCGTGCGCGGGCAGCGCGATCCGCTGCGGCAGCAGATCCGGACCGGGCAGACGGTGCGGGTCCGGCCACGCGCCATGCCAGCCGTAGCGCTCCGCGAGGCGGCGCAGCAGCGTCCACGGCGTCGCCTCGCCCACGTGCCCGTACGCCAGCATGTATTCGCCGAGCTTGGGACGGTAGGTCACCAGATCGCGGGCGATGCGCGCGCCGAGCATCCGCGAGCGAGGATCGATGGGAGCGCCCGGCGCGCAGTCCAGATTGAGCAGCAGGTTGCCGATGTCCTTGTGCTTGGGCGTCATGCCGGCGCGCAGCACATTGTCCGAATTCGTCATGATCTCCGCGGCCATGCCGTGCAGATAGGCGTGCGGAGTGCCGGCCGGGATGAACACCGACTCGCCCGCCTCCAGACGCACCGGATTCATCATGAGCAGCGCGAGCACGCTGGGATCCCCGGGAAACGCCGCGGCGGCCCTGGCGGCGTCGTCCAGCGCGAAGGCCGCGCGGGACGCATCGGCGCCCGGCGCCCCGAATCTCGCCGAGGCACGTCCCAGCGCCTCGGCGATGCCGTCGCCGGAAGCGGCGGGAGCGGTCACGGCCGCATGGAACGCGCGGAACAGCGCCTTGTGCGAGATGGGCCACGTCAGCGCGGCGGGCGGCATCATGCGGTCCGCCGCGTCGGTCGCGGAGGTCGCATCGCCGCGCAGCGCCGCGAGCATGAGGCGCGCCACGGGATGATCGACCGTCTCGAGGACCCCGCGCGTCTCGTCGAGCGGCATGAACCCCACCGCCGCCTCGAACGGCTCGAGCGCCACCACCATCTCGTGCTTGGCGAGCGCGTCCCGGAACGAGCGTTCGGGAGCGTCCTGCGGGATGCCGGCGGCCTGCTCGCGGTTGAAGCCGGCGCGCGCCCGGAAGTCGACCGGATGGACCTGCAGCGACAGCGGGATGCGCGCCGCGATGACCTTGAACAGATACGGCAGCACCGGGCCGAACGTGCGCGACGACGCCGGCCCCACCATGCCGTCGGGATCGGAGCGGATGGCCTCGTCCAGTCCCACGAGACGGTACGCCCCCGCCTCCGTGACGTCGGGATCGGAGGCGCCGATCCCGGAGACGTCGGAGACCGGCATGCGCAGCATGGACGGGGAACCGGCGTGCCCGGAGAACCACATCTCGGCCAGAGGGCGGCCGTCGCCCTCCCCCGAAGCCCCCTCCCCGAGGCGGAACAGCCGCTGCAGCCCGGTATGGGATCCCCACGCATAGCGCTTGGGCACGGGCTCGATCTCGATCACGCGGAGCTCCTTTCGACCGTGACAAGCCTACCCCGCGCGCTATGGTGAAGTCCATGAAGTTGGCGCCGATATTCGATCCCGCGGTGCGCAAGCCCGCCCCCAAGCCCATCCAGGTGGACCTGCAGAAGGCGTTCCTGGCCGTGACCGCCGCATGGGTCCTGGCGCTGGTGGTGGTCACCGTGCTGCTGGCGCTCGACATGTGTGGCATCCGCCCGCTCGTGGTGTGCGTGGCCGGCACCGTCATCGGCATCCTGATGCTCACGTGGGAGCACTTCCACCGCTGGGACTACCGCAGGCTCGGCCGCTAGGCGCCCTGCCGCCGTCCTACTGCGCGAGCGGCAGCGTCAGGCTGAACGTGCTGCCGGCGCCGGGCATGCTCCACACCGACGCGGAGCCGTGGTGCGTCAGCGCCACGTGCTTGACCACCGCCAGGCCCAGACCGATCCCGTCGCGCGTCCTCTCGTTCTGCCGGCGGCCGCGGTAGAACCGCTCGAAGACACGCTCCTGCTCGTCCTTGGGGATGCCGCATCCCTGGTCGACCACGCGGACCACGGCGTGGCCGCCGTCCTTGGTGGGTCCCACCACCACGCTCACCGTGCCCTTGTCCGGCGAATAGGCGACCGCGTTCTCGACGAGCTTGCCGATGGCGGCGCGGATCTGGTCGCCGTCGCCGTTGACCGTCAGATCGCCCTGGCCGCTCACGTCGAGCCTGACGCCCCGGGCCTTCGCGGACGGCGCCATCGCGGTCACCACGTCGCGCGCCTGTCCCAGCAGCGACAGACGGTTCGCGCTCGACGCCACCACCGGCTCCTGCGCGCGGATGAGCAGCATGAGGTCCGACACCATGCGGTTCATGCGCCGTCCGATCGAACGTACCTCGTCGGCGTCCGCGGCCACGCGGTCCGCGTCGTCGCCGTGGTCCTTCAGATCGCGCGCCACGCGGTCGAGCGCGAGCGTGGGCCTGAGCATCTGCTCCGAGACGTTGACGATGAACGAGTCGCGGGTGCGGGAGAAACGCACCATGTCGCTCACGTCGTCCAGCAGCACCACCACGAACGAGTCGCCGACCCTGCCCACCGTCACCTTGAGCCAGTTGGGACGCGACGCCCGCCTCTCGTCGGCCGCGCCCTCCTGCGCCGGGCCGGCCGTGGTGGTGGTCAGGTCGAACGTGGCCTTGCCTCCGGCCTTGCGGATGCGCCGCACCTCCTCGAGCACGCGCGGCTCCACGATCGCGTCGTCGCGCACCACGCCGAAGCGGTAGGCCTCGGGACCGCAGCGGACCACCTCGTCGTGCACGTCCACCACGACCGGGCAGATCGGCAGCATCGACAGCAGCGCGGCGGTGTCGTCGTCCAGGTCGTCGGCCTCCTCGTCGTCCGCGCCGGAACCTCGCCGATGATCCCGCGCGAACCGATGCCATCTGGCCCCCAGCATGCTCGTCAGCGGCACGTTGCCGGTCCTGCGCACCATCGCGTCGCGCAGCGCGGCGGCGATCGCGAAGCCCAACGCCGTCGCCAGAGCCAGCCCGATCAGGCCGAACGCCACCACGATGCCGACTGAATCCCCCATATTGTTCGTCATGCCCTCATTGTGGCAGATGCGCCGAGGCAACACGGCCAAGGTGAATGGGAAGTGAACCGTCCCATGAACATTGAACGAACATGCCACGGCTTTTCCCGACGGGGGTGACGTCAACCGATGCGACCGAATACAATGAGATGGGTTGAACCTACGAGGAAAGGCTGAAAATGCGCGTTATTTTCAACGAGGAGATGAAGGCCGTCGCCGATGACCTCGACCGCATGGCGCAGGACGTCGCCAGGGCGATCAAGGGCGCCGGCTCGGCGCTGCTCAAGTCCGACGTCGAGGCGGCGCAGACCGTGATCGACGGCGACATCGAGATCGACGCCTTGGAGACCAGCGTCATCGACCAGTGCGTCAAGCTGCTGGCCAAGCAGAACCCGGTCGCCACCGACCTGCGCGTGGTCGTCTCCACGCTGCGTCTGGCCGCCACCTTCGAGCGCATGGGCGATCTCGCCAAGCACGTCGCCGAGACCGCGCGCCGCACTTACCCGCAGTCCGCGCTGACCGACGAGGCCCGTCCGGTGGTGGAGCAGATGGTGGCCTTCCTGGACAAGACCGCCGACCGTCTGCCCGCAATGCTCTCCGACCGCGACACCAAGGTGGCCGAGCAGGTCATCCTGGACGACGACAAGCTGGACGAGCTGCATCACCAGACCTTCGACATCATGCTGTCCGACAACTACGACGGCGACAAGCAGCACATCATCGATCTGGTGCTCGTCGGCCGCTTCCTGGAGCGTCTGGGCGACCACTCCGTGTCCGCCGCCCGCCGCGTGGTGTACATCGTCTCCGGCTTCGATCCGAGCAAGAAGCCCGGTCCGGACGAGGGCACCGACATCGACTGACGTCGACCGACCCGCATCGGCGCTTCCGCGCCCTGCGCCGCAGGGGCGTGCCGGGATTCCGTTCCCGGCACGCCCCTTTCGCATGTCCGCACATCGGGCCCATCCGCGTGGCGACGCGCTTGTCCATGCCGTGGCGGTTTACTACACAGCGGCGTCCTCGGCCTCGCGGACCGTCGCGTCACGTCACGGCGTACGCGGACGACGGCGTGTATGGACGACAACGTGTATGGACGACAACGCGGACGACGACCATTTTCGGAAAGGACGACACGACCATGGACAGCGAACTGTTCGACAGGGCACCCATCCCCAAGGCATACTTCAGTCTGGCGATGCCGGTGGTCATGAGCATGCTCGTCACGCTCGTGTACAACATGGTCGACACGTACTTCATCGCCCACACCGGCGATGCGAACATGGTGGCGGGCGTCTCCATCTCGGCGCCGGTGTTCATGGTGATGATCGCCATCGGCGACATCTTCGGCCTCGGCGGCAGCTCGGTCATCTCCCGGCTCTTCGGGCAGCGGCGCTACGACGACGGCAGGCGTCTGAGCGTGTTCTGCTTCTACGGCTCGGCGCTCATCGGCGCGGCGATTCTGGTGCTGGGCCTCGCGTTCCGCGATCCGATCCTCGCCATGCTCGGCGCGAACGAAGGCACGTGGGCGCACGCCTCCGCCTACTACACGTGGATCATCATCGGCTCGCCGCTCATCATCGTCTCGATGACGCCGGTCAACCAGCTGCGCACCGAAGGCCACGCCGTGCCGTCCATGATCGGCCAGATCGCCGGCACCGTGCTCAACATCATCCTCAACCCGCTGTTCATCCACGTGTTCGGCTGGGGCGCGGGCGGCTCGGCGTTCGCCACCGTGCTCGCCAACGTGTGCACCGACGCCTATCTGGTGTGGTTCCTGCTGCGCCGCAGCCAGAACCTGTCGGTCGACCCGCGACTCATGGTCCGCCGCGCAGCGGACAACGTCGCACGCCGCGCGCGCCTGCGCCTCGACATCACCGGCGCCGAGCTGCGCGACATCCTCGTCATCGGCATCCCGTCCGCCGTCACCAACCTCACGCAGAGCTTCGGCATCGTCATGGTGAACCTGTATCTGCTGCCCTACGGCAACGACCCGGTGGCGGCCATGGGCATCGCACTCAAGGTCGTGATGATCGCCGTCTCGGTGTTCGTGGGCTTCGCGTTCGGCGCGCAGGCGCTCATCGGCTACAACTACGGCGCGCGCAACATGACGCGGCTCGCCGGAATCCTGCGCTTCTCGTACCTGTTCCTCAGCGGGTTCGCGATCGTCATGACCGTGCTGCTCAGCGTCTTCGACCGCAAGCTCATGGGCTTCTTCATCAGCGACGCGCGCATCATCGACCTCGGCGCGGGCATGCTGCGCGTGCAGCTGCTCAGTCTGGTGTGCGTGGGCATCGTCATGGTGACCACGTGCACGTTCCAGTCCACCGGCAAGGCGCTGGGCGCGTTCATCCTGTCGATCAACCGGCAGGGCGTGGTGCTGGTGCTCGTGCTCGTCGTGGCCTCGCGCGTGGCCGGCTACGCCGGCGTGATCGCCGCGCAGGCCGTCGCCGACCTCATCACGGCGATCATGGCGGGCGTGCTGTTCTTCGCCATGCTGCCCGAGCTGCGGGGAGCCGGTGCCGGCGCGCCGAAGGAATACGCCGCGCGATGACGGGCGGCACGGCATGGCACGACGCTGCATGGCACGATGAACGCAGCACCGAGCGCAGCGCCAGTGGGAGTCGGCACTGACAGGCGCCGACGCATCGGAACGGAGGCGTATCTGCGGAGTCAGGGGCAGATTCGGCGATCCGCACGCAGGTATCTGCAGAGTCAGGGTGCCCGGAACGGCGTATCCCCGGTGTCCGGCACCGGAATTCCGCGGTTTTCAGCGGTCCGTATCCGGGATATCCGGCTTCGAGGCACCCTGACTCCGCAGATATCTGCGCGCAAAGTCGAAAAACTACCCCTGACTATGCAGATACCCTGCCATGGACGCGTGTCCCATGACCACGCCGACGCGAAACGAGGTGCACGGCCACGGCCAGCGGCACGGCGAGCATGAGCGCCGGGTAGAACCACGCCGGGTCCAGCTTCGCGTACAGCTGGCCGCCGATGATCGGCCCCAGTGCCATGCCCAGATCGATCCCGATGTAGTACGTGGCGTTGCCTTGTCCGCCGTGCCCTTCGCCGGCAAGACGGACCGCGGCGGACTGGCTCACCGAGCTCATGAGTCCGTACGATGCGGCCATGAACACCGCTCCCACCAGCAGCATGCCGTCGTTGCGCATCACGGCGAGCGCGCCAAGCGTGACGAGCATGCACGCCGAGCACAGCCATAGGAACCAGGTGAACGACCTGCGGTCGAACAGGTTGCGCATCGCCACACGCAGCACCAGCAGCGCGACCGCATACGCCGGGAAGAACAGCCCGACGTCCACGGTCAGCCGGCGCGCGGACACGTAGGTGACGATGTAGGACTGCGTGGCGCAGTACGGGATCGCGAACAGCATGAACACGAGCGCCACCGGGATCACGCGCACGGCCACCACGTGATCGAGCAGGGCGTGGGGCGAGGCGGCCGAGACCCGCGGCGGCGCGCTCGGCGGCATGGCCGGGCGGGAAGCGGATCTGGCCGTCCTGCGGGCCGATCCGCCGTCGCGCACGGACAGCACCATCACGAGGGCCGCGATCATGCCGGCCGTCGCCGCGACGAACGCCGCGCGATACCCGAACGTCGCCGCCAGCCGAATGCCCGTGGCCGGCCCCAGCGCCATGGCGAGCGCGTTGGCCAGCCCGTAGTATCCCATGCCCTTGCCGATGTAGGCCAGCGGGACCAGAGCGGTCAGCCACGCCGCCAGGCACACCGAGAGGCACGAGAATCCGACGCCGTTGACGACGCGCGCCGCCATGACCGCGAACGGGGACGGAGCGAGCATGTATCCGGCGTTCGCGGCGATCATCAGCGACAGCGAGGCGACGGCAAGGCGACGCAGCGAGACGCGGTCGCTCAGGCGGCCCGCCCCGGGACGGCAGAACAGGGAGACGACGTTCATCGTGCCGGCGATCATGCCGGCCAGCTCGCCGCCGGCGCCCAGCGCATGCGAGTATCCGACGATCAGCGTGGTGCCCATCATGGTGCCCGCCATGTAGAAGAATCCGGCCGCCATGACGATCACGACGTCCCGCGTCATGAGCCCGCCGCCCCGTGGTCCTTCCAACCGTGTCCTGCCCGTTCGATCACTGTGCGCCGGAGTCGCCGTCATCCGTCCCATCCGCATCGTCCGTCCTCGATTCCTCCGTATGTTCCATGCCGTACGTTCCACGTTCCATGGTGATGCACCGGAACGGCATCATAGACTCTTCGCCGTGGCCGAGCTCGTCGAAGCGGCGGCACGGGCGGCGGGTTCGGTGGAAACCGCGTAGACAGGGACGTCCGGGAACCGCGGCACTGTCGCCGTGAGGACGCTATGCGTCGCGCCGTCCGGCCGCGAGCACCGCGTCGATCACGGATGCCACGCCGCGGTCGTTGTTGCTTGGCGCGAGCCAGCCGGCGTGGGCGCGCATGTGCTCCTCGGCGTTCGCCACCACGTAGCCGTGCCCCGCCGTCTCGAGCATCTCGACGTCGTTGTAGGTGTCGCCGAGCGCGCAGGCGTCCCGGACGTCCACACCGAGATGGCCGCACAGCCGGATGAGCCCAGTCCCCTTGTTCACGCCGGGGTTCATCATGTCGATCCACATCCTGCCGGCGGCCGTCACCGAATAGCTCCCGGACCATGCGTCCCGGTAGAGGTCGCGATAGACCTCCTCGGAGTCGCTGCGGGGGAAGAACACCGTGTATTTGTTCACGTCGCGGTCGAGCGTCGTCAGATCGTCCATGTAGACGATCCGCTTGTAGAACGTGCGGAAATACTCGTCGTACACGCGGTCGCACGAACGGACGAAGCACGCCTCGATGCCGCATACGGTGGGGCAGCCGCGGCCGTCGGCGAGCGTGAACTCGATCATCCGCCGGTACTCCCCGACGGGGATGAGGCTCGTGTAGACGAGTTCGCCGCGGCAGCGGATCGCCGCGCCGTTGTCCGACATGAACGCCATGTGGTCCTCAAGTCCCGGGAACATCTCGGCCAGCGTGTAGCTCGGGCGTCCGCTCGCCGCGCAGAACGTGACGCCCGCCGCGTCAAGCGCGCGAATGCGCTCCGCCATATGGGGAGGCATCGTGCCGTCGTCGGCGAGCAGCGTGCAGTCCATGTCGCTGGCGATGACCCTGACGTCGCCGAGCCCGGCGTCCTCGATGAAGTTCGGCAGCATGCGAACCGCTCCTTCGGTGGTCTGACGGTGTACGGATGACGGTCCGGCGGCGGACGGGGGGCTTCCGCGCCGACCCGCATACCGTACCTGAGGGACTGGCCCGCGCGCCGCCGCGACCGCGCCATTCCAGCCCTTCCGATACCATGGTTCGCGGTGGTTTGGCCCGAATCCGACCAGCATGCGGACAGGTGCGGCGCAATCGGCGCACCACGCCGGACCGAACATCCGGGCCGAACATACAGACAGACCGGAAACGGCGGAATTTCAACACTTTTAAGGAGAAGCCGCAACCAATGGCAGAGTTTATCTATCAGATGATCAAGGCGCGCAAGGCGTACGGCGATCGCGTGATCCTCGATGACGTGACGCTGAGCTTCCTGCCCGGCGCGAAGATCGGCGTGGTGGGCCCCAACGGCATGGGCAAGTCCACGCTGCTCAAGATCATGGCGGGCATCGACACCGTCTCCAACGGCGAGGCGACCCTGACGCCGGGCTACACCGTGGGCATTCTGCAGCAGGAGCCGCCGCTGGACGACACCAAGACCGTGGGCGAGAACATCAAGATGGCGTTCGGCCCCATTGCCGACAAGGTTGCTCGATTCAACCAGATCGGCGAGGAGATGGCCAACCCGGACGCCGACTTCGACGCCCTCATGGACGAGATGGGCAAGCTGCAGACCGAGATCGACGCGGCCAACGGCTGGGATCTCGACTCGCAGCTGGAGCAGGCCATGGACGCTCTGCAGTGCCCCGACCCGGACACTCCGGTGAACGTGTGCTCCGGCGGCGAGCGCCGCCGCGTGGCCCTGTGCAAGCTGCTGCTCGAAGCGCCCGACCTGCTGCTGCTCGACGAGCCCACCAACCATCTCGACGCCGAGTCGATCCTGTGGCTGGAGCAGTTCCTGCACCAGTACAAGGGCGCCGTCATCGCCGTCACCCACGACCGCTACTTCATGGACAACGTGGCCGAGTGGATCTGCGAGGTGGACCGCGGCCACCTGTACCCGTACAAGGGCAACTACTCCACGTATCTGGAGACCAAGGCGAAGCGTCTGGAGATCCAGGGCGCCAAGGACGCCAAGCTCGCCAAGCGCCTGAAGAACGAGCTTGACTGGGTGCGCTCCTCCCCCAAGGCCCGCCAGGCCAAGAACAAGGCCCGTCTGGAGCGCTACGACCAGATGGAGCAGGAGGCGCGCAACAACAAGAAGCTCGACTTCTCCGAGATCCAGATTCCGGCCGGCCCGCGTCTGGGCTCGCTGGTGCTGGAGGCGAACCACATCCACAAGGCGTTCGGCGACCGCGTACTCATCGACGACCTGAGCTTCACGCTGCCGCGCAACGGCATCGTGGGCGTGATCGGCCCGAACGGCGTGGGCAAGTCCACGCTGTTCAAGACGATCGTCGGCCTCGAGCCGCTCACCAGCGGCGAGCTGAAGATCGGCGACACGGTGAAGATCAGCTACGTGGACCAGAACCGCGCCGGCCTCGATCCGAACAAGAACTTGTGGGAGGCGGTGTCCGACGGCCTCGACTTCATCGAGGTGGCCGGCGTGGAGGTGCCCACCCGCGCCTACGTGGCGAGCTTCGGCTTCAAGGGCTCCGACCAGCAGAAGCTCACCGGCGTGCTGTCCGGCGGCGAGCGCAACCGACTGAACCTGGCCCTCACGCTCAAGCAGGGCGGCAACCTGCTGCTGCTCGACGAGCCCACGAACGACCTTGACGTGGAGACCCTAGAGTCGCTGGAGAACGCGCTGCTCGGCTTCCCGGGCTGCGCCGTGGTGATCTCCCACGACCGTTGGTTCCTCGACCGCGTGGCCACGCACATCCTGGCGTGGGAGGGCGATGACGAGAACCCGGCCAAGTGGTACTGGTTCGAGGGCAACTTCCAGGCGTATCAGGAGAACCGCGTCGCCCGCCTCGGCGAGGACGCGGCCCGCCCGCATCGTCTGCACAGGAAGCTGACCCGTTAAGCGAACAGCGCGGCGCATGACGCACGACGCATGACGCCCATCGATACGAAATCACCGGCGGGGACGATCCTTGCCGGTGATTTCGTATGTGCGCATACGCTTTCACCGCCCAAGCCTCCCTTAACCGGTGATTTCGTATGCGCTCTCGCCCTGGGGGTCGATCAGCGCAGCGTTGCGATGATCGGCCATCGCAGAACCCCGCAGGACGATCCATGATGGCCTTTCATCGCAACGTCGCGGCGAACGGCGCCGTCACATCGCTGCGACAAGCCCATGCATCTCACCATGCGAACGCATATGTGGACGCTCCCGTCATCCGAACATCGCCTTACCTGCCGTTCACGTTGCTCACGAACTCGTTACATGGCGCTTAGCGGGTTTTTACCCCCTGCCGGTACACTGCAAGACGTAATCGACCACGCGCGCGGGCATCGGACGTCATGCAGTCATGCATCGACACCGGGCACGAAGACGCGAAGAACTGAACAACAACTGAATGAGATCGAGAATCGAGGTCCGCTCATGGCGCAGAAGACAGTCACCCCACTGGAGCATCTGGTGAAGGTGCTGGAGCTCGGCGAGCCGTCGCAGTACCGCAGCCACACCTACGTCAACGGCGAGAGCCTCTACTTTCCCACCGGGCGCGTGTATGGCGGACAGGTGATCGCGCAGAGCGTGATGGCGGCCTCCAAGACCGTGCCGTCCGGACGACTGCCCCACTCGATCCACGGCTACTTCATCGCCGCCGGCGACATCCGACAGGACGTGCTGTTCGACGTGGAACTGCTGCGCGACGGTCGCTCGTTCTCCGCGCGACGCGTCAACGCCACGCAGGCGGAGGGTCCGATCCTCACCGCCATCACCAGCTTCCAGGAGAAGGGGCAGACCGGCGTGGAGTACGCCGACCCGATGCCGGAGAACGTGCCCGATCCGGAGTCGCTCACCAGCGCCAAGGAGCTCATGGAGCCCTTCGCGGACAAGTCCCCGTTCGCCAACTACTACGCGCGCAAGTCCCCGTTCGACATCCGCCACGTCACCTCCACGGTGATGCTCGGTTCCGACCAGACCTCCACGGACCCGGCGCACCGCTCCGGCAGGCAGATGGTGTGGATGCGCACCGACGGCACGGTGGACGTCTCGCAGACCATGAACCGCGCGATCCTGGCGCTCGGCTGCGACCAGATCATGATGGAGCCGATCGTGCGCCGCTCCGGTCTGAGCTTCATGACGCCGGGCATCTCCTACGCCACGATCGACCACTCCATGTGGTGGTACCGCGACATCGACGTGAGCGAATGGCACCTCTACGTGCAGGACACGCCCACCGCCGCGCACGGACGCGGTCTCGCCACCGCGAAGGTCTACTCGCGTGACGGCGAGCTCGTGGCCGCGATGGCGCAGGAGGCCATGGTCCGCGTGCCGAAGGCGCCGCAGGCATCGCAGCAGTGAGCCGCCGCGACGAGCCGACGGATTGAGCGGATCCAGTTCCGACAAAGCGCAAACTGAGCGAATCCAGTCCCGGAGCCGGCCGAAACAGGCCACACGGAACTGGATCCGCTCATTCCGTATCTGCGGCACCGCAGACTGAGCAGATTCAGTTCCGACCATATGCATACTGAGCAGATCCAGTCCCGGCAAAGCGCAGACTGAGCAGATTCAGTCCCGGAGCAGGCTGAAACAGGCTGCACGGAACTGGATCCGCTCATTCTGTACCAGCAGCCCCGCAAAGCGAGCAAATCCAGTCCCGCAAAGCATGAAGTGAGCGGATCCAGTCCCGGAGCCGGCCGAAAGAGACCGTACGGAACCGGATTCGCTCATTCCGCATCGACGGCACCGCAGACTGAGCAGATTCAGTTCCGGCAAAGCGCAAAGTGAGCGGATCCAGTCCCGGAGCCGGCCGAAAGAGACCGTGCGGAACTGGATCCGCTCATTCCGTATCTGCGGCACCGCAGACTGAGCAAATCCCGTCCCAGAGCAGGCTGAAACAGGCTGCACGGAACTGGATCCGCTCATTCCGCATCGACGGCACCGCAGACTGAGCAGATCCAGTTCCGACAAAGCGCAAACTGAGCAGATCCAGTTCCGACCATACGCAGACTGAGCAAATCCCGTCCGAAGCAGGGATACGACGATCAGCGCGAGGCCACCTCGGATGTCGCGGACGCAGCCGTACCAGCAGCAGATGCCTTGGACGCCGCGGATTCGGCGGACGACGCGGCGGCGAGGTTGCGCCGGCGCTCGGCGGCCTTGATCTTGGGATTCTCCGGTCCCTCGCCGGGCGGCAGCTGGCAGAACCGCTCCCCCACGATGCCCACGACCATGTCCGCGAGGCACACCACGGCGCTCACGCCGCATTCGACCATCGCCTGCGCGTAGAACGGGGCGTCGGCATGCCCCAGGGCGGCGAGGATCTGCCCCACGTACCAGCCGAACAGCGCGGCCGCGACCAGTCCCAGCGCCTTGGACAGCACCAGCGCGTACACGGACACGGCCGGATTGAGGTACTTGCGCTTGCCGGAGACGTACTGGCGCACCTGCCAGGCCATCGCGAACACCACGACGCCCACCACAGCGAGCAGGATCGGCACGATCCACGGCGCGCCCATCACGGTGAAGTCGCTGCGCTCGGTGATCTTGACCAGTGCCGCGCCGGCCGCCAGACCCAGCACGACCGCCACGGCGAACCGCCACCACGGCGTGCGGCGCGCGCTCATGCGAGTCCCCCGAACGGATTGCCGCCGAACGGGTTGCCGCCTCCCGGGAAGGCGCTTCCCGACGACGCCCCGCCGGACGTGGTGTCGCCCAGGATCCAGTTGGCGGAAAGCATTCCCACGCGCGCGGCGTCCGGCGCCATGGCCAGCAGGAACGACACCGGATCCTTGCCGATGCGCGCGTCCGGATCGAGGTCGAGCAGCGGGGCGAGCACCGAGGCGTGCTCCTTCGCGGACGGCCACGGCAGCGTGAGCTCCGGATCGTCGCTGGTGACGCCCTCGACGTCCACGATGTCGATGTCGAGCGAGTCGTCGTCCTGCGCGGACTCGATGGTCTGTGTGGCGGCGAGCAGCTCCCTCGGCCCCAGCGTGGCGCTCACGGTGAGCACGGCCGCGAAGGCGTCCGGCGCATCGAAGTTCGTGACGTTGTACAGCGGCGAGATGCCGGTGATCTCCACGCCCGGCAGGCCGTCCAGCGCCACCACCACCTCGCGGAAGGTGCGTTCGGCGTTCGGCGACGTGCTTTCCAGCGCGATGATCGCGTGCCGCGCCACGGGCGGCTCGGTCGGCGCGGAAGACCCGGAAGATGCGGAAGATGCGTCCGCGGCGGCGCCCCGGCCGTCCGTCCCGGCCGACGCCGCGACCACGGTCCCGTCCGCCAGACGCACCTCCACGGCCGCGTCCGCCGCCAGCGCCGCGAATCCGGCGTCGCCGTGCACGATCACGTCCACGTGCGCGCCGCCCTTCAGCAGTTCGGCCACCTCGGGCGTCACCGTGAGCGTGACCCTCGCGCTCACGCCGCCCCTGCCGCTCTCCGCACCGTTCCTGGCATCGATGTCGGTTCCTGTCATCGCACAACACCCCTTTCGACGATTCGCCGCCGCGGCGAGACATCACCGCGGCGGCGAATCCGGTTCAATGCATGGTCGTTCGCGTGCCGTAGGCCCGCATCGGTCACTCGGCGCTCAGGCCGGCCGAACGCCTGAGCGATTCGGGGATCGGCACGGGCGGCAGGTCGGAGTCGGGACGACGGTCGTTCGACAGCCACGTGGTGCGTTCCGGCGCCTTCTTGAGGTTCGCGAAGATGACCGCGAGCTCCTTCTCGTTCAGCGTCTCCTTGACGAGCAGCTGACGGACCAGCTCGTCGAGCACCTCGCGGTTCTCGTTGATGATGGTCCACGCCTCGGTGTGCGCGGTCTCCACGAGCCTGAGCACCTCGTCGTCGATGATCTCGGCGGTGCGGTCGGAGTACTGGCGGGGCTGCAGACCGTCCATGACGGTGGTCTGCTCGTCCTCGTCGCCGTACTTGATGGCGCCGAGCTGCGCGGAGAAGCCGTACTGCGTGACCATGGTGCGCGCGATCTTCGTGGCCTTCTCGATGTCGTTGGACGCGCCGGTGGTGGGATCGTGGAACACGATCTCCTCGGCGGTGCGCCCGCCCATCGCGTACGCCATCTGGTCGAGCAGCTGGTTGCGCGACTGCGAGTAGCGGTCGGACGTGGGCATCACGGCGGTGTAGCCGAGCGCGCGGCCGCGCGGCAGGATCGTCACCTTGGTGACCGGGTCGGTGTGGTGCAGCGCGGCGGCGACCAGCGCGTGGCCGCCCTCGTGGTACGCGGTGTTGCGCAGCTCCTCGAGCGCCATGCCCTTCGACTTCTTC
Source organism: Bifidobacterium moraviense (assembly GCF_012932365.1). GTDB lineage: Bacteria > Actinomycetota > Actinomycetes > Actinomycetales > Bifidobacteriaceae > Bifidobacterium > Bifidobacterium moraviense. The sequence goes on from NZ_JAAIIH010000002.1 coordinate 25,066, forward strand.
TTGGGGCCGGCCTGCACGCGGTCGATGGCCTCGTCGATGGCGCGGTTGTCGATGAGCTGGGCGCCGGAGCGGGCGCACAGCAGGGCGGCCTCGTTGAGCACGTTGGCCAGGTCGGCGCCGGTGAAGCCAGGCGTGCGCACGGCCACCATGTGCAGGTCCACGTCCGGCACGAACGGCTTGCCCTTGGCGTGCACCTTGAGGATCGCCTCGCGGCCCTCCAGGTCCGGCGCGCCCACGCCCACCTGACGGTCGAAGCGCCCCGGGCGCAGCAGCGCCGGGTCGAGCACGTCGGGACGGTTGGTTGCGGCGATGATGATGAGGTTGGTGTCGTTGTCGAAGCCGTCCATCTCCACGAGCAGCTGGTTGAGCGTCTGCTCGCGCTCGTCGTGGCCGCCGCCCATGCCGGAGCCGCGCTTGCGGCCCACGGCGTCGATCTCGTCGATGAAGATGATGGCCGGGGCGTTCTTCTTCGCCTCGTCGAACAGGTCGCGCACACGGGAGGCGCCGAGGCCCACGAACATCTCCACGAAGTCGGAGCCCGCCATGGAGTAGAACGGCACGCCCGCCTCGCCGGCGATGGCGCGCGCGAGCAGCGTCTTGCCGGTGCCGGGAGGGCCGTACAGCAGCACGCCGCGTGGGATGCGCGCACCGAGCGCCTTGTACTTGGCCGGGTTCTGCAGGAAGTCCTTGATCTCCTCCACCTCGGCGAGCGCCTCGTCCTCGCCGGCCACGTCCGCGAACTTGGTCTTGGGCGTTTGGCCTTCGAGCAGCTTGCCGTTGTTCTTCTTGCCGCCCATGCCGAACATGCCGGACGCGCCCTGCATGCGGCTCATGAGGAACCAGAACAGGCCGAAGAAGATGAGGAACGGCAGGATCGAGGTGATGAGGTAGCTCAGCATGCTCGTCTGCTGCATGTTGGACGTCCAGCCCTTGGAGAGCTCGGCGTTCTGCACGGCCTGGGAGATCTGCTGACCCTGCGCGAAGGTGTAGTAGAACTGGACGTCCTTGCCGTAGTTCTTGACGCGGCCGGTGTCCGGATCCGTCTTGGTGAAGTCGTTCTTGAGCTCCAGACGCACCTTCTGCGTGTTGTCGGTGATCTGCGCGTAGGTGGCCTGGCCGTTCTGGATGAGGTTCAGGCCGTCCTTGGTGTCGATGGTCTGGGTGCCGCCGATGGTGAACACCGAGAACGCGCTCATGGCGAGCAGCACGACGACCACGATCCACAGCCACGGCGACTGCCAGAACGGCTTCTTGCCGTCGGCGCCGTTGGACCCGCCGCCCCGGTTGGGGTTCATGAACGGGTTGCCGTTGTTGGGCCGGTTGTTGTTATTGGGCTGCTGCGGTCCCTGCGGAAAGCTCATGACTCATCTCCTTGGTATACGCGCGGCTTGAGCACGGCGATGGAGTCGAGGTTGCGGTAGCGCTCGGCGTAGTCGAGGCCGAAGCCGACCACGAACTCGTCCGGGATCTCGAACCCCTTGTACTTCACGTCCACCTCCACCTCGCGGCGGGCGGGCTTCTCGAGCAGCGCGAAGATCTCCACGGAGGCCGCGCCGCGACGCCTGAGCTCGTCCACCAGCCATGCGAGGGTGCGGCCTGAGTCCACGATATCCTCGGCGATGAGAATGTGCCGACCGCGAACATCGGTCGACAGGTCCTGGCGCACGGTGACGGTGCCGGACGACGTGGTGCCCGACCCGTAGCTCGATAGGCTCATGAAGTCCATCTGCACGGGGATGCTCATGGCCTGGGACAGCGCCACCACCGTGTTGACGGCTCCCTTGAGCACCGCCACCAGCAGTACGTCCTTGTCCCGGTAGTCCCGGCTCACCTGGTCGGCGACGCCTTGGATCTTTGCGGCGATCTCCTCCCTGGAGACCAGCTCATGGTCGATGTCGTCTTGAATGTCAGCGATACGCATGCCCACTATCTTTGCACACTTCAATGACGTGACCCTTACGGATCACTGTGCATCCGCTGGGAAGGGACAGCGGCTTCTGGCCGTGCCAGTCGACGGTCAGACGGTCGATCGCCTCGACGTGCGTGCTTGACATCGACGCCCCCGCGCGGCGCAGCGCCTCGACGATCACGCGTCTGCGCAGCGCGGGGTGCTCGTCCGCCAGCCGCGCCGCGTCGATGAGCACGCGACGTCCGGTGTCGTTGCTGCCGTCCTTCTCGTCCCCGCAGAGCGTGTCCCCGGAGAGCACGTCGGCGGCGATCCGCGCCGCGGCGGTCTCGAGGCAGTCGGCGTCGAGTGCGGCCGAGGCGGCGCCCGCGGCGAGCGCGGCGGTGGGGTCGTGCCCGTAGCAGCGCGTCATGGCGGGGATCAGGTCGTGCCGGATGCGCGAGCGCAGCGGATAGGAGGCGTCGAGCGGCGCGTCCGGGTCCGCGGCGTCCCCGTTCGTGGGGTCGTCCCACCAGCGCAGGCCCAGCTCCCCGCACATGGCGCCGGTCCGCGCGCGCGTCACGTCGAGCCAGGGGCGCGCGAACCGCACGCCGCCGCGCCGGAACGCGGACGGCATGCCCACGATGGCGTTCAGTCCCCCGCTGCGTGCCAGGCCGATGAGCACGGTCTCCGCCTGGTCGTCGCGGGTGTGCGCCAGCAGCACCACGGCGGCGCCCAGTTCGCGGGCGCAGTCGACGAGCGCGCCGTACCGGGCCTGCCGCGCGGCGGCCTCGAGACCGGTCGCCGAGGCACGGTCCACGGCGACGGCCCGGGAGACCACGGGATCGAGGCCGAGCCCGCGGCAGCGGGCGACGACGTCCGCGGCGACGGCGGCGGAGTCGGCTGCGATGCCGTGGTCGATCGTCACGGCTCCGCAGCGCAGTCCCAGCATGCCGCACACGATGCGGCTCACGGCGGCGAGCGCCATCGAATCGCGCCCGCCCGAACAGGCCACGAGCACCAGCGGCGCGCCCGGGTCCGGCTCGTGGCGCCCGTGCTCGGCGAACCGTGCGGACTGGCGCGCGAGCCCCTGCGCGGCCAGGCACAGACGCAGATCCCCGATGGCCTTGCGCAGCGATGCCGAATATGCCATGTGACGCCGTCTCCCCCGATGTTCCGTGCCCGATGCTCCGTGCCCGTGCGCCGTTACAGCGCGCTGAGCGCGGAGGCGAGCCTGTCGATGGCCGTGACCGCGGACGCCGGATCCTGCGAGTTGTTGACGATCACGGCGAAGTACAGGATGCCGCCGGATCGGCGCGACACGTTGCCGGCCAGCGAGCGCACGCCCGTGAGGCTGCCGGTCTTGCCGCGCACCAGACCCTTGGCGTCGGCGGTGAAGCCGCGGGTCGCGAGTCCCAGCGTGCCGGTCAGTCCGCTGACGGGCAGTCCCTCGGCGAACGCGGCGGTGGCGTTGCCGGAGCGCATGGCCGCGATCTGCACCTGCAGCAGCGTCTCCACGGTGGCGGTGGATCCGGGCGTCAGGCCGGAGCAGTCGGCCATGACGAGCCCGTCCATGGGGATGCCGGCCTGCTGGAGCCGCGCGCGCACGGCGGCGACCGCGCCGGCGGGCGAGTTCTCCGCGCCGTCGCGCAGGGCGACGAGGCGTCCGAGGAGTTCGGCCTGGGTGTTGTCGGAGTTGCGCAGCGCGTACGTCATGAGCTCGCCGATCGTGGCGGAGCGGACCGTGGCGATCGGCTCGGCGTCCGGCGTGGCGCCCGCGGCGGGAGTCCCGTTGACGGTGATGCCCTGTTCGGCGAGACGTTCGGCGAAGACCTTCGCGGCGTCCTCCACGGTGGTGAACGAGAGTTCCGGGTAGACGTGGCCGTCGTCCGGGTCGCTCGGTCTGGCCTCGGCGCCCCAGATGCGTCCGCCGTCCACGGCCATGGCGGTGACCGGCGTGGCGTAGCGGTGGTCGCCGTTGTTCTGCTCGATGCCGGCGGGCGTGACGGGCGCGCCGAACAGCGAGCCGTCGTACGCGAGGTTCACGACGGTGATGCCCTGCGCTTCCAGGGCCTGCGCCGTGGCGCGGGCGAGCGTGCCGAGACCGGCGCGGCCGTTGACGTGGTCCGGGTCGCTTTCGCCGGAACCGAGCAGCATGTTGCCGTGGCCGGTGAGCGTCACGGTGGCGGTGCCGCCGTCCGTGACGAGCCGCGTCTCGGTGTCCAGCGTGGAGTCCGTGTCGAGCGCGAGCGACGCGGCGAAGGCGGTGATCGTCTTCATCGTGGAGGCGGGTTCGCGGGCGACGGCGCCGTTGCGGTCGAGCGCCACCGTGCCGTCCTGACCGGCCACCACGAGCGAATAGTCGGCGCCCACGCCGGCCGATGCGGCGAATTCGTCGGCCGCGCGCGTCACGGCGGCGGGGTCGAGGGGCACGTCGGACTCGAGGTCGGCCACGAGACCGGCCGGCGCCACGGCGCCGCGCGGATCGTCGAAGGTGCGCACGTTCACCGGATGCATGGTGATCGCGCCGGGAATCAGATCGAACGCGTCCGCCACGATCGCCCCCGCGCACAGCCCCGCCGTCACGACGACGCTGATGCCCACGGTCCATGAACGCCGAAGCGCGTCACGACGAGTGCCCACCGGCAGGTCACCTCCACTCCGCTTGCCGGCCCGGTCACTGCTGCAGGCTGGCGAATCCGTCCAATGTCCTGAGCACGCTCAGCGAGCGCGCATCCAACAGCTTACCGCCCAGCCACGTACCGAGCGCCAGCGCGGCCGCGCCGTTGACCAGCGCGCACGCGCCGAGCGCCAGCCAGCCCGCGTCGGAACCGAACGCCCCGGCGAACGCCATGACCACGCCCGCCACGGCGGTGGGCACGAGCGTCAGCGGCGTGCCGAGCATCTGCACGAACGGGAAGAAGCCCTGCGCCACGGCCCTGCCCTGCGGCGAGGAGAACGGGCGGTCGACGGACGGCACCGGATACATGAGGATCACGGAGACGATCTCCGCCACGCCCAGCGAGGCGTAGGCGAGACCGAGGGAGACGCCGGTGATCATGATCGCGTAGACGGGGTCGCTCCCGCCGTACCACAGTCCGGTGAAGGCGGCGACGCACACGGCGAGGATCAGCAGGTAGACGGTGCCGATCACCGCGAGCAGGCCGGCGCGCCCCCTGCGGTCGGCGGTGCCGGGCACGCCGCAGATCACCTCCATCGCGTAGCCGCGTCCGTCGTAGGCCAGCCCGTTGCCTTCGGCGAGGAACATGAACCAGCCGCCCATCACCGGGCCCATCCACACCACTTCGCCGATGCCTCGCGACTGCAGCGCCATCAGCACCGTCATGAGCAGCGGCATGGCGAAGAACAGCGCCTGGCGCGGATCGCGCCGCAGATAGGTGAGCAGACGTGCGGCGATCGCGCCGGACGCCGAATCGGGCACCCGACCGAACGCGCCGAGCCCCCTGGCGGTCACGGTCCGCTCGGCGGCGCCCACGGTGAGGCGGTCGTGGCGGAGGCACGCGGTGGAACCCGCGAAGCACAGCGCCACCGTGGCGGCGATGACGGCCAGACGCGCCGCGAACGGCCCCCATGCGCCCGCCATCGCGTCGAACGGCAGCTGGAAGGCCGCGCCGAACGGCGTCCACGCGAGCACGTCGGCCATGCCGGAGTAGGTGTCGAAGCGCATGTCCGTGCCGAGGTGCACGCCCACGGCGGCCTCGTAGACGTCCGCGTCCGAACCAGAGTTGGCGGTCATGATGCTCGGGATCTGCATGACGAACACGAAGAACAGCACGGCGACGATGTAGAGCACGCTCCGGCTGCGCTTGGAACGCACCAGCGACGTGGCCGCGGCGATCGCCAGCTTGGACAGGCTCATGATCGTGAGCACCGCGAGCAGGGCGGCGACGAGCTGCACGATCACGGCGAGCGCGCCGAACGGACGGAACGCCGCCGACCAGAGCAGCAGCGCGACGGCGCCCATGATCGAGGGCAGGCCGGAGAGACCGGCGGCCAGCAGGCCGAGGCTCAGCGTGCGGTCGGGAATGCCGTACAGCGCGAAGCGGCCGGGGCTCAGCGTCGACCTCTGCCCCAGATACAGGACCTGCACCATGACGACCATGATCGCCCCGAACGCGTCGACGAGCACCGTGCCGGCGCGGAACGGGCCGATCTCGGCCGCGTGGCCGCCGAGGTCGAAGGCGAGCACGGCGACGAGCGCCACCCCGCCGAGACCCAGCAGGAGACCGACCACGTAGCCGATGGTCTGGCCCACGGATTTGCGCATCGCCGCGAAGGTGAGGGCCCAGCGCAGGCGGACGATGGTGGCGACGGACCGCATCATCGCAGCGCCTCCGCGCCGGCGGGCGCATCCGGGGCCGGGGCTGCGTCCGGGGCCGGGACCGCGGACGCGCCGCCGTCGAGCCAGCTGAGCTTGGCCGCCTCGTGGCGCCCGCCCACCAGCTGCATGAACCGGTCCTCCAGATCCTCCCCGGCCGCGACCTGCGCCACGGTGCCGGCCGCGCACACCTGGCCGGCGTTGACGATCGCCACGTGCGTGCACATCTTCTCCACCAGCGCCATCACGTGCGACGAGATGATGACCGTGCCGCCGGTGGCCGCGTACTCCGCCAGGATGTCGCGCAGGTTGGCGCTGGAGACCGGGTCCACGGACTCGAACGGCTCGTCCAGCACCAGGATGCGCGGGCTGTGGATCATCGCGGAGGCGAGGCAGATCTTCTTGGTCATGCCGGCCGAATAGTCGGCGACCATCTTGTCCGCGTCGTCCGTGAGGTCGAAGGCGGCGAGCAGGTCGTTCGCGCGCGAGACCACCTCGGCGCGTCCCATGCCGCGCAGCATGCCGGCGTAGACCAGCAGCTGCAGGCCGGTGAGACGGTCGAAGATCTGGTCGCCCTGCGGCATCACGCCGATCACGCGCTTGGCGCGGTTCACGTCGTCCCACACGTCCGCGCCGAGGATCATCGCGGTGCCCGCATCGGGGCGCAGCAGACCGGTCACCATGTTGAGCGTGGTGGTCTTGCCGGCGCCGTTGGGGCCCACGAGCCCGTAGAACGATCCGACCGGGATGTCGAGCGCGAGGCCGTTCACCGCGATCTTCTCGCCGAAGCGCTTGACGAGTCCGCGGATCGACACGGCGGCGTGCGGATCCGGAGGGACGGGGACGTAGGCGACCGGGTCGGAGGCCGACGGAGAGGGAACTGCGGGCGGATTGCCGACGGATCGGGCCGGAATGTCGTATGTCATGGTTCGACCCTACAGCAGCCGTCCGCGACTCGCCGGGAGGTTCACCGTGCGTTCATGCGGCCCGCCGCGCGCGCCGATCACCGCAGCGCTGCGACGGGCGGCTCGTGCATGCGCGCTCAGCCCTTGTGCACGATCGGCTTCCACTCGGGCTTCGCGAAGATGGCCTGGAACGAGATGACCACGTAGCTCAGCGCGAAGATCGGGAAGCTCAGGCAGTAGGCGAACAGCTCCTTGTTGGTGGCGCGGATCTTGTCGCGCTCGGCGATCACCGTCAGCGCGGCCAGCAGCATCATCGTGAGCATCGAGACGAGCACGCCCATGCCCCAGCCGTTGAACGCCCCCAGCTGGCTGGACCACGAGACGAACCCCAGCGCGGCGAACAGCGCGCCCAGCGCCAGACGCACCACCGTGAGCACCATGAACGGGCAGACGAGCAGCGTCAGATCCACCGAGGAGAAGTCGCGCTCCTGGATGCCGTGGCGCATCATCGCCGGACCGTAGTAGCGGAACACCTGCAGGTACCCCTTGCTCCAGCGCACGCGCTGACGCCAGCTCTGCTTGAACGACGTGGGCTGCTCGTCGTAGAGGATCGCGCTGCCGCAGTAGCCGATGCGGTCGCCGTGCAGCACGCAGTCCATCGTGAACTCCATGTCCTCGGTGAGCAGATGGAACTTCCAGCCGTTGTTGCGCTCCATGATCTCGCGCGAGAACATGAACCCGGTGCCCGCCACATGGCAGCTCGACCCGATCACCATGCGCGACGAGTTCACGAAGCGCGACTCCCTGAGGAACCACAGCGCCGTGCCGCTGGAGACCCAGTTCGCGTTGAGGTTGACCGAGTTGCGGTAGCTGGTGAGCACCTTGAAGCCGGACTGGAACGCCTTGTTCATCTCCTCCACGTAGTGGTGGTCGAGCCGGTTGTCCGCGTCGAACACGAAGAACGCGTCGTACCGCGAGGCCTTGCCTTGCCTGCCCATGGACTCGAGCAGGTAGCTCAGCGCGTACCCCTTGCCGACCTGCTCGGTGTTGAAGCGCTCCACCACGTGGCAGCCCATGGACCGGGCGATGTCGGCGGTGTCGTCGGTGCAGTTGTCGGCCACGATCCAGATGTCGATGAGGTCGCGCGGATAGCTCTGCGACTGCAGGTCGCCGATGAGGTTGGCGATGACCGCCGACTCGTTGCGCGCGGAGATGAGCACCGCGTACCGCTTGTCCATCGGGGCGTCCGGGAACGCCTCGGGCCTGGCGAAGAATGACACCAGCACGTAGGCCGCCTGATAGACCACCACGCAGGCGCCCAGGATGGTGATGAGCCAGTCGAGCACGGTGAGCAGCGCCATCAGCGCCACCCTCCGCGGGGGTTGGCGGCGCGCCCGGCGTCCGGATCGGCGGCGTCGGCGTCGGCGTCATGGTCCGCATCCGCGCTGCGATCCGCATCCGCTCCATGGTCCTCGTCCGCACCGTGGTCCTCGTCGCCGTGGCTCTCCGCGCCCGCGAGCCCCGCGGGTCTGACGCCGTCGAGCACGTGCTTGGGAATCGCCACCGTCTCGGAGGAATCCAGATCCTCGGACGTGGGCGCGGGCACCGGCACGCCGTAGGCCTTGCGCGTCACGGCGTCGAGCTCCTCCTCGATCATGACGCGCTTGCTGGAGCCCTGCGCGGCGCGCGGCATGTGCCCGGTGACCGGCTGGATCACGTGTTCGCTGAACGCCTCCACGCCCTCCACGATCCTCGACTTCTTCACCGGCTTGGGGTCGCCCAGCAGCGGGGAGTCGATGAGCTCGTAGCGCTTGGTGTACACGGTGAAGATCGCCTGGAAGCTGGCCGCCACCGGCAGCGCGAGGAACGCGCCGAGCGCGCCGAACACCGATCCGAGCGCCAGCACCACGAGGAACGCCACGGCCGGGTTGAGGTCCATCGTGCGCTGCGAGATCTTGGGGCTGAGGATCAGGTTCTCGATCTGCTGGTAGACCACGATGTACGCCAGTACGCCCACCGCATACCAGATGCCGCCGCTGATCCACGCGAACAGCACCGGCAGCGCGCCGCCGATGTACGTGCCCACCGTGGGCACGAACTGCGAGGTCAGGCCGCAGAACAGGGCCAGCGGCAACCAGTACGGCACGTCGAGGATCTCCAGGAACACGGCCGTGCACACCGAGTTGATCATGGCCAGGATGCCGCGGGAGAATAGGAAGTTGGAGATCTGGTCCTGCACCACCTGCCACACGAGCACGAACTTGCGCTGCGTGTCCGGGCTGAGCCACTGGCACAGGCTGCGGCGCATGCGCGGGCTGCACGCGGAGACGTAGTACGTGACCAGCATGACCGTCATGACGTTGAGCAGCCCCGCGCCCACGCTGCCCAGGGTGGCGGCGGCCTGCGTGGCGAAGTTGGTGACCCACGAGGTCTGGATGTTGTTGATGATCTCGCTGCCGAGGTTCTGGATGGCGGGCATCCTGAACGTGGTGCGCGAGGCCACCCACGCGCTCAGCTGCTCGTACATGTTCGGCAGTCCCCTGACGAGGCCGATCACCTGCTGCACGAACATGTTGCCGAACATGGCGAGCAGGCCGATGGTCACGATCACCAGCCCCACCAGCGTGACGCCCGAAGCCACGCCGCGCTTCCAGCCGTGCTTGACGAGGATGAGCACCAGCGGCTCCACGGCGAGCGCGATGAACACGGAGATGACCAGATCCACGGCCAGGTACTCGAGGTCGCCGAGCGCATGCCACACGAACACGGCGAGGAAGATGGCGATGGCGATGTACAGCAATGCGCGGGAGAACCATTCAGGCGGCCGTCGCGGGTCCCCCTTGGCCGGAAACACGGACGCGAGATCGAACTGCTGCTGCTTCATGGGCACCATTATTGTGCGCTTCGGTGACATTGGGCCTTGGGAGGGAGGATGAGGCGGGTCCGTTCGCCGCCGTTCGCTATTGTTGGAGGCATGCTCAAGGTTTCGATCATCATCCCCGCGTGGAACGAAGAGGAGCGCATCGACGACTGTCTGACGTGCGCCGCGCGCCAGACCGTGATGCCGCACGAGATCATCGTCGTCGACAACAAGTCCACCGACCGCACCGTGGAGATCGTGGAACGCTTCGCCGCCGCGCACCCGGAGGCTCCGGTCCGACTCATCCACCAGGACGCCGAGCAGGGGCTCATCCCCACGCGCAACGCCGGGCTCAACGCCGCGACCGGCGACGTGCTGGGCCGCGTGGACGCCGACTGCATGCTCAAGCCCGACTGGGTGGAGGTGGTTACCGCCATCTTCACCGAGGATCCGAAGGCCATGGGCGCGTCCGGACCGGTGGTGTACTACGACATGCCGCTCAAGAAGACGGGACTGCGCGGCGACAACCGCACGCGCCGGCTCATCTACCGCGCCGACGGCAACCGCACGATGCTGTTCGGATCGAACATGGCGCTGCGCGCGACCGCATGGCGCGCCATCGCCGGCGAGGTGTGCCGCGACTACGAGGACGTGATGCACGAGGACGTGGACATCTCGCTGCACATGCTGGGCAAGGGGTTCAAGACCGTGTACTCGCCGCGCATGATCGTGGGCATGAGCGCGCGCCGCATGGCCTCCGGGTTCGTCTCGTTCAAGCACTACACGGACCGCTTCCGCAACACGTTCGACGCGCATCCGCGCCACACGCGCTTCTTCCGCCCGGAGTACCTGCTGCGCATGATGTGGCCGTTCATCCACTTCCTCTATCCGCTCTACCAGCGCCGGATGGAGCGCGAGCACATCGACTGCGCGGCCATGGTGTGGCGCGACGAGCAGAACCGCATCCTCAAGGGCACGAGCGCGCTCACGCACTGAGTCGACTGAGGCCGCACGTCCGCGCCGCGGCCTCTCGCATGGCTGTCGGCGCGATCTGAATTGGGCAGACTGAGCAAATGCAGTTCCGCGGATGCACGGATTGAGCGGATCCAGTCCCGCAGGGCGGTTCCAAGGCACGTACCGAACTCGATCAGCTCAATCCGCATTCCGGCCGGACTGGATCCGCTCAATCCGCGTACGCACGCAATACGCACATCACAAACAGAGCAGATTCAGTCCTGTGGATACGCAAATTGAGCTAATCCAGTTCCACAGGGCGATTCCGAGGCACACGCCGAACTCGATCAGCTCAATCCGCGCTCCGGCCGGACTGGATCCGCTCAATCCGCGTCGCATAGGTCGGATCGCTCGCTCCGCGCCAGGTCATGCGGAAAGGCTTCACAACCAGCGAAGCGCATCCTGCCCCAATCCTTGGGAGGTCCGCGGCACGCCGGCGGCGTCGAGCTTGCGCCGCACGACGTCCGGCTGCTCGATCAGCTGTCGGAAAGACCATCGCACGAACACGATGCCGCGCCGCAGCAGCTGGATGTTGCTTTCGCGTTCCTTCTCCTCCAGCACGGCATCGACGGCATCGCCCTCTCCGAGCATGTCCGGATTCGCATACTTCGCGCGACCGTCCAGTTCGCCGATGACGATCCGACCATTGTCCAGCAGCCACATGAAGTCCACGCGCCGACGCCGTCCCGTCACCGGATCGCGAAACTCGCATTGCAATTGGGGCACGGCGTATCCCCAGATGATGAACTAAGCGCGGGCGATCGATTCGCCGCCGTTCTCGCTGCGCGGATCCGCATGGTGCGCCACGATCCTGGCGCGTCGGACACCTTTATGTCCGGCTTTCTCATCGATGAATCGCGCGAGATCACCGGAATCAAGATGAAGGTCCCGCAATGCGGCGTCGCAGATCGCCAAAGCCTCGGGGAACGGCAACATCCGTATGCAGTCGAATACGGTCTGCAGCAACGGCGTCACCAATACTCCGTCGCGTAGTTCTCCTCGGACGTTCGCCACATAATGGAACCGGTAATAGCCGCGGTCGCGTGTGCGCGAATGGCCGTCGATCGCAACGTGCACAAACTCGTGCAGGGCGTAGGTCTCGCTGAGTCCCCAGACCGTGGCGGCGCTGATGCAGCACAGTATCCAGTTCGGGTGGCGAGCCGTCACCGCGCGCAGCGTGTGCATGATGCGTTCCCGATAGCCGAGCGCATCCCAATACTCCCGACGGGCGAACATGTCCGGTCGCACCGCGATCAGCGACCCGTCCGCCACGCGACGACGCAGCGATTTCAGACCGTTCGACCGACGCGTCCACAAGCACGTCCGCGCGCGTTCGGCCGCGTCGATGGCTTTGGCGAGTCGAGGAAAGTATCTCATACCGTCACGGTAGGGGGACCGTGACGGCGGAGTCCAGCCGGACGGACCCATGTGGATGAATGTGGGCTGTCCGGCGCAGGTCCGCGCGCGTCGGGTCTATGGTTATCCACATGTGCACGACTGGCGATAGTGAGCGATCGTGAGAATGACGGTTGCGTGGCCGGCAGCGCGATGCGGATTGAGCGGATGCAGTCCCGCGGATGGCACGGACTGAGCTAATCCAGTCCCGCAGGGCGACGACCATGCGTCTGATGTCGGAATGGTACATCGTGGGCTCCGATCCGGACGCCCGAAAGCGTCCAACTTTTCGTCCGTACCCCTCCGCGATTCGAACGAACTGAATATGCTCAATCTGACGACATATGCCGCACGAACACCACGGATTGAGCGGATGCAGTCCCACGGATACGCGGATTGAGCCAATCCAGTCCCGCAGAGCGATTCCAAGACACGTGGCGAACTCGATCAGCTCAATCCGCGTTCCAGCCGAACTGGATCCGCTCAATCCGACCGTATGCGCAGTCCACACATCACGGATTGAGCGGATGCAGTCCCGCGGATACGCAAATTGTGCTAATCCAGTCCCGCAGGGCGATTCCAAGACACGTGGCGAACTCGATCAGCTCAATCCGCACTCCGGCCGAACTGAATATGCTCAATCCGCATAGGGAGGGGAAATATGCCGCGCGACAGGACGCGCCAAGGCAAACGAGCTGGGAACAGGCATGTCATGACGGCGGCGAACCTAGTCAGCATCGGCAGCTCTGATCATGACGGCGAACCTAGTCAGCATCGGCAGGTCCGATCGCGCCGACGGGCTTAGTCAGCATCGTCGGCCCCAATCGCATCGTCGGCCCCGATCGCATCGTCAGCATCGGGCGCGTCATCGGCCCCGATCGCACCAGCGGATCGATCACGTCGACGGGCCGTTCACGCCAACGGACCGAGCGACGCGACGCGGCAAACGCCGGTCGCAGGAACGACAAAGCGCACAACGCCGAAGACGCAGGAACGCCGATCCGGGACATCGAAGCCCAAAAGCAACACAGGCAACGAAACGGGCCCTTCCGCCGTGCATGACACAGCGGAAGGGCCCGTATGCCCATGTGGCAGACGGAACGGCACAACGGCGATGAGCACACGGTCGCCCGAGGCTCATCGACCGTCATCCACGACCCGCCGCGCGGATCACATCAGGGACTTGTAGATGGCCAGGATGTCTTCCTCGGTGGCCTTGCGCGGGTTGCCCGGGGTGCACACGTCGTTGAACGCGTCGTGGGCGAGCGGCTCGAGGTCGGCCTCGGTGGCGCCCACCTCGGAGATAGTGGTGGGGTTCTTCAGGTCCACGGTCAGCTTGTGGACGGCCTGCACGGCCTCCTCGCGCACCTTCTCGAGGTCGCCGGTGTAGGCGTCCTCGACGCCGAACGCGTCGGCGATGTCGCGGTACTTCTCGCCGGTGAAGTCCTTGTTGTACTCCATGACCGGGGCCAGCAGGATGCCGTTGGCCACGCCGTGGGCCACGCCCAGGCGGCCGCCCAGCGGGTGGGCCATGCCGTGCACCAGACCGAGGCCGACGTTGGAGTAGGCCATGCCGGTGATGTAGGACGCGTACGCCATCTGCTCGCCGGCCGGGATGTCGCCGTCGGCGGACTTGGCGAGGTTCTTGGCGATCATGCGGATGGTCTGCATGGACAGGCAGTCGGACAGGCTCCAGGCGCCCGGGGTGATGTAGCCCTCGATGGCGTGGGTCAGGGCGTCGAGGCCGGTGGCGACCTTCAGGCCGCGCGGCATGGAGTCGGTCAGGTCCGGGTCCACGAACGCGACGATCGGGATGTCGTGCGGGTCCACGGCCACGAACTTGCGCTTGTTCTTGGTGTCGGTGATTACGTAGTTGATGGTCGTCTCGGACGCGGTGCCGGCGGTGGTGGGCACGCCGAAGATCGGGACGGACGGGTTCTTGGTGTCCGCCACGCCCTCGAGGGAGAGCACGTCGCCGAACTCCGGGTTGGCGGTGATGATGCCGATGCCCTTGCAGGTGTCCTGCGGGGAGCCGCCGCCGAGGCCGATCAGAAAGTCGGCGCCGGACGCCTTGAAGCGCAGCACGCCGTCCTGGATGCACTCGACCGGCGGGTTCGGCTTGACGTTGTCGAAGACCTCGTAGGGCAGGCCGGCGGCGTCGAGCACGTCGGTGACCTTCTTGGCGGTGCCGGTCTCCAGCAGCACCGGGTCGGTGACGATGAACGCCTTCTTGAAGCCGTGCTTCCTGGCGACCTCGGGGATCTCCTTGATCGCGCCGCGACCGAAGTACGCCGTCTGGTTGAAGATCATCCTGTAGACCATAACGCTCTCCTTTAAGCTGGTTCGTTACCTTCCGTGAACGCCCGCGATCCTCGTGGGCCACTCACCGCATTCCAGTGTAACGGTCCAGCTGGGCGCAACCTGACAAATCGCGCAAAATCTGGACGGGTGTCCCACATATAGGGACACCCGTCGACGACTCCGGCGTCTTACGCGGCGGGCAGGCAGCTGGGGCCGAAGATGATCTTGATCTCGGCGAACAAGCTGGTGTCGCGCTTGACGCGGAACCGGTCGCCGAACGTGAGCACCCGCGCGCCTCCCCTGTCGTCCACCACGGCCAGACGCACCTCGCAGTAGCCGGGATGGTTGTGGAGCACCTGCCCGAGCTGCGCCATGTTCTCGCGCCCCAGCGCAACCTGCGGCAGCGTGATCACCAGCGGACGCTCGTCGGCCGCCTCGAGCGTCGGCACCTGCATTTCGGTTGCGCGCAGCGACACGGACTCGTCACGCACATCCACCTGACCGCGCACCTGCACCACCGTGTCGATCTGCAGTTCGGGGGCCGCGGCCTCGTACACCTTGCCGAAGAACATGCACTGGATGGACGACTCCATGTCCTCGATCGTCACCAGCGCCCACGGGTTGCCCTTCTTGGACACGCGCCGGTCCACGCCGGTGATGAGTCCCGCGAGCGTGACCTGCTGCCCGTCCGGCATGGTCTTGGCGCGGTCGATGAGGTGCGCGATGGACATCTCGCGCAGCGAGGCGAGCACCGACTGCATGCCGGAGAGCGGATGGTCGGACACGTACAGGCCCAGCATCTCGCGCTCGAAGTTGAGCTTGGTCTTCTTGTCCCACTCCTCGATGTCCGGCACGCTGATCGTCGCGTCGCCCATCGCCTCGTCGTCCGAGCCGCCGTCGTCGTCCGCGAACAGGTCGAACTGGCCCTCCGCCTGCTTGCGCTTGAGCCCCACCACCGAGTCGATGGCGGCCTCGTGGATGGTGAACAGCGCACGGCGGTTCGGGTCGATGGAATCGAACGCGCCCGCCTTGATGAGCGACTCCACGAGGCGCTTGTTCAGGGCGGTCAGCGGCACGCGGCGGATGAAGTCCATGAAGTTGACGTACCTGCCGCGCTTGCCCTCACGCTCGGCGATGATGTCCGCCACGGCCTTCTCGCCCACGTTGCGGATGGCGCCCAGACCGAAGCGCACCACGTCGCCGACGGCCGAGTACTCGAAGCGCGACTCGTTGACGTCCGGCGAGAGCACCTGGATGCCCATGCGACGCGCCTCGCCGAGGTACAGCGCGGTCTTGTCCTTGTTGTCGCGCGTGCCCTGCAGCAGCGCGGCCATGAACTCCACCGGGTAGTGGGTCTTGAGATACGCGGTCCAGTACGAGATCAGGCCGTACGCGGCGGAATGCGCCTTGTTGAACGCGTAGCCGGAGAACGGGACCAGCACGTCCCACACGGCCTGAGCCGCCTCCTCCGAGTAGCCGTGCTCCTTCATGCCGGCGAAGAACGGCACCTTCTCCTTGGCCAGCACCTCCGGCTTCTTCTTGCCCATGGCTCGGCGCAGCACGTCGGCCTTGCCGAGCGAATAGCCGGCCAGGATTCGCGCGGCGGACTGCACCTGCTCCTGGTACACGATGAGGCCGTACGTCTCGTCGAGCACCTGCTTGAGGGGCTGTTCGAGCTCGGGGTGGATCGGCTCGATCTTCTGCAGCCCATTCTTGCGCTTGGCGTAGTTGTTGTGCGAGTCCATATCCATGGGGCCCGGGCGGTACAGCGCGATCAGTGCCGAGATGTCGTTGAAGTTGTCCGGCTTGAGGCTCTTGAGCAGCGAGCGCATGCCGTCGGAATCGAGCTGGAACACGCCCAGCGTGTCGCCGCGGGAGAGCAGCTGGTACGTTTCCCTGTCGTCCAGCGGGATCTTGGTGTAGTCGATCGGCTCCTTGCCGTTCGCCTCGATGTTCTTCAGCGTGTCGTGGATGACCGTGAGGTTGGACAGGCCCAGGAAGTCCATCTTCACCAGGCCCAGCGTCTCGCACGTGTGGTACTCGAACGTGGTGGTCACGGTGCCGTCGGTGCGTTCCAGCAGCGGCGACGTGTCCGTGATGGGCGCGCTACCCATGATGGTGGCGCACGCGTGGACTCCGGTCTGGCGGATCAGGCCCTCGATGGTCTTGGCCTTGTCGATGATCTGGTGCGCGTCGTGGTCGGAGTCGTACAGCTCGCGGAACTCGCGCGCCTCGGCGTAGCGCTTCGAGTTCGGGTCGAAGATCTCGCTGAGCGACGCGTCCTTGCCGTTCTTGCTCGGCGGCAGCGCCTTGGTGACGCGGTCGCCCATCGAGAACTCGTAGCCCATGATGCGCGCCGAGTCCTTGAGCGCCTGCTTGGTCTTGATGACGCCGTAGATCACGCACTGCGCGACCTTGTCCGTGCCGTACTTCTCGCCGCAGTATTTGATGACGTCGAGGCGGCCCTCGGGGTCGAAGTCGACGTCGATATCCGGCAGGCTCACGCGCTCCGGGTTGAGGAACCTCTCGAAGATCAGGCCGTGCTCCAGCGGGTCCAGCTCGGTGATGCCCATCGCGTACGCCACCATCGAGCCTGCGGCGGAGCCTCGGCCGGGGCCGACCATGATGCCGTGGTCCTTGGCCCACTGGATGTAGTCGGCCACCACGAGGAAGTAGCCGCAGAACTGCATCTGGCAGATCACGCCGCACTCGTAGTCGGCCTGCTTGAGCACCTTGGCGGGCGGATTGCCGTCGTAGCGCTTCTCCAGGCCCTCCTCCACCTTCTTGAGGAACAGCGACGTCTCGTCCCAGCCTTCCGGGCACGGGAACTTGGGCATGAACGCGCCGTCCTCGTGGTCGTCGAACATCACGTTGCAGCGGTCGGCGATGGCGAGCGTGTTGTCGCACGCCTCCGGGAACTCGCGGAACAGCTCGCGCATCTCCTCGGCGGGCTTGATGTAGTAGCCGCTGCCGTCGAACTTGAAGCGGTCGGGGTCGTCCAGCCGGGAGCCGGAGTTGATGCACAGCATGGCGTCCTGCGCCTCCGCGTCCTTGGCCTCCACGTAGTGCGAGTCGTTGGTGGCGACGAGCGGCGCGTTCAGCTTCTTCGCGATGGTGAGCAGGCCGGAGGTGACCTCCCTCTCGATCGTCAGGCCGTGGTCCATGATCTCGATGAAGAAGTTGTCCCTGCCGAAGATGTCCTGGAACTCGCCGGCCGCGCGCATCGCCTCGTCGAACTGGCCGAGGCGGAGCCTGGTCTGGATGATGCCCGAGGGGCAGCCGGACGTGGCGATCACGCCCTTCGAGTACGTGGCGAGCACCTCCTTGTCCATACGCGGGTAGCGCATGACGCGGCCTTCGAGGTTGGCCACGGAGGAGGCCTTGATGAGGTTCACGAGGCCTTCGTCGTTCTCCGCCCACATCGTCATGTGGGTGATCAGGCCGCCGCCGGAGACGTCGTCGCTGCGCTGCGTCTCGGTGCCCCAGTGCACGCGGGACTTGTCCTGGCGGGCGGTCTCCGGCGTGACGTACGCCTCGATGCCGATGATCGGCTTGACGCCGGCCGCCACGCAGTTCGTGTACATCTCGTACGCGCCGTGCATGTTGCCGTGGTCGGTGATCGCCACGGCCGGCATGCCCAGTGCGGCGACCTTCTTCGCCAGGTTCGGGATCTTCGACGCGCCGTCCAGCAGCGAGTAGTGCGTGTGGTTGTGCAGATGTACGAAGTTCCCGGAATCAGCCATGGGGTCCATGCTACCCGGCGGCCTTGTCCGGGCCGGTCTCCCTACTCGCGGCTCCGCGCGGCCGCGCGTGCGCGCAGCGTGTCGAGCGCGTGCTGCAGGTCGGCGGGGTACCGGCTGGAGACCGTGGTCCACACGTGCGTGCGCGGATGGCGGAACTCGAGCCGCATGGCGTGCAGCCACTGGCGGTCGAGCCCCAGCGCCTCGGACAGCTGCGGGTTGGCGCCGTACATCGGGTCGCCCACCAGCGGATGCCCGATCGAGGAGAAGTGCACGCGGATCTGGTGCGTGCGCCCGGTCTCGAGGTTCACGGAGACGAGCGTGGCCTCGCCGAAGCGCTCCATCACGTCCCAGTGCGTGATGGCCTCCTTGCCCGCGGGCGTGACGGTGAAGCGGAAGTCGGACACCTTGGCGCGTCCGATGGGCGCCTCGATGGTGGCCCTGTCCTCCCTGAGGTTGCCCTGCGCGATGGCGTGGTACGTCTTGACGACCTCGTGTTCGGCGAACTGCCGGCGCATCTCCTTGTAGGCGAGCTCCGACTTGCATACCAGCATGAGTCCGGACGTGCCCACGTCGAGGCGCGAGACGATGCCCTGACGTCCGGGGGCGCCGTACGACGTGATGCGCACGCCGCGCTCCAGCAGGCTGCCGAGCACCGTGGGTCCGGTCCAGCCCACCGAGGCGTGCGCGGCCACGCCGACGGGCTTGTCCACCACCACCACGTCGTCGTCCTCGTAGACCACGGCCATGTCGTCGGCGATGGGCTCGGGGGCGGGCGTCTCGTCGTGCAGATCCACCTCGAGGGTCTCCCCCGCCATGAGCGCGGAGGACTTGGAGATCTCGCGGGTGAGGGAACGCACCTGGCCGGAGGCCACGAGTTCGCTGGCCTTGGCGCGCGAGATGCCGAGCATCTTGGACACGGCGACGTCGATGCGCCGGCCTACCAGGGCGTCGGGAGCGGGAAGGAGTCGGCTCATCGCTGGGCGTGCTCCTCCTTGTCCGTGTCGGATCCGTCCGTATCGGCGCCCGCGGCCTCGGCTTCGGCGGCGTCCGCGTCGGAGGAGGCGGCGCGCGCCTCGAGATCCTTGGCCGTCAGCGGTTCGTTGCGCGCGATGAGCAGCACGATGCCCGCGCCGGCGAGCACCAGGAAGACGTCGGCCACGTTGCCCACCGACCACCCGTAGTCGAGGAAGTCGACGACTTTGCCGTTGAGGAAGCCGTCGGCGTAGGCCACGCGGTCGATGAGGTTGCCGAGCGCGCCGGAGAACGCCAGCGCCAGCAGCACGGTCCACCGCATGGACACCGTGCGCAGCGCCAGCCACGCGAGCGCGCAGCAGGCGACGAGCGCGAACAGGGAGATCAGCCACGTGGCCGAGGATCCCATGCCGAGTGAGGCGCCGGGGTTGTGCACCAGCCGCAGCGACAGCAGGCCGGGGATGACGCGGACCGCGTGGGTCTCGCTGAGGAACGACTGCGCGAGGGCCTTGGTGCCCTGATCGAGGATCAGCGCCGCCGCGGCCACGCACGCAAAGACGGCCGCGCGGGTGCGCAGCCGTCCTGTGGTGGCGGAATGAGTGGTCATGCCGTACTAGTCAGTGCCTTGCGTCCGGCGGGCTCAGTGGTTCTCGCCGGGGTGGTTGGCCTCGACGCTCTGGAACGCGTTCGTGTCCGAGACCTGGTTGACCAGCTGGCCGAGGAACTCGGTGAGGCGGCTGCGGTACTCGGCCTCGAACTGCTTGAGCCCCTGGATGTTGCCCTCGATGACCTTGGACTGGGTGATGAGCTTGTTCTTGACGTCGGCCGCGTACTGATCGGCGCCGTCGCGCGTGTTCTTGTCGTACTCCTGGGCGCGGCGCTGGACGTCCTGCTCGTAGGCCTCGGCGTCGGCGTGCTTGTCCTTGGAGTAGTTGTCCGCGTCCTGACGGGTCTTGACGGAGTAGTTGTCCGCCTCGGAGCGCACGCGCTCGGAGTAGGAGTCGGCGTCGTTGTGCACGCGCTTGGAGTAGTCGTCGGCCTCGGTGCGGGTGCGGTTGGAGTAGTCGTTCGCCTTGGCGACGGCCTCGTCGTGCTTGGCCTGGCCGTCGGCGATAAGCTCGGCGCCCTTGGCCTTGCCCTTGTCCACATACTGGTCGTGCAGCTGCATGGCCAGGGTGAGCATGGCAGTGGCGCGCTCCGGCTCGCTGTTGGCGTCCGCGCCAGCGCCGGCGATCTTCTTGAGGCTGCCGGTCTCGGTAGACGGCTCGATCTTGGCGACCTGCTCGCGCAGGGCGTCCTCGCGCTGCTTGGACTCCTCGAGCTGCTTGTTGAGCTGCTGGATCTGCGCGGCGGCCTGCTGCACCTGGGCGGCGGCCTGCTGGGCCTGCTTGTTCACCTGCTCGGCCTGCGCGGCGGACGAGGCGGCCTGGCTCTTGGCCTCGGCCAGCTCGTTGGTGAGGGTCTCGGCGCGCTTGAGGGCCTCGGTGCGCTCGTTCTGCACGGCGGCGAGCTGATCGGCGAGGGCCTTGGCGTCGTCGCCGCCCTGGGCCGCCTGCGCGGTGAGCTGGTCGATCTGCTTGTTGAGCTGGTCCACCTGTCCCTTGAGCTGTTCGTTCTGGGATGCCAGCGCCTTGGCGTTCTCCTCGGCCTCAGCGATCTTGCCGGCGGCGGCCGCGTCGGCGGACGCCGGAGCCGATGCCGCGGACTTCAGCTGGGCGTTCTCGGCCTTGAGCGCGTCCACCTGAGCGCTGAGCTCGGAGATCTTGGCGTTGAGCGGAGCCACGTCCGCGCCGAGCGACTGGGTGGAAGCGACGGCCTGCTTGCCCAGAGCCTCCACGGTCTCGGTCACCTGATCCAGAAAATCGTCGACCTCGTCGACATCGTAGCCTTCCTTGAATCGGACGGTCTGGAAGGTATGCTCCCGAATATCCTTAGGCGTCAACAGAGCCATGTTATTCCCACCTCACTTTGGGGCTATGCCTATAGACGTATACGCTGGCTTCAAGTTTTGACTCTATCACGACTCGGCCACCTGCGGCCCGCGGCACGTCAGATCAGCACGCGCAGCACCACCAGCGCGAACCAGAGCACCATGAAGCTCACGTCGAAGCTCACCATGCCCATGGGAATCGGCCGCACGTAGCGGCGCAGCCATCTCAGGGGCGGCTCGGTGACCGCGTACACCGCGGCGATGAGCGTGGAGACCACGCCGCGCGGATACCAGCGCGGCGCGAGGACGCTCACCCAGTCCAGCAGCATCCGGGCGAACAGGACGAGCATGTAGGCGTCGATGAGCAGGGCGATGACGAAGCGGATCAGAATGAGCACCATGGCGCCTACCCTACCATCGCGCCTCCGTGGCGGTCTGGGCGTCCGCTGGGAGCGAGCCGGACGGACGCCGGACGCGGCGCCGACGGCGTCGGAGACCACGACGCCGGAGACCACGACGCCGGAGACCACGGCACCGAGGACGCCGCGGCGGAGACGCCGGAGGCGTCAGTCGGCGAACAGGTCGCGCGAGGACGCCGTGGCCTGCGGCTCCTCCACCTTGATGTTCACCTGGGCGGGGCTGAGCAGGAACACGCGCGGGGTGACGCGCTCGATGGAGCCGCGCACGCCGAACACCACACCGGCCGAGAAGTCCACGATGCGGTAGGCCACGGCCTCGGCCACGCCCGTGAGGTTGAGCACCACGGGCACGCCGTCGCGGATGGCGCGACCCACCAGCTGCGCGTCCTCGTACGTCTTGGGGTGGATGGTGGTGATGCGGTTGATGCGCCCCTGACGGATGGCGGCGGGCGTCTCGCGCGCGGCGGGAGCGGCGGACACCGTGGGCTGGGGCGTCACCGAATGGTCCGAATCGAAGGAATTCGGGGCGGCGGCGGGCGAGTCGACGATGTCGTCGTCCTCGTCGTCGACGACGTCCGACATGCCGAGGTACGACATCGCGTTCTTCATGAAACCGGCCATATCAGCTCCTTACTCGTGCTTGCTCGATCGTCCGCGGTCGGCGCTCAGCGCAGGAAGTCCGGGATGTCCAGATCGCCCAGATCGGGCTGCGGCGCCACGGGGGCGGCGGGACGCACGACCGGACGCTCGCTGGTCTCGTCGAACGAGGCAGGGGCGGGCTGCTGGACCGGGGCCGGGGTCACGGGAGCGACCTGCGGGACCGTCGGAGCGGGCTGCGCCGCGGCCGAGGTCTGCTGAGCGGCCGGAGTGTAGTCGGTGAGGGGCTTCACCTCGCCCGCCTCGTCCTGCGTGGCGTCGCCGTCCTTCTTGGCGGACGGGTCGAAGCCGGCGGCGATGACGGTGACGCGCACCTCGTCGCCGTAGGAGTCGTCCAGCGCGAGACCCCAGATGATCTGCGCCTCGGGGTGGATGGCGTCCTGCACGAGCTGGGCGGCGGCGTACGCCTCCTGCATGGTGAGGTCCGTGGGGCCGGCCACGTTGATGAGCGCGCCGTGGGCGCCCTCGATGCTCTCCTCCAGCAGCGGGGAGCTGATGGCGATCTCCGCGGCCTGGGTGGCGCGGTCCTCCCCGCGCGCGGCGCCGATGCCGAACAGCGCGGTGCCGGAATCCTTGAGGATGGCCGTGACGTCGGAGAAGTCGACGTGGATGTAGGAGTTCATGGTGATCAGGTCCGTGATGCCCTGAACGCCGGCGAGCAGCGCGGTGTCCGCCGTCTTGAACGCGTCCATGACCGACACCGTGCGGTCGGACAGGTCGAGCAGACGGTCGTTGGGGATGACGATGAGGGCGTCCACCTCCTTGCGCAGGTTCTCGATGCCGGAATCCGCGGAGGCGGAGCGGCGCGGGCCCTCGAAGGAGAACGGACGGGTGACGACCGCGATGGTGAGCGCGCCCTGCTGACGGGCCGCGCGCGCGACGATGGGGCTGGCGCCGGTGCCGGTGCCGCCGCCCTCGCCGCAGGTGACGAAGACCATGTCCGAACCCTTGAGCGCCTCCTCGATGTCGGACTGGTGGTCCTGGGCCGCCTTGGCGCCCTTCTCCGGGTCGGCGCCGGCGCCCAGGCCGCGGCTGGTCTTGTCGGACAGCGAGATCTTCACGTCCGCGTCCGAGCGCAGCAGATCCTTGGCATCGGTGTTGATGGCCACGAACTCGACGTTCTGCAGACCCTCGGCGATCATGCGGTTGACCGCGTTGCCGCCGGCGCCACCCACGCCGACGACCTTGATGTTGGTGCGGTCGTTGAATTCTTCCTGGGCAATCTCGCTCACGGTTTGGCTCCTGTCACTCACGGTTATGTCTCACTGTATCGCAGCATCCGAACGAGCACACGGATTGCCGCGGCGTGTGGCCTCAAAGTTTCACGCGCCCGCCTCGCGCCCGTCCGCACACGGCTTTCGGGCAGGCGGCCGGACGTCCGACGACCGGCGTCCGACCGCCGTCCGCTCAGTAGGACGCGTCCATCGGATCGTCGCCGAACAGCGTCTCGCGCTCCTCGTGCGTGGTGGTGCGCGAATCGAGCCATCCGTACGGCAGATGCACCTTCTTGGCGAAGCGCACGCGGCCGCGGGGCTTGTCGATCACGCGCGGGGGGTATTCGATCGTCGGGTCCAGCCGGTCGCACTCGCGGCGCACGTCGTCGATCGACTCGCACTCCATGAACGCCCTGCGCGTGGAGCCGCCCACCGGGAACCCCTTGAGATACCAGGCGATGTGCTTGCGCAGATCATGCACGGCCATGCGCTCGTCGCCCTCGTAGAACTCGGTGAGGAGCTCGGCATGGCGCAGGATCACGCGGCACACCTCCCCCAGCTTCGGGTTCACGCGCTCCGGATCGCCGGCGAAGGCGTTGCGGATGTTGGCGAACAGCCATGGACGGCCCTGGCAGCCGCGTCCCACGGCCACGCCGTCGCATCCGGTCTCGCGGATCATGGCGATCGCGTCCTCGGCGCCCCAGATGTCGCCGTTGCCGAACACCGGGATGTCCAGCGCGGCCTTGAGCTCGCCGATCCGGCTCCAGTCGGAGTGGCCTCCATAGTATTCGGCGGTGGTGCGCGCGTGGAGCGTGACGGCCTTGCAGCCCTCCTCCTGCGCGATGCGGCCGGCCTCGAGGAAGGTCTCGTGGCTGTGGTCGATGCCGACGCGGATCTTCGCGGTCACCGGGATGTTCGCCGGTTCGCACACCGCGACCACCCGGTGGATGAGCTCGGTGAAGATGTCCGTCTTCCACGGCAGCGCCGATCCGCCGCCGCGACGGGTGACCTTGGGCACCGGGCAGCCGAAGTTGAGGTCCACGTGGTCCGCCATGCCTTCGTCCACCACGATCCTGGCGGCCTGCTCGGTGATCGACGGGTTGACGCCGTACAGCTGCAGGGAGCGCACACGCTCGGTGGGCGCGAAACGGCACAGCCGCAGCGCCTTGGGGTTGCGGGCCACCAAGGCGCGAGCGGTGATCATCTCCGCCACGTACAGGCCCTCGGGACCGTATTCCTCGCACAGGACGCGGAACGGCCAGTTGGTCACGCCGGCCATCGGGGACAGCACGACCGGCGTGGGCACGCTGACCGGTCCGAGCTGCACGGGCCGCACGTCGAGCGGCAAGGCCGACGCGGGGTCGGCGAGGTCCGGTGCGCCGTGCGGGTCGCTATGACGCGGCGAGCGCGGATCCTGCCCGGTGAGGCAGTCCCCGCGCTCGTCGACCACGGTTTCGTCCGTATGGTCCGTCAATTTAGTACAGACCGCCGGCTTCCTGGATCTTCACCTCGTCGCCGAACGGCTCGCCGCCCAGCTGGACCGGCTTCATCGGCACGCGGGTGCGGTGCTCGCCGATGCGGGAGTCCACGTACTCGGCCACCTTGTTCAGGGCCACGCGCTCCTGGTTCATGGTGTCGCGGTCGCGGATGGTGACGGCCTGGTCCTCGAGGGTGTCGAAGTCGACGGTGATGCACAGCGGGGTGCCGATCTCGTCCTCGCGGCGGTAGCGGCGGCCGATGGCGCCGGACTCGTCGTAGTCGATCATCCACTCGTGCTGGCGCAGGTCGGCGGCCAGATCCTGGGCCACGGACTGCAGCTCGGGCTTCTTGCTCAGCGGCAGCACGGCGGCCTTGACCGGGGCGAGGCGCGGATCGAGGCGCAGCACAGTGCGATTGTCCACGCCGCCCTTGGTGTTCGGGGCCTCGTCCACGTCGTAGGCGTCCACGAGGAAGCACATGAGGGAGCGGGTCAGGCCGGCGGCCGGCTCGATGACGTACGGCACGAACTTCTCGCCGGTGGCCTGGTTGAAGTAGCTCAGGTCCTCGCCGGAGTGCTTGGCGTGGGCGGACAGGTCGAAGTCGGTGCGGTTGGCCACGCCCTCGAGCTCGCCCCAGTCGGAGCCCTGGAAGCCGAACTTGTACTCGATGTCCACCGTGCGCTTGGAGTAGTGCGCGAGCTTCTCCTTCGGATGCTCGTAGTGGCGCAGGTTCTCCGGCTTGACGCCGAGGTCCAGGTACCACTGGGTGCGGGCGTCGATCCAGTACTGATGCCATTCCTCGTCGGTGCCGGGCTCCACGAAGAACTCCATCTCCATCTGCTCGAACTCGCGGGTGCGGAAGATGAAGTTGCCGGGCGTGATCTCGTTGCGGAACGACTTGCCCATGTTCGCGATGCCGAACGGCGGCTTGGAACGCGAGGAGGTCATGACGTTCTTGAAGTCCACGAAGATGCCCTGCGCGGTCTCCGGGCGCAGGTAGTGCAGGCTGTTCTCGTCCTCCACCGGGCCGAGGTGCGTGCGCAGCATCATGTTGAAGTCGCGGGGCTCGGTCCACTGGCCGCGGGCGCCGCAGTCGGGGCAGACGATGTCCTTCATGCCGTTCTCCGGCAGCTTGTCGCCGTGCTTCTCCGCGTAGGACTCCTCGAGCTTGTCCGCGCGGTTGCGCTTGTGGCAGTTGAGGCACTCGACCAGCGGGTCGTTGAACACCGCCACGTGGCCGGAGGCGACCCACACCGGGGTGGGCAGGATGATGGAGGTGTCCACGCCCACGATGTCCGGGCGGGTGACGACCATCGAACGCCACCATTCGCGCTTGATGTTGTCCTTGAGGGCCACGCCGAGCGGGCCGTAGTCCCAGGCGGAACGGGTGCCGCCGTAGATCTCGCCGGCGGGGAACACGAAGCCGCGGCGCTTCGCGAGGGACACTACTTCATCAAGTTTGGACTGAGCCACAATGCACCTTCTGGTTTGAACGGTTTGGGGACTTGTATTAGCCGCTTCAGCATATCCGCACGCGGCGACGGAGCC
The DNA here is from genome assembly GCF_012932365.1 of Bifidobacterium moraviense. Lineage (GTDB taxonomy): Bacteria > Actinomycetota > Actinomycetes > Actinomycetales > Bifidobacteriaceae > Bifidobacterium > Bifidobacterium moraviense. The sequence goes on from NZ_JAAIIH010000002.1 coordinate 51,726, forward strand.
GTTCGGCTTCCCTTCTCCGGTCATCCTGAAGGCGGCCGCTCTTTTCCATTGGTCATTCTGAAGGCGGCCGCTCTTCCCCTGGTCATCCTGAGCGGAGCGCGCAGCGCGGAGTCGAAGGATCCCTGACCATCACGCGCCATGTCACAGATCCTTCGACTCCGGCTCCGCCTCCGCTCAGGATGACGAAAAAGGAAGCGGCCATCGCCCGATGACGAGGAAGGAAGCGGCCATCGCCCGATGACGAGAAAAGAAGCGGCCATCGCTTCCGGGGCGACGGCAGCGAGCCGACGACGCCCGGAACGGCAACGAGAAGGCACCTGTTCGGAACGGCGGAGAGAAGACGCCAGTCTCCGCCATTCTGAAGGCGGCATCCCTCCTCCGGTCATCCTGAAGACAGCTGCTCTTCCCCCGGTCATCCTGGAGGCGGCCGCTCTTCCCCGGTCATCCTGAGCGGAGCGCGCAGCGCGCAGTCGAAGGATCCCTGACCATCACGCGCCATGTCAAAGATCCTTCGACTCCGGCTCCGCCTCCGCTCAGGATGACCGGGGAAGGAGACGGCCATCGCCCTCAGAACGACAAGGAAGGAGGCAGGCATCGCGGTTGGCGATGACGGGGGACGGATCGCGGGGCTATGCTCGGTGGCATGAGCGGAAAGGCGGATTCGCGGAACGTGCCGCAGCACGTGGAGCACGGGTTCGGTCCGGTGATCGACGCGGACTCGCGCGTACTGGTGCTCGGGTCGATGCCGAGTCCGAAGTCGCGCGAGGCGGACTTCTATTACATGCACCGGTCCAATCGGTTCTGGCCGGTGATGGCGGCGGCCTTCGGCGACGATTCGTGCCTGCCCGCGGACGGATGGCCGGCGTCGGCGGACGGACTGGCCGGACTGGTCGCTGCCCGGCGCGCGTTCGCATTGGACCATCACGTCGCCCTGTGGGACGTGATCGCCTCGTGCGACATCACGGGCGCCAGCGACGCGAGCATCCGCAACGCGGTGCCGAACGACATCCCCGGTCTGCTGCGCTCGTCCGGAGCGCCGATCCGACGCATCGTCCTCACCGGGGCACGCGCCGCGCAGCTGTACCGCCGGCTCGTCGCCCCGCGCATGGCGGACGCCGGTCTGGACGCGATCCCCGTCACGCCTTTGCCGTCCACCAGCGCCGCGAACGCCGCGATGTCACTGCCGCGGCTCGCGGAGGCCTACCGCGTCGTAGCCGACGCCATGCCGCGCTGATCCACGTGCCGCGCTGACCCCGCGTACCGCGCGACCGTTATCATCGTGAGCAACATACGGAGCGTCTCAGGGGGATTCATGCCAAGACACGCACGTTGGGGGATGCCCGCCCCGCGGCACCGCATCATCGTCACGGCGATCGCCTGCACGCTGGCGGTCCTGCTCGCGGCCGGCCTGGCCGCGCACTGGACGCTCGCCGAACGCACCGCGCGGCTGACGGCGCAATGCGATGACGCGGCCCGCGGCCTTTCCGCGCAGCTGACGACGCTGCGGAACACGCTCGGCACGTCCGACGCCATCGCGGACCGCGCGCGCGGGACCGCGCCGGACGCCGATTCGCAAACCTTCGACGCGGCCGTCTCCGCGGCGCATGCGGATGCTGCCGCGGACGTCCCGCAGTGTTCGGATGCGCGCACCGCCGAGGACCTGACCGCGCGCGCCGACGCGCTGCGGAGCCGCTCCGACGACGTCCGCACGCGGTCGGACGAACTGGCGACGCTGAACCGCGAGCGCGCGGACGCACTGAACGCCGGAGCGCGGCGCACACTGTCCGCCGCCGTCTCGCAGGGACGATGGTGGTTCGACTCCACGGCCGGCAAGGTGACCGATGACGCGCTCAGATCGACGCTCAACGCCGCCGTCTCCGACGCCCGCGCCCTGCTCGACGGCAGCGACGTCGTCGTCGACGACGCCCCGTACCGGCAGGCCACGGCCGCGCTCAACACGGCGATGGACGCCGTGGCCGAGTCCAACGTGAAGGCGCTCGGCGTGGACTGCGCGAGCGCGCGCTGCGTGGCGCTGACCTTCGACGACGGTCCGAGCGGGGCCACCACGCCCACGGTCATCGACGTGCTCGAGCGCACCCGGACCATCGCCACGTTCTTCACCGTGGGCGAGCACGTCTCCGATCCGCAGGAAGGCGCGCTCACCAAGCGGCTCGCGGACGCCGGGTACCCCATCGAGAACCATTCGTGGAACCACGCGGATCTCAGCAGGCTCGGCGCCGCAGACCTCACGCATCAGCTGCAGGACGCCAGCGACGCCGTGGAACGCGTCACGGGATACATGCCGGGCATGATCCGCCCGCCCTACAGCAACTGGAACGACGCGGTGCGCGACGAGGCAGTCCTGATGAACGCGGCGCTCGTCAACTACGACACCGCGGGAGTGGACTGGGCGCGTGACGCCGAGCACGTGCACGACAACGTCATCAGGTGGACGCATCCGGGGTCGATCATCCTGCTGCACGACATCCAGCCGAGCACCGCGCAGTCGATCGAACGCATCATCACGGACCTCAAGGCGCGCGGATTCACGTTCGTCACCATCCCGCAGCTGCTCGGCGGCAGGCCGCAGCCGGGCTGGGTCTACTATTCGCGCGACCATCATCTCGCCCCGGACCAGCCGTGGGCCGCGTCCGGCACGTTCACCGACCAGTGGTGACGATTCGCGGGGCGAAGCGCGGCGACGCCCCCATTACCACCAAAACGTCCGTCTGTCCAGAGTTTTTCCTAGGTTTGTAGTCGAACATGCAGGGGAACCCGCACCCACTCGGCGGGTTGAGATAGGCATCCGGCCTGACCCTTTGAACCTGTTGGTTAAGACCAGCGTAGGGAGCAGCAATGAGCGATCCAGCAAACCTTCCGTGTACCCACCCGCTGCGCGAGCGCATCGCGCAGGCCGTGCGCGACGTCCGCGCACGCACGCCGCTCGCCCAGTCGTTCACGAACTTCGTGACCATCAACCTCGTGGCGAACGCGCAGCTTGCCGCCGGCGGCACTGCGGCCATGAGCTTCCTTCCCGACGACGTCATCGACACGGCCGCCATCAGCGGCGCCGACTACGTCAACGTCGGCACGCTGCTGCCGTTCTACAAGGACGCGCTGCCCCAGATCGCCCGCGCGTTCGCCAAGGCCGGCCACCCGTGGGTGCTCGACCCGGTCGCGGCCGGCATCGGCAAGACCCGCACCGAGATCCTCAACGCCTTCCGCGCCGTGCCGCCGACCATCGTGCGCGCCAATGCGTCGGAGGCCATCGCGCTGGCGAGCATGTGGCGCCTCATCGACCCGGACGGCGCGTCGCGCCCGGCCGGCGTGGAGTCCGTCGACGAAGTGGACGCCGCCGTCGATGCCGCCCGCGCCATCGCACGCCATCTGGCCAGGTACGCGCCGCAGGGCCGGGCCGCCGTGGCGATCTCCGGCAAGGTCGATCTGGTAACCGACGGCGAGCGCGTGTTCAGGATCCCCGGCGGCAGCGCACTGATGACGAAGATCACCGGCGCCGGCTGCTCGTTGGGCGGCGTCGTCGCCACCTATCTGGCCGTCGCCGACCCGCTGACCGCCGCGCTGGCCGCGAGCGCGCTGTACAACCGCGCCGGAGAGGCCGCAGAGCGCGTGGCGCACGGGCCCGGCTCGTTCCAGGTCGCGTTCCTCGATGCACTGTGGAACGTCACGCCCGAGCAGGTGGCCGGCAGCGAGATCCTCGAACAAGCCGCCGCGCAATCCGCCGACCGATCCTCGGGGGCATGATCCGCGCCATCGCACGGCCGCCGCACGCGCCTCCCTGATTTCCAAGATTTCATCAGACGTCATCACAACCAAAAGGAGCACCGATGAACAACTATCCATTCGCCTCGATGCGCGACAGCTTCGACCTGTCCGCGTACTTCGTGGTGGGCCCGCAGGACACCAAGGACCGACCGGTCACCGACGTCATCGAGGAGGCGCTGCGCGGCGGCGCCACCTTCATCCAGCTTCGCGCCAAGGACGCCGACGCCAAGGAGATCACCTCGCTCGCCCAGGACGTGGCGCAGATCATCGAGGACAACGACAAGTCCGATTCCGTGGCGTTCGTGATCGACGACCGCGTGGACGTGGTGTGGCAGTGCCGCAACAAGGGTATCAAGGTCGACGGCGTGCACATCGGCCAGACCGACATGGAGCCGCGCGAGGCCCGCGCCCTGCTGGGCGATGACGCGATCGTGGGCCTGTCGGCGGAGACCGAAAGCCTCGTCAAGCTCATCAACGAGCTGCCCGACGGCTGCATCGACTACATCGGCGCCGGCCCGCTGCACGTGTCCTCCACCAAGCCCGAGGCTTCGGTGGGCGGCAACGACGGCTCCGGCCGCACGCTGGACGCCGACCAGATCAACACGATCTGCGCGGCCTGCGACTTCCCGGTCGTCGTGGGCGGCGGCGTGAAGGCCGCCGACATTCCGATGCTGGCCGCCACCAAGGCCGCCGGCTGGTTCGTGGTCTCCGCGATCGCCGGCGCCGACGATCCGCAGGCCGCCACGCGCGAGCTCGTGCAGGCGTGGAAGGCCGTGCGCGGCGACGCGAAGCACGGCTACGCCAAGCGCGTGATCGCCGAGCCGAGCGAGGCCGAGGCCGACGCCAAGAGCGCCGAGCCCAAGTTCACCAACGCGAAGGAAGCCAAGGAGGCGCAGCGCCTGGCCAAGCAGCAGCGCGTGGACATCGCCGCCCGCGGCTCCAAGCAGCGCGACAAGGCGCACATCCGCAAGACCAAGCCGGTGCACTTCGAGAACGAGCACGGCTCGTACGACCTCGAAGTGCCGTACACCGAGATCAAGCTGTCGGATACGCCCGGCGTGGGCCCCAACCCGCCGTTCATCGACTACAACACCGAGGGTCCCAAGTGCGATCCGAAGGAGGGCCTGAAGCCCCTGCGCCTCGACTGGATCCTCGACCGCGGCGACGTGGTGGAGTACGAGGGCCGCGCCCGCAACCTGGCCGATGACGGCAAGCGCGCCATCAAGCGCGGCAAGGCCACCAAGGAGTGGCGCGGCCGCAAGCACAACCCGATGAAGGCCAAGGACCATCCGGTCACGCAGATGTGGTACGCCCGCCACAACATCATCACCCCGGAGATGAAGTACGTGGCCGAGCGCGAGAACTGCGACGTGGAGCTGGTGCGCTCCGAGCTGGCCGCGGGCCGCGCGGTGATGCCGTGCAACATCAACCATCCCGAGGCCGAGCCGATGATCATCGGCACGAAGTTCCTCACCAAGCTCAACGCCAACATGGGCAACTCCGCCGTGACGAGCTCCATCGACGAGGAGGTGGAGAAGCTCACGTGGGCCACCAAGTGGGGCGCCGACACCGTGATGGATCTGTCCACCGGCAACGACATCCACACCACGCGCGAGTGGATCCTGCGCAACTCCCCCGTGCCGATCGGCACCGTGCCGATGTACCAGGCGCTGGAGAAGGTCGAGGACGATGCGTCGAAGCTGAGCTGGGAGCTGTTCCGCGACACCGTGATCGAGCAGTGCGAGCAGGGCGTCGACTACATGACGATCCACGCGGGCGTGCTGCTGCGCTTCGTGCCGCTGACCGCGAACCGCGTGACCGGCATCGTTTCGCGCGGCGGATCGATCATGGCCGAGTGGTGCCTGCAGCATCATCAGGAGAGCTTCCTGTACACGCACTTCGACGAGCTGTGCGACATCTTCGCCAAGTACGACGTGGCGTTCTCGCTGGGCGACGGCCTGCGCCCCGGCTCGCTGGCGGATGCCAACGACGCCGCGCAGATCGCCGAGCTGATGACGCTGGGCGAGCTCACCAAGCGCGCCTGGGCGAAGGACGTGCAGGTGATGATCGAGGGCCCGGGCCACGTGCCGTTCGACACCGTGCGCATGAACATCGAGATGGAGAAGGCGATCTGCCAGGATGCGCCGTTCTACACGCTCGGCCCGCTGACCACCGACACGGCGCCCGGCTACGATCACATCACGTCCGCGATCGGCGGCGTGGAGATCGCGCGCTACGGCACGGCCATGCTGTGCTACGTGACGCCGAAGGAGCATCTGGGCCTGCCGAACAAGGACGACGTCAAGCAGGGCGTGATCGCCTACAAGATCGCCTGCCACGCGGCCGACATCGCCAAGCATCACCCGCATGCGCAGGATCGCGATCTGGCGATCTCGAAGGCGCGCTTCGAGTTCCGCTGGCTCGACCAGTTCAACCTGAGCTACGACCCGGACACCGCCATCGCGTTCCATGACGAGACGCTGCCTGCCGAGCCGGCCAAGATGGCGCACTTCTGCTCGATGTGCGGCCCGAAGTTCTGCTCAATGGCCATTTCGCAGAACATCCGCAAGCAGTTCGGCGACGCGGCCGCGCAGGAGCAGGTCGTGGCCGATTCGGTGGCCGAGGCCGCCGAGGGCATGGCGAAGATGAGCGAGAAGTTCCGCGAGCAGGGCGGCAAGCTCTACACCACCGCGCAGTGAACCCGTGCGGCGGCATGACCGCGCAATGAACCATTGCGGGGCTCCCATGGCCGCGACGTCGACGTGACGCCGCGGCCATGGGAGCCCCCGTCGATAGAGTGGGAGCCATGAACCAAGGGGCAAGGAACGCACACGCCATGCCGGCGGTGCTGTCGATCGCAGGGTCGGATTCGTCGGGTGGGGCCGGCATCCAGGCGGACCTGAAGACCATGATGGCGTGCGGCGTCTACGGCATGACCGCCGTCACGTCGCTCACCGCGCAGAACACCACCGGCGTGCGCATGGTGGAGGACGTGACCCCGGAGATGCTGGCCGCGCAGATCGACGCGGTGTTCGAGGACATCCGCCCGGCCGCCGTGAAGATCGGCATGGTCTCGTCCGTGGCGCTGATCGAAGTGATCGAGGACCGGCTGCGGCACTGGAAGGCCGACGACGTGGTGCTGGACCCGGTGATGATCGCCACATCCGGCGCCCGGCTGCTCGCCGACGAGGCCGTGGACGCGCTCACGTCGCGGCTGTTCCCGCTGGCCACGCTCGTCACGCCGAACATCCCCGAGGCCGAGACGCTCACCGTGGCGCACATCGCCAACGCGGAGGACATGGAGACCGCCGGCGCGCGTCTGGCCGAACGGTTCGGATGCGCCGCGCTCGTCAAGGGCGGCCACGGCTCCCCCCACACCGCCAGCGACGTGCTGGTCACGCCGGACGGCGAGACGGTCTGGTTCAAGGCCGCGCGCGTGGACAATCCGAACACGCACGGCACCGGGTGCACGCTCAGTTCGGCGATCGCGTCATTCCTCGCCAAGGGCGAACCGCTGCCCAAGGCCGTCAAGCACGCCAAGAAGTACCTGACCGGCGCCATCAGGGACGGGCTCGATCTGGGGCACGGCTCCGGGCCGCTCAACCACGCGTGGAAGGCGCACAAGCTCTGAGTCGTCCCACCGCCGATACGCCGACGTGCGAGGACACGCATCATCGCGCACGGCTCGCCACGCGTCATCCAGCGTCATCATCCGATCCGTCATCACCCATCATCACGACCCACGAAAGGCAACGCACATGGCCATCGACCGCTACGCGGAAAAGCAGGAAGTCCCCGTCAACCCCGAGACCGGCAAGCCGTACCTCAACACCGTGGCGGCGCTCGCCATCGCGCCGAACGGCGTGGGCGCCGAGCTGAGCGACTACGTCTCGCAGGCCATCGAGGTGATCCGCGAATCCGGCATTCCGAACGAGACGAACGCGATGTTCACCAACATGGAGGGCGATCTGGACGACGTGGTGCGCGTGGCCGTGGCCGCCGCCAAGAAGCTCGCCGAGCAGGGCTACCGCACCGGCGTGACGCTGAAGCTCGACATCCGTCCCGGATTCGAGGGCCAGCTCACCGAGAAGCCGGCGCTGGTGAACCGCATCCTCGCCAAGGAACAGGCGGTACAGGCGGAACAGGCGGAATAGCGCCGACGCACGCATCGGTCGCATCGGTCCGGCCAGGTCGGTCGGACATCAGTCGATCGGATCAGCCCGCGTGGCCGTCGTCCGCCGGCAGCCACGCCGCGAGCGACCATTCGCCGTCCTCGCCGGCGCCGACGCGCATCGTGCCGCCGAGCCGTTCGATGCGTTCGCGGCAGCGCTTCAGCCCGGTGCCGGCGGACAGCGCCGGGTCCACGGCTCCGGCGTGCGCGGCGGTGTCCGCGACGGCCACGTCGATGCCGTCCGCGGCGATGCGCACGGCGACCACGTAGCCGTACGCCGGGTCCGCGTGCTTGCCGATGTTCGTGTACAACTCCTCCATCAGACCGCCCATCAGCTCCCGCCGCGCGGTGGAGAGACGGGCCTCCGGCTGCACGGTGACGATGGTCTGCCCGTCGAAGCCCAGCGCCCGCAGCCGCTCCTCGTATCGCGCGCACTGGTCGCGCAATCCGGCGATCGCCTCGGCGTCGACGCCGGCCGCGTCGCGCGGCGCCATCCGTGGCACGGCCCGTTCCGCGTCCTCGGGCCCCTCGATCAGCGCGATGACCTCGTGCGTGTGCCCGAGCGCCTTGGCCGCGGCCTGACGCAGCTCGTGCAGTTCCGCCGCGCTCACCGTCCCGCCGGAGGCGATGTCCTGATCGAGTCTGAGGATCACGTAGGCCAGATCGTTGGACACATAGTCGTGGATGGTGCGCGCGGCCCGTTCGCGCTCCCTCCGCATGCGCAGCTCGGACTCGGCCGCGTCCCGGTCGTGGCCCCAGCGGGCCGCGATGCCACCGATCAGGAACCCCAGGAACAGCGCGGCCACCGGCAGGACGCCGTTGAACGTCATCATGCCCAGCAACGAGGATCCGTGGCCGGCACCGGACGGGACGTCGGGCGCCGTGGGCGCAGACGATGGCACGGACGGCGACGGCGATTGCGGCGCTGCGCCGACGGCATCGCCGGAATCGGCCGCGCCCCAGCCTCCCAGCGTCATTCCACCGCGCGAGAACGCCCATACGGCCACCGCCGTCGCCGCCACCGCCACGCCCAGTCCCCTGCGCGCGTATCCCAGCACGCCCACGCACAGCAGCACGCCGATCAGCATCGAGGACGGCAGCTCGGCCGGCGTGACGCACAGCAGCGCCCACCACAGCACCGTCAGCAGCCCGCCGCTCACCGGACGCCACGCCGCCAGGCACAGCGTCCCGCAGAACGCGAAGGCCGCGAGCGTCGCCCACTGCGACATGCCCTGTGGCATGCCCTGCGACGTCCCCGCCGCAGCGAGCCCGTGCAGCGCCTCGACGGCGCAGACGAAAGCCGAGAGCAGCGTCACGAGCAGCAGCCAGGCGTTGCGCGATTCGTCGTCGGCGCGGCGGAACCACAGGCGCAGCGCGCGCAGGTCCTCGGTCATGCCGTCCATCAGAACTCATGCCTCCTCACGCAGATCGAGATGGCGTGGGCGCGGGAGCGGGCGCCGAGCTTGGCGAGCGCGCGCCGCTCGAACGTGCCGACCGTGGCCACGCTCACGCCGAGCGACGCGGCCACCTCCCTGGTGTTCTCGCCATCCGCGTAGCGGCGCAGGGTCTCGCGTTCCTTGGGCGACAGCGCCCTGCGCGAGGACGGGGAGGCGAGGGAGGCGTCCTCCAGCAGCGCGTGCGCATCGGCCGCGGTGAGGAACGCGGGCGCGTCCGAAGCGGGAGCCCCGGATGGCCCTGCTGCCCCGGAAGACTCGAAAGACTTGGAAGACCCGGCCGGCGGTCTCTGCGGATCGTACGGCAGTCCCCGCGCGGCGGCGCGGATCGCACGGGTCAGCGCGGCGAGGTCGGTCTTGGACACCAGCGCCTGCGCGCCGCAGCGCGCGGCCTCGTCGCGGAACGCCTCCACGGCGTAGGAGGTGATGCCCACCAGTCCCACGGCCGGGGTCTTCACGCGGATCGCGCGGCACACGTCGGTGCCGGAGACGTCGCGCATCGACATGTCGGTGACCAGCACGTCCGGTCGCCTCGCCGGGCTCAGACAGCGGCTGACGGCGACCGCGCCGAGCTCGGCCGTCCACGCCACCTCGAACGCCGGATCCAGACGCCCGATCACCGCGCGCAGCACCTTGAGCGCGTAGGGGTCGTTGTCCACGATGCCAATGCGAACCGTCGTGTCCGTCATGTCCCCTCCCTGCGTCCGTCCGTCGAATCCCGGGGCGTCACGGCCCCGGTTCCGTGGTTCCATGCTGCCATCCGCGCGGCACCGCTGCCGGCGGACGTCATCGTCGTCATGACAATGCTAGCCCGCGCCGCCTCGACCTGTCATCATGGATGATGACCGGAACGCACATCGGCATACGCGCAAGGAGGTGGGACCGATGGAACGGATGTCATCGACCACACGATCATCGACCACACGACCCGGACGCGGCGGCAACGCCGCGGACCGTCGTTTCACGTGGAACCGCACGCACGTCATCTTCATGATCGCGTACTGCGTGGTCCTCGTCATCCTCGTCTTCCAGACCGCGATCAACGCGTGGACCGGCGGATCCCCGGAGGCCTCCGAGGCGGTGCCGACGTGGCTGCGGCTCGGACTCAAGGCCGGCGGTCTGGGGCTCGCCGTGGCCAACTTCGCGGGCGGTCTGCTGCGCCGCGGCAGCCTCACGATGCCCGCGCTCAGCGGCGTGCTGACGTTCGCCGTGGTGGTGGGATTCGGCGCAGCCGGGTCCGCGCTCGGCCTGGATGCAGGAGGCGCGCTGATGAACGCGGCACTGGCGCTGGCATGGTTCGCGATCGCCGCGTTCGTGCCCTATGCGATCGCGCATCACGGACTGCGCGGGCTGTTCGCCGAACCGGATCCCGCCACGCGCACCGGGCGGCTGACGCTGCGCGTGCGCGCGACGCTGGGACGCGACCCGGTGACGGCCGGATGCTGGATCATGCTGCTGGTCACGTTCGGATGCGCCGCGGCGGTGCGCGCGGTCGACCAGTACGGATTTGTATCGGCGCTCGTGGCGGTCGTGGTCACGCCGACGGCACTGACCGCGCTGAACGGGCTGGCGGCGTATGCGGGTCCGCGCGCCTGGCGGCTCACGGCGGCCGGCGCGGTGATGCAGATCGCGCTGGTCTGGTCGCTCGGCGTCGCGCCGATCGGTCCCGGTGTCTGCACTGAATTGGAATCGTCCTGCACGACGCTGCCGAACGGATGGGTGCTGCACCTCGACGCCGGACTGGCGATGCAGTTCTATGTGATCCCGGCAGCCGTATGGGCGTTCGCCTATCTGGTCGGCGCGATGCTGCGTCGACGGGGCGTCGGACGCACGGATGCCGAGCGCGCCACGGATGCGGACCGTTCCGCCGGCGTCAGCGATCGGTGCGACGGATGAGGATCAGCTCGCCGCCCTCCGGATCGGACGGGTCGGCGTTGCGCGAGCTCTTGAGCGCATAGTCGGCCCGGACGTCGCGGTTGAACGCGCGCACGTCCACGCTGCGGTTGGCCGCGAGCGGCAGATCACGCACCTCGCGGATGACCGTTCCGTCCACGGCGCCGCCGTCCGCGTCCTCCAGAAACGGATCGAAGGCGAGCACGCGCCCGTCCTCCACGCCGGTGAGCAGGATGTAGTGGCCGTTCGCCCCATGCCAGACGCGCGCGATCGCCGCCGCGCGGGGACGTCTATTCTTCGCCGTGCCGTTGGACGCCAGCGCCCGGTACACGGCCGAATCCGGCGCCAGCCGGGCGTCCGCGCCGGAGAGGATGCGTGTCTCGACGGGGAACGCCGCGCCGCGCGCATAGACGTTGAGGTAGCGCGCCACATGGCGCATGGCCTGATGCGAGGTGCCCATCTTGCCAAGTTCGCCGTCCTCGCTGAAGTCGTCGAGCGTGCGCGCGTAGACGGCGCGCACGAGCTCCGGGTCGATCTCCTCGCGCTCGTAGAGGAAGCGCAGCGCGTTGACCAGCGTGGTGGGGCCGCAGTCGTAGCGGGTCATCTGGTAGATCAGCGGAATCCTCAACGCGTGCCTCCCGTCCGGCCCCGCATGATGCGCGGGCGTTTCCCCACACGCTACCCCGCCGCCCGTTCCGCGTGCAAGGCACCGGTCATACGCATAATCTATAGCCTTCCCCCGGTCCGACTTCCGTGAGCGAGCACATCGTCGCGCCGTGCCGTCGTCAACATGTAAGACAACGTTTACCGAAAACGATCACAAATGTGCGGTTGAGCGTTCACATCGGCTAAACTATACGGTCATGACAACCATGAAGGAGATTGCCGAGAAGACGGGGGTCTCGGTCTCCAGCGTTTCACTTGTCCTCAACGGACGTGATTCAGGGCGCGTCAAACCCGAGATCGCCCGCAGGGTGCGCGAGACGGCGGAACGGCTGGGGTATAAGCCGAACCCGCTGGCCCGCTCCCTGCGCACCAGCCACACCAGGATCCTCGGCTTCGTCAGCGAGGAGATCGCAACCACGCCGTTCGCGGGCGGCATCATCCTGGGCGCACAGAACGCCGCGAACGCGTTCGGCTACATGCTCATCACCGTGAACACCGACGGCGAAGCGGACGAGGCGAAGCAGATCGCCGCGCTCAAGCGCTACGGCGTGGACGGATTCCTGTACGCCAAGATGTCGAACCGCGTCACGGATATCCCGCGGGAGCTGAGCGACTACCCCACCGTGCTGGTGGACGCCACCGACCGCGCAGGCAGGGCGCCCGGCATCACGCCGGACGAACAGGCCATAGGCTACGACGCCACGATGCGGCTCGTCAGGGCCGGATGCCGGCGCATCGCCTACGTGGGATGCGCGAAGCCGCTGGTGGCGCAGACCGAACGCTTCGCCGGATACCGGCACGCGCTGGCCGACGCCGGACTGCGCTTCGACGAGTCGCTGGCCGTGGACGTGATGTACCACCAGCCGGCGCAGGACGCCGTGGACCGGCTCATCGGCGAACAGCGCCCGGACGGCGTGTTCTGCTGGAACGACGCCCGCGCGCTGTACGTGTACCAGGCGGCGCTCAAGCTGGATCTCACGGTGGGCCGCGATCTTTCGGTGGTGGGCGTGGACAACCACCGGCTCATCGCCGAGACGGTGGTGCCGGAGCTGACGACCGTGGAGCTGCCGCACTACGAGATGGGATACTGGGCGGTATGCAAGGCGGTGACGCTCATCGAGGGACGCAAGCCGGCCGCGAACCGGATGGCACGCACCTCCGCGCCGCTGCCGCCGCTCGACGGGCCCGATCAGGTGAAGGTGCACTGCGCGCTCATCGAGAAGGACTCGGTGGCGGACGGGAAGCGGTAAGCGGTTCGGCCGGAGCGGCGATCGAGATGCGGTCCGTCAAAGGGCCGGGGCTTCTCCATTCAGGAGCCCGGCATCTCCTTCCGTCATTTAGCCCTCAGATCCGGCCACGGCTTCGGCAGCAGCTGGTCGAGCGTGACCCCGAGTACTTGGGCGACCGCCATGACGTTCAGCAGGCTCGGGTTCGAGGGCCTGCCGGGCCTCGATTCCCCTTTTTCCAGCTGCTGGTACGAGAAGCGCGAAAGGTTGGCATTGTAGGCTACGCGCTCCTGACTGAGTCCTTTCTCATTGCGCTTGCGCTGGATGCTCAGGCCGAGCTCCTTGGCGTATCCGGGCCATTCGTCCGGCATCTGGGTATGCGGCATGAGGTCACGCTATGGGAGTCTGCCACACGTACTAGCCTAACCGGTAAAGCTTTATCTGTAAGGCTTTACGGAGAGTTGGCTCATGCGCGGCGTGGGGTGTTTGGCGTCGCGGCCATGATCCTCTCTCGGATGGAGAAGGTGCGCGGCGACAGACTGCGCAGAAAGGATTCAGCCGTTATGACTGCTCGTCATGCTCGCAAGAAGATCAGGCACACGCCGAACTACAGGCGGATCGCGACCACGGCGGTGACGGCCGCGGTGCTGTCCGGCATGGTGGCCCCGAATGCAATGGCCGCGGACAACGCCTCCTCGACCGCTCCGGTGGACCAGTCGCCGGCCGGCGCCACCCGCGACGTGCTTGCGGACGCTCAGAAGGCGCTGGACGCCGCGAAGAAGGACGTCGCCGCCAAGCAGGCCGCCCTCGACGCCGCCAAGAAGAACGTCCCATCCGATGCCCAGCAGGCCGCCAACAAGGATGCAGCCGCCAAGGCGGAACAGACAGTGAAGGACGCACAGGCCGCCCTCGACAAGGCACAGGCCGACAAGGACGCTGCACAGCAGGAATACGATGCCGCCAAAGGCGACGCTTCCGGCGAGTACACGCCGGAAATGGGCGAAGCGGCCGACAAGGTGACTCAGGCCGAGGCGGACAAGACCGCGGCCGACGCGAAGGCGACCGAGGCACAGAAGACGGCCGATGACGCTGCGCAGAAGGCGACCGACGCGCAGGCCAACGTCAACGCGGCCCAGCAGGATGCGGACGCCGCCGACAAGACGGCAACCGAGGCGAAGAACACCCTCGACGCCGCCCAGAAGGATGCCGCCGATGCCGGTGCCACCGACGAGAAGATTCAGCAGGCGCAGAACACGGTCAACACCGTGACGCCGCAGGTCGACGAGGCACAGAAGACCGCCGACTCTGCGGATAGGGCCGCGTCCGATGCGACCACCGAGAAGACCGAGGCGGTGCAGAAGAGGGATGAGGCCAAGGACAAGCTCAACACTCTCAATTCCGAGCTCAATGCGCTGAAGACTAGGCGCGATGACCTCCAGAAGCAGATTGACAATGCGAACAGTGATGCTGAGGGCATTAAGCTCAAGCAGGAACTCGCGGATGCACAGGCCAAGTATGATGCCAAGCAGGCCGAGGTCACCACGGCGGAACAGGCAGTGACCGATGCGAAGAACGCACTGGACGCCGCCAAGAAGGATGAAACCGGCAAGAAGGCCGAGGCCCAGAAGACGGCTAATGATGCGGCCGGCAAGAAGCAGGCTGCAGACACCGCACAGGCGCAGCTGGATAAGGGATACCTCGGTTTCCTTGGACAGCATGGTTCCGATGCCGCCAAAGCGCTGATCACCAGTGATTCCAAGTTCGCCGAATGGGTCAACAAGGGACTGGTGAATCCGAAGGACGCGAACAACTCCTTCAACCTCGCCAACGTCCGCAAGGCACTCGCCTACATTGATCAGATCAACCAGTATCGTGCGGCTGAAGGACTCTCCGAAGTCAAGGTCTCCGACACGCTCATGGCAACTGCCGCCGGCTCCAATGAGGTTCAGAAGAATCGCGGTTCCCTTGAACACGACACGGATATGATCCAGCACTACATGATCAACGAGAACCTTTCTTACGGCTCTGAGAACATGGGCGGCAGCCCATTCGATGGATGGTACACCGAGGAAAAGGCATACTTTGATGAGATGGCCAAGAATGACCCCGAGCTCGCAGCCCATCGTCATGATGCCTACTGGGTCTCTGTCAACCGACCGAATGTGTGGCATCAAGATCAAGATCATCAGGCTGGCCACTACCTGAACATCGTGCAGGAGGACATCTATGCCTCCGGCGCCGCATTCGGCAAGGACACCACCAAGGAATCCGACTGGGGTCTCATCGGCGGACGTGATTACGAAACCACGCACTCCTCGCTTGCAGGCACATCGATCACCGGCAAGACCGACGGACGATACACGGTCGCTGAGTTCGGGAAGATGCTCGATGAGTATGAGAGCTCGCTGAAGAACGCGCCGCAGGAATATGCAGAGGCGCAGGCGAAGGCGGAGGAAGCGCAAAAGGCGGCTGAAGCGGCAACGACTGAAACCGAGAAGAAGCAGACCACATACGATCAGAAGGTCGGTGACAAGGACGCACTTGCTGCCGAAGCTCAGACGCTGAAGAACGCACTTGACTCCGCTCAAGGTGCGTATGATCAGTGGGTCGCCGAACATGGCGAGCCGACCGAAGGCGATCAGGACACCATCGTGAAGCTCCAGAACGAGCTGAACGACGTGGATACCCAGATCACCACCAAGAATGCGGAAATCACCACGCAGACGGATGCGGTGAACGAGCTTGACCGGAAGGTGACCGCGGCCGAACAGAAGGTCGCCGACACCGCCGCGGCCAAGGCGACCGCCGATCAGACGCTGAAGCAGAAGAAGGATGCGCTCAAGGCGGCGAAGGATGAGCTGAAGACGCTCACTGACCTGCGTGACAAAGTGAATGCCGCGCAGTCTGCGTACGCTGAAGCTCAGGCCAAGCAGACCGCTGCGGCGAACACCCTCGCCGAAACCAAGAAGGCACTGGAAGCTGCGACCACGGACAAGACCGCCGCGGACAAGGCTCTGGGTGAGGCCAAGCAGGATGCCGCCGATGCTGCCGCGGCGCTGAAGACGGCGTCCGACAAGCTCAAGGCCCTTGAGGATGCTTCGGGCATTCAGCCTGAACAGCTCGCCCGCATCAGGGTCGCGTATGAGAAGCTCAACGAGCAGGTCAAGAAGCTTACTGAGGCCAAGGCGAAGCTGGAATCTGCTCAGAAGGCGCTCAAGACGGCTCAGGACACGGTGACGGCGAATGATGCTGCACTCAAGGCCGTCGAGGATGCTCGGAAGGCGCTCAATGAGGCGCAGGCGAACCTCGCTGCTGCTCAGAAGGCGTACGATGAGCTGACCGCTGACAAGGATGCGCCAGTGATTTCTGGAGCGTCCAACACCGAGATTACTCAGGGTGGCACGTTCGACCCGATGAATGGCGTGAGTGGTCTGGATGCGAAGGATGGCACGGTCACCGTCACAGTGTCTGGTTCGGTGGATGTGAACAAGCCCGGTACCTACACGCTGACCTACACCGCCAAGGATGCTGCGGGTAATGTGACCACGGTGACGCGAACGGTGACGGTCAAGGCGAAGAGCACCACTCCCACCCAGCCGGGAGGCAATGGCAGCAACCATGGAGGCACGACCACCCCGGGCGGCGGCAACGGAGGCAGCGGCAACGGCGGCACGACCACGCCGGGGCAGCCCGCCGACGATACGGTGCCGGTGTACAGGCTGTACAACCCGTACACGGGCGAGCACCTGCTGACCGCCAGCGTCGAGGAGCGCGACGTCCTTGCCGCGGGCGACTGGACGTACGAGGGCGTGGCGTTCGACGCGAACAGGACGGGCGGCGAGCAGATCAAGCGCTTCTACCTGCCCGGAGGCAAGCACATGTACACCTCCAGCCAGATCGAGATCGACTCGCTGCTGCGTTCCGGCTGGACGTACGAGGGCGTCGCGTTCCTCGCCCCGGAGGACGGGGACGGCACGAACGCCGTGTACAGGGTGTACAACCCGCAGAACGGCGACCACATGTTCACCACCAACGCCGAGGAGCGTGACGTGGTGACCGCGAATGGCTGGAACGACGAGGGCACGCCCTTCCGGGCCAACGCCGACTAGGCCATAGGAACTCCGCCACACAGGCCTCGCACACCTACCAAGGACGTGCGGGGCCTTCTTCCGATATGACCCTTCGGAGAGACGACCCAGCGGGCCTATGATGGCCTCGAGAAGGAGAAGAAGATGAGTCAGCACTGCAATCGCTGCCACGCCGTTCTTGACGACGACGCCAAGTTCTGCCCGAACTGCGGGCAGAAGGTCGAGAGAACCGACGATTTAGGACGACGTCTATGTGCCAATTGCGGTTCGCCCATGTCCGACGATGCCAGATTCTGCCGGCAATGCGGCACCAAGGCCGCTGTCCCCAACAAGGCCGACCAGCTCCGTACCATGACGGCGCAGGCAAACGAAGCACTGCAACGAGATCCTTGGGTGCTGGCGCGGCCCGCCCTCGTGATCATAGCCATCACGGTGGTTTTCGCCATTGCACTGAGCGCGAACGCATCGCTCAACTCCATGTTCAATCAACGGGCGTTCCAGGCCACGCAGGCCGCCAAAACCGCCGAAACCGAAGACCTGTATGCACAGTGTCAGGCGCTGATGCCCGATCTGGAAACCGCCAAGGACAAAGCCAAGGCCTATCTGGATGCCAACAGCCAGTACGACGTCAACGACAATGTCAATACGGCCCATCTGTCCGGGATATACGTCCAATATCGATACCTGAAAACAGCCCTGTACACCGCGAACGGCGTGGAATGCGATCCGAACGACGACCCGAGCGATCTCAGGAAAAGCATTGACAGCGCTGCCGGTCTTCCGCCCAACATCACATCGACCATCAGCAAGTGTCAGAAGGAGCTCACCGAGGATCCCGGAGGGTACAAGGCCGCCAAGCGCAGTCATTTCAACTGAAACGGCCACCGGCCAGGCATCCGACCGATGCACAACGAACAATGGCGCCCATTCGGGCAATGCCACCAGACTGTAGTAGGAGTTCACGATGAATCAGGAGTTTTGCTCTCGTTGCGGGAGCAGCATCACCGGCGGGACAACCGTCTGTCCCCAATGCGGAGCCTATCTCGGCGACGGCGCCGCGCACGGCGGAGAGGAACAGGCAACGCACAATTCGTCCACGCCCCCATCCATGATCCCGACCCCATCCCCCGAACCGGTGGGTGGCGGTTCCCCGGAATCGCCTGTCAAAAGCCACACCAAGGCCAAGACCAAGATAAACAAGCCCGTGGCCGTGGGGATCGCAGTCCTATGCGCGGCCGCGGTAGGGTTCAGCGCTCCTTCGTTCGTCACAACATACTGGCGATACAGGGGAACATCGGCGGCGGTGACCTGTCAGAACAGCGTGGCCGAATACCACAGGATCTACAAAGACGCCAACGACATCATGAAGAGCTACTACGAGCGCACCGGCGAGTTCGCGAACATCGACTCCGCCACCGCGTCCCGCATGGACGACCTGATCAAGGCCGTGCGGGACGCTTCACGAATGCAATCGCAGACCGGGCAGGACGTCTATACCGGCTATTGCGACACAGACAATACGGCCAACGCCTTGTCCGATTGGAGCGCCAGCTGGGAGAATTTCGCCGCGCAGGCCACGTCCTACAACGATGACGTGCGCAAGACCATAGCGGCGCTGAACACGGCCTGTAACGCGCTCAGGAACGCGGATGACAAGCTCAAGCATGGCGAGTCCATCACGGACAACACCGACAAGGGCACGAGCGACGACACGGCCACGCAGGGCACGTCGTCTTCCGACCAGAAGGATGCCTCCCCGCAGCCAAGCCAATCGGGTCAGCCGAGCCAATCAGCGAAACCGACTCAGTCGGCTCAGTCGAACCAATCAGCGCAGCCCGTCGATTGCTCGGCCTTCGTCGGAACATACTCGACGTGGCTCGCCGACGTCACCATTCAGGTGAAGGCCGACTGCACACATTCCATGACTCGATACGACGAAGATGGAACATATGTGGCACAGAGGCTGTCCGAACCGATTTCGGAAGGTCAGGGCATCGTCAGCATGTCGGATCCCCGTGCCGACGAAAAAATAGTGTTCATCCCCGCCGGCGTAACCTACGCAGGCAATCCTGCGGCCAACGTCTACGACACCGGGACAAGGGACCCGGGCATCAACTCGTTCCACGACATCACCGACAAGCAGCGAGTGCTCATGACCGGCAACGGCATGACGCCGACGGTGTACCTGAAACAGACCGATAACTAGCCGACCGACCGCTGAGCCCGGCGGCTACCGCTTCACAACCGTAATTACGGACCGGCCCTGCGGGCCGGGCTGTCATGTTTCCGAGCGCCCCTTGGTGGGGCGCTCGGCGTGAAGCTACCGACAGCCCACAGGGCTGTCGGCTACCGCTTCACGCCTCCAAACCGCCTGTCGCGGTGGATGTAGTGGTCGATGGAACGCCAGAGGACCTCGCGGCCGCAATCCGGGAACAGCTCCGGCACGAAGTCGAGCTCCGCGTAGGCGGCCTCCCACGGCAGGAAGTTCGACGTGCGCTGCTCGCCGGACGTGCGGATCACCAGATCGCAGTCGGGGATGTCCGGGTTGTACAGGTGCTCGGCCACCATCTTCTCGGTGACGCGGTCGCCCTTGATGCGGCCGGCCGCCACCTCGCGCGCGATCGCCGCGCACGCGTCCGCGATCTCCGCGCGGCCGCCGTAGTTGATGCAGAACACCACGTCGATCACCTTGTTGCGCTTCGTGCGCTCCTGCGCTGCCTCCAGCTCGTCGATCACCGACTTCCACAGCTTCGGCCGACGCCCCGACCAGCGCACGCGCACGCCCCAGTCGTCCATCTGCGACACGCGGCGGTGGATGATCTCGCGGCTGAACCCCATGAGGAAGCGCACCTCCTGCGGGCTGCGCTTCCAGTTCTCCGTGGAGAACGTGTACAGGCTCAGATAGCGCACGCCGGCCTCGATGGCGCCGGCGATCGTGTCGAACACCACCGGTTCGGCGGCCTGATGCCCGTCCGTGCGGATCAGTCCGCGCTGCTGCGCCCAGCGGCCGTTGCCGTCCATGATGACGCCCACGTGCCGCGGCACCTTGTTCTTCGGGAAGTCCGGAATCCTCGAAGGATCGGAGAACGGGGCCGCGGGGATGTCCAGAGACGTGTAGTCGACGTGTTCGAAAGCCATAGTTCAGGAATCTAGCAGCCGCAGCGAACGAATCGGGCGCTCCAGATAATATGCGCCCCAATCGGACACGATGTGCTCGCTCTGCGCCGCGAGCGGCGCGGCGTCGAGCACCGTCCAGTCGCCGTCGAGCAGGGCGCGCAGCTGGCGCAGCGTGCCGGGGGCGGCGCCCGTGCCGCCGCCGTCCGGGCCGCCGCCGAGCAGCCTGCGCGACTCCGGCGTGTGGTCGGCCTCGCACATCACCCCGCCCGCCGGCACGGAGAAGTACGCGGAACGCCCGTCCGGCGCGTCCTCCCCCGCCGGGTCCCCGCACACCACGCATGACTCGAGCCGCGGACGCCAGCCGGCCAGCGCCAGCGCGCGCAGCACGTACGACGCGCCGACCGCCTGCGGGCGATGGGCCCCGCGGGCCAGGGCGGCCAGGGCGGCCACGAGCATACGGTACTGGTCGGGCGCGGGCTCGCGCTCGGTGGAGACGATCCTGTCCGCCGTCTCCGCGATGACGTTCGCGGCGGCGTAGGAGTCGTAGTCGGCGGCGAGCGGCGCGGCGTAGGCGGCGATCGTGGCGGCCTGCGAGACCACGTCGAGCGAACGGCCCGTGTTGATCAGCACGTCGGCGCGCATGAACGGCTCCAGCCGCGCGCCGAAGCGCGACTTGGTGCGGCGCACGCCCTTGGCCACCGCACGCACCTTGCCGTGCGCACGCGTGAACAGCCAGATGATGCGGTCGGCCTCCCCCAGCTTCGCGGTGCGCAGCACCACGCCCTCGTCTCGATACAGCGGCATGCGATTGCTCCCGTGCTTCCCGATCGGTCTCAGTATCTCAGTAGATGAACATGCCCCAGAACGCGAACACGAGCAGCACGCAGAACATGGCGCTCGTGGTCACCCAGAACTGCACGCGCGAGAACCGCGTGTCGGCGATCACGGGCCGGCGCACCGAACGCATGAGCTCGCCGCTGCGCGACTGCCGGACGAACTCACGCAGGCCCAGCCGCGTGTAGCCGCGCATCGAGGCGACCTCGATGAGGCGGGCGAACACGCGCGACCACGCCCACACCACCGCCGTGGTGACGGTCTGGATGACCGGCCAGCTCCAGTAGATCATCGGGATCGGATCGGGCGCGGCGCCCCACACCAGCGAGACGATCTGCATCACCACCTGTCCGATGCCGGAGGCGAACAGGTCCAGCGTGGCGAGCGTGGTGAACGAAAGCGCGGCCAGCACGCCGCCGAACCCGTTGAGGAACCCGGGGCGCGGCCCCCGCCGGCGCACCGCGTAGCGGATCCGCCGCACCAGCGCCACGACGGCGAGCACCGCCGAGGCCAGCAGCAGCACCACCGCCAGCACGTGCACGGCCACCATGTAGACGGTCAGGGCGCGGTGGCCGTACAGATCCTGCGGCACGGCGATCGACTGGTAGATGTCCGTGCCGGCCACGCGCACGTCGGTCTGTTCGAGCCCGCGGACCTTGCCCACCGCCCAGTTCACCATGTCGTCCTCGAAATGGTCGGCGAGCTTGGTGTCGCCCTGCTCCTCGTCGCCGATGCGCAGCACGTGGTTGCCCACCGGGTAGTCGCGCACGGTCACGTCCCAGTTGCCGGCGCGGTGTGCGCGGTCGAAGATGACGCGGGCGCCCTCCACCTGCGCGGTCATGACGTCCTTGGACCCGTAGGCCACGAACGTGGGGATGGCGTAGGCGCGCGGCAGGTCGGTGTCGATGTCGAAGTTCGTCAGGCCGAACACGGTCAGGTCGGCGCTGAACACGCGCCGGACGATCGACTGGTAGCCGGGGTGCGCGCCCACGAGCGCGAAGTCCTGCGCCGCCAGGAAGCCCAGGCCGTGACGCGGCGTGTGCACCATGGGGCTCACGAGGATCTGGAACGCGATGCGCGGGTCCTTCTGCAGCAGGAACGCGGAGATCCACGTGCTCTCCGACGTGGCGTAGATGCCGATGCGGTCGCCGTCCACGTTCGGCAGGGCGCGCAGGTATTCGGCGGCCTGCTCGTAGGCGTCCGCGGAGGCGGGATAGTCGCGCGTCACGTCGTTGGTGCTCCACACCGGCTTGTCGATGGCGATGGTGGCGAAGCCCGCCGAGGCGAGATCGTCCCCCACGTCGACGAACCAGTCCTTGGCGAGTCCGTAGCCGGCGCCGTGCATGAACACCACGCCGGGGATCTTGCCGGAGACGCCCGTGGGCACGCGCACCACCAGATGCAGGTCCTCGGTCTCCCCGGTGGACGCGCGGGTGACGGTCATGTCGTCCTCGATCACCTCCACCTCGTAGGTGCCGCGTGTGGGCAGCGTCTCGCCGGTGGGGTTGGCGAAGGTGACGGACGTGTCGGCGCTCAGGGACTCCATGGTCTGGCCGGTGGGCTCGTTGTCCCAGGGGATGTTGGTCCAGTTGGACACGGTGACGAGGATGCCGAGCAGCACGATGAAGATGGGCAGGCTCGTCATGAGCCGCCGGCGCACGCTCCACGGCTGCGCCGACGGCTCTTCATACACCGGCGACCTGTCGGTCCGCGCCTTCGGGGTTCCATCGTTCATCGACACGCCGTCATTCTAGCCGCCCGTGCCGGACGGGAGTACGCCGAGGGCGTATGCGGGGGGTCGGCGGCGTCCGATGTCACATCCCATATCGCTGACGGGTGTGGCATCGGACCGATATGGGCCGTTTCCCGTCCGGAATCACAGCCAGAACGCGACATGGATGTGCATCCGGACGGATGTCGGCCGTGCTTCGTCCTGAACCACATCCGTTTCCGGCTCCGGATGTGCTCCGGACGCGCTCCGGACGTGGTTCAGTGGTTCAGGCGGCGCGGCCCGCGTGACCGGCGCGACCCACGTGGTTGGGGAACTGGATCGGGATGACGACGGGTCCCGTCGCGCCCGATGCCGCGGCGTCCGGGGTCGCGGTGCCGTCGGCCTCCATCTGCGCGGCGATGTCCTGCGCGCGCGTCAGCAGCGTCTCGACGATCCGGTCCTCCGGCACGGTCTCCACGACCTTGCCCTTGATGAAGATCTGCCCCTTGCCGTTGCCGGACGCCACGCCGAGGTCCGCCTCGCGTGCCTCGCCCGGGCCGTTGACGATGCAGCCCATCACGGCCACGCGGATCGGGGCGGTGACGCCCTTGAGTCCTTCGGTCACGGCGTTGGCCAGCTGGATCACGTCCACCTGCGCGCGTCCGCAGCTCGGGCAGGAGATGATGTCGAACTTGCGCCTGCGCAGTCCCATGTATTCCAGCAGCTTGCAGCCGACCTTGACCTCCTCGACGGGCGGCGCGGACAGCGAGACGCGGATCGTGTCGCCGATGCCCTCGGCCAGCAGCGCGCCGAACGCCAGACACGACTTGATGGTGCCCTGCCATGCGGGGCCGGCCTCGGTGACGCCGAGGTGCAGCGGCCAGTCGCCCTTGGAGGCGAGCAGGCGGTACGTCTGCACCATGGTGATCACGTCGTGGTGCTTGACGGAGATCTTGAAGTCGTGGAAGCCCACATCCTCGAACATGTGCGCTTCCTTGAGCGCGCTGGCCACCAGCGCCTCCGGGGTGGGGCCGCCGTACTTGGCGTACAGCGTCTTGTCGAGCGAGCCGGCGTTCACGCCGATGCGCAGGCTGATGCCCGCATCCGTGGCCGCCTTGCAGATCGAAGGGCCCACCTCGTCGAACTTGCGGATGTTGCCGGGGTTGACGCGCACGGCCGCGCAGCCGGCGTCGATCGCCTGGAACACGTACTTGGACTGGAAGTGAATGTCGGCGATGACGGGAATCGGCGACTTGGCGACGATCGCCGGCAGCGCGTCGGCATCGTCCTGGCTCGGCACGGCCACGCGCACGATGTCGCATCCGGCCTGCGCGAGCTCGCCGATCTGGCGGAGCGTGGCGTTGACGTCCGCGGTGAGCGTGTTGGTCATCGACTGTACGGAGATCGGCGCGCCGCCGCCCACCGGCACCGGCCCCACCATGATGCGGCGGGACGTGCGGCGCGGGTGCAGCGGAGACTCGGCGTAGGAGGCCTCGCCGGTTCTGCGGAAGGAATTCGATTCGGTCACGTTCGATTCGGTCACGGTCATGCAGCCTTGTCTATCAGACGGTCGGCGCGCAGGCGGGCCTCGCGCTCCACCTGATGCATTTCCTCCACGGACGCGAAGCGCGGGTTGCCGCGCAGTTCGGCGTCCATGTGGTCGAGCACGGCCCTGACGGTGTCCACGATGCCGAGGTACGGCAGGCGGTGGTCGAGGAACGCGTGCACGGCCTGCTCGTTGGCGGCGTTGAGCACCGCCGTGTGCTTCTCCGAGGCGGCGATGCAGTGGCGGGCGAGGCTCACGGCCGGGAACGCCTCGTCGTCCAGCGGCTCGAACGTCCACTCGGCGGCCTTGGTCCAGTCGCAGGGGCTGGCCACGTTGGGCAGACGGTCCGGCGCGGACAGGCCGAGCGCGATGGGCAGGCGCATGTCCGGCGGGGACGCCTGGCCGATGGTGGCACCGTCGACGAACTCGACCATCGAATGCACGATGGACTGCGGATGCACGGTCACGGCGATGCGCTCGGGCGGAATGTCGAACAGGCGGCTCGCCTCGATGACCTCAAGGCCCTTGTTCATGAGTGTGGACGAGTTGATGGTGACGACCGGGCCCATGTTCCACGTGGGGTGATGCAGCGCCTGCTCGGGCGTGATGCCGGTCATCTGCTCGCGCTTCCAGCCGCGGAACGGGCCGCCGGACGCGGTGACGACGAGTCTGGCGACCTCGCCGTGCGCGCCGGACCTGAGCGACTGCCAGATGGCGGAATGCTCGGAGTCCACGGGGTTGATCTGGTTGGCGCGGACCTGTGATTCGAACAGCAGGTGGCCGCCGGCCACGACGGACTCCTTGTTGGCGAGCGCGAGCTGCGAGCCGGCCCGGAGCGCGGCGATGGACGGTTCGAGGCCGACCGATCCGGTGATGCCGTTGAGCACCACGTCGGCGCCCGCGCCGGCGAGCGCGATGACGGCGTCGGGGCCCGCGGTCACCTCCACGTCCGCGGCGTTCACTCCGGCCGCGGCGAGCGCGTCACGCAGGTCGGCAACCTTCGAGGCGTCGGCGATGGCGACGTGGCGCGCGCCGAACCGCGCCGTCTGACGGGCGAGGAGATCGAGATGACCTCCGGACGCGGCGAGACCGTACACGCGGAAGCGCTCGGGGTGCCGGGCGATGACGTCCAGCCCCTGCGTGCCGATGGAGCCGGTGGATCCGAGCAGCGTCACGCTGCGCACGGCGGACGCCGACGGCTCCCGCTCCGGTGATGTTTGCTGTGAATTGAAACCCTCTGACACACCCACCACACTAATGGGTGCGCTGGTCACTCATGATCGTGGCCGGCGTGGTCCGTGCCCGGCTTGGACGCGTCCTTGGGGGCGTCGAGGCCGCCGCTGAGCGACGGGAAGGCGAGGTCCGGAATGTCCAGATCGACCTTCGGGAACGAGGTGTTGGCGAGCAGGTTGGACAGGTAGCGGTCGGCGTCGTCCTGTTCCGGCTCGGCGGCGGGCTGCGGCGCGGGCTGCGGTTCCGAAGCGGGCGCGGGAGAGGTCTGCTGCGGGGCGGCGGGCGCGGCGGCGCGATCCGGCGCGGGCTGCGGCTGCGGAGCCGGGACCGGAGCGATGTTCTGCGCGGTATCCTGCGCGAACCACGGGGTGAAGGACTGCGTGGCGGCCATGTCCTGCGCGGGCTTCGGCGCTGCCTGCGGTTCCGGATCGTGAGAGGCCGGCGCGGGAGCGACGTCGGCATGATCGACGGAATGCGCCAGCGCGGCGAGCGAGCTGCTGGCCGTTTCGCCCGGCGTCTCGGCGGCGTTGAACGCGGGCGCGGGCGCGACCGACGGCTTGGGCGCCTGCTGCGGGGCGGGGGCTGGAGCCGGAGTCTGCGCAGCCGGAGCCGGCACGGTCGCGGAATCGGTGCGCGGCCTGAAGATCGATTGTTCCGCCGCGTTGAGCGACGCGAACGACTCCTGACGCTCCTCGGCGGCCAGACGATCCTGCCGGGTCGGTGCGGCGGGCGCGGGCGGAGCCGGAACCGGGGCGGACGCGGCGGCGGCCGCGAACAGGGACGATGCGGCGGCAGCCGCGGGCGCCGGCGCGGGCGGCACGGCGGACACCGCGTCGCGACCGTCGGCACGGACGGCGGCGTCATGCGCGGGAGCCGCGGCACGGTCGTCCGCATGGTCGTATTCGTTCACGCGCGCGAACGATTCAAGGCGCGACAGCAGCTGCACCGCGGCGTCGAGATAGTAGTCGACGCAGCGCTCGTCGTAGCCGCGCTTGCCCTTGCGCTGGGTGAAGACCGCGCCGGCCACGCGCGCGGCGGTCAGATCGGACGTCTTGCGGTCGTCGGCGTCGGCGTCGGCGCCCGCAGCGCCCACCGCGGCGGAGGCCTTGGCGATCACCTGGTCGATCAGACGGTCCACCTGCTTGCGGTCGTACGAGGGCTGCTTGCCGGTGCCGGCGCGGAAGCGCTCCCCATGCTCGCGCTCGTAGTGCGGCTTCAGCTCGGCGAGCATCGACTCGCTGCGGGCCTTGAACGGCACGCGCCCGCCGTGCGCGAGCTCCCACGACGTGTGCTGGTCCACCACGGCGCGCTCCAGACGGGCGAGCGCCGCGTCCACCTGCGCGATCACGTAGCCGTTCTTCACCAGATCGAACGAGGCGTTCTGGATGTCGTGCTGCGTGAGCTTCGGCTCCTCGCTGTCGTACAGCTCATGCGCATGGGCGAGGAACTCGTCCACCTGGCCGACGTCGTACCCCCACTTGCGCTTGCCGGCCCGCGAGATCACGGGGCCGCGGCCGGAGCCCTCAGGCTGCTGGGACATGAACGTACCTCCTACGACGAGGGATTACACTGCACCCCACCTTACGTGACCAACGCGACTCGTGCCGGCCGAAACGCGGAACATGCGCTATCCTTGTGCGATGCGGGCGATTAGCTCAGTTGGTTAGAGCGCCACCTTTACACGGTGGACGTCGGGGGTTCGAGTCCCTCATCGCCCACACGGAAAAGCCCCGGAACCGCAACGGTTCCGGGGCTTCGTCATGCCATAAGCGGCTTAGGTGGTCTGCGCGCTACTTCTCGCAGGCGACGCCGTCGCCGTCGCGGTCGAGCTTCTTGGAGTAGCCGGGCTGGCCCTTGTAGATTGGGGCGGCGCCGGCGGCCTTGGCCTCGGAGCAGGACGAATAGTAGGTGCTCGCGGCGGAGGACGACTGCGTGGCCTTCGGTGTGGATGTGGCCTTGGGCGTCGAAGACGCCGTGGCGGTGGGCGTGGGCGTCGCCGTGGGGGTCGCGGTCGGCGTGGGGGTTGCCGTGGGCGATGCCGAGGTGGGCGTCGCGGACGGCTCGGCCGACTCGGAGGCGTCGGAGGAGGCATCGTCGGTGGCGTCGGCGGCCTTGGTGACGGTGAGGACGGGCTTGTCGCCGTCGGTCACGGAGACGACCGTCCAGTTCGAGGAGAGGAGGACGGTCTTGCCGCTGTCGCTCTCGATCTCGTAGTCGGAGTATTCGTATCCGGCGTCCTGGAGCGCCTCCTCGGCGTCGAAGAGATTGTCGCCGGGCTTGACGAGGCTCGACGCGGCGGGTCTGGCGCTCTGGCTGGTGGACGCCGTGTCCGTGGCGGTGGCGTCGGAGGATCCGGAGCATGCGCCCACGCCCACGAGGAGCGTGGCGGCGGCCAGCAGCGCGACGGCCTTCCTGATGGTCTTCTTCATGGTTTCCTTTGCTCTGTACGTTCGCGTTTCGCGTTCGTGTTGCGTGTTCGCGTTCCCGGCCGCGCACGGCCAGGCGCACAGGCGGAAACGATGGTTCAGCGTCCCTTGCCGAACGCGCGCAGGCGGATGCCGTTCCAGTCGGCGCCCACCGTCAGCGGCGTGGCGGCGTTCATGCCGGCCGTCTTGGCCGCGTTCTGCACGGTGGTGGAGCTGGCTGCGCCCTTGCGTCCGGGCTTGGGGGTCAGCACCCACAGGGGACCGTCGTCGCCGAGCACGGCGACCGCGTCGACGATCGTGTCGGACAGCTCGTCCTCGTCGTCGCCGTCGCGCCACCAGATGATGACGCCGTCCACCGCGGAGTCGTAGTCCTCGTCCACCAGGTCCTCGCCGGTCAGCTCCTCGATGGCGGCGCGGATGGAATCATCCACGTCGTCGTCCCACAGCCACTCCTGAACGATGTCCCCGGGGTGGAAACCGAACTCTTCCGCTTTCTGTGATGCCGTTTCAGTCACGAGGACCAGCATAACAAGTCTGGGCGAACAGCCACGTAACGCCGGCGACACACGACCGAAGGACGGACACGGGACGGACCCGCCGCCGCGTCTTCCGTCGCTCCCCTACTGCGCGGTGCAGTGCGGCAGCGCATCCGCCTCGCCGCGCCCGATCGCGGTCAGCGCGTCGTAGGCCTCCTCGAGCGTGGAGACGCGCACGTCGCGCAACCCCTCGGGCACGTGCCCGGCCACCTCGGAGCAGTTGTCCGCAGGGGCGAGGAACCACGTGGCGCCGTCGCGCTTCGCGCCGAGCATCTTGAGCCGGATGCCGCCGATCTTGCCGATGGTGCCGTCCTCGTTGATCGTGCCGGTGCCGGCGATGGTCTGCCCGCCGGTCTCGGACTCCGGGGTCAGCTCGTCGATCACGCCGAGCGTGTACATCATGCCCGCCGAGGGGCCGCCGATGTCGTCCACGTGCATGCTCACCTGCACGCCGTCCACGTCCACGCCGCGCGCCCTGAGGAACGCGAGCGCCTGCGAGGACGCCGCGTCCTGCGACCCGGTCATCTGCGACTCGGTCTCGCGCTTGTACTCGTCGGCGCTCTGCCCGGCGGGCACCACGGCCTCGCGCGGCAGGACGATGCTGTCGGAACGCAGCCATCCCACGAGCACCTCCGCGTTGGTGACCACGTATCCCGGCATGCCCGCGGCGTTGACCGTGGTGAGCAGCAGTTTGCCCTCGTCGCGGTATGTCCGCCCGCCGCTGATCGTGATGACGGCCGCGCCGCCCGATTCGCCCAGCACGTCCGCCGTGGGCCCCGGCTGCTCCACCACGTAGGGGCTCGGCAGGGCGAGCGTCACCACGGCGAGCGCGGCGGTGGCCGCCCCCAGACGGAAGCGCGGGGTGCGGGCGCGGAACCAGTCGCGGGCCCGCGCGGGCAGCGCGCGGACGACATTCGTGAAATCAGCCATAGGCACAGTGTAGGAACGTTGTCTAGACTTAAGGCATGGAAGAAAACGAGATTCGCCAGTGGCTCATCGAATGCTTCGGGCCCGTGGAGGGCGAGATGGCATGGCAGCAGTTCGCGCAGCTGCCCCAGCCGGTGCGCGACCAGATCCTCAGCCAGGGCAAGAGCGGCCTGCCCAAGCCCAGCGAGGTGCAGTCCCTGATCCAGGCGCTGTCCGCCGGCGGACTCAACTCCATGGCGGACATGCGCCGCACGGTGGACGAGGGGCCCATCAACGTGAAGCTGGCCCGGTCCATCGCGCTGGGCAAGGTCAACGAGACCGGCGCGCAGGCCATGGTGAGCGCGCAGGACGGGCAGGCGGCGCGCAGGGCGCTGAGCGAGGCGAATCTCTGGCTCGATTCGGTGTGCGAGATGAACCCGCCGAGCGGCGAGGCGCAGGTGCTCACCCGCGCCGGATGGGTGGAGGGCACCATCGACGCGTGGGCGGATTTCGCCGCGCCCGTTGCGCAGTCGATGAGCGACGCGCTGGCCTCGGTGATCTCCGAGCGTCTGGGCGGCATGTTCGACGGCGGCGAGATCTCCGGCATGTTCGCCGGCCCCGTGCCGATCCCGATCCCCGATTCGATGAAGGACCCCGGCCAGCTCATGCGTCTGCTGGGCAACACGTCGTTCGCCATGCAGCTCGGGCAGGCGGCGGGCGCGCTGTCCACCGAGGTGCGCGGCAGCTTCGATCAGGGCATCGCGCTGCTCAGGACCCCGGCCGGCGGCCTGATCCCGCAGAACATCGACGAATACGCCGACTCGCTGGACCTGCCCCGCGGCGAGGTGATGGCGTTCCTGGCGCTGCAGGAGGCGGCGCACGCGCGCCTGTTCGCCTCCGTGCCGTGGCTCATGCCGCGCTTCGAGGCGCTGATCGGCAAGTACGCGCGCGGCATCTCCATCGATCTGGACGCCATGGAGCAGCAGCTGCGCGAGGCGCAGGACATGAACCCCGAATCGATCGCGGATGCGGTGAACCTCACCAAGGTGGGGCTCACGGACACCCCGGAGCAGCGCGAGGCGCTGAACGCGCTGGAGACGCTGCTGGCCACCGTGGAGGGCTGGGTGGACTGCGTGACGTGGCGCGCCGGCATGGCCCACATCCCGCACATCGAGCAGCTGCGCGAGATGCTGCGCCGCGAGCGTGCCGTGGGAGGCCCGGCCGAGCGCACGTTCGAGTCGCTGCTGGGCCTCGACCTGCATCCCAAGCGCCAGCGCGAGGCGAGCGCGATGTGGGAGCGCGTCACCGCGGCCGAGGGCGCCGAGGCGCGCGACGCGAAATGGTCGCACCCGGATCTGCTGCCGGCGCTGGAGCAGCCCGCGGGCGCGTCGGGCGAGGCATCCGCGGCATCGGGTACGGGTGACGGCGCGAACGGCGCTGCGGGCGACGCGAACCTGGGCGCCGACGCGGGCACGGGTGCGGTCAACGGCGGCACGATGAACGGCACCACGATGAACAGCACGGTGGACTGGGACGCCGAACTGAGCAAGCTCCTCGGCGAGGACGGCGACGGCACGGACGGTCCCGCGGACGGATCCGCGGACGCGGGCGACGGCGATCCCGCCGAGACCCCGGACGTCGGAACCCCGAACGCCTGACCCGGCGCCCCGTCCGCAGGGTGCCGACCACGACGCGGCGGCGCGCCGCGCGCTCAGCGCTGCAGGAAGCGGCACGGGACGCGCGACGCGCCGCCGTAGCCGTCCTTGGAGTCGGCGAACGAGAGCTGCAGCGTGTCCTCGGCGCGCGTCACGCCCACGTACATGAGCCGGCGCTCCTCCTCCAGCGCGTCGCCGGGCGCGGGCGAGCCGAACGGCATCAGTCCCTCCGAGCAGCCGACGATGCACACGTGCGGGAACTCGAGGCCCTTGGCGGCGTGGATGGTGGAGATCGTCACCGCGCCACCGGACGGATCGACCTTCAGCGACTCGACGTCCAGCGACTGCGCCTGCCAGCCGGCGTCCGTGCGCACGCGGTACGACAGCCCCGCCTCGCGCAGCGCGGCGCCGACCATGCCCTGCTGCGCGTTGATGCGCGTGAGCACCGCGCACTGCGACGGTTTCGCACCGCGGTCCACGAAACGGCGGAAGCGCTGCGCCACGCCGCGAGCCTCGTCCATGTCGGTCGCATAGCGCATCTGCGTCACGCGCGCGCCCGTCCCCTCGCGTCCCGACGTGAGCCGGATGTACCCGGCGCGTTCGGGACTGGCCGCGAGCACGCGGTTGGCGTAGCGCACCACCGCGGCGGTGGAGCGGTAGTCGACGTTGAGCGTCACGTCCGCGGCGAGCGGACCGAACTCCTCGCCGAACGAACGCAGGTAGTAGCTCGTGGCGCCGGCGAACGAGTAGATGGTCTGGGCGGCGTCGCCCACCACGCACACGTTGCGGTTGCTCCCGTCCCCCGTCCACAGGCGCATGAGCCGGTGCTGCAGCGGCGAGACGTCCTGGTACTCGTCCACGGTGAGCCATCCGATGCGCCGGCGGATCACGGCCGCCGCGTCCTTCAGCTCCGGGTCCTCGAGCAGATGGCAGACCATGAGCAGGATGTCGTTGAAGTCGATCTGGTTGCGCGCCGTCTTGTCCGCCTCGTACGCGCCGATGAGGTCGGCCATGCGCTGCGCGTCGAGCCCGGCCGGCGGCTGGCGGTGCGTGGCGGCCGTGACGCGCGCGTAGTCGGCGGGGCTGATCAGGCTCACCTTGGTCCAGTTGATCTCCGCCTCGAGGTCGCGCAGCGCGAGCGGATCCTCGGCGTCGGAGCCGGTGGCGCGGCGGTACGCGCCGGCGATCAGCGCGCGGTTGTCCGAGACCAGATCCGGAAACGGCGCCTCGGTCACGTCCGCCCACACGCGGTTGAGCTGATGCAGCGCCGCCGAGTGGAACGTCGCCGCGGTCACGCCGTCCACGCCCAGATCCGCGATGCGCGAACGCATCTCCTGCGCCGCCTTGACGGAGAACGTGACGGCCAGCGTGCGCGCCGGATCCCAGTCGCCCCGCGCGCAGGCGTAGGCGATGCGCCGCGTGATGGTGCGCGTCTTGCCCGCACCGGCGCCCGCGACGATGCGCACCGGGCCGTCGAGCGCGCCCGCGGCCTCGCGCTGCGCCTCGTCGAGCGATTCGAGTATGGATTCCGGCTGATCGTTCACTCCCCCATTATCCCGCCGAGCCCGCCGCCGCGGACCCGGCCGCCGCGCGTCGGTCCGTGCGCCCGTTCATGTGCCCGTCCATGCGTCCGTCCATGCGTCCGTGCGTTCCGCGTCCCGCCCGAGTCGGACGCGCGCGTGTATTACTGTGGAAACGTGACGTTTTCTAGCTACTACACACTCGCCGCGCTGGCCTCCGCCGCCGCCCCCGGACTCACCGTGACCGGGGTGCGCGACGGCGCGGGAACCGGCGACGCCGACGCCG
The DNA here is from genome assembly GCF_012932365.1 of Bifidobacterium moraviense. Classification (GTDB taxonomy): domain Bacteria; phylum Actinomycetota; class Actinomycetes; order Actinomycetales; family Bifidobacteriaceae; genus Bifidobacterium; species Bifidobacterium moraviense. The sequence goes on from NZ_JAAIIH010000002.1 coordinate 84,777, forward strand.
CGCTCGGCATCCGCAACGCCGTCATCCAGGACGGCACCGGTCACCTGTACGACGTGGTCGCCGCCGACGGCGACAAGGCCCGCACGCTGCTCAAGCGCCGCGTGAAGGCCGCGCGCACGCTGGCGGAGGCCAAGGAGCCCGCGGGGCTGAGCTTCGGCATCGAACGCGTGCTCAAGTTCGTCGCCGGCGACGAGGAGCACAGTCCGACCGGCGGCACGGCGCTGCTCATCATGCAGCACGTCGAAGGCGTCGCCAAGCCGCTGGAGACGCTCACCACGGACGAGTGCTCGTCCGTGGGCACCGCCATCGGCGCCATCCACCGCCTGCGCGGCACGTTCCTGACCGACGCGAAGTACCCCTCGTACTCCACCGAGCAGATCCACGCCCAGCTCATCGCCTGGATCGCACGGCTCAAGCAGGCCGGGCACGTCCCGCCGGAGATCACCTCCAGCTGGTCGCGCGTGGTGGAGACGGAGGGCCTGTGGGACTTCGCCACCTGCCCGGTGCACGGCGGGTTCGACGACGGCGACCTGCTGTTCTCCGGCTCCGGCCTGACGGCCGTCCACCACTGGCAGAGCATGCAGATCAACGATCCGGCGCGCGATCTGGCCTGGATCTTCGGCAAGCTGGACGAGACGCACCGCAACGCCGTCATCGCCGCGTACGGGCGCATGATGGGCTCGCGGCTCGACGACCTGATCATGCTGCGCGCCAACCTGTGGCTGCAGATGGAGCAGGTGGGCGACTTCATCGACGCCATCGACCGCGCGGACAACGCCCGCATCATCCAGTTCAAGGCGCAGGTGGAGCGGCTCGCGCATCAGCTCGCGATGCTCTCCGCCGACTCGGCACCGCGCCGCGATCCCGGCGCGGCACGCGGCAACGGACAGTCGTCGTCCACGATCACCGTCGGCACGCTGCTGGGCGACGCCCCGGCACGCGGCGCGGCGCGTCCCGCCCCCGCACCGGAGACCGCCGTGGGCATGCGCTCCGCCACGCGCACCACGGTCCCGCTGCGGGGCGCCTACGACGACATCCGGCCGAACACGCCGCGCGTGCCCACCATGCCCGACGTGCCGGTGGCGAACGTGGTGCATCTCGACGGGGACGCCGCGGGGACGATGGGAGCGACGGGCGCGATCGGCAGGACGGGCGCGGCGGCGAAGGCCTCCGGCGACGCGGAGACCGTGGTGATCCCGGCGCAGTCCGGCGGCGGGGACGCGAAGCCGGACGACATGGCCACCGTGACGCTGCACCGCCCCTGACGGACCTAAGCGCACGGCGTAAGCGCGTCGCCCGATCCGTGCCGCGCGGAACAATGGAACGCGATACGGCAAACGCACAACAACGCACAACACGTACAACAAGGAATGCGAGGAACAACATGGATATCGAACTGGGCGTCCAGAACGTGGCCCGTCCCGTCACCTTCAGCACCGAGGCGAGCGCCGACGAGGTGGGCGCGGTGATCGCCGACGCCGTGGCCTCCGGCAAGGTGATCGATCTGACGGACGACAAGGGCCGCCGCATCGTGGTGCCGGCCGCCGCGCTCGGCTACGCGATCATCGGCTCCGAGACCAAGCACGCCGTGGGATTCGGCGCGCTCGACGCCTGAGTCGCGGAAGGCCGCGGCAGCGGGTCGCAGGGCCTGCGGACACTCCGGATACTCCGGATACGAAAACGGCCGGGATCCTCATCTTGCGGTGAGGATCCCGGCCGTTTTCGCGTGCTCAGGCGCTGCGTCCTCCGACCAGCGTGATGGCGCCGCGGTCGACGATCTCGCGCACGGTGGCGTCGTCGGTGAGGTTCTCCCCCAGACGGTTGGGCTTGCCCTTGCCGTGCCAGTCGGAGCCGCCCGTGACCAGCAGCCCGCGGCGACGGCAGATGCCGAGCAGACGGCGGCGCTGCTCGGACGGGTTGTCGCGGTGCCACACCTCGAGGCCGTCGAGCCCGTCGTCGATGAGATCCTCGATCTGCCGGTCGCTCAGCAGCACCGGGTTGCGGTTGAGGCCGCCCGCGTGCGCGATGAGGATCACGCCGCCCGCCGCGCCCACCGCGTGCACCACCTCATGCGTGGATGGCGAGGGCGTGGGGATGTAGTACCTGCTCGTGGCGGACACCGCGTCGGCGAACGCCTCGGAACGGTTCGCGTACACGCCGGCGGACACCAGCGCGTCGGCGATGTGCGGGCGGCCGATGGTGGTGCGCCCGCCCTCGCGCACCTGCGCCTGCACGTCCTCCCAGGTGATCGGGAAGTCGCGGCTCAGCAGCTCCACCATCGCCTTGGTGCGCTCCAGACGCGCGGCGCGCGTGGAGGCGAACAGCTGCGCGATGGTCTGCGAACGCGGGTCGTACTGGTAGGCGAGCATGTGCACGCTCACCCGGCCGTCCTCCGCGGTGATCTCGGTGCCGCGCACCAGCGGCAGGCCGAATTCGAGGGCGGCGGCCTCGGCCTCCTCCCATCCGGAGGTGGTGTCGTGGTCGGTGATCGCCACGCCGTGCAGGCCGAGCTCGGCGGCGCGGGCGATCATCGTGCGCGGCGTTTCGGTGCCATCGGAGAACGCCGTGTGGCAGTGCAGGTCCCAGCCGCTGCGCGGGGGTTCAAGTCGTTCGACGTCACGAGTCATATCACCATCGTAAGCTGTAACCGGCCGACGGCGCGCACCGCGCGCATCGCACGGCCTTTCCGCGTATCCGTTCATCCGTGCAGGGGGCTTTGTCATGACCGATTCCGCGAACGATCCCGCGAACGATCCCGTCGCAGAGGACGTCCCGTCCGCATCCGCGCGTCCGGCGCAGGCGTCCGCGCCGACCGGCTTCCGTCACGGCGCCGTGTGGACGTATCTGGTGATGCTGCTCGCCTCCGCGGCGGCGCTCGTGGTCTCGCTCGTGCTGTCCGCGGAGACGCTGGTGATGGCGCGCAACCCCGGCGTGAAACTCGGCTGCGACGTCAACGGCGTGGTCTCGTGCTCCACGGTGGCGCAGGCCTGGCAGTCGGAGATCATCAAGTTCGCGGGGATGAGCTTCCCGAACGCGTTCTTCGGCATCGCCGCCGAATCCGTGTTCGTCACCGTGGCCGTGATCGGCATGGCACGAGTGACCGTGCCGCGCTGGTTCGCGCTGTGCACGTGGCTGGGCGGTCTGGCCGCCCTCGCCTACGCCTACTGGCTGTTCTCGCAGTCCATGTACGTGATCCACGCCCTGTGCCCGTGGTGTCTGGGACTCATGTTCGCCACCACCGTGCAGTTCATGGCGCTCAGCCACGCGTCCGTGACCGTGCAGCGGCTGCCGCGCGGCGGCGCCCTTCGCGCGCTCGACAAGTACTACCGTCTGGGATTCGATCTCATGGCGGACGCGCTGTGGATCGTGATCCTCGTGGCGCTCATCCTGCTGCAGTACGGCGCCGTGCTGTTCTGAATCGCTCCGTGAGACGGGTTCGCGGCGGGTTCGCGGCGGGTTCGGGCGTCCGGCGCGCATCCGCCCGAACGCATTTCCGAGTCCTGCATGCCCGGTCGGTTCCTCGCCGGTCAACGATGCCTCCAAAACGGCGGAACGACGGCGACGACTATCCGGCGCACCGGCGTTCGGGCATGCAGAACTCGGAAAAAGGCGCGCGACGGCCGCGGGATCCGGTTCATCGCCCGCGCTAGGATGCAAGCCATGAGCATTCCGCAGCAGATCACCAAGACCCACGCCACCGGCAACGACTTCGTCGTCTACGCCGATCCGGACGGTGCCTACGAACCGACGCCCGACGAGGTGCGGTTCCTGTGCGACCGTCACTTCGGCGTGGGCGCGGACGGCCTGATCCGCCTCGCGCACCCCGCGGACGTGTCCGACCTCACGCCGGAGCAGGTGCTGGCGTGCGAGGACGGCGGCGCCGCATGGTTCATGGACTACCGCAACGCGGACGGATCGCTGGCGGAGATGTGCGGCAACGGCACGCGCGCCGTCACGCTGTTCGCGCAGAGCCTGGGTCTCGCGCCGAAGCCCGACGAGGGCGCGTTCCGTCTGGGCACGCGCGCGGGCGTCAAGACGCTCACCCCGCTCGGCGCCGTTGAGGGGCTTGGTCGCGACGTGTTCCGCGTGGAGATCGGCGCATGGCGCATCGGCGAGATCGGCGAATACGAGGTGACGATCCCCGGCACCGCGGGATCCGCGCGCGGCACGTTCGTGGACATGGGCAACCCGCACGTGGTGGCGGTGCTGCAGGACGGCATCGCGACGCTGCCGGCGGTGGAGGATCTGGACCTCGCCGTCAAGCCGCAGGTGCTGCCGGTCATCGAGTCCGACCAGAACGTGGAGTTCGTGCGCGTGGACGGCACGGACGAGGAGACCGGCGAAGGACGCGCCACGATGCGCGTCAACGAGCGCGGCTGCGGCGAGACGCTCTCATGCGGCACCGGACTGTGCGCCACCGGCGTGACGCTGCGGGCGCTGACCGGCATCGGCCACTGGACCATCCGCGTGCGCGGCGGCGTGCTGCGCGTGGACGTGACCGACCGTGACGTGACGCTCACCGGCGCGGCGACGATCGTGGGCCGCGTGACGCTGGAACCGCGCGGCTGAACGCGCCGGACGCGCATCACGTCGCATCACGGCATTGGGAACGAACGGGAACGGGAGGTTCTGACATGGCATCCACGGCTCCGGTCGGCGTCTTCGACTCCGGGCTCGGCGGCATCTCCGTCGTGAGGCAGATCGTGAGGGACATGCCGCACGAGCATGTGCTGTACTTCGGCGACTCGGCCAACGCGCCCTACGGCATCAAGACGCCGGAGCAGGTGCGCGAGCTGAGCCTCGCCATCGCCGAGCGATTCGTGCGCCAAGGCGTCAAGGCCATCGTGGTCGCCTGCAACACGGCCACGTCGGCGGCCGTGAACGACCTGCGCGAACGCTACGACATCCCGATCATCGGCATGGAACCGGCGCTCAAGGTGGCCTGCGACGCCGGCCACGGCACGCGGCAGCGCGTCATCGTGGCCGCCACGCCGCTGACGCTGCGCGAACGCAAGTTCGCCGCGCTCATGGACCGGTTCAAGGAGCAGCACACCATCTACCGCGAACCGTGCCCCGACCTGGTGGAGATCGTGGAGTCCGGGCGGCTGGGAGACCACGATCTGGTGATGCGCACGCTGCACGGCTACTTCGACCGCTACGATCTGGACGCCATCGACTCCGTGGTGCTCGGCTGCACGCACTTCGTGTTCTACCGCGACTACTTCCGCGAGCTGCTGCCGCCCACCGCCGCGATCATCGACGGCAACGAGGGCACCGTGCGCCATCTGGGCGTGGTGCTCGAATCGCTGGGGCGTCTGGCCCCCGACGACGCCGTCGGAGGCGTGGAGCTCGCCAATTCCGATCCGTCGCCGCGCATCGCCGCGCTGTCGCGCGAGCTGCTCGCCTACGGGCGCTGAGTGCGCGGCGCTGTGCCGCAACGTGCTTGCTGTAGTGCGCCGCACTGTGCCGCGCTACGCCGCACTGCGCTACGCCGAGCTGTGCCGTACTGCATTACGCCGGACTGCACTGCACTGGACTGTGTTGCGCTGCACTAGGCTGAACTGCACCGGATTGCCCAACTTTGCGGGCTCAAAAGGACGAAATCCGCAATTCTAAGCGCCAAACCCCCGCATTCCCGTCCATTTGGCGCTCGGAATCCGGGATTTCGTCCTTTTGAGCCCGGAATGTTGGCGTCGACTCGTGAAGAAGGTGAGAGTGCGGGAGGACGCGGGCGCACAAACGGGGAGAATACGGACGGGGCGGACGCGGACGCACAGACGGACGGACGGGATGCACAGACGAGAAGGGACGCGGGCGCACAGACAGATGCGGTCGGATGCACAGACGGGCGGATGCGCAGAGGGGAGGATGCACAGACGGATGCGGGCTGACGCACAGACGCGCAGGTGGGTGCAGCGCGCAGACGGGAGGATGCGGTGACGTGGGAGCAGACCGGCCGGGGCGCGGTCCGGAACGACACCTCGGCGCCGCGTGACGATCGGACGTCCGCGTTGTCCGCTCAGGGGCGATATGCTCGTCGGAGACGTCATCAGGGAAGGGGAACGGCAATGATGGACGCATCGGCACAGGCAACCACGCATCGGACGGCGCTCATCGACGTGGGCGGCGGCTTCCGCGCGATCTTCGGATGCGGCGTGATGGACCGGCTGCTCGACGACGGCATCGACTTCGACCACTGCTACGGCGTCTCCGCGGGGGCGGCGAACATGACGTCGTACATCGCGCGACAGCCCGGCCGCAACCACAAGTTCTACACCGAGTACGCGTTCCGCAAGGAGTACGCCAGCCCGGAGGCGTTCTTCAGGTACCACAACTTCGCGAACCTCGACTACATCTACGGCACGCTCTCCAACCACGACGGCGAATACCCGGTGGACTTCGAGGCGTTCGAGGCGAATCCGACCGGCTTCACGGTGGTGGCGTGCAACGCGGAGGACGGCAGCACCAAGTACTTCGACAAGTCGCGCATCCGCTACGACGACTTCGACGTGGTCAAGGCGTCCAGCGCGGTGCCGGTGGCGTGCGAGCCGTACGTGGTGGACGGGGTGCCGTACTACGACGGCGGCATCGCGGATCCGATCCCGGTGCAGAAGGCCCTGGACGACGGCTACGACCGCGTGGTGGTGATCCTCACGCGTCTGAAGGACGTGCTGCGCGAACAGAGGAAGGACGTGGCCCCGGCGCGCATCCTGCGCCACCGCTACCCTGCCGCCGCCGAGCGCCTGCTGGAGCGGTACCGGACGTACAACGACGAGGTGGCGCTGGCCAAGAAATACGAGGCGGACGGCCGCGTGCTCATCCTCGCCCCGGACGACCTGTGCGGACTGAGCACGCTGAGCAAGAGCTTCGAAGGACTGGAGCGCATGTACCGCAAGGGATATGCGGCGGCTGCCGCGATCCCCGCGTTCCTGGCACGGTGAGGCGGTCGCCCGTCGGCCCGGGCGCAGAACAACGGCTTCTTCCTTGTCATCCCCGAGCGAGGCGGGTCCCCTCCCCTGCCATCCGGGGCGAGGCGGGTCTTCTCCCCTCGTCATCCTGAGCGAGGCGCAGCCGAGTCGAAGGATCTCTGACACCCCGCGCGCGAATACCTGCGCACAAGGTCAAGGATCCTTCGACTCCGGGCTTCGCCCTCCGCTCAGGATGACGGGGAAAGAAGAAGCGCCCCACTCTCAGGGGACGAAAAAGGGGCCGCCCGAAATCGGGAGACCCCCATCGCCGTCATCTCACTGCTGCGGCTTGGTCTCGCCTGCGGTGAGCATGGCCTTGGTGACCTGCTCGTACAGGTCGGAGTAGCCGCCGGGCGTGCTGGACGGCAGCACCACGGTCTTGGCGTTCTTCGACTCGGCGAGCGAACGCATCACGTCGAGGTACTGGTTGAACAGCACCACGTTGTTCACGTCGGCGATGTTCATGCCCACGGCCTGCAGGCTCTTGATCTGGTCGACGATGCCGTTGGCGATCTCGCGGCGGTAGTTGGCCTGGCCCTCGCCCTGCAGGCGGGTCTTCTCGGCGTCGGCCTGCGCCTGCGTCTCGATCTGGATGCGGTTGGCCTCGGCGCGCTGGCGCGTGGCCTCCTTCTCGCGCTGGGCGGCGTTGATGGAGTCCATCGCGTTCTTGACCTGCGGACTCGGGTCGATGGCGGTGATCAGCGTCTTGACCACGGTGAAGCCGAAGCGGCTCATCTCGTTGCCCACGGTCTTCTGCACGTCGAAGGCGACGTCGTCCTTGCGGGCGAACGCGTCGTCGAGGCTCAGCGCCGGGATGGCGGAGCGCAGCGCGTCCTCCATGTAGCTCCTGAGCTGGCCCGCCGGGTCGCGCAGCTCGTAGTACGCGGTGGCCACGTCGTTGGGGTTGACGCGGAACTGCGTGGACGCGACGACCGTGACGAACACGTTGTCGAGCGTCTTGGTCTCCAGCTGCACGTTGAGCTGGTTGACGCGCATGTTGGTCTTCATGGCGATGCGGTCCACGAACGGGATCTTGGCGTGGATGCCGGCGAACTGCACCGTCTTGTACTTGCCGAATCGCTCGATGATGTATGCCTGCTGCTGCGGAACGATGAAGATCGATGCGATGAGCAGCAGAATCACCAGCACCGCAACGACCGCCAGAATGATCAGGCCCATGAGAGCCCCCTTCTTTGCTACGCCGGACCTCCCTCGGTTCGGCTGGTAGTGCCCATCCTATCAACCGGGCGGTATGGGCGGCGGTCCGCATCATGAGACCCGCGGGTCTCAGAGGACCGCGCGAGGCTCAGTAGGCGCCGGCGATGGCTTGGTCGAGGTCGGCGATCAGGTCGTCCGCGTCCTCGAGGCCGATGGACAGGCGGATGAGGTTGTCGGTCACGCCGGCGGCCACGCGCGCCGCGGCCGGCACCTCGCGGTGCGTGATGTGCGCCGGGTCCACGATGAGCGATCGGGCGTCGCCGATGTTGGGCACGTAGGAGAACAGGCGCGTCCCGTCGAGGATGCGGCGCACGTTCTCGGCGCTGCCGTCCACGAGGAACGAGAGGATCTGCCCCACGCCGCGCGGGAAATACCGCCCCACGAGCGCGAACTGGGGCGTGTTGCCCAATCCCGAATAGTTGACCTTGATCACGTGCGGCGTGCGCGTGAGGTGCTCGGCGACGCGCCGGGCCGTCTCCACCTGCCGTGCCACGCGCTGCGGCAGCGTCTCCAGCCCCACGAGCGTGAGGTACGCGTTGAACGGGCTCGCCACGGCGCCGAACGTGCGCAGGTACTTGATGCGGATGCGTTTGATGAACGCCTCGTTGCCGAACTTGCCCGCGAAGCTGTGCCAGACGCCGGCGCGGTCGTCGCTGATGACCTGCTGGCGCGCAGTGAACTGAGGGAAGCGTCCGTTGGCCCAGTCAAAGCGTCCGCCGTCGATGATCGCACCGCCGATCGCGTTGCCGTGGCCGGTGATGCCCTTGGTGGTGGAGTGCACCACCACGTCGGCGCCGAATGCGATGGGGTTGAGCAGGTAGGGCGTGGGCACGGTGTTGTCCACGATGAGCGCGATGCCGTTGCGGTGCGCCAGATCGGCGAGCGGGGCGATGTCGAGCAACGCGGTGGACGGGTTGGCGACGGTCTCGGCGAAGATCGCGCGCGTGTCCGGGCCGATCTTCGAGGCCACCTCGTCGAGGTCGTTGACGTCGTTCACGAAGTCGGTGTGAATGCCGAACTGCGGCAGGAAGTCGGCGAGCGCGTCTACGGAGGCGCCGTACAGGTCCGACGGGGCGATGATGCGTCCGCCGCCCTCGCCGGCGCACATGAGCGCGTACGTGACCGCGGCCATGCCGGAGCCGACCGCCACCGCGCCGACGCCGCCCTCGAGCGCGGCGAGCCGGCGTTCGAGCGCATCCACGGTGGGGTTGGCCACGCGCGAGTATTCGAAGCCGTCGATCTCGCCGGCGGCCAGGGCGTCACCGCGCTCGGCGTCGCCCAGATCGAACGCCGCGGAGGCGTAGACGGGCGGCACCGCCGCGTTGGCGTTCGCCTGCGGATCGTAGCCCGCGTGCACGGCCCTGGTCGCGAAACTCGTCATGCTCTGTCTTCCCTCGATGTTCCCCTGTGCCGTTCCCCGCGCTCAGACCAGCGCCGCCACACGCGCGTCCGTCTTCGCGGACACGGCGGACACGGCGGGCGCGGCGTCGGACGCGGCGACCTCGGGAACCTCCACGCGGGCGCGACGCGCCTGCTCGAACGCCTGCTCCAGATCCTCGAGCAGGTCCACGGAATCCTCGATGCCCACCGAGAGACGGATGAGCTGGTCGGTGATGCCGATCTTGAGGCGCTCCTCGCGCGGCAGCTCGAAGTGCGTCATGCGACACGGCAGCTCCGCGAGCGACTCCACGGCGCCCAGCGAAACGGCCAGACGGAACACCTTCAGCGAGTCGAGCACCACGGCCGGGTTCACGCCGGGCAGCACCTCGAAGGAGAGCACGCCGCCGAAGCCGCGCAGCTCGCGGGAGGCGAGCGCATAGCCCGGATCGCAGGAGAGCCCGGGATAGTGCACCGCGGCGACGAGCGGATGGCGCCTGAGATAGTTGGCGATCTTCGCGGCGTTCTCCTGCTGGCGGTCCATGCGCAGCGCGAGCGTCTGCAGGCCGCGGCGCACGGCGTCGCATTCGGCGGGCGGCAGCACGCCGCCCAGACGGTTGAGCGCGAAGTACACGCGCCTGCCCAGCTCCTCGTCGCGCACCACGGCGAGACCCGCGACCACGTCGGAGTGGCCGGCGATGTACTTGGTGGCCGAGTGGATCACCACGTCGGCGCCCAGATCGAGCGGCTGCTGCAGGTACGGGGAGACGAACGTGTTGTCCACCACGGCGATGGCACCCACGCGGTGCGCGAGCGCGGAGAGCGCCTTGACGTCGTTCACCTTGAGCAGCGGGTTGGTGAGGGTCTCGAAGTAGACGGCCTTGGCGGGCGCGACGCCGTTCGCCTCGTCCCCCGCCAGCGCCCGCTGGACGGCGTTGAGGTCCTGCGTGTCCACGGGCGTGAAGCGCAGGCCCCACCGGGAGAAGAATTCGTTGATCTGCGAGTAGGTGCCGCCGTAGATGTTGTCGCCCACCACGATGCGGTCGCCGGGCTCGAAGATGCTCAGCACCGCGTGAATGGCCGCGAGTCCGGAGGAGAAGGCGAAGCCGCGCGAACCGTGCTCGAGCTGCGCGATCTGGCGCTCGAGGAAGTCGCGCGTGGGGTTGCCGCTGCGGGCGTAGTCCCAACGGGGCATGGCGCCGACCGATTCGAAGGCATAGGTCGAAGAATTGTAGATGGGCGGATTCACGGCACCGGTGTTGTTGTCGTCTCCCGGCAGTCCGTGGACCAGCTGAGTGTTGAATCTCGTCATTGCGCACCTCCTCGGTTCGGGCGTGTTCGTGTGCTTGCAGGACAACAACCTACCGGGTGGCGGCGGACGGGGCACGGGCTAGACTGGGCTGCGGACGAGCGATCCGACGGAACGATGCGGAAGGGGTACGACGATGGCGCGACTCGAGGTCACGACGGCGATCACGCAGCTGAGGGGGCCGGCGAGCCGGCCGGTCTTCGTGCTGCTGCACGGGTGGGGGTCCAACGAGCATGATCTGCCCGATCTGCTGCGCTATTGCGCGCCCGGCGCGGACTTTGCGAGCCTGCGCGCGCCGATCGCCTACGGCATGGGCTACACGTGGTTCGGATCGTGGGCGCACGAAGGCGTGCCGGAGGGCGCGTCGCTGGATGAGCAGGCGCGCGACGCGGGCGAGGCGGTGAACCGCTGGGTGGCGGCGAACATTCCCGCCGACCGTGCGGTGATCCCCATGGGATTCTCGCAGGGCGGCCTGCTGGCGGCGCATCTGCTGCGACTGGATCCTGGGCGCTACCGCGCGGCCGTGAGCTTCTCCGGCTGGCTGGCGCCGGGCGCGGTCGACCCGGGCGACGCGACGCTGGCGGCGAGCAGGCCGCCGGTGTTCTACGGCCACGGCGGCGCAGACACGATCTTCCCGCCCGAGGAGGTGGCGGCGATGGGCGCGTTCTGGCGCGAACACGGCACGCTCACTGAGAAGGTCTACCCCGGCATGGAGCATTCGATCTGCATGGACGAGATGCGCGACGTGGCCGCGTTCCTCCAGTCGATCGGCGCAGCGGCGCCGCAGTTCTGGTGACGGATGCCGCCAGGCTTCTGAACGCGATTCGGCCCGTCGGCATGGCAAGCACCATGTCGACGGGCCGAATCGTCTGTGCGCAGCAGACGACTGACTGGCAGTCGAAGACCGTCTACTCCAGCTCTACAGCTCCGGTGTAGAGCTGGTAATACTCGCCGCGCTGCGCGATGAGCTCGTCGTGCGAGCCGCGCTCGATGATGCGGCCGTGGTCGAGCACCATGATCACGTCGGAGTTGCGCACGGTGGACAGGCGGTGCGCGATGACGAACACCGTGCGTCCCTTCATCAGCGCATCCATGCCGGCCTGCACGACCTCCTCGGTGCGCGTGTCGATCGACGACGTCGCCTCGTCGAGGATCAGCGCGGGCGGATCGGCCACGGCGGCGCGCGCGATCGAGATGAGCTGGCGCTGGCCCTGCGACAGGCCGGAGCCGTCGCCCTCGAGCACCGTGTCATAGCCGTCCGGCAGCATGCGGATGAAGCCGTCCGCGTTCACCAGCTTCGCGGCGCGGATGCACTCCTCGTCGGTCGCGTCGAGCTTGCCGTAGCGGATGTTGTCCATCACCGTGCCGGTGAACAGGTTCACGTCCTGCAGTACCACGCCGAGCGATCGACGCAGGTCCGGCTTGCGGATGCCCGCCACGGAAATGCCGTCGTAGAGGATCTGGCCCTGCTGGATGTCGTAGAAGCGGTTGATGAGGTTCGTCACCGTGGTCTTGCCGGCGCCGGTCGCGCCCACGAGGGCGATCTTCTGGCCGGGCTTGGCGAACCACGTGATGTCGTGCAGCACCGGCTTGGCCGGATCGTAGCCGAACGTCACGTCGGTGAAGCGCACGTCGCCGCGCAGCAGCGTCAGACGCCCGTCCGGCGAAGTGATCGCCTGCTCCTTGGCCTTGACGGCCACCTCGCGGGCCTGGCCTTCGAGCTTCTCCGCGGCCTTGAGCGAACGAGTGCCGTCGTCGCCGGCCTCGCGCTTCCACGCCCAGTGGCCGGTCACGCGATCCGTCTCGGTCATGGTGCGGCCGTCGGAAGCGAGCTCCACGTTCACCAGCGTGACCGTGCCGCCGTCGGACTCCACCGGCTCGTCCATGAGTGCGAAGATGCGCGACGCGCCGGCGAGCGCCATCATCACCATGTTGAACTGCATGGAGACCTGGCCGATCGGGTTGATGTACGAGCGCGACAGCGTGAGCAGCGAGACCAGCGTGCCGAGCGTGAGCGGACCGAAGCCGGACAGGCCGAAGTTGCCCACGCCGGAAAGCGCCATCGCGCCGCCGACGATCGCCAGCAGGATGTAGAGCACGTAGCCCATGTTGCCCACGATCGGCATGGTGACGTTGCCCCACGTGTTCGCCTCGGCGGACGCCTGGAACAGCTCCTCGTTCTTCTCGTCGAACGTCTTCTGGGTGGCGTCCTCGTGGTTGAAGACCTTGATGACCTTCTGGCCGTTGACGGACTCCTCCACGAACGCGTTCACGTCGCCCAGCCAGTGCTGCTGCTTGACGAAGTAGCGGCCGGCGCGGGAGACGACCTTGCGCATGATGACGAACAGCAGCACGGTGAACAGCAGCACGAACAGCGTGATCGGCACCGAGAGCCACAGCATCGAGATGACCGCGGCGACCACGGAGATCATCGAGGAGAACATCTGCGGGAACGACTGCGAGATGGCCTGGCGCAGGGTGTCGGTGTCGTTGGTGTAGCGGCTCATGATGTCGCCGTGCTCGTTGGTGTCGAAGTAGCGGATCGGCAGCCGCTGCTGATGGGCGAACATGTCGTCGCGGATCTTCTTGAGCACGCCCTGCTCCACGGTGACGATGATCCACTGCCACGCCCAGCTGGCGATGATGCCGGCCGCGTACAGGCAGCCCATGAGCGTCAGGGCCCGGATGAGCGGCGCCCAGTCGGGATTCGCGACGCCCACCATCGGCAGAATGTACGAGTCGATGAGCGACTGGAGGAACAGCGCGGAGCCGGCTTGCGCGGCGGCGCCGACGAGGATGCACGCCACGATGGCGATCACGCGCCACCGGTACTGCATGATGTATCCGAAGATGCGCTTGGTGGTGCCGGGCGCGGCCTTGGCCATGCCGGGCTTGCGCTTGCCGAAGCTGGCGCCGGGTTTGCCGGACTGCTCGGGCTTGCCGTGCTGTTCGGGTTTGGTGGTGGTTGCCATTATCGTGCACCTCCTTCGATGCTGGGGACCCCCTCAGTCGGCGTTGCCGACAGCTCCCCCTGCGAGGGGGAGCCAAGGGCGAGTTCAGGACGCGATGCTGCCGACAACTCCTCCTGCGAGGGGGAGCCGAGCGAACTGCTGACCAGAGCACGGGCCTCGGCCTGTGCCTCGGCTTCGATCGCCGCCGGCCTGCCCTGGTTCTTGGTCTGGGATTCGTAGATGGAGCGGTATTCGTCGCAGGTCTTCAGCAGCTCCTCGTGCGTGCCGCGCGCCATGATGCGGCCCTCGTCCATGACGAGGATCATGTCCGCGTCCTGCACGGAGGCGAGACGCTGGGCGATGATGATCTTCGTGGTGTCTGGGATCTCGTCGCGGAACGCCTGACGGATGAGCTGATCGGTCTTGGTGTCCACGGCGCTGGTGGAATCGTCGAGGATGAGGATCCTCGGCTTCTTCAGCAGCGCGCGGGCGATGCACAGACGCTGGCGCTGGCCGCCGGACACGTTGGTGCCGCCCTGCTCGATCATCGTGTAGTACTTGTCGGGGAACTCCTGCACGAAGCCGTCGGCCTGCGCGAGACGCGCGGCGTGGCGGATCTCCTCGTCCGTGGCGTCCGGGTTGCCCCAGCGCAGGTTCTCGGCGATGGTGCCGGAGAACAGCACGTTCTTCTGCAGCACCATGGCCACCTGATCGCGCAGCGCCTCCAGATCGTAGTCGCGCACGTCGCGCCCGCCCACCTTGAGCGAGCCGGAGGACACGTCGTACAGGCGCGGGATCAGCTGGACGAGGCTCGACTTCGCGGAGCCGGTGCCGCCCACCACGCCCACGGTCATGCCGGAGCGGATGTCGAGATTGACGTCGTCGAGCACGGGCTTCTCGGAGCTGTCGGAATAGCGGAACGTCACGTCGCGGAACTCGATGGAGCCGTCCGCCACGTCGGAAACCGGATGCTCGGGGTTCGTCACGGTACTCTTCTCCTGCAGCACCTGGCAGACGCGCTCGGCGGACGCCTGCGAGATGATCACCATGACGAAGATCATCGAGAGCATCATCATGGCCATGAGGATCTGCATCGCATACGTCACCAGGGCGGTCAGGTCGCCGGTGGTGAGTCCCACGGCCGGGTCGTTGCCCGAGGCGACGATCTGGTTGGCGCCCATCCACGAGATCATGAGCATCGAGCCGTAGATGCAGACCATCATGATCGGCATGTTGAGGCTCATGATGCGGTCGGCCTTCGAGAAGTCCCTGAAGATGCGCTGCGAGATGCGGCCGAACTTGTCGATCTCGAAGTCCTCGCGGTCGAACGACTTGACCACGCGCATGCCCTGCAGGTTCTCGTCCACCACGTTGTTGAGCTTGTCGTACGTGCGGAACACGCGCTTGAACACCGGGTGGACCAGCACGGCGAGTCCGCACAGGCCGATGCCGAGGATCGGGATGCAGGCGAGGAACACCAGCGAGATGGACGGGCTGATGCGGAACGAGAAGATCCACGCGACCACGACCATGATCGGGGCGCGCACGCCCATGCGGATCATCATCGAGTACGCCATCTGCAGGTTCGTCACGTCGGTGGTGAGGCGCGTGATGATCGAGCCGGTGGAGAACCGGTCGATGTTGGTGAAGCTGAACGCCTGCATCCGCTCGAACTGATCGTGGCGCAGGTTCTTGGCGAAGCCGGCGCCGGCGATGGCCGAATAGCGGCCGGCCATGAAGCCGCAGGCGAGCGACACCATGGCGCAGGCCAGCAGGATCAGACCGAACTTGACGATGGCGGGCATGGACCCGCCGGTGATGCCCTCGTCGATGAGCGAGGCCATGACGGTGGGGATGAGAATCTCCAGAATGGCTTCGACGGCGACGAACGCCGGGGCGAGCCAGCTGGCCTTTTTGTATTCGCGCAGGGATGCGCCCAGCGTGCGGATGATGTGCTTCGGACGCGCCGGCTCTTCGGCGGACGCGCGGTCCCTGGCGGTTGCGGTGTCTGTCACTTGCCTTCCTCCTTCATGATGTCCTTCGTTCCGGGTTTCGTTTCGCGCTTCGGCTCGCGATTCGCGTCATGATTCGCCTCGTAGTCGCGCTGCGCGGCGTCGATGTTCGCGCGCATGCGGTGGAGGTAATCATGGAACGCGGCCTTCTCCGCCTCCGTGAAGCCGCGCAGCAGCAGCGTTTCCGTGCGGTCGCCGTTGGCTCTGAGGTCGTTCACGATCGCGTCGGCCTTGCCGGTGAGCACGATGCGCTTGAGACGGGCGTCGTGCGGCACCGGTTCGCGCACGATGAGTCCCTTCTTCTCCATGAGGGCGAGCACGCGCGACGCGGTGGAGCGCGTGACGCAGAACTTCTCCTCGATGGTGTGCTGGTAGATCTCCCTGTCGCGGTTGCGCGCCAGGAAGATGATGATGTGGGCGTTGCCCCCGGTGGCCTCTCTGGCGGATTCGGGCATCGTCTCGCCGAGGTACCGGTTGACGGTCTTGCACAGCGCTTTCATCTCCATGCTGAGGACGTGTTGGTCCACATCGCATCGCCTCCGTCATGACTTGGTTGTATATGCAACTTCTTTCTGCATCAGTGCAGTGTAATACGTCCCACATACAACAGTTGCACATGCAACAATCGGCGTGTCGGAGGTGCCGCGCCGCCAAGGATCCTTCGACTCCGGCTCCGCCTCCGCTCAGGATGACGAAGAGACCCCTGTCATCCCAAGCGAAACGCGCCATCCCCCGTCATCCCGAGCGAAGCGCGGCCTTCTCCCGTCATCCTGAGCGAAGGCCGCAAGGCCGAAGTCGAAGGATCTCTGAACACCCACACGGCGCACCAAAGATCCTTCGACTCCGCTGCGCTCCGCTCAGGATGACAGAAGAAAAAGGCCCCATCCCCAGCCATCGGGGGTGCGGACGAAGACCGTCCTTTCCGGTCATCCTGAGCGAAGCGCGGCCTTCTCCGGTCATCCTGAGCGAAGGCCGAAGGGCGGAGTCGAAGGATCCGTGACACGACACGCACCCCAAGGATCCTTCGACTCCGGCTCCGCCTCCGCTCAGGATGACCGGGGGATGGACCGTTCCCTCACCCAGGACGACCGGAGGAACGGACTGCTCCTCCGCCCAAGACGACCGGGGACGGACCGCGTCCTAACTCGGAACGGCGGAGGAAACCCCATATAGATGACAAATGGGCCCCGTCGCCATGACGGGGCCCGACACGATGTCCGGCGAGGCGAAACCGCCCGTCCGGATCCGCTACGCCTGGAACACGTCGGGATGCTTCGGATCGCCCGGCTCGTCGGCCAGCAGCCCCTCGAGCCCCAGGAACGCGCGCCAGAACTCCAGCGGCTGCCCGTACGGGGTGGCGTCGCGGCCGTGCGCCTGCAGGTTCCACTTAGCCTCGAGCACGTCCTCCTCGCGGATGCCGTCGAAGTAGCTCTCCAGCCGATTGCGGTTGGCCGGCACGTAGAACAAGGACGCGATGATCTCCGTCAGACGCTCCGCGCGCACGATCGGCAGCGAATCCCAGTGGCGCAGCTCGATGAAGTTCTTGAGACGCACGTCGTTGAAGTGCGTGGAGATGATGTGGTTGATCTCGTATGCGTTGAGCTCGCGATCCGGGTACACGTCCGCCGCGTTCTCGTAGAACGCCGGGTGGTGCAGCTCCTTGCCGGACAGTCCCGCGGCCTCCGGGGTGTGGGTGAGGTCGGCGAACATCAGCGGCGTGGACAGCACGTCCACCGCGTAGTCCTCCCAGCCGAAGCGCGGGTCGAACAGGCCGGGGATCACGTTGGTGCGCTGGAAGTCCAGATAGTCCCACATGCGCTGGCGCAGCAGCGGCCACGGGTTCTCGCGACCCTCGAAGTACGGGGTGTTGCGGAAGAACCATGCGAGGATCGGGCCGATCACCGTGCCCAGACGCATCTTCTCGATGGCGTCGCGCTCGTCCACGAAGTCGATGCTCACCTGCGTGGAAGCGGAGCAGCGCATCATGCACGGGCCGAACTGGCCCACACGTCCCAGATAGGCGGTCATGGCGTCGTAGCGGTCCTTGGGATTGACCTTCACGTCCGCGTAGCTCGACTTGGGCTGGTAGCCGTAGTTGACCAGACGGAAGCCCAGATCGTCGAGCACCGGGTCCACGTCCCTGCGGAACGAACGGTACAGGGCGATGAGGTCCTCGGGCTTCCTGAGGATGCCGAGCGAACACTCCACCTGACCGCCCGGCTCGAGGGAAACGGCGATGCCCTCGCGTCCGAGACCCACCAGATGCCCGTTCTCCCAGTACTCCTTCTCCTTGTCGTAGTACGGGGCGATGCGCTTGAGGAGCGTCTCGATGCCGTTCGGCTCGTAGTAGCTCACGGCGGTGTCGTCCGCGTTGTGCACCGGCAGGTGCTCGATCTCCACGCCGAATCCACCGGTGCCGGGCTGCGACTTGCCCTTCTCGAAGAACCTGAGCAGGCTGTCCACGTGCTTGGGGTTCGGTTTGGTCAGAAGATGGGCATAGCTGATCCTTGGTGCGTTCATGCGCTCAGCATAACCGACCCTGACGGGCGATGAGGCGGCAATCCCATACGGAAAATCGATAACGGGTTCACGCGCGGGGATCCCGAGCGGACGGTCCCCATCGGTCATCCTGAGCAGAGCACGTCCTCCCCCGGTCATCCTGAGCGAAGCACGTCCTCCCCCGGTCATCCTGAGCGAAGCGCAGCGGAGTCGAAGGATCTCCGACCAGCAGCATGTCAAGGATCCTTCGACTCCGCCCTTCGGGCTCCGCTCAGGATGACGGGAAGGGAACCGGCGCCGCGCAGGATGACGAAGAGAAGGGATCGGTTGCACATGGGACGGCAAGAAGGAGCAGAAGTCCGGCGATCCCGAGAGAAGCGCCCTCCCCCGGTCATCCTGAGCGAAGCGCAGCGGAGTCGAAGGATCTTTGACATGCCTGCTGGTCAAGGATCCTTCGACTCCGCCCTTCGGGCTCCGCTCAGGATGACGAAAGGAAGGGAACGGGCTCCGCTCAGGATGACGGAGGGAACCGGCGCCGCACAGAATGACAGAGGGAACCGGCGCGCTCAGTCGGCCTTGGTGATGTTCTTCTTCGCAGCAGCGATCATGAGCTTGAGCCTGTTGAGCTGATTCGCCTCGGAAGCGCCCGGATCGTAGTCGATCGACACGATGTTGGCCTCGGGGTACACGCGGCGGATCTTGCCGAACATGCCGCGGCCGGTCACGTGGTTGGGCAGGCAGGCGAACGGCTGCGCGCACACGACGTTCGGCGCGCCGGTCTCGATGAGCTCCACGATCTCGCCGGTGAGCAGCCAGCCTTCGCCGGCCTGCACGCCGATCGACGTGACGGTGGCGGCCTTGTCGCGCAGCTTGTCGACCGGCCACGGCACTTCGAACTTGCCGTGGCTCGCCTCGAACGCCTTGACCATGGGCCTGCGGTACAGGTCGGCGATGCGACGGATCAGATGGTTCATCTTCAGGTTGCCGCCGGTGCCGAGATGGTCCTCGTTCCAGTCGGCCGAGTAGATGCCGTTGAGCATGAAGTCGCAGATGCCGGGCAGCACGGCCTCGCATCCCTGCTCCTCGATGAGGTCGACGACGTGATTGTTGGCGTCGGGATGGTACTTGACGAGGATCTCGCCGACCACGCCCACGCGCGGCTTGCGCGGAATGTCGCGCAGCGGCAGCTTGTCGAACGCTTCGGTCATGCGGCGGATGAGCCTGCCGTACGGCAGATATCCGGGACGGTGGTAGAGCTTCTGATACGTGGCCGACCAGCCGTGATGCTCGATCGTCTCGCGCGTGATCGTGTCCCACACGCGGTACAGGCGGTTCGCCGATCCGGGCTCCGCCTCGTACGGGCGCACGCGCAGCAGCAGCTGCGAAAGGATGTCGCCGAGATAGAACACCTTGACCGCGCGGTGCGCCAGCGCCGGCGTCGCCTTAAAGCCGGGGTTGTCGTTGAAGCCCTGCACCGACAGCGCGATGATCGGCACGTAGTCGTAGCCGGCGTCGGCGAGCGCCTTGCGCAGCAGCGCCAGATAGTTGGTGGCGCGGCACATGCCGCCGGTCTGCGTGATCACGAGCGCGCAGCGATGCGGATCGTACTTGCCGGTGAGGAACGCGTTGACGAGCTGGCCCACCACGATGATGGCCGGGAAGCAGGCGTCGTTGTTCACGTACTTGACGCCGGTTTCGATGTCTTCCTGCGTGGCGTGCGTGAGCAGTTCGAAGTTGTAGTGGCCGGACGTGAACACGCTCTTGAGCAGCGAGAAGTGCACGGGGCTCATCTGCGGGGCGAGCACGGTGTACGTGTGCGCCATTGCCTTGGTGAACGGGTGCAGCGTCTTGTACTTGCTCAGCGACGGCTTGATGTCCGCCGAGGATGCGGGCTTGCGCTTCGCTTCGGCGTCGTCGGACTGCGCGGCGTCGTCGAACGCGGACGCGGGGCAGCCGTGCGACATGACGTCCTCCCGCTTGCCGACCGCGATGCCGGAGCTGGCGGTGGCGTCGTGGCGCGCCACGAATCCGGCGAGCTCGGCGATCGTGGCCTTGGCCTCGTCGAGGCTCACGTGCTCGGACGTCATGCCCTTGGCGACGATGTCTGCGGTGATCGCGTCGAGGTTCGCGCCGGCGCCGGTCTGCGCGGCATCGACCGGAGCGAACTGCCCGGCGAGCGGATGGCGCGGTTTGGCGGACGTGTCGATGATGGCCTGGTCGAACGGCTCGCGGGAGGTCCTCACCCAACCGGTGGTCTTGCCGGCTTCGCGGCCCGAGCCGTCGGGCGCGGAACCGTCGCGCTTGGTGGGCATGGCGGTGACGCCGGCCCCGAGCGCGAGATCGTTCCTGCGGTCGCGCTCCTCCATGGCGGCCTTGAGCGAGCGCAGACGGATCTTCGCGGCGCCGAGGTTCGAGACCTCGTCGATCTTGAGCTGCGTGTACACGTCGCCCTTGTCCGCCAGAATCTCCTGCACCTGATCGGTGGTGATGGCGTCCACGCCGCAGCCGAAGCTCACGAGCTGTACGAGCTGCAGGTTCGGGTATTCGCTCACGAAGCGCGCCGCCTCGTACAGGCGCGAATGGTAGGCCCACTGGTTGAAGACGCGCAGCGGCATCTTGTGGTCGGCGTCGAACGCGGGCACGGTCTTGCGGAACCCGTCGGCCTCGCGGTTGGCCTCGAGCGCGCGCTGCGCCTTGTCGTCGTTCAGGTATTCGGTGATGCGCGGCATGTGGTGCGGGTCGAGCTCGCACACCGAGTCCTCGGAGAGCACCGCCATGCCGAGCGCGCAGATCGTCTCCGGGATGCCGTGGTTGACCTCCGGGTCGATGTGGTACGGGCGGCCGGCGAGCACGACGCCGCGCACGCGGTGCTCCTGCATGTAGGCGAGCGCGCGCAGGCCCTCCTGCTTGACGTCGTTCTTGAACACGGCGTCCTCGCGGTAGGCGGCGGTCACGGCCAGCTCGGCCTCCTCGCGCGTCACGCCGTCGTCGGCGAACACCTCGACGATGCGGTCGACCATCTTGTCCTTGTTGGCAAGGTTGAAGTACGGGCGCATGAACCGCACGCCCTCCGCGGCCAGTTCGGGCATGTTCGCCTCGATGACCACCGGATAGTTGGCCACGATCGGGCAGTTGTAGCGGTTCTGCGTGTCCGGCACGAGCTGCTGCTCGTAGGAGACGCACGGGTAGAAGATGCGCTTGACGCCCTTGGCGACGAGGTCGCGGATGTGCCCGTGCACCAGCTTGGCCGGGTAGCAGATGTTCTCGGAAGCGATGGAGTCCATGCCCTCCTCGAACAGCTTGTGGTCGGACCGGCCGGAGATGATGACGCGGAAGCCGAGGTTGGTCAGCAGCGTGAACCAGAACGGGTAGTCCTCGTACATGTTGAGCACGCGCGGGATG
Organism: Bifidobacterium moraviense; assembly: GCF_012932365.1. Taxonomy (GTDB): domain Bacteria; phylum Actinomycetota; class Actinomycetes; order Actinomycetales; family Bifidobacteriaceae; genus Bifidobacterium; species Bifidobacterium moraviense. Next base: position 106,513 of record NZ_JAAIIH010000002.1, read on the forward strand.
CCGATGTCGCCGCGCGTCGCCTTGGCGGGCGTGAGCCTGCGGTACGCGAACGCGCGCTTGTACTTGAAGTCGTACAGGTTCGGGCGGTCGGAGCGCTTCTTGGTCTTGTCGCCGCCGCGCTCGCAGCGGTTGCCGGTCACGTAGCGCGTGCCGTCCTCGAATTCGGTGATGGTGAGCTTGCAGTGGTTCTGGCACAGCTTGCACACGTCGTGCGTGGTGGTCATGCTCAGATGGTCGAGCGCGTCGCCGGTGAGCATCGTGGACACGGGGTGCGCGGCCTCGGTGCCGGCCGCCGCGTCCGCCTCGGATTCGGCCGGGCAGTGCATGCGCGCGGTGAGCGCGGCGCCGTACGCGCCCATGAGGCCGGCGATGTTGGGCCTGGTGACCTTGCGGCCGGTGAGTAGCTCGAAGGCGCGCAGCACGGCGTCGTTGAGGAACGTGCCGCCCTGCACCACCACCACCGGTCCGAGCGCGTTCGCGTCGCGCAGCTTGATCACCTTGTACAGGGCGTTGCGCACCACGGAGTAGCACAGGCCGGCGGCGATGTCCTCGGGGGACGCGCCTTCCTTCTGCGCCTGCTTGACGGCGGAGTTCATGAACACGGTGCAGCGCGAGCCGAGGTCGGCCGGCGCCTTGGAGGCGAGTGCCTCCTGCGTGAACTGCTGGATCGTGAGTCCCAGGGACTGCGCGAACGTCTGCAGGAACGAGCCGCAGCCGGACGAGCAGGCCTCGTTGACGCAGATCGAGTCGATGACGCCGTCGTTGACGTCCATGTACTTCATGTCCTGACCGCCGATGTCGATGACGGCGGTGACGCCGGGGCTGATCTCCTCGGCGGCGCGGTAGTGGGCCATGGTCTCCACCACGCCTTCGTCGATGTGCAGGCCTGCGGTGATGAGGCCTTCGCCGTAGCCGGTGGCGCAGGCGCGCGCGATGTACGCGCCGTCGGGCATGGCGGCCGTGATGGCCCTGACGATGTCCGCGGCGGCGAGCAGCGGGTTCTCCTTGTGCGTGGCGTAGGAGGACCACACGATGGTCTTGTCGTCGTTGATGAGCGTGGCCTTGATGGTGGTGGAGCCGGCGTCGATGCCCAGGAAGTGCGGGCCGTGCGCACCGTCGAGGTTGCCGACGGCGATCTTCTGCCTGGCGTGGCGCTCGTCGAATTCGCGGCGCTCGTCGTCGTTGAGGAACAGCGGGCGGATGGTGCGCGCGGTGTTCGGACGGTTCTTGAGCGAGTCGAGGGCGTCGAGCACGCCGTCGAGCGTGGACAGGTCGAAGTGTCCCTGCGTTTCCACTTCGGACAGCGTCTGCGAGGCTTCGTTGGCGAAGTGCAGCGGGTCGGCTGCGGCGGCGGCGCTGGCGGCATGCTGCGCGTCGGCGTCGCGCGATGCGGCGGCGGATGCGTCGTCGGCCGCGTCGTCGCCGTGGCGCCTGACCTTGAGCGTGGCGAGGCCGTCCTTCATGTCTTCGAGCATGCAGAATGCGGGGCCGAACGGATCGTTGACGTCCTCCGAAAGCGGGTTGCCTTCGACGCCGGCGGTGCGTTCCACGGTCGCCTTGGAGCTTTCGCCGGCTTCCAGCGCGGCGCCGTACGCCACGTACAGGTGCGCGTTCTCCGGCACGATGTATTCGCTCGCCTTGCCTTCGAGGATGCGCTTGAACGCCTCACGCAGCTCGGACATGAAGAACAGCGGGCCGCCGAGGAACACGATGTTGCCCTTGACGGGGCGTCCGCAGGCGAGGCCGGCGATGGTCTGCGTGGCCACGGCCTGGAAGATCGACGCGGCGAGGTCCTCCTTGTCGGCGCCGTCGTTGATGAGCGGCTGCAGGTCGGACTTGGCGAACACGCCGCAGCGCGACGCGATCGGATAGAGCGTCTTGTACTGCTTGGCCAGTTCGTTGAGGCCGGGGGCGTCGGTGTTGAGCAGCGTGGCCATCTGGTCGATGAACGCGCCGGTGCCGCCTGCGCACGAGCCGTTCATGCGCTGCTCGGGCACGGGCTTGAGGTACGTGATCTTGGCGTCCTCGCCGCCGAGCTCGATGATGACGTCGGCGTCCGGGTAGGTGACGTTGATGGCGTCGGTCTCGGCGATGACCTCCTGGATGAACTCGCAGCCGAGCTGGTTGGCGAGCTCCAGACCGCCGGAGCCGGTGATCGCGAAGCGGATCGGACGATGCTCCATGCCCTTGGCGGCGAGCGTGGCCTTCACGTCCGTCAGCAGGTCGGCGGTGGCCTTGCGCACGTTGGCGTGGTGGCGCCGGTAGTCGGAGAACAGCGCGTCCTCGAGCCTGTCGGAGTCGCCGAGCACCACGGCCTTGACCGTGGTGGAGCCGATGTCCAGTCCCACGCGCAGCGTATCCGTCGCTTCACCCATTGCTTTACCTCAATCGTCTCGTCCTCCGGGTGGGCCCCGCCCCTTGCGGCATTGACGGCGCGCACGCGGGTGCGCACGACCCCTGAGCCCGGCTGCTCACTACGAGCTAACTTAGTCTGAAGCCCGCCCAGCACCTGCGGGACGCCGTGTGATTTAGCCGACAAAGAACAGCGAAACCCGACATCGCGCGCCGGCCTGACGGATATCCGGGCCTCCGGAGCCGGGTCGCCCGGCGCGGTCGGAGGCGGGGGCCGCGGGACGGCCCGAGTGCGCGACACGTGCGACGCACACAACGCGCACAACGTCCGCATCCACATCCGCAATGAGCATCGGAGGTCGAAACAGACGAAATCGGCGGCGAAAACGTCCGGACGCACATCCGAAGCAGGGATCGGATGTCGAAACGGACGATCCGGGCGCGCACAACGTCCGCATCCACATCCGAACTTCCCGAATGACCAGCGTTCCCCGCGCACATCGGGCAGCACGGCACTGCGCCACGGTGCCCATCGCTGACGCCGCGGCATCGTGACGCTACGAGGCCTGCGCGCCTTCGCCGGCTTCACGGTCCCTGAGGTAGATCTCGGGGATGTCGCGCTCCTGATCGTGCAGCTTGGGCCAGATGACGGGCGAGCCTGCGGCAAGGGACTTCGGCACGTCGAGGATGCGCTGGTTGGAGGAGCCGCGGAACTGCAGCAGGGAATCCTTGCGGTCCCTGAGGTAGCGGCCGTCCACGAGCACGTCGATGAGTTCGAGCAGTTCGCGCTTGTCGGGGGTTTCGCCGGGGCGCATGAGCTCCTCCCACGTGTAACCGGTCCAGCACCAGATGTCCTTGTCGTGGCCGAACTCGGCGCGGATGCGACGGGCGAGCGGCACCAGCACGGGCGTGTTGAGCAGCGGCTCGCCGCCGAGGAACGTGATGCCCTGCACCCACGAGGCCTTCAGATCCTCGATGATGCGTTCCTCCAGCTTGGGCGTGTATTCGTGCCCGGCCTTGAAGTCCCAGATGGAGGCGTTGAAGCAGTCGACGCAGTGGAACGGGCAGCCGGAGACGTACAGCGAGTTGCGCACGCCTTCGCCGTCGGTGACGATGAAGGTCTTGTAGTCGGCGATCATGCGCTTCGACATGCGCCGTCCGTCCCACTGGCCGGCCCTGGGATCGTTGGCCAGTCCGTTCGACGGCACGCCCGGCCCGCGGTCGGTCTCCCCCGCCGCGAAGTCCCTCCTCGTCATCTCCCCCATCGTCGTCTCCTTCCCACTCATCATTCCATCACCATGCGCTTCACCGAATCGGTGACGCGGCCATCGAACGCGGAGCATGGATGAAGGCGCATGGTTCACGACCGTAAGCTTGGACGAGCGGCCCGTCATCCCATTTTGGCGCTTCACCGAACCCGTGACGTCAGACGCAGCGAAACGGGGATCGGGACATACGATCCGCGACCGTAGGCTTGGCCGAGCGGCCTTGAGCGTGTCGTGGATCGTACGTCCCGATCCCCGTGGAGCGTCTTAGCGACGCAACGTCACTTCGTATCCTCGAACCACTCGCGCGTCTCCCCGTCCGCCAGCGTCACGTGACCGGTCTCGCCGGCCATGTGCTTGACGCGGTGGGAGATCTCCTCGTGGCGGCCGTGCACCATCGGGCGCTGGACCGGGTTGCCGAGGTAGCCGCAGGTGCGCTTGGTGACGTTGCACTTGTCCGGGTCGGAGTTGCCGCACTCGGGGCACTTGAAGCCTTCCTCGGTGGGCTCGAAGTCGCCCTGGAAGCCGCACACGAAGCAGTGGTCGATCGGGGTGTTCGTGCCGAGGTAGCCGATGCCGATGTGGTACGCGTAGTCCCACACGGCTTCGAGCGCCTTCGGGTTGTCCTGCAGGCACGGGTACTCGCAGTAGTTGATGAAGCCGCCGGAAGCGTAGTACGGGAAGTCCTTCTCGTAGTTGAGCTTCTCCATCGGGGTGGGCTGCAGCCACACCGGGTAGTGGAACGAGTTGGTGTAGAAGTCGTGGTCGGTCACGCCTTCGACGCGGCCGAACTTCTCGCGGTCCATGCGGTTGAAGCGGTCGGTGAGCGACTCGGCGGGCGTGGAGTACACGGAGTAGTGGTAGCCCTCGGCCTTGCTCCACTGGTGGCACAGTTCGCTCATGCGCTTGACGATGGACAGCGCGAACTCCTTGCCTTCCGGATCCCAGCCGTGGTCGCGGATCCAGTTCTTGCCGTAGAACACGGCGGTCGCTTCGGCCAGACCGATGTAGCCGAGCGAGACGGTGGCGCGCTCGTTCTTGAAGAGCTGGTCCACGTTGTCGTTGGCGCCGAGGCGGCCGAACGCGCCGAAGCGGAACAGGGTGGGCGCGTTGACCGGCGTGGCCTGCTTGCAGCGCATGATGCGGAACTGCAGCGCTTGGTGCGCGACCTCCATACGCTCGGCGAACAGCTTCCAGAAGCGTTCCTTGCTGCCGTGGGATTCGAGCGCGATGCGCGGGATGTTCACGGAGACGACGCCGAGGTTCATGCGGCCGTCCTCCTCGTCCTTGCCGGTGGCGGGGTTGATCCAGCCCTGCAGGAAGGAGCGGCAGCCCATGGGGGCCTTGAAGGAGCCGGTGATCTTGACGATGTTCTCGTAGAACACCACGTCCGGGTACATGCGCTTGGTGGCGGATTCGAGCGCCAGCTGCTTGAGGTCGTAGTTCGGGTCGCCGGGGTCGGCGTTCACGCCGTGGCGGATGGTGAACACGAGCTTCGGGAAGATGGCGGTGTGGTGCTCCTTGCCGAGGCCGCGGATGCGGTTGAGCAGGATGGCGCGCTGGATCTCGCGGGAGAACCAGTCGGTGCCGAGTCCGAAGCCGATGGTGACGAACGGGGTCTGGCCGTTGGAGACGCGGTTGGAGTTGATCTGGTACTCCATGGTCTGCATGGCGTCGTAGATGGCCTTGCGGGTACGGATCTTGGCGAGGATCTCGCGCTCCTGCTCGAGCTCGTCCACGTCCGTGTGGAACGGGGTGTCCATGGGCAGCGGCTCGCGGGAGCCGAAGTGCAGCTTGGCGGGCTCGTTGCGCTTGGCGTTCTCCACCTGGCGGCGCGCGAACTCCACGGGCATGCCGTCCGGGATGGTCTCGCGGGCCTCGTCGAGGAACTTCGCGTAGTCGAGGCGCGCGTAGGTGGCGAGGTGCTCGTCGGCGCGGTTGGCGGTCTGGCCGCCGTACTGGCTGGAGGCCACGTCCTTCATGATCTGCGTGATCTGCGTGGCGGCGATGGCGATGGACTTCGGGGAGGCCATGGGCGCGTTGCCGAGCGTGAAGCCGTTGGCCAGCATGTCCCAGAAGTTGGGCAGCGAGCAGTTGGACTGCGCGGTGAACGGCGAGTAGTCGGCGTCGTGGAAGTGGATGTCGCCCTTCATGTGCGCGTTGGAGACGGCCGGGGGCAGCATGTTGAACGCGGCGGCCTTGGAGACGGCGCCGGCCAGCAGGTCGCGCTGGGTGGCGTAGACGTTGGCGTCCTTGTTGGCGTTCTCGTGGATGAGGGTGGGGTCCTGGTTGATGAAGCGGGACACGGCCTCGTTGACGTCCGTGGCCTTGGCGCGCTGGATGTCCTTGTCGAGACGGTAGTTGGTGTAGGCGCGCGCCACGTCGTACAGGTGGGCGTCGATGAGCGCGTGCTCCACGAGGTTCTGGATGTCCTCGATCTTGGCGGGGCCGGCGTAGCGTTCTTTGATTTCGCCTTCGATGTGGTTGGCGAAGCCGCGGATCATGGCCTCCTCCTCCGGGCCGACCTGCTTGTTGAGGTCGCCGAAGGCCGCCTTGACGGCGGAGATGATGTTGATCGGGTCGAAGTCGACCACACGGCCGTCGCGCTTCTCCACAAGCACGGTGGCGGTGGAAGCGGCGGCTGCGGGCCGCGTGTCGACAAGCACGTTGGTCTCCATGGTGTCCTCTCTGTCTCCTCCGTTCGCCCGTCCCTCGTCGGGGCGCGGCAAACTACAGTCATGTAAGTCGTATTGGGCTATAGAAAAGATAATGCATCCCCACCCCAATATCTAGTTACGAACGGGGGTTCCCAGCACTAGGAATAGTGATTTCGGCGACATTCCGCCGAAAACCACACCCGTGTGATTCGTCGCTTCGGCGTGTTTCGCGCCGGCTCCGGGGCGGCTCCCCGATGTCGGGCCGATGACCCAAAGTAAGGGACATGACCGACATGGGAACCTATGCATCGACGACGCCGGACGGGACGCGGCCCCAGCAGCCGCAGGAGCTGCCGCGTCTGGCCCGCGACACCACGGTGGAGCGTCCGTGGCCGGTGAGCGTGCTGAGCCAGAAGTTCTACGCGGCCGTGGAGCGCTGGCCGAGCGTGTGGGTGACCGGGCAGATCACGCAGATCAACGCCCGCCGCGCCGGCAGCGTCTATCTGACGCTGCGCGACGACCGCGAGGACGTGGCCATGGAGGTCAACGGCTTCGGCCCGTTCGCGCAGGCCGCCTCGGTGTTCGTGCAGGGCGACCGCGTCACGATCCACGGCAGGCCCAATCTGTGGATGAAGCGCACGTCGCTGTCCCTCAGGGGCGACGCGATCGTGCGCGTGGGCGCCGGCGGCAGCCTCAAGGCGCGGATCGAGGAGCTGCGCCGCCGCCTCAAGGGCGAGGGTCTGTTCGACGCCGACCGTAAGGTGCCGCTGCCGGAGTTCCCGCACCGCATCGGCCTGATCTGCGCTCCGCAGGCCCGCGCCGAGGGCGACGTGATCACCAACGTGCGCCTGCGCTGGCCGGTCGTGGACTTCACGGTCGTGCACGTGCACGTGCAGGGCGAGCAGTGTCCCGCGGACGTGATCGCCGCGATCCGTCGGCTCGACGCCGATCCGGACGTGGACGTGATCATCGTGGCGCGCGGCGGCGGCAGCTTCGAGGACCTCATCGGCTTCTCCGACGAGGGCGTGGTGCGCGCCGCGGCCGAATGCGCCACGCCGATCGTGACCGCCGTGGGACACGAGGACGACTGGACGCTCATCGACCTGGCCGCGGACCTCAGGGCCTCCACGCCCACCGACGCCGCCAAGCGCGTGGTGCCGGACGTGCACGAGCAGCTGCAGCTCGTGGAGGGCGCGCGCCAGCGCATGCGGCTGCGCATCGAGAACCGCATCGCCGGGGAGATCCGACTCGTGGAGGGCTATGCGAACCGCCCGAGCCTGACGCGCCCGCTCACCATGCTCGAACCGCACCAGCGGCTCATCGACGACGCGCGCCGGCGCATGGACGTGGCGCTGCGCCGCACGGTGGACTACGAGACCATGACCATCGAGAAGCGCCACGCGGCGCTGACCGCCCTGAGCCCCCAGTCCACGCTCGACCGCGGCTACGCCGTGGCGCAGACCGCCGACGGGCACGTGCTCACCGACGCGGCGGCGGTGCGTCCCGGCGACGAGCTGACGCTGACGCTGCGCCGCGGCCGCGTGACCGCCGTGGCGAGCGGCGCCGAGCCCGCCGACGGCGACGACTGACGATTACTGACGATTAGTGACTGACCGACGATTACGGACGCAAGAGAACAGGAGCATCATCATGACCGACGAGACGAAGACCATGACCGGCGCGGCGCCGGCGTCCAGCCTGACGGACAAGGAGCGCGAGGCCATCGCGCGCATGCCGTACGAGCAGGCGCGCGACGAGCTCATCAAGGCCGTGCAGGCGCTGGAGACCGGCGGGCTGGACCTCGACCAGTCCATGCGCCAGTGGGAGCTCGGCGAGGCGCTGGCCAGGCGCGCGCAGGGGCTGCTCGACGAGGTGCGCGCCAAGCTCGACGCCGCGCAGGCCGAGCAGCAGGCCAACGAGGCGACTGCGGGTACTCAGGACAATCTGTCCTGAGTACCCTTCGGGGCCTTGGCGGCCTCTCACCTCGCCTACGGAAGCCCCACTGGGGCTTCCGTTTAACGGCTCGGCCCACAGGGCTGCCCGCGTAACGGCTCGACCCAGAACGCGAAAAGGTCCCGATCCGCATGTGGCGGATCGGGACCTTCGGCTATCCGGCGACGCGCACGCCGCCGTCAGCGGGCCCGCATCACAGGCCGAACGTCTCCTTGACGAGGCCCTCGAGCGAATCGCCGTCCAGATCGGCGGTGTCGGACTTGGTCTGCAGGATGTGGCCGAACAGCTTGTCGGCCTGCTCGAACGTGAGCTCCTTGCCGTACTTCTTGGCGGTGGCCAGCACATCCTGCACCACCTGCGCATTGCTCAGCTCGGCAACCAGTTCCTTCTCGTCCATGAGAGTCTCCAATCACGTTTCGGACCCCGCACTTCACGGGTCCTTCTGACACCTTCTGTACTAATCCGATGCCGAAGGCACGTCCGACGGTTTCGCCCAGAGCAAACACCGAGGTCAACGGCACGCAGTCATCCGCCCGCGACGGCGCGGACGATGCCGAATCGTGACGGCAAATCACGACACGGCGATCGTCGCCAGCAGCGCCGCATGATCGCTCCCCGGCACCGCACGGACCTCCACGCGCCCGGCCGTGACGCCCCGGTCGACCACCACGTGGTCGATGGCCGCGAACCGGGGCACGCCGGAGCGGTTCGCCGGCCAGGTGAACATGAGCCCGTGCCCGTACCGCAGCGCCGCGTCGGAGAAACGGTCGCCCAGGAAGTCGCGGAACGGCGCGTGGTCATAGGTGGCGTTGAAGTCGCCCATGAACACGTAGCGGACGTCGCCCCGCGCACGCATCGCGCCGAGCTCGTCGAGCGACCGCTTCCACCGGCTCCAGTAGCCGCGCGTCGGCGACGTGGTGTGCACCGAGACGAACCGCACCTGCGCCCTGCCGTCGTCGAACGCCACCGTGCCAGCGGGCATGGCCGACGCGCTCGACCCCACCTCGTCGTGCGCCGGATCCGCCAGCGGCGTCACGGACCACAGCCCGTTGCCGTACACGCCGTCCGACGACGCGACGGTGCTGTACGGCAGGTAGCGGCCGATGCCGGCGGCCTCGAGCGCCCTGACGAAGCCGTCCGTGGTCTCCTGCAGCGCCAGCACCTCGATGCGCTCCTCGTTCACCAGTCTCACGATGCTCGCCGGGTCGGCGGACCCCTTGTAGACGTTCAGCGTCATTACGCGCGCATAGGCGTCGATCGGGTTGGGGCTGGCGGTGGTGATGGACCGCGTGGCGCCGGCCGGCAGCGTGGCGGAGGGCTCGAAGAACGGCAGCTGCCACGAGACCTGCGTCGCGAGGCAGGTGACCGCGACCAGCGAGGAGAGCCAGCGGCGGTCGACGAGCGAGAGCACGAGCGACAGCGCCGCGACCGGCGCGAACCACGGCGACAGCGCCACGACGACCGGCAGATACGGCAGCGCCGCCATCGACGACGGCAGCGCGCGGGCGAGGGTGCCCACGGCGGCGAGCGCCGCCAGCGTCACGCCCGCCAGTCCGGCGACGCGTCTGACGGCCGACGCCGGCTTACCGGACCCGCCGGACGTCCGACCACCGCGCCGAGGGCCGGTTCCGCGAGCCGGGCCGCGGACCGAACCACGAGACGCGCCGCGCGCGCCGCCCCGGCCGGAACCCGAGGCACGGGACGACCGTCCGCCGCTCCGGGGGCCGGACGCGGCCCCGACCCGCGCCCCGGTGCCGCGCGCGCCTCCGGACGTCGCCCCGCTCCGCCGCGACGATGAATGCGACATCGAATGCGACGCCGAGCGCGACGACGATGCGTGCGACCGCTCGCGCGCCGGCGCCGCGCCGGCACGCGCCAGCAGCTCGCGCGCCGCATCCCGCCGCGCCTCGTCCGGACTCATGGCGCCACGCGGGGATCCACCGGACGCCGCCCGTCCTCCGCGCCGCGCCGCACCATCCGATCCACGAACCATCCGCATCCCCCTCCGTCTCGTCACGCCCGCACGGGCGTCCCGCCGCCGGCGAACGCCATCACCCTACCGTTCGCGCCCCGCGCCCGTCCGCCGTCGCCCCGTCTTTCGACGACACGCGCACATTCCGCCCGTATCGCCCGCTCCGCGACGCGGCGGCGCCGGCACCCGCAAACCCATGTACAATGGAACACTGTTGCCCCGGTAGCTCAGGGGATAGAGCACCGCTCTCCTAAAGCGGGTGTCGTGCGTTCGAATCGCATCCGGGGCACAGTTTTCTTGGGATTTCCGTCTCGCATCGCATCTGCGCCTCTGCGCCGCATGGTCGCGCATCGCATTTTCGATTCGTGTGGTGGTTTCCGATGCATCGCCCGGATAGCAATGGCGTCATTCCGGCGATATTGCGCCATCGATATCCGGCCGGATCCGTCACGACCACCACACGAATCGAAAATGCGGCGAGGGTCCGTCTCCGCATGAGCGGACACGGACCCTAGCATCGGCCAAAATCGCCGCATCGGCCGCGCTGCGGCGCGACGCGCCGTCAGATCGCGCAGTACTCCCTGAGCAGCAGGCCGATGTCGGTGGCGTCGAGCTTCTTCAGCACCTTGCCGAGCACGGCCTTCTCCACGAAGTTGAGCTTCATGTCCGTCACGGGCTTGCCGTCGCGCAGCTTCACGGTGGCGTTGAGCAGGTTGCGCACGTCGTACACGCTGCCCCACACCTCGGGCACGCCGCGGTCCACGCCGGCCAGCGTGTACACGGCCTCCATGCCGGTGCGCATCGAATACTCGGTGGTGAAGATCGTGTCGCGCGGGGTCTCCGCGAACTGGCCCAGGAACGCGAAGTTCACGGCGCCGTCCGGCACCACGTCGGGACGGTCGCCGGCCGCGCGCGGCATGAAGAACGCGGTGATGTACGGCATCATCACGGGCACGGTGTTGGCGTGGTCGTGCGCGAGCTCGTGGATGCGGTCCTCGGGCACGCCCATCTGGTACAGCCACTCCTCGCAGATCTCCTCGCCGGTGCATTCGGTCATCGGCTTCTTCACGTAGTTGCCGGGCTTGTCCGGGAACAGGCCGTAGACCCACACGCACAGCTGGTTCTTGGGCTGGTCGCGGAACTGCTGCTGGCGGTTGAGGGTCCAGCTCATGAGCCAGTTCGAGTCGGTGCAGGTGACGATGCCGCCGGTCACCACGTGGCCGCTGAACGGGTCGCGGCCGCAGATCTTCCGGATGTACGGCGGGATCTCGCCGTCGAGCGTGGTGACCGTGGCGCTCATCCACTTGGTGGCCTGCGGATCGGAGCAGAACTTGTCCGGATGGCCAAAGCTCGGGTCCTGCCTGGCGATGCGACGCCACATGTCCCAGCCGCCGCCGGGCCTGATGTCCGGGTTCCACGCGGCGGCCTCGGTCTGCGAGCCCATCGTGGAGTTCTCCACGCAGCCGCCGTTGGTGATGAACACGAAGTCGTCCTCGGTGAGGTCCACCGCGCGCATGGCGCCGTCCGGCCCGGACAGGACGATGCGCTTGGCGAGCTTGCGTTCCGGGGTGGAGTACGGGTTGCGGCGGAACTGCGCCTGCTGGATCTTCTGGATGGTGTCCTGGCCGGTGCCGGTGACCGCGCGCTTGGGCCCCACGCCGCCGCCGATCTCGAACTCGACGTTCTCCACCTTGGTGTTGAAATGGAACGTGACGCCCGCCTTCTTGAGGTACTCGACCATCGGCAGGATCATCGACTCGTACTGGTTGTAGCGGGTGAAGCGCAGCGCGCTGAAGTCGGGCAGGCCGCCGATGTGGTGGATGTAGCGCTTGATGTACAGCTTCATCTCCAGCGCGGAATGCCAGTTCTCGAACGCGAACATCGTGCGCCAGTACATCCAGAAGTTGGAGTTCAGCACCTCGTCGTCGAAGAAGTCGGTGATCGGCTTGTCGTACAGCTCCTCGTCCGGCGTGAAGAACAGCTTCATGATCTCCATGGACGCCTTGTCCGTCAGTCCGAACTTGCCTTCCGTGCCGGCGTCCTGGCCGCGGTTCTTCGTGGCGCGGCACAGCGAATAGTTCGGGTCCTCCTTGTTGAGCCAGTAGTACTCGTCGAGCACGGACACGTCCGGGTCCTCGATGGAGGGGATCGAGCGGAACAGGTCCCACATCACCTCGAAGTGGTTGTCCATCTCGCGCCCGCCGCGCATCACGTAGCCGAGACCCGGGATCTCCAGACCGTCGCAGGCGCCGCCGGGCACCGCGTCCTTCTCGTAGATGTGGATGCGGCTGCCGTCCATGCGCGCGTCGCGCACCAGATAGCAGGCCGCGGCGAGCGCCGCCAGACCGGTGCCGATGATGTGCGCGCTCTTGCGTTCGATGCCGGTGGGCTTCTTCGGACGCGCGAACGCCTCGTAGTTGCCGCTGGAGTAATACATGTCGCCCTCCTTCGGGTCGGGAAGTGCTCCCATTGTGCACCATGTTCGCCGGACGTTTCCCGAACAATGCACAGCGTGTTGTCCGAACGGATCGAAGCCGAGTGTCGACGGAGATCGGAGGAGGCCGACGCGGAACGTCCGAGCATCGACGGCGATGGGGGCGACGGCACGACGCACCGCATCGCGCCGCGAACGCGACGCGGGCGCGGCCATGCGCGATCAGGGCGCGTATAGTGCAAGGCAAAGCGATGCTCCCGGCGCGACACGATGCGCCGCACGCCGCCGAACCGTCGGGAAAGGAAGGCCGCCGATGTCCCCCGCCACCTGTGGAACCGTATCCGCGCTCACTCTGGGACTGCCCGACGCCGTCGCCGTGCCGGCCGCCAGGGGCGCACTGCCCAAGGCCGCGTTCGTGGGACGCGCCCCGATCTCGGCCGGACTGCGCTCCAAACTGACGAACGACGTGGCCGCGATCAGCCTGCTGGGTCTGATGCGCCCGGCGAACGCCGGCGTGGCGGACGGCGCGCGCATCCACGAGGTGCTGGTGCTGGGTCTGCGGCTCGCCAAGGCGGACGCACCGGTGCCCACGGACGTGATCGACCACATCGCCGCGCAGCGTGCGGGCGGCGTGCTCTTCGTCTGCGTGCGCGAGGTCACGGAGGGCGCAGGCGACGGCGACGGCAGCGGAACCGCCGGCGCCGTGGAGCAGTGCGCCCTGGCCGTGCGCCGACGCATCCCCGGGCGCGCCGGACACGTGGCGCAGTACGCCGTGCATGCCGGCGCATGGACCGATCCGCGCGACGTGCTGCTGGAGGTGACCGGCGCCACGATGGACGAGCTGTGGGAGTCGCTGTGCTCGCAGGCGATCCTCGGCACCACGGATCACGCGGATCTCGATGCGCGGATCGCCCGGCGCGACCGAATCGCGGCACTCGAGGCAGAGGAGGCCCGGCTCGTGCGCGACCACACGCGGGCCAAGACCGCCGATCAGCGCAACGCGGCGTTCGCCAAGCTGCACAAGGTGCGCGCGGAGCTGACGCGGCTGCGCGGCTGACACTCAGAAGAAGGGACCCGACTTCTGAGTGTCCCCTTCGCGAAGACCCTGACGTCGGGCAGTTCCCCGATGGCGGATTTCCGCCGTTTTCACGAAGCGCGATGACGACGATGCGGCAGGCGGGCACTCAGAAGTCGGGTCCCTTCTTCTGAGTGCGTTCACGATGCTGCGCAAGGCGTGATGAAACCGATTTCACAACGGGATGGCGGTGGTGGCATACTAGATGGTGACGCCGCGCACGCCCAACGCCGCGCGACGACACCTGACCATCCGACGAAAGGATCAACGATGACCTTGTCCATTGCCGTCGAGAATGCGGCCGGCACCGTCCTTGCCTCCACCGAAGCCGCCGAACGCGCGACGCTGGTGTACCGCGGCAACTACGCCCCCGGCGACCGCATCCGCTTCACCGTGCCCGAGCCCGGCTACTACCAGGTGCGCGCCGACGACACCATCGACGAGACCCTGGTGTACCTCACCGGCACCGGATTCGCGTTCACCGTCCCCTTCGGCGCCGCGGCCGTCCCCTACAACCCCAAGGCGTTCACCGGCAACCTGCACCTGGCCTCGCTGCGCGCCGCCACCGCCGACGAAGTGGCCGCCACGCGCAACCTCGCGCTCAACCCGCTCGACCAGCACGACGAGGCGGACGTGTGGCCGCACGCGCACGCCAACGCCGAGACCCGCAACGAGCCGGTGTTCTACGCGCGCAACGTGATCGACGGCGTCACCGCCAACACGCTGCACGGCGAATGGCCGTTCGCCACTTGGGGCAACGACAACCGCGCCGACGCCGAGATCACCGTGGAGTTCGGTCGTCCGGTGGATCTGGACGAGATCGTGCTGGTGACGCGCGCCGACTTCCCGCACGACAACTGGTGGACGCAGGTGGACGTGAGCTTCTCCGACGGCACCGTGAAGACCGTGCACATGGAAAAGAGCGATCAGCCGCACCGCTTCGCCGTGGAGGCCAAGGGCGTCACGTGGGTGAAGGTCGGCAACCTCGTCAAGTCCGACGACCCGTCCCCGTGGGCGGCGCTGGTGCAGCTGGAGGCTTACGGCCGCAACGCATGAAATAGGGTGAAATAGGGTGATGGCGGAGCGCCCCCTGCGTTGTTCCTCGGTCGACGTGCCTCAGCACGCCCTCCCTCGGTACGCCTTGGGGACGCACGCGCCATCACCCTATTTCACAAGACAATGGGCGGAACGCCCTCGTCGTTGCTCCTCGGTCGACGTGCCTCAGCACGCCCTCCCTCGGTACGCCTTGGGGACGCACGCGCCATCACCCTATTTCACAAGACAATGGGCGGAACGCCCTCGTCGTTGCCCCTCGGTCGACGTGCCTCAGCACGCCCTCCCTCGGTACGCCTAGAGGTCGCACGCGCCATCACCCTATTTCATGGGACAACGGCGGCGCAAATCATATCCGCTGATGCGAGAACGGACGCGAGGGCATTCCCTCGCGTCCGTTCTCGTATCAGCGGCGTCGGTCCCGCCGGCGCCCGATCAGCAGCCCGTCAGAACCCCAGACGCGTGCGGCCGAACTGATCCAGCCAGCGCAGGATCGCACCCTCGCGCAGCGCCCACGGGCAGATCTCCACCTCGTGCACGTTGAGGGCCTTCATGATCTCGTCGGCCACGATGCCGCCGCCCACGATCTGCATGGTGCGCTCGGGCGTGATGCCGGGCAGGGCCACGCGCTGCTCCGGCTCGATGGCGGCGAGACGCGGGATCCAGTCCTCGAGCTGCTCGCGCGTCATGATCCACGAATCCTCACGCCCCGGCGAACGCATCACGGCACCGGCGAGACGGGCCAGGGAACGGAACGTCTTGGAGGTGCCCACGGCATGGTTGGGCAGCTTGGACTTGGGGAACGACTTGACCATCGGCTCGAGGATCTTGCGCACGTGGGCGCGCACGACCTCCAGCTCCTCGGCGGTGGCGGTGCCCTCGGGCAGGTACTTGGAGGTGATGCGGCCGGCGCCGGCGGGCACGGACAGCGCCACGGTGGGTTCCTCGTCGGAGCCCATGGCGACCTCCAGCGAGCCGCCGCCGATGTCCAGCACCAGCAGGCGGCCGGCGTCCCAGCCGTACCAGCGTCGGGCGGCGAGGAAGGTGAGGCGCGCCTCGTCGGTGCCGGACAGCACGGTGACGCCCTGACCGATGCGTTCCTCGATCTTGTGCAGGATCTTGTTGCCGTTGGGGGCCTCGCGGATGGCGGACGTGGCCATGGCGAGCAGCTGCGTGATGTCGTACTCCTCCGCGAGCTTCATGCACTGGTCCACGGCCTCGAGAATGGCTTCGATGCCGGACTTCTTGATCGACCCGTCGTCCTTGAGGTACTGCATGAGGCGAACCGTGGTCTTGGTGGAGGCCTCCGGTTCCGGGCGCGCGCCGGGGGCGGCGTCGACGATGAGCATGTGGACGGTGTTGGACCCGATGTCGAGCACGCCGAGTCGGGTGGTGTGGGAGCGCAGATTGATCACAGGTTCCGAGCCTATCACCGCCGCGGCCCGCGCATGGACGCCGGTCCACGGCAATCCTTCCACGCGGGCGCTCAGGACGGCGGGGGATGCGCCTCTCATCCCGTCATCCTGAGCGAGGCGCTGCCTTCCACCCCGTGTCATCCTGAGCGAAGCGCAGCCTCCCCCGGTCATCCTGAGCGGAGCGCCGCCTCCACCCGGTCATCCTGAGCGGAGCGCAGCGGAGTCGAAGGATCCTTGACCATCACGACTGTGTCAAAGATCCTTCGACTCCGGGCTCCGCCCTCCGCTCAGGATGACAGAAGAAAAACCACCCAGGACAACAGGGAAGACCAAACAGGACGGCGGAAGCCGACCGGAGCGAGTCTCCTCACCATCCCAGGCGGAGCGCAGTCGCTCACTTCGTCGTCCTGCGAAGCACCGCCTTTCCCCGGTCATCCTCTGAGCGAAGCGCAGCCTCCCCCGGTCATCCTGAGCGAAGCGCAGCGGAGTCGAAGGATCCTTGACCATCACAACTGTGTCAAAGATCCTTCGACTCCGGGCTCCGCCCTCCGCTCAGGATGACAGAAGAGAAACACTCAGGACAACAGGGAAGACCAAACAGGACGGTGGAAGCCGAACCGGAGCGAGTCTCCTCACCATCCCAGGCGGAGCGCAGTCGCTCACTTCGTCGTCCTGCGAAGCACCGCCTTTCCCCGGTCATCCTCTGAGCGAAGCGCCGCTTCCCCCGGTCATCCTGAGCAAAGCGCCGTCTTCCCCCGGTCATCCTGAGCGGAGCGCAGCGAAGTCGAAGGATCCTTGACCATCACAACTGTGTCAAAGATCCTTCGACTCCGGGCTCCGCCCTCCGCTCAGGATGACAGAAGGAAAACCACTCAGGACAACAGGGAAGGCCGAACAGAACAGCGGAAGCCGAACAAGAGCGAGTCTCCTCACCATCCTAGGCAGAGCACAACATCCCCCTCGTCGTCCTGCGAAACACCGCCTTTCCCGGTCATCCTGAGCGAGGCGCTGCCTTCCACCCCGTGTCATCCTGAGCAAAGCGCCGTCTTCCCCCGGTCATCCTGAGCGGAGCGCAGCGGAGTCGAAGGATCCTTGACCATCACGACTGTGTCAAAGATCCTTCGACTCCGGGCTCCGCCCTCCGCTCAGGATGACAAGAAAAAACCGAACAGGACGGCTGAAGCCGAACGCCCGCTCAGGATGACAGAAGAGAAACACTCAGGACAACAGGGAAGGCCGCACAGGATGACAGAAGAAAAACCACTCAGGGCAACAGGAGAAAACCGCGCAGAATGGCGGGAGGGTGCCGGTCGGAACGACCGGCACCCCGGCTACAGCTCGAAGCCGAGCTCCTTGGCGGCCTCGGTGGGCACCGGGTCCTCGCACCACAGGTCCTCGAGGTTCTCGTACGTGGTCAGCGAGCGGATCTCCGCCCTGTCGATGTACAGCTCGCCGGAGAGGTGGTCGGTCTCGTGCTGGAAGATGCGCGCCGGCCAGCCGTGCAGATGCTCCTTGTGGTGCTGGCCGTGCTCGTCGTCCCATTCGGCGGTGATGTCGAGCCAGCGGCGGCGCACGGCCTGGTAGCCGTCGAAGCTCAGGCAGCCTTCGTAGAAGCTGCGCGTCTCCTCGCCGATCGGCTCGTACTTCGGGTTGATGATCGCATGGAACGGGAATTCGGCGGTTTCGCGCGGATCGTCCGCGTCGCCGTCGCGCATGTGGTCCTCGACGACGGCGATGGCGAGGCCGAGGCCGATCTGCGGACCGGCGAGGCCCACGCCCGGCGCCTCGAGCATGGTGACGTGCATGACGTCGATGAGCTTAGCGAGCGTGGACTTCCTGAGCTGGCCGTCGTAGCGCGTGCACTGCTGGCGCAGCACCGGCTCGCCGGCCTGCACGATCGGCAGGATCTTCTCCTTGCCGCCCTCCTTGAGCAGCTGCTCGACCTCGTTGGTCAGCGCGATGTCGACCTTGGCGTTCTTTCCGAACATGGGTGGGTTGCCCTCCTTGGGGTACAGGGGTGCGGGGTGCGGTATGCGGAATGCGGAACGGACGGAGCGGAACGGACGAGCGCGACTACAGCGCCAGCTCGTCGGCCACGACCTTGGCCAGACGGTCGCAGACCTCGTCGGCCTGCTCCTGCGTGGCGGCCTCGGCCATGACGCGCACCAGCGGCTCGGTGCCGGACGGGCGCAGCAGCACGCGGCCGGTGTCGCCGAGCAGCTTCGTCTCGCGCTCCACGGCGGCCTGCACCTTGGCGTTGGTGGTGGCGGCCATCTTGTCCACGTTCGGCACGTTGACGAGCTGCTGCGGCAGCTGCGGGAAGTCGGCGGCCAGCTCCTTGAGGCTCTTGCCGGACTGCACCACCTCGTTGCACAGCGTCAGGGCCGTCAGGGTGCCGTCGCCGGTGGTGGCGAACTCGCGATTGATGACGTGTCCGGACTGCTCGCCGCCCAGCGAGTAGTTGCCCTTGAGCATCTCCTCGAGCACGTAGCGGTCGCCCACGGCGGTCTGCACGGTGGCGATGCCCATGTCCCTGAGCGCGAGCTTGAGGCCCAGGTTGCTCATCACGGTGACGACGAGCGTGTTGTGGTTGAGCTTGCCCTGGCGCTTCTTGGCGCGGGCGAGGATGCCCATGATCTGATCGCCGTTGACCATGTTGCCGTCCTCGTCCACGGCGAGGCAGCGGTCGGCATCGCCGTCGAACGCCACGCCCATGACGGCGTCGGAGGCCTTGACCATGGCCTGCAGCTGCTCGGGGTGCGTGGAACCGGCGTGGCGGTTGATGTTGTAGCCGTCCGGGGAAGCGTTGATGACGATCACTTCGGCGCCGGCGCGGCGCAGCGCCTCGGGAGCGACCACGGAGGTGGCGCCGTTGGCGCAGTCGGCCACGATCTTGAGGCCCTTGAGCGGCTTGGGCTGCACCTTGTCGGCGCCGATGGGCGCGATGGTGGAGACCAGATGGTCGATGTACAGGTCGGTGGCGGTCTTGGTGTCGTGGCTGATGCGGCCCACGCCGGCGCCGGTGGGACGCTCCCAGTCCTGGCCGAGCACGGCTTCGATCTCGTCCTCCTTGGCGTCGGGCAGCTTGAAGCCGCCGCGCGCGAAGAACTTGATGCCGTTGTCCGGCATGGGGTTGTGGGATGCGGAGATCACCGCGCCCATCTCCACGTTGAGCACAGAGGTGAGGTAGGCGACGCCCGGCGTGGGGATGATGCCCGCGTCGATCACGTCGAAGCCGCCGGCGGCCATGCCCGCGGACAGCGCCGCCGCGAGGAAGTCGCCGGAGACGCGCGTGTCGCGTCCCACCAGCGCGCGGCGACGGCCTTCGGGCTGGTCGTCCTTGGTGCCGGAGTCTCCCAGCACGCGCACCGCCGCGTCTCCCAGATCGAGCGCCAGCCGGGCCGTCAGGTCCTTGTTGGCCAGTCCTCGAACACCATCGGTTCCGAACATCTTGGGCATGATCGCACCTTCCTTGACGCGCGCGGACTCGTTGTTGCGGGCCTTGCGCGGATCCTCCTCGAATCCTCCGCAGGCCCCGCCGCGCGCGGACATCCAACTCTTCGTGACGGCACCATCGTACCCAACCGCCCGCGGCGAGTCACGCGCGCGACGCCGGTCGTCCCCGTTTCCCCGCATTTCGCGGGGATCCGACGATGCGGACACGCGCGGTGCACGCCCGCACGCCACGGATACGCGCGCGGCCTCCGCTTCCGCAGGGAAGGGAGGCCGCGTATGCGCGTCGGCGATCAGCCGGCCGGTTCAGCCATTCAATCCAGCCGAACGACCGCCGATCAGGCGAACTGCTGGTTGTAGGCGCGCACCTTGAGGGTGCGGTGCGAGCTGGCGACGTTCTCGATGACGAGGCGGCGCAGCGCGCGGTCGGCGTCCTCGTGCGCGGCAAGCCACTCGTCGCCGAGCCTGGTCAGCGTGGCCGGGTCCGCGTAGATCGGGTACAGGCCGTTGAGCAGCGCCTCGGCCATGTGGTACGTACGGTTCGCCCACACCCAGTCGATGGTCTCGAAGTAGGTGGCGGCGTACGGCTCGGCCAGATCGGGGCGCGGCGTGGCGGCGAATCCGCGGGCCACGGCCTCCAGCTGGCTGTTGGTCAGGCTCTCGTCGTGCAGCGCGGCATCCCACGCCCACGCCTTGGCGTCGGCGTTGGCGAGCGCGGCGCGGGCGCCGAGCGCGAACTCGCGGTTCTCGGTGGTCTCCTTGCGCTTGAGCTCGTCGGCGATGCCGTCGGCGTCGATGTTGTTCGTGTTGGCCAGCGCCGAGACGATGGTCCAGCGCATGTTGTTGTCGATCTCCAGGCCCTTGAAGCGCACGAAGTCGTCGAGCAGACCTTCGGCGTGGTGGGCGAAGGTCTCGTCCTCCTCGGTGCCGTAGCCCAGGTAGGCGGTCACGAGCTGGAACTGCTGGTCGGAGCCGGGCTCGGCCTGGGCGGCCAGCTCCCAGAGCTTCGTCGCCACGGTGGCGAGCGTCACGTCGCGGCGCGACGGCGCCACGTAGTGGTGGGCGGCGGTGCTCATGCAGGCGAGCGCGTAGCGGAACGTGGTGGACTCGGTCTCGTGGGCCAGCAGGGCGAGCGTCATGGCCACGAAGCGCTCGGCGGGGAATTCGCCGTCGCGGGTCATGTCCCAGAAGCCCAGCCAGATCACGGCGCGGGCGAGCGCGTCGTCCACGCGCTGCAGGTTGCGGGCGGCGAACTCCTCGCTGTCCTCGTCGAAGCGGATCTTCGTGTAGGTCAGGTCGTCGTCGTTGATGAGCAGCAGCGCCGGACGCTGCTTGCCCACGGCTTCGGGCACGTCGGTGATCTCGCCGTCCACGTCGAGCTCGATGCGGTCGGTGCGCGTCACCGTGCCGTCCTCGCCGGGGTTGTAGAAGCCGAGTGCCAGACGGTGCGGGCGCAGCACGGCGTGCTCGGCCGGCGCGCTCTGGCGCAGCTTGAGCGAGGTGATCACGCCGTCGTCGTCCACGTCGATCTCGGGGGCGATGGTGTTGATGCCGGATTCCTCCAGCCACTTCGCGCTCCAGGCCTTGAGGTCGCGGCCGGACGTCTCCTCCAGCTCGGCGAGCAGGTCGGCGAGCGTGGCGTTGGAGTACGCGTGCTTGGTGAGGTAGTGGTTGATGCCTTCGAAGAACTTGTCGCGGCCCACGTAGGCGACGAGCTGCTTGAGCACGGACGCGCCCTTGGCGTAGGTGATGCCGTCGAAGTTGACGTACGTGTCGTTGAGGTCGTTGATGGGCGCCACGATCGGGTGCGTGGTGGGCAGCTGGTCCTGCCTCAGGGCCCAGCTCTTCTCGCCGGAGCAGAAGGTGGCCCACGCGTCGTGCCATTCGGTGGCTTCGGCGGTGGCGAGCGTGGAGGTGAACTCGGCGAAGGACTCGTTGAGCCACAGGTCGTTCCACCACTTCATGGTCACGTAGTCGCCGAACCACATGTGGGCGAGCTCGTGCAGCACGGTGACGACGCGGCGCTCGGCGAGCGCGTCGGTCACCTTGGATTCGAACACGTAGGAGTCGCGGATGGTGACCATGCCGATGTTCTCCATGGCGCCCGCATTGTATTCCGGCACGTAGATCTGGTCGTACTTGGCGTACGGGTACGGCACGCCCCACGTCTTGGCGTAGAACGCGAAGCCCTTCTTGGTGATGTCGAACAGGTAGTCGACGTCCTTGGCGAACGCCTCGGCGAGCGACTGGCGGCAGTACTGGGCCATGGGCACGGTGCGGCCGTCCTCGTTGGCGTATTCGGTGTGCCATTCGGCGTACGGGCCGGCGCAGATGGCGGTCAGGTAGGAGCTCATCGTCGGCGTGGTCTCGAACGTCCAGCGCACGGCGGTCTCCGGCGCGTGGTCGCCCAGCGTGCCTTCGGCGGTGACGGCGTCCAGGTCCTCCTTGGAGGCGACCGGCATGTTGGAGGTGACGATCCAGCTCTTGGCGGCGGTCACGGCGAAGTCGAACGTGGCCTTGAGGTCGGGCTGGTCGAACACGGCGTACACGCGGCGGGCGTCCGGCACCTCGAACTGGGAGTAGAGGTAGACGTTGCCGTCGGACGGGTCGACGCTGCGGTGCAGGCCTTCGCCGGTGTTGGAGTAGCGGCACAGGGCGGTCACGACGACCTCGTTGCGCTCCCTGAGTCCGGCGAGCTCGATGCGGTTGTCACGGTAGACGGCGGACGGGTCGAGCGTCTCGCCGTTGAGCGTCACGGCGGTCACCTCGTCGGCGATGAGGTCGAGGAAGGTGGCGGAGCCGGCGACGGCGTCGAAGACGATGGTGGCGGTGGAGCCGAAGGTCTTCGGACCGGCGGTGAGGTCGAGCGCGACGGCGTAGTGGATGTTGCCGGTGACGACGGCCTTGCGCTCCTCGGCCTCGACGCGGGTCAGGTTCGATCCTGGCATGGTGTTCCTTTCATGGTTCGTGTTCGGGTTCGCGCCCGCCCGGGGTTCCGGGGGCGCGCATGGCATAGAGACGGCAATCGCCTACGGTCCCTTGGGGCGCGTAGGCGATTGCCGGTTCGTTCACTGGTTGACGGGCTTGGCGTCCACGTCGGAGGCGATGTCCGCCACGACCGGCACGATCATCGGCTTGCGGCGCAGCTTGCGCGCCACCCAGCTGCCGAGCGTGCGGCGCATCACCTGCTGCAGACGGTGCGTGTCCTTGGTGCCGTGGACCATCGCGTCCTCGAGCGCGGAGACGATCTGCGTGCGCACCTGCTCGAACTCGCTGGCGTCCTCCGCCACGGCGTTGAGGAAGATCTTCGGGCCGGACACCACTTCGCTGGTCTCCGTGTCGACCACCACGAAGCTGGAGACGAAGCCCTCGGAGCCGAGGATGCGGCGCTTCTCCAGTTCCTCGTCCGTCAGCTCGCCCACCGAGTCGCCGTCCACGTACACGTAGCCGCACGGCACGGAGCCGACGACGGCGGCGCGGCCGTGGTAGAGGTCCACCACGTCGCCGTCCTGCGCGAGCACCACGTTCTGCGGGTCCACGCCGGTCTTCACGGCGATCAGGCCGTTGGCCACGAGGTGGCGGTTCTCGCCGTGGATCGGCATCGCACACTTGGGCTTGACGATGTTGTACATGTACAGCAGCTCGCCCTCGTTGCAGTGGCCGGAGACGTGCACGGCGGCGTTGTCGCGGTTGACGACGCGCGCGCCGAGCTGCACGAGCTTGTTGATGACCTTGTACACCTCGTGCTCGTTGCCGGGGATCAGGGAGCTGGCCAGGATCACCGTGTCGAACTCGTTGATCTGGATGTCCGGGTGGATGCCGTCGGCGATGCGTCCGAGCGCGGCCATCGGCTCGCCCTGGGAGCCGGTGCACATGTAGACGAGCTTGTCGTCCTGGATGTCGCGCGCCTGCTTGAGGTCCACGACCGTGCCCTCCGGGATGTGCAGGTAGCCGAGGTCCGCGGCGATGCCCATGTTGCGCACCATGGAGCGGCCCACGAACACGACTTTGCGGCCGTACTTGTGCGCGGTGTCCACGACCTGCTGCACGCGGTGCACGTGCGAGGAGAAGCTCGCGACGATGATCTTGCGCGTCGCTTCGGCGAAGGCGTGGTCGAGCGCCGGGCCGATGGACGTCTCCGGCTTGACGAAGCCGGGCACCTCGGCGTTGGTGGAGTCCATCATGAGCAGGTCGATGCCCTGCTCGCCGAGCTTGCCGAACTCCACCAGATCGGTGATCTTGTGGTCCAGCGGCAGCTGGTCGAGCTTGATGTCGCCGGTGTCGATGATCGAGCCGGCCGGGGTCTTCACGCGCACGGCGAGGGCGTCCGGGATGGAGTGGGTGACGGTGACGAACTCGAGGTCGAACGGACCCACCTTGAGGCGGTCGCGGCCCTGCACCTCCACCTTGGTGGGGGTCTGGCGGTGCTCCTTGCACTTGGCGTCCACGAAGGCGAGCGTGAGCTTGGAACCGATGAGCGGGATGTCCTCGCGCAGCTTGAGCAGGTACGGCACGCCGCCGATGTGGTCCTCGTGGCCGTGGGTGAGCACAAGCGCCTCGACCTTGTCGAGACGGTCCTTGATGTAGCTGAAATCGGGCAGGATCAGATCGACGCCCGGCTGCTCCTCCTCGGGGAACAGCACGCCGCAGTCGATGAGCAGCAGGTGACCGTTGTACTCGATCACGTTCATGTTGCGGCCGATCTCGCCCAGACCGCCGAGCGGCACGATGCGCATCGAGCCCTTGCGGTACTTGGGCGGGGCCACCAGCACGGCGTCCTGCTGCGGACTGGTGGCCTGCTGGGCGGCGGGCTTCCTGGATCGGGTGTTGCTTCGCTTGGTGTTCTTGGTGTTGTTTCTTCTTACCATTCTTTGTTTGGGTTTCTGTTTCCTTTGCCCCCGCCTGACGCGTGGGGCGACGATGTCACAGCAGACCTGCGGCGCGCATGCCCTCCTCGGCCTTGTCGAGCTGCGTGGCGTTGGGACCGACGTTCGGCAGGCGCATCGCGGTGCTGGGGATGGTGCCCTTGATCCTGCACGCGGCCTTGGCCATGACGGCCTGATAGCCGTCGCCGTTGAGGGCGTGCACCAGCGGGGCGAGCTGGTTGGCGAGCTTGCGGGCGGTGGCGATGTCGCCGGAGTCGAATGCCTCGACCAGCCGGCGCATCGGGGATGCCGCCACGTGCGCGATGACGGAGATGATGCCCACCGCGCCGATGGACAGGAACGGCAGGAACAGGCCGTCGTCGCCGGAGTACCATGCCAGTCCGGTGCGCTGCTGCTTCTCCACGGCCGCGGCGAGGTCGCCGGTGGCGTCCTTGACGGCCTTGACGTGCTCGAGCTCGGCGAGGCGGTCGTACGTCTCCACGGCCACCTTCAGGCCGGTGCGGCCCGGCACGTCGTAGACGATGATCGGCTTCTCGGCCACCTCGTCGACGGCCTTGTAGTGGCCGACGATGCCGTCCTGACTGGGGCGCGAGTAGTACGGCATGACCACGAGCACCGCGTCAGCGCCCGCCTCCTGCGTCTGCTCGACCATGCGCACGGTGTGCGCGGTGTCGTTGGATCCGGCGCCGGAGATCACCGGCACGTCCACGACTTCCTTGACCGCGCGCACCAGATCCACCTTCTCGTCCATGTGGGTGGTGGGCGATTCGCCGGTGGTGCCGTTGACCACCAGGCCGTCCGCGCCGTCGGCCACCAGGGCCTTGGCAAGGTTCTGCGCGGCCTCGAAGTCGACCGAACCGTCGGACTTCATCGGGGTCACCATAGCGGGCAGAATGCGGCCGAACGGGGCCGGGTCCAGAAGATGCATGTCACCGTCACTCATAAGGTTCACCGTACTTCGCGGGCGGGACGCGGCGCGGGTCCGCCGCGGCCCCGGTCCGCATCATGGCTCGTCGCTCCCCGACGGCGCGCGCAGCACGGCGAGCAGCGGCCCCGCCTCCTGCCCGGCCAGCACGCGCAGCGCGTCTTCGGCGCCCAGCGCGAAGGTCACGCTCAGCGAGGGCGAGACGCCCGAGCCGGAGCCGGACAGCAGCCCGGATCCCGCGAGGCCGGACGCCCCGGTCTCCGCGGCCGCGGCCGGCGCGGTCATCGTGAGCGCGTCCCGGGCCAGCACGCAGGCCCCGGAGGCGGAGCGGGCCGTCGCGTCCGCGTCAACGTCCGCACCGCCATCCGCCGGCGCGGCGTCCGACGGTGCGGCGTCCACCGCCTCGCACCCCACCGAGGAGACGAGATCGACCCGGTCCCCGGGCGTCAGGCGCTCGGGCACGCTGGCGAGCCGCACCTCGATGGTGGTGCTGCCCGACTCGGGCACAGGGGCCGCGGACAGCATCGCGGGATACAGCGGCTGCCCGCGCGCGATCGGCGCCAGCGCGATCATGCCGCGCACGTCCTCGACGCGCGCCGCCGCCGATTGCGTCACCGGGGAGACCGGTACCTCGGCCACCGCGAGCGAATCCCCGTCCAGGCGGGCGCCGCGCGCGATGTCCGCGGCGGCCACGACCACGGTCTGCCGCCGCACCAGCGCGTCCACGACGCCCAGCGCGCACAGCACCGCCAGCGCCGCGCAGCATGCGGCGATCCAGCGTCTGGCCGCGACGTCGAGACGGCGCCTGGCGAGCGACGACAGGCGCGAAGCGTGGTTCCTCATGCCCCGATCCTGCACGCCGCCCGCGCGCGGAACAAATCGGTGCACGCCTGTGGTCGAATGTGGACGAGCCCTGCCGCGGCAACGAAAAGAGGCCCCGTGCGGGGCCTCAGGACGCTGGATGTACGCTACCGGCGAACGGACTCACTTGGAGGAGTGCGAAGCGCCGTCGGTGCGGTAGAAACCGTGCCCCTTGAACTCGATCGGCACGGCGGAGAAGACCTTGCGCACCTGCTCCTGTCCGCACTTGGGGCAGACGGTGATGGGCGCGTCATCGAACGACTGGTGCTCGGTGAAGTCGTAGTCGCAGTTCTTGCAGCGGTAATGATAGGTAGGCAACGTTTCCTCCAACACGATGAGATGTCTTCGACGCCGAGGCCGCGTTCGCCGGCGCGCACGCACGGCGGGCGACCGCATCGGCACGGGTTCAACCGGTCACATTCTAGTCGCCCCGCCGACACGCCGTCGCCCCTCCGCACGTTCCTCCGTCACGCGGTACGGGCGCGCCCCACGCGCCGGAACCCGTCCGGCGTCAGCACGGCGTCGACCGGCAGATCGTGCGCCTCGCACGGCAGCGTCCCGCCGCCCGCCCCGAGCGTCTCCCACGGCCAGCAGACCGCCGCCACGAGCGCGGACGGCGCACGGAAGGCCAGCGCCCGGTCGTACCATCCGCCGCCGCGCCCCAGCCGGGTGCCGCGCGCGTCCACGCCGAGCGCCGGTACCAGGACCAGCCCGGCGTCCCGCAGCGCCTCCGGACCAAGCGTCGCGGCGCGCATCGGCTCGTCCGGACGCCGTTCACCGGCGGACGTCAGGTCGTCCAGCGTCTCCAGCACGCTCCATCCCACGTCCAGACCGCGTCCGAGCCTCGGCACGAGCACGCGCCGCCCGGCGTCGAGGAACGCGCGCAGCAGCGGGGTCATGTCGATCTCCGTGCCCATGGACACGTAGGCCGCCACGACCGGCGATGCGCCCGTCAGTCCCGCGCGTCTGGCCGCCGCGGCCAACGCCTCGCCCGCCCCGCGTCGCTCGTCGGGCGTCGTCAGCCGACGCCGGGCCAGAGCGCCCCTGCGCAGCTCGCCCTTCGCCGTGCGCACGTCCGCGCGCGCATTCGACATATCCGACATATCCACCGTCGCGTCCACGTTCCGCCCGCCGTCCGTCATCCGTTCCCCGCCTTTCCGCGGCCCATGTCTCCGTTATGCACCGGATCGCCCACCGCCCGTGCACGGCCGCGTCTCACCGTTCGCCGCCGCGCCTTCCAGTTGTAGCCGACGGCACGCATAATGTGAGCGGACAAGTGAGCGGACGCGGCGGGACCACCGGGCGGCCGCGACCGGCGAATCAAGGAGTGGATATGGTACGGGTTTCCGTGGTTGGCGCGAAGGGACGCATGGGCTCCCACGTGGTGGATGCCGTGAATGCGGCCGAGGACACGCAGCTGGCGCTGGCGCTGGACGCCGGCGACGATCTGGCGGCGATCACGCCCGACAACACCGACGTGGCGGTGGAGTTCACCGTGCCGTCCGTGGCGCTGGGCAACGTGCTGGCGCTGGTGGCGCAGGGCGTGGACGTGGTGGTGGGCACCACCGGCTGGACCGAGGAGAAGCTCGCCAAGGTGCGCGAGGCCCTCGCCGCCGCGCCGCGCGCCGATCAGGCCGTGTTCATCGCGCCGAACTTCGCGATCAGTGCCGTGCTGGCCGACCACTTCGCCACCGTGGCCGCCCGCTACTTCGAATCGGCCGAGGTGATCGAGCTGCATCATCCCACCAAGGTGGATGCCCCCTCCGGCACCGCGTTCCACACCGCGCAGGGCATCGCGGCGGCGCGCAGGGCGGCCGGTCTCGGCCCCGTGCCGGACGCCACCGAGACCGACGGCGGCTCGCGCGGCCAGGTGGTGGACGGCATCCACGTGCACGCCGTGCGCCTACGCGGCCTCAACGCGCACGAGGAGATCCTGTTCGGCAACGCGGGCGAGCAGCTGACGATCCGCGCCGACAGCTTCGACCGCACCAGCTTCATGCCGGGCGTGCTGCTGGCCGTGCGCAAGCTCGCCGCCGGCGGCCACGCGGGGCTCACGATCGGCCTCGACCACTTCCTCGATCTCTGACCGAGGTCTCTGCCCCGATCTTTCCATCGGCCCGTTCGGGCCTGAAACGACCGCGCCCCGGCGAACGTGCATGAACGTGCATGTTCGCCGGGGCGCGGTCGTATGCTCGCCTCGCGCGCGGACGGACGCGTGCGGTGCGTGCCGTCTACTCCCGTTCGCTGAAGACGCCCCAGTGCGGCGGCAGCTCTCCCAGGATACGGCGGTCGTCGTCCGCGTCGCGCTGCGCGCGCGTGCGCTCGTCGGACGGCTCGGTCTTCACACCGTCGGCGTCGAACCACTCCGTGCCCTTGCGCACCACGCGCCGGTGCGGCCTGCGGGACCTGCGCGGCGTCTGCGGAGCGCCGGCGCCGGCATCGCCCGTTCCGTTCGGCGCGGCCGGCTCATTCGTCCCGGTCGTTCCGTTCGCCACGTCCCCGCTCATCGGCGCTCCCCGTAGAGGTCCGCGAGGTGCGAGACCACGCGGTCCACCTCCTTGTCCGGGTTGACGAACGCGCCCACGGACCACACGGTCATCACGGACCAGCCCAGCATCTGCAGGTCCTCCTGGATGATGCGGTGGCGTTCGCGCGTGGACTGCACGCCCATGAAGTTCGCATCGTCGGTGAGCACGGCCAGCGCGTACGGCTTGCCCGGCACGCCCGCCACCAGCGGGATGCGGCGGCCGTCGGCGTAGCCGTAGTCCACCGCCACGTCGATGCCGCGCGCGCGGATGCGGTCGGCCAGATCCGCCAGCAGCACGTTGCGGCCGGCCAGATCGTGCGACTTCGGACGCACCGACTCGCCGCCCTGGTCCTCGGCCCACACCAGCAGCTCGCGCATGAGCTTGGGGCCGGGCTGATGCAGACGGTCCTCCTCCAGATCCTCGGAGCCGAAGCCGGAGACGATGTCCACGTTGCGCCCCGCCAGAGCGAGCGCGTCGAGCAGCATGCCCGCGCCGCCGTCGCCCTCGAGATCGCCGAACTGCTGCAGCAGACGCCCGTGCGAGGTCTTGGCGAAGCCCAGCGAGATGATCACGTCCGTGGACTGCGCGCCCGCGATCTCGTCCAGCCCGATGATGCGCACGTGGCGCAGGAACTTGCCGAACGCCTCGTCCTTGGCGGCGCACGCCTTGAGCTCGGCGCCCAGACGCGTGCGGTGCGTGCCGGAGAGCGTCACGACGGTGAGCAGATACGACGCCGGCACGATGGTGAACCCGGCGGCGCGGTTGCGCAGAATCTCCACCACGGCGTCGATCTCGCGCTGGTTCGACTCCACGAGCCCCGAAGAGAGCACCGGCACGCCCACGCCGTCCACGCGCGTGTACGACACGGCGCCGCGCATGGCCTCGGTGGCGATGTCGGAGCCCACCGACCCGTAGCCGTGGTCCTCGAGGAACTCGGCCATGGCCGGGGAGCGACGCGACGCGCGTCCCCGGACGGACACGTGCGGCAGCAGCGCGGCCAACAGGCGGATCGAATCGGAGGTGACGGTCTCGTCGTGCGCGAGGACCACCACCTGGCGCACGCGCCTGAGCACCGAGAGCAGCTCGATGGGCGGGATGTGCGCGGCCGCGTCGAGGATGGCGATGTCCGCGATCTGCTCGGGCGCCGTGAGCGCGGCCAGCGTGGCCGGCGTGGCCACGAGGATCGGCTTGGCGAGGCGCATGATGGTGGGATAGTCGTGCACCAAACGGCTCAGGTTCGCCTTGCCCTCCGACGCCAGCAGCGTGTGCAGCTGGTTGGCCTCCTGCGTGCGGGAGAACAGCAGCTCGGAGAGCCGGCGCGTGGACTCCTGCCGCACCATCGCGCCGATCGAGCGCACGTGCTCGGTGTCCACCTGGTTGAAGCGGTCGGCCGCGTTGGACAGCGCCGACCCGTCCTGGTTGGAGATGATCGCGGAGGAGTGCACGATGTCGTCGAACACCGTGGTCCACCACGCCAGCCGCAGCTCGTTGCCCACGGCTTCCTCCCCCACCTGACGGTTCTTGAGGTCGGTCACCAGGTCGCCGAGGCCCGCCGCGAGCAGGTCGCGCTCGAGCGTGGCGCGCTCGGGCAGCGTGTCCAGCGCGGTGTGGTCGGAGAACAGGGCGCGCAGGCGTGTCTCCACGTCGTTGAACGGCGTGGTCTGCAGGTTGCCTCCGGCGGGCGTGGTGGCCAGCACGGTGTCCAGCGCGGTGAGGTCCTCGGACAGCGACGCCTGCACGTCGATGATCTGGTCCAGCTTGGGCGGCAGCACCGGCCATCCGCCGGCGGGCACGAACGTGCGCCACTGCTTCGCCTGCTTGGCCACCACGGTCAGCGCCTCGTGCAGGTCCTCCACCTGCGCGCCCGGACGCAGCAGCTCCTTGGCCTCCTTGACGTGGCGGCGACGCTCCCAGAAGCCCATCGAGCCTCCGGACGCCTTGCGCTGCTCCTTGGACTGCGTGGCCTCGATCATGGCCTGGATGTCGCGCTCGAAGATGCCCGGCTGGAACACGTCGAGCACGCGGCGCAGGTTCTTGAGCACGATCACCTGACGTCCCCAGTCCTGTGCGGTCACCGGGACCGGGAAGCCGCACGACTGCACGGTGGACGCCACCTGCTCGCGCACCGCGGGCAGCGTGCGCTCCAGCAGGCGCGTCACGCGCTGGTAGGCGTCCACGGCCTCGTTCTCGCCGTAGATGGAGGCGCCGAACCACGCGGTGTCCGCCGGGGTGATGGTGAACTCGCCCAGACGCGCCGCGCGGGCCAGCTTGGCGCCCCACTCGTCGAGCGAATCCTTGATGGCGTGCGCCGCGGCGGGCTTGAGGCGTACGCGGGTGGCCGGGTGGGTGGAGAGCATCGAGATGTTCGCGAGGTTCTGGATCGTCTCGTACGCGGAGAAGCCCCAGTTCTTGTTGGCGCCGTGCAGGTCGCCCAGATAGCGGGTGAGACGCGAGCGCACGCCCACGAGCTCGTCGGCCAGCTGCTCGAAGTGCGCGGTCGCGGTGCCGGGCTGGAAGCTTACGGCGCCGATGAGCTGACGGTCCACGGCCTTGTTGGACTCGGGGTCGGTCACGTCCAGGACCAGCGAACCCATCTCGCTGGCGCGGATCTCCTGCATGAAGCGGCGCTTGGCCTCCATCACGCACGGCACGTAGAGCACGCTGCGTCCGTCCATCACGCAGCGCGAGGCGATGGCCGCCGACTGCACGGCGGTGTCGCGGTTGGCCGGCTCGTCCAGGAACAGCGAGCGACCGGACGCCGCGAGCCCCGCCGCATAGCGCACGGTGTTGTCCACGTCGCCGATCTCGTACTCGCCGTGCGGGTCGCCGTCGAACGGGCTGAACGCGGGGATGGCGGCGTCGCGCAGCGATGCGGCGGCCTGCTCGTCGCCGGCCACGGCGTCCAGCAGCGTGTTGCCGGTGGGACCGTCCTGCAGCTGGTCGAGGATGGTCAGGCTCTCCCCCAGCAGCAGCGCGGTGGGCTCCACGAAGCAGCCGAGCACGATGGTGCGTTCGATCGCGAAGTCCTCGATGACGCCGAAGGTCTTGGCGGTGATCGCGTTGAACAGCGCGGACGTCTCCGGCGTGCCGCCCTCGTAGTGCGAGATGTCGAACAGCTGCGCGGCGTTGAGCGTGACGCCCTGCGCGCGCATGGCGGAGACGAACACCGAGTTGAGCTCCACCTTGCCGGTGAAGCGGATGGAGGTCTTGGCCGGCACCGTGTTGGAGCGTCCCACCTCCACCGGGTAGAGCAGCACCGGCATCGCCTCGCTCTTCCACTTGGCCACGCCCACTACGAGCGACAGTTCGGCGCATCCGCTCACGCGCTCCTTGACGGCCTGGTCGTCCAGCACGCGCTCCAGCCTGCGGTTGGCGGCGCGCAGCATGCCGTTGTCGCGGAACAGGGCGTCCAGATGCACCTGGCCGGACGCGAACAGCTGCGCGATGCCGGAGGGATGCGCGTGGGTGAGGTCCAGCTGCGAGGCGAGCTGGGTGATGTCCTCCAGCGGGGTGGGGCCGGACACCGCCTGATAGGCGCGGCGCCATCCGCGGATGCGCTCGATCGGCGTGGGCTTCCCGGCCCTGGTGGCGTCCGCGTCGCCCTGCGCCTGCGTGCCGCGGGCGGCGGCGAGGATCGCCTGCATCGGATTGGCGGGCGGCGCGCCCGGAACGCCCTGTGCGCCCGCGGCGTTCTGCACGCCCGGAGCGCCGGATTCGGAGGTGGGGGTCGTCGGTTCGGTCATATCAGATCACTTTCCCGTTGCCGCAAGATAGTCGTGGTAGCCTTCGTTGCCGTCGAGCGCCGCGTCGATGTCCCGGTTGCCCTGCGCGGCGAGCCAGGCGTACAGGTCGTCGTAGAGCGCGGGGTTCATGGCCAGGAACGGCAGCAGCTGCGGGTAGCGGGCCATGTCGAACTGGGTGGCGAAGTCCCGCGTGGTGCGCGCCTGATCGGACGTGTGCCCGCCTGCCTCGATCACCGGGCGTGCGGCGGCGAACTCGCCGCGCGAGACGCGGTCGAACACCGATCCGGGCTCGTAGGGCATCGGCTGCGGCTGGGGTTGCGGCGATGCGATGGGCTGCGCGAACTGCACGGACTGCGCAGGTTGCACGGACTGCGTCGGGACGGATCGTGCGGGCTGTGCCACGCCGGGCGCCACGGACTGCGTCGCGCCGAATGCCGTGGGCTGCGCGCCCTCGGACGCCGCGCCGGTCTGCACCTCGTCGATCGCGTCGGCGAACAGGTCGCGCCCGCCGGCATCGTTCACGCCGTTCAGGCCGTTCACGCCGCTTGCCCCGCCTGCGCCGTTCGCGTCAGCTCCGTCCACGACGGCATCCTCCGCCGTGGCACCCGCCAGCGCCTGCGCGCGGATGGCGCCGATCCTGCTGCGCACCATGCCGGCGTCGAACGCCCCGGTCGGCTCGCCGGCGCGCAGGTCGAGGATGTCGTCCACGGACATGTCCGCGGCGTCCGGCTCCTGCGGCGCGTCCGCGGCGGCGTACGAGAACAGGTCGGGCACGGCCTGATCGGGCTCGTCGTCGATGGCGTCCACGCGGATGCAGTCCACGGGCACGTCGCCGAACTGGAAGCGCATCGTGCCGCGCGGCAGCAGGAAGTCGGTGTCCTCGGGCACGCGCATCAGCGCGCCGTCGTCGCGCACCACGTACGTGCCGTTGGTGCTGCCCAGATCGCGCATCACGCCGGAGCCCGTGTCTGACACGGAGAACACGGCGTGGCGCTTGGACATCGAACGCGTGTCGTCGGGTACGTCAAGGCGCCGCATGCCGTTGTCGGCCAGCGGGCGCAGCGGCTTGCGGCCGATCTCCAGACTCTCCCCCGGGTCCAGACGCACCTCCTCGACGCCGTTGACCTTCACGATCCACTGCTGGGACGGTCGCTGTTCGTTCACTGCCGTCGACCTCCTTGAACCTTGAACGCGGGCATGGTTCGAGTGCCGCGCGTGCCCACTACGAGCCATTGTGACATGTCCGGACGCGGACATGCGGCAATGCCGCCCGATTCATCCCACAATCGTCAATTCTTCCCATGAGCCGGACAGGCGGCGCGCTGGCGGCCGCGGCACGTCGCGCGTCATATATGCGTATGCGTATGTGTCCATGCATACGCGTCCATACGGCCGCATACGCGGGAAGCCCCGCAATCCACAAGGGACTGCGGGGCTTCCCGATACGCTGTTGCGAGCGAATGCGAGCGGGATTCCCTCCCGCGTGCATTACTTGAGCTCGACGGTGGCGCCGGCCTCTTCCAGAGCGGCCTTGGCCTTCTCGGCGTCTTCCTTCTTGGCCTTCTCGAGCACGGCCTTCGGAGCGCCGTCCACGAGAGCCTTGGCCTCGGCCAGACCCAGGGAGGTCAGAGCGCGCACGGCCTTGATGACCTGGATCTTCTTGTCGCCGACGGCGGACAGGATGACGTCGAACTCATCCTTCTCCTCCTCGGCCGGGGCGGCAGCGCCCGGAGCGGCGGCGGCGACGGCGGCGACCGGAGCGGCAGCCTCGACGTCGAACTTCTCCTCGAAGGCCTTCACGAACTCGGAGAGCTCGACGAGGGTCATCTCACCGAAGGCTTCCAGCAGCTCATCGTTGGTGTACTTAGCCATAATGGCTTCCTTTCCATCTTGGCGGCGGATTGAAGTGGCGTGTTCCGCTGCCTAAACCAGTTTGTTTTTTTATTGTTGAAGCTGATGATTCATGCGGCGAGCCGCAGGCGAATCAGGCGGCCTTCTCCTGCTTTTCGCGCAGGGCGTCGATCGTACGCACGGCCTTGGTGGGCAGCGCGTTGAACAGGTACGCGGCCTTGGCCATCGTCGCCTTGATGTCGCCGGCGAACTCGGCGAGCAGCTGCGGACGAGACTTGAGGTCGGCCAGCTTCTTGGCACCCTCGGCATCGTAGACGGTACCGTCGGCGGCGGCACCCTTGATGATGAGGGCCTTGTTGTCCTTGGCGAAGTCACGCAGGATCTTCGCAGCCTCGATGAAGTCGCCCTTCACGAAGGTGACGGCGGTCGGGCCGGAAAGGATCTCGTCGAGACCCTCGATGCCCGCTTCCTTGGCGGCGATGCGTGCCAGCGTGTTCTTAGCCACAGTGTAGGAAGTATCGCGGCCTAGCTTTTCGCGCAGATCGGAGATCTGCGGAACGGTAAGCCCGCGGTACTCGGTCAGGTAGACAGCGTCAGCGCTACGGAACTGTTCCGTAAGCTGGGCAACCACCGCTTCCTTTTCGGGCCTCTTCATGGCGTTCCTTCCTTAGTCGGCCGTTGACTGTCCGGCTTGGAACGCCGCTGCCATGAAGGCATAAAAAATGCCCTGCGCGCATGGCAGAGCAACATCCATCCGCAAGTGAACTTGCGTACCCTTACGGGCGGTCATTTCTCAACCTGCGCTGGCTTGGCGAACCAAACTTCGGGAGCGCATGCGCGCCCCAACCAACGGTCTGTGGTTTACAGATGGCAAAGATACACGCCGGTCGCGATGTTGCGCAATCCGGGCGTGTCGCGCGGTGGCTCGCAGTGTCGCACGGTACAGCGCAGGCATCGCGCGTCGCCATACGGCATCGCACGGCATCGCGCACCGCCGCACGACGTCATCCACATCACATCACGCGACATCACACGGCGCCACACGACGCCGCACGGCATCACGTGACAT
Source organism: Bifidobacterium moraviense (assembly GCF_012932365.1). Classification (GTDB taxonomy): domain Bacteria; phylum Actinomycetota; class Actinomycetes; order Actinomycetales; family Bifidobacteriaceae; genus Bifidobacterium; species Bifidobacterium moraviense. The sequence continues at coordinate 142,005 of NZ_JAAIIH010000002.1, forward strand.
CACAAAACGTCGCACGGCACCTCGCGACATCGCACGGTGTCGCACGACGTCACAGGGCACTGCGCGCGCCACGCAGTACCGCTCCACGCCGCACGGCATCACGTCATACCCCCCGATCGCAACGTTGCGACGAACAGCCACTCTGGAACGTCGTTCCCGTTCCAACATGGCCGATCACCGCAACGTTGCGACGCGAGGATCCGACGCCCTCCCCTTCCGCATCCCCGAGCCGGGGACCGCGAGGCAAGCGAAGGGGCGGGTTTTCTCGGAAACGGCATGATTCCAACCGCGCTCCGAGAAACTCGGGCCTCCGCTTGCCGAAGACACCGACCACCGGGCAAGCGAAGAGGCGGGTTTTCTCGGAAACGGCCTGATTCCAAGGACGGAAACCAAAACTCGGGCCTTCGCTTGCCGAAGATACCGGACATCAGGCAAACGAAGGACCGGGTTCCCCCGAAATCGGCATGATCCCAAGGACGGGCATCGAAACCCGGGCCTTCGCTTGTCGAGCCCGACGCGCACGACCAGCACGATCGGCCCACAAGACCCGCGCGCCCCACGCGCACGCCCTGCGCGACCTGACGCGCGGTCAGCCGTGCAGCACGCCGAACGCGTCCACCTGCCACGCCGCGTCGTTCGCCAGCGCGATCGTCACCTCATGCCTGCCGGGAGCGAGCCCCTGCACGCGCGCATGGCACCGCAGCGCGCCGTCGGTGGCGTTCGCGCGCAGCGGCCCCGCGCCCCACGGCTCGCCGTCCACGGTCACGTCGAGCAGCGCGCGCCCGTCGCTGCGGCCGAACACGTCCACGCCGGACCCCTCGACCTCGAGGCTCACGCTCGCCCCCTTGCCGAGCGCCGTGCTCGTGGTGCGGTTGTAGTCGTACATGCCCTTGCCGGTCTCGTGCAGCCACTCGCCCGCATAGCGCAGACGCGGCGTGGCGGTGTCGTCCCACGAGACCGTGTGCAGGTCGTCGATGAGCTCGTCGTAGTACGGCGCGAAGCCGGGGATGCGCTCCACGCGCAGGTTGGAGAAGCGCACGTGGTTGAAGCTCGTGCCCAGGTTCACGCGTCCGGCGGACTGCGGGGCGTCGTCGCGCCATGTGGCGATGTCCACGCCGTTGACGCCGAACGTCACGGTGTCGCCCGCCACTTCGAGGCTCACGGTGTTCCACACGCCGGCGCCGGGCTCGAACGGACGCGCCATCGCGGCGGCCGCGCGCATGCGCAGGTCGACGATGTGCCCGCGGCGCTTCTCGTCGCCGAAGCGACGCAGCAGGTACACGCCGTCGGCGCGCAGCTTGACGTCGTACGCGCAGATGTCGGTGGTGAACTTGCCGCCGGCCATCTCGCGCGCGCCCAGCAGCACGTACGGCGCACGCCCCTCGTACGGCTCGAACAGCACGTCCACGCTCACGCGGTAGTTGGTCCAGCGCATGTCGCCGATCGCGGTGCGCGGATCGCCCTCGATCCAGGCGTTGCCGGCGTGCGTCCAGTCGATCTGCTGGCGCAGCGCGCGGCCGCGGTCGGCGTCCGGCACCGATTCGAACGCGCCGTTGGTGTCCGTGGTGTAGCGCGGCGTGGCGCCGGCGTCGCCTCCGCGGGACCTCAGGAATGGCTCGGAGACCAGTTCGTCGCCCTTGAACGTCCGCACGTCGGGCACACCCTCGTAGCGGAAGTCGTCCTCGTAGAGCACGCCGTGATCCGGATCCACGTCCAGCGGCGCGCGCGTGCCCTCGGCGGTGCGCGGCAGACGGCTCGCGGACTCGCCCACGGCGACCGCGGTCCCGTCCGCCTCGGATCCGGGCAGCGTGGTGGCGGTGACCATCGACCACGGCTCGACCGTGACGTCGTATTCCACGGTCTCGCGTCCCGTGCCCGCCCCGAGCGTCACGTCGGATGCGTAGACCGACTCCATGGTGCCGGACATGGTGCCGGACACGGTGCCGGACGGCCCGCCGACCGTCTCCTCGATCGTTTCGATGGATTCCACGCCCGTGCCCGCGAAGCTCGCGGCGCTGTAGCGCGCCGGCTGCAGCACGTCGGCCTTCGCCAACCAGTTCGCGTCGTACGGCTCGCCCTGCTCCGCGGCCTTGGTGACCCACACGGTGAGCGGCTTGCCGGCGGCGGCGAGCGCGGCGTCCACGGCCACGCGGTAGTGCTTCGCGTACGCGCTGTCGTTGACGATCACGACGGACAGGTCGCCGCCGTCCGGGGACGCGAGCGTCAGATAGCTGGGCTCGCCGTGACGCGCGCCGTTGACCGGGTTGTTGCCGCCCACCTCGCAGCCGGACGCCTGCGGAATCGCACGCCAGATCGGACGCGCGCCGCCTTCGTCGTCGGCGCCGACCCAGCCGAGGTTCGCGAAGCGCGCGAAGTGCTCCAGCACCGCGCAGCCGGCGTCGTAGTAGATCCAGCCGCTCCACGGGTCGCGCGCCGAGATGAGCTCCTTGTACGAGTACTCCATGTTCTCGTAGAAGCTGCCGATGGCCGGCTGGTAGAGCGCGCACGTGCGCCGGGACTCCACGAATCCCTTGATCAGCGTGTTGCCCATCTCCAGCGGGCCGTTCTGGCCGCCGATGCCGGTGCCCGCGTAGTGCGGCGTCACATCGGTGCCCTCGTCGTTGGTGTTGTTCGGACGGTCAGCCGAGCACGAGAACGTCGCCTGCGCCTCGGAGTTCCAGACCTCCTTGTCGCATTCGTCCGCGAGGCGCTTGAAGTTGCCGTGCGCGTCGTCCTCCACGGAGTAGTGGTAGGCGGCCACGTCGATATGGCGCATGTATTCGGCGCTGGCGATGAGCTCGTCGCCGAACGTGCCGGTCACCTCCTCGTCCGAGGTGATCGTGCGGATGCGGTGGAACAGGTCGCGCTCCTCGTCGCTCGCGAACCCGGCGTTGGGGTCGTCCGGACCGTTGCCCTCGAAGCCGGTCTCGTCGTTCTGCACGCGGCGGGAGAATCCGGCCACCCACGCCAGATCGGCGGTGCGCTCGTTGACGTCGGGGTTGACGGAATCGACCATGAATCCGTACTCGCGGTAAGCCGCGAGGATGGTGTTCTTGTACCAGCGGTAGACGTCGTCGTTGGTGACGACCCACGTGGGCGCATGCCAGCGCAGGATGCTCACGTGCAGACGCGGGTTGAAGCGGCGCGCGTCGGCGGCGAGCTGGAATCCGGGCTCGCGGGTCACGGCCGGGTATTCGTCGCGGTCGCGCATCGTGGCGACGTTCGGGCCGGTGGAGTTGTTGCGATCGTTGCCCATCTCCACCTTGACGGTGTTCATCATGGGGCGTTCGCCGCCGAACAGCGTCTCCACGAGCTTCCAGTAGACGTCCGGATGCTCGGCCTTGTAGTCCATGAGCAGGCTGGACGTGGCGTTGCCGGACAGCACGCCGAAGCCCTTGTACGTCAGACCGTGCAGGCTGCGCGCGGCGGCGGCCACGTCGTCGGCCGTGAGCGTGACGGTGACGGGGCGTTCCGCGGCTGCGCGCGCATCGTCGGCGTTGTTGTGCATGATGTTCCCCTTTGATCGTTGAAACCACAAGAATGATAACGCAACCAATCATAAACGACCAGCATCGCGCACGCGCCGACCGATGTCGCACACGCGACGGCCGATGTCGCGCACGTCGCCCCGCGCACGACGCATGTCGCATCGCGTCCCTCTGCATGCACGTGCCGCACCCGGCGTCGCCCATGCGCCACGGCGCCGTCCATCGGAGCGAGAACCATTCTCGGCAAGCGAAGGGCCGGGTTTTCGACAGTCCCATTGGAATCACGCGGATTCCGAGAAAACCCGACCGCTCGCTTGCCGAACGAGCACCATCCTCGGCAAGCGAAGGACCGGGTTTCATCCAACGACCTTGGGATTCCGCCGCTCCGGAGAAAACCCGCCCATTCGCTTGCCCGGAGGATCCGCGCGCCGGCAAGCGAAGGCCAAGGTTTCGATCACCGTCCTTGGCATTATGCGGTTCCCCGGAAAACCTGATCCTTCGCTCGCCAAACGAGCACCATCCTCGGCAAGCGAAGGACCGGGTTTGGTCCAACGACCTTGGGATTCCGCCGCTCCGGAGAAAACCCGGGGCCTCCCTTGCCGAATGCCCCCGTTCCCGGCAGGCGAAGGCCAAGGTTTCCGCGACGAAGCGCCGTCCCGCCGATCGCGCGAAGGCATCCCCGTTCGTCTGCCCGCAATGATCCCGACGTACGCTGTGGGCACCGACGTAAGGAGGCGCGATGTACGAATTCACGCGCGAGCCGGCGCCCAATCATCTGATGCGCCATCAGGCATGGGAGACCCAGCGGGCGGCGATCGAACGATGCCGCGCGATCATGGCGCCGCGTCCAAGACGGACCACGGCAGCGGCGACGACGTTGACGGGACGCGCAGGAACCGAAGGACCCGCAGCCGCGACGCGCGCATCGAACATGCCGCCGGACTCCCCCGTGTTCGCGCTCGGTACGGCGCTCAATCTGCTTGGGCTTCAGGTTCCGCGATCCTACGCATCGCCCGGCGACCGACCGGTCATCGTCTTCGACGCCCCGCGCGCCCTGCGCCGCGTACCGGGGACGCGTCCCGTGACGTGGTCGCCGCTGGCCACGCCGCATGCGGTGATCGACGTGGACGGCGTCCGCTGCACGTCGCCCGCGGCCACGTTCGCCCACATGGCGCGGTTCTGCTCGCTTGAGCATCTGGTGGCGATCGGCGACGCGATGGCCTGCCGCGACGCCACGATGCATCGGGCCGGCGTCGACGTGCTGCGCGGATTCGTCGACGCCGCGGGACGGTTCGTCGGGCGGCCGAACGCCGTGCGCGCGCTGCGACTCGTCCGGGAGCGCGTGGATTCGCCGGCGGAGACGCGGCTACGGCTGTTGGCGACGCGCTTCGGCCTGCCATGCCCCGAACCGGACGTCATCATCGCGGTGGAGCCGACGAAGATCCGCATCGACATGGGCTGGCCGCGGTATCGGATCGGGCTTGACTATCAGGGCGCGCACCATCGCGCGCAGTACGAGGACGATCTGTACCGCGCCAACGCGATCCTGACGCATCGGTGGACGGTCTTTCAGGTCACGGCGGGCATGATCGGCACCAAGGAGGGCGCGGCGTGGCTGTTCGCGCAGGTGGCGCAGGCGCTGGCGCACGCCGGGGCCGACGTCGGACCGGTGCGCGATGTGCCGATGAGCGTGTGGCAGATCAGCAACGAGCGGGGCGGACGGCCGACGGGACGATAGGCTCGCCAAGTCCCGACCGGAGACGCATGTCGGATGCGCCATCTCCGGCAAGTGAACGGGCAGGTTTCATCGGAACCCGTTGAAATCACGCGGATCGGCCAGAAACCCGGGCCTTCGCTTGCCCAATGAGAACGATTCCCGGCAAGCGAGGGGACGGGTTTCGTCGATCGCCCTTGACATTCTGCGGATCCGGAGAAAACCCGGGTCTTCGTTTGTCGAACGGAGCACACTCTCGGCAAGCGAACGGGCAGGTTTCATCGGGGTCCATTGGAATCATGCGGATCCGCGGAAAACCCGGGCGTTCCCTTGCATGAAAGCCCGGAAGATCGGAAGGCCGGAGAGACCGGACGCACGGACATATGGAAACGCGCGCCCCGAACGGATTCGAGACGCGCGAATGACCAGACCGATGACCAGCCCGATGAGCGGACCAACAAGCAGACGAACGATCAGGCGCGCAGACCGACAATCAGACCAAGACGTCTAGACCGACAATCAGACCAAAACGATCCGACCGAACGAACGACCGAACGAACGACCAGGCGCAGCCGCTCACTGCATGACGTCGGCGCCGCCCCTCCAGAACGACGACTTCCTGCGCGGCTTGGCGTCGGCGCCCACGGAGTACATGTCGCGGATGCGCTTGTCCCCGCTCTCGCGCGCCATCTGCGCGAACAGGATCTGCGCCTGCCAGCGCGCGGCGGAGTACTCGATGTACATGATCAGTCCGGTGCCGAGGAACAGCACGAGCAGCGGGTTCCACATCACGCCCCACACGAAGCCGATCATGACGACGATCGCGATGAGCAGCGCCGCCCAGCGTCGGATGGAGAGCAGCACGGCGCTCTTCATGATGCTGAACCACTTGGCCTTGGGATATTCGACGACGATGACGAGCCCCACGAAGTACGCCTGCAGGAACAGCACGATGCACACCAGCAGCACCGGCATGAGCGCGGCGCCCCAGGTGAACTGCTGCGTGATCTGGATGTCGTAGCCGAAGGCGAACGTGAGCAGCGCAAACGAGAAGCCGATGGCGAGGGAGCGCAGGAAGTTGCGGGCGTAGGCGCGGAAGAACGGCTTGATGATGGCGACGGAACGGTCGGAGGGCACGTACGGGGCGGCGATCCAGTCCGGCGGGAAGTCCGGGTCGTTCGCGTGGTCGTCGGCAAGCTTGATGCGCAGCGCGGCGTCGCGCGAGTTGAAGGTGGGCTGGTCGCGGAAGATGGCGAACAGCGCGGCGAATCCGGGGGCGCTCAGCGCCAGCGCGGCGGCGTAGGTGGGATAGTACGTGACCGGGATGCGCGCGAGGAAGCAGATGGTGAGCGGCAGGGCGGCGAGGAGGGTGAGCCAGCCGGCCATGAGCATGAGATAGACGCTGTTGGCGACGGTGGTGAAGGCCTTGTTGAACGATTGCTTGCTGAATGAGGACGCCATTGTGCCTACCTTACACGAGTTGACTGAGGGGCCGCCCGCGGATCCTCCGATGCCTCGGATGCCGCGCCCCGCAGGATTTCAACGTTTACCCACATGGGCAAAGGAATGGGCCCCCTCTGCTAGGGAGGGAGCCCATCGCCGCCGGCGTCTCGCGACGTCGGTTCCGAACGGCCGCCAGCGGGCCGGAGGAAGAAAGAGGCTCAACCACACTGACGACCGTCCGGACGTATCCCGTATCCGGCGGCGGCTCGGTGGACCGCCGTCCGACCGGATCGCCGCATGCGCGATGCAGCCTCACGCTCCGATCCGGCGAACGAGGACCGGATCGGACGCTCTTGCGCCGCGGATCGGATGTCTGACGGGACCGACGGGCCGAAGCCCGCCGACCGCCGTGACGGATGATTGGTGATGGAGATCGGGGTGGGATTCCGGGAGGCTCCGAGGAGCTCCGCGGAATCCCGAGGGGATCCGAGCGGGATCCCGGGCAGGAGACTCAGCCCTTCATGCCGGAGGTCGCGATGCCTTCGACGAACTGCTTCTGGCCGATGAGGAACACCACGAGGATCGGGAGCACCGAAAGCACGGAGCCGGTCATGATCATGGCGTAGTCGGCGGAGTACTGACCGATGAAGGTCTTGAGACCGAGCTGGATGGTCCAGAGCTGGTTCTTGCGCAGGTAGATCAACGGGCCCATGTAGTCGTTCCACGTGTTGGTGAACGTGATGATGGCCAGAGCCGCGATGGACGGACCGGACAGCGGCAGCACGATGCGGCGGTAGATGCCCCACTCCGAGAGGCCGTCGAGGCGCGCGGCCTCGGACAGCTCGTCCGGAATGGTGTCGTAGAACTGCTTCATCATGAACACGCCGAACGCGCCGAACGCCTGGAGCAGGATGATGGACCAGCGGGTGTTGGCGATGCCCATGGCCGCCAGCATCTTGTACTGCGGGACCATGTAGGACTGCCACGGGACGGCCATGGTGGCGATGTAGATGAGGAACAGCACGTTGCGGCCGGCGAACTTGATCTTGGAGAAGCCGTAGGCGGCGAACGAGCCGGTGAACACCTGCAGGAACGTCACGCAGATGGCGAAGAAGATGGTGTTTCCGGTCCACAGGCCCATCTCGGCCTTGGTCCAGATGGTCAGGTAGTTCTCCCAGTGCCACACGGACGGGAACCACTGGATCGGGACCATGTAGACTTCGTTGTTCGGCTTGACGGCCGAGAGGAACATCCACACGAACGGCAGGACCATGAAGATGGCCAGCGCGATCATGCACACGTAGCCCACGACGGTGCCCACGATCCTCAGCGGGCTGACGGGCTGCTTGTTGAACGGGATGTCGGCGGAGGGAGAGCCAGCGCCCTTCACGGCGACGGGGGACGGGGTTGCGGTAACGCTCGTCATCTCACTTCTCCTTAGCGTTGTTGTAGACGAACTGGATGATCGTCACGATCATGCACAGGAAGAACAGCACCAGGGACACGGCACCGGAGTAGCCGAAGTTGCCCTGCTGGAAGGCCTGCTGGTAGACGTACTGGGCGAGCACGTAGGTGGAGTCGCCGGGGCCGCCGTTCGTCATGACGAGGGTGAGGTCGAGGATCTTGAAGGAGCCGATGGTCAGCGTGACCATGACGAAGAACAGCGTCGGACGCATGCACGGGACGGTGATCTTCCAGAAGCGCTGCCAGCCGTTGGCGCCATCCACCTCGGCGGCTTCGTAGAGCTCGTGCGGGATGGTCTGGAGGCCTGCGAGCAGCAGGATCATGAAGTAGCCCACCTCACGCCAGGTGGCGACGATGATCACGGCGGGCATGGCCCACTCGGTGGTGGACAGCCAGCCCGGGGCCCAGCCGTCCTCGCCGCCGGTGAACAGGCGGATGAACTGGTTGATGACGCCGGCGTTCGGGTCGAACAGCATGCTCCAGACCTGGGCTGCGGCGACGATCGAGGTGATGTAGGGGAAGAAGGCGATGGTACGGAAGAACGCCTTGCCCTTGAGCTTCGAGTTGAGGATGACGGCGAGACCGAACGCGATGACGAGCGTCAGCGGGATGTGCACCAGCGCGTAGTAGATGGTCTGCCAGAACGAGTGCTTGAACGTGTCGTCGCCGAGCAGTCGGGTCCAGTTCTCCAGACCGTTGAACTTCGGCATGCCGAACGCGCTCCACTTCGAGAACGCGATGTAGAACAGCGACAGCACCGGTCCGAGAACCAGGAACAGGAAGCCGATGAAGTTCGGCGCGATGAACAGCAGACCGTTGCGCAGGTTACGGCGCCCGATCGCGTTCGTCGTGAGTTCACCGCCCTTCGGCTTCTTGGCCGGTGAGGCCACCGGCTTGCTTGCCACTTCAGTCATTGGAATCTCCTCCTAAGCCTTTCCTAATGATGAATTTTTGGAGCTTGTGCGGTCCCCTCCGCGCGGGAGGGGGATTTTTGGCAATAGAAAAGCGGGCCGTAGATTCTGGTTGGTAACCCACGACCCGCTTCTCATTCAGTCGTCGCTGGTAGCGCGGGTGCTTACTTCAGCGCGGCGATGTCGGCGTTCGCCTTGGCGATGGCGTCGTCCACGGAGCCGGTCTTGGTCATGATGGTGGAGTTCATGATCTTGAGAGCGGCCTGGATGTCGTTGGTCTTCTTGTCGACGTAGTTCTCAGGACGGGTGTCGTGCTCCTGCCAGGCCTTCTTGGACTGATCGTCGTTGGCCATGCCGTCGACGCCGAAGTAGGTGCTCACGACGGAGTCGGAGAAGTAGGCCGGGGTGGTGGCGATGGCGGCCAGAGCCTTGGCGCCGCCCTCACCGGAGGCCCACTGCACGAACTCCTTGGCCGCGGCGAGCTTGTCGCCCGTGGCGGCGCCGGAGATGGCGAGGCCGGTCGGATCGGCGAAGGTGATCGGCTTGCCGTCGTCGCTCTTCACGGTGGAGGACTGCGGGATCGGAGCCATGCCCCACTCGAACTTGTTGGCGTCACCGGACTTCTGCTGGGAGACCAGGGTGGCGGCGTACCAGGTGCCCATCGGCAGCATGGCGGCCTTCTCGGTGCCGAACTGGGCCTGGTACTGGACCTTGTTGGACGTGGAGGTGTTGTAGTCCACGGTCAGGCCTTCGTCCTGGGCCTTGAGGAACACGTTGTTGTACATGTCCTTCATGTAGCTGTAGTCGCCGGAGAGGAAGTTCTTCTTGGCGCCGTCAACGGTGGCCGCGGACTGGCCGGTGGTGAAGGACTGGAAGACGGACTGCCAGTTGTGGTGGTAGGTCGGGAAGACGGAGTTGGCGTCGTAGCCGGCGGCGGGCAGCTTCTGCTTGAGCTCCTCGGCGGCCTTCATGTAGTCGTCCCAGGTCCAGGTGCCGTCCGGGATGGCCACGCCGGCCTTCTCGAACATGGTCTTGTTGTAGAACAGGACCCAGGAATCCTGGCGGTACGGCAGGGCGTAGTACTTGCCGTCGATGTTGTACTGGGAGATGTCGATGTTCTTGTCGCTCTTGTAGGCGTCGGCCACGGAGGTCAGATCGGCCAGACCGCCGTTGGAGTCGATGGCGTAGGAGTAGTACTTCTGGAGGTTCTTGATCGGGAAGACTTCGGGGGCGGTGCCGCCGGAGAGATCGGTGGTCAGCTGGGTGTCGTAGTCATCCGCGGAGTACTCGTGGATATTGACCGTGACGTTCGGGTGCTCCTTGTTGAAGGCGTCGACCAGAGTCTGGAACTCCGGGGTGGACTTCAGCGACCAGCCGGCGAAGCTGATCTCGACCTTGGTGTCGGCGTTCAGGGACGCGGAGGCGACCGCCTCAGCGTCGTTGCCGGAGCCGCCGCCGCAGGCGGCGAGGGCCATGGCTGCAACGGAAGCGATGGCTGCTGCCTGAACAGTGCGCGTGTACTTCATGGTGTTCCTTTCTTCCTTCCTAGCATCTTTGCTAAGACCAAAGCTGATCGCTACTACGCGTTCCGCCTTGTTCTTGATTAGAACTATAGCCCACTGGATTGATCACTTCTGATTGTTGCCACCATTTGCCTTGGAGATTTCTTGGAGCCGGCGGCGCGAAACCGGTGCCATCGTTGTAATCCCAGTGTTTTCAACGATTCATGCCCTCGGGTGATACTCAGGACGTTTTAAGCATTTGCAATCACTCCAAACGCCCGAAATGCTCAGAACCGTTCATTTGCAAGCATTTCAGCAGCGTGTCGCAAGATGATCGTTGTTGCGCGCCCATGATCGCGGCATGCGGCGCCCGACGCGGCGGCATCGAGAGAGACGGCGGCGCGGAGAGGCGCCAGCTAGCGCGAGACCTGCGCCGTGCTGGCACGCACCACGAACGTGGAGTCCACCACCAGCGGACGCATGCCCTCGTGCGCCTTGATGCGGCGCAGGCGCCCCACCAGCTCGTCCACCGCCGCCGCGGCCGTCTCCCGGCGCGGCATGCGCACGCTGGTGAGCGCCGGCGTGACCAGCGAGCTGACCGGGATGTCGTCGATGCCCACCACCGAGACCTGCCCCGGCACCGAGACGTGCTGGGCGCGCAGCGCCGCGATGAAGCCGATCGCGATCATGTCGTTGAACGCCACCACCGCCGTGGTGGGGTTCCTCAGGAACGCCTCGGCGCAGCGGTAGCCGCCGGCGAACGACGGGGAGTCGGACGGGATGCGGCGCAGCCTGATGCCGTGCACCGAGCACAGCGCCGTCATGATGCGCCAGCGCGTGCCCTCCTGCCAGCTCGACTGCGGACCGGATATATAGGTGATGTCCGCGTGCCCCAGCTGCACGAGATGGCTGACCGCCTCCTCGAGACCGGTCTGCACGTTGCCGATGATCGACTTGACGCCGCGGATCGAACGGTTAAGCACGATGACCGGCTTGGTCTCCGCCAGCTTGCGGATGGCCGAATCGGAACGGCGCGACGAGCCGAGGATGATGCCGTCCACGTGTGGACGTGCCAGCTCCACCGCGTTCTTCTCGATGGCGCCGGTCTCCTCCGAATCGATGACGAGCAGGCCGTAGCCCAGCTCGAGGCAGCGATGCTGCGCGGCCTTGACGTAGTCGGCGAAGATCGGGTTGGCGAGGTCGGAGACGACGATGGCGATCTGGTCCGTGAGCCCGCCGGCGGGGTCGTACGACGAGATGGCGTCCACGCGGTAGCCGAGCCGGTCGGACACCTCGCGGATCCGCCGCGCGGTCTCCGCGCTCACGCGCCCCGGACGCGCGAACGCGCGCGACACCGTGGACGGGGAGACGCCCACCTCGCGGGCGACGTCGCGGATGGTCACGCGGCGGCGATCCTCGCTCCCGGCACGCTCCTCGCCGTCCGTCATGGCACTCCCCTCCGCGCGCCGCCCGTCGCCGGCCCGCTGTCCGTCGTCCGCGCACCGCTCGTCGCGCATGCGCATCCATCGCATATACATATATATAAGGTGCACGCACGTCCGCCGCGCACCGTGGTTCTGCACCATTCTATGCCTCCGCGGCCGATCCGCCGTCAAAACGTGGCAACGCCGGGCAGTCCCCGATGCAACAACAGATAATGGGATCTATGAATCAACCAACGAAGTATGATCTCAATCCCGACCGCCTCCTTCCCCCGGATCCCACCGAACGCGCCATCGCCCGCGACCTGTACGAGGCCGTCAGGGATCTGCCGATCATCTCGCCGCACGGCCATGTGCCGGTGGAATGGTTCCACGACAAGGACTACCACTTCTCCGATCCGACGAGCCTGTTCATCACGCCGGACCACTACGTCACCCGCGTCATGCACGCGCAGGGCGTGGCGCTCAAGGACCTGGGCGTCAACCAGAAGGACTTCACCCCCGAGCAGGCGCGCAACGCCTTCCTGATCTGGGGCAGGAATTGGGGCGCGTACGCCGGCACCCCGATGCGCTACTGGTTCGAGGACTCGCTGCAGAACGTCTTCGACATCCACGAGAAGTTCGGCGAGGACACCGCCGGCCACATCTACGACGAGCTCAACGACCTGCTCAAGCAGCCGGAGTTCTCCACCCGCGAGCTGGTGAAGAAGTTCAACATCGGCTTCATCTCCACCACCGACGACACGCTGGACGACCTGCACCTGCACGATGAGACCAACGCCGACCCGGACTTCCCGGCGCGCCTGGCCCCGGCCTTCCGCCCCGACGTCTACCTCGAGCCGCTCACCCCCGGCTGGGCCGAGCTCGTGGGCAAGCTGGGCGACGTGGCCGGCGTGGACACCTCCACGTACGACGGCTTCACCGCCGCGATGAAGAGCCGCCGCCTGCACTTCAAGCAGCACGGCGCCGTGCTCTCCGACCACTCCCACGCCGACGTGCGCACCGACCGCCTGTCCGACGCCGAGGTCAACAAGCTGTATGCCGAGGCGCTGGCCGGCACCATCTCCGCCGAGGACGCCGTGCGCCTGCGCCGCCACCTGTTCTCCGACCAGGTCATCATGGCTCAGGAGGACGGTCTGGTGATGACCGTGCATCCGCACGTGCACCGCTCGTACGACCCCGCCAACCTCGCCGAGTACGGCAAGGACACCGGCGGCGACGTGCCCGCCAAGGCCGAGTTCACCGTGGACCTCAAGAACCTGCTCAACACCTACGGCAACGACCCGAACTTCCACTTCGTGGCCTTCACCATGGACGAGACGGTCTACGCCCGCGAGCTCGCCCCGCTGGCCGGCTTCTACCCGAGCCTGTACATCGGCGCCCCGTGGTGGTTCATCGACGCCCCCGAGCCGATCCTGCGCTACTACGCCGAGGTGGTGCCGAACGCCGGCTTCACCAAGCTGTCCGGCTTCATCGACGACACGCGCGCGCTGTGCTCGATCCCGGCCCGCCACGACACCAACCGCCGCCTGACCGCCCGCTACGTGGCCGGACTCGTGGCCGACCACCGCCTGACCCTCGACGAGGGCCGCCAGATCGTGGTCGACTCCGTCGTGGCCCAGCCCACCAAGGTCTTCAAGCTGTAGGCCGCGGACAGCGCCACCACAAGGATTTACGGGATTTCAAGGATTCCCAAGAAAGGAAACACACACCATGGTTCTTCATCTCACCGATGACCTGAACGCAACCAAGGACGAGTGGGCCAAGGCCGGCGTCGCCCTGCCGAAGTTCGACACCGCCGCCGTGCGCGCCCACACCGCCGAGCACCCCTACTGGGTGCACTTCGGCGCCGGCAACCTGTTCCGCGCCGTGCACGCCGCCATCGCCCAGGACCTCATCGAGGCCGGCGAGACCGAGTCCGGCGTGGTCGTGGCCGAGACCTTCGATCCGGACATCGTGACCGAGGCCTACAAGCCGTTCGACGACCGCTGCCTGCAGGTGGTGCTCAAGTCCGACGGCTCCGTGGACAACCGCCTCATCGCCTCCGTTGCCGCCGCCTACGGCGTGCGCAACCACGAGGACGAGGACTGGAAGGGTCTGGTCGGCGTGTTCCGCAACCCGGAGCTCCAGTTCGCCACCGTCACCATCACCGAGAAGGGCTACGCCCTGACCGACGCCGCCGGCGACATCCTGCCGTGGATCGAGCCCGAGGTGGAGGGCGGCCCGGACACGGCCGTGTCCGCGATGGGCGCGATCACCGCCCTGCTGCTGGAGCGCTTCAAGGCCGGCGCCTACCCGATCGCCATGGTCTCCACCGACAACTTCTCGCAGAACGGCGACCGCTTCGGCGCCTCCATCAGGAAGTTCGCCGAGCTGTGGAAGGACAAGGGCTTCGTGGGTCAGGACTTCGTCGACTACCTCAACGACGAGTCCAAGGTCACGTTCCCGCTGTCCATGATCGACCGCATCACCCCGAACCCGGCCGAGTCCGTCTCCGAGCTGCTGGCCAAGGCCGGCTTCGGCGACACGCAGATCATCCACACCGCCAAGCGCACCAACGTCGCCCCGTTCGCCAACACCGAGGAGACCTGGTACCTGGTCATCGAGGACAAGTTCCCGAACGGCCGCCCGGCGCTGGAGAAGGCTGGCGTGTACGTGGCCGACCGCGAGACCGTGAACGACGCCGACGAGATGAAGGTCACCACCTGCCTCAACCCGCTGCACACCGCGCTGGCCACGTTCGGCATGCTGCTCGGCTACCCGTCGATGAGCGAGACCATCGGCGACCCGGACCTCAAGAAGCTCGTGGAGCGCCTCGGCTACGTCGAGGGCCTGCCCGTGGTGACCGATCCGAAGATCTTCTCCCCCAAGGAGTTCCTGCGCCAGGTCATCGAGGTGCGCGTGCCGAACCCGAACATTCCGGACACCCCGGCCCGCATCTCCACCGACACCTCGCAGAAGATCCCGATCCGCTACGGCGTGATCATCAAGAAGTACCTCGAGGATCCGTCCAAGGACATCGACACCCTCGTGGCCATCCCGCTGGTCATCGCCGGCTGGCTGCGCCTGCTGCTCGGCGAGAACGGCGTGGCCACCAACGACAAGGGCGAGCAGGTGGCCCTGAGCCCCGACCCGCGCCTGGAGGACCTGCAGGCCAAGCTCGCCACGCTCAAGCTCGGCGGCGACCTCACCAAGGCCGACGACGTCATCAGGCCGATCCTCGCGGACGCCACGATCTTCGGCACCGACCTCAACGCCACCCCGCTGGCCGCCAAGGTGCTGGACTACTTCAGGCAGTTCGCCGCCGGCACCGGCACCGTGCACGCCGTGGTCGAGCAGGCGCTCGCCTGATCCCAAGCCGTCTCCATGCGGCCATGCGCCCCGACGCCTCACCGATGCGCCGGGGCGCATAATGGAAACTGTCAGCAATCAATTCGAAGGAGAACAACCACCATGCATATGGGATTCCGCTGGTACGGCGAGGGCAACGACACCATCTCGCTGGACGACATCCGCCAGATCCCCGGCGTCGAGACGATCGTGTGGTCCCTGCACCACAAGCAGGCCGGCGAGCTGTGGGAGCCGGAGGAGATCGAGGCCGAGATGAAGAAGATCACCGGCCTTTCCGAGGACGACCGCAAGCGCGGCGTCACCAAGACGTTCAACGCCGACGTGGTCGAGTCCGTCAACGTGCACGAGTCCATCAAGACCGGCAAGACCATGCTGGGCATGAGCCGCGACGAGGCGCTCGACAACTACATCAAGACCATCGAGAACCTCGGCAAGGCCGGCGTCAAGGTCGTCACCTACAACTTCATGCCGGTGTTCGACTGGCTGCGCACCGACATGTTCCACCCGTCCCCGGACGGCTCCACGGCCCTGTACTACGATGCGCACAAGGTGGCCAAGCTCACCGACCCGCAGGCCCTGATCGACGAGACGCTCAACGGCGCCGGCGACCTGACCATGCCGGGCTGGGAGCCGGAGCGTCTGGCCCACCTGCCCGAGTTCATCGAGGCCTACAAGGGCATCGACCACGACAAGTACTACGAGAACTACAAGGTCTTCCTCGACGCCGTGATCCCCACCTGCGAGAAGTACGACGTCAAGCTGGCCGTGCACCCGGACGACCCGGCCTTCGACCTGTTCGGCTGGCCGCGCGTGGTCTCCTCCAAGGAGGGCATCCAGCGCGTGCTCGACCTCAACCCCTCGCCGTACAACGGCCTGTGCCTGTGCCTGGGCTCCTTCAGCTCCCGCCGCGGCAACGACCCGGTGGACGCCGTCAAGACGTTCATGGACCGCATCCACTTCAGCCACGTGCGCAACATCAAGTTCTACGACGAGGCCGGCTCCTTCTCCGAGGTGGGCCACCGCGCCTGCGAGGGCGACGTGGACACCGTGGGCATCATGAAGGCCTACGCCGAGGCCGACTACCAGGGCTACATCCGCCCGGACCACGGCCGTCACCTGTGGAACGAGAACACGCCGGAGCACAAGCCGCGTCCGGGCTACGGCCTGTACGACCGCGCGCTGGGCATCCAGTACCTGCTGGGCGTGTGGGACTCCTTCAAGTATGCCAAGTGAGCCGCTCGGGCGCACTGACCGTCTGATCGTCTGACGAATCGGGTCCGATCCATATGGGTCGGGCCCGATTGTCGTATGCGCCCGGCGGGGCGCCGCGCCGACCGTGGCCCGGATCACATCGGACGCACGGCATTTGCGGGCAACAAGCGACCGTTCGGGCGTGCGGTGCGCTAGGCTGGGAGGTGCATAGGAGCACCAAAGCTACAAGGGAGTTCTGCAACATGACGACTACCGCCGATTTCACGGTCGAAGGCATTCGGCCCGGCAAGGTCCTGCTCGTCGGTGAGGCCATGGCGCTGTTCACCGCCATGGAGGAGGGCGATCTGGGTGCCGTGGATACGTTCAACGCATCCGTCGCCGGCGCCGAGCTCAACGTCTGCGTCGGACTGGCCCGTCTCGGCCAGAAGCCGGTGTACATGACCAAGCTCGCCCCGGATCCGTTCGGCGACCGCATCCGCGCGTTCATGGAGCGCAACGCGATCGACACCTCGCTGGTCACCGTGGACGCCGGCCGCCCCACCGGCTTCATGATGAAGTCCAAGGTCTCGCACGGCGATCCGAAGACGTACTACTGGCGCAAGGGTTCCGCCGCCTCCACGATGGGCCCCGACGACGTGGACGCCGTCGACTTCTCCGACATCTCCGTCGTGCACCTGACCGGCATCCTGCCCCCGCTGAGCGAGACCACGCTGGCCGCCGCGCACGAGCTGGTCCGCCGCGCCCGCGAGAACGGCGCGTTCGTCTCCTTCGATCCGAACCTGCGCCCCGCCATCTGGCCGAGCCTCGACCTGATGCGCGACACGCTGCGCACGCTGGCCTCGCAGGCCGATCTGGTGCTGCCCGGCATCGGCGAGGGCCGTGAGCTGTTCGGCGCCGAGACCATCGAGGACACCGCACAGGCGTTCATCGACAACGGCGCCAGGTACGCGGTGGTCAAGGACGGTCCCAAGGGCGCCTACGCCACCGACGGCACGAACAGCGTGTACGTGCCCGGCTTCGTGGTGGACACCGTGGTGGACACCGTGGGCGCGGGCGACGGCTTCGCGGCCGGCACCCTCTCCGCGCTGCTCGAGGGCAAGTCCGTGGCCGAGGCCATGGAGCGCGGCTGCGCGCTGGGCGCCATCCAGACCCAGTTCGTCTCCGACAACGAGGGCCTGCCCACGCCGAGCGAGCTCGAGGCGTTCAAGGCCTCGCACCACCGCGCCGACTGAGCGCATCGCATCCATCTGTCCAACAACCAACCAAGAAAGAAGATCGACATGGCAGTTACGAAGAGCGAAGAGCTTCTCCCCTACCTCGAGCAGCTGGGCGTCGTCCCGCTGGTGACGCTGCACTCGCTGGACGAGGCCGTCCCGCTGGCGCAGGCCCTGGAGGAGGGCGGCGTGCCGGTGGCCGAGGTCACCTTCCGTTCCCCCTACTGCATCGAGGGCATGAAGAAGATCGCCGCCGAGGTCCCGGGCGTCACGCTCGTGGCCGGCACCGTGCACACGCTGGATCAGGCCAAGGCCTCCATCGACGCCGGCGCCAAGGGTCTGGTCACCCCGGCGTTCACCGAAGAGATCGTGGACTGGGCGCTGGAGAACAACGTCCCGATCCTGCCCGGCACCGCCGTGCCGTCCGACGTGGACAAGGCGTACCAGCGCGGCATGCGCTACGTGAAGTTCTTCCCGGCCGAGGCCTACGGCGGCGTGAAGACCCTGAAGGCCCTCAACGGCCCGTTCGCCGAGATGAAGTTCCTGCCCACCGGCGGCGTGAGCCTGAAGAACGCGGCCGACTACATCAGCCTGAAGAACGTGTTCGCCATCGGCGGCTCGTTCCCGGTGCCGTCCGCCGCGCAGAAGGTGGGCGACTGGGCCGCCGTCGCGCAGGCCTGCAAGGATTCCCGCGCGATCGTCGAGCCGATCATCGCCTCCAAGAAGGCCTGAGTCCGGCTTTCCGGCTTCCTGCGGACGGGGCCGCGGTTCCCGCGCATTGCATATGCGGTGCGCGGGGGCCGCGGCCCCGTTCCTCGTATCCGATGGCACGCCATCGCCGATGCAACGTTGCATCATACAATCAGAATCACTCAGGAACGATCAGACGAACCGTTTCGACACGCCGATAAACATCCACTACTGATCATTTAGGGACGGAATCGGATATAATCGCAACGAAATGCACGTCGAAACGATCAGCACCGCACGCTGATCGCACGCAAGGAAGCGAAGAGATGACCGAGAACACCGCCGATCAGGGCAAGCGCGATTTCCTGCCCGCCGAACGCCAGGACATGATCCTGAGCCTGCTCACGAGACAGAGCGTCGTGACGGTGGCCGAACTCGCCGAACTCCTCAACACCACGGACATCACCGTGCGCCGCGACCTGACCACGCTGGCCGACGCCGGCCTGCTCAAGCGCATCCGCGGCGGCGCGATGTCACTCTCCGGCACCACCACGCGCAAGGACGGCTCCCCCGCCGCGCTCGTCGGCGTCCCCTCGCCGCTCGCCGCCCCGGGACTCGACGACCTCAACGACATGCCGCTGCCCGCGGGGCTCGACGACCGCAACAACCAGCCGGTCATCGGCGTGATGATGCCGGAACCCAGCTTCTTCTGGCCCAACGTCATCGAGTCGATCCGCAACGCCGCGAACGAGCTCGGCGCGCGCATCGTCTCGCGCGAAAGCTCCTACGACAAGATCGACGAAACCGAGATCCTCGACTGGCTCGCGCAGGAACGCTCGCTGTGCGGCATGATCGTCTCCCCGTCCGGACGTCCCGGCGTGTGCGAGCGCACCTGGGAGTGGATCGAGGGTGCCCCGGTGCCGGTGGTGGTCGCGGAGCGCGACCAGCCGGTGCTCGGCACCTGCTACGTCGACTCGGTGCGCACCAACCACCACTACGGCGTGCGCAAGGCCGCCGTCCACTTCCTCGAGCGCGGCCACACGCGCATCGGCGCCGCGTTCTCGGACACGCCCACGTCGCAGGTCATCGAGAACGGCTGGAAGCACATCCTCAACGACTCCGACCGCATCGTCTGCCCGTTCATCGAGGACGGCATCCAGCCCTACGACACCTCCGGCGTGGACGGCATCGTGGACAAGATCATCGCCTCCGGCGTGACCGCCATGCTGGTGCACTCCGACTACCTCGCCATCGCGATCGCGCAGGTGCTGGAACGCCGCGGCAAGCGCGTGCCGGACGACGTCTCGCTGATCTCCATCGACGGCTTCGCCACCCCGAGCTCGCGCCCGCTGACCGTGCTGCGCTCCAACGCCAAGGACCTCGGCGAGGTGTGCGTGCGCACGCTCATGCAGCGCATCGCCGACCCGGACTCCGCCACCAAGCACATCTTCGTGGACCCGACGCTCGTGGACCGCGGCTCGGTGGTCGACCTCAACGCGCGCTGAGGCGCATCGGAAACGACGCGAGGGGGCATCCGGTTTCGCTGCCGGATGCCCCCTCGCGTTCGTCGCGGCGGTACGCTCAGCCGAGCCGCGCGACCATGTCCACCACGAGGCGCGCGGCGGTGTTGGCGTACTCGGAGATGTCGAACGTGGCGAACACCTCGTAGTCGGTGTCCGCGTTGTCGCTCAGCGCGCGGATCACCAGCGCGGGCACGCCGTTGCGCGCCGCCACGTGCGCCACCGCGGCGCCCTCCATCTCCACGGCGTCGGCGCCGGTGCGCACCACCACCTCGTTCACCTTCTCGGGGGTGTCCACGAAGTAGTTGCCGGACGCGATGATGCCGGTGATGTGGTGGATGCCCGCCTCGGCAAGCGCCTCGTCCGCCACCTGCAGCAGATGCGGGTCGGAGTGGAACTCCTCCACGGGCGCATCCTCGGTGCCGGGCGTCCACTGGCCCACCAGACGCATGTCGGTGTCCAGATAGCGCAGCGTGCCGCCGAGCACCACGTCGTTGATGTGCAGGTCCCTGTTGAGGTTGCCGGCGATGCCGGAGAAGATGATGGCGTCCGGGGCGTAGGCGTCGATGAGGTGCTGCGCGGTGGCGGCGGCGTTCACCAGGCCCATGCCGCCCACGGTGGCGGCGACCCGGATCTCGGCACCGTCGCGGCCGGTGAGCGTGCCGACGGAGACGTCCAGGCTGGCGGCGCGGTCGTGCGAGACGTTCCGGAGCGACTTGGCGATGAGCGCGACTTCCTCGGTGAGCGCGCCGATGACGGCGATGGTGGTCATGTGGTTCCTTTCGTGACGATTTTCGGGGACGGCAGGATTGGCGCGGCTCAGTTCCAGCGGCGCGCGGAGACGGCGTCGGCGAGCTCGTGCAGCAGGCGTTCGGTCTCGTCCCAGCCGATGCACTTGTCCGTGATCGACTTGCCGTAGACCAGCTGGTCCAGCGGGGCGGCTGGCTGGTTGCCGGATTCGATGAAGCTCTCCATCATGATGCCGGTGATGCCCCGCTCGCCCTGCGCGATGCGGCCGGCGATGTTGCGCACCACCTCGGCCTGACGACGCTCGTCCTTGCCGGAGTTGCCGTGCGAGCAGTCGACGATGAGCCCGTGCGCGGCGGCGGAATCCGCGGGCATCATCGCGCGCACGTCCTCCATGGCCTTGGCAACGGACGCGGCGTCGTAGTTCGGGCCGTGGATCGACCCGCGCAGCACCACGTGGCAGTCCGGGTTGCCGAGCGTCTCCACGGCGCAGGCGCGGCCCAGATGGTCGATGCCGAAGAACGTGTGCTGCTGCGCGGAGGCGTAGCAGCCGTTGACCGCGGCCTTCACGGAGCCGTCCGTGGCGTTCTTGAAGCCGATTGGCATCGACATGCCGCTGGCCAGCTGGCGGTGCACCTGCGACTCGGTGTTACGCGCGCCGATCGCGCCCCAGCTCACCGCGTCGGCGATGAACTGCGGGCTGGTGGGCTCCAGGAACTCGGTGGCGGCGGCCAGACCCTCGCCCAGCACGCCGAGCAGCGTCCTGCGCGCGAGCAGCAGGCCCTTGCGGATGTTGTGCGAGCCGTCGATGTCCGGATCGTTGATCAGGCCCTTCCAGCCCACGGTGGTGCGCGGCTTCTCGAAGTACACGCGCATCACGACGAGCAGCTCGCCCTCGACCTCCTTCATCACCTTGGCGAGACGATGCGCGTAGTCGAGCGCGGCGGCCGGATCGTGCACCGAACACGGGCCCACGATCACCAGCAGACGGTCGTCCTGCCCGTACAGGCAGGCGCGGATCTCGTCGCGCGAGTAGGCGACGATCTCCTGTGCGGCGGCGTCGAGCGGCAGCTCGGCCAGCACCTGCGCCGGCGTGGGCAGCGGCTCGAGCTCGAGGATCCGCCGGTTCACGATGCGACTGACGCCCACCTGGTCCTCCCAGCGCGGCACGTCGGTGGCCGTGAGCGGGTTCTTGCCCTCGTCCATGGCCTGACGGATGGCGCGGAGCTCCTCCGGCGTGTTCAACGGCTGGGGGCCGACGCGCAACGGCTGCGCGTCGTCGCCCATGTTCTTCTGCTGCTGCATGCAAACTCCTTGGGACGCAATCTTCCCCAAGGATAGGTGACGCCACGGATAGGCGGCACCGCCGCCGGACGCGGGAACGGACGACGGCTACTGCGACGGCTACTGCAGCGCGCGGCGGGCGTCCACGGCGTCGGCGAGCGTGTGCAGCAGCTCGTTGGTGCGGTCCCACGGCACGCACGCGTCCGTGATGGACTTGCCGTAGACCAGCTGGTCGAGCGGCGCGGGCTTCTGGTTGCCGGCCTCGATGAAGCTCTCCATCATGATGCCGGTGATGCCCTGTTCGCCCTTGGCGAGACGCGCGGCGATCTCCTCCACCACCTCGGCCTCGCGCACCTCGTCCTTGCCGCAGTTGCCGTGCGCGGCGTCGATCACCAGACCGTGGTCGCTCGGGCCGGACGCCTTGGACGCCTTGAGCGCCGACAGCGCCTCGCGCACCGATTCGGCGTCGTAGTTGGGGCCGTGCGAGGAGCCGCGCAGCACCAGATGGCAGTCCGGGTTGCCCTTGGTCTCGGCGGCGATCACGCGGCCGTCGAGGTTGATGGACAGGAAGTGATGCTCGAACGCGGCGGTGTAGCAGGAGTCGGCGGCGGGCTTGATCGAGCCGTCCGTGGCGTTCTTGAAGCCCACCGGCATGGACAGGCCGCTGGCCAGCTCGCGGTGCACCTGGCTCTCCGTGTTGCGCGCTCCGATGGCGCCCCAGCTGATCGCGTCGCAGATGTACTGCGGGGTGATCGGGTCGAGCCATTCGGTGGCGATCGGGACGCCCTCGTCGAGCACGTCGGACAGCACCTTGCGCGCCTGCCACATGCCCTTGCGGATGTTGAACGTGCCGTCCAGATCGGGGTCGTTGATCAGGCCCTTCCAGCCGATCGTGGTGCGCGGCTTCTCGAAGTACACGCGCATCACGATGACGAGGCGGTCGTACAGTTCGGCGCTCACCTCGGCAAGGCGGTGCGCGTAGTCCTTGGCGGCCTTCGGATCGTGGATCGAGCACGGGCCGACGATGACCAGCAGACGGTCGTCGCGTCCGTTGAGCACGTCGCGGATCTCCTGACGGGACCTGAGCACCAGATCGATCTGCCTGTCGCTCAGCGGCAGCTCCCTGATGAACGCCCGCGGCGCGGGAATCGGGTCCAGCTGACGGATGTTGATGTCCACCGTCTCCGGAAACACGCCCTGCGCCCCCAGGCGACGCTGCTCGTCAACGGAGCTGTCGGGGCCGCGAAGGTCTGCCATGGTCTCTTCTCCTCAGTCACGTCACACGAAATACCGGGCCCAGTGTAGTGGCGTCGGCGATGACGTGCCGCGCGGTGATTGCATGGTGGGCGGGCGCGATGCGCGCGGATCGGCGATGGACGCGGGACAGGTGGAATCCGGGACGGAGCGAAATCGGGGCAAGGCGGACGGATCCGGGGCGAGGCGGACGGCTCCCGGGGGCGAGGCGGACGGATCCTGGGTAAGAGGACCTGGACCGCGAACAATACGGGCTGAAAAGGACGAAATCCGGGATTCTAAGCGCCGAACCCCCGCAAAAGCGTCCGTTTCGCACTCGGAATTCCGGATTTCGTCCATTTGAGCCCGTGATTTGGGGAGATGGCGCCATGCGGCGGAGGGCGATGATGCTCTCGGCGATACTTGGCCACCGAAGATATCTGCCCACCGAAGATACCGAGCCATCAGGGTACTGGGCCATCGGGGTACTGGGCCATCGGCGATATCCGTCCAAAGCCCTCCGGACCCCGCAAATATGGGTTCGCCCCCTTACGGGGGCGAGAGTCAATGCCGCCTTCGGCATACCGGGCGACCTGCCGGCCACCCGCCGGGCCTACGGACAGCCCACAGGGCTATCCGCGTCACGACCCGCCGCCTCAGGGGCGCTCGCCTCAGGCAAAGCCGGCCTATCGGCCGGGAAGGCGGGAAAACGGTCCACAGGACCGTTTTCCGTTTCCGCCTTCTCGCGTATTGGCCGACGCGCCCTGCGGGCGCTACTTGGCCAATGCCCTCCGGGCCCCGCAAGCATGGACTCGCCCCTGCGGGGGGGGCGAGACTCAATGCTGCCTTCGGCATACCGGGCGACCTGCCGGCCACCCGCCGGGCCTACGGACAGCCCACAGGGCTATCCGCGTCACGACCCGCCGCCTCAGGGGCGCTCGCCTCAGGCAAAGCCGGCCTGTCGGCCGGGAAGGCGGGAAAACGGTCCACAGGACCGTTTTCCGTTTCCGCCTTCTCGCGTATTGGCCGACGCGCCCTGCGGGCGCTACTTGGCCAATGCCCTCCGGGCCCCGCAAGCATGGACTCGC
>NZ_JAAIIH010000020.1 GCF_012932365.1 Bifidobacterium moraviense
CTGGGTGTGCCGCCCGCCCCGCCCGCGCGGCACACCCAGCACGACGCAAGCCGTTCCGACGCAAGCCATTCCGAGGAAGGAGCCGAACGATGAGGGCACGGTTCATCCTGTCCGAGACCTGGACGAGCCTGAGGCGCAACGGGTCGATGATCCTTTCGGTGATGCTCGTCACCTTCATCTCGTTCCTGTTCATCGGCGCCTCGGTGCTCATGCAGGCGCAGATCACCAAGGCCAAGGGCACCTGGTACGACCAGGTGGAGGTGGTGGTCTACTTCTGCCCGGACGGCACCAGCCAGGCCGCGTCCTGCGCCTCCGGCAAGGCGCCCACGCAGCAGGAGATCGCCGACGTGGTCACGCTCATCAACGACGAGCTGCCCAACGACGTGGCGAACGTCACGTACGTGAGCAAGGAGCAGTTCTACAACGACACGTTCCTCAAGGAGTACCCGAACGGCGAGTACAACGGCCGCACGCTCACCGCGGCGGACATGCAGGACTCGCTGCGCCTCAAGCTCAACGACCCCACCAAGTACCAGGTGGTCTCCGAGGTGCTGTCCGGACGCACGGGCATCGAGGAGGTGGTGGACCAGCGCCAGATCTTCGACCCGATCTTCAACGTGCTCAACAAGGCCACGGCGGTCACGGTCACGCTGGCCGGCGTGATGGTGGTGGTGGCTATCCTGCTCACCGGCACCACGATCCGCATGTCCGCGGCGTCGCGGCGCAACGAGACGGAGATCATGCGGCTCGTGGGCGCGTCCAACTGGACGATCCGCCTGCCGTTCATCCTTGAGGGCATGTTCGCGGCGCTGCTCGGCTCGGCGCTGTCCGTGGTGGCGCTCGACGTGATCGTGCGCACGTTCCTGACCGGAGGACTGGCGAAGACCGTCACGTGGATGCCGTTCGTGGACCAGTCCACCGTGCTGCTCGCCGCGCCGGGGCTGATCGCGGGGGCGCTCGTGCTGTCCGCGGCGGCCTCCGCCGTGTCGCTGCGGCGCTACCTCAAGGTGTGATCGGCGCCGGATGACCGCCGCGTTCGCCACGAGCGATTTGGACATTCAGCTTCCATCTGTACAATCCGAACCAACCAGGACCATCGAGGGACCATCGAAGGGGACAAGGCTTATGACCGTAACGAAGCGAAGCAGAGCCGTGATCGGCTGGCTGCTGTGCGCCGCGACGCTGACGGCTACCGGCGTGGCCGGCATGAACGTGGGCGTCACCGAGGCGCAGGCCGTGCCGAGCTACTCGGAGTACCAGCAGAAGGTGGCCTCCGCCAACGAGCTCAAGGCACAGCTCGCCGGCGCCAGCGCCGATCTGCAGGAGCAGATCATCGCGCTGGACGATCTGACCGAGAACCAGATCCCCGCCGCGCAGGACGCCGTCGACCAGGCCAACGCCGCCGCCGAGACCGCCAAGGCCGCCGCGGACGCCGCGGCCGAGCGCCTCAAGGCCGCGCAGAAGGACCGCGAGGACCTGCAGGCGAAGATCGACCAGACCGGCGCCGACTACGATGACGCGCAGGCCGCCGTGGCGCAGCTGGCGCGCGAGAGCTTCCACGGATCCGACGCCTCCAAGGTGATGAGCGTGGTCACCAACGCCTCCACCGCGGACGACTTCGTGCAGAAGATGCAGGCGGACGCCGCCGTCACCCGCTCCGAGGCCAACGCCGCCAACGACGCGGCCACGGACCTCAACACCTCCATGAACCGCGGGCAGCGTCTCGAGGCCATCGAGCAGGAGATCACCACGCTCAAGGCGCAGGCCGACCAGGAGTCCGCCGCCGCGCAGCAGGCCGCCGCGGACGCGCAGGCCAAGCAGCAGCAGCTCAACGCGCTGCGCGAGGAGGGCGACAAGAAGCGCGCCGAGCTCGAGTCCCGCGTGGAGCAGCTCAAGGACGCCTCCGCCAAGGAGGCCGCCGAGGTGGTGCTCATGAAGTCGCAGATCGACTCCTACAACGAGCAGCTCGCCGCCGCACAGAAGGCCGCGCAGGAGGAGGCCGCCAAGAACGCCACGCAGGGCCAGGACACCTCCGCCAGCAAGCCGAGCAGCAGGCCCAGCTCGTCCGGCTCCTCCAACTCCGGCTCGTCGAGCAAACCCAGCTCCGGCGGCTCCTCCAACTCCGGCTCCAGCTCGTCCGGCTCCTCGTCCGGTTCCAGCTCCGCCGGCATGAACTACTCGGTGCCCGGCAACTGCGCGCCGTACTCCAGCTCCTGCTACGGCCACGCCACGCACGACATCTCCAGCACGTACCCGGTGGGCCAGTGCACGTGGTGGGCGTACCTGCGCCGCCACCAGCTCAACCTGCCGGTGGGCACGCAGTTCGGCAACGGCAAGGACTGGGCCAACTCCGCCCGCTCCTACGGCTACTACGTCAACAGCACGCCGCACGTGGGCGCCATCATGGTGTTCCGCGCCGGCCAGCTGGGCGTGAGCGCGCAGTACGGCCACGTGGCCATCGTGGAGCGCATCAACGCCGACGGCTCGGTGTACATCTCCGAGTCCGGCTCCGGCTTCGGCGGCCGCGTGCACTACCGCAACATCCAGAACCCGGGCAACTTCCAGTACATCCACACCTGATCCGCGAGGGGCGTCCGCCGGGACGCCCCGCACGGAACCGGGGCAGCGTGCGCGCCGTCCGCCATGCGCGGGCGGCGCGCACGTGCTATCGTAGGCATCTTGCGATCGGGACGATCCGATCGCGGGACCAGTCAGGAAGACCGGCCGGCAAGACCAGGCGGCGGGACCGATCGGCGAGGGGAGGAACGCATGGCCAAGGAACAGGGCACCAAGCTCATCGTGCAGAACCGCAAGGCGCGCCACGACTACACCATCGAGGACAAGTACGAGGCGGGCCTGTCCCTGACGGGCACCGAGGTCAAGTCGCTCAGGGAGGGACGCGCGTCGCTGGCCGAATCGTTCATCTCCATCGACCGCCGCGGCGAGATGTGGCTGGAGAACGCCAACATCCCCGAATACCTCAACGGCACGTGGAACAACCACGCCCCCAAGCGCAAGCGCAAGCTCCTGCTGCACCGCGCGCAGATCACCAAGCTCTCCCGCGGCATCGAGGCCAAGGGCTACACCATCGTGCCCATCAGCCTGTACTTCAAGGACGGGCGCGTCAAGGCGGAGATCGCCCTGGCCAAGGGCAAGCGCGAGTTCGACAAGCGCCAGGCGCTGCGCGAGGAGCAGGACAAGCGCGAGGCGCTGCGCATCATGCGCTACCGCAACATGCGCTAGCACGCGCGCGATGCACGGCGGCCGCGGCACGCATCCCCGCGGCGGGTAACGCCCTCGTAGCAAAACGCACATATGGTCGCCTCTGTGAGGTCCGAAGGATCGGGATTCCGCGGGCCGTACAGAGAGGACCATCATGATGAAGATCAAGTCATTCGCCGCGGCGGTCATGGGAGCCGCCATGCTCGTCTCGCTCGCCGGCTGCGGCACGTCCGATGCCCCGGCCGCATCCGCGTCCGGCTCCGGCTCCGCCGGCTCGTCGTCGTCCGCCTCCACCGAAGGCTACGACGTCAGCGGCGTCAAGAAGGACGACGCCATCGCCGCGCTCGTGCCCGACTCCGTGAAGTCCGACGGCAAGCTCACCGTCGGCATGGACACCTCCTACGCCCCGGCCGAGTTCCTCGCCGCGGACGGCAGCACCCCGGTGGGCTACGACGTGGACCTTGCCAAGGCCCTCGCCAACGTCATGGGCCTGCAGGCCGAGCCCGTCACCTCCACGTTCGACTCCATCATCCCCTCTATCGGATCCAAGTACGACATCGGCATCTCCTCGTTCACCATCACCGACGAGCGCAAGGCCGCCGTGGACTTCGTGAGCTACTACAAGGCCGGCTCCACGTGGGCCGTGAAGAAGGGCAACCCGGAGAAGTTCGACTCCGCCAACCTGTGCGGCCTCAAGATCGCCGTGCAGACCGGCACCACGCAGGAGGAGGAGGTCAACTCCGCCAACGAGCAGTGCCCGGCGGACAAGAAGATCGAGATCCTCTCCTCCAAGCTGCAGACCGACGTGACCACCAACGTGGTGACCGGCAAGGCCGTGGCCTTCTACGCCGACTCCCCGGTGGCCGGCTATGCGATCAGCCAGACCGGCGGCCAGCTCGAATCGTTCGGCGAGGACGTGGGCGTGGCGCGTCAGGGCGTGGCCATCAAGAAGGGCGACAGCGCCATGGACGAAGCCGTGCAGAAGGCCATGACCAAGCTCATGGACGACGGCACCTACGGCAAGATCCTCGACACGTGGGGCGTCAAGTCCGGCGCCCTCGACAAGGCCGAGATCAACCCCGCCGCCGACTGATCCGCATCTCCGACCGGCGTCCCCGATCACGGCCCGCCCCGCGATCCGCCCGCCCGCCGGCCGCCCCGCGCACGAGCGCCGGCCGGCCGGCGGTTTACTTTGTCGTATCGAAGCGTCATTATGGTGATTTCGCACACATATGTCGTTGATCCGCCCATGAGGACCGTGGGCGGGACCCATGTCCGTCGAAGCGAGGAGCGTTCCCACATGCCTTCCAGCACCATCAAGACAATGAAGTCCCTGACCGCAGCAGCCCTGAGCGCCGCCATGCTCGTCGCGCTCGCCGCGTGCGGCACGTCCGACGCCACCGACGCGGCGTCCGGCGGCACCTCCGGCAACGCCACCGTCGGCTACGACGTGAGCGGCGTGGCCAAGGACGACGCGATCGCCGCGCTCGTGCCCGACTCCGTGAAGTCCGACGGCAAGCTGTCCGTCGGCATGGAGCTCAGCTACGCGCCGGCCGAATTCCTGGCCGAGGACGGCAAGACGCCCGTGGGCTACGACGTGGACATCTCCAAGGCGCTCGCCAAGGTGATGGGCCTCGAATCCGACATCGTGTCCTCCACGTTCGACACCATCGTCCCCTCCGTCGGCTCCAAGTACGACCTGGGCATCACCGCCATGACCATCACCACCGAGCGCCTCGAGGCCGTGGACTTCGTGAGCTACTACAAGGCCGGCTCCACGTGGGCCGTGAAGAAGGGCAACCCCAACGGCGTGGACACCGCCAACCTGTGCGGCCTCAAGGTGGCCGTGCAGACCGGCACCGTGCAGGAGCAGGAGGCCAACGACGCCAACGCCAACTGCCCGGCGGACAAGAAGATCGAGGTGCTCTCCAGCAAGCTGCAGACCGACGCCGCCACCAACGTGGTGACCGGCAAGGCCGACGTGTTCTACGCCGACTCCCCGGTGGCCGGCTACGCGATCAGCCAGACCGGCGGTCAGCTCGAGGCGCTCGGCGGTAACGTCGGCACCGTCAAGCAGGGCATCGCCATCAAGAAGGGCGACACCGCCATGGACGAGGCCGTGCAGAAGGCCGTGACCAAGCTCATGGACGACGGCACCTACATGAACATCCTCAAGCACTGGGGCGTCGAATCCGGCGCCCTCGACAAGGCCGAGATCAACCCCACCGATCTGGAGTAGTCCGGCAACGGGCACGTCGGACGCGGCGAACCGGCAGCCATCGGTCGCCGCGTCCGCGCATGACCAGCCATCCGCAGGAGAAGGCGTCCGCAAGACAGGAGAAGAGGAATCGCAATGGCGAAGAAGGAAGTCGACGGCGAGGGACTCGACATCCCCAACCGCATCAAGGCGCTGCCGGTGCGCCGCACGGGCCCCATCGTGGCGGCCGTCATCGTGGCGCTGCTCGCGGCCATGCTCATCCAGGGGCTCGTCACCAACGAGCGACTGGAATGGCCCGTCGTCTGGAAGTACCTGTTCAACGAGAACGTGCTCAAC
Organism: Bifidobacterium moraviense; assembly: GCF_012932365.1. Taxonomy (GTDB): domain Bacteria; phylum Actinomycetota; class Actinomycetes; order Actinomycetales; family Bifidobacteriaceae; genus Bifidobacterium; species Bifidobacterium moraviense. The sequence goes on from NZ_JAAIIH010000020.1 coordinate 5,777, forward strand.
GGCGTGGGCAAGACGCTCGAGCTCACCGTCATCTCCATGGTGGTGGCGATCATCCTCTCGGTGATCCTCGCCATCATGCGCAAGTCCATCAACCCGGTGCTCAGGGGCGTGAGCTGGTTCTTCATCTGGTTCTTCCGCGGCACCCCGGTCTACACGCAGCTCGTGTTCTGGGGCCTGCTCTCCGTGCTCATCCCCAAGTTCTCGCTCGGCATCCCGTTCACCGACATCTCCTTCTGGAGCATCGACTCGTCCGTGATCGTCACCGCGTTCAACGCCGCATGGATCGGCCTCGCGCTCAACGAGGCCGCATACCTCTCCGAGATCGTGCGCGCCGGACTCGAGGCCGTGGACAACGGACAGACCGAGGCCGCGCAGGCGCTCGGCATGAGCCGCACGCTCATCATGCGCCGCGTCGTGCTGCCGCAGGCCATGCGCATCATCATCCCGCCCACCGGCAACGAGACCATCGGCATGCTCAAGAGCACGTCCCTCGTGCTCGCCGTGCCGTACACGCTCGACCTGCAGTTCGCCACCAACGCCATCGCCAACCGCCTCTACAAGCCGATCCCGCTGCTGCTCGTGGCCTGCATCTGGTACCTGTTCATCACCTCCGTGATGATGGTGCTCCAGGCGCAGCTGGAGAAGCACTTCGGCAAGGGCTTCGACGCGCGCCCCGTCGGCGCCAAGGGCAAGCAGCCGCCGTACGACCCGCCCTACCCGGGCAAGACCGACGGCGAGCAGAAGGACGACGTCGCCAAGCTCAACCAGGCCACGTTCACCGGGCTGAACGCCTGAGGGAAAGGAACGACAGATGAATCCGACGAATCCCGGCATCACCCCCGCCGTCAGGGCCACCGGCGTGCACAAGGCCTTCGGATCCCTGCACGTGCTCAAGGGCATCGACCTGACCGTGATGCCCGGCACCGTGACCGTGATCCTCGGTCCCTCCGGCTCCGGCAAGTCCACGTTCCTGCGCCTCATCAACCAGCTCGAGACGCTCACCGGCGGCGAGATCGACGTGGACGGCGAGATGATCGGCTACAAGACCGTCGAACGCAAGGGCCGCAAGGTGCTGCAGACCCTCAACGACAAGGAGGTCGCCGCGCAGCGCGCCAAGCTCGGCATGGTGTTCCAGCGCTTCAACCTCTTCCCGCACATGACCGCCCTCGAGAACGTCATGGAGGCCCCGGTCCACGTCAAGCACATGCCCAAGCACGAGGCGCGCGAACTCGCCGCCGCCGAACTCGCCCGCGTGGGCCTGTCCGACCGCGCCGACTACTATCCCGCGCAGCTCTCCGGCGGCCAGCAGCAGCGCGTCGCCATCGCGCGCGCCCTCGCCATGAAGCCCGAGATCATGCTGTTCGACGAGCCCACCTCCGCGCTCGACCCCGAGCTCGTGGGCGAAGTGCTCAACGTGATGCGTTCCCTCGCCAAGGAGGGCATGACCATGATCTGCGTGACGCACGAGATCGGATTCGCGCGCGAAGTGGCCGACCAGGTGGTGTTCATGGACGGGGGAGTCGTCGTGGAGAAGGGCGGCCCCGAGATCATCTCGAATCCTCAGGAAGCGAGGTTCAAGGACTTCCTGCAGCACGTGCTGTGAGGCTTGGACCTCCGCGACAGATACGGATGCACCCTTCGCGATACACTCCAGGGCCGTTCGGCCCCGCGACGACTGACGTCGTCGCTGCTTACGATCGCGAAGGGTGCATCCGTATCTGTCGCTCCAAGGCTGAGATGCTATGCGGTGCAGAAGTTGGGGCATGCTCCGAGGCAGGGAGCTGAATCGGGAGGTCCGCTGGAGCGCATGGTGCCGGCGCATGTGGGGATGTGTGGGGGATGGGCGCGCGGGAGGCGGGGCACGCAACGTGCATCGGTTACGCTGGGGAGCTATGTGTGGAATCGTTGGATATGCAGGATCAGTTCAGACGGCGTGCGGCAAACCCCTCGAGGTGTGCCTCCAGGGACTGCGCCGACTCGAATACCGCGGCTACGACTCGGCCGGCGTCGCGCTGAGCGCGCCCGGCATGGACCGCGTGGCCGTGCGCAAGAAGGCCGGCCGCCTCGACAACCTCGTCAAGGACATCGAACGCAGCCCCATGCCCGCCGCCACCGTCGGCATCGGCCACACGCGCTGGGCCACCAACGGCGTCCCCAGCGACGTCAACGCCCACCCGCACGTCAGCCGCGACGGCAAGGTAGCCATCATCCACAACGGCATCATCGAAAACGCCTCCCAGCTGCGCCTCGACCTGCAGGCCGAAGGCTACCGCTTCTCCTCCAGCACGGACACCGAAGTCGCCGCCAAGCTGCTCGGCAAAATCGTCGACAAGATCATCGAAGAGGACGGCGCCCCCGACCTGTTCAAGGCCATCCGCCGCCTCGCCCGCATGCTCGAAGGCGCGTTCACCATCCTCGCCACCGACTGCCGCCAGCCGGACATCGTCGTCGGCGCGCGCCACGACTCGCCGCTCGTCGTCGGCCTCGGCGACGGCGAAAACTTCCTCGGCTCCGACGTCGCCGCGTTCGTCGCCTACACCAAGACCGCCATGGAAGTCGACCAGGACCAGGCCGTGTGCGTGAGCGCCGACCACGTCACCGTCACCGACTTCGACGGCAACGTCGTCGAACACCCCAAGGTCTACACCGTCGACTGGGACGCCTCCGCCGCGGAAAAGGGCGGCTGGGACTCCTTCATGGACAAGGAGATCCACGAAGACCCCGCCGCCGTGCAGCGCACGCTCCTCGGCCGCCTCAACAAGGACGGCGACCTCAACCTCGACGAAGTGCACATCGACGAACACGACTTCAAGGCCGTGGACAAGATCATCGTCATCGCCTGCGGCACCGCATCCTACGCCGGCATGGTCGCCAAATACGCCATCGAACACTGGGTGCGCATCCCCGTCGAAGTCGAACTCGCCCACGAGTTCCGCTACCGCGACCCCATCCTCACCCCGCGCACGCTCGTCGTCGCCATCTCCCAGTCCGGCGAAACCATGGACACCCTCATGGCCCTGCGCCACGCGCGCGAACAAGGCAGCAAGGTGCTCGCCATCTGCAACACGCAGGGCGCCTCCATCCCGCGCGAATCCGACGCCGTGCTCTACACGCACGCCGGCCCCGAAGTGGCCGTCGCCTCCACCAAGGCGTTCGTGGCGCAGATCACCGCCGCCTACCTGCTCGGCCTCTACCTCGCGCAGGTCAAGGGCGCCATGTTCCGCGACGAGATCCACCAGGTGCTCGACTCGCTCAAGCAGATGCCCGCCAAAATCCAGTGGGTCATCGACACGCAGACCGCCACCATCGCCGAAGCCGCCAAGCGCATGGTCGACGCCAAGTCGTTCCTGTTCCTCGGCAGGCACGTCGGCTACCCCGTCGCCCTCGAAGGCGCGCTCAAGCTCAAGGAAATCGCCTACACGTTCACCGAAGGCTTCGCCGCCGGCGAACTCAAGCACGGCCCCATCGCGCTCGTCGACGAAGGCGAACCCGTCGTGTTCATCGTGCCGCCCGAACGCGGCCGCAACGTGCTGCACGCCAAGGTGATCTCCGGCATCGAGGAAGTCAAGGCGCGCGGCGCGTTCATCATCGCCGTGGCCGAGGAAGGCGACCCCGACGTGGAACGCTACGCCGACGTGGTCTTCTGGCGACCCAAGGCGCCCACGCTCATGAGCCCGCTCGTGGACGTGGTGCCGCTGCAGCTGTTCGCCATGGACATGGCCAACCTCAAGGGGTACGACGTCGACAAGCCGAGGAATCTTGCGAAATCCGTGACGGTGGAGTGATTGTTCCGCGGGTGCTGGGCCGCTACGGCGGCGGTCGGCGCACACGATGCCGGACACGCTCAAGGCCGCTCGGCCGTCGGGCGCTGGCGCGCCCTGCTTACGGTCCGGCATCGTGTGCGCCGACCGCCGCCTTCGCGGCAGCTCGCGGAGTCTAGAGAGTGGAGCGCCAAATTTGGGGTGCGGGCGCTGGCGCGCCCGGTTGGTGCCGGTTGATAGTTGTGGATGGAGGTGATGGGCGTGGGGGAGAGGAGGCATCGGTGGGTGCTGGAGGAGCCGGAGATTCCGTTCGGGATGGGTGTGCTGTATGAGGACGAGCGGATCGTCGTCGTGGACAAGCCGCATTTTCTCGCCACCACGCCGCGCGGCATGTGGTACCGGCAGACGGCGCTCATGCGGCTGCGGGAACGCTACGACGATCCGCTCATCACGCCGGCGCATCGGCTCGACCGGCTCACCGCGGGCGTGGTGGTGTTCGTGCGCGACCCGGCCTGCCGCGGCGCCTACCAGATGCTGTTCCAGGAGCATCGGGCCGTCAAGACCTACGAGTGCCTCGCGCCGTGCGCGCCTGTCTCGCGTCCCCGCTTCGGCACCGTGGAGCCGCTGGAACCGCCGCGCGTCTTCCCCCTGCGCCGCCGCTCGCGCATCGTCAAGCGCCGCGGCGTGCTGCAGGCGTACGAGGAGCCGGGCGCGGTCAACGCCGAGACCGTGATCGAGATCGGCGGCGGCGTTCCGGGACGCCCGGACCTGCGCTCCTACGTGCTGCATCCGCGCACCGGCAAGACGCACCAGCTGCGCGTGCACATGGCGTCGCTCGGCCTGCCCATCACGGGCGACGACTTCTATCCCGTGCTGCGCGACCCCAGATCGTACGACGACTTCGACCAGCCGCTCGAACTCGTCGCGCGCACGCTCGAGTTCACGGACCCCGTCACCGGCGAGCCGCGCCGGTTCGAATCGCGCATCCCGCTCGGAGCGGGGATCGCGGCGCCGGCGAGGTCGGTTCCGCGGACGTCGGCTTGACGGATGTCGGCTCGGCGACCTCCGGTCAGCGCGGCGCCGGACCCGTCGAGCCGCGCCGCACAAGCTCCACGGGCAGCGCCGTGCGCGCGTCGGCACGCAGCGTCTCGCCCTCGCAGGCGCGCATCACCATGGTGAACGCGCGCTCGCCGATCGCGTCGAACGGCATGCGCATGGTGTCCAGATCCAGTCTGGGCACCACGGCGGTGAGCGAGTCGTCCACGCCGATCACGCTCACGTCCTCGGGCACGCGCCGCCCGCTGGCGCGCATCGCCAGCATGCAGCCGTACGCCATCTGGTCGTTGGACGCGTACACCGCCGTGCAGTCCGGGTCCCGCGCGAGCTCGAGCCCCGCGTCGTAGCCGGAGTCGGCGCTCCAGTCGCCGCGCAGCGGGGCGGGCACGGGGATGCCGCGACGCTCCAGCTCCTCCCGCCACGCCCGTTCGCGTTCGTTGGACGAGCAGGAGAACGCCGGGCCGGCGATGTGGTGCACCGTGCGGTGGCCCTCGCGCAGCAGCAGATCCACGGCCTGCGCGGAACAGCCGGCCTGATCCGCGTCCACGGTGACGCAGCCGGGCAGCGGCCCCTCGGCGATGAGCACCACGGGCAGCCGGTCGGTGGGGCGGAACGGTCCGAAGTCCGCGGGGCGCCGCTCCAGCGCGATGATCACGCCGTCGATGGGCAGGGTGCGCATGCGCGCCAGAGCCTGCGCGGGCGTGAGGGAGGGGGCGGCCTCGTCGTCCAAGACGCTGTTCGTGACGCCGTCCGCGTTGCCATCCGTGCCGTCGGCGCGTCCGTTGCATCCGCCGTCGAGCGTGAGCAGCGTGACCGCGTATCCGTGCCGCGCCGCGGCGGCGCCGATGCCGGACAGGATGCGCATGTTGCCGGTCTGCGTGGTGTTGAACAGGATGACGCCGACGTTGTTGAACCGTCCGTGCTTGAGCGCCCGGGCCGCGTAGTTGGGACGGTAGCCGAGCTCGCGCATGGCCGCGCGCACGCGCTCCGCGGTGTCCGGGCGGACCAGGTCGCTGCCGTTGGCCACGCGCGAGACGGTCTGCGGGGACACGCCGGCGCGCTGCGCCACCTCGCGTAGGGAAACCGAGTCGTGCCTCCGTGAAGTCGCCATGTCTTCCGCCTTTCCCGCGCCGTCCATGTACGCCGCGCGTCCTCGTCGCGTCCGCCCGTGCGTCCCGCGAATGCGCCCGGTCCTCGCCGCTGCTATGATGATAACGCAAACATTCCTGTGGGGCCGTGACATCGCGGCCGCATGGACAATCGTAACGACAAGGAGGTCAGATGGCACGCAGGGAACATCGCTGGCCGCGGCCGCTCGCCGGACAGCCGGAACGCATCTGGTACGGCGGCGACTACAACCCCGACCAGTGGCCCGAGGAGGTGTGGGACGACGACATCCGCCTGATGACGCAGGCCGGCGTCAACCTCGTCTCCGTGGGCATCTTCAGCTGGGCCGCGATCGAGACGTCGGAGGGCGTCTACGACTTCGGCTGGCTCGACCGCATCATCGACAAGCTCGGCAGGGCCGGCATCGCCGTGGACCTCGCCTCCGCCACCTCGTCGCCGCCGATGTGGCTCACGCAGGCGCACCCCGAGGTGCTGTGGAAGGACTACCGCGGCGACACCTGCTGGCCCGGCGCGCGCCAGCACTGGCGTCCCACCAGCCCCGTCTTCCGCGGCTACGCCCTGAAGCTGTGCCGCGCCATGGCCGAGCACTACAAGGACAACCCCTACGTGGTGGCCTGGCACGTGGGCAACGAGTACGGCTGCCACAACCGCTTCGACTACTCCGACGACGCCATGCGCGCGTTCCAGCAGTGGTGCCAGCGCCGCTACAAGACCATCGACGCGGTCAACGACGCGTGGGGCACCGCGTTCTGGGCGCAGCGCATGAACGACTTCAGCGAGATCGTGCCGCCGCGCTTCATCGGCGACGGCAACTTCATGAACCCCGGCAAGCTGCTCGACTTCAAGCGCTTCAGCTCCGACGCGCTCAAGGCGTTCTACGAGGCCGAACGCGACGCGCTGGCCGAGATCACGCCGGACAGGCCGCTCACCACGAACTTCATGATCTCCGCCGGCGGCACCGTGCTCGACTACGACGACTGGGCCGACGAGGTGGACTTCGTCTCCAACGACCACTACTTCACGCCCGGCGAGGCGCACCTCGACGAGCTGGCGTACGCCGCATCGCTCACCGACGGCGTGGCGCGCAAGGACCCGTGGCTGCTCATGGAGAACTCCACATCCGCCGTGAACTGGCGTCCGATCAACTACCGCAAGGAGCCCGGGCAGCTGGTGCGCGACGCGCTGGCGCACCTGGCCATGGGCGCGGACGGCATCTGCTTCTTCCAGTGGCGCCAGTCCAGGGCCGGCGCCGAGAAGTTCCACTCCGCGATGGTGCCCCACGCCGGCGAGGACAGCCAGGTCTACCGCGACGTGTGCGCACTTGGCGCCGACCTGAACCGGCTGGCGGACGAGGGCCTGATCGGCACCAGGCTCGTGAGGTCCAAGGTGGCCGTGGTCTTCGACTACCAGTCGCAGTGGGCCACCGAGCACACCGCCACGCCCACGCAGGAGGTGCATCACTGGACCGAGCCGCTCGCGTGGTTCCGCGCGCTCGCGGACAACGGCATCACCGCCGACGTGGTCCCGGTGCGCGGCGCATGGGACGAGTACGACGCCGTGGTGCTGCCGGCCCTGTATCTGATCGACGAGGCCACCGCGCGCCGCGTGCGCGAGTACGTGGCCGACGGCGGCCGGCTGCTGGTGAGCAGCTACAGCGGCATCGCGGACGAGAACGACCACGTCTGGCTCGGCGGCTACCCCGGCGCCATCCGCGACGTGGTGGGCGTGCGTTCGGAGGAGTTCGCGCCGCTGGGCGCGGGCGACGGCACGCTCGACCATCTGGATCTGAGCAACGGGGCGACGGCGCACGGCATCGCCGACGTCATCACCTCCGTGGCGCCCTCGGCGCGCGTGCTCGCCACGTTCAGGTCGGACCCGTGGGTCGGCATGGACGGCAAGCCCGCCATCACCGTCAACGACTACGGCGACGGCAAGGCCGTCTACGTGGCCGGGCTTCTGGGACGCGAGGGACTGGCGCTGAGCCTGTCCGAGCTGCTTGACGAGCTGGGCGTCGAGACCCGTCCCGAGCCGGACCGCGGCGACGTGCTGCGCGTGGAGCGCGCCGACGAGTCGGACGAGAACCACTTCGTGTTCATCTTCAACCGCACGCACGAGGACGCGATGGTGGACGTGGAGGGCGAGCCGATCGTGAGCTCCCTGACGCACATCACGGCCAGCGAGCACTCCGCGGTGATCAGGCCCAACGGCGTGCTCGTCGTCAAGCTGTAGCCGCGGCGGCCGGCGGTCGGCGGCTGGGAGCCGGACCGCCGGCAAGCGAAGGGCCGGGTTTTCGTACGATCGGCATGATTCCAAGGCCGATCGGCGAAACCCGGCCCTTCGCTTGCCTAGAATCGGGCGCATCGGGCAAACGAACGGGCGGGTTTTCCCGCGATCCGCATGATTCCGGGGCCGGCATCGGAAACCCGGCCCTTCGCTTGCCCGGGAGCCCCCGCTCAGCGCGCGCCCACGGTCCTCGCGTAGATGATCGCCATGCCCTTGAAGATGAGGTCCGGATCGTACACGTCGATGAGGTCGGTGTCGTCCGCGAACACGCGCCCGAGCCCGCCGGTGGCCACCACCTTGAAGTCCTCGCCGATCTCGTAGCGGAACTGGCGGATCGTGCGTTCGATGCCGCCGAGGAAGTTGTAGTAGAGCCCCGCCTGCATGGCGGTCCTGGTGCCCTTGGCGAGGATCGTCTTGGGGCGCGTGATCTCCACCTCCGGCAGCTGCGCGGTGCCGCCCCACAGCGCCGCCGCGGCCGTGCGGATGCCCGTGGTGATGAGTCCCGCGGTGATCGTGCCGGACGCGTCCACGTAGTTGAACGTCGTGGCGGTGCCGAAGTCGCCCACCAGCACCGGGCCGCCGTACACGTGGTAGGCGCCCGCGCAGTCCGCGAGGCAGTCGGCGCCCATCGACTTGGGGTCGTCCATGCGGATGTTGATGCCGGTCCTGACGCCCGGCCCCACGATCATCGGGTCGATGTTGAGGAACTTGACGATCGAACTGCGGAACGAATGCATGACCTTCGGCACCACGGACGCGATGATCACGTCGTCCACGTCGCGCACCCCGTAGCCGGACATGTCCAGGAACTCGGTGAGCAGCAGACCGTACTCATCCGACGTGTGGTTCGCCTTCGTGGTGATGCGGTACGTGCCCGTGATCCTCGACCCCTCGAGGAATCCGAGCACGATGTTGGTGTTGCCGATGTCGACCGCGACAAGCATGGGGTCCTCCCTCCCGTATCCGCCGTATGCGGCGTATTCGCGCACCATCATAGCCGCGCGCCGCCGGGCCGCGATGCCGTCTCCGAACGCCTCAGCGCTGCCGCGCGTGGATGATCGCGAGCCCCTTGAAGATCAGGTCCCGGTCGTACACGTCGATCATGGACGTGGCGTTCGTCAGGATGCTGCCGAGCCCGCCCGTCGCCACCACGTGGAAGACGGCGCCCGTCTCCGCGCGGAACCGGCGGATCGTGTACTCCACGCCGCCCAGGAACCCGTAGAACAGCCCCGCGCGCATCGCCGCGATCGTGTTCGTGCCCATCACCGTGCCCGGGTCGCCCAGCTCCACCTCCGGCAGCTGCGCGGTGCCGCCCCACAGCGCGTTCGCCGCGGTCTGCAGGCCGATGCCGATCGCGCCCGAACGGAACGCGCCGTCCGCGTCCACGTAGTCGTAAGTGGTGGCGGTGCCGAAGTCGATCACCAGCACCGGGCCGCCGTACAGCTCGTACGCGCCCACCGAGTCGGCGATGCGGTCCGCGCCCACCGCGCGCGGGTTGTCCATGCGGATGTCGAGCCCGGTGCGCACGCCCGGACCCAGCACCACCGGCTCCACGCCGAGCAGCTTGACGATCGAATTGCGGAACGCGTGCATCACCTTCGGCACCACGGACGAGATGATCACGCCGTCCACCTCGTCCGTCTCGATGCCGCTCATACCCATGAACCGGCGCAGCATGAGCGCGTACTCGTCCGCCGTGTGATGGCTCTTGGTGGTGATGCGGAAGCTCGCGATCACCGCGCCGCCGTCCAGGAAGCCGAGCGAGATGTTGGTGTTGCCGATGTCGACCGCGAGCAGCATCACGCCTCCCGCACGAAGTCGGCGTCGAACGTGGGCTGCTCGGCCAGCTTGTTCGCGCGGATCACGGCGAGACGGCCCAGGATCAGACCCGCCAGATCGCCCTTGCCCATGATCGAGAGCGGCTCCGGCGCCGCGCCCGGGGTGAGCAGCGTCACCACGTTCGTGTCCGTGGCGAAGCCGGCGCCGCGGTCGTTGAGGTTGTTGGCCACCAGCATGTCGCAGTGCTTCTCGCCGAGCTTCTGCGCGGCGTGCTCCACCAGATGCTCGGTCTCCATGGCGAACCCGCACAGCACCTGCGGGCGCGCCTCGCCCTGCCCGGCCACGGGACCGGGGCGCTTGTGCCCGCCGGCCCACGCCAGGATGTCCGGGTTGGAGACGAGCTTCAGCTCCAGCGAGGTGCGCCCGTGCTTCTTGATCTTCTGCGGGTGCACGTTCTCCGCGCGGAAGTCGCCCACGGCCGCGGCCATGACCGTGATGTCCGCGTCCTCGAAGTGCGCGGTCACCGCGTCGAACATGTCCTGCGCGCTGGTGACGCGCACCATGTCCACGCCGTCCGGGGCCTCGAGCGCGGTCGGGCCGGAGACCAGCGTCACCGCGGCGCCCATGTCGCGCGCGGTCTCGGCGATCGCATAGCCCATCTTGCCGGTGGAGTGGTTGGTCAGGTAGCGCACCGGGTCGAGCGACTCCTGCGTGGGGCCGGCCGTCACCAGCACCGTGAGGCCCCTCAGCGGCAATGTGGCGGGGTCGGCGTGCTCGCGCAGCAGCGCGGCGGCGCGCGTCTCGATCACGGCCGGCTCCTCCATGCGGCCCTTGCCCACGTCCCTGCATGCCAGCACGCCGGACTCCGGCTCCACGATCGTCCAGCCGTCGCCGCGGCAGATCTCGAGGTTGCGCTGCGTGGCCGGGTTCGCGTACATGTGCGTGTTCATGGCCGGGCACAGCATCTTCGGGCCCTCGTAGGCCAGCACGGTGGAGGTCAGCTCGTCGTCGGCGATGCCATTCGCGATCCGGGCGATCACGTCCGCGCTCGCCGGGGCGATCACCAGCAGATCGGCCCACTTGGCGTCCTCGATGTGGCTGATGCCGGACGCGCCGGCGTCCGCGGCCGGGCCATGCCCGAACATCGCGGTGCGCACCGGGTTGTGCGTCAGCGCGTTGAACGTGAGCGGGGTGACGAACTGCGCGCCGGCCGCCGTCATGATCACGCGCACGTCATGGCCGGCCTTGGTCCAGTCGGAGGCCAGATGGCAGGCCTTGAACGCCGCTATGCTGCCGGTGACCCCCAGAAGAATGTGCGCCATCACCATGTCCTTCCCGCGCCTCGTCACCGAAGCCGCGTGTTCGCCCGCCGAGGTCGATCCGCCGAGGTCGTCCAAGGTCGTTGCGGGCCGTCCCGTCAATGCCGCCCCCAGTATAGCGACGGCGCGGGAGCGCGGCGCCTTCCCGGTCATCCTGAGCGGGGCGCGATGCCCTTTTCTTTTGGTCATCCCGAGCGTGGTGTTTCTCTTCGGTCATCCTGAGCAGAGCGAGATGCCCTTTTCTTTTGGTCATCCTGAGCAGGGTGTCTCTCTTCGGTCATCCTGAGCGGAGCGCAGCGGAGTCGAAGGATCCTTGACCATCGACGTGAATGTCAAGGATCCTTCGACTCCGCCCTACCGGGCTCCGCTCAGGATGACCGGGGAAGCGCCCATGCCGTGCCGCTTAGGATGACCGGGGGAAGCGCCCATGCCGTGCCGCTTAGGATGACCGGGGGGAGGACCCATGGCGCGCCGCTTAGGATGACCGGGGGGAGGGCCCGTGCCGCGCCGCTCGGGATGACATGGGCGCTATTCGGCATGGCCGGCGAGTTCCGGCCACAGATCGCGCCATTGGGGATTGCCGGTTTCGATCAGGGCATTCTTCTTGGCCCGGGTCCAGCCCTTGAGCTGTTTCTCCCGCGCTATCGCGGCGACGGGGTCGGGGAACGTTTCGACGTGCACGAGCTTCGACACGTTATAGCGGGCGGTGAAGCCGTCCGCCGCATGATTGCGATGTTCGGACACGCGACGGATGATGTCGTTGGTGACGCCCGTGTACAGCACGGTGTTGTGCTGATTGGTGAGCATGTACACGTACATCATGGGGCTATCCTAGTTCTCCTTCCGGTCATCCTGAGCGTGGTGTCTCTCTTCGGTCATCCTGAGCGGAGCGCAGCGGAGTCGAAGGATCCTTGACCATCGACGTGAATGTCAAGGATCCTTCGACTCCGCCCTATCGGGCTCCGCTCAGGATGACCGGGGAGGTACTGCTCGGGATGACCGGAGAAGAGCCCATGCCGTGCCGCTCGGGATGACCGGAAAGGACTATGCCGGTACTGCTCAGGATGACCGAAGGAGGGGCGTATCGCTCCGCTCAGGATGACCGGAGGGGAGACGTGCCGTGCTGCTCAGGATGACCGGAGGAGGGCGTGCCCTGCCGCTCGGGATGGCCGGGGCACGGCAACCGCCGAAGGTCGGGACCGCGGCTATGATGAGGTGCGGTGATGGTCGACCCCAAGCGGCGGCCAATCGCGAACCGGGCCGTCAGGGCCCCGAACAGAGAAGAACCGCATAACTCAACAAGGAGAGACGCATGTCTCAGGTCAATGGTGCGCACGGCAAGGCCGGCGCAACCGCATCCACCAAATCCGCATCCGCGAAGAACGCATCCGCGAACGCCGCCAGCACTGACGCGAGCCTCGCCGCCCGCGCCAAGGGACCCAGGAAGGGCGGCCCCCGGGGCAAGGGCTGGATCGTCTCGCTCGTCGCCGTCATCGCCGCCGTGGCGGTCATCCTCGGCGTCACCATCTACTTCAACGGCCGCGAGGCCGAATCGGCGAACGGCGGCACGGCATCGGTCTCGGGCGCCGCCGCGGACACCGTCACCGTGGGCATCAAGCTCGCCCCCGTGAACCTCGACATCCGCCACCAGTCCGGCTCCGCGCTCGAGCAGCTGCTCATCGGCAACGTGTACGAGGGCCTCGTCTCGCGCGACTCGGACAACAAGGTCCAGCCCGGGCTCGCCAAGAGCTGGGAGATCAGCGACGACGGCCTCGCCTACACGTTCCACCTCAACGAGAAGATGAACTTCTCCAACGGCGACGAGCTGAACGCCGACGACGTGGCCTGGTCCATCAACGAGCTCAAGGCGCAGAAATACTACAACTACGATCAGGTCAAGAACCTCGACAAGGCCGAGGCCGTGGACGCGAACACCGTGAAGGTCACGCTGACCGCCCCCGACTCCAACATGCTGTGGTACCTGTCGGGCCGCCCCGGTCTGGTGTTCGACAAGGACGCGCAGTACGACGCCAAGACGTCCGCGCTCGGCTCCGGCCCGTACACGGTCGTCTCGTTCGACGCCAGCGACAAGCTCGTCCTCAAGGCCAACGACAGGTACTGGGGCGCCGACCACAAGGCAAAGACCGAGAACGTGGTGGTGCGCTTCCTGCCCGACGACAACGCGGCCGTGAACGCCCTGAAGAGCGGCGACGTGCAGGTGCTCTCGCCGATCACCGCCACCCTCGCCAAGCCGTTCCAGTCCGATCCCGACCACTACACGGTCTCCGCGAACGACGGTTCCGACAAGTTCGTGCTCGCCTTCAACGTGACGAATCCCAAGCTCTCCGACCAGCGCGTGCGCCAGGCGATCCGCTACGGCATCGACCGCCAGCAGATCATCGCCTCCCGCGGCGACGTCGACGCGCCTCTCGGCGGACCGATCCCGTCCGTCGATCCCGGATACGAGGACCTCACCGGCCTGTACCCGCACGATGCGGACAAGGCCAAGGCGCTCATGGCCGAGGCCGGCTACACCGCCGACCACCCGCTGCAGCTCACGCTCACGTACGCCAACGTCTACGGCACCGAGCTCGGCGACCAGCTCAAGAGCCAGCTGAGCGAGATCGGCATCGATCTGAAGATCAACTACGTGGAGTTCTCCACGTGGCTGCAGGACGTGCACACCAACGGCGACTACGAGCTGTCGCTCGTGGACCACGCCGAAAGCCACGACTTCTACAAGTGGGCCACGCCCACCTACTACTACCACTACGACAACAAGCAGGTGCAGGACCTGTACGCCAAGGCGCTCGCCGCCACCACCGACGCCGAGGCCGACGACTACCTGAAGCAGGCCGCGCGCATCGTGTCCCAGGACGCGCCCGCCGACTGGCTGTTCGCCTACCGCGTGACCGTGGCCGCCGCCAAGGGCGTGGACGGGTTCCCGCAGAAGCTCAGCCAGAGCGTGCTGCCGCTCTACGCGGTGACCTACCGCAAGTAGCGATCGCCATCCGCCATCCCGAGCGCGGCGCATTCGTCATCCTGGGCGAAGGTTACTTGGTTTTCACTCGTCATCCTGAGCGGAGGTTGCCGGCATAGCCCCTTCGGTCATCCTGAGCGAAGGCCGTCAGGCCGTAGTCGAAGGATCTGTGACCTGCGTTGATGGTCAGGGATCCTTCGACTCCGCGCTTCGCGCTCCGCTCAGGATGACCGGAAAGGGAGCGCGTTTTGCTTACGCCTCGTCATTCTGGGCGAAGGCCACTCGGCTTACCCCGTCATTGGCGAAGGCTGGTTTGGCCCACCCCCCGTCATCCTGAGCGAAGGCCGTCAGGCCGTAGTCGAAGGATCTGTGACCTGCGTTGATGGTCAGGGATCCTTCGACTCCGCGCTTCGCGCTTCGCTCAGGATGACGGGAAAAGGAGCGCGCTCCGCTCAGGATGACCGGAAAGGGAACATGCTTCGCTCAGGATGACGGGGAAAGGAACGCGCTCCGCTCGGGAGGACGAGCGGAGCGGGCGCCGGAAGGGCATCTCGGGATGACAAGACAACACCCCCATAGGAGAATGGGAACCATGCGTTTCATCGCACATCGACTGCTGCTGTTCGCGGCCGCGCTGTTCGGCGTGTCCGTGCTGGTGTTCGTCGCCCTGCGCATCCTGCCGGGCGACGTGGCCGCCGTCATGGCCGGCACCGCCGCCACGCCCGACCGCATCGCCGCCCTGCGCGCCCAGTTCGGGCTCGACCGGCCGCTCGTCGTCCAGTACCTCGACTGGGCGGGCGGCCTGCTGCGCGGCGACCTCGGCACGTCGGCGCTCACCGGGCGCGCGGTGGTCGCGCAGGTGGGCCAGCGCGCCTCGCTCACCTTCCCTCTGATCCTCATGAGCCTTGCGGTGGCGCTGGCGATCGGCCTGCCGCTCGGCTGCGCGTCCGTGCTGGCGCGCGGACGCCGCATGCGCGGATTCCTGCACGTGGTCGCCATCGTGGGCGGCGCCGTGCCGGCCCTGTGGAGCGGCTTGCTGCTCATCCTGCTGTTTTCGCGCGGCACCGGCCTCATCGGCATCTTCCCCTCGCAGGGGTTCCCGTCCGAAGGCTGGCGTGACTTCGGACGCGCGCTCGCCTCGCTGGTGCTGCCGTCCGTGGCCACCGGCATCGTGGCCGGCGCGGGCATCATGCGCTACACGCGCGCGGCGGTCGGCGACCTGGTGGACGGCGGCGCGATCGACATGGCGATGGCCTGCGGCATGACCCGCACCCAGGCGGTGCTGCGCGTCGGCCTGCGACTGGCCACGCCGCAGTTGGTTTCCGTGGTGGGACTCACCTTCGCACAGATGATCACCGGCGTGATGGTGGTCGAGAGCCTGTTCGCGCTGCCGGGGCTCGGCGCGCTGCTCATCGGCGACGTGGGCAACCGCGATCTGATCGCCGTGCAGAGCGAGCTGTTCCTGCTGGCCGCGTTCTTCCTGACGCTCGGGCTCGTGATCGACCTGATCCACCGCGCGCTGGACCCGCGGCTCAGAATCGGCGCGGGCTCGGGAGAATCGGCCGCGCGGTCGAACGGAGGCGAACGATGACGATGAGGAACCTGTCGGAATCCTGCACGCGCGTGTTTCGCGCGATCTGGCGCCGCGGCTCCGGCCGCTACGCGCTCACGGTGCTGGGCCTGTGGATGGCGGTCGCGGTCGTCTCCCTGTTCTGGACCCCGCAGCCGCTGCTCGCCACCGACGGCTACCACGTGTGGGCCGCGCCGTCCGCCGCGCATCCGCTCGGCACCGACGGCACCGGCGCCGACGTGCTCAGCTGGCTCATGGCCGGTTCGCGCACCAATCTCGTCATCGCCGCCCTCACCGTGGTCTGCTCCGGCGCGCTGGGCCTGCTGCTCGTGGGGCTCATGGTCTCGCGCCGCGCCGGGCTCGGCTCCGTCACCGTGGCCGTGGTGGACGCGCTGATCTCCATTCCCACGGTGCTCATCGCGCTGCTGCTCACCGTGCCGTTCGGCGCGTCCGTGGGCGTGATCGTGGGCGCGTGCTCCATCGCGTACGGGCTGAACCTTGCCCGCGTCGCGCGTCCCGCAGCCATGCTCGCCGCGCGCAGCGACTACGTCGGCTCCGCGTTCGCCGGCGGCGCCTCCGGCTGGTACGCGTTCACGCGGCACGTGGTGCCGAACATCGCGCCGGTGCTGGCCGTGCAGCTGTCCATTTCGGCCGGCACGTCCGTGCTGGCCGAAGCGGGGCTCACGTACCTCGGCGTGGGTGTGGGAGCCGGCGTGCCCAGCTGGGGGCATTCGCTCGCCACGTCCGTGAAGTTCATCAACGTGTTCCCGCTCACCGTGCTGTGGCCGGGCCTCGTGGTGACGCTCGCGGTGGTGGCGTTGAATCTGCTGGGCGATGCGCTGGTCCGTGTCGGCGAGGAGGTGGCTCGATGAGCGTTGAGGTGCGTGGGCTGAACGTGGCGATCGACGGGAGGCCGATCGTGCGCGACGTGGATCTGACGGTCGGCGACGGGGAACGCGTGGGGCTCATCGGCTCGTCCGGTTCCGGCAAGTCGATGATCGCCCGCGCGATGCTCGGCCTGCTGCCGCGCGGCGCGGAGGTCTCCGGGTCCGTGCTGCTGGGCGGCACGGAGGTCGTCGGCGCCGCGGAACGCGATCTCGCCGACCTGCGCGGCCGGTACGTGGGCGTCGTGTTCCAGAACCCCGGCGCCTCGCTCAACCCGGTGTCCACCGTGGCGAGGCAGATCGCCCTGCCGCTGAGGCTCCACTACGACCTGACCCGCGCCGAACGCGAGGAGCGCGTCATGGCCATGCTCGCCAAGGTGGGGCTGGACGAGTCCGTGGCCGGCCGGTATCCGCATGAGCTGTCCGGCGGCCAGCAGCAGCGCGTCGGCATCGCCGCGGCGCTCGTCACCTCGCCGCGGTTCATCATCGCGGACGAGCCCACCACCGCGCTGGACTCGATCATCCAGCGCCAGATCACGGACCTGCTGGTCTCGCTCGTGGACGACGCCGGCGCCTCGATGCTGTTCATCACGCACGACTTCTCCGTGCTCGCGCGCGCCACCACGCGCTGCGCGGTGATCGACGACGGGCGCGTGGCCGACCGGGGCGCCACCGCCGACCTGCTCGCCGCGCCGTCCACGCCGGAGGCGCGCGAACTGGTGGAATCCGCCCGACGGCTGACCTTGGATCCGACCCTGGAGACACGATGAGCGATGGAGGCACGATGAGCACGAGCAGGCCGAGCGCGCTGCTGTCCGCAACCCATATCGAGAAATCCTTCGGCGGCCGCCGGGTGCTGTTCGACGTGTCCGCCGCGGTGGGCGCGGGGGAGTGCCTCGCGGTGATCGGCGGCTCCGGATCCGGCAAATCCACACTGACGCGCATCATGCTGGGGCTCGAGACGCGCGATTCGGGCGAGGTGACGTATGCCGGCCGGCCGGTCGTTCCCGGGCGCGGCGGCCGCATCCCCGGCTCCTCGGAGGGATTCCGCGCGCTGCGCCGCGAATCCGGGCTGGTGTTCCAGAACCCGTTCGCCTCGCTCGACCCGCGCTGGACGGTCGCCCGGTCCGTGGCCGAGCCGCTGGTCCTGACCGGCCGCGGACCGGACCGCGAGCAGACCGCATCCGCCGTGTGCAAAGCGCTGGCCACGGCCGGGCTTGACCCGTCCGAGATGCTGGAACGCCGCCCGGCGCAGCTGTCCGGCGGGCAGGCACAGCGCGTGGCCATCGCGCGCGCCATCGTGGCCGAGCCGCGCGTCATCCTCGCCGACGAGCCGATGAGCGCCATCGACGTGACCGCCCGCGTGCAGATCCTCGACGCGCTGAACGCCATCCGCACCGCCCGTCCGGACATGGGCCTGATCGTCGTCTCGCACGATCTGGGCGTGGTCCAGCACCTTGCCGACCGCATTCTGGTGCTCCACGACGGGCATGTGGTGGAATCCGGCCCGACCGACGGGGTTCTGGGCTCTCCGAAGGCGGGCTATACCCGGGATCTGGTGGCCGCCGCCTCGCTGTGAGGCGATGGCCGTCGCACAAGATTTCGGGGCCTTCATCTTGTGAGTCGGGCGCATGTGCGTTTGCACAGGCGGATGCTTGGCATTCCGCCGTTTCCCGGTGAAACCGATGTGCGATGTTGCGAGCTTTTCGGGTCACAAGATGAGGTGCCGTTCATCTTGTGACCCGGCCGGGCGTCAGGGGACCGTCCAAGTCACCAGTTCGGGTTGACGATCTGCATGGCCACGCCGTCATCCATGACCTTGAACCCGTGCCGCTCGTAGAACGCGGCGTTCTTGCTCTCCTCCGGCATGACCTCGACGTAGAAGAAGTCGCGGTACTTCTCCTTGACCATCTCGATCATGTGCCCGGCGATGCCGCGGCCCTGGTATTGCGGATCCACCAGCACGTAGTGCACGTAGGCGAGCATCGATCCGTCGTCCAGCGCACGTACCAAACCGACCAGCCGGTCGCCGTCCCACGCCGAAATGACCGTCGAGGAACCCATCAGCGCATGGTGCAGCTGCTCGGGGTAGCGGCCGGACACCCAGCCGACGGACAGGAACAGCCGCTGCGTCTGCTCGACGGTGAAGCGGCGTTCCTCGGTGTAGACGATGTTCGCGTTCTCGTTGCTCATGAGCCCAGCGTAACGCCGGCCGCGCGATGCGGGTCCTCGGCGTATCACAGGTCCTGCGCGCTCATGCGGTCGAGCTCGGCGCGCAGCCGCATCCGGTCGCGCCGGTACAGGTAGATGCCGCCGAAGGTGATGGTCGGGATGTTCCAGACCAGGAACACGAGGACCGCGGCGAGGATGGTGGCCGTCAGACTGCCGGACGTCTGCGCGCAGTTGCCGCCCGCGTCGGTGACGGTACAGACGGCCGCGGCGTTGAGCAGGACGTTGGCGACCGTGGCGCAGACGGCGACGGTCAGCGAGATCGCGGGCAGCACGAGGCCGGGCCAGCGGCTACCGGTCCCCGACAGGCGGATCTGCAGCAGGACCAGACCGGCGAAGACCGCGGCGAGGACGAATAGGAAGACGAGGGATCCTGCGATGGTCATGATTGCTCCTTAACGTTCCTTGGCGGCGTCCCGGTAGGCGGCGATGAGGACACGCGCGGTGTCGACGTCGACCCTGCCGTCCACGGCGAGCCGCCTGACGAGCGTGACGTAGGGGTCGGACTCGGCCTGTTCGCCGAGCCGGATCTTCTGGATGAGCCGGTCGAGCCGGAGCCGGACGGTGGGATAGGAGACGCCGTATTCGCCGGCGACCTCCTTCATGGATCCGGAGGCGAGCACGAACCGGCGGATGAAGGCGAGGTCCTCGTCGTCGAGGTTCGCCAGCCAGGCGGGCGTTGCGGACAGGGACATTGGATACCTCCTTCGGCATGATGCGGCGCGGCGCGGGGTGTTGCGGTGCGCCGCGGCTGCGGTGCCGCGTCAGATGCGGAGTTGTGACCGGCATCACAAAGTTGAATAAATTGTATCACATATTTAATTTTATTGAACTCAAATCGGTGTCTGACTTGCGTTTTGTTGATCTGCCGGCGCGATCGCCCGCACGACAATGTCCCGAATCGTGGAACGCGGCACGTTCGCGCGGGAACGGATGCTATGGTGGGGGCCATGACGTATTTCTCATGTTGTCGCTGTTGTCGCTGACCGACGCCCGATGGGGCGCGCGGTTGACAACGCATAACTTGAGATAGGACTCATTCGCGAATTCTCGCAGTCTTTCCGTATGCATCGCAGGCAGTGTCGTATCGTCTGCATCGTCTTGGCATATCCGTATCGAGAACGCACGCATCGCATTCGTGCCCGGCCGCATCCGTTCGCGGCGGGAGGGTCCCGTTTCATTCCGCGTCCAGCCGCACACCGCATCGATCACCCATCGAACACATCCAGACGCAAAGGAAACGAGACAGACATGACCATCCACAACACCCTTTCCGAACTTATCGGCAACACCCCGCTCGTCAGGCTCAACCACGTTCCGCAGAGCCTCGGCGTCAGGGCGTCCATCGTCGCCAAGGTGGAGTACTTCAACCCCGGCAGCTCGTCCAAGGACCGCATCGCCGAGCGCATCATCGACGCGGCCGAGCGCTCCGGGGAGCTCAGGCCCGGCGGCGTGATCGTGGAGCCCACCTCAGGCAACACCGGCGTGGGACTGGCGCTCGTGGCCCAGCAGCGCGGCTACCGCACCATCTTCACCCTGCCGGACAAGGTGTCCGAATCCAAGCGTGCCGTGCTGCGCGCGTACGGCGCCGAAGTGGTCGTCACGCCCACCGACGCCGGCCCGGACGACCCGCGCTCCTACTACCAGGTGGCCGAGCGCCTCGCCAAGACGATCCCCGGCGGCTGGCGCCCCAACCAATACGACAACCCCAACGGCCCGCTGAGCCACTACTACACCACCGGCCCGGAGATCTGGGAGGCCACCGACCACAAGGTCACGCACTTCGTGGCCGGCATCGGCACCGGCGGCACCATCTCCGGCACCGGCAAGTACCTCAAGGAGGCGTCCGACGGCGCGGTCAAGGTGATCGGCTCCGACCCGGAGGGCTCCATCTACTCCGCGTCCGACCCCGCCGAAGTGCACCAGTACAACATCGAGGGCGTGGGCGAGGACTTCTACCCCAAGGCGTTCGACCGGAACATCACCGACGACATCGTCAAGGTCAACGACGCCGAGGCCTTCGAGATGACCCGCCGCCTCGCCGGCGAGGAGGGGCTGCTCGTGGGCGGCTCGTCCGGCATGGCCGTAGCCAGCGCCGTGAAGTACGCGCTCGCCAACGATCTGGACGAGAGCCAGCTCGTCGTGGTGCTGCTGCCCGACTCCGGCCGCAGCTACCTGGAGAAGATCTTCGACGACGACTGGATGCGCGCCCACGGCTACGGCGACGTCGTCGAACGCACCACGAAGCCGTCGCTCGTCGCGCAGTACCTCTGAGTCTCCCGGCGTCTCCGCCGATTCCCGATCACCGTTTCCCCGATCCATCCGTCCCCCAGCTCCCATCATCCGTTTCATCGCCGTCCCCACGGCGCCATCCACAGTAAAGGAACACCATCATGACCGCCGCAACCGAACTCTCCGCCAGCTACGCCGCCGACGCCGTCGCCACCCGCGCCATCCATGCCGGGCAGGAGCCCGACCCCACCACCGGCGCCGTCGTCACGCCCATCTACATGACCTCCACGTTCAAGCAGGACGGTGTGCTGGGCCTCCGCGGCGGCCACGACTACTCGCGTTCCATCAACCCCACGCGCACCAGCTTCGACCAGCAGCTCGCCGCCGTGGAAGGCGCCAAGTACGCGCTCTCGTTCGCCTCCGGCCTCGCCGCGATCGACGTGCTGCTGCGCTCCAGCCTCAAGCCCGGCGACAACGTGCTGCTCGGCGACGACGTGTACGGCGGCACCTACCGCCTGCTGTCCAAGGTGTTCGTGCCGTGGGGCGTCGGCCTCGACGTGGTGGACATCACCGACACCGCCGCCGTGTCCGCCGCGCTCGCCGCCAAGCACTACGCCTACGTGTGGGTGGAGACGCCGTCCAACCCGCTGCTCAACATCACCGACATCGCCGCCACCGCGGCCGTGGCGCACGCGCACGGCACCAGGGTGGCCGTGGACAACACGTTCGCCTCGCCCGCGCTGCAGCACCCGCTCGCGGACGGCGCCGACGTGGTGGTCTATTCCACCACCAAGTACATCGGCGGCCACTCCGACATCGTCGGCGGCGCGATCGTGACCAACGACGCCGAGCTGCACGAGCAGGCCGCGTTCCTGCAGAACGCCGCCGGCGCCGTGCCCTCCCCGTTCGACTCCTGGCTGGAGATCCGCGGCCTCAAGACCCTCGACCTGCGCGTGAAGCGCCACAGCGCCAACGCGCTCAGGATCGCGCAGTGGCTCGAATCCCAGCCGTCGAGCGTGGTGGAGCGCGTGTGGTACCCGGGCCTCGAATCCCACCCGGGCCACGCGATCGCCGCGCGCCAGATGCACGGCGGCTTCGGCGGCGTCGTCTCCGTGCAGCTTGCCGGCGGCGCCGAGGCGGCCAAGCGGTTCGTGGACCACACGCGCATCTTCACGCTGGCCGAGTCGCTCGGCGGCGTCGAATCGCTCATCGAGGTGCCCGCCGCCATGACGCACGCCTCCGTGGCCGGCACCACGCTGCAGGTGCCGGACAACCTGGTGCGCATCTCCGTGGGCATCGAGGACGCCGACGACCTGATCGCCGATCTCGATCAGGCGCTCAAGGCGATCTGACCGAGTCTGACGGTTCGGGCGTCTGGGCGGTCCGATCGGCAGGTTCGGCCGAGGGACGATGCCCGGCGTCGCAACGTTGTGATGGATGACCATCGTGGCGGGAGTGGATGGCCTCCGCGGTGGTCGTCCACCGCAACGTTGCGACGTCGGGCCATTGTGAAGGCGGTCGGGCGTTTCCGGCAGTTCCCACGATGGCTGTTCGTCGCAACGTTGCGACGATGGACATGCCGGCGGCCCGCCGTCCGCACGTTCACCTCCGTCCGCTCCCACGCCCGCCCATGCGCGAACCAGCCCGCACGCTACAGTGGGGGCCATGACGGACAATGCGGCGGCGCTCGGCGCACTCAAACGGTACTTCGGCTACGACTCGTTCAGGCCCGGTCAGCAGGGCGTGGTGGACGCGCTCCTCGCCGGACGCGACGTGCTCGCCGTCATGCCCACCGGCGCCGGCAAGTCGGTCTGCTACCAGATCCCCGCCATGCTGCTGCCGGGGCTCACGATCGTCGTCTCCCCGCTCATCTCCCTGATGCGCGACCAGGTGGACGGCCTCAACGACGCCGGCATCCCCGCCGCGTACATCAACACCACGCAGAGCCTCGACGAGCAGGACATGGCGTTCGCCGAAGCCGCCGCCGGCCGAGTCAGGCTGCTCTACGTGGCTCCCGAGCGTCTGGAGACCGACCGCTTCCGCGCGTTCGCCGCGCGCACGCCCGTCACCCTCGTGGCCGTGGACGAGGCGCACTGCGTCTCGCAGTGGGGTCAGGACTTCCGATCCAGCTACCTCGGCATCGGCGAGTTCATCGCGTCGCTGCCGCACCGGCCCGCCGTGGGCGCGTTCACCGCCACTGCCACCGAGCGCGTGCGCGCCGACATCGTGCACCTGCTGGGGCTCAGGGATCCGGCCGTCACCGTCACCGGATTCGACCGCGAGAACCTGTTCTTCGACGTCATCAAGCTCGAGACGAAGTACAAGGCCGGCTGGGTGGCGCGCTACGTGGCCGAGCACCCGGACGAGTCCGGCATCGTGTACTGCGCCACGCGCAAGGAGACCGAGGCGCTCGCGGAATCGCTCAACCGCACGGTGCCGGTGTTGCGCGCGGCGTCGTCGGGCACGATGGGCGCGGCGGGCACGCCGGCGGGCATGCCGACGGGAGCCTCACAGCCCGCGGACGCCGCCCCGATCGCCGTCGCCTACCACGGCGGCATGGCGCCCGAGGACCGCGGACGGGCGCAGCGCGACTTCGTCACCGACGCGGTGCCCGTGGTGGTGGCCACCAACGCGTTCGGCATGGGCATCGACAAGTCGAACGTGCGCTACGTCATCCACCACAACATGCCCGAATCCATCGAGGCCTACTATCAGGAGGCCGGACGTGCCGGACGCGACGGCGAGCCGAGCCGCTGCACGCTGCTGTGGAACGAGTCGGACATCGTCACGCGCCGTCGCTTGCTGGACAACGACTACGAGAACGAGCGCCTCACCCCGGAGGAGCGGGAGACCGTGCGCATGTCGCGCCGCCGCCTGCTCGACGGCATGATCGGCTACTGCCGCACCGCCGATTGCCTGCACACGTACGTGACCCGCTACTTCGGCGAGACCGTCGAACGCCCCGCCGGCACGAAGTGCGCGGGCGGCTGCACCAACTGCCTGAGCACGTTCGAGACGATCGACGTGAGCGACGTGGCGCGCGCCGTCAGCCGCTGCGTGCACGACGTGATGCTCGACTACGACGACGCGGGCCGTCCCACGCCCATGCCGGTGCGTTCCGGGCTCGGCTCGGGCAAGATCGTCGCCGTGCTGCGCGGCTCCAGGGCGCAGGACGTGCTCTCCCGCGGACTCGACCGCTGCCCGAGCTACGGACGGCTGCGCGAGACGCCCGAGGCGCGCGTGCGCGACGTGCTCAGCCAGATGGTCACCGACGGCTTCCTGACGATCACCGAGGGGCGCATGCCGATCGTGGGCTTCGGGCCGCGCGCCGCCGAGACCGTGGCGCCCGACTTTCACTACGAGATCAAGCGCATCGAACGCAGGCGGGGGAGCGGGGCCGGTGCGACGGGCTCCGGTTCTGGCTTCGGCGCGGGCGCCGCGGGGACGCCCGGCGTCGGCCCGGCGCTCTCGTCCGGCGAGGGAGAGCCCACCGAGGCGGACGAGCGCCTGTTCGACGCCCTGCGCGCGCTGCGTCTCGAGATCGCGCGCGAGACCCGCAAGCCGCCGTACATCATCTTCAACGACCGCACGCTGCGCGACATGGTGCGTCGCAGGCCCACCACGCCGGTCGCGTTCCTCGAGGTCAACGGCGTGGGGCAGAGCAAGCTCGACGCATACGGCGCGCGCTTCATGGAGCTCATCGCGGCGGAGGAGTAGGCGGGGCGCGTTCGAGGGACGCCGTGCGCGGGATGGCATGACCGCGCGCGGGGCGGGGCGGATGCGTGCGGTCTCGCGTGCGCATGCGCGGATATGCGAGAATGCGCGGATGCGTGGGCTTGCCACGCGCGGATGGACGGGCGGCATGCGAAATGCGCGGGCGGTACGCGCGGATGCATGGGCTTGCGCGGGCTCGGCATGCGCGGAGCCGGCATGCGCACAGGCCGATGGGCGGTCCGGGCTGGGTATCTGCAGAGTCAGGGGTAGATTTGCCTCGCCGTCGGCAGATATCTGCAGAGTCAGGGTGCGTGAATGCCCGCGATCCGCGTGATCGCCGATGATGCGGTGGCGGAATCAAGCCGATTTCGGTTGCGACGACCGGCCGGCGACCGGCCCGAGGCACCCTGACTCTGCAGATACCTGCCTGCACAAGCCGAAATCTACCCCTGACTCTGCAGATACCGACGCGGATCCCGGCGTACGGGCTTCCCGGGCGCCCGCCGCCCGGCGGCCGGGACGATTCGCAGGCGGGCGGGAACTTTCCGGGCGTCTCGCGAACGCCCGTTATCCGTTATTCCTATACCGTCCGGTGCCGGCGGACGGTCCGGCCGCCACTCGCCGGAGTAGCATGGGGCTCGGTTGACCGATTTTCCATGGAACGGAGGAATCATGGCGGAACACAAGGCCGACGAGTCCGGCAGGCCGGTGCCGGAGAGCTTCCAGCTCGACCACACCAAGGTGAAGGCGCCGTACGTGCGCTACATCGACACGGAGAAGGGCCCGCACGGCGACGTGATCTCCAACTACGACCTGCGGCTGGTGCAGCCGAACGAGAACGCCATCCCCACCGGCGGCCTGCACACCATCGAGCACACCATCGCCGTGCTGCTGCGCGAGCGCATCCCCGGCTACATCGACTGCTCGCCGTTCGGCTGCCGCACCGGCTTCCACCTGCTCACGTGGGGCGAGCACTCCACCGAGGACGTGGCGAAGGCGCTCAAGGAGTCGCTGGAGTTCATCGCCTACGAGGCCACGTGGGACGACGTGCCCGCCACCACGATCGAGAGCTGCGGCAACTACCGCGACCACAGCCTGTTCACCGCGAAGGAGTGGTGCAAGGACATCCTCGCCAAGGGCATCAGCTCCGATCCGTTCGAGCGCAAGGTCGTCTGACCGGCGTCTCCGCCGATCGCGCCGCATTCCGGAAAGCCGCGTCCCGTCGCCGTGTTCGGGGCGCGGCTTCGTGTTTCGTGCGCGGCGATGCGGTCCGCCTTCGGGCGCTGCGCGGCCGTTGGAACGGCACGGGGGCCGGGATGGCACGGCCGTCAGGCGGCGGCGATGCGGTCGATTGCGTCCGCGGATTCGTCCACGATGCGCCGCATGGCGGCCTCCGCGCCCGCTCCGTCGCCCTTGCGGATCAGGGAAGCGGCCTCGACGTGGAGGTCCAGCGCCTCCTGATTGGCCACGGCAGGCATGAGCTCGTGCCGGGTGCGGCCCTCCAGCGTGGAGGCCACCACGTCGCCGAGCTCGGCGAACATGAGGTTGCCGGACGATTCGAGCAGCGTGCGGTGGAAGAGGATGTCCGCGTCCAGATAGTCCTGCTCGTTGGCCCGGTCGGAGTAGGAGACCATGTCCACGGCGGCGCGGGTGAGCGTGCCCCACTGGTCGGCGGTTGCCGCGGCGGCGGCCAGGCGCGCGGCCAGCGGCTCCACGCCGGCGCGCAGCTGGGAGAGCTCGCGCAGCGCGTCCAGACGGTGCGTCCCGCCGAGCCGCCATCGGATCACCTGCGGATCGAAGAAGTTCCACCGGTCGATCGGGTTCACGACGGCTCCGGCCTTGCGTCGCACGTTCACCAGTCCCATCGATTCGAGCACGCGCGTCACCTCGCGCGTCACCGTGCGCGACGGCGTCTCGCCGCCCAGCTCCGGCTCGGGGAGTCGGTCGCCGGGACGGATGCGGCCGTCGATCACGGCCATGCCCCATTCGTCGAGCAGTCGGTCATGCAGCGTGCGGTCGGCTTCGATCGCTGGAATATCAGTCATACCGGTCATTATCGCACAACGTCGTGCGTTATGGCATACATATTCGACACGCCGGGCGTCATTCATATTGCGTAATCCGTAATCTGGTCGTATATTCGAATACATCATACAAATGCACGCCACAAAGCAGTAACGGCATGCATAATAAACGACTCAATGAAGAGATGGATTATGAATGATGTGATTCTCGCGGCGACCGACGCCGCCGTCCAACTCAACGGCACGCAGCTGGGCATCAGCGTCGTGGCCAGCATCGTCGCGCTGATCCTGCTGGTCACCGTCGCCAAGCTGCACCCGTTCGTTTCCCTGCTCATCTCCGCGCTCGTCGTCGGCATCGGCTCCGGTTACGGCCCGGTCGCCACCGTGGAGAGCTTCTCCGCCACCTTCGGCTCCACCATGGCCTCGGTCGGCATCCTCGTCGGCCTCGGCGCCATGCTCGGCCGCGTGCTCATGGACACCGGCGCCGCCGACAGCATCGTCGGCACGCTGCTCGCCCGGACCTCCACGAAGATGATCCCGTGGACCATGGCCCTGATCGGCGCGCTCATCGGCCTGCCCATGTTCTTCGAAGTGGGCTTGGTGGTGCTTGTGCCGGTCATCATCCTCATCGCCCGCCGCTCCGGACTGCCGCTCATGCGCGTCGCCATCCCCACGCTCGCCGGCCTGTCGGTGATGCACGCCTGCATGCCGCCGCAGCCCGGTCCGCTCGCCGCGCTGAGCAACTTCCCCAACGGCTCCGTGGGCGTGACCATGATGTTCGGCCTGCCGATCGCCGCGGTCACCGCCGCGCTCGTGGGTCCGCTGTTCTCGCGCGTCGCCGCCGCATGGGTGCCGGTGCCCGCGCCGGCGTCCATCGGCGACGAATCCGCCGCCGCGGCCGCCGCCACCGCCGGCGCCGACAAGCCCGCGGACCGCACGCTGCCGCCCTTTTGGCTGTCCGTCCTGTGCATCCTCGTGCCCGCCATCCTCATGCTCGGCAACGCGATCTTCGAGATCGTCGCCCCGGACCAGGCCGGCTCCTCCGCCCTGTACGCGCAGGTGCTCGCCTTCCTCGGCAAGCCCGCCATTGCACTCGTTGTCGCCGTGCTGTTCTCCATGGTCGCGCTCGGCAAGGCCACCCGCATGTCCTGGAAGGACGTGAACGGATCCCTCAAGGCCGCGCTGCCGCCGATCGCCGGCATCCTGCTCATCGTCGGCGCGGGCGGCGGCTACAAGGGCGTGCTCGTGGACACCGGCATCGGCGACGTCATCGGCCGCTTCGTGGAAAGCTCCTCCGTCTCCATCTTCCTGCTCGCCTGGCTCATCGCCGCGTTCGTGCGCGTGGCCACCGGCTCCGCCACCGTGGCGATCATCACCACGGCCGGCATCCTCGGCCCCGTCGTCGAGCAGATGGGCGTCACCACTCCGTCCATTGCGCTGCTCGTCATCGCGATCGGCGCCGGCTCGGTGTTCCTCTCCCACGTCAACGACGCCGGCTTCTGGCTCATCAAGGAATACTTTGGCCTCGACGTCGGCCAGACGTTCAAGACCTGGTCCGTGCTCGAATGCCTGCTGTCCGTGGTGGTGCTCGCGCTCGTGATGATCTGCGGCGTCTTCGTGCCGCTCGTCTAGCGTCGTCTCCCTCCCGGCTCCGAACCAACGACCCCGTCCCAACCGAATAGCAACCTGTAACCGAAAGAAGGAAACCATGACCACCGAATCCACCCGCATCGCCGCAGACATCGTCTCCGCCAACACCGTCCCTGCCGACCACTTCGCCGGCAGGACCCCCGTCATCGTGATGATGGGCGTGTGCGGCTGCGGCAAGACCACCGTCGCCGAGCGCCTCGCCGCCAGGCTCGGCTTCAGGTCCGCCGAAGCCGACGACTTCCATCCGAAGGCCAACATCGCCAAGATGGCCGCCGGCGTCCCCCTGACGGACGAGGACCGCTGGCCGTGGCTGGATGCTCTCGCCGCATGGATCGACGAGCGCATCGCGGCCGGCGAGCCCGCCGTGATCACCTGCTCCGCGCTCAAGAAGGCCTACCGCGACCGCCTGCGCCGCGACGGCGTCGTGTTCGTGTACATGAAGGGCTCGTTCGACGAGGTGATGGAACGGCTGTCCCACCGCAAGGGCCACTTCATGAAGCCGAACATGCTCCAGTCGCAGTTCGACATCCTCGAGGAGCCGGGCGCGGACGAGACGCACGTGGACGTGGAGATCGGCCACGGCACCACGCCCGATCAGGAGGCCGATGCGGTGATCGGCGCGCTGGGGCTGGGCGCGCGCGACGGGGCTGCGGCCGCGGCTTTGACTGCGGCTCCGGCATCCCGCCGCATGACGATGGGCATGATCGGACTGGGCCGCATGGGCGGCAACATGGTGCGCCGACTGCGCGCCGGCGGCCACGCCATCGTCGGCTTCGACGTGAACCCGGACTCCGGACGCGACGTCGACTCCCTCGAAGCGCTGGTGGCCGCGCTGACTGCGCCGCGCACGGTGTGGATCATGGTGCCGTCCGGCAAGCCCACCGATTCGACCGTCGAGCGCCTCGGCGAGCTGCTCGAACCCGGCGACGTGGTCATCGACGGCGGCAACTCCAAGTACACCGAGGATCGCGAGCATGCGGCGGCGCTCGCCGAACACGGCATCGGCTTCCTCGACTGCGGCGTCTCCGGCGGCGTGTGGGGCGCCGAGCGCGGCTATGCGCTCATGGTCGGCGGCGATGACGCGACCTACGCCAAGGCGCTGCCGATCTTCGAAACCCTCAAGCCCGAAGGCGAGTACGGTCTGGTGCACGCCGGCCCGGTCGGCGGCGGCCACTTCGCCAAGATGGTGCACAACGGCATCGAATACGGCATGATGCAGGCGTTCGGCGAGGGCTTCGCCACCATGATGCGCAGCGAGTACATCACCGACCCGGCCAAGACCATGGACTCCTGGCGCGCCGGCTCCGTGGTGGTCAGCTGGTTGCTCGACCTGTTCGAGAACGCCACCAAGGACGATCCCGAACTGCAGGGCGTACCGGCCGTGGCCAACGAGTCCGGCGAGGCCCGCTGGATGGTCGAGGCCGCCATGGAGCTCGGCGTGCCCACGCCGGCCACCGCCGCGGCGCTGTGGCAGCGTCAGACCTCGCGCGGCGGCGCCGACGACATCCTGCGCGTGGTGACTGCGCTCAGGGCCCAGTTCGGCGGCCACGTGACCAAGGTGGACGAGATCGCCACTTGGTGACCGCGTGCGGTTCGGCGGGGCATGTGCTAGGTTGACGTGAGTCGATTTACGTGAGGTTCCGTCGTCGGAGGGTTTCGGCATGCAGTCCAAGTCCAGCGCATCCAGCGAGGCCGGTGTCTCCAGCGCGTCCGCGCGCGAGTTCCGCAAGGCCGTCAAGGCCGATCTGCCGGCGATCCTGGCGATCTACGCGCGCGCCCGCAAGCTCATGGCCGCCAACGGCAACCCGACGCAGTGGGGCAGCACGTTCCCGCGCGAATCCGTGGTTCGCGACGACATCAAGCACGGCCGCACCATGCTGATGGTGGACCATCTGGGCGGCACCGACTCCGGTTCCCGCCGTCCGCGCGTCTCCTCGCCGGCGAACCCCGACGGCTACCGCACCGTGCCGGCGGGGGAGGGCGACGGCTCCGAGCGCATCCTCGCCGTCTTCGCGCTGTGTCCGGGGAAGGATCCCACCTACGCGACCATCGACGGCGCATGGCTGGACGACGACGAATACGTCACGCTGCATCGCGTCGCCTCCGCGGGACTCGTCCGGGGCGCCGCGCACGCGGTGTTCGGCTGGGTGATGTCCCGCTACTCCAACGTGCGCGTGGACACGCACCCCAACAACAAGGCCATGCAGCACGTGCTCAAGTCGAACGGCTTCACGCGCTGCGGCACCATCCAGCTCATCGACCGTCCCACGGACACGCTGCGCATCGCTTTCCAGCGCCACGACCGCAAGGCCGCGTAAGGTCCCGGGGCGGTCTGCCGCGAGACACAGACGGTCTGCCGCGAGACACAGATGACTTCGCGATATGAAAACGGACGCCCGCGCACCTGCCGGCGTCCGTTTTTGTATCGGTCGGTACGATTTCGGACGCTCAGTATGTGCAGGCGTCCGTTTTTGTATAGGGGAGTACGATTTCGGACGCTCAGTATGTTCAGGAGTCCGTTGTTGTATCGGGCGGTACGATTTCGGACGCTTGCGCGGTGCAGGCGTCCGTTTTTGCATCGGACGGTACGATTTCGGACGCGTGACAGGCTCTTCCGATTTTGGTGTGTAAGGGCCGTGCGGTTTCATTCGGTGTGTGATTGAAAAAGTGAAGGAAACCGCGCGGCTTGTCAACGAGTCTAGCGCGTTCGACGGCCGGGTCCTGCTCGGCCTGG
>NZ_JAAIIH010000021.1 GCF_012932365.1 Bifidobacterium moraviense
TCCACAAAAAAACTTGCAAAGACATCCGAATAGATGACTCTTCAAACTAATTGACGAGACGTCCTATAAGGAAGGACGTCCACACAAAAACCTCACTCCCCGTTAGGCCCTCCCGGGCACCCCAGGCCGAAACGACCCGAGGCGGGAAATGAACTGGCAATCATATGAAAATGACAACTTGCATAAAGAAGTAGTACAAACACGCTCTTGAGTTCTCAAACCACCACACCAGCCCAACCTCGACCCCCGGAACCCGGGAACCACTCGCTGAGCGGCAGCAAGAGATAAACATACACGACAACCAACACACACGCAAACCGGCAGGCACGTAGGAAGCGGAAACCGTTGAAAACAAACGGTTCCCTCGGCGTGTCGCAAACGCGCGAATCACGCCCGTCGGCCCCGATCCCGGCATCATCCACGCGAAATCGTCCGTGATTTCATTGTCCCACCGGAGTGTCGCCGCCGTGTTACGGCGCAGCTGAACAGTCGGTGACATCTTGGCGATGGCGCCCCGCGCTCACCATGCGCCAACACGAACGTGGTAAGACGGCGGTATGAGCAAACACATCGCAGTACTGACCGGCGCCGGCATCTCCACCTCCGCTGGCATCCCCGACTTCCGCGGCCCCGACGGCGTCTGGACCAAGCACCCCGATCAGATGAGCGTCTACGACATCGACGCCTTCCTGCACGACAAGGAGGCGCGCGAATACTCATGGCGCTGGCAGAAGGAATCGCCCGTGTGGAACGCGCAGCCCGGCGTGGCGCACAAGGCGCTGGTCGATCTGGAGCGCGCCGGCATGCTCACGCTGCTGGCCACGCAGAACTTCGACGCGCTGCACGAGAAGGCCGGCAACAGCGCCGACGTCATCGTCAACCTGCACGGCACCATCGGCACGTCGCACTGCATGAGCTGCCACGCGAAGTACGACACCGCGGACATCATGGCGCATCTGGACGAGGAACCGGACCCGCACTGCCATCGGACGCTGAAGTACAAGGGCGACATGCCGTGCAACGGCCTGATCAAGACCGACGTGGTGTACTTCGGCGAGATGCTGCCCGACGGCGCGATGGAGAAGTCGATGGCTCGCGTGGCCAAGGCCGACGAGTTCTGGGTGATCGGCTCCACGCTCGAGGTGTTCCCCGCGGCGAGCCTCGTGCCGTGCGCCGCGCAGGCGGGCGTGCCGATCACCATCATGAACATGGGACGCACGCAGTACGATCGCCTCGCCACGCGCCTCATCCACGAAGACATCGCGGTGGCACTGCCGCAGCTCGTCAGGGAGACGATCGCCGCGGAACAGTGACCTGAGCGGCGTGGGCGGCGGCGCGTTCACTGGTCATCCTGAGCGTCAGCGAAGGATCCTTCGCTGACGCTCAGGATGACTAGAGGAAACGCTCAGGATGACCGCAATGGAGGCCGCCCGAATGACGACGGGGCACCCGGTACGGCGATGCAGGAGACGCCGAGCCTCAGTAGATGCGCTTGGGCTGGAAGCCCTCGGCGCGCAGGGCCGCGAGGATGCGGTCGATGTGGTCGGGGCCGTTGGTCTCCACCGTGACGCCGAGCGACACCGCATTGGTGTAGTGCCCGGACGCCTTGAACTGGTCGTGGTCGAGCGCGATGACGTTGGCGCGTTCGCGGGCGAGCAGCGACGCGACCTTGACGAGCTGGCCCGGGGTGTCCGGCAGCTCGACCTCGAAGTTCATGATGCGGCCGCGGGCGATCATGCCCTTCTGGATCACCGCACCCATGGTCACCGTATCGATGTTGCCGCCGGACATGATCGGCACCACCACGTGCGGCCCCTGCGCCGCCGCGAACTTGCGCGAACGCAGGTTGAGGTGCTCCAGCGCCGCAAGCGACACCGCGCCGGCGGCCTCCACCACGAGCTTGTGCTTCTCCAGCATGAGCAGGATCATCTCGTTGATGTCGCGCTCGGTGACGGTGACGAGATCGTCCAGGAACTCGTTGAGCAGGGCGTACGGCAGATCGCCCGGATGCTTGACGGCCACGCCCTCGGCGGAGGTGACCACCTGGTCGGCCTCCACCACGCGATGCGCGGCGAACGAGTTCTTCCACGCGGGGGAGCCCTCGGGGATGGCGCCGATCACGCGCACGTCCGGCTTGAACGTCTTGATGGCGAGCGCCACGCCCGCGCCCAGACCGCCTCCGCCCAGCGGAACCACCACGTCGGTGACGTTCGGCACGTCCTCAAGGATTTCCAGACCGATGGTGCCCTGGCCGCAGATGACCTCGTAGTCGTCGAACGGCGGCACGAAGATCATGCCCTGAGTGTCGGCGAGCTCCTGCGCGTGCGCCGCGGCCTCGTCGAACACGTCGCCGTACAGCACCACGTCGGCGCCATACGCCTTGGTGGCGTCCACCTTGAGCGGGGGAGTGATCTGCGGCATGCAGATCGTCGCCTTGGCGCCGCGCTCACGCGCCGCATAGGCGACGCCCTGCGCGTGGTTGCCGGCGGATGCGGTGACGATGCCGCGCGCCAGCTCCTCGTCCGTGAGCGAGGCGATCTTGTTGTAGGCGCCGCGGATCTTGAACGATCCGGTGACCTGCAGGTTCTCCGGCTTGAGCAGCACCTCGTGCCCGGTCATCTCGGACAGGGCGGGGGAGGGGATGATCCGCGTGTGGCGGGCGGTGCCCTTGAGTCGCTGCGCTGCGAGCTTCAATTCGGCGGCGTGGTCGCGCTGGAGGGCCTTGAGTACGTCTTTCTGTTCCATGCGGGCCATTGTAGGCGTCGGCGGGGTGGGGGCCGCGCCGGCGTCCATTGCGCGGGAAGGCGTCGTGCGCGACGGCGCGGCCGCGGCGGGCCGGGCAGCGTCAGCCCCTCCCTGTCATCCTGAGCGAGCCAGTCCCTCCTCGTCATCCAGGCCACGCCAACCCTCCCCGTCATCCAGGCCGCGCCCGCCCTTTTCTGTCATCCTGAGCGAGCCAGCCCCTTTCTGTCATCCTGAGCGAGCGCAGCGAGTCGAAGGATCTTTGCATTGCGCGTGTCAAGGATCCTTCGACTCGCTGCGCTCGCTCAGGATGACGAAAGGGAGGGCACTCGCCCGGGACGAAAGGGAGAACGCTTGCTCAGGATGACGCAGGAGGGCACTCGCCCGGGATGACGAGTATGGGCGTCGGCCGGGTCGGATGCCTACAGTCGTACGACGAAACCCTGCCAGGGCGCAAGGCGACCGGCGGCGAGCGCGGTCACGGCGTCGGCGTCGGAGCCCGTGGCGATGAGCACGCGCGACGCGTCCACGTCATCGTCCCGCAGCAGCGCGACGGCGTCCGCGGGCAGATCGGCGGATTCGCCAGACAGGTTCACCACGGTCAGCAGACGGCGCGCGCATCCGGCTGCAGCCGCATCGTCGCCCGCGTCGCCCGCATTGTCGATAGCGTCATCTGCACCGACGTCGTTCAGCGACCGTGTGAAGGCGTAGACCCGCGGATCGTCCTGCGCGAGCAGCGTCCAGTCGCCGGCCGCGACCACGGGCTGCTCGTGGCGCAGCGCGATGAGCCGCTTGTAGAACGCGTGCACCGAGTCGGGATCGTGCGCCTGGGCGGCGGCGTTGATCGCCGTGTGGTTCGGGTTGACCGCGATCCACGGCTCGACGGGCGCATCCGGCGCGGTGAATCCGGCGAAGCGCGAATCGTCCCACTGCATGGGCGTGCGCGCGTTGTCGCGGCTGCGCGCGGCAAGTCCCGCCATCATCGACTCGGGGGACTGCACGTGCGCTTCCTCGACGCGCTGCCGGTACGCGTTGAGCGATTCGAGGTCGCGGTACTGGTCAAGGCTGGTGAAGTAGGCGTTGGTCATGCCCAGTTCCTCGCCCTGATAGATGTACGGCGTGCCGCGATGCAGGTGCAGCATGAGCGCGAGCGCCTTGGCGGACGCGACGCGCAGCGCTTCCGTGGAGTCGTCGCCCCAGCGTGAGACGACGCGCGGCTGGTCGTGGTTGCCGGTGAACAGGGCGGTCCAGCCGCGGTCTTCCACGGCGCGCTCGTAGCTGGCGAAGATGCGCTTGAGTCCGGGCAGGTCGAGCGGCAGCGGCTTCCATTTGACGCCGTCGCAGTCGAAATCCACGTGTTCGAACAGGAACAGCATGTCGAGTTCGCCGTTGGCGGGGTCCGTGATGTGTTCGTTGCGTTCGGCGCTGATGCCGGGCGCTTCGCCCACGGTGAGGAAGCCGGAGCGCTGGGCGAAGACCTCGCGGTGCATTTCGGCGAGGAATTCGTCTTGACGCGGGCCGTCCGCGCAGAACGGGTTCGGATTGGAGTAGCCTTCCTCGCCCACGGGCAGGTCGGCGATCTGCGAGCCGTCCTCGCCGGGGAGCTTGCCGTTCTCGTCCGTGCGCTTGGAGATCAGGGTGATCACGTCCATGCGGAAGCCGTCGATGCCGCGATCGAGCCACCAGTTCATCATGTCGTACACGGCGCGACGCACGGCGGGGTTCTCCCAGTTGAGGTCCGGCTGCTTGCGGGAGAACTGGTGCAGATAGTATTCGCCGCGCTGCGGATCGTACTGCCATGCGGACCCGCCGAAGTAGGAGCCCCAGCGGTTCGGTTCGGCGCCGGGCGTGCCGGGTTCGTGGCCGGGACGGGCGGGGCGCCACCAGTACCAGTCGGCGTGGGGATCGTCGGGGTTGCGCGAGGCCTGGAACCATGCGTGTTCGTCGGACGTGTGGTTGACGACGAGGTCCATGACGATCTTGATGCCGCGCCGATGCGCTTCGGCGATGAGTTCGTCCATGTCCGCGAGCGTGCCGAAGAGGGGATCGATGTCCTGATAGTCGGCGATGTCGTAGCCGTTGTCGTCCTGAGGGGACTTGTAGACCGGGCTCAGCCACAGCACGTCCACGCCGAGGTCGGCGAGGTAGTCAAGACGCGACGTGATGCCCTTGAGGTCGCCGAAGCCGTCGCCGTTGGTGTCCTGGAACGAGCGCGGATAGATCTGGTAGACCACGGCATTGGCCCACCACGGGTTCGGCGTTGCGCCGTTGGTGCGGATGGAGTCGGGGAGGGGCGTTCGCTGCTGGGTGGTCATGGGAACTCCTTTGGTCTCGCTGCGGCCGCGGGCGATGCGGCGCTACACACAGTGTATCGAACCGGTTCGATATTGGGCGGTGGGCTGATGCGAAGACGATGGGCGCGAATCTGACTCGTTCATGTCTCCCGAGACGCCATCCTCGTCCCCATCCCGTCATCCTGAGATGACGCCCTCTTCATTCGTCATCCTGAGCAAGCCAGTCCCTTACCTTTGTCATCCTGAGCGAGCGCAGCGAGTCGAAGGATCTTTTCATTGCGTATGTCAAGGATCCTTCGACTCGCTGCGCTCGCTCAGGATGACGAGGAAAAAGGGACTGGCTCGCTCAGGATGCGAGGAAAGGACTGGTCCGCTCAGGATGACGGAAGGGAAACCGCTCGCCCGGTACCAGACGCGCCGTCATCCAACCACCCCTGGCGGAGCCGACTGACGCGCGCGGCTTCAAGGCGTACCGAGGGAAGACGTGCTGACGCACGTCGACCGAGGAACAACGCAGAAGACGCGCCGTCAGTCGGCGACGCCCTCGGCGACGACTTTGAAGAGGACCGCCTGCGCCGGATGCAGCGACGGCGGCCGGATGCCATACCGTGCGAGCGCTTCGCCGGTCATGAGCACGCCGTCGGCGGTCCACCAGCCAAGAGTGCTCTGCCCGTTGGCGATGCCGGACGGATCGGCGGCATCGGCGAGCGCGAGGCACGGGTCGAGCGGCGAGACGCGGTAGGTGCGCGCGGGATCCAATCCGGGAAGGCGCATGGGCGCTGCCGGGTAGGTCTGCCCGGTGGTGAGCTGGGTGAAGCGGTAGATGGCGGCGTCGCGCGACGGCATGACGAGACCGTCGAGACGCGTGGACGGATCGGTGGAGTCGCTGTGCACGCATGTGTCGATGGCGAACCAGTCGCGATGCTTCTTGAATTCGGCGATCCACACGGCGAGTTCGGCGACGGCATCGTCCGGTTCCTTGAGCAGGTTCCATTCGACGCCCATGTGTCCGAGGAACGCCATGGCCATGCGCAGTTCCTGGCTGGTGGCGCGATGCGTGGAGTGGGCGGGGGATGCGCCGACGTGTTCGCCGATCATTGCGGAAGGCACGAGCAAGGACGTGTAGCGCTGGATGTCGGCGCGTTCGACGGGGTCGACGCAGTCGGATGCCCAGATGCGGCTGGCGTATTCGAGGATGCCGAGGTCGACGCGTCCGCCGCCGGACGAGCAGCTTTCGATTTCCAGTCCGGGATGGTTGCGGATGAGCTCGCGGAAGATGCGGTAGACGGCCTCGGTCTGCGCGTGCACGGCCGGGCGCCCGGTGCGCGGGGACACGGCTTCGGTGACGAGCTTGTTGTGGTCCCACTTGATGTAGTCGATGCCCAGTTTGCCGGTGAGCGTGTCCATCGCGTCGAGAATGTAGGCGAACGCGTCCGGGTTGGTGAGGTCGAGCACCTGCTGGCTGCGGCCCTGCATGGGCAGACGACCCGGCGCAGGCGCGAGGATCCAGTCGGGGTGGGCGCGGGCGACGTCGGAATCGGGGTTGACCATCTCCGGCTCGAACCACAGGCCGAACTGCATGCCGAGGCCGTGCACGGTGTCGGCGAGCGCCTTGAGGGACTTGGGACCATCGGGCCACACGTCCTGCGCGATCTGCCAGTCGCCCAGACCGGAGGTGTCGTCGCGGCGGGATCCGAACCATCCGTCATCCACGACGAACCGTTCAACGCCCGTGGCGGCGGCCTTGGCGGCCAGCGCCTTCAACGTGTCGAAATCATGCTGGAAGTACACGGCCTCCCACGTGTTGAGCAGCACCGGGCGTCCGTGCGCGAACAGGCGCGGATGGCGCGATCGCACATACTCGTGGAAGCGCGCGGCGACCTCGTTGAGACCGTCGCCGAAGGAACCGTAGACCCACGGGGTTTCGTAGGACTCCGCGCCCGCGCCGGGAAGCGTGATCTCGCCGCCGAACAGCGCTTCGCCGCCGCCGATGATGCCCTGCGTGTACGGCAGTCGTTCGGCGGACAGCTCCGCGTTGCCGCTCCACGCCACATGCACCGCATACGCCTCGCCATGCGTGAAATCGAAGCCCGGCACGCCTGCGGTGAGCAGCAGGCTGGCGTCGAAGTCGGGGCGTCCGGCGAGCTGCGGCTTGGCGAATCGTCCCACGGTGAACGGCTGACGCTGCGGGGAGCGTTCGCGCAGATGATGGCCGGTGGCGGTGAGGATTTCGGTGGCCGTGGCGGGCACGGGGAAGCCGAGCTCCACCTTGCCGACCTCCAGAGTCGCATGATCGGCGCCGAACAGGTTGCGAATCGCCGCCTGCTGCCGCACCAGGCCTCCGGCGACGATCTGCGCGTGCCACTCAAGGCCGACGCCCAGCTCCGCATCCTCGGCGTGCACGATGACGCCGGGCACGCGGGACGGGCCGGTGGTGCGCGTGCGGCCGGTCACGTCGGCAATGTCTTCGGGGCCGGACTGGGGATCGAAGTCCACGGTGGCGGGAACGAGACCGGCCGTGTCGCCCGTATCGATGCCTGTGACCGTGAACTTAGGGAAGAGCTCGACGCCGCCGCGACGGACCACGAGCCGCGGCTCGCCGATCCAGCTTTCTGCCTGCGTGGGCAGCACGGACGGCCACGGGGTGTCGTCCAGCGCGCCGGACACGCGCTGCGGCCTGAGCGCATCGTAGGAGGCGAGCAGCGTGCCGGGCGCGCTGAGCCGACGACCCCAGTGCACGATGCGCGGCAGTTCGCTGCCGTGGAACACCAGTCCGAGCGCGGCGTCCGTCTGCGCATCGGCGAGGTACACGGCGGTGATGGGCGAGCCGTCGTACGCGACGCCGTCGTACCGGAGCGCGGTGCCGTCGGGCGCGGACGGCGCAGTGGGGGATGAAGATGCAGGAGAGGCGGATGTCTTGGAGTCGGAGAAGTCGGTCATGTGAGCTCCTTTGGTCGTGAACAACGACATGCCCAGTGTATGAAACCGATTCGATATGTGCGGGTGTGCGTGGAGCGCAATGGCGGATGGGCGCAGAGACGGAGAATCGCCCTCGCACCGCGAGCCACGCGCAATGCCAGCTCGCAATGCCCGCTCATGCGACTCGTTCGTTCCAAGCTGCGACGCAGGGCGCACAACTTGGAACGAATAGGCTGCGATCAGCTGATCAGCCGCGATCAGCCGTGACCAGCCGCGCTCAGCGTCGGGATGCGAAGAAGTCGGCCAGCACCTGTGCGCAGCGCGCTTCCAGCACGCCGCCGTACACCTCCGGCGTGTGTCCGACGTGCGGGTCGCGCGGGATGTCCCACACCGATCCGCACGCGCCGAGCTTGGCATCCCATGCGCCGAAGACGATGCGCCCGATGCGCGTCTGCAGGCAGGCGCCGGCGCACATGGGACACGGTTCCAACGTCACCACAAGCGTGCAGTCGGCAAGATTCCAGTCGCCGCGCGATTCCGCGGCTTCGCGCATGGCGATGATCTCCGCATGCGCGAGCGGGTCGCCGTGCGCCTCCCGCGTGTTGAAGCCGCGGCCGATGACGCCGCCGTCCGGCCCCAGCACGAGCGCTCCGACCGGCACGTCGCCGGCGTGCGCGGCGCGAACGGCCAGATCGAGCGCGGCCTGCATGGCTTCAACGTTGTTCATCATGACAGTCACGGTAGCACCGGGCAGGTGCGGGCCCTCCGCACGGCCCATGACCGACGCGGGCTCGGAAGGGACCGGGCGGAGCCTGCCGTTTCCCCTCCGGGATGCACGATTTCGGGCCGAGACCAGAGATAACGGGGGATATCTGCGGAGTCAGGGGTAGATTCCGGACCGTGCAGGCAGATATCTGCAGAGTCAGGGTGCCTTGGCAGGGGAGAACCGGATAGGCATCCACGGTTTTCCGCGGAATCGCAATGCCGGGTATCGGCCTTGTCCGGCGAGAAGTACCCCTGACTCCGCAGATACCTTCGCGCAACGGCCGAAATCTACCCCTGACTCCGCAGATATCCCCCAAATGCCGGCGGCATAGGCCTGCCGCGAGCCGAAAGCAGCGAGCAGAAAAACGCCGAGGGGCGCCGGCAGGCCATATCGAACCTGCCGGCGCCCCTCAATGTCGGGCCAGCGTCTCGAGCGCTCCGTTATCGCGCGCGAAGCGAGTCGACTGACGCGCGTGGAGACCGCCGTCCGAAGGCGAAGGCGTACGAGGGTACGTTGAGCCTGAGGAAAGGCGGTATACGCGCCGTCAGTCGGCGAGCTTGCTGGGCTGATCATGCGTGCGTCCTCTAGGCGCGGGAGACGACGGCGTACGAGGGTACGTCAAGTCTCCCGCAACGACGAGGACGCTCCATGATCAGACCAGCGGAGCGAGCGAGATAACGCGTGTGTCCGCAAGGCGCACCGAGGGAAGACGTACGAGGGTACGTCGACCGAGGAGCAACGCCGCGGACACTCCGTTATCACGCGAGCGGACCGGTGTGCCAGATGTTGTCGAGATAATCCTGGATCGCGCGATCGGAGCTGAAGTAGCCGGTGCGGGCCACGTTGAGCAGGGCCTTGCGGTTCCACTCGAGCGGATCGCGGTAGAGGGCTTCGATGTCGGACTGGATGTCGCAGTAGGCGGTGAAGTCCGCGAGGGTCATGAACCAGTCCTTGGTGAGCCAGTCGGCGACGAGCGGCGCGTAGGTGTTGCGGTCGCCGTTGGAGAAGGTGCCGTCAGCGACCATGTCGATGGCGGCCTTCAGGCGAGGATCGCGCTCGTAGTAGACGGCCGGGTGGTAGCCCTGGGCGTAGAGGGCGTCGACCTCGTCGACGGTCATGCCGAAGAGGAAGAAGTTCTCGGCGCCGACGCGTTCGCGGATCTCGACGTTCGCGCCGTCGAGGGTGCCGACGGTGAGGGCGCCGTTGAGGGCGAACTTCATGTTGCCGGTACCGGACGCCTCCTTGCCGGCCTGCGAGATCTGCTCGTCGAGCTCGGTGGCGGGGATGAGGTGCTGGGCGAGGCGGACGTTGTAGTTCCACGGGTAGTAGACGTGGAGCTTGCCCTTGATGTCCGGGTCGTTGTTGACGACGCGGGCGACGTTGTTGATGAGCTGGATGGTCATCTTGGCCAGGTAGTAGCCGGGGGCGGACTTGGCGCCGAAGATGACGGTGCGGGGGAGCACGTCGTCGACGGAGACCTTGCCGGACTTGATGTCGGCGTACTTGGCGATGAGGGCGAGGATCTTGAGGCTCTGGCGCTTGTACTCGTGCAGGCGCTTGATCATCGAGTTGAACATGGTGTTCGGGTCGAGATCGAAGCCGAACTCGCGCTTGGCGTAGGCGGCGAAGTCCTCCTTGTTGGCCTGCTTGACGGCGGCGAACTTCTTGACGAATTCGTCGTCCTTGGCGAGCGGCTCGAGGCCCTGCAGCAGGTCGAGGTCGCTGAGCCACTTGTCGGTGCCGAGGCCTTCGGTGATGAGGGCGCTCAGGCGCGGGTTGGCGAGGCGGATGAAGCGACGCGGGGTGACGCCGTTGGTGACGTTGGAGAACTTGTCCGGGTAGAGGTCGGAGAAGTCGCGCAGCGTGACGTCCTTGAGGAGCTGGGAGTGCAGCTCGGCGACGCCGTTGACGTGGGAGCCGCCGGCCGTGGCGAGGTACGCCATGCGGACCTTCGGGTTCTCCTCGTTGGTGACGATGCGCATGCGCTCGATCTTGTCCTTGTCGCGGGTCTTGCCCTTGAGCTCTTCGAGGAAGTGGTCGTTGATCTCGTTGATGATCTCAAGGTGGCGCGGCAGCAGCTCGCCGATGAGGTCGGCGGGCCAGACTTCCAGGGCCTCCGGCAGCAGCGTGTGGCAGGTGTAGTTGAAGGTCTTGGTGGTGATGTCCCACGCGGTGTTCCAGTCGTAGCCGTACTCGTCGATGAGGACGCGCATGAGCTCCGGGATGCCGATGACCGGGTGGGTGTCGTTGAGCTGGAAGGTGATCTTGTCCGGCAGCGTGGTGAGGTCCGGGTCGCTCTGGCCGG
Source organism: Bifidobacterium moraviense (assembly GCF_012932365.1). Taxonomy (GTDB): domain Bacteria; phylum Actinomycetota; class Actinomycetes; order Actinomycetales; family Bifidobacteriaceae; genus Bifidobacterium; species Bifidobacterium moraviense. Next base: position 11,027 of record NZ_JAAIIH010000021.1, read on the forward strand.
GGTAGAACACGCGGATGACGTCCTGGATGGACGCGGCGGTGAAGAAGTACTGCTGCTCGAGGCGCAGACGCTTGCCCTGCGGGGTGGAGTCCTCCGGGTAGAGGATCTTGGAGATGTTCTCGGCCTCGACCTTGGGCTTGACGGCGTCGAGGTACTCGGACTTGTTGAAGGTGAGCAGGTCGAACTCGTCGTAGGAGCGGGCGGACCACAGGCGCAGCGTGTCGACGCGGCCGGACTTGTAGCCGGGCACCATGTAGTCGACCGGAACGGCGCGCACGGACCATGCCGGCTTCCAGACCTTCTTGCCGTCCTCTTCGACGACTTCGCCGCCGAAGGAGACCTTCTGGGAACGGTTGTAGTCGACGTGGCCCCACGGCTCCTCGTTGGCGAGCCAGTATTCGGGGCGCTCGACCTGACGGCCCTGATCGTCGAACTCCTGACGGAAGATGCCGTAGCGGTACTGGATGCCGTAGCCGAACGCGGGCACGCCGAGGGAGGCGAGCGAGTCGACGTAGCAGGCGGCGAGACGGCCGAGGCCGCCGTTGCCGAGGGCCGGCTCGTACTCGGAGTCGACGACGTCCTGCGGGTCGAAGCCGAGGCCTTCGACCGCAGCGTCGAACTGGTCGAGCATGCCGGCGTTGAGCAGCGCGTTGCGCAGCTGCTTGCCGATGAGGAACTCGGCGGAGAAGTAGCCGACGGCCTTGGTGTTGCCGTTGACCATGTCCTGCTGGGTCTTGAACCAGGCGTCCTGCAGGTAGTGGCGGACGACGAGGGACGAGGCGACGTAGACGTCGGCGGGGGTGGCCTGCTCCGGGGTCACGCCCTGACCGTACTTGAGCTGCTCACGGATGCCTTCGGTGAACTCGGCGACCGTGACCGGCGACTTGGGTGCAGTGATTTCAGTCATGTGCTGACTCTCTTTCCTTGCATGAGTTTCCAAGGTTCATTATGCCCTGTTCGAAGTACCTATAGGCAACATCGGCATGAACGCTGCGTTACGTTCAGCAAACATATGCATAACTTTATCTACGATGATACATGCGAACGCCTGCAACACGCCATTCTCAAGAATGAAAACGTTGTCATTCCCGTAGGATGCACACGCGATGCTTACGTACTACGCTAGCGCATCCGCACGCCAAACGCCGCCGCGTCCGCCGCCCGGACCGCCATGGGCGCACCCCGCGGCGTTGACGCGGACGCCATGCCGTCCCACAATGGCAGGCATGGCAGTACTGAGGCAACAGGACATCGACAGGGCGCGCGACGCATGGCGGCAGTGGTGCGAGGCGGCGGACGCACTGGTGGCGGCCGGCGACGGGCGGCTCACGCTCAGGCTCACGGTCAACCCCGACCTGCCGCGCACGGTGTGGGCGATGGCCGTGCGCTACACGCTGTTCCTGCTGGAGCGGCGCGCGCCGGGCGAGGGCGTGGAGGTGCGCGTGGCGCCGTGGGGCGCGATCAAGATCCTCGAAGGCCCGGCGTCCGATCCGCACAACCTCACGCCGCCGGACGTGATCGAACTCGATCCGGACGTGTGGCTGCGGCTCGCCGCGGGCATCACGGCATGGGACGAGGAGAAGAACGCGGGACGCATCACCGCCGTGGGCGAACGCGACGACCTGAGCGAACTGCTGCCGCTGTGATCATGGCGCTGCTGCGATAATGCCGCAATGCCGCCGCTCAGGCCTTCCTGGGCTTGAGCGCGCTCGGCATGGGCATGGGGATGGGCTTGTGCGGCTTCGGCACGGCCTTCACCACCGGAATCTCACCGCTCGTCGCCTTCGCGGCGGCCTCGGCGGCCCACTTGGCGTACTCGTCCAGATCGTCCTCGCTCTGCGCGGCCGCGGGAGCGCCCTGCGCGGCGCCGTCGGCGACGGAAGCGGCAACGGAAGCGTGATCGGCGTGGGAGTCGGCCTCCTCGACGTCGGCGAACGGATCGAACGAGCCGGTACCCACCTCCTGCGAGCTCAGCTCCTTGGCCAGCTCGTCGTAGTCGGTATCCGTTGTCAGGTACTTGAGCTTACGGGCTATTTTCTGCTGCTTTGCCTTCTGACGTCCGCGACCCATGTGTGATCCCCTGACTTACGATTCTCGAGTTTCGATCAATTCATCACAGAAGAGAATACCACTTGTTATGTTGTCGGCTTGGACTTTTACGATAAAAACGAATTTGCGTACCGTTTTCACACAACACAAGGGATGTGGCAATGACTGAAGAGCAGGGTGAGACGCAGCTGACCGCGGCCGGCAACGAAATGAGCGCGAGCTTCCTGGCGGCGAAGAAGCGCTCCGACGAGACGCTTGCGGCATTGGAGGCGAATCCGGGCAAGTTCACCATGCTCACCGGCGATCGCCCCACCGGCCGCCTGCACCTGGGCCACTACTTCGGCTCCATCAAGGAGCGCGTGGCCATGCAGAACCGCGGCGTGCACTCCAACATCATCATCGCCGACTACCAGGTGATCACCGACCGCGACACCACCGAGCACATCCAGGACAACGTGCTCAACCTCGTGCTCGACTACATGGCCGCCGGCATCGACCCGAAGCAGACCATGATCTACGCGCACTCCGCCGTGCCGGCCGAGAACCAGCTCATGCTGCCGTTCCTCTCGCTGGTCACCGAGGCCGAGCTGCACCGCAACCCCACCGTGAAGTCCGAGATGGAGGCGTCCGGCCACGCGCTCACCGGCCTGCTGCTCACCTACCCGGTGCATCAGGCGTGCGACATCCTGTTCTGCAAGGCCAACGTCGTGCCGATCGGCAAGGACAACCTGCCGCACATCGAGATCACGCGCACCATCGCGCGCCGCTTCAACGAGCGCTACGCCAAGAAGCACCCGGTGTTCCCGGAGCCGGCCGCGATCCTGTCCGACGCGCCGGAGATCCCGGGCCTCGACGGCCGCAAGATGAGCAAGTCGTACGGCAACTCGATCATGCTGGGCGCCACGGCCGAGGAGACCGCCAAGCTCATCAAGAAGAGCCCCACCGACTCCGAGCGCAAGATCACGTTCGATCCGATCGCCCGCCCGCAGGTGAGCGCCCTGCTCACCACCGCCGGTCTCGTCACCGGCCGCGACCCGAAGGACATCGCCGAGGAGATCGGCGACGCCGGCGCCGGCGCGCTGAAGAAGTACGTGATCGACTCCGTCAACGAGTTCCTGGCCCCGCATCGCGAGCGCCGCGCCGAGCTCGCCAAGGACATGGACACCATTCGCGACGTGCTGGAGGACGGCAACAAGCGCGCCAACGCGATCGCCGAGGAGACGCTCGACCAAGTGCGCGAGGCCATGGGCATGAAGTACTGAATCTGGCGAATCGCTGAGCCGCGCGCATGCATCACGCGCGACGTGCGGCTCGCGGCTCGCATGCGGCGGGGCCCCGATCGGTGATCCGGTCGGGGCCCCGCCGTCTCTGCAGGGGTCCACAGGGTCTCTACAGGCGGCTGAACGTCCAGCGCCCGGCCACCATCGTCGCCGCCACGGAGGCGGGCATCGCGCGCATCTCCTCCGGCGAGCGCGCCGCGTACGGGTCACGGTCGAGCAGCACCAGATCGGCGGGGTCGCCGGGCGCCAGCCGGTCGCGGCCCTGCGCCGTGGACGCGGCGAGCGCGGCGCGCACGTCGAGGCACTGCTCGGGCTGGAACGGCTCGCGGTCGGAGCTTTCCGTGCCGAACACCGCGGCGGAGATCGCCAGCCACGGGTCGAGCGGCGCCACGGGGGCGTCGGAGCCCATGCGCAGGCGCACGCCCGCGTCGTACAGGGCGCGGAACGGGTAGGGGATGCCGGCCGGATGCGCCCAGAAGCGGTCGATCACGTCGCGGTCGTCCATCGCGTGCTGCGGCTGGATGCTGGCCGTGAGCCCCAGCGCGGCGAAGCGCGGCATGTCCGCGGGCTTGAGCATCTGCGCGTGCTCAATCGACCCGTGCGCGCCGGTGGCGGCGGCCGCGTCGAGCACGATCGTGTTCGCCTCGTCGCCGATGGCATGGCATGCGATGGCGAAGCCGTGCGCAGTGGCCAGACGCATGTAGTCCTCGATCTGCCGCGGCGTGTAGCTCATCACGCCGTACGTGGGCGGCGTGATGCCGGAGTATGGCGTGGAGCAGTAGGCGGAGCGTGTGTTGAGCGAGCCGTCGGAGATGAGCTTCATCGCGCCCACGCGGCCCAGACCGTGCGAGCCGGGCAGCTCGTCGCCGGTGTGCCAGCCGGCGTCGATGGCCGCCTGCAGGCGCTCGGGGTAGACGCCGGCGTCCACGCGCAGCCGGTCGACGCCCTGCGCGAAGCGGCGGATCCACGTGTCGACGTTCTCCGCCATCTCGTAGTCGCGCACGCCCGTCACGCCCTTGCCGGCGGCGTCCGCCTCGGCCTCGCGCAGCAGACGCAGCGTCTCCTCGGCGGCGCCGGGCGCGTTGTTCAGCTTCGTGTAGGCGTCGAACCACTCCAGCTCGCCCACCAGGCCGGACTCGCCCACGTGCACGCCGAGCCGGCGCGCGGCCGCCGAATTGACCCAGCCGCAGTGCATGTCCGCGCTCGACAGCGCCACCGGCTGGTCGCCCGCGGCGGCGTCGATGGCCGCGAGCGTGGGCTGGGCGTCGTCCGCCCACAGCGAGTGACGGAACCGCATGCCTACCACGAACACGTCCGGGCTGAGGGTGCCGGCGGCCCGGCGCGCCTCGAGATGCGCGCGCAGCATGTCCATCGCCTCGGCGGCGCTGCGGGCCGTGATGAGATCGAGCCGGCCAAAGGTCTGCGCCCACTGGGTGAAATGCGTATGGCAGTCCCACAGGCCGGGGATGATCCAGCGGCCCTGCGCGTCCACGGTCTCGCATTCGCGCGGCGCCGGGGTGGACTCGGCGGATTCGGTGCCGGTTGCGTCGCCGGCGTCGCCGCCGACCGTGGCGGCGCCCGCATTGCCGACCGCATTGCCATCCACCGACACGATGCGGCCGTCCGCGATCAGCACGTCATGAGGCTCGCTGCCGTCCGAACCATGATCGAGGAGCTCCGTCTCGCCGCCGCGGACCGCCGCGCCCGGCACCCGCACGTCGCGGATTCTCAGCCATTCAGTCATCATGCCTCCGTTCCGGGCCGCCCGGCTGCCCGCGCGGCTGCAGTGTCATCACTCACCCTAGTGGCTCTTCGCCGCGGGCGCCGGTTTCCAGTTCACCGTCCCGCACCGGGCGGGACGCGGGGCGAGAGAGGACCGAACGACCTTCTGCACGAACGGAACCGCGCGAATGGAACCGAGAGGACACCGCAATGAGCGGCATGGGCAACCAGCGATGCTCGAACGGCAATGCGAACGATCACGAACAGGCGACGCGACGGGTCGCCACGCCTGCGCCAGTCTCCGGTTCCCCGGCACGCGACCATCCGAAGGGGAGCAAGACGCCTCGTGGAATGGGTATCTGCAGAGTCAGGGGTACTTTTCGGGATCTGCAGATATCTGCCAGCACGCGGCGAAATCTACCCCTCACTCTGCAGATATCTTCGTCTCGGGCGTTCCCGCAGACGAATGTCCGTCCCGGCACGCCCCTTCTCCGCATCTTCCCGTCACCGTATCTTCCCCCGTAGTATCTTCCCTTGCCGTATCTTCCCTTGCCGCCGGCGGAGCCCCCGGTCCGCCGGGCAGACGAACGCGACATGCGGCACGCACGTCCCCTTGGTGGTGGCCGCACGCACCGCCGGCACGCCGGCGCCCGGCACCCGCGCCGTCCGCAACGGTCGGCGAAGCAGGCCCATCACCTCACTGATGCGCCCAGCGCGCGGCCCACGCCTGCCGGGGAACGCGCTCCCAGATGGGCTTCCTGCGGGTCCTGCGCCCGTCGCACAGCTGCTGGGCGGTCATGCGGGCGGTGAGCGGAACCGGGATGCCGAGCACCCGCTCGAACGCCGACGCGACCCGCTGAGCCAGCTCCCCCTCGCCGGTCTCGTCCTGCAGATCGAGCCTCGTGGCCTTGACGTAGATCCACTCGTCCCGCTCCAACGCCTCGCGCCGCTTGTCGTCCTTCAGCACCTGCGCGCTGCTGAACCGGTGGTATCCGCCGTCGTATTCGATGGCGATGCGCGCCTCCGGATAGGCCATGTCGGTGAGGACGGTGCGGCCCGTGCTCAGCAACACCGGATGGTTCACCAGCGGTTCCGGCAGTCCGTACCGCATGAGCGCCAGCCGCGTGCGGGTCTCCTGCGACGAGTCCGTGCCCTCCCGCATGAGGTTCAGGGCCCGTCGGCAGTTGCGCGAGCCAAGGAACTGCCCGGCGTCTTCCGCCCGGTCCATGTACGCGACGAACTCGGCGTATTCGGCGCGCGTCAGCCGCATGTTCCGTCGCATCATGGACTCGCCGAGGACGATCAGCTCGTCCAGCGACAGGATGCCGGCGTAATGGGCCCACGTGCAGACGGGCGTGGTGCATTCCAGTGTCCGGCCGACGGCGATCGTGGCCAGAGGACCGTGCCATGTGAGGAACCGCACGCCGTTGAGGCGGGTCTTGGCGTCCGTGGAGGCGACGACCACGTCGGCCTCGGCGCGCCGGCGTTCGGAGGGCGGTTCGAGGGGTTTCTCGATGGCGAGCAGCTCGAGCGCCTCGGAGCGTGCGAAGACCAGCCTGCGGCGGGTGCGGCTCTGCAGTTCCGTGCAGGCGGCGATGCGACGGTGCTTCAGCACGGTCAGCGACTCCAACGAGAACGATTCGGCGGGCATGGTGATGGTGTCTGTCATGGCTGAGACGCTAGCCGCGCGCCTCCGTATCGCCAAACCATCCACAATCGGATTGTGGATAAGTGGATAAGTGTGCATGGTTTCGGTGGACAACCCACACCCGACCGAGCCCCGGACGCGCCCCGTGCGACACCACCGCTCATGCGACGATATGAGACAAACGCCGGGGATGCCCGCCCGTACCGATACATTGGACGTTCAGCGGACATCGGCGAACACCGGCAGGCCTCGGCAGACCGAACCGAACCCGAACCGGCAAGACGCCCGGCAGCCGTCCGGCGACGGCCGGCCACCGACCGTCGCCACGCCGTCCGCCACGTCATCATGCCGCCATGCCGCCGCGACGCGGGCCGCCGCGCCGGGCGCCGCCGTTCCAGGGCACGCATGCGGCGGCGGAATCGAGAACGCGATCGGGACGCGATCGAAGGTGCAACAGAGCGAGGAGCGTATGGTTTCGGCTGATTTCTGGGTGTTTCTGGCGATGGTCATCTACTTCGTGTCGATGCTCGCCATCGGCTTCGCCTATTCAAAGCGGTCGAACTCCTCGGCCAAGCAGTACTTCGCCGGCGGCCGCGGCGTGGGCCCGTGGCTCACCGCACTGTCCGCCGAGGCGTCCGACATGAGCGGCTGGCTGCTCATGGGCCTGCCCGGCGTGGCCTACTTCACCGGTCTGGCGGACCCGATGTGGACCGCCACCGGCCTGGCGCTCGGCACCTACCTCAACTGGAAGCTCGTCGCCCGCCGCCTGCGCCACTATTCGGTGGTGGCCGGCGACGCCATCACCATCCCCGACTTCTTCGCCAAGCGCTACCACGACGACAAGGCCGTCATCTCCACGATCGCCGCCGTCATCATTCTCGTGTTCTTCTGCGTGTACGTCGGCAGCTGCTTCGTCACCGTGGGCAAGCTGTTCGCCACGCTGTTCGGCTTCGACTACCACCTGACCATGATCCTCGGCGCCGCCGTGGTGTTCGTCTACACCATCGTGGGCGGCTACCTGTCCGTGGTGGTGACCGACTTCGTGCAGGGCGTGCTCATGTTCTTCGCGCTGGCCGTGGTGTTCGTCGGCTCGATCGTCGGCGCCGGCGGCGTGACGCGCACCGCCGAGTTCCTGCGCGACATCCCCGGCTTCATCTCCGGCACGCAGACCGCCGCCCCGGCGCTCAACGAGCTGGGCGAGCAGATCATCCGCGACGGGCAGGCCGTGTTCGGCGCGCCCGGCGACTACGGCATCATCACGATCGTCTCGGTGCTCGCCTGGGGTCTGGGCTACTTCGGCATGCCGCAGGTGCTGGTGCGATTCCTCTCGATCCGCAGCGTCGACGAGGTGCGCAAGTCGCGCATCATCGCCACGTCGTGGTGCGTGGCGTCGCTGGCGTGCGCGATCGCGATCGGCCTCGTGGGACGCGCGATGATGCCGACGCACTTCCTCACCCAGTCGGCCGCGGAGAGCGTGTTCATCGTGGCCGCGCAGATCCTGCTGCCGAGCTTCATGTGCGGCGTGGTGGTGTCCGGCATCTTCGCCGCGTCGATGAGCTCCAGCTCCTCGTACATGATCATCGGCGCCTCGGCCATGGGCGAGAACATCTTCCGCGGACTGCTGCACCGCAAGGCCACGGACCGTCAGGTGATGATCGTCGCGCGCGTGACGCTGCTCGTGATGTTCCTGTTCGGCATCCTCGTGGCCTACGACCAGAACTCCTCGATCTTCCAGGTGGTGAGCTACGCGTGGGCCGGCCTGGGCGCGTCGTTCGGCCCGCTGATGCTGTGCTCGCTGTACTGGCGCCGTGCGAACCGCCAAGGCGCGATCGCCGGCATGCTGGTGGGCACGGCCGCTGTGCTGGTGTGGCACAACCTCGTGAAGCCGCTGGGCGGCGTGTTCGCGATCTACGAGCTGCTGCCGGCGTTCCTGCTCTCGCTGCTGGCGATCGTGGTGACGTCGCTGCTGACGCCGCCGCCGTCCGCCGAGATCCTCGACGAGTTCGACCACTACATGGACCGCCCGACCGACGCGATGGTCGACGGCGAGCTCATCGCCGCGGAGACGCTGGCGAGCAGGCATCCCACCGTGTGAAGTTGGCGTGAGGCATGGCGGACCGGCCGCGGCGAACCGGCCGCCTTGCCGTCCGTGTGAACACAGACCGCCCGCGCGCCGCACGACCGCCGCGGAGACGCTGAAGACCGGTCTGCGTCACGGCCCCGAGGACCTTTCCGCCACGACCGGCAGGGGCATCTGCGGTGGTATCTGCGGAGTCAGGGGCAGATTTTCCGTTCTGCGGGCAGATATCTGCAGAGTCAGGGTGCCTGCGCGCCCGCATGGCGGTACCAGACGACATGAAAACGGCTGAATACCAATGGTGCGCTGCCGGCGTTGGCGCGTTATGCCGCCGGCAGCGCACCCTGACTATGCAGATATCTGCCCGCACGAGGCGAAAAGTACCCCTGACTCTGCAGATACCCCCGACGGCGACCGTCTGCCCGCCGTCGCACGTCACACGTCACACGTCGTAGCGCCAGGACTTGTCCGTGAGCACGCGCGCCATGGCCAGGCCGATGGGCAGGCAGACGATCACCATGAACGCGCGGAACGCCCAGTCGAGGGCGTTGATGGTGTCGAACCCGCCGAGGTAGAACATCGCGCGGTACATATACATGCCCGGCACCATGATGACGATGGACGGCACGGTCAGGCAGATGCGCGGGTAGCCCAGGTGCGGCGGCAGCCAGCCGTGGCGCACCGAGGAGCGCCACGCGAAGGCGAGGATGCCCGCCAGGAAGGCGCCGACGAACGTGGCCGCTTCGGCCGGCACGCCGGCGTCGGTGATCTCCAGTCGCAGGGTGTCCGTGATGGCGCCGATCACCGCCGCCACCAGGCACATGCGCTGCGGCGAGTTGAACAGCACCGAGAAGCCCCACACGCCCAGGAACGCGAACACGAACCGCAGGCACGCGTTGATCCACGGGTTCAGCCCGAGCGGCTCGAACCCTTCCGGGTTGAGATGCACGATCACGGCCACCATCCAGCCGGCGAGCGTGGCCATGAGGATGATGCACATCACGTAGGTGATGCGCTGGATGCCGGACGGGAAGTCGATCTTCGCCATGTCGAGCCCGCCGGTGATGAGCGGGAATCCGGGGATGACGAACAGCATGGCGCCGATGTACGCGGTGTCGTGCGAGAGCGCGACCGGGTCGAACAGGCCCACGAGACGCAGCGTGCCGGTGCAGGCCAGCGCGGCGGCGGCCACGCACACGAACGTGACGAAGAACTGGTTGAGATGGTGGGCGAACAGTCGCCGGCGCATCCACTGGCCGAGGCCGGCGCCCACGAACGCGCCGACCATGTCGTACGGGCCGCCGCCGAGCAGGAACACGAAGGACGCGCAGGCGATGGCCGAGGCGAGCCCGGAGAACCACGGCGCGTACAGCGGCTTGCGGCGTTCGATCAGGTCGAGCCGCTCGTGCGCCTGCCGCACGGTGATGCCCTTGTGGCGTTCGCGTCTGGGTTCCGCGCCCACATGGTCGAAGTGCTCGGCGTACTCGCCCTTGGGCGGCTGGTGCATGCGTCCGGACCTGTGCGCGTCGTTCCTCCCGTTCACGCCGTTGACGCCGGCCACGTAGCCCTCGTCGTCGAAGTGCCGGCTCTGGCGCTCGTCCCGTTCGGCCAGGCGCGCGGCCACGCGGTCGCGCACGGCGTCGCTGTCCCCGGCGAACACCTCCTCCTGGTCGTAGGTCTCCTCCTCGGACGCCTTCTGCTCCACGGACACGACCGGCAGCCCGTCGGCGAGCAGGCGGTGTGTCTCCTCGCTGTCGTCGTCGAGGGAGCGGACGGCGGCGGCCTCGCGCGATTCGGAGGCGACCCGTTCGGCGAGCTCCATGGCCTCCACGACCGGGTCCTCGGACGCCTCGCCGCCCTGCTCGGCCCTGAGCTCCTCGCGCAGGCGCTTGGCCAGATCGGCGGAGTACTGCGAGGCGTCGCGTTCCTCGAGGTGCTGCACCACGCCCTCCGAGAGCTTCGACTGCACGTGGTACATGGAGCTCTTGCCGAGGTTCACGGCGAACCAGTCGGCGAAGTGCTCGAGCAGCCAGATGCGTTCGGTGTTCACGCCGGTGGTGGGCAGGTCGATGACCTCGGTGATGCGGTTGCGCCCGTCGGTGCAGGTGGCCTCGATGTCGGTGAGGTTCACGTCGGCGCGCACGTGCACGCCCAGCGGGTAGGCGATGCGGTGCATCATCTCGCGCACGCGGAAGCTGCCGGTGCCGGCGCCCAGATCCAGCGTGCCCACGCGCACGATGACGCTGGCCTTGGCGGCGATGCCGGCGTCCACGATCGGCTTGTCCCAGTCGCGGGAGATGTCCTCCATGTCCAGCGGGATGGAGTGCGTGTGGAACTTGCGTACGGCGTTGGCGCCGCGTGGCTGCGCGGCGTCCTGATGCGGGTGCTGGCGTCCGGACGCATGCCCGTCGCCGCCGCGGGCCGAGGCGTCCGCCCGGCGACGCCTGAAATGCTCGAAGATCACATGCCTATATGTACCCTCACGCGCCGAAAACCGGAGGCGGCGCCGCATGGAGGCCGTGCGGGGCCCGCGTTCCGATCGTGGATGTTCGTAATACAAGTGTCGATTTCGCGCCTAGAATGGTGCGCACAACCGATCGAATGCGAAGGCTTTGGGCTTGGTACGTCTGGCCTCACACAACCGCGGAGGAGCCGCGGAGGGCCAGTTGACGAGCAACCGGACATTCGGTGAAGGAGGTCTGATGACAACAGAACAGCAGATCAACGCTGCGGACGCCGGGATCCTGACGTCCGGTACGGGCCGCAAGGGGCCCGAGGAGCGTGATCTACCGTCTTCCCTGAAGCAGGACATGGATCTGTGCCTGCGGATTCTGCGAGATGTGCTCGGCGAGTTCGATCCCGAGCTGCTCACCCAGTTCGACACCGTGCGCGCGTACGCCGTGGAGGCCAGCGCCGAGCACTTCGGCCTGACCGATCCGAACCCCGACGAGGACGGTCTGGCGGAGGCCGTGAAGACCATCGATGCGATGAAGCTCCACGACGCCCAGCTGCTCGCCCGCGCGTTCGCCACGTACTTCCACCTCGCCAACCTGTGCGAGGAGAACTACCGCGTCTCCGTGCTGCACAGCCGCGAGAACAAGGTGGCGGAGGACGAGGCGGTCGACCCGGTCAACGAGATGACGCTCGCCTACCACCAGCTCCTGCAGGAGCTGGGACCGGCCAAGGCCAAGGAGCTGCTGAACCGCCTGGAGTTCCATCCGGTGTTCACCGCGCACCCCACCGAGGCCCGCCGCAAGGCCGTCGAAGGCAAGATCCGCCGCATCTCCGAACTGCTGGAGCAGCACAAGCTGCTCGGCGGCACGGACAAGAAGGAGAACTGCCGTCGTCTCTACAACGAGATCGACGCGCTGTTCCGCACCTCCCCGATCGCGCTGAAGAAGCCGACCCCGGTGGAGGAGGCGGACACGATCCTCGACATCTTCGACAACACGCTGTTCCATACCATCCCCAAGGTGTACCGCCGCTTCGACGACTGGGTGCTGGGCGACAAGGCCGGGCTCGTGGAGCCGGTATGCCCCGCGTTCTTCCACCCGGGCAGCTGGATCGGCTCCGACCGCGACGGCAACCCGAACGTCACCGCCAAGGTGAGCCGTCAGGTGGCGCGCAAGTTCTCCGACCACGTGCTGGCCGCCCTCGAGGAGGCCACGCGCACGGTGGGCCGCAACCTGACGATGGAGGCGGAGACCACGCCGCCGAGCACCGAGCTCAAGAGCCTGTGGAACCGTCAGAAGGAGATGAGCGAGCGTCTGACCGACAAGGCCGCGCTGATCTCCACCAAGGAGCTGCACCGCGCCGTGATGCTGGTGATCGCCGATCGCCTGCACTACACGATCCTGCGCGACGCGGACCTGATGTACCACACCTGCGACGACTTCATCGCCGATCTCAAGGTGGTGCAGCATTCGCTGGCCGCCGCCGGCGCGAAGCGCAGCGCCTATGGCCCGCTGCAGGATCTGATCTGGCAGGCCCAGACGTTCGGCTTCCACATGGTGGAGATGGAGTTCCGCCAGCATTCCGTGGTGCATGCTCGCGCCCTCGCGGACATCCGCGAGCACGGCCTGCACGGCGAACGCGGCGAGCTGCAGCCGATGACGCACGAGGTGCTCGACACCTTCCGCGCGCTCGGCTCCATCCAGAAGCGCAACGGCATCAAGGCCGCGCGGCGCTACATCATCTCGTTCACCAAGAGCGCGCAGAACATCAAGGACGTGTTCGAGCTGAACCGTCTGGCGTTCGCGCACCCGGAGGACGTGCCGACCATCGACGTGATCCCGCTGTTCGAGCAGCTCGAGGATCTGCAGAACTCGGTGGACGTGCTCGAGGAAATGATCAAGATCCCCGAGGTGCAGGCTCGTCTGAAGGCCACCGGCGGCAAGCTCGAGGTCATGCTCGGCTACTCGGATTCGTCCAAGGATGCCGGCCCGACCTCCGCCACGCTGGCGCTGCACTCCGCGCAGGAGCGCATCGCCAAGTGGGCCGAGTCGCACAACATCGATCTGACCCTGTTCCATGGCCGCGGCGGTGCCGTGGGCCGTGGCGGCGGCCCCGCGAACCGCGCGGTGCTGGCGCAGCCGGTCGGCTCCGTGAAGTGCCGCTTCAAGCTCACCGAGCAGGGCGAGGTCATCTTCGCCCGCTACGGCAACCCGGTGCTGGCCGTGCGCCACGTGGAGTCGGTCGCGGCGGCCACGCTGCTGCAGTCCGCGCCGAGCGTGGAGAAGCGCAACACCGAGATGACGCGCAAGTACGCCGACATGGCGGCCGCGCTGGACAAGGCGTCGCACGAGCGGTTCCTCGACCTGCTCAACACCCCGGACTTCGCGCCGTGGTTCTCCACGGTCACGCCGCTGACGGAGATCGGCCTGCTGCCGATCGGCTCCCGTCCGGCCAAGCGCGGTCTGGGTGCGAAGTCGCTCGACGATCTGCGCACGATCCCGTGGATCTTCTCGTGGGCGCAGGCGCGCATCAACCTGGCCGCGTGGTACGGTCTGGGCACGGCGTGCGAGCGGTTCGGCGACCTCAAGACCATGCGCGAGGCGTATGAGGAGTGGCCGCTGTTCTCCACGTTCATCGACAACATCGAGATGTCGATCGCGAAGACCGACGAGCGCATCGCGAAGATGTACCTCTCGCTGGGCGACCGCGAGGACCTCAACGAGAAGGTGCTCTCCGAGATGGAGCTCACCCGCAAGTGGGTCCTGAAGATCGTGGGCGACGAATGGCCGCTGCAGCACCGTCACGTGCTCGGCCAGGCCATCCGCATCCGTTCGCCGTACGTGGACGCGCTGTCCGTCACGCAGATGCTGGCGCTGCGTTCGCTGCGCAAGAAGGTGGACAAGGAAGAACTCAGCAAGGACCAGCAGGCCGGGTTCATCTACCTGATCCTCTGCACCGTTTCGGGCGTCGCCGCGGGCCTGCAGAACACGGGCTGATTTTCGCCCCGTGAACATAGCGGTGTTCCTGTTCTTACGCGCACTGTGCGCGTGGGAACAGGAACACCGCGAGGCGGCAAGGCCTCCGCGCTATTGCGGAGGCCTTGCCTTTCCTATTGCTCATCCCTACGCCGAAGCGAGATCTTATGTCAAAAAAGTGAAAATTGTCGTAGCTGTTATGACGACGCTGCTCGTTGCCTGCATAGGATTCCTATTCTGCGGCATGTATTTTCAATGGTTTGAAGGACATATCACAGCAGTCACGATGATTGCCAAGGATGAGCGTGGGATACCGGTGCGTGGATGCAATATGTCCATATCTACCGATCTTGAACTCTTGGCGGTAGCCAGATACACCAATTCTTCCGGAACGCTTACCCAATCCGCAAAACCGGGAACCGCTACTCTGATGGTGCACTGTGACCCGCGATGGTCGGCGCCTTTTTCGGTGAGCAAAGAAGTTCCCGTCACCATTGACAACACGGGCACGCAGACCATCGTGGTCACCGTTCCGTAGTGTTGCCGACACACCGCCAACCACACACTTATCCATGATTACGGTCCATCAGAGACCGCAATCATACATGCCAGAGTGGCCTCCGCACTATTGCGGAGGCCTTGCCTTTTCCGTTGCTCGTCCCTGTACCGGCTGGACTGTCGATGGGGCTACGAGCAGGCCGAACGCTACGCGCCGATCAGCTCGAGCATCTGCGCGATGCCCTTCTTGCCGAACTCGACCTGCGGTTCGGCCTGCGAGCCCGCGCCCGCATCCGCGCCGCCGCGGTTGATGACGATGCACGGCACGCTCATCGCACCGTACTGGTCCTTGAGCTCCGGGAAGTGCGAAACATCGTAGGCCTCGGCACGCACGTTCGGGCTGAGCGACGCAATGCGCTGCGATGCCAGCACGGTCTCCGGGCACATCGTGCAGGTGAGGGACACGAGGATCATCACGTCGATCGGCGCATCGGCACCGGCGGCAGCCGCACGTTCGCGCAGATCGTCGTCAATCGGCTGACCGGGGCCGGCCGCGTTGTACAGGCCCAGCACGAACGAGTTGAACTCGTGGCCGGACGGCACGCCATGGAACGCGAGACCGGTGTCATGCCCATCCACGAGCACGCGCACGCACGGGCGAGCATCAGGCAGCACGCCAGCCGGATCGAACGTGGCGCGACCGGCATCGTCAAGCGTCGCCGGAGCCTGCTCGTCATCGGCGACCACGACCGTGGCCTTGCCGTCAGACAGCTTCGCCACTTCGCCGATGAACCCTTGCAGTTCCGCCGAAAGCGGGGTGTCGTCAAGCTCAAGCTGCAGCGTGACCGGGCGCGCCAGACGTCCGAACACCACCTTGAGCTGCTGCTTGATCGCATCGGAGAACAGTTCGCCGGGCTTGCGCGTCGCCTTCGCGGCGGCCGCGGCGTCGGCGCTGCGCTTGACGGGCGCGGGGGCGGGCGTGGTGCCCGCGGCGGATGCGGGCGAGGAGGCGGCTGCGGCCTCGGCCTGCTCGTAGGCGCTCGTGGTGGGACGCGGCGGCACCAGACCGGTCTTCTCGCTCATCTGCTTGGCGTAGCGTTCCAGCTCCACGGCGGCGATCGCGCCGTCCGCGGTGGCCGTGACGACCTGACGCAGGTTCTTGACGCGCAGATCGCCGGCCGCGTACACGCCCGGCACGGACGTCTCGAGGTAGCCGTGCGTCACCACGTAGCCGTGGTCGTCGAGCTCCACCACGCCGCGCACCAGATCGGTGGCGGGCACGTAGCCGGCGAACACGAACACGCCGAACGTGCCGCCGTCCGCGGGCTTCCACGTCTCGGTCTCGCCCGTCTCGCGCGAGGCGATCGTCGCTTCGCGCAGACCGCCCTGGCCGGCGGTGACGCCCTTGAGCTCCACGCCGTAGCGCACGTCGATCTTCGGATTGTTCTTGGCCTCGGCGGCCGCCGACGCGTCGCACGTGAAGTCGTCCTCGCGCACGAGCACGGTGACCTTGGACGCGTACTTGGTGAGGAACACGGATTCCTCGGCGGCCGCGAATCCGCCGCCGACCACCAGCACTTCCCTGCCGGTGAAGAACTCGCCATCGCAGGTGGCGCAGTAGGCGACGCCGCGGCCAGCGTATTCCGCTTCGCCGGCGAATCCGAGCTTGCGCGGGCTGGCGCCGGTGGCGATGAGGATGCCGAACACCCTGAGATCGCCGCGCGACGTGTGCACGGTCTTCACGTCGCCGTCCACGTCGAGGCCGGTCGCCTCGGCGGTGAGGAACTCGGCACCGAAGTCCTTGGCCTGCTGGCGCATCGTCTGGGTGAGCGCGCGGCCGGTGGTGCGGCCGACGCCCGGATAGTTGACGACCTCGTTGGTGATGGTGATCTGGCCGCCGAAATCGTCCTTCTCGAGCACGAGCACGCGGTAGCGCGCGCGGGCAAGATACAGGCCGGCGGTGAGGCCCGCCGGGCCGCCGCCGATCACGACGACGTCGTAGAGATCGTTGTTGGGCATGATTGCACGTTCCTTTCGTCGTTTCCGTTTGCCGCCCGTCGATCATCCGCTGATCATCCGTCGGCAATCCATGGGTCGTCCATCGACGTCGGCCTCGAACGAAGCAAGGCGGAGCCGAAGGATCCTTCGACTCCGCCTTGCGGCTCCGCTCAGGATGACCGAGCAGACAGGATCGGCACGATCACAGCTGGCCGACGAGGTCGAGGCTCGGCTCGATGGTCTCCTCGCCCGGGGTCCAGTTGGCCGGGCACACCTGATCGCCGTGCTCGTACACGAACTGGGAGGCCTGCACGCGGCGCAGCAGCTCGTCGGCGTTGCGGCCCACGTTGGAGCTGGTGACCTCGTAGGCCACGACCTTGCCCTCCGGGTTCACGATGAAGTCGCCGCGCTCGGCCATGCCGTCGGCCTCGTTGTAGGTGTCGAGGTCGCGGGCGAGCAGCGCGGTCGGATCCGCAAGCATCGGGTACTGGATCTTGGCGATCTTCTCGCTGGCGTCATGCCACGCCTTGTGCACGAAGTGGGTGTCGCAGGACACGGAGTAGATCTCGCAGCCGATCTTCCTGAAGTCCTCGTACTTGTTGGCGAGGTCCTCCAGCTCGGTGGGGCACACGAAGGTGAAATCGGCGGGGTAGAAGAAGAACACGGACCAGTGGCCCAGCACGTCGGCCTTGGTGACCTCGCGGAACTCGTTGTTCTGGAAGGCCTGAACCTTGAAGTCGGTGATCTCATGCTGCAGCAGCGTCATATGTACGTCCTTTCGCAGGGTTGCCGTAGACGATTGCGGTCATTTGCGGTACGTCTTCATCGTATCCGCCGGGGCGCACGGCGCGCGGGGACGCTCGCCCAAGGCGCATGGTGAGAAATCTCACACCGCACGGCCGTACAATGGGCGCGACACGGGGCCGCGGGGCGCGGCGCCGACTGAGGACGGGAGCATCATGGACGACGCATTCGAGACGCAGGACGTGCAGCCGCAGTTCGAGCGCGAGACCACGGCGAACGCCACGTGGAGCCGCCTGCTGGCCGGCAACCGCCGATTCGCGCAGGGCAAGGCCGAGCATCCGTGGCAGGACGCCACCACACGCGAGACGCTCATCGACCGTCAGAACCCGGACGCCGCGGTACTCGCCTGCTCCGATTCGCGCGTGCCCCCGGAGATCGTGTTCGACTCCGGCCTGGGCGACCTGTTCGACGTGCGCACGGCCGGGCAGATCGTGGACGACGCGGCGCTGGCATCGCTGGAATACGCGGTGGCGAAGCTGCACGTGAGCCTGCTCGTGGTACTGGGGCACGAAGGCTGCGGCGCGATCGACACGGCCGCGCGCAAACTGGACGAGCTCATCGCCTCCGCCACCGACGACCCCGCCGGCTCGCTCGAGGCCGCGAGCGCCATGGCCGATCTGGACGAGCGCATCGCCGAAGCCGAGTCGATCATGCTGCGCACGGTGGGCATGTCCGTGTGGCAGGCGCGCGAGGCCGAGCTCGAGGCGCACGAGGACTTCGAGCGCGTGCACGTGGCGCACACCATCGAGGAGCTCGTCACGCGCTCCGAGGTGATCCAGGAGGCGCTGGCGGCCGACCGGCTCATGATCGTGGGCGCGCGCTACCAGCTGTCCACCGGCAAGGTGGAGGTGCTCAGCTTCTGAGGCGGCCGGTTCCGCCATCCCCCGCGGCGTTTGCTCCGGTCATTCTGGCCCCCGGTCATCCTGAGCGAAGGCGGCACCAGCAACACTCACTCCCGGTCATCCTGAGCGAAGGCGAAGCCGGAGTCGAAGGATCCCTGACACGCACACGAAGTCAAAGATCCAAAGATCCTTCGACTCCGCCCTACGGGCTCCGCTCAGGATGACAGAAAAGGAAACCTCCGCCCAGGATGACGGAGGAACAAAGCCCTGCTCCGCTCAGGATGACAGGGGAATTGAACCCCGCTCCGCACAGGATGACGGAGGAGACGACCCGCGTCCTCGGCAAAGACGGAGTCGCATCGGATGACGGAGGAGACGACTGCGCGCCGATTGACGTGCCGACCTTCTACAGTGAAGGCATGTCGCTAGGTCTGAACATCGCACTGATCTTCGTCTTCCTGCTGCTGGGATCGATCTTCTCCGGCACCGAGCTCGCCCTGGTGAGCCTGCGCGGATCGCAGATCGACCAGATGGAGCAGGAGGACGCCCGCGGCGCGCGCGTGGCCAAGATCGCCCGTGATCCCAACACGTTCCTCTCCACCGTGCAGATCGGCGTGACGCTGTGCGGCTTTCTGTCCGCATCATTCGGCGAATCGTCGATCTCCCCGTTCATCGTGCCCGTGGTGGAGGCCTGGGGCGTACCGACGAACATCGCCGCGCCGCTCACTACCATCAGCCTGACGCTCATCATCTCGTACTGCTCGATCGTGATCTCCGAGATGGTGCCCAAGCGCATCGCCATGCAGCGCACCGAGCGGATCGCGCGCGCCGTGGTGCCCGCCATCGACATCTTCGCCAAGGTGTGCCGCCCGATCATCTGGCTCATCGGCAAGAACACCAACGGCATCGTGCGCCTGCTGGGATTCGACCCCAACGAGACCGAATCGGAGGTCTCGGACGACGAGCTGCGCGTGCTCGTCAACTCCAACACCAACCTCGGCAAGGACGAGCGCACCATCCTCGACGACGTGTTCGACGCCTCCGAGACGATCGTGGCCGAGGTGATGCGCCCGCGCGCCGACGTGGTGTTCCTCGAAGCCGACCAGCCGATCGCCGACGCCGCCGCCTACGTGCGCGAGATGCCGTACTCCCGCTACCCGGTCACCGGCAAGGACTTCGACGACGTGATCGGATTCGTGCACGTGCGCGACCTGCTCGACGTGCGCGACCCGAACGCGAAGACCGTGCGCGACGTGACGCGCGAAGGCATTTCGCTGCCCGGCACGTCCAAGCTGCTGCCGAGCCTCGAACTGCTGCGCAAGCGCGGCATCCACCTCGCCGTGGTGATCGACGAATACGGCGGCACGGACGGCATCGTGACGTTGGAGGACATGACCGAGGAGCTCGTGGGCGACATCCGCGACGAGTACGACCTGCCGAGCGAGAAGGGCGGCGCACGCAAGCAGCGCACGGCGTTCGTCAACGGCGTGGCCACGATCGAAGGCGGCATGACGATCGAGGACTTCGCGGACCTGACCGGCATCGAGCTGGAGGACGGCCCGTACGAGACCGTGGCCGGCTACTTCCTGGCGCACACCGGCAAGATGGGCGCGGTGGGCGACGTGCTGCACTCCGATGACGGCTACGACATGGTGGTCACCAAGGTGGACGGCCGCCGCATCGAGACGATCGAGGTGTGCAAACACGGCGCCGGCGCGGACGACGAGCATGCCGGCGACGGCAAGGACGGCAAGGACGGCAAGGACGGCAAGGATAGCGGCAGGACAGGCAAGGCCGCCTAGTCCGCAAGCGAGGCAGTCGCGCGCCGCCGGCCCGGCTTCCGGCGGCGCTGTCATCGCAGGCCGTACGGTTTCCGAACGGCCGTGCGCGTGCGCGTTATGGTGGCGTCAACAGCCGAACATTCGTCCCACAGGGTCGCGGGCCGGACGGCGGCAACCGTTCATCGCACGGAAAGGCATCGCCATGCGCAACCATCGATCTCATGCATCGTTCTCTCCGATCGCCGCGCTGATGGCGGTCACGCTCACGCTGGGACTTGCGGCGTGCGGCGGATACGGCGTCTCGCACGAGGACGCCCCCGAGCGCGATCCCGCCTCCCCGTCCACGAGCGAATCGACCGGCACGTCGCGCGCCAGACTGTACGGCTCGGTGGATGAGCTCGCCGCGGACAGCGCCGCGGTGCTCGTTGGCCGGGTGGACGCCACCGACGTGACGCGGGACGTCGACGGCGCCACCGACTTCACGCTGGCTACCGTGACCGTGCTCAAGGCCGTCAAGGGCTCCGCCGACGCGGACGGCACCGTCACCGTGCGCCAGACCGGCTCGGCCGCGCAGCGCACGCCGGAAACGCTGCTCAGGACCGGCGACGTGGCGCTGCTGTTCCTTGCCGAGTCCGGGCTGCCGGGCGACCAGGCCGGCCAGTATTACGTCACCGGCGCCGGCGCCGGATTGTACGAGGCCGCCGATGGCGACGCAGCGGCGCTGCGCTCCGTGGCGCCGGGCGAGGCCGAACAGGCCGTCGACGCCGCCACGTTCAACCGGGTCGATACGGATTCCGGCGATACGCTGCCCGCCACGCTCCGCATCGGCGACCTGAGCTGACCGCGCCAGCCCGTTTCCCGGCGCACGATGCCGGGAAACAGGCCTTTTGCGGCTCGGACGACGCTCGTGCAGAGAGGCGACGAGGGGTATCTGCGGAGTCAGGGGTACTTTCGGCGTTGTGCAAGGAGGTATCTGCAGAGTCAGGGTGCCCGAAGCCGGCAACATGCGCTCGGCGCCGCTCCAAAACCGCGTCATTGCAACGAGCCGCCGCCTCCGATACGGGCGTTGTCTCTCTCAAGGCACCCTGACTCTGCAGATACCTGCCGGCAGATGGCGAAAAGTACCCCTGACTCTGCGGATATCCGCGGCTGCCCCTCGGATATCCGCCCGTCGCGGAGCCACGAACCGCCCAAGTGACCGCTCCGCCCCGTTTCTCCGTCTCCGCTACCGCCCGAGGCGCCTTTTGGCGGGTCGAACGGCGAAGGTAGACTGGGTTTCGCACCGGTTCGCCGAAGAGGGCGAACCTTCGAAGGAAGGAATCATCATGACGCTTGCATTCACCGTTCCCGGACTGGACGAGGCCGCCAGCGAGAAGGCCGTGGCCATTCTGCAGAACCGTCTCGCGCAGGAGCAGGAGGCCGCGCTCGTGCTCAAGCACGCGCACTGGAACGTGACCGGCCCGAACTTCATCGCCGTGCACGAGATGCTCGACCCGCAGGTCGAGGTCGTGCTCGCCCAGGCCGACGAGACCGCCGAGCGCATCGCCACGCTGGGCGGCGCTCCGGACGGCCGCCCGGAGGCCATCGTGCGCGCCCGCACGTGGAAGGACTTCGACGTGGAGGGCCGCAAGTCCACCGTCGACTACATCAACGCGCTGATCGAGTACTACGACGGCTTCATCGCCGACGACCGCAAGGCCGTGGAGGAGCTGGACGAGCTCGACTTCGTCTCCTCCAACATCATCCAGGACCACGTGCAGGAGCTGGAGAAGTTCCAGTGGTTCCTGCGCAGCCACGTCGCCTGATCGCGCCCGGGCGCGAGTCACGTCCGACTCGCGCGACCTATCCGCGAACGACGCAACCGCCGCGACCGACGCGCCCTCAGCCGATGACCATCCGGTTGAGGGCGCGTCGCCGTTCCCGCCAGTCCGGCAGATAGCGGTCCATGCGCAGCCGGAAGTCCGCGCCGTGCCCGTGCGCCCACAGGTGCGTCAGCTCGTGCACGAGCACGTATTCCAGGAACTCCGGCGGCAGTTCCGCCAATTGCAGGTTGAGCCGGATGCGTCCGGTGCGCGGCGTGCACGACCCCCAGCGCGAGGTCATGAGGCGCAGCGTGACATGCGTGGGGGCTTGTCCGACGATCGGCGTCCAACGTGCCAGCAGCCCGGGCAGCCGCGCCTCGATGGCCGCCGCGGCACGTGCCTTGCGCTCGTCCGTCCACGCGGTCCTGAGCGCCATGTCCGTCCCGGCGACGGTATCCGCGATGCGGCGTTGCGCGGCGACGATCCAGTCGCGACGCTCGCGCACGAAGACGTCGATGCGGGCCGCGGGCACGCGCAGGGGAGCGGAGATCTCCACGCGACCGTCCGGCGGCTTGACGCGCAGGTACAGGTTGCGGATGCGCTTGCGCGTGACCGTCACCGCGATGCCGTCGACGACGCGCGTCCGCTCCGGGGACGGCGACGTTCCGCTTCGTACGGCGGGCGTGGATGATCGGTCGGTGGTGTGCATGGTCGCCCATTGTGGGCGCACTGCGCGACAGCGACCGGCGGCGCACGGAACGTCCGGACCGCCGCCGCGACACGCCGACACGCCCATGGTTGACATCTGAAAGGCCCTTGGTAAACTAATCGATTGTGCGCTTTTGAAGAGCACATGGATCGGGCCCGTAGCTCAGGTGGTTAGAGCGCATCCCTGATAAGGATGAGGTCGGAGGTTCAAGTCCTCCCGGGCCCACGGAAAAACTCAGCGGCTCAGTGTGGCCGCTCTTTTTTTCTCCATAACCAATCATTACGCATTCGGGGCTATAGCGCAGCTGGTAGCGCATCTGCTTTGCAAGCAGAGGGTCGCCGGTTCGAACCCGGCTAGCTCCACGCACGATATGGCAAATCCCCCGGAATCATGCGATTCCGGGGGATTTCGCTACTTGGCCGCGGATCGGTGCGGATCGGCGGCGATCAGTAGTAGTACGACGAAGACGAGTACGACGAATCCATCAGCTTGCCCAGATCGATGGTGTTCTTCTGCTTGGCGGTGCTCATGAACTGCGCCGCGTCGGCGTCATCGGCGGAGACCTTGTTCTGGTCGCTCACCGTGAGGTTCATGCGGTAGGCCTCGGAACCGCCGCCCGGCTCCTTGAGCGTGACCTCCAGCGCGTCGAACCGGTAGCCGCTGCCGTAGGTGACGGCGACGGTGATGCCGGGCACCTCGTCGGAGTCCGGATTCCAGTCCTGCATCTGCTTGACCGCGTCGTTGAAGTCGGCCTCGGAGCCCGCGGCGTCCACCAGGGTCTTCCTGAGGTCCGGGTACGAGTTCTGGTTGGCCGTCCAGTAGTTGGCGAGCTCGTGCGCGAACTCCACCATGTTGAGGTCGTAGCTCAGCTTGGTGCCGCCGTCCACCTTGGTCTCGGTCTTGCCGGGGAAGACGCGCGCCTGCACGGCGGAGTCCTCGAGCCCCTTGGTGAAGAACGCGTTGACGAAGTCGGCGTACTGCTGGTTCACCGCCTCGTTCGGCATGTACTTGCGGTACTCCTTGGCGTACTCGTCGTCGATGGCGCTCATGCCGTCGTTGAAGACCTTGAGCGCGCCCTTGGAGTCGATCTTGCCGTCCTTGACGATCGCGTCCTTGACGTTGAAGACGAGGTCCGTGTACTGCTTGGCGGTGGTGGCGTCGAGCTCGTACTCGAGCAGCTTCTGCAGGTCGTCGCGCATGCCGTTGACGTCCACGTAGGCGTACTGGTCGTCGAAGCCGTCGCCCGTGATCTGCCCGCCGAACGCGCCGCCGGACCACACCAGACGCCCGGAGGCGTCGTCCGAGGGGTCGCTGACCTGCACGTCGAACAGGGAGGCGTCGGTGTTCGCGCCGAGCGCGTACTTGCCGTCGATCGTCACCTTGTTGCCGGTGGGCGTGCTGCCGTTGAGCTCCTCGAAGGTCATGTTGAACTTGGCGCTGCTGACGTCCTGCGTGGACTGCAGCACCTGCATGGTGACGGCGCCGGGGTTCTTGGGTCCCATGCCGAGCAGCTGGCGTACGGCGGGCACGTTCGGGATGGCCCATGCCAGGGTGCCGCCCACGGCCACGGCCACGACGGCCGCGATGATGGCGGCGATGCGCCAGCCGTGACGGGCGCGGGCCGCAGGCGCGAGGGCCGCGTCGGCTCCGGTGACGGGCGCGCCCGCGCCGGCGGGCACGGGGAACGCGGGAGCCGGGGCGGCGGAGGCCGGGGGAGCGAACGACGGCGCCGGCGCCGCCTGCTGCGGGGCGTACGGCTGCTGCGCGATCGGCTGGGTCGGTGCGATCGGCTGGGGTTGCGCCAACGGCTGGGTCGATGCCGTCTGCGGGACCGGGGCCGGCTGCTGGGGCTGTGCGGCGTGCATCGGCCGATGCGCGGACACCGCCTCATACGACTGCGGGCCCGGCTGCGGCTGTGATGTGCCGCCCGCCGGGCCCGCGTTGGCTCCCTGCGCTGCCGGGGCAGCGGGGGCACCGCAGGAACCGCAGAACTTGGCCGTGTCGGCCAAAGCCCTGCCACATTCCACACAGAATTTCATGTTGCCTTCTCTCCGCGTCATCTTCGGGACGCTGACCATGCCCGCACATCCCAGTGCGGGTCCGGTACCTCCATAGTATCCGACATGTTGGTCAACTCTGTCGGGGGAAACAGGGAACGGCTAAGATGAGGGGCGACGCGGCATCCATCGCGCCGCGCGACGACAATGACCACTGATGAGTGGGGAGAAGATTCGATGAAGACTTGTTCTGCATGCGGGACCCAGAATCCCGAGGCCGCACGGTTCTGCCGTTCCTGCGGCAACCCGTTCGCAACCGAGGCCGCGGCGAGCGCGCCGGCGGCCGAGCCGACTCCGGCGCCCGCCGCCGCGCCGACCCCCGAACCCGCGCCCACCCAGACGTTCGCGACCGTGACGCCGCAGCCCGAACCTGCGCCGGCCGCACC
>NZ_JAAIIH010000022.1 GCF_012932365.1 Bifidobacterium moraviense
CCTATGTCCGATCCGGGAGCGGCCCAGCATCCCGCCGCTCAAGAAAGGACCCCACATTGGCACCCATCTCCATCCCCCGCAAGCCCCTGAAGCTCATCGACCGCGTGTCCGCGATCAACTGGAATCGTCTTGAGGACGAGAAGGACCTTGAGGTCTGGGATCGTCTGACCGGCAATTTCTGGCTGCCGGAGAAGGTGCCGGTGTCGAACGACATCCCCAGCTGGCAGAAGATGAGCGAGGACGAGCATGTGCTCACGATGCACGTGTTCACCGGCCTCACCCTGCTGGACACGATCCAGGGCACGGTGGGCGCCGTGTCGCTGATCCCGGATGCGCTGACCCCGCACGAGGAGGCCGTGTACACGAACATCGCGTTCATGGAGTCGGTGCACGCCAAGAGCTATTCGTCGATCTTCTCGACGCTGTGCTCCACGAAGGAGATCGACGCGGCGTTCGAGTGGAGCGAGAACAACGAGTTCCTGCAGAAGAAGGCGCAGATCGTGCTCGACTACTACGAGGGCGACAATCCGTACAAGCGCAAGGTGGCGTCCACGCTGCTCGAATCGTTCCTGTTCTACTCCGGCTTCTACCTGCCGATGTACTTCTCCGCGCACGCGAAGCTGACGAACACGGCCGACGTGATCCGTCTGATCATCCGCGACGAGGCCGTGCACGGCTACTACATCGGCTACAAGTACCAGAAGGGCATCGAGCGGCTCACGGACGCGGAGCGCGAGGAGCTGCGCGAGTACACGTACGATCTGCTCAACGAGCTGTACGACAACGAGGTGGATTACACCGAGTCGCTGTATGAGCGCGTGGGTCTTACGGACGACGTGGAGAAGTTCCTGCGCTACAACGGCAACAAGGCGCTGATGAACCTGGGCTATCCGGCGCTGTTCCCGGCTGAGGCGTGCGACGTGAATCCGGCGATCCTGGCGTCGCTGTCGCCGAACGCGGACGAGAACCACGACTTCTTCTCCGGCTCCGGCTCGTCCTATGTGATGGGCAAGGCCGAGGAGACCGACGACGAGGACTGGGACTTCTGACCGAGGTTGTCTCGCCCGGGAATGACGGGCGAGGCAACCCTACCTTGTCATCCCCGGCAGAGCCGTCATTTCCTCGTCATCCTGAGCGGAGGCAAACTGTCCTTTTCTTGTCATCCTGAGCGGAGGCGAAGCCGGAGTCGAAGGATCTCCCCAACATCTCACGATGGGTCAAGGATCCTTCGACTCCGTCCTACGGACTTCGCTCAGGATGACGGGAGGAGAGACGCACTCCGCTCAGGATGACAGGAAAGAAAGCCTCCGCGCAACGAGAAGGGAGACACACTCCGCCCGGGGCGACGGAAAGAAAACCTCCGCGCAGGATGACGGGAGGGACGCGCGTCACCAGCCGCCGAAAGAGTCCGCCACTAGCCCGAGCGAGGCCGTCCCTCCGTCGTCCCGACCGACCAAGGCCGCCCTACCTTTGTTATCCCCGAACGGGGCGGCCCTACCTTGTCATCCTCGGCGAAACCGTTCCTTTCTCGTCATCCCCGGCAGAGCCGTCCTTTCCTCGTCATCCTGAGCGGAGGCGAAGCCGGAGTCGAAGGATCTCCCCGCCATCTCACGATGAGTCAAGGATCCTTCGACTCCGTCCTACGGACTCCGCTCAGGATGACGAGAAAGAAAACCTCCGCTCAGGATGAAGGGAAGAGAGACGCACTCCGGTCAGGATGACGAGAAAGAAAACCTCCGCGCAACGAGAAGGGGGACGCACTCCGCCCGGGGCGACGGAAAGAAAACCTCCGCTCAGGATGACGGGAAGGGGTCACTCTCCGGTCAGGGTGACGGGAGGGACACTCGTCACCGGCCGCCGAAGGAGCCGCCGCCGGAGCCACCGGACGAGCCGCCGAAGCCGCCGCCGGAGAACGATCCTGACGAGCCGCCGAAGTCGAACGAACCGAACGAACCGCCCGATCCACTCGAATCCGACGAACTGGACGGCGCCGCGGCGCGGATCGTGGCGTCGATATCCGCGAATCCGGCGCTGATCTGGCTGCCGAACGTGCCGAAATCGAGCCCGGCGAACGCCGATGCGCCCGCATCCATGCCGGTCATCGCCCCGGCCGCGCCGGATCCCGCGGCCGATCCCGTCATCGCGCCCCGCTGCCAGCCGGCCGTACGGTAGTTCCAGTACAGCAGCGAACCGGACGCATGATCGTCGAGCCATGCGGGGTCAGCGATCTGCGGATACGCCTTGGCGAGCGCCGCGACGACCTTCCGCGAGATGCCGAACGCCGTCGCATACACGAGATAGCGGTCCCACAGCGCCAGATCCATCGCGCCGCGGTCCGTGAAATCGCTGAAGTCGACGAGATAGCGGTACAGGCCCTGCACCTGACCGGCATAGTCCGTGCCCGACGCGGAGCGGACGAACTCGGTCCTGCCGCGGAACGCACAGGCGAACGCGCCCAGCAGCACGACCGGCAGGCTGACGACCAGATCGAGCGCCAGATTGCCCATCGCCGTGAACGTCACCGCCGATACCGCGCCCACGATCGTCGTCAGCACGCCAAGAAGCAGCGCGTCGCCTCCGATCGCGCGCGTCGCATGCAGTGAGCGGTATTCCGCGGCGAAGGCGGCGTCGATGCGCTGCATCGTCTCGTATCCTTCAGACCATCCCCGGCACGTCCGCTCCATCTGGCGCATGTCGAACACGCGTGAACCGGTGCAGCGGGAGACCTCCTTCAGCAGGTCCAGCACCGCTCCCTCGCTTCCGCTGAGGTTCAGGGACAGCTCTCCCGCAACGTCGAACGCGACGGGCAGCAGCACGATGGTGCTGGTGGAGAGCGTCCGGCCGCGTCGCCGACCCTTGAGCAGAGAGGACGCGCCATCGTCGATCATGCGCGACGCGACGCGCGGATCGGCCCGGCTCAGGTCGACGTCCCGATACAGCGCCGCCTCGCCGGGATAGATGGCGATCGCGCGTTTCGACGCCAGCGAGAGCACCGTCGCCGCCATGGCGCGCGAATCGTTCGATTGGTCGTCGGTCAGCCGCAGTGCGTCGGCCATCCGCGCGGCGCAGGCGGGGCTCATGTCCGGCGGATCGCGCCAGTATTCGATGTCGCTGCGGAACAGCGAGCGACGCCAGCTGATCGCCGATCGGATCAGCGCCGCCACGGCCAGCGACGCGCCGACCAGCGCGAACGCCGCCCAGACCGCCAGCCTGATGCGGGCCTGTGTGCGCTGCGAGTCCCGCCATGCGGCCTCCTGCCGGGACTCGTCGTCCTTCAGCGTCTGCAGCCGTTCCCCGACGCCGCGCCGGATCCATGCGCCGCCCTGCGCATCGGACGGCGCATGCACGGCGTCGGCGTCGAAGGCCGCCACCACGTCGAGATGCCGCCCGGCGCGCACGTCCCACGCCGTGAACTCGAGTTCGCCGTTCGCGCCGCGCTGCGTGCGGGACGTGCCCGCGTAGTGCAGCCACCCCCAGGAGTCGCTCGCCGTGATGCCGTCCGGGAAACGCAGCGTGCCGGTCATCGTGCCGATGGGTACCTGATTCGTCGGCCCGACCGGCTCCCATTGCAGGGACGCCACGTCGTCGTACAGCGTCACGGCGCCGTGGAACGTCATCGTCACGTCGAACCGCAGATTGTCCGCCTCCGATATCGCGGGGATGTTCCAGCCGATCTCCACGGTCCTGGATGAGGCCGGCCCGTCCGCCGAAAGCCCGTCGCGGCCGGGTTCGTACGGTTTGGGGCTTGCGTCGCCGTCCGTC
This sequence comes from Bifidobacterium moraviense, assembly GCF_012932365.1. Lineage (GTDB taxonomy): Bacteria > Actinomycetota > Actinomycetes > Actinomycetales > Bifidobacteriaceae > Bifidobacterium > Bifidobacterium moraviense. The sequence continues at coordinate 3,763 of NZ_JAAIIH010000022.1, forward strand.
ACGTCGGCGATGTACCACTGGTACCGGTAGTCGCTGTTCCAGTCGGATATGTCGACGGTGCCGGGATCGGTGAACGTGCCCTGCGCATACGTCCTGTCGTAGGTGACGTCGTACACCGAGATGTCGGTGATGTCGGTCAGATTGTCGCTCCTGAGCTGGTAGCGCTGGTACAGCTGCTTCCACAGCTTTCCGTCACGCTTCCCGAGGTTCATGCTGAGGTGCTGCGTGACCGTGAGCCGTCCGTCCGGCTGCACGGCCGCATCGTAGTCCAGCGTCTCGTACGTCATGTCCGCGCCGCCGACGAGACCTCCCCTGACCGCGTACGTCGGCAGCACCGTCGCCGCGAGCACCGCCAGCGCGACGATGACGGCGACGATCGCGGCGCGCGCCGCGTGTCTCACGAATCCGGCATGCTTCGCATGCGTCATGCGTTCCCCCTCCCCTTACGGATGCCCGTGGATGCCGGTCGCCATCGCGCGACGGACGCTCAGAACCTCACCTGCGGCGCCTCGCGCGACGTCTCGTCCGCCTGGAAGTACTGCGCCTGCTCGAAGCGGAACAGGTTCGCGACGATGTTGGTGGGCACGGTCTCGGTCTTCGTGTTGTACTTGAGCACCACGTCGTTGTAAAACTGGCGCGCGTACGCGATCTTGGACTCGAGGGTCTTGAGCTGGTTCTGCAGGTCCATGAAGTTCTGGTTGGCCATGAGCTGCGGGTAGGCCTCCGCGGTGGCCTGCAGATTGAGCAGCGCGCGGCTGAGCTGGTTCTCCGCCTGCATGCGCTGCGCCACGTCGCCGCCCTGTGCGGCCTGCACCGCGCCGGCGCGCGCGGCGGTCACCTGCGTGAGCGTGCCGTTCTCGTGTCCGGCGTAGCCCTTGACCGTTTCGACGAGATTGGGAATGAGATCGGCGCGCTGCTTGAGCTGCACGTCGATCTGTGCCCAGCCGTTCCTCACGCGGTTGCGCAGCGTGACGAGCCCGTTGTACGCGGAGACGCCCCACAGCACCACGACGGCGAGGATGACGAGAACGATGATGAGTGCGACCATGATGCCCCTTTGCTGTACGGCCCCGTTGCAGGGCGCTACGCACCATTGTGCCACCGCGGCAGGTGCCGCGCCATCGCCGCGGCCGCCGCTCAGGGTCGCCTTGCCGCGTCATCCCCGACAGAGCCGTCCTTCCCTCGTCATCCCCGGCAGAGCCGTCCTTCCCTCGTCATCCCCGGCAGAGCCGTCCTTCCCTCGTCATCCTGAGCGGAGGCGAAGCCGGAGTCGAAGGATCTCCCAACATCTCACGATGGGTCAAGGATCCTTCGACTCCGTCCTACGGACTTCGCTCAGGATGACAGGAAGGGGCCACTCTCCGGTCAGGATGACGGGGGGCATCATCCGCCCAGGATGACGGGGAAGGGACCACGTCCACGGTGCCGGGATGCGCAATGCGGCCTGAAACGAGACGAGGGCATGGACCCATAGGTCCATGCCCTCGCATCATTCAGTGAGCGGCCTCACGGCCGCGAAGGATCCGCGAGAGGACGATCAGTCCTCGAACGGATCGAAGTCGCGACGCACGCGGCGGCGCGGACGCTCGGAACGCTCCTCGCGCTCCTCGCGGTACTCGTCGTAGTGGTCGTCGGTGGCGTAGCGCGGGTTGCGGTCGGAACGGCCGCCACGGCGGGAGCCACGGTCGGAACGGTCGCGGTCGTAGCCGCGGTCGTCACGGTCATCGCGGTCGGAACGACGGCGGCGCGGACGATCATCGTCGCGATCGTCACGGTCATCGCGATCGTCGTAGTCGCGGTCGGAACGGCGACGGCGCGGACGGTCGTCGAAGTCGTCGTCGAAGTCGTCGGAACGACGGCGGCGCGGACGGTCGTCGTAGTCGCGGTCGTCACGGTCGGAACGACGGTCGTCACGTCCGCCGCGGCCACGGCCGCCACGGTCGTCACGATCGGAACGACGGTCACCGCGACCGCCACGACGGTCGTCGCGATCGCCGCGGCCACGGCCGCCACGGTCACCGCCGCGGCCGGCGCCGGACTCCTGGTCCTCGAAGCCGGGGATGGCCAAGGAGATCTTGCCGCGATCGTCGACGCCCTGCACGACCACCTCGACGGTGTCGCCCTCCTTGAGCACGTCCTCCACGGCGTCGATGCGCTCGCCGTTGGCGAGGTTGCGGATCTGCGAGATGTGCAGCAGGCCGTCGGTGCCCGGGGTGAGGTTCACGAACGCGCCGAACGACGTGGTCTTGACGACCTTGCCGTTGTAGGTCTCGCCGGCCTCCGGCACGTGCGGGTTGGCGATGGAGTCGATGATCTGCTTCGCCTTCTCGGCGGCCTCGCCGCCCTCGGAGGAGATGTAGACGGTGCCGTCGTCCTCGATCGCGATCTCGGCGCCGGTGTCCTCCTGAATCTGGTTGATCATCTTGCCCTTCGGGCCGATGATCTCGCCGATCTTGTCCACCGGAACGGTGGTGGTGATGATGCGCGGCGCGTACTCGCTCATCTCGGCCGGGCCGTCGATGCACTCGTTGATGACTTCGAGGATCGTGGCGCGGGCCTCCTTGGCCTGCTGCAGGGCGGCGGCCAGAATGTCGGCGGGGATGCCGTCGAGCTTGGTGTCGAGCTGCAGGGCGGTGATGAACTCGGACGTGCCGGCCACCTTGAAGTCCATGTCGCCGAAGGCATCCTCGGCGCCCAGGATGTCGGTGAGCGTCTTGTAGACGTGCTGGCCGTCCACGTCGCCGGACACGAGGCCCATGGCGATGCCCGCGACCGGGGCCTTCAGCGGCACGCCGGCGGCGAGCAGGGACAGCGTGGAGGCGCACACGGAGCCCATGGAGGTGGAGCCGTTGGAGCCGATGGCCTCGGAGACCTGACGGATGGCGTACGGGAACTCCTCGCGGCTGGGCAGCACCGGCACGAGGGCCTTCTCCGCCAGGGCGCCGTGGCCGATCTCGCGGCGCTTCGGGGAGCCGACGCGGCCGGTCTCGCCGGTGGAGTACGGCGGCATCTCGTAGTTGTGCATGTAGCGCTTGGACTGCGGGCCGGACAGCGCGTCGATCTGCTGCTCCATCTTGAGCATGTTCAGCGTGGTGACGCCCAGCACCTGGGTCTCGCCGCGCTGGAACAGGGCGGAGCCGTGCACGCGCGGCACGATGTCCACCTCGGCGGACAGGGTGCGGATGTCGCGCAGGCCGCGGCCGTCGATGCGGTAGTCCTCGGTGAGGATGCGGCGGCGCACGATCTGGCGCTGCAGCTCCTTGAACGCGTTGCCGAGCTCCTTCTCCTTCTCGGCGTCGTCCATGTCCGTGAACTCGTTCGCGAGCACCTCGCGCACGTGCTCCTTGATCTCGTGGATGCGGTCCTGGCGCGGCAGCTTCTCCGCGATGGACAGCGCCTCGTCCAGATCGGCGTGGGCGATCTCGTCGATGCGGTTGTACAGGTCCTCGGTGTACTCCGGGAAGAGCTGGAACTCCTTGGTCTCCTTGGCGGCCTTGGCCTTGAGCTCGTCCTGCGCCTCGCAGATGACCTTGATGAACGGCTTGGCGGCCTCGAGGCCCTGGGCCACGACGGCCTCGTCCGGCTTGGTCTGGCCCTCGTCGTAGATGAGGTGCCAGGCGTTCTTGCCGGCGCCGGCCTCGATCATGGCGATGGCGACGTCGCCGTTCTCGATGACGCGGCCGGCGACCACGATCTCGAACACGGCGCGCTCGCGCTCGCTCCAGCGCGGGAAGGCGACCCACTGGCCGTCGATGAGCGCCAGACGCACGCCGGAGACCGGGCCCTCGAACGGCAGGCCGGAGATCATGGTGGACGCGGAGGCCGCGTTCAGGGCGATGACGTCGTAGGCGTCCTCGGGGTTGACGGCGAGGATGGTCTCCACGACCTGCACCTCGTTGCGCAGCGTGTGCGGGAATAGCGGGCGCAGCGGGCGGTCGATGATGCGGCAGGCCAGGATGGCCTCGGAGCTCGGGCGGCCCTCGCGGCGGAAGAACGAGCCGGGGATGCGGCCCGCGGCGTACATCTTCTCCTCGACGTCCACGGTCAGCGGGAAGAAGTCGTAGTTCTCCTTCGGGCTGGAGCCGGCGGTGGTGGTGGACAGCACCATCGAGTCGTCGTCCAGGTAGGCGGCGACGGCGCCGTCGGCCTGCTGGGCCAGACGGCCCGTCTCGAAGCGCAGCGTGCGCTTGCCGAACGATCCATTGTCGATGACGGCCTCAACGGCCTTGATTTCGGGACCCTCCATGGGGTTCCTCCTTTTGTTGTTTTTTCCTAATACCTACTTGCGGTGTCCTCTTCAGCGGACGTGCTTCACATGCCCCGTCGCGGCCCCCTGGCCGCGTATTCCTCGTGTCAACTCTTCCGGCGGACCCTCTCAGCCACGACCGCACCGTGCGGCCGCATTCCCGGTCCATCTTCCTCGTTGCCGTTGGACGGCGATATGCAAAACGCCCGAGCACCATCCTAGGCGCCCGGGCGGAAGTATCAACTATCGACGCAGACCCAGCTGCTCGATCAGAGCACGGTAGCGGTTGATGTCGACGCGCTTGAGGTAGTCGAGCAGACGACGACGGTCACCGATCATCAGCTGCATGCCGCGACGGGAGTGGTGATCGTGCTTGTGCTGCTTGAGGTGCTCGGTCAGGTCGGAGATGCGCTTGGACAGCAGCGCCACCTGGACCTCCGGGGAGCCGGTGTCACCCTCGTGGGTAGCGAACTTCGCGATGATCTCCTGCTTCTCAGCATTGGTAAGTGCCACAGTTCCTCCTTATAGTCCTGGGCTGCGCGGTGCACCTGACGGGATTGCCAGGGCGCTCTCTCTCCGCGGGCGAAAACACGCCAAAGAGAAACAATACGACGCCGCGCGGACATCGCAACGTCGCGTCCCCGGACGCGTGTCGCCGCCCCCGAGACGCTCCCGGTGCCGCGCCGGACCGCGACGTCACACCGTCGTCAGCAGACCGCCGAAGAGCACCACCAGCAGCGCGACCAGCTCCACCGCGAAGAACAGCGTGAACGCCGCCCAGCTGCGCGTGAGCACGTTCAGCGGCGAATCCTTGCGGATGAGCACCAGGATCGAGACGAACAGCACCGCGAACACCGCCACGCCCGCGCCCGCCGCGATGATACCGAGGTTGCCGGCGTTGGCGAGCTGCGCGTACCGTCCGTACACCACGTAGGTGACGTACCAGAAGTTGGAGCGCAGCAGGCACAGCCCGGAGATGAACTGCTCGGCCGCGAGCCCCGCCACGAACACGAAGCGCCACACCCACGTGCGGGTCTGCACCACGGACATGCCCAGTCCCACCAGCGCGACCAGCGTGACCGCCCACGAGACCAGCGCGATGCCGCGCGGCTCGAACGCCGTGATGCGGGCCAGCACCTCGCCCGTGTGCCCGATGGCCAGATCGCGCCCCAGCCAGTACGGCAGCACCACGGCCGCCAGCACCAGCGCGAAGAACCCGATCCACGCCAGCGGGCGGAACCGGCGCTTCTCCACGTCCGCCAGGGACAGGTCCGACTGCGGGAGATTGGCCGCGGACTCGAAGAGCTCGTCGGAGCGTTCCACGGATTCGGCCACGGACGCGGACTCGGCGACTGAATTCGCGTCGGAGCCCGCGGATTCGGCGGTGGAATTGGCTTCGGACTCATGCGCGCGGTCGACCATGCTGCCCCTCCCTGCGGCCCGGCACACGGTCCTGACCGCCCGCCGGCTACCAAAAAGGCCGGAAACCATCGATTTCCAGCCTTGATCAGAGAGCGGACGACGGGAATCGAACCCGCGTAATCAGTTTGGAAGACTGAGGCTCTACCATTGAGCTACGTCCGCGCGGGAAGCCTTCGGGCACGGCCCGCGAACTTCCGAAGGAAGATTATTCCATACACCCCGCGACTTCGCAACACGGCCGGGCGCCCGGCCGTACAATCCTTGGTGCAATTCCTCGTCGGACCGGCGATCCCGTCCCGACGCCCATACGCCAAAGGAGGCAGGAGCACGCATGGCGGAGCGCACCTACGATTTCACGTCGATCATCGACAGGCACGGCATGGACGCCATCGCCGTGGACGCGATCGGATCCGGCGGCATGCCGGGGTTCGCGCCGGATGCGCCGAAGCCGGGGTTCGACGCGATCCCCATGTGGGTGGCGGACATGAACTTCCCCACCGCACCGTCCGTCGTCGAGGCGATCACGGAGCGTCTGCGGCATCCGATGTTCGGCTACTTCGAGCCGAGTGCGGCGTACTACGACGCGATCATCGACTGGCACCGCGCACGCAACGGCGTGACCGGGCTCGCCCCGGAGCACATCGGCTACGAGAACGGCGTGCTCGGCGGCGTGGTCAGCGCGCTCAGGGCGTTCGCGCAGCCCGGCGACGCGGTGCTGCTGCACTCCCCCACGTACAACGGCTTCACGAACGCGATCGGATCGAACGGGTTCCGCATCGAGCACAGTCCGCTCGTCAGGGACGGCGAGGGCACGTGGCGCATGGACTTCGAGGACATGGACCGCCGGCTCAAGGCGAACAACATCCACGTGGCGGTGTTCTGCAGCCCGCACAACCCCACGGGCCGCGTGTGGCGGCGCTGGGAGATCGAACGGGCGATGGAGGTGTACCGCGAGAACGACTGCGTGGTGATCTCCGACGAGATCTGGTCCGACCTGATCCTCGCCGGCAACCGGCACATCCCCACCCAGTCGGTGAACGACGACGCACGCCTGCGCACGATCGCGTTCTACGCACCGAGCAAGACCTTCTCGCTGGCGGGGCTCGTGGGCAGCTACCACGTCGTCTACGACCGCTATCTGCGCGACCGGCTCACGTCCGTGAGCGACAAGACGATCTACAACGCGATGAACGTACTGTCCATGCATGCGCTGATCGGCGCCTACAGGCCCGAGGGACGCGCGTGGCTCGACGAGCTGCTCGAGGTGCTCACCGACAACGCCATGCTGGCGGTGGACTTCATCCGCCGGAACTTCGCCGGCGTGGACGTGGCGATGCCGCAGGGCACGTACATGCTGTTCCTCGACTGCACCGCGTGGTGCGCGGCGCACGGCGTCACCATCGACGAGGTGATCAGGCGCGGATGGGACGTGGGCGTGGACTGGGAGGACGGACGTCTGTTCCGGCATCCGTGCGCGATCCGCGTGAATCTGGCGCTGCCGAGGTCGCGCGTCGAGGAGGCGCTGCGACGGATGGCCGAGCACGTGTTCGTCGACTGAGATCAGGCCACGCCGGCCAGATGGGGCAGATCAAGCAGGTCGAGCACGGCGACGGCGGAGGCGATGGGACCGTCGTGCGACAGGGACAGGTGCCAGCGCACCATGGCGGCGTCCGCGGCGACGTCGGCGGCGCCCGCGGCGACGTCGGCGGCGCCCGCGGCGGGCAGGACCCCGGCGGCGCGCAGGCTCGCGGCCAGCCGCTCCTCGACGTCGCCGCGCAGCGCCACGCGGGGCACGCCGCGCGCATCGTCGAGGATCTCGATGCCGGACCACGGGCAGTCGTCGAGCGTGTACGGCGGTGCCACGGGCGCCGCGCCCAGTGCGAGCGCCTCGCACCACGCCTTGACGACGGCCTCCTTGCCGGCCCAGCGCGCGGCCAGATGCACGGCCTCGCCGTCGCGCTTGGCCTGCGCGCGCAGCGCCGACTGTCTCAGCTCGCGCGCGGAGAACAGCGCCCGCATGCGCGAGCCGGGTTCGGTGAGCTGTTCCCCGAACGCCGCCACGTCCGTCACGTCGTGCCCCAGCCCCAGGATCATGTCGCCTCCCTACCGTCCTCCCGGCGTCTCCGGGCGTCTCCGGGCGATCCGCCGAAGCGCCGCCGGGATCATCAGGCCATCATCGGCCCGTCGCATCCCGCGCGCAAGTCGGATGCGCCGCATCGCGCCGCGCACGCCGCACGTCGGCCGTACGCCAGCCGCACGTCAAATCGTTGACGTCGCCGCCGGATCCGGATTTCGTTGCAATGCCGCCCGACACTCCATGACGCGACTTCATTGACGTCAAACGTTTGACTTCCTACCTTGGAAGGGACCGACGCGGCAGACCACGGCCAAAGGAGCCCACCATGACCACCGACCACAGCACCATCGTCATCGACGCCGACGGCTACACCACCCTCGAGGCGTTCGTCGCATACGCCGGAGACGGCGCCGCCCCCGGCGTCCTGCGGCTGATCCCGCAGCCCGCGGCACCGGACGGCGCCGCCCCCGTCGAGGCGCGGCTCGACGCCGCCGAACGCCGCGGACGTCTGACGCTGCCCGTCGACCCGCGCACGAGCTACGTCCTTCGCTGCGAGGATCTGGACCCGGCGTTCGCCTACCTCACCGGCGGCGAGGACCTGATCGAACGCGGCATCCGCGTCGTCACGCCGGACACGCGCGCCGACGGACACCGCCCCACCGCGCACTTCGAGCCGGCGCAGCACTGGATGAACGACCCGAACGGCCTGTGCCGCTTCCAGGGCCGCTACCACATGTTCTACCAGTTCAACCCGTACGGCTGGCAGTGGGACAACATGCACTGGGGCCACGCCGTGAGCCGCGACCTGGTGCACTGGACCGACCTGCCCGTGGCGCTGCTGCCGCAGGACGAGCTCACGCGCGACCCGTCGCTGTCCGGCGGCGCGTACTCCGGCTCCGCGGTGGCCGTGGACGACGGAGGGCGCATCGTGCCCGGCGACGAGGCGAGCGCGATCCGCATCTTCCTGACCCGCCACCGGGAGATCCGCGGCGACCGCGACACCGTGATCGAGACGCAGACCACGGCCGTGAGCCGCGACGGGCTGACCTTCTCCCCCGAGACCACGGTGATCACGCGCCCCACCGACGACATGGGACTGGACTTCCGCGATCCGAAGATCGACGACACGCTGCTCGCCGGCACCGCGTCCGCCGGCGCTCCCACCATCGTGGTGGCCACGAACCTGCCGTCCGCGCAGGCCCCCGCCGCCGGCGCGCCGGGGTCCGCGCCGCGGCCCACGGGCGACTTCTGGCATGGCGAGGAGGCGTTCGACGCCCCGGACGCGCAGAGTGCACAGGATTCGCGCTCCGGAGATCCGACGCGCACGCCCGCGCTGGCCCTGTTCCGCGCCACCTCGGACGATCTGGACGAGGCGTCGTGGCGCTACGTCGGTCCGCTGCTGTGGGAGACCGGGCTGGGCGAGACGAGCACCTACGAATGCCCGGACGCGTTCTCGCTGGACGGCGCGGCCGTGGCGGTCGGCTCGATGATGAAGCTGCACGACGCGACCGGGCGCTTCCAGCCGATCCGCTGGTACGTGGGCGCGGTGGACATGGCCTCCGGCGCGCCGCGTCTGGACGTGCGCGACACCGGCTGGTGCGACTTCGGTTCCGCCTACTACGCCGTGCAGTCGTTCCGCGACCGTCATACGGCGGCGGACGGCGCGCCCGTGGACCGCCGCATCGCGATCGGCTGGCTGTGCGACTGGTTCGGCGTGCGCATCGAACGCGAAACCCACGCCAACGGCGCGATGAGCCTGCCGCGCGAGCTGCACGTGAGGGACGGTCGTCTCGTCTCCCGTCCGGTGGCGGAGGTGTACGACCTGCTGGTGGGCGACGCGCTCGGCACGATCGGCGCAGGCGACGACACCGGCAATGACGTCGCGGTCGCCGCGCCCTGCGGCGCGTACTATGCGGACGTCCGCCCCGCGGCCGGCTCGCGGTTCTCCGCGACGCTGGCGCACGGCCCGCGCACGCGCGCGGACGGCACCACCGTCGAGGCGTCGCTGCGGCTGACCTGCGACGGCGCGGCCGTGCACCTAACGACGACCGGCCTGCCCACCGACGGCTTCGACTTCACGTCCGCGACCGAGCGGATCGAGCGCGTGGAGGTGTTCTACGACCACGGCATCGCCGAGGTGTTCGTCAACGACGGCGAGGACGCGGGCGCGATCCTGTTCGACTGCAACTGCACCGGCGACGGCTCCGGTTCCCCGGACCCCGCCGCGACGTTCGCCGTCGAGGGGCTCGACGGCACCGCCGAGGTGCGCGAGCTGCGGCCCATGCACGCCGCGTGACGGCCGCCTGATGCGACGCGGGATGCCCGCCCCTGTCGCCGGCATGCGACATCCGTTGCAACATCAACGTTTCGCACCGGCATGCAGCAGGGGACGGGCATCCCGCGTCATGGTCCCGGCGTTGGCCTAGCGACGCATCATGATCAGCATCATCTTGGACGCCTCCTCGGCGTAGACCGCGTGCGGCAGACGGGTCGGGAAGTGCAGGATGCCGCCCGGCACGAGGTCCACGGTCCGGCCGCCGCCGGTGACCCTGAGCCGGCCTTCGAGGCACTGCACGAGCACGGGCATGGCGGCGGTGTGCTCGCTCAGCTCCTGCCCCTTGTCGAAGGAGAAGAGCACCACGTTGGCGCCCTCCACCTGCATCACGGTGCGCGAGACCGTGGCCTCGGGCTGCACCTCGACCATGGGGCCGAGGTCGTCGATGAACTCCATCACCGGCGGCTGATCTCCGGACGGTTCGTTGGCAGGCGTGGCATTGGTCATATGAGTCTCCTTGGATGTCGTCGCGGCGTCGTGACGCCGTTCGCCGGGCTTCGTCCCGGCCTCGTTCCGATCGCGGTTCGCCGGCGGCGATGTCGGCGACCGACCACCAGCTTAGCCGCGCGCGGGCCACGGCGCGGACCGCGGCGCGCGCCGGTCCGCGTCACTCCCTGCGCCGCACCACGAACGCGATGCCGGTCAGCGCGTCCCCGTAGGTGTTGAACACGCGGCGCATCTGCATCACCCGCGCGCGCAGATCCGGGTGCGTCAGCACGTTGCGCATGATGCGCAGCACGCCGGGCACGCCCTCGTCCGCAAGGTTGCGGCGCATCCTCAGCAGCGCCATCGGCTCGGTCCCGGTCCACACCACCTCGAATCCCTCCGATTCGAGCAGATCCCGCCACTCGGCGGCGGTGAGCGGCCTGGCGTTGACCCTGATGGCACGGGCGAGATCCCTGCGGATCGCGTCCTTGACGGCATCGTCCAGATCGTCCGGCGCAAGTCCCATCTCGTGCACGGCATACAGTCCGCCGGGACGCAGAATGCGGTGCGCCTCGCCGATGATCGCCCGCTTGCCGCGCTCGGACTGCATGGTGAGCATCGCCTCGCCCACCACCACGTCCGCCGACCCGTCCGGCAGTCCCGTGTCCGCGGCATCGGCCCGGACGCAGGAGCCTCCCACCGAGGCCGCCAGCGGGCCGATGATGTCCACCACCTGCTCGTCCCGGTCCACGCCGACGTATCCGGACGGCCCGGCCGCCAGGATCAGCCGCGTGGTGCGGCCGAGCCCCGGCGCGAACTCCACCACGCGTTCGCCGGCGAGCGGCGCGTGCGCGAGCATGCGCCTGGTGAGCTGCTCCCCGCCCGGGCGCAGCACGCGCTTGCCGAGGCGGGCCAGCACCCAGTGGCCCTGCATGTGTTCGGCGTCGCGGTCGGCCTGCGGCAGCTGCGATTCCGCGATGTCCGCCGCCGCGCGCGCCGCCTTGCTGGATGTTCTGTCACGTTCGTTCACGAGCCTCAGCATACGGAACCGGCCCCGCAAACAACAGACTGGTGTTCCGCGCGGAATTGTGGTATGCGCGGCCGCGAGCATGCGCCGCACCGCGCGGCTCGCCCGTCCCGAACGTGCCCGGCGCATGACGAGCGGACGATTCGGCCCCATACCGGGCCGTCCGCCCGGGGTATCTGCGGAGTCAGGGGCACTTTTCGCGTGTTGCGGGCAGATATCTGCGGAGTCAGGGTGCGTCTAGGCCGGATATCCCGGGTATCGGCCCTGCCGTCTCCAACGCGGATCGTTGCAATGACGCCGTTCGTGCTGCCGTGGAGCAGACGATGCCGGTCGCCGAGCACCCTGACTCCGCAGATATCTGTCCGCGGATCGCCGAATCTACCCCTCACTATGCAGATATCTCCGCCTCCCCGCGATCATCGCCGTCCGCGTGTGGAGGCGGCGCGCAGACGGGCGGCGGCAACGGCGGCATTCCCCCGCGAACATCCCATCTCTCCGTCCCCAAACGCGACGCGGGACGGGCGTCCCATGTCACGCACCGTGTGGAACCGCCGTGATTCCGGTGGTCCGCATGGGCATGTGACATGGGACGCCCGTCCCGCGTCGCGATCATGCCGGCATTCGGCATCACGCCATGGCGCTACGCCTCGTAGAAGCCGGAGGCGCCGAGGCGCGCGTTCGGATCGAGCAGCATGGCCTTCTCGACCTCGTGCGCGTTGTAGCGCGAGCCGTCGGCGAGCTTCGTGCCGTCCTCGCGGAAGCGACGGTTCTCGATCGGCTCGTACAGCGCCGCGCGGCCCATCATGCCTTCCTCAAGGCGGCGGTGACCCGCGGCCAGACGCGCGTTGGCGCGGTCACGCCATGCGTTCAGCGCATCCTCGCCCGCCGTGTGCGCCACGGCCGCCTCGAATGCGCCGGGGCTGACGATGGCGACGAAGCCGGAGACGTGGCCGAAGCCGAGCGACGTGGCGAGGCCAGCCTTCACCTTGCCCACGTGCAGCGGCGAGCGCAGCCAGACCATGTGGTCGTCGCAGGCGAGCTTCGGGTCCACGCAGTCGAGCGATGCGTTGGCCGGGATCACGCCGGAGCCGAACAGCTGCGTCAGGCCGTTGACCTGGAAGATGCAGGCGCCGCCCTTCGCGTGGCCGGTGAGCGTCTTCTGCGAGATGACGAACAGCGGGTTGCCGTCGGTGCGGCCGATGGCGTGCGCCAGCGTGTTGTGCAGCTCGGACTCGTTCGGATCGTTCGCATTGGTGGACGTGTCGTGCTTGGACACCACGGCGATGTCGTCCGGCGTGACGCCAAGGCGCGCGAGGTCGCGCACCAGCTTGGAGTCGCGGCCGCCGAGGCCAGCGGCCAGCGCGCCGAGGCCCGGAGCCGGGATGGACGTGTGCGCGCCATCGGCATAGCTGTGGATGAAGCCGACCACGCCGGCCACCGGCAGGCCAAGGCGCAGCGCGATGTCGCCGCGCGTCAGCAGGATCGTGCCGCCGCCCTGGGATTCCAGGAAGCCGCCGCGGCGGCGGTCGTTGGCGCGGGAGAAGAAGCGCGCGTCGATGCCCTTGCCGTACATCTCGGCGGAGTTGGCGGTGGCGTTCATGTTGCCGAAGCCGATCACGGATTCCACGCCGATGTCGTCGATCGCGCCGGTGACGACGAAGTCCGCCTTGCCGAGGGCGATCTTGTCGAAGCCCTCCTCAAGGGAGACCGCCGCGGTGGCGCATGCGGACACCGGCTGGATCATGTTGCCGTAGCCGCCGATGTAGGACTGCATGACGTGCGCGGCCACCACGTTCGGCAGCGCCTCCTGCAGGATGTCGGTGGGGATCTCGTGGTTGAGGAAGCGGTCGAGGTACAGCTTGCGCATGGATGCCATGCCGCCGAAGCCGGTGCCCTGCGTGCTGGCCACGAGCGAGGGGTGGATCGCTTCGAGGATCTCGGTGGGCGTGAAGCCGGCGGACAGGTAGGCGTCCACGGTCGTCACGATGTTCCACAGCGCGATCTCGTCCACGTCGCCGACCATCGAGGCGGGGATGCCCCAGCGGGTCGGGTCGAAGCCCTTCGGGAACTGGCCGCCGACCGTGCGCGTCATGGTGGCGCGGCGCGGCACGCGGATCATCGAGCCGGCGTGGCGGGTGACGGTCCACTCGCCGGTTTCGGCGTCGGGCGCGATCGACGTGTGCGCCTCGTCGAGCTTGACGTACTCGCGGGCAACGTCCTTGCTCGGCACGGCGAAGGCGACATCGTGGTCGAGGTAGACCTCGGCCTCCTCTTCGTCGGCGCCGTCCTTGTAGTCGGATCCCATGCCCTCTTCGAACGGGCGGATGCCGGAGCGTGCCACGACCTCGTCGTGGTAGCGCTCGGCGATGTCCTCCTCGGGCACCAGATTGCCGTCCGCGTCGTACCAGCCGGGCTTGGGGCTGTCCTGCCAGTTCAGCAGGCCCATGTTCCACGCCAGCTCCAGCACGGCGCCGGCGGACAGGTCCACCGTGCCGTCGGAGTGGATGCCGAGCTCGGCTTCGAAGCGCGTGCGCCCGGAGCCCCACGGTCCCAGCTCGCCCACGGAGACGATGACGATCTCGTCCTCCGGGCGCGCGGTGACGTTCGCCCAGTCGGCAAGATCCACCTCAGCCTGATGCGGGATGTGCGGCGTGGGCAGCGCCTTGAGCGTGGCGGGGTGAGATCCTTCGACTGCGGCTTCGCCTCCGCTCAGGATGACGGAAGAGGGAGCATCGCCGTCGCCGACGGAAGAGGCATCGCTTTCGCCGACGGAGGAGGTGACCGCACCGTCGCCGGCGGAGGCGCTCTTCGCAGCTTGATCGGCCATCGCCTCGGCCCTGAGCGCGCGGATGTCGATCGGCTCGTTGCCGAGGCCTCCGGTCAGATCCACGTCCAGCGGCGCCTGAGCGGCCTTGGCACGCGCATCGGCCGTGCACAGGTCAAGCAGCCTGACGGCGATTTCGCTCGTCGAATACGTGCGGATGCCATGACGCTCCACCACGTCGACCAGCGGGTCGTTGCCGCCCATGAGGCCGGTGCCGCGCACCCAGCCGATCTTCGGATGGGCGAACGTGACGCGGGACGACCACACGCGTTCGGCGCGGGCGCGGTTGACGATCGCATCGAACGCGGACTTGACCTCGCCGTATGCGCCGTCGCCGCCGAACACGCCGCGGTTGGGCGAGCCGGGCAGCACCACGTGCAGGCGATGCTGCACGTCGGTGTCGGCGCCGATGGCCGCGAGGCCCGCGATGGCGCGCTCCACGCCCCACAGCATCAGACGCGCCTGGGACTCGAACAGCGCGCCGGAGTCGGCGAGCGTGCCGTGCACCGGCGGCGCCGCGAACGGGAAGAACAGGCTCGGCTCGTAGGCGGGCTTGAGGATGGTGGTGGAAGCGCCGTTCACCTTCTTCTGCACGGTTCCGACCCAGTCCGTCAGCGCATCCACGTCGCGGAAGCTGGACAGATTGGCCGGCACCAGCCACAGCTTGGCGTCGCCGGTCGCATGCTCGCGGTAGGTCTGCTTGGCCCACGCCTTGACGGACGGACGGAAGCTGTGCGACGTGGCGATGACCGTGGCGCCGCCGGCCAGCAGGCCGTTGACGACCTGCGCGGCGATGGAGTTGGGCGCAACGCCCGTGACCACGGCGATGTCGCCGGCGAAGCGGGAGGCAGCCGCCTCGGCGGATTCCGGCTCAAGGGCTTCGGCGGCGACACGCTCGAATGCCTGGCGCAGCGCCGCAGCGTCGGCATCGGCAGCGTCGACGTGCTCAGCGAACCAGCGCGCTTCGTCGGCCACGGCCTTGCCAAGGCCAAGGAAGCTGCCGCGCAGCAGGTCGGCGTTGCGATCGTAGAACGCACGCGCCAGATCCTCGCGGGCACTGGCCCAGCGGTCGTCGAACAGGATCGCCTTGTTGGCGTCGAAGCGCGGCTCGACCTGCTTGGGCCAGTCGGAGCCGAGCTCGGCGTCCACGGCCGCCACGACGGCGGCGTTCTCGTCCTCGCCGGGCTCGGGAGCGGGCGCGGCGACGCCCAGCTCGTTGAGCACGAAGCGCGCAGTGGCGGCAAGCACGCCGTTTGCGCCCGTGACCTTCTCGGCGAAGGCGTCGAGCGCGGCGGAATCGACCACCGCGCCGCCTGCGCCGGCGCCGGACGACGGCTTGGACACGGCAACGCCCTTGGTCTGGCCGACCAGCGCCACGGCATCGTCGATGAGCTTGTCGGCGGCGGCGGCATTGGCCACGGCGCCCGTAGGCAGCTTGGCCAGATCGCCGCCGCGGGAGCTGGTGCCCTCGCGGGTATCGAGCAGCAGCGCGGCCGTCACGGCGGACACCCAGCCTTCGCCGAGCTGCCACACGCCGGTGACGCGGTCGCGGATGTGCGCCGGCTTGACGCCTGCGGCGCCGAACAGCGCGCGGAAGCGATCGCGGATCGCTTCGGACAGCACCGCGCCGAACGGCTTGTAGTTCGGAGCAGCCTTGTTGACGATCTGCGCCAGCTGCGTCAGCGTCGCCTCGGCCGCGCCGTCCACGCTCGCCACGCCCAGCTCGGAGCTGATGTCCATGAGCAGCTGGTTGCGGCGCGAGGACACGCCGTTGGTCAGCGTATCGGTGGTGTCGTTGGCGCCGATCTGGTCCAGACGCACCTTGGTCGAGTAGGCCATGAGCA
Organism: Bifidobacterium moraviense; assembly: GCF_012932365.1. Taxonomy (GTDB): domain Bacteria; phylum Actinomycetota; class Actinomycetes; order Actinomycetales; family Bifidobacteriaceae; genus Bifidobacterium; species Bifidobacterium moraviense. The sequence continues at coordinate 19,964 of NZ_JAAIIH010000022.1, forward strand.
CGCCGATCGCGTCGGACGCCTTGAACGGCAGGTCGTCCACGGGGCCTCCGACGGAGCCGAGCTCGGCGACGGCCGAACCGGCAGCGGGGGCCGCAGGCGCGGCAGCGGGCGCGGCGGGAGCAGCGGGAGTAGCGGCAGGAGCGGCGGCCGCCGGCGCGGGAGCGGCAGCGGCAGCGGCGGGCGCCGCGGTCTCCTCTGGTTCCTCGTCAGGCACCAGCGAATCCGAATCCGTCATGTACACGCGGCCCTCGTCGCGGCCCACGTTGTAGACGGTGACATGGCGGTGCTTGAAGTCCGGCAGCCTGAGCGTCTTGGCGCCGAGGTTCGCCAGCGTCGGCGCATTGCCGAGGCCCACCTCCACGTACTCCTCCACGCCGAGTCCGCCGGCGTTCTCATCGCCGAAGAGCAGCGCCTGCGTTTCGATCCAGCGCACCGGGGAAGCGAACTGCCACGACAGCAGCTCGGTGAGCAGCAGGCGGCCGAGCTTCTGGTCGTCGGCGGCGTACTCGTCCCACACGGCCGGATTCTCCAGCGCCTCGCGAATGCGCTCGGACGGCACCACGTCGAGGATCTTCGCCGCGAACTCGCGGGTCATCTCGAACGGCGACGCCACGAGGTTCGGAATGTAGCGGCCGACCAGACGTCCGCGGTAGTCGATGTGCTTCGGCAGCAGCGCGTCGAGCTTGTCGCGGAACTCCGGCACGCCCTTCCTGAGCAGCGTGGAGTGGAACGGCACGTCGATGCCGGGCACCAGCATGAACGCCGGCTTGCCGCCCGCCTCCTTGGCGCGGCGGTTGGAATCCGCCTGCAGCGCCTTGAGGCCCGCGATGGTGCCGGCGACGGCATACTGCTGGCCGGCGAGGTTGTAGTTGACGATCTCCAGGAACTCGCCGCTGGCCTTGGCGACCGACGCCACATAGTCCTTCACGCCGTCGTCGCCCACGCCGAACTGGTTCGGACGCAGGGCGCCCATGCGGTAGTTGGAGCGGCCCTGGGCGTCGCGCTCGATGAGATGATGCATGGTGGAGCCGCGGTGGAACACGAGCTCCAGCACCGTCTCCAGCGGAATGATGCCGGCGAACGAGCTCAGCGCGTTGTATTCGCCCAGCGAGTGGCCGGCGAAGTAGGCGGGCCAGATGTCGCTGCCGGCTTCGCGCAGGCGCGCGGTCTGGGCGAACGCCACGGTGGCGAGCGCCACCTGCGTGAACTGCGTGAGGTTGAGCAGGCCTTCGGGGTGGCGGTAGGTCACGCCGTTGGCGGTGAGCTCCTTCGGGTTGTCGCGCACGACGGCGAGGATCGAGAACCCGAGCTTGCTGCGCGTGAGCTTGTCGGCGCGCTCCCACACCTCGCGGGCGGCGGCGGACCTGGCGCGCTCGTCGAGCACCATGCCCTGCTTCTGGATGCCCTGACCGGGGTAGACGAACGCGGACTTGGGCGCGCGCCCCACGGCGGTGCCGCGGGACACGATCTGGCCGTCGATGCGGCTGGTGACTTCGAGCACCATGCCGCCATGGTTGACCTTGCCGACGCGCTCGATGGAGATCTCCACCTGGTCACCCAGCTGGACCATGCCGTACATGTTGTACGTCCAGCCGGCGATCTCGTAGTGGGCGCCCTTGTCGTCGGTGGCCTGCACGGCGTGCTGCGCGGTGGCGGACAGCCACATGCCGTGCACGAGCGGCGCGGCGAGACCGGCGACGTGCGCGCCGCGGTGCGACGTGTGGATCGGGTTGAAGTCGCCCGAGGTGCGGGCGAACGCGGTCATCTCGTCGGGCGCGGTGACCTTGACGCGGCGCAGCAGGCGGCGCGGCGTGTCCAGCACGTCCGCGTCGATGCCGCCGAAGTCGGGGGCTTCGGGCGGCAGCGCGTCGGAGTAGGCGCGGCCGCGGATGGCGAAGCGCTCGGTTTCGCGGGCCAGCAGCGTGCCGTCGGCTGCGGTGTGCTCCACGTGGATGGTGACCACGCGGCCGGAGGCGGACTCGAGGTAGTCCTCGGCCCAGCTGGTGAGGCTGATCGTCTCGCCGACGTGCTTGAGCAGCTCGTCCTCGGTGACTTCCAGCGCGATGAGGTGGTCGAGGTGAACGGCGTTGAGCAGGCCTTCGATCACCGGGAAGCCGTTGACGTACACCGAGCCGAGCGCCGCGTAGATGGCGGGCCACGCCGGGCCGACCAGCGCGTCGGGCGCGATGCGGGAGGCGACGAGGTTCAGCGGCAGCGCGCCGCCGGTGGCCGCCTCATGGTCGAAGCCGAGGTTCGCGGACAGCGTGTATGCGGCGTGCGCGCGGCCGAACGGCGCTTCGGCGTCGTTCTCGTCCTTGACGATCTGCGGCATCGCGTCGAGCTTGTCGCCGGTGATGGCGGTGTTGCCGATGCCTGCGGTCGCCGCGAGCATCGCGTAGACGTGCTTGGGCAGCGTGACGCGGTCCACGACGGGGATGCGTCCGGTCTCGGTGCCGTCCACGAGCAGCGGGATGACGATGTCGCGCACGGCGTGCTTGCCGGCGCCGCCGTCGGGATCGTTGTCCCAGTAGGTGTCCAGATGGATGTCGAGGTCGAACAGCTCGCCGCGGTCGGTATCGGCGACCTTGCGGATCTCGTACTGCCGGTCGCCGAGCTTCGTGCCGTATGCCGGGTTGGCGGTTACGTGGCCCACCCACGAGATGTTCGGGCTCTTGCGGATGAAGTCCTCGGCGGACTGCGCGTCGCCGAGCGTGGAGAATGCTTCGCCGTCGCCCTGAGCGGAGACCACGGCACCCTTCTCGTCATTCTGAGCGGAAGCCGCGGCTCCTTCCCCGTCATCCTGAGCGGAAGCCGCGGCTCCTTCCCCGTCATCCTGAGCGGAGGCCGACAGGCCGGAGTCGAAGGATCCGTGACCGTCTGCGGGGAGATCCTTCGACTCGCTGCGCTCGCTCAGGATGACGGAGGAAACTCGCTCGCTCAGGATGACAGAAGAGACCTGCTCACCCTGAGCGACGGAGGAAGCCTGCCTACCCTGATCGACGGAAGAAACGCGCTCGCTCAGGATGACGGAGGAAGCCTGCTCACCCGAGACGACGGAGGAAACGCGCTCGACCATCGCCTGCTCGAAGCGGCCGAGGATCGCGGCGATCGGCTCATCGACGCTCGTGATGCCCGCCACGGAGATCGGGCCGGGGATGATGCGCACGGAATCGGCGGAATAGCGCGGATCCTCGGACTGCCACAGCTGGTCCTGACCCCACCAGCGCAGCAGATCGTTGTCGATGACCGGCACGAACGGCATGGGCTTGGGGTATTCGCGCACCAGCACGGGGAACCAGGCCACGTCGGCAGACACGACCGGAGTCGTGGCTGCGGCGGGGTACGCCTCGGCAAGACGCGCGATGGCGGCGTTCGGATCGGCCTCCACGTCCTCGCGTCCGGCGAACAGGGATGCGAACTCGCCGGATTCCTGATCGCGCACGCGCGCCTCGATGCGCTGCAGCAGGTGCAGGAAGCGGTCGGCGTAGGTCGGGTCGGCCCACGGGAACGACAGCTCGGCGAAGCGCTTCGCCCAGTCGAGGTACGTCATGGTCTCAAGATCGCCGAAGTAGGGCTTGGCGGTGGCGTTCAGCGCGGCGATGATCTCGTCGCGGCGGGAGTCGAGCTCCTCCGGGTGCTTCATGACGCGCACGAGCAGACGGCCGCAGCGCGCGGACGCGTTCTCCAGCTCGTAGATGTCGGCATGCAGATGGCTCAGGCCGGAGCTCACGCCGCCCACGGCCTTGCCGCTCGGCACCCACTGCTCGCCGATCGGCGCGAACGGATCGTCGTTCGCCGCATCGGCCGGAATGCCGGGGGTTTCGACGAGCATGCGCTTGACCTGCGGGCTCGTATGCGCTTCCTTGGCGGTCATCGCGGCCGTGCCGACCAGCACGCCGTCCACCGGCATGGCCGGCAGATCGTAGCGGCGCGACCACGCGCCGGTGATGTAGTCGGCGCCGCGCTCGGGCGTGCCGATGCCGCCGCCGACGACGAGCACCAGATTCGGCTGCTCGCGCACCGCGGCATACGTGGAGACGAGCAGATCGTCCAGCGACTCCCAGCTGTGGTGGCCGCCGGCGGCGCCGCCCTCGACCTCGACGATCACCTTGACGGGAGCGACGGCCTTGGCGATGCGCACGACGGCGCGGATCTGGTCGACCGTGCCGGGCTTGAAGCACACGTACGGGAAGCCGTCGGCGTTCAGCGAATGCACGAGCTCAACGGCCTCGTCCAGCTCGGGGATGCCGGCAGAGACGACCACGCCATCGATCGGCGCGCCGGACGCGCGCTTCTTCGGCACGATGCGCTTGGCGCCGAACTGCAGGTTCCACAGGTAGCGGTCCATGAACATGGCGTTGAACTCGACCGTGCGGCCTTCCTCGAGCTCCCGCTCAAGGCCGGCCACATGACGATCGAACACCTCGGCGGTCACCTGGCCGCCGCCGGCGAGCTCGGCCCAGTAGCCGGCGTTGGCCGCCGCGGCGACGATCTCCGGTTCGACGGTGGTGGGCGTCATGCCGGCCAGCAGCACCGGCGGCTTGCCGGTCAGCTCGCTGAACGCGGTGACGACCTTGTCTCCGGCGGGCGTGTGCGCCACGCGCGGCGCGAACCGCGTCCAGTTCTGGGTGCGCGCCGGATCGGCCTCCTGCGTGGACAGCGCCGCGCGGGCGGCCGAGGTGGAGGCATCCACCACGCCCACGCCGGTGCCCTGCGCCACGGTGGCGAGCAGCTTGCCGACCGTCGCGCCGGGGCCGAAGTCCACGACCCACAGCGAAGCGGGATCGGTGGCCGCCAGCGCCTCGCGCACGCGGGACGCCCAGTCCACGTGGCTGAGCAGCACTTCGTCGGCCAGCGCACGGGCATGGTCGGTGTCGATGCCGCACTCGGCGGCCCACGACACGGCCTGCTCTACGGCATCCGCCATCAGCGGCCAGTGGAACGGCAGCGTCACGTCAAGGTACTCCAGCGTCGGATCGAACACGCGGCCGCCGCGCACCTTCTCGTCGCGCAGCGCCTGCTGCCTGCGGTGCTCCTTGGCGACCTCCACTTCGAAGGCGCCCAGATCCTCCGGGTAGCCGGACAGCACGTAATGGCTGGAGGAGTTGGTCACGGCGATGGCGATGGGACCGCGCGGCTTGACGACGCGGGCGATGAGCGCGTCGATCTGGGCGCGCGACGCGTTCTTGACGCTCAGCATCGGCGTGGCTTCGCCGCTGCGGGAGTGCAGCGCCAGCTGGCGCGCCTGACGGGTGCCGGCCACGCCGATCAGCGTGGCGATCGCGAGAATCTCGTCGATGGCGCCGGCGGCGGCTTCGAAGGAGCCGGCGGCCTGGATGGCGCGCACCATGTGCACGGCGAGGATGCCCTGCGAGTGGCCCAGCACGGCGAGCGGCTTGGCGGCGGCGACGTCGTAGCCCAGCGCGCGGGCGTCGAGCAGCGCGCCCAGCTGGGACAGCGCGATGCCGGGCACGCTGGCCGGCGCGTCGGCGGCGGCGCCGAGGCGCGCCGGGTTCGGCTCGAAGCCGAACAGATCGACCGGGCGTCCGGTGGTGGCGAGCAGCTCGGCGCCCACCGGGGAGAGCAGCGCCTGGGCGGCGGCCGCGTGACCGCGCAGCGAGGCCTCGAGCGCGGGATCGGCGAGCTGGTCGGCGAGCGCGACCGGCCACGGGGTGGACTGCCCGGCGAAGGCCAGCGCGTGGGGCTGGCGGGCGAGGCGGGTGAGGAAGAATGCGTCTGTCATCGATGTTCCTTTATTCTGTGGGTTCTTCGGGTTCACGGTTCGATGGATGGTTCGATGGATGGGCTACAGCGGCTGGTTGCCGTGGTGCTTGGCGGTGCGCCGCACGCGCCGCTTGGAGGCGAGCGTGCGCAGCGACTCCTCGATCACCTCGCGGGTCTGCTCGGGGTCGATCATCGCGTCGATCTCGCCCATCTCCAGCGAAAGGTTGGCGTTGACCGTGGTGCGCTCATACTCCTCGGCCAGCTGCGCGCGCAGCGCGGCCACGTCCTTGCCGGCCTCCCTGGCCTTGAGCAGGTCCTTGCGGTGGATGATGTTGACCGCGCCGGTGGCGCCCAGCACGGCGATCTGGGAGGTGGGCCACGCGAAGTTCAGATCCGCGCCGATGGCCTTCGATCCCATCACGATGTACGCGCCGCCGAACGCCTTGCGCAGCACGACGGTGACCATCGGCACCTGCGCGTTGGCGTAGGCGTAGATCACCTTGGCGCCGCGGCGGATGATGCCCGCGTGCTCCTGGTCGCTGCCGGGCTTGTAGCCGGGCACGTCCACGAGCGTGACGATCGGCAGGTTGAACGCGTCGCACAGCCGCACGAACCGCGCCACCTTCTCCGAGGAGTCCACGTCGAGGATGCCGGCGCGCACGTTGGGCTGGTTGGCCACCACGCCCACCGGATGTCCGTCGATGCACGCGAAGCCGACGACGGCGGACGCGCCGAACAGCTCCTGCACCTGCACGAACTCGCCGTAGTCCACGATCGCGCGGATCACCTCGAGCATGTCGTAGGGCTGGCGGTCGTTGTCCGGCACGATGGACGCGAGCCGCTTGGCGGCCTCGCGCTCGGTGCGTCCGGTCCCGAACGCGTAGACCGGCGGCTGCTCGTCGCTGTTGGTCGGCAGGTAGGCGAGCACGGTGCGCGCGTAGTCGATCGCGTCGGACTCGTCCTCGGCGAGGTAGTGCGCCACGCCGGACACCGCGTTGTGCACGTAGCCGCCGCCGAGCTCGTCCATGCTGATCGTCTCGCCGGTGGCCGCCTTGACCACATCCGGGCCGGTGACGAACATGTTCGAATGGTCCTTGGTCATGATGATGAGGTCCGTCAGCGCCGGACAGTACACCGCGCCGCCGGCGCACGGCCCCAGGATCAGGGAGATCTGCGGCACGAACCCGCTGGCGTCGCAGGTCCTGCGGAAGATGCGCCCGTACTGGGTGAGCGCAGCGACGCCCTCCTGGATGCGCGCGCCGCCCGAGTCCACGATCGCCACGACCGGCACCTTGAGGCTCAGCGCCATGTCCATGAGATGGCAGATCTTCGCGCCTTCGGCCGCGCCGAGCGTGCCGCCCTTGACGGAGAAGTCCTGCGCGTAGACGCCGACCTTGCGCCCGTAGATCTTGCCGAAGCCGGTGATGACCGCGCTGCCGGCGACGCCGTTGTTGATGTTGCCGCCGGCGAAGCGGCCGATCTCCTCGAACGTGCCGGAGTCGAACAGCAGGTCGAGGCGTTCGCGCGCCGTGTGCTTGCCCTTGGCATGCTGGCGGCTGCGGGCGTGCTCCTCGGCGTCGCGCGCCAGTTCGGCGGCGCGCACCACGGCCCGGCGCAGCGGCTGGCGGTCGCCGTCCGGCCGCGGCGCCGTCCGGCGCCCGTCCTGTCCGGCCATGGCCCGCCGCGTGGCGGGAGCGCTGATGATGTCGGTCATGCGGCCTCCTTCGGTTCGGACGCGTCCTTCGGTTCCGGCGCGGACGCCGGACCGGACGCCGTCACGTCGAGCGTCACCAGCGTGGCGCCGGCCTCCACGCCGTCTCCCGGCGAGACGAAGATCTTGGTGACCGTGCCCTTCACCGGCGCGTAGACGTAGTTCTCCATCTTCATGGACTCGAGCACCACGAGCAGGTCGCCCTTGGCCACCGATTCGCCCTCGGCGACGTTGATGCGCGTCACCACGGCCTGCATCGGCGAGGCGATGACGCCGGACTTGGCCTCGTCGCCGCGGCGGACCGCGGGGTCGGCGCCGTGCAGCCCGGATCCGCGCAGCGGCTGGGTGGGTCGGCGCCCGCCCACGCCCTGGAAGCGCGGCGAGCCGGTCAGGCCGTCCACGATCTCCTGCGGCACGGTGAGCTTGACGCGCCGGTCGTCCACCTCGATCACGAAGGTCTCGCTGGCCGGACGCTCCGGTTCGGCCGCCGGCGTGCCCAGCGACGCGGGCTGGCCGGTGTTGAGCGCCTGCGGGCGGCGGTTGAGGTAGGTGCGTTCCAGCCACTTGGTGGACACGTCGAACGGATGCCCGTGCTCGGCGGTGAAGGCGTCGTCCGCGAAGATCCTGGCGAACAGGCTGGCCGGCGTGGGCACGCCCTCGATCCTCAGCTCCCTGAGCGCGCGGCGCACGCGCGCCACGGCGGCCTCGCGGTCCTGCGCGGTGACGACCAGCTTGCCCATCATCGAATCGAACTTCGGGGAGACGGTGTCGCCCTCCTCCACGCCCGAATCGATGCGGATGCCGGGGCCGGACGGCCAGCTGAGCGCGGTGATCGTGCCGGAGCTGGGCGTGAGGTTCGTGGCCGGGTCCTCGCAGGTGATCCTGAGCTCGAAGCTGTGGCCGCGCGGCGCGGGCGCCTCCGTGAGCGTGCCGCCGTCGGCGATGACGAGCTGCTCGCGCACCAGGTCAAGGCCGGACACCTCCTCGCTCACCGTGTGCTCCACCTGCAGGCGCGGGTTGACCTCGAGGAAGTAGACCTTGCCGGTCGGCGTGACCATGAACTCGCAGGTGCCGAGCCCCACGTAGTCCACCTGCTCGAACAGGTGGCGGGAATAGCCGACCAGCTGGCGGCGCACGTCCTCGGTGAGGAACGGCGCGGGCGCCTCCTCGATGAGCTTCTGGTTGCGGCGCTGCACGGTGCAGTCGCGCGTGGAGTAGACCGTGAAGTTGCCGTGCGAGTCACGGCCGGACTGCGTCTCGACGTGGCGGGCCCTGTCGATGAACTTCTCGACGAAGTACTCCTTGAGGTCGCCGCCCTGCAGCGCGTCGTGGTTGAGGTAGAAGCCGCGCAGCTCGTCGTCGTTGCGCACCACGGTGATGCCGTGCCCGCCGCCGCCGTCCGTGCGCTTCATCATGATCGGGTAGCCGTGCGTATGCGCGAAGTCCAGCAGCGTGCGGATCTCCGTCACCGGCTCGGCGATGCCCGGCACGGCCGGCACGCGCGCGGCCCTGGCGACGCGCTTGGCGGTGATCTTGTCGCCGAGATCGGTGAGCGCCTTGGGATCCGGGCCGACCCACTTGGCGCCGGCGTCCTTCACCTTGGCGGCGAACTCGGCCACCTCGGAGAGGAACCCGTATCCGGGGTGCACGGCGTCGGCGCCGGAGCGGTGCACCAGATCGATGAGCAGATCCTCGTTGAGATACGTGTCGCGGTACGTGTCGCCCGGCAACAGATAGGCCTCGTCGGCCATCTGCACGTACTGGGCGTCGCGGTCCTGTTCGGCGTACACGGCCACCGTGGCGATGCCCATCTCCCGGGCCGTGCGCACCACGCGCAGCGCGATCTCGCCGCGGTTGGCGATCAGCAGCTTCCTCATGCGTTCCCTTCCCCGTCGTTCGTGTCGTTCCCCGCATTCCCGTCGCTCTCGTCGACCCCGTCGACCGGCAGCACGCCCACGTCGCCGGTGCGGACGGCGATCCGCTCCCCATGCGCGTCGCGCACGATGAGCGCGGCGTCGTCCGCGACGTCCTCCGCGACGCCGGAGACGACCGTGCCGTCGGTCAGCCGCGCCTCGACCGGACGGTGCAGCGTCCAGCAAGCCGCGACGTAGCGTTCGCGCATCGCGTGCACGGCGTCGGCGAGGCGCCGCCCGTCCCGCGCGGCCGCGGCCTCGGCCAGCGGCTCCAGCTCCCGGCGCAGCGCGCGCACGATGCCGGCGCCGATGCGGTCGCGCAGCACGGCGAAGTCCGGCAGCGCCCCGGCCTGTCCGCCGGCCACGTGCAGGTTGAGCGCCGTCGATTCGGGCGTCGGCAGCGCGGCGGCGTCCATGGCCAGGTTGAGGCCGATGCCGACGACGAAGCCCACGCGGCCGTCGGGCAGATCCTGCGCCTCCGTGAGGATGCCGCCGAGCTTGCGCCCGCCGCAGTACACGTCGTTCGGCCACTTGAGCTCCGGCCTCGCGTCCAGCGCGTCGCCCGGCAGCGCATCGTGCAGTCCGGCGAGCGCGGCCAGACCGGCGGCCATGGTCAGCCAGCCGGATGCCGCGCCGTAGACGAGCGCGCGCGGCAGCGGCACCAGGAACGACGCGACGAACGACTCGCCCTCACGGTCGGTCCACGCGCGCCCCAGACGTCCGTGTCCCGCGGTCTGCGCGCCGGCGGCGAGCATGCCGATCGTCGGAGCGGCGGTCGCGGCCGACGCGGGTCCGGCGAGCGCGGCCATGAACGCCGAGCCCTCGGCGTCGCCGCGGCACCATGAGCGCAACCTGACGTTGGTGGAGTCCACCTCGTCCATGTAGCGGAACGCGTCGGCGGCGCGCGCGCTGAGCGGCATAGTGAATACGGTCATGATCCCCAACCTATGCCGTCGGTGTTCGGGCGGTCATGGACGGGGCGCACAAAAAACGTCGCCGCGATTTGTGGGATCCCACAAACGCGTCCGCGGCCCCCGCGTCCGTAGGATGGGCCCAACGCGCCGGCGCCCGCCGGCCGTCTCGTACCGGGAAAGGGGAACCCGCCCATGTCCGCACATACTCCGTCGCCGTCCACCGTCCTGTCCGGGCGATCCGCCTCCGCCGGCCGTCTCGTCGCCCCCGTCGCCCGCGTGGCGCTGTTCGCGCTGCTGCTCTGGGGCGCCGCCGCGGCGGGCGAGATCCCGATCCCGGGCACGCCGGTGCCGATCACGCTGCAGACGTTCGTGGTGATGCTCGCCGCGCTCACGCTGAACTGGCGCGAGGCCGGCTCCGCCGTGGCGCTGTATCTGGCTGCCGGCGCCGCGGGCCTGCCGGTGTTCGCCGGCGGCGCCTCCACCGCCGCGCTGCTCGGCCCGAGCGCCGGCTTCCTCATCGGCTTCCTGCCGGGCGCCGTGCTCACCGCCGCGCTCAAGGGTTCCCCGGATTCCGCCGCCGCGCTGCCGCTGCGTCTGGCGCGTCTGTTCGCCGCCGCGCTCGCCGGCTGCGTCGTGGTGGTCTACGCCTTCGGATTCCTCGTGCAGTCCGCGTTCACCGGGGCCCCGCTCGCCGCGGTGGCGCTTGCCTCGATGGGCTTCGTGGCCGGCGACGTGGTCAAGGCCGTCGTCGCCGTCGCGGTGGCCGCCGGCGTGGCGCGTCTGTCGTCCGCTCGCCGCTGACGTCCGCACGTCCGCACGCATGGACCGGCGCGTGCCATGGGTGTCCCGATCGGGACGCCATGGCGCGCGCCGGTTTTCTTTATATACTGATCAGTTGTGAGTCCATGGGTATCTTGGGGAGGACACGGCAGACCGTCCGGCGCCGCAGACGAAGCGCAGGCGCAGTCCGCCGACCACAACGCCGTGCGCGCCCCGAGCCCCGCCGTTCCCCCGGTT
>NZ_JAAIIH010000023.1 GCF_012932365.1 Bifidobacterium moraviense
CGGTCATCGGGCGTCCCCGTTCCCGGCGACAACACCCCCCGGATCATCGACGACAGGGCAGGAAAGTCATACCGGAACCGGCGACCCGGCCCCGGCCATCGGGGCCTACCAAACATGGTAATGGGCGGGCGTTGTCGATCCGCTTTGGCGCTTGCCGTTGGACCGCCGCCTCGGTGATCGGCCGCGCGCCTAGGTTCGTTGCGGCGGTCTCACCCAGGACTGTTTGATGCGCAGCTTGCAGTCCAGCTTCGCCGAATGCTCCTCAAGCGATGGCAGCGGTACGCGGTCGATCGGGTAGCCTTCCTTCGGGAACGGCGAGACCGTCATGTCCTCGATCATCGAGACCAGTTTGCCCACGGCCCAGTAGCCCATCTCGTAGTGAGGCAGCTCCACGGTGGACAGAGGCGGATCGAGCGCTTCGGCGATGACCTGATGGTTGTCCACGCCCACCACGGCGATGTCCTTGCCGATGGCCAGTCCGCGACGGATGGCCTCCGTGTAGATGCTCCAGGCGCGCGTGTCGTTGAAACAGAAGAATCCGTCCACGTCCGGGTGCCGGTCGAAGAACGCCGGTATGCGGGCCGCCTCGTCGCTGCCCGATTCCACATTGATCATGAGTTCGGGGTCGAAAGCGATGTTGCGCGAGGAGAGTGCGTCCATGTATCCCGAAATACGGCCGGGTTGGGCGATCATGTTGTGGATGGTGCCCACGTAGGCGATGCGCCTGCATCCGGCGTCGAGGAGGTGGCTGGTGGCCTTAAAGCCGATGCTGTGCTCATCGGGCACGATGCTCGGTGCCGCGTCGGTGGCGTCGGTGGCGTCGGCGACGACCACTTTGCAGTCGCTCAGGGGCTGCGGCAGCAGCGTGCGTTGGTTGAACATGCGCGCGTAGATGAAGCCGTCGGTGCCGTATTGCTTGAGCCCATGATCTCGCGGTCGGATCCGGGGCTTTTCGCGCCGCCGCTGATGCCGACGGTAATCAGCAGGTATCCGAGGGCCCGTGCGGCGTCCTGTGCGCCTTCGATCATGCGTCCGGCGAAGGGCGTGGTGGCCACTTCGTCGCTGAGGAACGCGATGATGCGGCTGCGGCTGGTGCGCAGGCTGCTGGCGAGACGGTTGGTGCGGTAGCCGAGGCTTTCGGCGATGCCTCGGATGCGCTCCGCCACTTCGGGGCTGACTCGCCCGGCGTCGCGCCCGTTGAGCACCAGCGAGACCGTGGAGATGGAGACGCCGGCACGGTTGGCGATGTGCTTCATGGTGACCATGCGTCCCTCCTTGGTTGTGTCTGGTTGTGTTGCTTGCCTGCGCGTGATGTTGCGGTGGTTGTCCGCCCGTCATTGGCATTCTTTTTAATGAAGTTAAGAAGTCAAACGTTTGACTACAAACAGTTTGGTAATCGGAGTGTCGCTCTTTTTGCAGCGTTTTCTGTTTGCTTGTTGTTGGGTCAACAATTTGACTTCCATGAGTTTGGATGCCCCCGAAACGTTCGTGGCGGGCCTGGCTCTTGTCGGTCTTATCGGCGGTCCGTGAACGTCCTCGTTCCCGGCGGCGTCCGCGGGTCATTGGCGAGAGGTCGAGAGGGTCGTATCGGAAGCCGGTGATCGGTCTTGGCTGACAGGATCCACTCAGCGTGGGAATGGGCTGGACGCTCAGGTCTTGAATCTTCGGAGGCCGGAATGCAACCGGAATACACCTGCTCGACAGGGTAATAGGCTGGCCGGTGTGCCGTTCTGTTGTGCTGCGTCTGTTGTGCTGCGTGACCGTCGGATCGAACCTGTGGGCGATGCTGCTGCGACAATGGACCGTATGCAGTCATTTGGATTGGGTCATGATGTGGTCGATGTGGCGGCATTCGCCTCTCAGCTGGTCGAGCCGGGCACGCGCATGCGTTCGTTGTTCTCGGTGCGTGAGGTGCGGCAGGCGGTCGAACGTGCGCGGGTCAAGAACGACGGCGAGGCCGTGCACTTGGCCGCGAAATGGGCCGGCAAGGAATCGTTCCTCAAGGCGTGGTGCGAGTTGCTGGGCTCTGCCGGCTACCCGTTCACGTTGGATGTTTACTTCACCTGTCGGCCGGCGCACCAGATGTGTTGGGCGGTCCAGTCGGTGGGGTCGAGGAGGTTGAGGTCGGCGGCGTATCCGGGGGCGATGAGGCCGAGCGGCGTGCCGGTGACGGGGTTGGGCCTGTCGAATCCGAAGGCGCGTGCCGGGGTAAGGGTGGCGGCCTCGACGGCGGCGACGGGGCTGAAGCCGAGTTCGTTGACCGCGCGCTGGACCGCGACCTCCAGGGTGAGCGTGGAGCCGGCGATGGCGCCGTTGGACACGAGTCGGGCGTGGCCGTCGATGACGTTCACGTCGAGTTCGCCGAGCTTGTACGCGCCGTCGGGGCAGTCGGTGGCGGCCATGGCGTCGGTGACGAACGCGATGCGGTGGGGTGCCAGGCCGAAGCCGAGCTTGACCATCGGGTTCTGGACGTGGAAGCCGTCGTTGATGAGCTCGATGGTGACGCGCGGGTCCTCCACGGCGGCCGGGATGGGGCCGGGTTCGCGGTGGTGCAGGCCGTTCATCGCGTTGAACATGTGGGTCATGATGCCGGCGCCCGCGTCGAAGCCGGCCTGGGCGGTGGCGTAGTCGGCGTCGCAGTGGCCGACCGCGGGCACCACGCCGGCGGCCGCGAACTGCTTGATGGCGCCGATGCCGTGCTCAAGCTCCGGCGCGATGGTGATCTGGCGGATGCAGCCGAGCTTGCCGGCCGCGGGGTCGGCGCCCGAGGCGTCGAGCATCTCGTCCACGAGTTCGGGCACCGGGTCCTTGAGGCAGTTCGGGTCGTGCGCGCCCTTGCGCTTCAGGGCGAGGAACGGGCCTTCGAGATGGCAGCCGAGGATGTCGGGGCGGGTGGCCATTTTCTCGCGCACGGTGCGGATGTTGCGGCAGATCACGTCCATCGGGTTGGTGATGAGCGAGAGCACCTGGCGGGTGGTGCCGTGGACCGCATGACCGGCGCGGGCCACGTCGATGCCGTCGGGGCCGTCGTCGAAGCTCTTCTCCCAGGCACCGTGGGCGTGGATGTCCACGTAGCCGGGCGTGAGGATGCGGCCGGCCGCGTCGATCACCTCGCCGGAGCGGGAGGCCGGGTCAATGCCGACCGTGCGGCAGGCGTGCTCGAACGCCTCCTCACCGGTACCGTCCGCGGCCGCGGCGCCCGTGGCCACGATCACGCCACGCGCGTCCGAGACCACCCAGTAGCCCGACTGCTCGCCGCGGGCGTCCACCTTGCGCGCCCCGCGGATCGCGACAGGCTTGGCCTCGCCTTTCAACGCCGCCGTCACGCGCGCGACGATCTCACTTCTGTCCGTCATGTTTCCTGATGCTCCTTTGCCTGAAAACCACTTGGCTCTACCCAATACACCATAATTCCTGCCCCTACACGCGCGATTCGCCCATATCGGTCTTGTCGGGGCAGAAAACACTGCCACAGCAAGGGATATTCGCCATGATTTGGCCTCCCGGGGCAGACATCTCGCCCCGCCGGCTGATTTTCAGCACAATTCGGCACACGGGGGCAACAACCGAGATCTCGCAGAACCGCGCCATTCCGCCAAATCGGCGTCACAGCGCGCATACGCCCCAAAATCGGGCTTGCCCCGGCAGCCGGTTTCATGACGAAACGAAGCCGCCGGGGCAACCAATCACACTACGATTCGCCGATCAGATGCCCTGCCAGGCCGGCTTGTGGGCGAAGGCGTAGCGGTAGTAGTCCTTGTGACGCAGGCGGCTGGCGGCCTCCTCGTCGATGATGATCGTGGCGTGCGGATGCAGCTGCAGCGCGGACGCCGGGCAGAACGCGGACACGCCACCCTCGACGGTCTCCTCGATGGCCTCGGCCTTGCCCGCGCCGAACGCGAGCAGCACGAGGTGACGGGCCTTCAACACCGTGCCGATGCCCTGCGTGATGCAGTGGGTCGGCACCTGGTTGATGTCGTCGTCGAAGAAGCGGGCGTTGTCGATGCGGGTCTGCTCGGCCAGGGTCTTCACGCGCGTGCCGGAGGCGAGCGAGGAGCCGGGCTCGTTGAAACCGATGTGGCCGTCGGTGCCGATGCCGAGGATCTGCACGTCAATGCCGCCCGCGGCCTCGATGGCCGCGTCGTAGGCGGGGCCGGCGGCGGCGATCTTGTCGCCGTCTTCGAGCGGGGCGCCGTTCAGCACGTCGCCGGGCACGTGGACCTTGGCCGGGTCGAGGCCGAGGGGCTCGACGACCGTACGGTGGATGGTGGAGTGGTAGGACTGCGGGTGGTCGAGCGGCAGGCCCAGGTACTCGTCGAGCGCGAAGCCACGCACCTTGGAGACGTCGATGTGCTCCTCGTGCACGATCTTGGCGAGGGCCTGGTAGGCAGCCAGCGGGCTGGAGCCCGTGGCGAGTCCCAGCACCGCGTCCGGCTTGGCCTTGATGAGGTCCGCCACGCAACGGCCGTAGATCTCGCCGGCCTCCTCCTCGTTCTTGACGATGATCACTTCAGCCATGATTGATTGTCTCTTTTCTGTGGGTGTGTTTTGGGGAATATGCACGGGCGGCGGCATGGTGGTGCATGCCGCCGCCCGTTGCCGGTCAGATGAGTTCGAGGTTCACGTCGAGGGTGAGCGGCCTGCCTGCGGGCAGCTGGTAGGCCGTGTGGACGGGGGCTCCCCAGGAGTCGTCTCCGCCGACGCCCATCTGCGCCGCGAGCAGACGCAGGTAGTTGTGGCGCGGGGCGGGCAGGTCCTCATGGCGGCGCGCGGCTTCGATCATGTAGGTGTTCCATGGCAGCAGGCTGGCCGTGAAGTGACGGTCGCCGCGCTGGCTGACGCGCAATCCGTGGCCTTGGATGTCGGTGGCTTCGAGCCAGCGGACGTCCTCGTGGCTTCCGGTTTCCTGCACCATGAGATACGGCGCCATGCTCGCCTCTGAGGTGGTGTCCCAGATGCCGAGCTTGCCGCCCTGCTTGCGGTCGCGGTAGGTTTCCTCGGGGCCGGGTCCGTAGTAGCGCAGCTGCGTGTATTCGCCGGGCAGTTCCCATTCGACACCGAACGCGGGCAGGCTGGCGGCGTTGGTGACACCGCCGGGGTATTCGACGGTCAATCGCATGCGCATGTCGGACGTGATGCGGTAGGCGACCGTCACGGGCGTGTGGCCCGGGTCGGCGAGCTCGTACCGGTATTCGGCCGTGAGTCCTCCGTCGTCGGATTGCGTGATGCTCGTATCGGTCACGATGGCGTAGCGGCCGGCCGCGAACCATGCTGCACGGTCGAATCCGGAACGGTTACCGCGGTCGTTGTCGGTCAGAGGGCGGAAGGTGACGAGTTCAGGGCGACGGATGACCATTTCCCGTCCGTCCCGCGTCCAGGAGACGATGCCTCCCTGGGTGCGCGACAGGAGGATTTCCTCGTCGTCGCGGCGGATGCCCGCGTTCCACCGGCCGAGCGTGACCGTCGCGCGGCCGTCGTCGTCATAATCGGTCTCGGTGATGTCCCGTTCGGGGTTGAGAGTGCCGGTAAGCTGGCCGAACGCGAGCTCGTAGCCGGCCGGCGCCCATGCAGTGGCTTCGGCGAGCAGGAGATCGACCTCGTAGGTGACCTCGCGCGTAATCCCGTCCGTGTCGATGTCGGGGAAGGCGATGTCATGGCGTTGGGTGTCTCCGGCGGCCACGTCGAACCGGTAGTCGGCGTGCCAGATCTCGCGCCCGTCTTCGAGGAGCCGTGCGGCGAACACGTAATCGTCGGTGCCGATGAACAGGTTGCGGTTCTCGATGGTCACGCCGTGTCCGTCGGGGGTGAGCTTGATCGGCGAATACAGCTGCTTGACCTCCTGCGCCTTGGGGCTGGGCGTGCGGTCGGCGAACACGATGCCGTTGCCCACGAATTCGTAGTCGGTCGGCCGGTCGCCCCATTCTCCGCCGACGCTGAGTCGTTCGCTCCCGTCGGGCAGGCGCTGGACGAGCCCCTGGTCGATGTAGTCCCAGATGAACCCGCCGGAGTAGTGCTCGTACTGTTCGAGGTCGATGAACTCGCTCAGGCCGCCGCACGAGTTGCCCATGGCGTGCATGTACTCGCAGCTGACGAACGGCTTGTTCGCCGCGCCACGCTCGTCGCCGTGTTCGAGCCAGTCGCGGATCTCGTCCGGCTTGGCGTACATACGGCTTTCGAAATCGCTGATCCCATCGTAGGCGTGGTTCCAGTTGACGCCTTCGTAGTGGACGGGACGGCCCGGGTCGAGCCGATGCGCGTGCATGCTCATGGCCTTGAGGACTTCGCCCGCGTAGGATTCGTTGCCCAGCGACCAGACGAGTACGCTGGGATGGTTGCGGTCACGCATGATCATGCTGTCCAGCCGGTCGATGCATGCGCCCAGCCAGGCCTCGTCGTCACCGGGGACGGAGGTGCCCACGGGGATGTCGCCGGGGCTGTTCCAGCTGCCGTGGGTCTCCAGGTTGGTCTCGTCGATCAGATAGATGCCGTATTCGTCGCACAGCTCGTACCAGCGTGACTGGTTCGGGTAGTGCGAGGTGCGCACCGCGTTGATGTTGTGGCGCTTCATGAAGCGGATGTCCCACAGCATGTCCTCTTCGGTGACGGCGCGGCCGCGCCGGCAGTCGAACTCGTGGCGGTCCACGCCGCGGAACACGAGGCGCTTGCCGTTGAGCTTGAGGACGCCGTCCTCGATGGCCACATGCCGGAAGCCGATGCGGGTGCGCGCGGTCTCCAGAACCGTGCCGTCCGCGTCGAGCAGGGTGACGGACAATTCGTACAGGTCCGGGCGTTCGGCGCTCCAGGGTGCGGCGTCGTCGATCTCGGCTTCGGCGTGCAGCGTTCCGGCCGCTTCCGTGGCGGTGCGCCAGACGATGGTGCCGTTCTTGTCTCGCAACGCGAGGTCGGCCGTCGCGGCGTTCGTGGCGCCGTCGATCAGCACGTCCAGCGAGAGCGATCCGATTGACGTGGCAGGCTCCCAATCGGCTTCGGCGTGGATGTCGGAGACGTGGGCGGCGGGTCTCGCGTTGAGCTCGACGGAGCGGAACAGGCCGTGCAACCGCCAGAAGTCCTGGTCCTCCAGCCAGCTCGCGCTCGAATACTCGTAGCAGGCGACCGCCAGCACGTTGCCGTCCTTCCTGACGACGTCCGTCACGTCGAACTCGCTGGGCGTGAAGGAGTCCTCGGCGTAGCCGACGAACGCACCGTTGAGCCACACGTAGATGGCGGTGGCCGCGCCCTGGAAGGTGAGCGTCACCGTGCGGCCCTCGCGGATGGCCTGGGCGACCGCGCCCTCCGCGGCGAACTTGCGTCGGTAGACCGCCACATGGCCATGCTCGGGGATGGCCGGGGCCTTCGGGTCCTCGTGGCCGTCCCACGGGTACTGCACGTTCACATACTGCGGGTCAAGAAGCCCCGCGGTCTCCAGATGCGAGGGCACCCGCACGCGGGGGAACGACGAGTCGTCGAAGCCCGGCGCGGCGAACAGCGGCGACACGTCGCTGATCCAATCCGGCCCGTCGCTCGTCCCGTCGGGGAAGCTGTTCGCCGGCGCCGTCTCGACGCGGACCCGCCATTCGCCGTCAAGGCTCTGCGTGAGATCCGTGCCCTCGCCGCCGGAGGGGGCGTACGACCAGCACGCATGGTCGGAATGGGCGTCGAGCCGGTGGACCGCGTACACGCGCGGGTCGGCGAGCCATGCCGTCGTCGGCATGGACGGGGAGACGATCGGATCGCCGTTCTTCCGCTGATCGTCGGTTGTGTTCATGATGTCCTCGCTTTCGCATCGGATTGCGTCGCGTCGTTGCCGCCGCAGTGCGGGAGCCCTCGAATGTGACTCCTTGCACAACGATGATAAAGATATTTACTAATTTACGCAACTTCTTGCGCATGCCTCGACGGTGACTGCGAAGACCTGTACAAATCCATTGATTGCAACGATAATTCGACTACTACGATGTCTTTTGCCCGCGCGTCGCGTCGAATCGACGAATGCGATTCGTTGGCATTGCTTGCGACACGCGGTAAAGCTTTTTTTCTTTTTCAAGAAAGTTCTATACTCGCGTCTTGCGGGATCGGAGCTGTTCCCGCGCACGGATTCTTTACAGGTCGCAAGGAGGCCACCACACCATGAGCGGATCCACCACACAGCGCACGGCGACGCCCGGACAGCCGCAGGCAGCGCCCGCGAGGAACATGGGCCAGAAGATCGCATACGCGTTCGGCAATCTGGGACAGGCCGCGTTCTACAACACGATGAGCACGTTCTTCATCACGTTCGTGACCACCGCGCTGTTCATCGACGTGGACAAGACGCTGGCCGCGCGCCTCATCGCGGTAATCACCGGACTCGTGGTGGTCATCCGCATCGCGGAGATCTTCCTCGACCCGCTGCTCGGCAACCTCGTGGACAACACGAACACCCGCTGGGGCCGGTTCCGCCCCTGGCAGTTCATCGGCGGCCTCGTGCCCGGCATCCTGCTGATCATGGTGTTCACCGGCCTGTTCGGCCTCGTGGACGTGAACACCGGCGTGTTCATGGTCCTGTTCGTCATCGTGTTCATCCTGCTGGACGTGATCTACTCGCTGCGCGACATCTCCTACTGGGGCATGATCCCCGCAATCTCCTCCGACTCGCACGAACGCAGCACGTACACCGCTCTCGGCGCGTTCACCGGATCCATCGGATACAACGGCGTCACCGTCATCGTCGTGCCCGTCGTCAGCTGGTTCACTTGGAAGTTCACCGGCCAATGGGAGCAGGGCCGCACCGGCTGGGCCGCGTTCGCCATCATCATCGCCGTACTCGGTTTGCTCACCGCGTGGAGCGTCGCGTTCGGCACCCGCGAGAACCAGGGCGAGCTGCGCGCCAAGGCCGAGGCCAACGGCAACCCCATCGAGGCGTTCAAGGCCATCGCACAGAACGACCAGCTCCTGTGGGTCGCCCTGAGCTACCTGCTGTACTCCGTGGCCAACGTCGCCACCACCGGCGTGCTCTTCTACCAGTTCAAATACGTGCTCGGCGCCCCGGACAGCTTCTCCATCGCCGGCGTCATTCCGGTCATCACCGGACTGGTCACCACGCCCCTCTACCCGGTGCTCAACCGGCGCATCCCGCGCCGCTGGCTGTACACCGCCGGCATGGCGTTCATGATCGCCGGCTACACGCTGTTCATCATCGCGCCCATGAACCTGCCCGTCGTCATCGTCGCGCTCGTCCTCTTCTACCTGCCCGCGCAGACCATCCAGATGACCGCCATCCTGAGCATGACCGACTCCATCGAATACGGCCAGCTCAAGACCGGCAAGCGCAACGAGGCCGTCACCCTCTCCGTGCGCCCGATGCTCGACAAGATCGCCGGCGCCCTGTCCAACGGCATCGTGGGCTTCGTGGCCGTCGCCGCCGGCATGGTCGGCAACACCACCGCCGCCGACATGACCGCCGCGAACATCCGCACGTTCAAGACCTGCGCCTACTACCTGCCGCTCGCCGGCATCGTCGCCAGCCTCGTCGTCTTCCTCCTGACCGTCAAGATCGACGAGAACATGCACGACCACATCGTCGAACAGCTCGAAGAACGACTCGCCTCCGAGAACACCGACGAACAGTAAGCAGCCAAAAGTAGCAAGGGAACGGCCCGACGCGAACGGTTTGAACCGTTGGCGTCGGGCCGTTGCCATGCCCGCCGGGGAGAGAAGAAGGAAGAGAACCGGCGGGGTTCCGGCCGGATTGCCGTCCGACCGGAAGAATCATCGCGGCGGAGAACGGTCCCCGCCGCTTCGGTCAGCCCACGGATTGCCCGCCGGGAACCGAATCCACGGTTTCGACGTCATCCGCGTCGGCATCCTCGGCATCGACGGGTTGCATCGTGCCGGAGTGGCGGCCGGCGGCGTTGTTCCCGCGCCTGAACCTGCGGGCGGCGACCAGTCCCACGCCGACGGCGAGCAGGGTGATCGCCGCCGCGATCACGCCCTGGACGGCGGCGCCGGTATGGGCGAGCCCGGTCCGGTAGCCGTTCCAGTCGTCGGTGTTGCTGACCACTTCGGTGTCGGGGCAGACGAGCCTGCCGTCGATCGTGACCGCATCATCAGGCGCGGACGTCTCGTCCTTGCCGTCGAACGGATCCGGGTCGGAGACGACGCATTCAACCAACGGCGTGCCGGTGACCGTGGCGCGGTCGGTGTGATGGCCGGTCACGCCCTTGAGGACGCCCTTGACCTCGACGCTCTCGCCGGGCTTGAGGATGCGGCTGTCCCAATCGGCGGGGTATTCGAGATCGGTCACCCGGCCGTCGCCGGCGACCAGCTGGTCCTTGAGGTTCAGGTCCTTGGTTCGGTACCATGCGCCCTGCTTGGTGTCGGGGTCGGTGGTGCTGGTGTTGGTGATGGTGAACACGATGCGCGTGTCGCCCTGCATGGCCAGCGCGTCCTTGACCTGGTCGCGGTCGCCGGCCGGCCAGCCGGAGGCCTCGTCCCATTTCTCGATCTTCAGGCTCGGGGTCATGTCGGGCGTGTGCGTCTCGACCTGGTTGGAAGGACGTTTGGTGCCGTTGATGGTTTCGTCGAACCGGTTGGCGATGTGTTCGCCGGTCTTGACGCGCTTGCACTGGATGAACGCGGTCCATGCCTGCTCGCTTTCGTCGTTGCCGCTGACGAGATCGAGCATGCGCTGGGTCGCGGTAACGGTGACCACGCCCTTGTCGTCCTGCGCGAGGGTGAACAGTTCGCCGCCGTACACACTGGCGTCGAAGCCGCTGCCGGCGATCTTCACGCCCTTGCGGGCGATCACCTTGCCCTGCTCGGTCAGGTCGCGCATGGCGTATACGGCCCATTGGCCGGTGTACTGGTCATGCTCGGTGTCGAGCGGGTCGGTGATGCTCCAGTCGGTGACCTTCTGGTAGGCGCGGTGCGCGGGCAGCACGGAGCTGTCGAGGCGATAGAGGAACAGGCTGTTGAGGTACACGCTCCGCTTGTCGATGGATTCGCCGTTCACCCTCACGACCACGTCCTTGGAGGGGTTGACGGGTTTGAGGGGGTTGGCGACCTCGTTGGTGTCCTTGCGGGTGTCGTTGACGACCTGCGTGGCCTTGTTCTTCACGATATGTCCGTCGGTGACCTTGATGACGGTCATCGGCAGGCTCACCTCGTAGCTCGTGCCCAGCATCGACTGGTCGATGGCCGGCTCCTTCAACGGGTCGTGGTCCTTCTTTTCGGCGTATTCCTTGAGGTTCTTGGGCTGGGGGTCGCCCTTGATGGTCTCGCCGGTGGCCGGCACCTTCGTGTCCGCGGTCTTGGCGTACACGTAGGCGACGCCGTCGATCGCCGCGATGTTGAACTTCGCGGTCACATCCTTGCCGGTCGCGGTGTCGGTGACCTCGATGCGCTTGTCGTCAAGGGAGAGATATTCGTCGTCCCAGTCATCGGTCATGCCGAGCCTCCAGACCTTGTAGGCCTGGTTGGTCTGCTTGGCGTCGATGGTCACGCGGTAGTAGATCCGGTCGCCCAGCAGCGCGGTCTTGCCGTCGATGCTGATGGACGGGTCGGCCTGGGTGTCTTTCTTCACCGGCGTGAAGTCGGGCGGCTCGTTCCACACCCTGTTGCTCGGGGTGACCATGTTGTTCAGTGTCAATGCCCACTGGTTGCCGATCTTGGTGTCCGTGGGCGCGTCCTTGGCGACCGTGCCCTCGAAGCGGACGATGATGCGCGGGTTCGCGCCGTTGCGCCAGTTGGTCTTCACGTATCCGTCGGAGAACACGAGGCGCACCGCGTGCTGTCCGTCGTTCCACTGGGTCTCGTACTCGGTTTTCGGGATGAACTTGCCGGTGGACAGGTCGGTGACCTCCAGGGTCTGCTTGTCCACTTCAAGATGCTCGTCGTAGGTGTCGGTGACCGCCACCTCGCTGACGGAGTACGCGAGATTGCCGGGCAGGTGGGGCTGTGTCTCCAGACGGTATTCCACGCGCTGGCCCGGGTAGACGACCCTGCCGTCCACGGACGCCTGGTCGCCTCCCTGCGAGGATTCGCCGACCACGTCCTTGACGACGGGCGGTATGTAGCCGCAGATCTTCGGTTCGTTCGTGGGGATGGTGTGCGTGTTGACGGTCTGGGATCCCTTGTTCGTCAGCGCCTTGCCATCCGGCGTGGTGCAGAACGACAGTTCGTCGCTCGACTGCTTGCCGAAGTCGTCGCGCACCTGGCCCGCGCCCTTGCCGTTGGCATAGGACGCCTTGCCGGGAATGAGCAGCGTGACCTGCTTCGCGGTCTTCAGCCCCTTCAATCCCTCGCGGTAGGCCTGGCCTGCGGTGGCGGTCACCGTGGTGCCTTCCATCGTGATCGTCCACTGGCCGGTGACGTCCCTGCCGTGGTTGGCGATGTCGGTGACGCTGGACTCGCGATCGGTGCCGGCATCGGCCTCGTACACCTTGATCTTCGACTTGTCGTCGGCGTCGAACAGGTAGTCGGCGGCCGACCAGTCGTCCGTGAGCGTCAGAGCCTCCGGGGCTTGGATGAGGTTTTTGGCGATGGTGCCGTTGACCACCGAGGCGACCCGGTCCCCGTCCAGAAGCGTCATATCGTCGGCGCCGGTCTGGTTGGTCTCCTTCGGGTCGATGACCGCCTCCCACTGGCCCTTCGCGTTCAGGCGGATCCAGCTCTTGTCGGGATTCGGCCGCCACGTATCGAACTGTTTCGTTCCGGCGTCGGCCTCGGGCTCATGGTTCCACTTGCCCCACGCATGGTCCTTGACCTGCTGGAAGTCGGAGGGCTTTGACACGGTCACGTCGAAGCTGAACTCGTAGACATGGTCCATGGACATCTCGCCCTTGTCCGCCGAACGCGCGGCCGACACCGTGTTCGACGCCTTGTCCCAAGTGATCTCGAACTCGCCGGAAACGTCGCGGTTGCCGTCGGTCCTGTCGATGAGCCTGTAGTTGTCCACGGAGTATTCGACGCCGTTGGGTTCGATCACGTCGCGGAAACGCATCTCGTAGCCGCCGCGGCCGGTGCCGTACGTGATGGTGGTGCGGTTCGTCATCCGGTCGGCGCTCACGCCGTCCTCGATCTTCTTGACCGGGGGTTCGGGCGGCACCGAGCTCACCTTCCAGGATTCGGCCGGGTCACGGTCCGCGGTGTCCACGGCCGCCTGCATGCGGCCCTGCTTGGGCACCTGGATGTCGATCCAGTACGATCCCTCGGCCCAGTATTTCATGCCGAAATCCTTCGGCGAGGCGAGATTGTCGAGCTGGGTATCCCCATTGCTGGAGAAGCTGATCGACTTGCTCACGCTCTTCGCGGGCAGATAGGGGCCGTTCTCGTAATGGATGATCGCGGTGCCGTTCAACGTCTCCTTGATCGCGGAACCGCCGTTGTCTGCATGGATGACGTCGCCGATCGGGTCGGTGGAGCCGACCTGCATGTCGGTCTTCTGCTTGTGGCTGGTGGCCACGTTCAGCTTGTAATCGACCGGCGGCTGGTTCTGCGCCAGCACGATCACGCGGAACGAGGCGTTCGGGTTGGAGTTGATCGACTCCTGCGCCAGAGAGTCAACGCTGCGCGTGCCGAGCTTGTCCTTCCATGTGGTCGAAGTCGAGTACTTCTGGCCCTGATACGTGTAGTCGCCCTTCGCCTCGGCCTTCCACTGCGCCTCCCAACGGTTCTTCGCGTTCGAGCTCACATAGCTGCCGTTGAACGAACCATCCGCCAATCGCACATAGCCCACAGCCACCAGACGGCAATCCGCGTTCCCGTCACCCGTATAGGAGCGTTGGCACTCATCGATCGCGTCGCTCAAAGTCTTGTTCATGTTCACGAACTGGTTCTGCCCGTTTGCCAGATCGGACGACAGACGCACCTTCGCGTCACTCAACGCCGTCTTCATGCCATCCAGCGTGGCCGGCCACGAATCCTTGTAGATCCAATGCACATCGGCCGTCTGCGTCGGACCGCCGCCCGAACCGCCACCGTCCTCGCCGGAACCGCCGCCACCGTTATCGGCCAACGCGACCGGAACCAGGCAGGCCAGCAACGCCGCGGCGGCGGTGATCGACGCCACCACGCCGGCGCCCTTCTTCCCGAACCTCATACGAAATCCTTTCCCACATACGACAGAAGCGCCCCTCTCCGGGAAAGGGAGGAGACGGGGACTCCAGAACCCGCCTCCTCCCGGGTCCCTGGAAGAAAAGCACGCCCGCAAGCCCGACGGCCGGCCGCCGGACCCCGAACGCACCATCAGCATCGCCCCGCATCGAGCGACGCTGCGGCGGACATGTGACGAAGATTGGCAACCCGTTCACGGATGAAACATGACGCGAATACTACATTTAGTGCATCGCTCTGCTTTGGATACTAGATGTACGGAGTGTTCTGTATCTTTACGAAAGGCGATATATTCGCTACAATTAGCGATGTTAAAAGCCACCATTGCCTCTCACTGAAGCACACTAGGGTGGCATTTTTCTTATCGGAGGAACGATGGACGAGAATGATACTCCACAGCTCCGCCCCTATCCGCAGCATCCGCCGAAATCATTGGATGATTTATCGGCCAAGCTCATTGACAACGGTTTGTCCGGAATAAGTCGCGAGCTCCTTGAGCGTCGAATCGAGCAAGTGGGATACTTTCGGCTGAAAGGATACTGGTATCCGTTCCTCACCCCGGTATCGGAGCAGTCGGCGAAGCGCTCATTGCCCTTCCGTCAAGATGTGCAATTCAAGGATATCTGGGATAGGTATCTGTTCGATCAGGAACTGCGGATGCTGGTATTCGACGGCATCGTCACCATCGAGATTTATCTCAAGAGCTTCCTCGCCCATGAGCTATCGGTATTCGGCGGCGAATTCGGCTACATGACACGGGAAGGACTCCCGGGGTTGAGCTATGACGACCATCTGGCTTGCCTTTCCTCGTTGCGTTCGACATTCACCAAATCAAATCTTCCGTACCTCAGGCATTTCCGGAGTACCTACAGTGATCCGCTGCCTCCGTACTGGATGATCGTCGGATGCCTGAGCTACGGAACACTCAAGGAGAACTTCTACCAAGGTGCGCCAGACCATATCAAGAGAAAGCTGGCCACCAGGCTGCATATCTTCAACCCAACCCGAATCCCGCCGTACGCGGCGACGCCAAAATCCTCTCCAATTGGCTTGAGACTATCCGGCAGGCCCGGAACATGACCGCGCATCATGATCGCTTCTGGAACGAAACCAGCACCCGCATAGCGCCGAAACTGCCGAAGCATCGCAGCGGATCCCATGCAAAGGGTTGGTGGGGTAACGATTGGGATATCTTCCGTAAGTCCTCCGGCCCTGCTGCATTCCTCACCATGGAGAACTACCTGACATCCCAGATCGACGGACCCGCGTGGACGGAGAAATTCATCTCCCTTATGGATAGGCACCCTCAGATTCCGAAGTCTGATATGGGATTCCCTGACGGATGGCGGGTGTCGCCGCTGTGGCGAGTCAATGGCTCAGCTCATTGACGGGGCATCCTAATTGCATAAATGGGGAAACGCGCGCCTTTCAGGGACGTGGATCCAAGGAATTACCCGTCCCTGAAATGATAAGCGACAGAAACATCGTCTTTATTTGACGATGCGAGTAATTACATAGGCCATAAGACCTGCGATGACGGTGACGGCGGCAAGGAGCGCCAGTCTGGTTTCGCGGCGTTCCTTGGCCGCCATGTCGGCTTGCCGGTTGGCCAGGGCTTCGGCTTCGGCGGCGACGCCGCTGGCGGCGATGGCCGCGATGTGCGCGCTCATCTGGTCTTCGAGCGTGGAATCCTCGCTCGTGCCGTCGAAGGGCTCCTCGTTTTCGTTGTGGTTGTCGTTCATGGTTCTGCTCCGTTCCTGATTGTTGGATTGTTTGCTTTCCTGATTGTTGGTTTGCTTGATTGCTTGCATGTCAGCTTGCCTGCATGCAATCAAGTTTGATTGTTTGATTGTCTGCATGCGGGCTTGTTTGCTTGTCAGCTTTCGTTTTGCCCGGCGAGGATGGACATGCGGGCGGCGATGAGCGCGTGGCGCGCGATCTCCAGGTAGAGCTGGTGGCCCTCACCGTCGCCCCAGAACCGGTCGAACTGTTCGGTCGGCATCATGCTGGCGGGGTCGAACCCGTTCCACACGCCGCCGCAGAACACCTTCGCCGCCGCGTTCACCTCCTCGTCGGACGGCATGCCCGGATGTCCCTCCGCGGCGTCCGCGGCCGCGCGCATCTGCGCGCCGAACACGCGGGCCTGCAATGGCGAGAGCGTGTACGCCAGTCCCGCCGTGGAGCCCGCGGGGAATCCCGTGTTCACGCCGAGGGTGATGACGTGCGCCTCCTCGCCGATGCTGATCCGGTCGCCGAGCACGGAGACCTCCATCGAATAGTCCATAGTGTCTCCTTTCCGCAGACGCGCCGGCTTGCCGGATCGCGTCTGCATGTTTGACTGCCTGAATGTTTGGCTGTCGGCTTGTTTGCTTGCTGGATTGTCGGATTGCCTGATTGTTTGATTGTCTGACGGGTTACGGCTCGTCGTCGCCGTCGAGCCGGTCGAGCTCGCGTTCGATGGCGTCGCGCAGGAGCTGCTGCATGGGCAGGTCGTGCGCGGCGGCCGTGGTCTTGAGCCGGGTCTTGAGCGATACGGGTATGCGCAATGAGAGCATGACCAACGGTTCGCCCGTGGCCTTGGATGTCTTGTTCTGCTGGCGCAGCACGTCGTCGAACGGCACAGGTCGTGCCAGTGGCTGGTAGTTGCCCTGCATGGTCTCACTCCTGCTTTCCGGCGATTTGCTGAAGTTCGGTGACGAGGTCGCGGTATTCGCCCAGCTGGTGCGGGTTGGTGCCGAGCGAACGCTTGTAGGACTGGGCCTTCGGCACGATCGTGTCGAACCGGGGAGTGTCCATGGCGTTGAGGGCGTCCATGGTGTCGCGGAACGCCTTCGTGTTGTGTTCGGCCTTGACCAGCAGCAGCGCGGCGGGCGTGCTCATCCTGGCCATGTCGAGGGTGCTCCATGCCTGCTGGAGGTCCATGGGCGAGTCCGATGCCGGCACGATCACGAAGTCGGCCGCCTTGATGGCCATGTCCAGGGTCGGCCCCTGCGGCGGCGCGTCGATGATCGCCCATTCGTCCGGGTCGGCTCCCGCGGCGAGCTGGCGGAGCGTGGCCTGGTTGGCGGGCAGCACGTCGAACGTCAGCGGGTCCGCGGTCTGTTCCGCGGCAGCGGCCCACAGGCTCGCGCTGGACTGTGGGTCGGCGTCGTACACGACGGCCCTGCCGCCTCTGGAAACGATGACCGAGGCGATGTAGATGCTGGACGTGGTCTTCGCGACCCCGCCCTTGGCGTTGGCTATGGCGATGCGCATTCGTTCTTCTCCTTTGCGACTGTCGGCGATCATGCGAACCTGGTCAGTCGGTCGCTTGATTGTTTGCTTGCTGGATTGCTTGGATTCCTGCTTGCTTGATTGTTTGATTGTCTGACGGCTCATGTGGGGCGGGGCGATCGGCCGTCCTGCCCCGTGCGCGCAGGCGTCGTTGTTGGCGTTCGGCGCTGGCCTCGTCGGTGGCTTCGTCGAACACGTTCCGGTGGGCGCGTATCCAGTCCGTGAGCAGCCGCCAGCGTTGCGGCCACGGCAGGCCGCGGTCCCGGCAGGGGACGCCGTCGGCTTCGGCCATGCGCGCGATCCTGCGCCGGTCGGTGCACACCTTGCCGCCGTACACGCCCCATTCGAGTCCGCCGCTGGCCGCGTAGGCCAGGCATTCGGCGCGTACCGGGCATCGTTCGCACACGGCCTTGGCGACCGAGTGGAACGCCTTCGCGTCGCCGGGACGGTGCTCGAACTCCAGCGACCACAGGTAGTCGGACCATGGTTGCGGGAAGTCGCGGCATTCGCCGGCCTTCTTCCACGCCTCAAGACGCTGCCCGTCCCCGCTCATGGCCGCACCGCCTCCGCCGGCGCGCCTGTCTTCGTCTTGCGCCGTCCGGCGACGTCGTGGGTGGCGTGGTTGCGTTTGTCGTACGCGCATACCGGGCACGTCTCTTGCGAGATGACGCCTTCGATGTGTTCCTGGCACAGCGAGGTGCGCAGCAGCGCAGCCCCGTAGATCGGCACACGGCTCGCGGACGACGAGCTGACCGGTATCGCCCGGTTGGGATCCTTGACGACCGGCAGCGGGGCGTCTGGCGCCCGCTTGCCCGTCGGATCGGGATGGGTGAGCATTTCCAGCCGCAGCTGCACGTAGTTCGCGGCGAACCTGGCGCCGCTGGTGAGCCGGGGCAGCCAGTAGCGGTTGCGGTACGCCCAGTCCATCGTCGCGACGATCTCGCCGTACGGCCTGTCGATCAGCAGCGAGTGGACGGCCTTGCGGTCGGCCATGGTCGCCGGAACATCGAACCTCTGGTCCACGGCGAGCATGCGCCGGCGGATGCCGTCGAGCACGCGCACCTCTTGGCCTGCGCGTTCCGTGACCGGCTCAGGCAGCTTGCCGGGTTCGGGCACCCATAGCGGGTTCCTGCAACCCCTTGGAGGCAGGGCCCTGCCCCAATCGGTCGTTGGAACGGGTTCGGGCTTCGGGTCGGCGACCGGCTTCGTGGAGGCTTGTTCGGCGTTGAGGGGAGCATCCCCGAAGGGGATGAGGGGAGAATTGTTTATCACTTGTCTATTGGGTGACTTTCTGTCCAAGATTCCGGGACAATTTGTCCTCGGCTCCACGTCCTTCGGCTCGGGTGACAATCCGTCGGGTGACAAATTGTCCTTCATCGGATCCGGCTTGCCGTCGCCTTCCGCCAGCGCGTCCAGGTTCCGGGGCTTCTCCTCGATGTTCTCGGCAGGATGGTCGCCGTCCATGACGACGTCCCACACGCGCGAGCGGTGCCCCTTGGCGATCGGCTTGCGGGTGCGCGGGTTACGCGCCGACATCTCCTGGTCGCCGGGCCTGATGTAGCCCTTGCGCTCCAGCTCCTGCAACGAACGGATCACGGTGCGCTCACAGCACCCGCAATTGAACGCGATGGTCTCCACGCTCGGCCACGCGGCGGCGCCATCGTCGTAATAGGCGCGGCGGGCCAGATACACCAGCACGAACTTGGTGATGCCCTTGACGTCGTCGCGCTCCCATGCCCAGTTCTCGGCTCTGCTGCTCATCGCTCGACCTTCCCGCCGTCATGCGCCGGGTCCGCTTCGCGGCGTTCGCGCAGTCTCGCGCCGATGTCGTCGCCCAGACGGGCGGCGCGGCACAACGCATACGAGAGAACGCCGCCGGACATGCACACGGCGGCAACGACCAACCACCACATGGTTCGGCCGGTATCGGGGAAACGGTCCGCGGACGCGCGCCTCAGCGGCGCGAGCCCCGGGACGGGTGGGCGAGCATGGACAGCACATGAGCCTTCGCGATGCGCAGATCGACGTTGCCGCCACCCCGCGTCGTCCGCCGCACGGCGTCGCGCTGGCGATTAGGCTCGAAGACAGATGCCCGGCGAATGCCGGCAGTATTGGTAGAATCGGTCATGGCGATGACCCTCCTTCGGGGAATCGGAACGACGGGCGTCTGATCTTGGCGGATATGCGCGCCCGCGGCTCCATGGTTGTTGCCGTTCAATCCCCGCGCCGGGTTCCAGCCGGTCCGGGGATTCTCGTTTCGGGTTTCCACCCGCCATCCGTGAGATAGGCGTCGATGCCGAGCACATACCCAGGGGACAGGTTTCGGTGAATGGCCAGCCAGATCAGGTCGGACTGCTGCCACGGTATCGAGCCGTTGACCTTTCCCGCGACCGAGGATTTGGACGTACCCATCTCCCTCGCGAGGTCTCGGCAGCTCAGACCCGCCGCCGTCATATAACGACGCATCGGAGAATCCATTATTTTTGCCGTCAGTCCATTCACAATAGACAATATAGCAAGAAACTTGCACAGCGGCAAATCATTGTTGTAGGATTATGTCCATCGATATTGGACAACTCTAATCTGAAAGGACTTGATATGGCAAAAATCGAACCGTCGACCGAATCCAATGGACTCGGCGACTACCTGCAGAGGGTATTCATCTGGAACGTCAACATGCAGCTGACCGGCCGCGGGATGACCCAGCAGTCACTTTGCGCGGCACTGGGGCTGAAGAGGGGCGCCGTGTCCGCGAAGATGACCGGCAAGACTTCCTGGACCATCCAGGACATCGCCGCAGTGGCGGAATTCTTCAACGTCCCCCCGCTCTCCCTGCTGGATGCGTCGATGTACGAGCAGATGATGCGCGGAATGAGCAGTGACGGAGGTGCATCTTTGGTGGCAGTGGCCACCGCCGGGTTTCCTGTGCGAGCAACTGAAGGCCAAGCTGGCGGCCTGAAACCGTTGGAAACAAAAGGCTCCGGGCCACGATACCTCGTGGAACCCGGAGCCGGTGAGTACCCCCAGAGAGAGTCGAAATCTAGACCGCGCCCGTTGCCCTGACTAGAAACGTTGAAATTTCAACGATTCCGGTAATCATGTATATCACATAAACCCCGCTCAATCATGCAGTCGAGGGCCAAAAATGGGCCAAAAACCGGGGGCGCTCGCCGACGCTGACAGACGGCGAGCGCTCGCGGACGCTCGGCCCGCAGCTCGGCAGACGCTCGGCTTGCCACTCGGCGGGCGGCGGGGAATTTCGTTACGCGCGGTGAAAACGGGGATTTCCGCGTACGCATGATCGGGCGTGCCATCCGGCGGTTCCGCGCCGGCGGTCGGGAGAGTGGTCCCCCACCCCTAGGGGCGGTGAAATCCTCGCGTCGGCGGCGCTCGGCGCACTGTTCGCATGGCCGTGTTCCTCTCTCTGACCGATCTTCGCGAAAATCGGCGGCAGCATGGCAAAACGGCGTGATTCCAACGGTTCGAGGCGTGTTCAGTGATTAATGCATAGGTGATCAAAGAAACAGGGAAAAATGGCCGCCCAATGCATGGTTTCGGCCGTGTTCCGGCGTTCTTGGCCGTTCCCGTGATTGCTGCACGGGCGATTGAAGAGCATGGCACCTCGGATACGGCGAAGCGCCCGCGTCCCGCGTGCGGTGCGGGGCGTGGGCGCTTCGGTCGCCGGTGTGCTCGGCGTCAGTGGCCGGCCATCATCGCGGCGAGCTGCCGGGCGTTGTCGGTGACCCATTGCGTCACCGTGGCGCAGTCGTCCAGCCATGTTTGCAGGGCGTCGGTCTTGCTTGCGAGGTCGGCCAATTCGTCGGGCGTCATGTCGTAGGCGAGTTCGCAGGACTCGGGGCTTACCGAGTTGCTTACCTCGCCGTCGCCGAACACGTCGAGCGCGAAACCGAGGTTGAACGCGGGCATTTCGGAATCGAACACGGTCATCACCCGGCCGTCCGACCCGCCGTCGCGCTGCACATCGAACCTGAAGCCGGGCGTGTGGCGCATGAAGAGCTTGGGGAACGGGGATATGGCGAGCGTCGGGGCGTTCATGCCTTCACCGTCCTTCGGTAGGATGCGTAGGCGCGTCCGTCGGGCAGCAGGCGCGTGGTCGAGTAGTCGATCATGGCATCGTTCACGCTCGCCTCGAGGTCCTCGCCGGCGGTTTGGCAGTCGGGGCATAGGACGCCGGTCATGCGGCCGTCGCGAAACACGGCGTTCCACAGGTCCGCGTCCTTGGCGGTGTCGCGGTAGCGGCGATGGCAGCGGGAGCAACGGTAGGTCTTGGCACTCATCGACGGTCCCCTTCCTTGCGGTGGTCCCGGTTCGCGCACGTCACGACGGCGAGCGCGGCGAAGATGAACAGTGCGGCGGTGATCGGTTGGGTTTCGACGTATATCCATGCGCCGAGCGCGAGGGCGAGGCCCGTCGCGTAGAGTCCCGTGTGTTCCATGGTGGTGTGTTTCCTTCCCGCCGGAAGGACGCCCACGGTATGATCGTGGGTGCTTCCGGCCAATGCTTGTAGGTATCCGCTTGTGTTGTCTAGGAGCGTTCGGCCCGTTGGTGCTGCAACACCTTCGGGCCTTTGCTATTCCCCGATGCGGCGCAGGTCGTCGCAGTCGAGCGCGTCGGCTAGGGCTATGGCCCGTTCCAGCGGCATGTTCTTCCAGTCCTTCGCGCCTCGCTCGTAGGCGCTGATTACCTGTTGCGGAACGCCGCTGACTTCGGCCAGCTTGGCTTGGGTCCATCCCTTCGCCTCGCGAAGTTCCTTGAGGGTCAATGTGGCTGCATCACCTTCCTTTCGTGTGGAGATACCCCCATTTTACATAGTTTCCTATGTATAGTCAAGTAGTTAAGTATGTAGACGGCCGGGGAAACGAACGCCCGGCGGGCAGCTCGGCGCAAATGTTTGAAACCCGCGCGCTCTTTTTTCGCCTCACCGGCGGTCAGCGAACCACCTTCCGGGGGTCACCCCCCACCCCTCTCGCAGACCACGACACGGACCGCGCGGAAAACCAAGGAACACTAGGCGCGGAGCGCTCGCAGACGTCCCAGTCGTCCGCGTTCCGCCGCGCCTTCGCGTCGCCTCGCGTCACGCCTCGCCGCAACCGCGAACGTTACCGAACGTTACCGTTAACGGTCCGGTTAACGCCCGATTCAACGTCACCCGGCCCCGTTTCCCGCCACATTCCCGCCATTCGCGCCATTTGCGCCGCCCTTTTGCGCCACCCTTCGGGAAAACGCCGGGGAGAGAACGGCAACATGCCCCGAGGTGGCCGGACGGGGCGGGGGAAGGGGCATCTCCCCCACCCTTCGGTCCCGCTCGGCTCATAGCTCGGCACCGCTACAGGCCGAGCGTGGCGAACGGCAGCGACGTCAACGGCGGTTGCGGCTCGCGGTCGAGCAGGGCGCGCGCGTGGGCATCCGTCCCGTCGCTCTTCAATCGGTTGCAGCGTCGGTGTACGAGACGGCAGTTCGCGAAGCTCAGCGGGTCGCGACGCCAACCGTTGCGTTGCCTCGGATTGCCCGTCATGTCCGACCCATTCCTTCCGGTCGCGCCGGCACGCCGGCGTTCTTTGGCATCGGCCGGCGTGCCGGCCCGTGGTTTCCTCGCGCGATGGGGTACCCGGTCTCGGGGAGAGCGGGACACGGGTACGCGGACGGTGACCCATGTCAGCGAGCGCTCGGGGATTTTACCCACCCTAGGCCGTTTCATCGGCCTTGTGGCGTGCATACGCGGCGGCCTGCATCCCTTTCCTTGCCTGAGTGCTTTTCGGGCGTCTGCGGGGCGTCTGCGAGGTTTGCGGCCAGTCGCATGAGGCTTGCGCCGAGTATGGCCGCGTCGGCGGGGTCGGTCGGAACGTTGATGCGCAATTTGTGGGTGCGTCCGGCTTGCAGCGCGTTGGCGATGGCGCGCAGGCAGTCGATTGCGATGTCGTTGGCGTCGGCTCGGTGTCTGTTGACGTCGGGACGTATCTCCATGTCGAGCGCTCGGCGGATGCGTGTGGTCGGTCCGGTCATTGTCGTGTTCCTTCGTGGTGGCTGCCGGGCTTGGCGCTCGTGGCGTCTTTCTTGCGGGCGGGGCGGCGTGTGTCGTTTCTTCCCATTGCCTTCGCACAGGTGTTCGACGTATCGGTGCGGTTGGCGCAAGGGCGTACGAAACGTACACCCTTGTATTCTTCTTGTTCCTCTCTTGTATTCACTTGTTCCTTACTTGTATTAGGGGTGTACGTTTCATTCACCCTTTACGGCACGAAACGTTCACCCTTTATGACAAGAAACGTTCACCCTTTACGGCACGAAACGTGCGCGAAAGGGTGAACGTTTCCGGTATGGCTCCGAGTCTCGCGCGCTCGCCGAACGCGCGAGGGCGTACGAAACGTACACCCTTTGCAATGGACGTCACATGTTCGCGTCGCCGCCCATCGTGTCGAACATCTCGGCGACGTGAAGCCTGTAGGACTGCGAGCGCCCGCGGTGCGCCGTTTCCCCGATGGTCACGAGGCCCCGTTTCCGCAGCTCGGCGAGCTGCCGTTGATAGCTGCGCTCGTTGATTCCGAGTTCGTAGAGCGTCTTTTCTCGGGACATGGTGAATAGCTGGGCGGGACGTCCGTCGCGCGTCTGCCGGTATCGCCGTTCGTCGCCGACGCCGGAGCCGCCGTTGTCCAGTGCCTTGAATGCCATGTATTGCAGCACGAGGCGGGCGGTGGCGGACAAGCCGAGTCGGTCGCGCCCGCCCAGCCACATGGCCCGTTTCCACAATTCGCTTCCCAACGGCATCACCGCGTTCCGTTCACGTCGGTGCCGCACTGCGGAACGTCTGCGAGCGCGGCCGCTGATATCGTCCGCGCGCCGCGCGGCAGGCCGGTCGGGCATGGCGGTCCGGGGAATGCCGTCCGAGGCGCGCAGCGGGCCGTGTGGCCGGCCTTGGGTGGTGGTATGGTCGGGATTGTCACCGAAGCCTCGCCTTGTGCGGGGCTTTGCCTTTTGTTCCCGGTTTTCATGTCATGCCGCCGTGCGTACGGTGTTGGCCTCAATCCATGCGTTCACCACGCCCGCATCGTAGACCACGCATCGGCGGCTGAGGCGGATGAATGCGGGGCCGCGGCCGCTGTATCGCATGTTGTTCAGGTATTTCACGCTGACGCCGAGCCTAGCGGCGGTCTGTGCGTTGGTGAGCATTCCGGGCGCGCCGGCGCTCGCGGGCGTCTTGTTTGGGTTAGTGTGTCCCATGAGACCTTCTTTCGTGATGGGAAGGCGCGGCGTGTGCCGCGTTCGGTCTTATTGGGGCTTCGTCCGGCCGCTATCCGGCGAGGCCCCTTTTTTCGTCCCGTCTGACACCGGGACGGATATCACATTAGACCATGTTTGACACGTTGCCTTATTTCAGCCTACAATCGGCGTGTTGTTAGCACAATTAACACATGAGGCTTCGGTGACACGATGATTCAGACACAGACGACGGACGCACCCGCGTCCACGTTCGGGCAGCGGTTGCAGCGCTGCCGCAAGGCGCAGCGGATAGGCGCGGAAAAGCTCGCGGACATGGTGAACGCCGAGTATGGCGAGGGCACCACCACGCGCGGCAAGATCACGTTGATAGAGACGGGCCGCAAGGTCGAGGGCGTCACGCTCGCCGAGACGTTGCGCTACGCCCACGTGCTCGGCGTCAGTCCGCTGTGTCTCATCATCGACCTAGAGCAACCCTTCTTGCCGGCGGACTTCCCCGGTTTCGAGGGACTGCGCAACTATCAGGCATTGCGCCGCTTCAACGGATACATGGGATTCCACATGACAGTTCCCGATTGCATGGAAAAGGCGGCCCGCATCTGCTGCCTATTGGAGGCGGCAAGGGATGAACGCGCAAGGGCGCTTATGAAGCTCGCGACGCTTCGGCATGTCGAAATGCAGCAAGACAACGCAACGAGGCGCGGCGTCCCCGAAGACCTGAACCTTCCGCCTGCCTTCGGTCTCCCACTTTCCGCGAAAGAGCTTGACGATTGCGTGTGGGGGCTTCGTACGGCTTGGCGAGGCTTTACCGAGCACCGAAGCGAGCTTTTGGAGCAAGGCGTGATCATTCCCGACGCCGGCACCGACGCGCTCGGCGCCATCGCCGCGGAATTCGCAGAAGCCAACGTGACCCGGCTTGATTCAATCATCCAGTCGTACCTAGAGGACCCGCCGAAATGGTCCGAAGACGCATCGTCTCGGGACATGCCGTCATGGGGAGACCTGCTATGAGCGCCGCGGCCGAACCTCAGACTCGCGGCGTATTCAGGTACCCGTGCAAGAAATTCCCCAAGGGCGTGGCCTACGGATTCCGCTACAAGGGCGTCCGCCGGCGCGGTTTCGAGCGACGCACGGACGCCGAACGCGAGCGCAGCCGCGTCATTGCCGACATGAGCGCCGGCCGGTACATCGACCCGCAGCGCGGCAAGGCCACCGTGGGCGAACTCGGCCGCGCATGGCTGGAAACGAAACACGGCGTGATCAAGCAAGCCTCGTACGACAAGTACGAGGACCTGTGGCGCTGCCACGTCGAGCCGCGGTGGGGCGGCGTGCCGGTATCGGGCGTGTGCCACGGCGACGTGCAACGCTGGATAGGCGACATATCGGCCCGATACAGCGGCAAACAGACGCAAAGCATCCTCAGCGTGCTCAGCATGGTCATGAAAGCCGCCGTGAAGGACAAGAGGATTGCCGAAAACCCCTGCGAGGACATCGAACTACCCCGCGTGAAGGTCAGCAAGCCACGCCGATACCTGACCATGCGGCAGCTCTTGGCATTGGGAGAGGCGGCGAGCGATCGCAGACGTTTCGACTACGGGACGATGGTGCTGTTCATGGGGACCACGGGCATGAGATTCGGCGAAACCACCGCGCTTCGCGTGCGTCACCTTGACTTGGACAAGGGCACGGCGCTCGTGTGCGAAAACTCGGTGTGGTCGGGCAGCGGATGGCATCTGAACACGGCGAAGAACGGCGAGGACCGCATGGTGGTGTTCCCCAAGGGCCTGTTGCGCGAGCGCCTGAGCAAGGCAGTCGCGTTCAAGGACCCGGACGCGCTCGTATTCGAGCGTCCCGGCTCGCTCAACGACGGCCGGCACCTTGCCGAGACGGATTACATGCGCCCGCCGGACAGTCGGGACGGATGGTTTGCCACGGCCGTGCGCGCGGCGGGTTTGCCGCACATGACGCTGCACGACCTTCGACACACGGCCGTGAGCCTCGCGGTCCACGCGAAGGTACCGCCAAAGGTCGTACAGGCCATCGCCGGGCACAAAACGTTCAGCATGACGATGGACTACTACGCCGACCTGTTCACGGATGACCTTTTCGGGCTCTTCGCATTTTGGTGTGTATGGGTGGTGGTTTAGAGGTGGGTCTGGATGGCTTGTCCGAATCCGCCTGTGTGGAGCAGGCTTCTGGTGATGTAGTTGTCGAGATTGCGGAAGCCGAGGGCGAT
>NZ_JAAIIH010000024.1 GCF_012932365.1 Bifidobacterium moraviense
CGCTCTTGAGTTCTCAAACCACCACACCAGCCAAGCGAACCCCGGAACCAGCCGAACCGGAGGAACCGGACCGCTCAGCGGCAGCGAGTAAGTAACTTACACGACTCCCCCGGATCACGCAAACCAGCCCCCACGCGACCACCCGAAAACCCTACGAAACACTCGCATCCATCGGCGTGTCGCACACACCCAAAAACAGGCCTCCATCATGCAGATTACGCCGCGAATCTCCCGGCGGACAGGCAAAAACGCCCGCCGCACCGGCGTGTCGCGAAGAGTTCATCCCCCGTTCGCTTCGCGCGTCGCACGCACGGCTCCGGGAAACGTCAGCAGACATCTTCCGTGCATCGCAACGTTGCGACGAAGGACCATCGAAGGGAACGCGACCGAAACGCAAAACGGTCGGTCACCGCAACGTTGCGATGACCGACCATCGTCCGCGCCGACGCACAGACCGAGTCAGCGGCGTCAGACGAACACCACCTGCACGAGCACCATGTAGAGCACCGTGCCACCGGCGATCGAGAGCAGCATGCTGCGCTTCCACCAGTGCAGCAGCACGATGGCCAGCATCGCGATCGCCTCGGGGATGCCGTGGCTGCCGGACGTGAGCGACACGTCCTTGAGCGAATACACCACCAACAGGCCGGTCATGGCGTACGGCAGCACGCTGCCGAGGTACTCCACCACGCGCGGCGGGCGCTTCGATTCGGGGAAGACGAGGAACGGCAGGAAGCGCGTGAGCATCGTGCCGAGAGCCACCACCGCGATGGTCGCCACGGCCTGCCAGGTCGTCATGGTCATCATGCCGCCGTCCTTTCGTCGTCGCGCCGCGGAACGGCGGCCTTATGGTTGGATTCCACATGGTCGACTTCCGCATGGTCAGATTCCATCCGACCGTGATCGGCCGCCGCACGATCGGATGCCGCGTCCGCGGCGGTCGTCGTGCCACGATCGTCCCCCGCGCCGCCCGGGGCCGACGGCGTCTCGTCGAGATGGCGCCGCAGCAGCAGGAACACCGCCAGCATGAGCGCCATCGAGGGGATCATGAAGTCGGACGAGCCGAACAGCGCCAGACACGCCGCCGTCGCGCCGACGCCGATGACGCCGGACACGTGCGCCCGCCCGGACGCCGTTCCCATCCACTGGTCGAGGAAGATCACCAGGAACAGCGCCGTGAGCACGAACTCGATGCCGCGCGTGCTGAACGGCAGCAGGCCGCCCACGAGCCAGCCGAGCGCCGTGCCGGCGATCCAGTACCAGCGGTTGAGCATGGAGACGAACAGCATGAACCATCCGCGGTCCACGTCGTCCGGAATCCGGGTCCCCGAGTTGATGGCGAAGGTCTCGTCGCACATGGCGAAGATGAGGTACGGCTTCTTCCAGCCCATGTTGCGCAGCTTGCCCAGCATCGACAGGCCGTAGAAGAGGTGCCTCGCGTTGACCATGAGCGCCAGCAGGAACGCGGCGACGGGATTGAACGCGCTGAGCAGCAGGTTCACCGTGACGAACTCCATGGAGCCGGCGAAGATGAAGAACGCCATGCCCACCGGATACCAGAACGCGAAGCCCTTGGCGTGCATGAGCAGGCCGTACGAGCAGCCGAGGAACAGGAAGCCCGCGGCGATGGGGGCGGTCAGCGGGAACGCGGCGCGGAAGGCGCGCAGACGCATGCCGCGTCCGGCGCCGCCACGCGCCCCGGGTTCGGTTTCGGATCCGGAACGATCGCGCAGAGAAGAGTCACGCAGGGAAGAATCACGCATGGACGCGCCGCCCCCAGGGAGTCGCGTAGCCGAAGTTCATCGTCTCGCTGTTGTACGCCACCACGCCGGGACCGTGGTCCGGCACCACGATGAGCCCGCCGTCGCCGCGGTGCGCCGCGATGTCGTCGAGCACGGCCTCGGCGGCCTCGCGCGGGTCCTGTCCGGCGAAGCGGATGCGGTCGGCCACCTGATGCGCCGCCACGGTGCGCACGAACGCCTCGCCGATGCCCGTGCCGGAGACCGCAGCCACGCCGTCGGCCGCGTAGTTGCCGCAACCGGTCTGGGGCGTGTCCCCCACGCGTCCGGGCATCTGGTTGGTGATGCCGCCGGTGGACGTGCCGGCCGCCACATGGCCTTCCGCGTCGCGCGCCACCGCGCCGATGGTGCCGTGCTTCTCCCACGCGTCGCCGTCGCGCCGCGCGCGTTCCAGCGAATCGCGGCGCGCCTGCGTCACGAAGTAGTCGGGATCGCGCAGTTCGATGCCCCACGAGCGCAGCAGCTCCTCGGACGGACGCGCGAACATCACGTGCTTGGTACGCTCCTTGACGGCGCGCGCCACGTCGATCGGGTGGCGGGCCGTGTCCAGTCCAGCCACCGACCCCACCTCGCCGTCGCCGCCCATGAGACACGCGTCCATGGACACCTTGCCCTCGCTGGTGAGCGCGGCGCCGCGGCCGGCGTTGAACTCGGGCGCGTCCTCCATGACGCGGATCGCGGCGCAGACCGCGTCGAGCGCGTCGCCGCCCTGTTCGAGCAGCGCGTATCCGGCGTCGAGGGCGCGTGCGAGGTCCGTCTCGGCGATCCGTGTGCGCTCCGGGTCCGCGTCCTTGCGCCGGTCGCCGGCTCCGGCGTGGATCACCAGCAGGATGTCGCGATCGTCGCCGGCGGACGGCGTGGTCTCGGTCCTCACGTTCATGTCTCCTTCGTCAATGGTCGATGAGCGACGGTCGGCGACCGGTCGTCGATGTCCGATGGCCGACGGTCGCTGGCGTTCGCCGCGGGATGCCATGGTACGGCGTCATCCGCGGGGATGACGGGCGCGAATCGCTGGGTGGACGGGATCGTCCCGGCGCACGAGGGCGGACGAGGAGGCGGACGGGCACGATGGGATCATCGCCGCCGCGGAGACGGCGCCGCGGGCCCCCGCACGGGCGACCCGCACGAGGGAAC
Source organism: Bifidobacterium moraviense (assembly GCF_012932365.1). GTDB lineage: Bacteria > Actinomycetota > Actinomycetes > Actinomycetales > Bifidobacteriaceae > Bifidobacterium > Bifidobacterium moraviense. The sequence goes on from NZ_JAAIIH010000024.1 coordinate 2,934, forward strand.
AACGAGGAGGTCCGCCATGCTGGACGTCAATCTGCTGTCGCAACTGGGGCTGCTGGTGATCGGCGGCCCGCTGCTGGTCTTCGGTCTGGTCGCGTTCGCGCTGTCCGGCGCCACGTACGGGGTGCGCACGCTGCGCCGGCTGCCCGCGTGGGAGGGCATGACGCGCCCGTTCCTGTTCCTGGGCGCGATCATGGTGACGTTCGGCGCCACGGTGGCGGCGCCGGCGGTCCCCGCGCTGCTGGGAACCCTATTCTGAACGGGCGCGCCGGAAAAGTTCACCTTCCATTCATGACCGTGTCAGCCGATCCGTCGCCGCATCCCCGCGCCGATCCGTAGGCTGGAGACAGTCGGACAATCCACCGGACGGAAGGGCGGTCATGGGCTCGCTGGCGCACATCGAGGAGCGTATCGGACGCGTGTACCCCTCCCTGCACCCCGCCGAGCAGCAGGTGGCCTCCTACGTGCGCGACCATCTGCCCACCGTGGGCGAACTGACCGTGGGCGAGCTCGCCGAGGCCGCGGAGGTGAGCCAGCCCACGGTGATCCGCGTGGCGCGCAAGCTCGGGTTCAACGGCTACCGCGAGTTCCGCCACGCCCTCACCCATCCGCAGGCGCCGGCGGCCGCGGGCGGGGACGGATTCAACCCGCTGGAGGGCTTCAACCTGCACCCGTGGGACACGCTCGAGGACGTGCCGGCCAAGGCCGCGACGGCATCGAAGTCGCTGCTGGACGACATGCTCGGCGTGCTGGACGTCAAGGCGTTCCGCAGGGCGGTGGACCTCATCGCGCACGCGCGCGTGATCGACGTGTACGGCGTGGAGGACTCCGTGGCGCCGGCCACCGATCTGGTGTGCAAGCTCTCGTATCTGGGGCTGCAGGCGCGGCTGCACGCCGACGCCTATCTGCAGCAGATCTCCGCCACGCATCTGGGCGAGCAGGACATGGCGATCGCCTACTCCTACTCCGGCGCCTCGTCGGACACCGTCAAGGCGCTGCGGCTGGCCAAGAACGCCGGCGCGGCCACGCTGGGCATCACCAACGTGGCGGGCACGCCGCTCGCCAACTGGGCGGACATCACGCTGTTCGCCGGCCAGGGCAAGCGCACGATCTACGGCAACGCGATCTTCTCGCGCATCGCGCACATCGCGCTGACGGACATGCTCTACATGGGCGTGATCCTCACCGACTATCCCCGCTTCTCCGCCGCGCTGGACCGTTCGGGGCGCGCCGTGGCGGACCGCGAGTTCGTCGCCTGAGCGCAGAGTCGTCCTTCGAGGCCGACGCCCATGCAGGACGGAACCACGGCACACTACGTCGACTACGTCGCCGCGACGTTGTTCATCTTGCTGTTCACCTTGCCGCCCCGAACGTTTCCCCGCACACCCGGCCCTCGGCGACGGTCCGGCACGAGGATGGAAGACGTAGTGCGCGGGGAGAGTCCCCGCATGAGGCAGTGAAGGGCAAACGGACACCATGCTGGAATTGAAGGACATCACCAAATCGTTCGGGGACACGCACGTGCTCAACGGCATCAGCCTGACGCTGGACAACGGCCGGATCATGTCGATCCTCGGCCCGTCCGGCGGCGGCAAGACCACGCTGCTCAACATCATCCTGGGCATCACCGACGCCACGAGCGGACAGATCATCTACGACGGCGAGGACCTGACGGACGTGCCGATGGAGAAGCGCGGCTTCAACATCGTGTTCCAGGACTACGCGCTGTTCCCGAACCTCACCGCGTACGAGAACATCACGTACGGCCTGCGTAACAACCCGGGCATCTCCTCCGAGGCGGAGATCAAGGAGCTCATCTCCCTGCTGGGTCTCGAGGAGCACCTGAACAAGCGCATCGACGAGCTCTCCGGCGGCCAGAAGCAGCGCGTGGCGCTGGCCCGCACGCTGGTGATGAAGCCGAGGCTGCTGCTGCTCGACGAGCCGCTGAGCGCCCTCGACGGCGTGATCAAGGAGTCCATCAAGGCCAAGATCAAGCAGATCGTGGAGCAGTACCACCTCACCACGATCATGGTCACGCACGACCCCGAGGAGGCGTGCACGATGAGCGACCGGGTGCTCATCATCAACCAGGGCAGGATCGCCCAGTACGACACCCCGGAGAACATCATCGAGCATCCGGCCAACGACTTCGTGCGGACGTTCATCCTCCACCAGCTCGAAGTGAAGCGCAACAACATCTACACCCTGTTCAACGAGGGCGAGCACGCCGCCGCCGGCGCGAACGGAGCCGACGCCGCGGTCGCCCCGAAGCGAGCGGAGGCCTGAGCCATGTCGGTCGAATCCATCCAGGCGGGCAAGCAGCTGCCCAAGATCGCCCCCGAGATCTCCAACCACGAGCGCCGGCCCAGCGCGCCCAAGCAGACCGAGCTGTGGACGCTGCTGGCCATCGTGTCCATCGCGTTCCTCGCGTTCCTGGTGATCCCGCTGGCCACGGTCATCGTCAAGTCGTTCCAGACCGGCGACGGCGCGGCCACCATGGCCAACTACTGGGCGGTGCTCACGCGCCCCGAGTTCGGCGTCTCCGTGCTCAACTCGCTCAAGGTGTCCGCGGCGAGCGCGCTGGTGGCCATGCTGCTGGCGTTCCTGCTGGCGTACACGGTGAACTGCACCAACGTGCCGGCGGGGCTCAAGAAGGCCATCACGCTGCTCACGCAGGTGCCGATGCTCCTGCCCACCATCACGTACGGCTTCGCGATCATCTACTCGTTCGGCAAGCAGGGCCTGATCACGCGGCTCCTCGGCTTCCAGCCGTTCGACATCTACGGCTTCAACGGCCTGCTCATCGGCTACGTGGTGTACACGCTGCCCACGTGCTTCCTGCTCATCAACAACAGCTTCCAGTTCGTGGACAAGAAGTTCATCATCGTCTCGCACATCATGGGCGACAAGCCGTTCACCACGTTCCTCAACACCGTGGTGCGCCCGCTGATCGGCACGATGGCGATCGCGTTCATCCAGTCGTTCTTCCTCGCGTTCACCGACTACGGCATCCCGACCTCGGTGGGCGGCGAATACGACGTGCTCGCCATGACGCTGTTCAACCAGATGCTCGGCTCGATCCCGAACTTCAACCGCGGCGCCGTGATCGCCGTGGTGATGCTCGTCCCCTCGATCATCTCGATCATCCTGGTGACGGCGCTCGAGCGCTTCGCGATCCGCTACAACAAGATCTCGCAGGTGGAGCTGCCGAAGGGCCGCAGGCGCGACTGGGCGTGCGGCGCGGCCTCCGTGGTGACGCTGGCGTGCGTGCTGAGCCTGTTCGCGGTGATCCTGCTCATCCCGTTCGTGAACGAGTGGCCGTTCGACACGGGCTTCACGTTCGGGCACATCGCCTCGCTGTTCACCGACTCCGAGCTGACGCAGGTGTACACCAACTCGCTGTACGTGGCCGTGATGACCGCCATCATCGGCTGCCTGTTCGCCTACGCCGCGGGCCTGGTGACGTCCCGCTCCAAGCTGCCGAACTGGGCGCGACGCACCGTGGACGCGATGAGCTCGGTCATCAACACCGTGCCGGGCATGGTGCTCGGCATCGCGTTCCTGTTCGTGTTCTCCGGCTCGAGCCTGCAGAACACGTTCTGGATCCTCATCGTGGCGAACATCGTGCACTACTTCGCCACGCCGTACCAGATGATCAAGGACTCCCTGACCAAGATGAACGCCTCGTGGGAGACCACCGCGAAGCTCATGGGCGACAACTGGATCAAGACGATCGTGCGCGTGGTCACGCCGAACGCCCTGCCGACGATCCTGCAGGTGTTCAGCTACTACTTCGTCAACGCGATGGTCACGATCTCCGCGGTGGTGTTCCTCACCGGCGCGCGCACGCAGGTGATCACCACCAAGATCTCCGCGCTGCAGCACGTGGCGAAGTTCGACGAGATCTTCGCGCTCTCGCTGCTGATCCTGGCCACCAACCTCGTGGTCAAGGGCGTGACGGCGTTCGCCACGCGCGACCGCGGCACGCGGAAGGTGCGGGCGCGTGCCACGGTGAAGGCGACGGTGCCGCAGGTGGCCGTGGCCGCCGCCGCGGTGCGCCCGGACAGCCGCCAGCGCGCCATCGAGCAGACCGGCGCCAACGGCAGCCCCGACTTCCCGCTGCCCACGACCGGCAACCGCAGGGCGCGCAACGCGTTCACCGGCGCACTCTCCGCGGTGCTGGCCGTGCTGCTGGTGGCCTTCGGGTTCGGCGCGACCGCCTCCTCCGCGAACGGCCAGGTGGTGATCTACACCAACGCCGACGACGAGGCCGTGGCCGCATTCCAGCACGCGTTGGACGGCAACGGCTTCCGCGACCAGTACATCATCCAGAGCTTCGGCACCTCCGAGCTGGGCGGCAAGATGCTGGCCGAAGGCAGGGCGCTCGAGGCGGACATGCTCACGATGAGCTCCTACTACGTCGATTCGGCGCAGGAGCGCAACCACATGTTCGCGGACCTCACGGACGTGAAGTCGAAGCTGCTGGACGACTCGCAGAACTCCACCGCGCCGGCGTACCGCTCCCCCACCACCGCACAGGAGGGTGCGATCATCGTGAACACCAAGACGATCGCCGAGGCCGGAGTCCCGGAGCCCACGAGCCTCAAGGACCTGGCCGACCCGAAGTACGCGGGCCTGATCTCCGTGCCGGACATGGAGGGCTCCTCCACCGGCTGGCTCATGATCCAGGCCATCGCCGACGCGTACGGCACCGGCGAGGAGGGGCAGCGTATCCTCACCGCCATCTACCGCAACGCCGGTCCGCACCTCGAACAGTCCGGTTCCGGCCCGCTCAAGGCCGTGCGCTCCGGCGAGGTGGCGATCGGCTTCGGCCTGCGCCATCAGGCCGTGGCGGACAAGGCCAAGGGCCTGCCGATCGACTTCGTGGACCCGTCCGAGGGCAACTACTCGCTGACCGAGTCCGTGGCCGTGCTGGACAAGGGCCGCGCCACGAATCCTAAGGCGCAGCAGATGGCCGGCGTGATCATCGACAAGGGCCGCAAGGAGCTCCTCGAGACCTACCCCACGCCGCTGTACGAGGGCGAACAGGCCCCCGCCAACGCCTCGAAGCGCTCGAAGTCCTTCCCGCAGGCGCTGACCGTGGACCTGTTGCAGCAGCACCAGGACTTCTCGTCCGCGTGCAAGCGGGCCGCACAGGGCGACTGAGCGGGCGTCTCTCCGCTCGCCCGTCATTCTGGGCGAGGGGTGCGCCTTCCCTCGTCATCCTGAGCACGAGCGCGCCCTTCCCCGTCATCCTGAGCGGAGCCCGTCAGGGCGGAGTCGAAGGATCCTTGACCCAACCCACAAATCAAAGATCCTTCGACTCCGGCTTCGCCTCCGCTCAGGATGACAGGAAAGAACCGGCCCCTTCGTTCGAACAGACGGACCGCCACCGTCATCCTGAGCAAGGGTGTGCCTTCCCCGTCATCCTGAGCGAAGCGCAGCGGAGTCGAAGGATCCTTGACCATGCCGAGATAGTCAAAGATCCTTCGACTCCGGCTTCGCCTCCGCTCAGGATGACCGAGGAAAGCCATTCTCCACTCAGGATGACCGGGAAATCCGCACTGGATGATGTGGGAGAGGCCCGGCTTCGTATCCCCAGCATCCGTCGGAGCGGGGCGCATATCATCGCGTCCCGTTCCGTTCACCCCAACGTAACCCCCACCTACGCGTCCTACGGATGACACTCCGTGCACCCGATTTCGACTACGTAGATTACTGGAAAACTCCATAGTTCATTAGACTCGGCGACCGGAAGCCCCAATCGCACAGCGCCGACACGAAGCCGCTGCGACGCCGATCGATCGCCGCTCCGCGAACGCGCACCCGCGTCCCGCGGAACCCGCGCCACGTGACGCGGACATCAGACGCTCAGACGCAAGACACCAGAAAGGAACCCCCGATGAACACCGAATACAAGCTCCTCACCCCCGGCCCGCTCACCACCACCCGCACGGTCAAGGAGGAAATGCTCTTCGACCACTGCACGTGGGACGCCGACTACCAGCAGATCACCCAGAAGATCCGCCGTCAGCTGCTTGAGCTCGCCCACTGCAACGCCGACGACTACACCGTCGTGCTCATGCAGGGCTCCGGCACCTTCGGCGTCGAGAGCGTGCTCACCTCCGTGATCGGCAAGGACGAGAAGGTCCTGCTGTGCACCAACGGCGCGTACGGCGACCGTCAGGCCGACATCTGCCGCCACGCCGGCATCGACTTCGTGCAGTACGCCGAGCCGTACGACCGCATCCCGGACGCCGCCAAGGTCGAGGACTACCTCAAGGCCGACCCGTCCATCACGCACGTGTCCATGATCCACTCCGAGACCACCTCCGGCCTGCTCAACGACATCGAGGCCGTGGCGCGCGTGGCCAGGCAGTACGGCAAGACGTTCATGGCGGACGCCATGAGCTCGTTCGGCGGCGTGGACATCCCCGTGGCCGACTGGGGCATCGACTTCCTCGTGTCCTCCGCCAACAAGTGCATCCAGGGCGTGCCCGGCTTCAGCTTCATCATCTGCAACAAAGCCAAGCTCGAAGCGTCCAAGGGCAAGGCCCGTTCGCTCTCGCTCGACCTGTGGGACCAGTGGAACACACTGGAGAAGGCCAACGGCAAGTGGCGCTTCACCTCCCCCACCCACGTGGTGCTCGCCTTCTCCAAGGCACTTGACGAGATGTTCGCCGAAGGCGGCATCCCGGCGCGTTCCGCCCGCTACACGCTCAACAACGAGCTGCTCATCGCCCGCATGAAGGCGCTCGGCTTCCGTCTGTTCCTGCACGACCATCAGGGCCCGATCATCACCACGTTCCTCTACCCGGAAGGCACCACGTTCGACTTCCACGACATGTACGAGTTCATCAAGGAGCGCGGCTACGCGATCTACCCGGGCAAGCTCACCGACGAGGAGACGTTCCGTCTGGGCAACATCGGCGAGATCTACACCGACGACATCGAGAAGGTGACCGAGCTGCTGGCCATGTACATGGGCGAGCGCGGACTGCTCAAGCCCGCCACCGGATCCGACTCCGTGCCGGAAGCGATCGCCGCGATGGATGCCGCCGGTGCCCCGATCAAGGCCGCCGCCCCCACGTCCGTGAAGCTCACCGCCTGATTCCCCGCTTCCTCGTCATCCTGAGCGAGGACCGGGTCCGTCCCCCTTCTCGTCATCCTGAGCGAAGCCCGTCAGGGCGGAGTCGAAGGATCCTTGATCCCACCCACAAATCAAAGATCCTTCGACTCCGCTGCGCTCCGCTCAGGATGACAGGAAAGGACCGGCCCCTCCGCTCGAACAGACGAACCGCCACCGTCATCCTAAGTTGAGGACCGCTCAGCTCTCTCCCCATCATCCTAAACGGAGGCCGATCAGTCCCCCTCCCCATCATCCTAAACGGAGGCCGATCAGTCCCCCTCCCCATCATCCTAAACGGAGGCCGATCGGTTCCCCTCCTCGTCATCCTGAGCGGAGCCTGATCGGCCCCCCTCCTCGTCATCCTGAGCGAAGCCCGTCAGGGCGGAGTCGAAGGATCCTTGACCCAACCCACAAATCAAAGATCCTTCGACTCCGCTGCGCTCCGCTCAGGATGACAGGAAAGGACCGGCTCTTCCTCTCGGGAGGGCAGAGAAAGAACAGGCCCCTTCGCCCAGGATGACAGGGAAAGGACAGATTCCTCCGCTCGGGATGGCAGAAACCCCCAATCCATCCGCTTTCGTTCACCAAGGAGAACACATCATGACCAGCACCCGCTTCGAGGCCGTCATCTTCGACTGGGCCGGCACCACCGTGGACTACGGCTGCTTCGCCCCCGTCAAGGCCTTCCAGGAGGCGTTCAAGGAGTTCGGCATCGAGCCGACCATGGCCGAGACCCGCAAGCCGATGGGCATGCTCAAGCACGACCACATCGAGACCATGCTGCACATGGACCGCATCGCCCGCGCATGGGAGGACGCCCACGGCGCCGCCCCCACCGACGCCGACGCGGACAAGGTGTACGCGCACTTCGAGCCCAAGCTGCTGTCCATCCTGGACGGCTTCGCCACCCCGAAGCCGGGCGTGGTGGACACCATCGCCACGCTGCGCGAAATGGGCCTCAAGATCGGCTCCACCACCGGCTACACCGACAAGATGATGGAGATCGTGGCGCCCAGGGCCGCCGAGCAAGGCTACGCGCCGGACTTCTGGATCAGCCCCGACGGCGTGGACGGCTTCGGCCGCCCCTACCCGTACATGGTGTTCGCGAACCTCAGGACGCTGGGCGTGACCGACGTGCGCCGCGCCGTCAAGGTGGGCGACACGCTCTCCGACATCCGCGAGGGCAAGAACGCCGGCGTCTTCACCGTGGGCGTCACCGAGGGCAGCTCGCAGATGGCGCTGAGCCAGGACGAGTTCGACGCCCTGTCCGAGGCGGACAAGGATGCCGCACGCTCCGCCGCGCGCGAGGCGTTCGTGGCCGCCGGTGCCGATGCGGTGATCGACACGATGGCCGAGCTGCCCGCCCTGCTGCGCCAGATCGCCTGATCGGACGACTCTTTCGTTGTCCCGCGCGGGTGCAGCCCCCCTTCCCCGTCGTCCCGCGCAGGCGCAGCTTCTTCCCCCTAGTCATCCTGAGCGGAGGCGCAGCCGGAGTCGAAGGATCCTTGGCCGTTCTTGCATAGTCAAGGATCCTTCGACTCCGGTCTAGCGGCCTCCGCGCAGGATGACTGAAGAGATATCCCCCTCCGCGCAGGATGACCGAGGGGGCATTCCGGCCTCCGCTCAGGATGGTGGGAAGAACATTGCGGCGCGCGCCTGGGACGACGGGGCCATATTCCGGCACCTGTGCGGGGTGACGGGAAACCGGGACCGGCCGACTCCGAACATTACGGGCTGAAAATGACGAAATCCCGGATTCCAAGTACCAAATGGACGCTTTTGCGGGGGTTTGGCGCTTGGAATCCGGGATTTCGTCGTTTTCAGCCCGTATTCTCGCCGGACGCACGGCCTCGGGCCCCCGGCATCCGCCGCTACGCCACGTTGTTGTTGTAGACCTGCGATTGGAGGTCCTTGCGGGCGGCCTCGAGCTTGGCGACGCGGCCAAGCAGCGCGAACTTCTCCTCGCCGTCGGGCAGACGGGCCATGCGGCGGCGGGCGTCGGCCACGCGACGCATGTAGTCCATGTCGATGAGACGCACCAGCAGCTCGGTGGCGTAGCGCGACTCGGCGGGCGTGGCCGGACGCAGCTGCACGGCCGCGGCGGCGGTTCCCCCGGGGCCGGTCATGCCCGGGGCCGTGCCGGACACCACGCCGCCCGCGCCCGCGGCCGCTCCCCCGTCGCCCTGTGCGGAGGCCGATGCGGACGGCAGCGGCAGCGGCATCACCGCAAGCTCGTTGATCACCTGCTCGAGCATCGGCCCGCCCGCCTTGGTGAGCGCGTGCATCCACAGGCCCTGCGGGGTGGCGTCGGCCGGCAGACCGCCCGCGGCCTCGAGCGCCTGGAACATCGTGCGGAACACCGGCGTGGTGAAGCTGTCCGCGGTCAGCTGCGCGAACAGCGTACGATCCACGGCGCGCGGCACCTGGATCAGCGTGGCCATGAACTGCTGCTCGCACACGAACACCGCGTCGTCCACGCGGAAGTACGTCTGGTTGCGCGCGTCCCGCCGTTCCAGCGCCTTGCGTTCGGCGGGGTTGGCGTACGGATTCTCGTCGCGGCGTTCCCGTTCCGCGGCCGTCTCGCCGCCGAAGCCGCGTCGCGCGCCCCGGGGCGCGTAGGCGTCCTCGTCGCGCACGTGCGCGGCGCGCCGGGCCGCGGCCACCTCGCGCTGCAGGATGTCCAGATCCACGCCCACGCGACGGGCCGCCTTGCGCGTGTACACGTCGAGCAGCGACCGGTCGCGGATCTGCGCGATCACCGGCGCCACCGCGTGCACGGCGCCCATCTGCCCGGTGGTGAACTGCGTGTCGAACCGGTCGATCGCGGTCTCGATCACGAAGTCGTACAGCGGCCGCGCGCCCTCGATGAGCGAGCGCACCGCCTGGTCGCCGCGCCGGATCCTCAGGTCGCACGGGTCGAGGTTGTCGTCCGCCACGGCCACGAACGTCTGCGTGAGGAACGCCGAGTCGAGGCCGAACGCGTGCAGCGCGGCCTTCTGCCCGGCCGCGTCGCCGTCGAACGTGAACACCACGCGCGAGCTGACCACCTGCCCGTCCACCTTGCGCGGCCCGATGAGCTGGATGGCGCCGAGCGAATCGTCGGCGATGAGCCGGCGCACGATCTTCGCGTGCTCGGCGCCGAACGCGGTGCCGCACGTGGCCACGGCCGTGTCGATGCCCGCCAGATGCATGGCCATCACGTCCGTGTACCCCTCCACGATCACCACCTGACGCTTCTTGACGATCGCGGCCTTGGCGAGGTCGATGCCGTAGAGCACCTGGTTCTTGCGGTACAGCTGCGTGTCCGGGGTGTTGATGTACTTGGCGGCGATGGTGTCGTCCTCGTACAGCTTGCGCGCGCCGAAGCCGAGCGTGCGGCCGGTGGAGTCGCGGATGGGCCACGTGACGCGGCCGCGGAAGTAGTCGTACACGCCGCGCTGACCCTGACGCGCGAGACCGGCGTCGAGCATCTCCTGCTGCGTGAAGCCCTTGGAGGCGAGGTGGCGCACCAGATTGTCCCAGCCCTGCGGCGCGTAGCCGCAGCCGAAGCGCTCGCAGTCGGCCTGGCTGAAGTTGCGTCCGCCGAGGAGCTTCCTGGCGGCGAGCGCCTCCTTGCTCATGATCTGGGAGACGAAGAAGCGCTGCGCCTCCTCGTTGACCTCGAGCAGGCGCGCGCGGCGGGAGCCGGAGCGTTCGCCGTCGGGACGCCCGGTGCCGGTCTGCTCGTAGTGCAGTTCGATGTGGTACCTGTCCGCGAGCAGCTCCACGGCCTCGCGGAAGTCGATGTTCTCCTGCTGCTCGACGAACTTGAACACGTCGCCGCCCAAGCCGCAGCCGAAGCAGTGCCACACGCCCAGCGAGGGGCGCACGTTGAAGCTGCCGGTCTTCTCGTCGTGGAACGGGCACAGGCCCACGTAGGTGCCGGTGCCGGAAGGCTTGAGCGCCACGGACGCGGATACGATGTCGTACAGGTCCGCGGCGGCGCGCACCTTCTCCACGTCTTCCTTCTTGATCATTCCAGCCATGCCTCACACCCTAGCGGCACGAACCGACGCGGGCACGCGGAACGGGCGGATTCAGTGGCCGCCGAAGGCGATAGTGTCCAGTCCGGAGTAGACGCCGTTGGTGGGGTCGCCGTGGTGGCTTCTGCGCTCGGCGTCGCGGTGCTCGGACCGTTCGGCGGCGTCCATGCGCGCCTTGGTGGGCGTGACGGCCTCGAGGCGGTCCACCTCCCTGATCTCCTCCGCCGTCGCGGCGTCCGCGGCGTTCTGCGAGGCGGCGTCGGCCGCGCCCTCGGTTCCGATGTTCCTGACGTCACTGGTCTCGTCGTTCATCGCGAGCTCCTTGTCCCCCGGGTGCCTGAGGCGTCATCGCCCGCTGCGGCACATCTGCATCTCCATGGTAGTTCCGCGGCACCGATCACGGCAAGACGCGGACGCGATCGCGGGCGATCGTCTTCCCGTCTCGTGAAGGCCGCCGCCTGCGCAAAGCCGCTCGAACGATGCCGCCGCGCGGCGTCACCCGCACAGGATCGAATGCAGCGCCAGCGCCGACCCGTCCGTCAGGCTCGCCACCTGGTCCACGGCCACGCGCAGACGCTCGTCGTCGTTGGTGGACTCGTTCCAGTCGTCGAGGAACTGGCTCTCCAGCGCGTCGGAGGGACGGGGCGAGTCGCGCATGAGCACGTCCACGAGATCCTCCACGATGCGCAGCTCCTCCTTGTGGAACGGCTCGCGCTCCCTCGGCGCCATCACGAAGTACACGGCGATGCCCTTGAGCGCCACGATCTCGTAGCTCGTGCCCTCGGGGATGACCACGCTGGCCGAGTAGCGCGTGAGCGGGCCCGGGCCGTACGTCTCGCGCGTGGCGTGCTCCACGCTCCACGCGAACCTGCCGATGAGGTCGGACGTGATGTTCTTGAGCCTCGCCAGCGCCTGCCGCGACCCGTCGAAATGATCGGGGAACATCCGCAGGCGCCGCAGCCGCCTGAACGCGGCGAGCAGCAGGTCGGGGTCCCAGCGCTCGCCGTACCACGCGCGCGTCTGCTCCACGATGCGGTCGAGGACGCGGGGATCCGTGAGCGCGATCGGATTGAACGCGCCGGTGGCGATGGAGTCCTCCACGTCGTGCACCGAATAGGCGATGTCGTCCGCGAGGTCCATGATCTGGCACTCCATCGGCTTCGTGGCCTCGGGCGCGCCGGTCTTGAGCCAGCGGAACACGTCCGCGTCGTCCGGGTAGACGCAGAACTTCGCGCTGCGCTCCCCCTTGGGATGCAGCGGCGCCTCCGCGAGCGTCCACGGATACTTGACGGCCGCGTCCAGCGACGCGCGCGTCAGGTTCACGCCCGCCGAGCGCAGCCCGTCCGGGTGGAACACCTTGGGTTCGAGGCGCGTGAGGATGCGCAGCGTCTGCGCGTTGCCCTCGAACCCGCCGATGTTCGCGGCGATGGACGCGAGCGCGCGCTCGCCGTTGTGTCCGAACGGCGGGTGGCCCAGATCGTGCGCCAGGCAGGCGCAGTCCACGATGTCCGGGTCGCAGCCGAGCAGCGCGCCGATCTGCCGCCCGATCTGCGCCACCTCGAGCGTATGCGTGAGGCGGGTGCGTGCGAAATCGTCGGTGCCGGCCACGAGGATCTGGCTCTTGGCGCCGAGCCTGCGCAGGGCGGACGAGTGGATGAGGCGCGCGCGGTCGCGTTCGAACGCGGTGCGCGACCTGGACTTGGGCGGCTCGGGGGCCCAACGCTCCTCGTCGAAGGCGTCGTAGCCCTCGCCCGTCGGAATCCGTTCGCTCGCCGCCGTGTCCATGTCCCGTCTCCCCGCGTCCTGACGAATCGTCCTGCGTCCCGCGCGCCGTCCTACAGCAGCGTGGTCGGGTCGAGCAGGGCGAGATCCTCGGGCGGCAGCACCTCCGCCGCATTGAGGTAGAGGCGCGGGATGCGGTTGCGCAGGCACGTGAAGATCTCGTAGCTGATGGTGTCCGCGGCGCGCGCCCAGTCGTCGGCGGTCGGCTCGCACACGGCCTCGCCGCGTCCGGGGCCGAACAGCACCACGGTGTCGCCCTCCTCCACGCCCATCGCGTCGGCCGATCCGTGCAGGTCCAGGATGAACTGGTCCATGCACACGCGCCCGGAGACGCGCTCCAGCTTGGGGCCCTGCCTGGTCATGATGCGCACCGGGCCGCCGAGCTTCTCCACGTGCTTGGCGCCCTGCATGTCGAATCCGGAGGCGGAGCGGTGGATGCCGTCCGCGTAGCCGAGCGGCACGATGGCGGTGGACGTGTTCTGCGGCGTCAGATACGTGCGCCCGTAGGAGATGCCGTGGCCGGCCTCCACGTCCTTGACGGTGCCGAGCTGCGCCTGCAGCGTCATGGCGGGCTTCAGGTGGTAGCGCTGCGGCGTGCCCATGGCCGGGTCGGGCTCGTAGCCGTACAGGCCGATGCCGGGGCGCGTGAGCTCGTAGTGCACCTTGGGGCGGCTCAGCGTGGCGGCGGTGTTGGCGATGTGGCGGATCTCCGGGGCGATGCCGGCGGCGCGCATCCGCTCGGTGAACTCGTCGAACACGGCGATCTGGGTGTCCGTGGACTTCACGAACTCGGGGACGTTCGGGGCGTCGGCCACGGCCAGATGGCTCCACTGGCCGACCACCTGGATGAGGCCGAGCGACTGCTCCTCGCGCAGGGCCCTGAGCGCCTCGTCGAACGCCGCGGGCGTGAATCCGTTGCGTCCGAAGCCCGTGTCGCACTTGACGTGCACGCGCGCGGGGCGGCCCACCCTGCGCGCCGCCTCGGCCACGCGGGCGATGCCGGCGAGCGAGCCGACCGAGACGTCCACGTCCGCGGCGATGAGCTCGTCGAACGGCACCTCGAGACCCGAGTACATCCACGTGAGGATGCGGCAGCGGTCGGGGCCGATGCCCGCCTCGCGCAGGGCCAGCGCCTCGTGCGCCTGCGCCGTGCCGAGCCACGTGGCGCCGCCGGCGAGCGCCGCCAGCGCGGCGGGGATCAGGCCGTGGCCGTAGGCGTCCGCCTTGACGACGCCCATCACCGCGGTGCCGGAGTCGGGGCCGCCGCAGATCTCCACGAGATGCGCCATGTTGTCGCGCAGCGCCCTGAGGTCCACGATGCACTGCGCCGGATACCTGCGGCACGCCGCCTTGTAGTTCGCCCTGCCCTGCTCACTCGAAAAAACCCACTGGGGTGCTGCGCTCAAAGTCATGGCCACCATTGTGGCGCGGCGCTATGACGTTTGCGTATCCGGGGATCGCCGCGCGACGGCCGCGCACGGCCGGGGCATGACCGGGCCGCACGCCGCCGCACGCCGGCGCATGACGCCGCATCCGCATGGCGAGACGGAATCCGCCGTCATCCGGCCGCTTGTCAACGCACGGCCCTACACTGGCTCCACATGTCCGCCCGGCGCTGACGCAGCGCGCGCGGCCATTCTGATTCCCGGCGTTTAAGGCGTGCCGAGGTCCCGGAACTCCGTCCGGTCCAGCCCATATCCATTCCGCATATCCGAGAGAAGATTATGGATCTTTTTCGCAAGAAGTCGGTGGATCAGCTGGTCGCTGAATCCACCCCGCTCAAGCGCACCATGCGCACGTTCGACCTCACGATGCTCGGCATCGGCGCCATCATCGGCACCGGCATCTTCGTGCTGACCGGCAAGGGCGCGCTCACCGCAGGCCCGGCGCTGTCCGTCTCGTTCCTGCTCGCCGCCGTCTGCTGCGGCTTCGCGGGCCTGTGCTACGCCGAGTTCGCCTCGATGGCCCCGGTCTCCGGCTCCGCCTACTCCTACTCGTACCTGGCGTTCGGCGAGCTCATCGCGTTCGTGATCGGCTGGGATCTGATCCTCGAATACGCCCTGCAGGCGGCCACCGTGTCCGCCGGATGGTCCGGCTACTTCAACAAGCTGCTCGAAGGATTCGGCCTGCATCTGCCCGTCGAGCTCACCGCAGCGTACGGCACCACGCCGGGCGTCACCACGTACTTCAACCTGCCCGGCTTCGTGATCGTGCTGCTCATCACGTGGGTGCTGTCCATCGGCATCAACCAGACCAAGCGCACCAACGACATCATGGTCATGATCAAGCTCGTCATCATCGTGCTGTTCATCGTGTGCACCGTGTGGTACGTGAACCCGGCCAACTGGAAGCCGTTCTCCCCGTACGGCATCTACACGTTCCAGCCGGACTCCACGCAGCCGTACGGCATCGTGCCGGCCGCGTCGATCGTGTTCTTCAGCTTCATCGGATTCGACGCCGTGTCCTCCTCCGCGGAGGAGACCGTGAACCCCAACAAGACGCTGCCCAAGGGCATTCTGCTGTCGCTGGCCATCTCCACCGTGTTCTACGTGATCATGACGCTCATCATGACCGGCGTGGTGCCCTACCAGGACTTCGCCAACTTCATCGACGCCCCCGTGGCCGGCGTGATCCTCGCCACCGGCATGAACTGGCTCGCGTTCATCGTGAACCTGGGCGCGATCATCGGCATGACCACCGTGATGCTCGTGCAGCTGTACGGCCAGTCCCGCATCTGCTACGCCATGAGCCGCGACGGCCTGTTCCCGAAGCTCTTCGGCGAGGTGCACCCCAAGTACCGCACGCCGTTCAAGGGCACGTGGTTCTTCGGCATCCTCACCGCGGTGGCCGGCGGCTTCATCAACATCAACATCCTGTTCGAGCTGGTGAACATCGGCACCCTGTCCGCGTTCATCATCGTGTCCGCCGGCATCCTGTGGATGCGCCACACCCAGCCGGACGCCCACCGCGGCTTCAAGGCCCCGCTCGTGCCGTTCACCCCGATCTGCGCGATCGCGTTCTGCCTCGTGCTCATCGCCGGCCTCAACTGGGAGACCTGGGTGCGCTTCGCGATCTGGTTCGGCCTCGGCCTGGTGGTGTACTTCGCGTACAGCCGCAAGCGTTCCAAGCTCAACGAGGTCGCGGCGTGACGGCTTCGGTCACGGTCTGATCGGCTTGATCGGTCTGATCGGTCTGATCGACATCAGCCTCCTCTGAAACGAAACGAGCCCCTGCGACCAACCTGTCGCAGGGGCTTTCGCATGCCCGCACACGCTGTCACGCGGCTCTTCGCATTTTGGTGTGTATGGGTGGTGGTTTAGAGGTGGGTCTGGATGGCTTGTCCGAATCCGCCTGTGTGGAGCAGGCTTCTGGTGATGTAGTTGTCGAGATTGCGGAAGCCGAGGGCG
>NZ_JAAIIH010000025.1 GCF_012932365.1 Bifidobacterium moraviense
GGGCATGGAGGGGACTGGCCGGGGCGGTGCCGTCGGACGGAACTGGTCGGCGGTGCCGGCGGACGGTGTCGGTTACGGCGGGGCGGCGATGCCGGCGGGTGATGATGACCGACGGTGCGGGGCCGCGGCGGTGCCCGCTGGCGGCGCTGGTGGGACGGACGGTGCGGGGCATGGCGGTGCCGGCGGACGACTGGCTGCGGCCGGGAGGAACCGGTGAATGGCGATGGTCGGCGATGCCGGCAGACGAACCGGTGGCGGGGATGGTGATGCTGGCGGGTGATGATGACCGACGGTGCGGGGCATAGCGGTGCCGGCGGGCGATACCGGCGGGCGGTGCCGGCGGACGATGCCGATGAGCGATGCTGGCGGGTGGCGCCGGCGGACGACATGGCGGAACGAGCCGCAGCGGGATGCGACGAGGCGGCGGCCGGGGCCAATCGGGCGTGCTCGGTAGAGTAGAGGGCTATGAGTGATTTTGTGGATCGAGTGACCGTCCATGTCAAGGGCGGCGACGGCGGCAACGGGTCGGCCGGCATCAAGCGCGAGAAGTACAAGCCCCTGGCGGGCCCGAACGGCGGCAACGGCGGTGACGGCGGTTCGGTGATCTTCGTGGCGGACCGCAACGCCACCAGCCTGCTGGACTACCGCTTCATGCCGCACCGCACGGCCGGCAACGGCACGATGGGTCTGGGCGACAACAAGGACGGTTCCAAGGGCGAGGATCTGATCCTGCCCGTGCCGTGCGGCACCGTGGTGTTCGACAGGAAGGGTCGCGAGCCGCTGGCCGACCTGCGTCATCCGGGCGACCGGTTCGTGGCCGCGGCGGGCGGCGCCGGCGGTCTCGGCAACGTGGCTCTGGCCAACAAGACGCGCCGCGCCCCCGGATTCGCGCTGCTGGGCGAGCCCGGCGAGGAGCGCGACGTGGTGCTGGAGCTCAAGTCCATCGCCGACGTGGCGCTGGTGGGCTTCCCGTCCGCCGGCAAGTCGAGCCTCATCGCCGCGATGAGCGCCGCCAAGCCGAAGATCGCCGACTATCCGTTCACCACGCTGGTGCCGAATCTGGGCGTGGTGATGGCGGGGGATCGCCGCTACACGATCGCCGACGTGCCCGGTCTGATCCCCGGCGCCAGTCAGGGCAAGGGCCTGGGTCTGGAGTTCCTGCGCCACATCGAGCGCACCGAGATCATCGCGCACGTGATCGACTGCGCCACTCTGGAGCCGGACCGCGATCCGATGAGCGACTATCACGCGCTCGAGCACGAGCTGGCCCAGTACGCGGACAGCCTCGACCTGCCGCTCGGCGCGATCCCGATCGCCGAGCGCCCGCGCATCATCATCCTCAACAAGGTGGATGTGCCCGAGGCCAAGGAGCTCGCGGAGTTCGTGCGCCCCGAGTTCGAGAAGCTCGGGCTGAGGGTCTTCGTTGTCTCCACCGCCTCGCATGAGGGCCTCAGGGAGCTCACGTTCGCCCTGGCGGACATGGTGGCGCGGATGCGCGAACAGGTGGCCGCCCGCGAGGACGCCGCCGAGGCCGAGCGCGTGGTCATCAAGCCGCTCGAGTCCCCGCGCGCCAACCGCCGCGCCCCGGCCGGCAAGCAGAACCTGCTGGAGTTCTCCATCGAGCGCGGCAACGACGACGAGGGCAACCCGGTCTTCATCGTCACCGGTGCCAAGCCGGAGCGCTGGGTGCGTCAGACCAACTTCGACAACGACGAGGCCGTGGGCTATCTGGCCGATCGTCTGGCGCGTCTGGGCGTGGAGGACGAGCTGCGCCGCAAGGGCGCGCGTCCGGGCGACGCGGTGCAGATCGGCCGCGGCGCGCGTGCCGTGGAGTTCGACTGGGATCCGACGATCGCGGCCGGCGCGGAGCTGCTCGACGGCTCGCAGCTGGGCGCGCGCGGCAAGGACCTGCGTCTGGCGGACGACGGCGGTCGCGCCAGGCGCCGCACCAACGCCGAGCGCCGCGAGCAGTACAAGGCCATGATGGACGCCAAGTCCGCCGTGCGCGCCGCCATGCAGGCCGAGCGCGAGGCCGGGCACTGGGCCGATCCGTCCATCGACGACGACCGCCACGACACGACCAGCCTGTTCGGCCGCGGCGAGGACGCGGATGCCGCGGACGGCGCGGACGGCGCGGACGGCGCCGACTCCGGCGAGAACCGGGGCGAGTAGCGTCATGTCCGATTCCGTGGTCATGGACACCGAGACCGAGGTGCGCCGCGCGATCGCCGGCGCGCGGACCATCGTCGTCAAGGTCGGCTCGAGCTCGCTGACGCGGCCGAGCGGTCATCTGGACGCGGCGCGGCTCAACGCGCTGTCCGCCGCGCTGGCGCAGACCGCGCTCATGGGCGCGCGCGTGGTGCTGGTCTCCTCCGGCGCCATCGCCGCGGGCTTCGGCCCGCTCGGCTTCGACGCGCGCCCCCGTGACGTGGCCACGCAGCAGGCCACCGCGGCCGTGGGGCAGGGGCTGCTCATGGCCCAGTACGAGGCCGCGTTCGCGCGGTTCGGCATCCGCGTGGGGCAGATCCTCATCACCGCGGAGGACACGATCCGCCCACAGCAGTACCGCAACGTGCAGCGCACGCTCGGCCGCCTGCTCGATCTGGGCGTGGTACCGATCGTCAACGAGAACGATTCGCTCGCCAGCAACGAGATCCGCTTCGGCGACAACGACCGTCTCTCCGCGCTCGTGGCGAACCTCGTGCGCGCCGACGCGCTGGTGCTGCTCACGGACGTGGACGCGCTGTACACCGCCCCGCCCAGCCAGCCTGGCGCCCGGCGCATCGGATTCGTGCCGGACGTGGTGGCCGCGCTGGACGACGTGACCGTGACGGGGCCCACCTCCGGCGTGGGCACCGGCGGCATGGTCACCAAGCTCGAGGCGGCGCGCGTGGCGGCGGTCTCCGGCATCCCGGCCGTGCTCACGTGCGCGTCCAACGCCGGTCCGGCCCTCATGGGCGACCCGGTGGGCACGGCGTTCGCTCCGGTCAAGGCGCGCGGATCGTCGCGCCGCCTGTGGATCGGGTTCGCCGCCGAGCCGCGCGGCACGCTCGTGGCCGACGCCGGCGCCGCCCGGGCCGTGCGCGGGGGACGCGCCAGCCTGCTCGCCGCCGGCGTGCTCGAGGTGCGCGGCGACTTCTCCGCCGGGGATCCGGTGTGGATCGACGACGAGTCGGGCAACCATCTGGCGCGCGGGCTCGCGGGCTTCGACTCCGAGGAGATCCCGCAGATGCTCGGACGCACCACCGTGCAGCTCAGGCGGTTTTTGGGCGACGAGTACGCGCATCCCGTGGTGCACCGCGACAACCTCGTGCTGGTGTGACGCCCGGTCGCGCCACGTGCGTGTCGCGGTGCGGCGGGCTTCACGGGGTCGCGCTCCGGGGGTAGCCTAAGGGGCATGACTATGGCTGACTGGCAGACTCTGAGTGACCGCATCAACAACGTCGCGCCGAGCGCGACCCTGGCCGTCGATTCGAAGGCGAAGGCGATGAAGGCCGCGGGCGTGGACGTGATCGGATTCGGCGCCGGCGAACCCGATTTCCCCACTCCCGCGCCCGTCGTGGAGGCCGCCGTGGAGGCGTGCCGCGAACCGCGCAACTACAAGTACACGCCCACCGCTGGCCTGCCCGAGCTGCGCGAGGCGATCGCCGCCAAGGTGCTGCGCGACTCCGGCTACGCGGTGACGCCCGACCAGGTGGTCGTCACCAACGGCGGCAAGCAGGCCGTGTACGAGGCGTTCCAGATCCTGCTCGACGAGGGCGACGAGGTCATCATCCCCACCCCGTTCTGGACCAGCTATCCGGAGGCCGTGAAGCTGGCCGGCGGCACGCCCGTGGAGGTGTTCGCCGGCGCCGACCGCGACTTCGAGCCGAGCATCGAGGCCATCGAGGCCGCCCGCACGCCGCGCACCAAGGCGATCATCGTCACGTCCCCGAACAACCCCACCGGCGCCGTGTGGAGCCGCGAGACGATCCGCGCGATCGGCGAGTGGGCCGTGGAGCACCACGTGTGGATCCTGTCCGACGAGATCTACGAGCACCTCAACTACGACGGCGCGAAGACCGCGTACGTGGGCGTGGAGGCGCCGGAGTGCCGCGACCAGCTCATCGTGCTCAACGGCGTGGCCAAGACGTACGCCATGCCCGGCTGGCGCGTGGGCTGGCTGGTGGCCCCCGCGCCCGTGGCCAAGGCCGCGGCCAAGCTGCAGGGGCACCTGAGCTCCAACGTCTCCAACGTGCCGCAGCGCGCCGCGCTGGCCGCCGTGGCCGGGCCGCTCGACGAGGTGCACATGATGCGCGAGGCGTTCGACGCGCGCCGCAGGGCCATCGTGGCCGCGCTGAACGACATCCCCGGCGTGTCCTGCCCCACGCCCACCGGCGCGTTCTACGCGTTCCCGGACATCACCGGCCTGCTGGGCCGTCCGGTCGGCCCCAACGGCACCGTGTCCGCCACGTCCGCCGAGTTCGCCGCCGCGCTGCTCGACGAGGCGCATGTGGCCGCCGTCCCCGGCGAGGCGTTCGGCGCGCCCGGATACCTGCGCTTCTCCTACGCGCTGGCCGACGACCAGCTCGCCGAGGGCATGCGCCGGTTCAAGGCGTACGTGGAGGCCTGAGACGCACCGCCGTCCGGCGCGCCACGCCCGGCCGGACGGCGGTTTTCCGCCGATCGAGACACGCGATTGGACATGGTCGCCGATCGCTGCTATGGTATCGCCTTGGCGGTTTTAAGCCCCTCCGCTTCGCGTGGTCGATGATTTCCACGGTCGCGTGTAGGATGGGCGAAGTTCCACTTAGGGAAGTGGCGCAATTGGTAGCGCAACGGTCTCCAAAACCGTAGGTTGTGGGTTCGAGTCCCGCCTTCCCTGCCACTCTTTTTTCCATAAGTCGAGCAAGTGAGGGACGGATATGGCAAAGGCATCCGAAGCTGAAAAGGCGGCCAAGCCGAACGTGTTCATGCGCATCGGCCTGTTCATCAAGCAGATCATCGACGAAATGCGCAAGGTCGTCACCCCCACCGGCAAGGAGCTGCTGGGCTGGGCCATCGCCGTGTTCATCTTCGTGCTGCTGCTTATGGCGTTCGTGACGGCCATGGATCTTGGCCTCGGCAAGCTCGTGATGTGGGTGTTCGGCTGATCGTGCCGGACTGACGTGAAGGTGAATGCATGACTGACGAAGTGAATCTGGACAACATTCCGCAGGATGAGGGGGACGACGCGGCCGCCGAGAACAACGAGGTCGCCGTGGATCTGTCCGCTCCCGTGGATGATGCCGACGAGGTTGCCGCGCCGGCCGTCGAGATCAACGACTCCGCCGCGTCCGAGCAGCCCGTCGCCACCGTCGAAGCCTCCGACGCCGCCGCCTACGGCGAGCAGGAGGACACCGAGGAGAACCTGTCCGAGGAGGCCGAGGCCCAGGACGCCGGCCAGCAGGCCGTCGAGGAGTTCTCCAAGTCCCTGCGCTCCCTCGAGGGCAAGTGGTACGTGCTGCACACCTACTCCGGCTACGAGAAGCGCGTGAAGACCAACGTCGAGTCCCGCATCGCCTCCTTCGGCCTGGAGGACAAGATCTTCCAGATCGAGGTCCCGATGGAGGAGGTCGAGAAGCACACCGACAAGGGCAAGAAGGTCATCACCCGCGTCCGCGTCCCCGGCTACGTGCTCATCCGCATGTGGCCCGACGAGGATGCCCGCCGCATCGTGCGCGAGACCGAGGGCGTGACCGGCTTCGTGGGCCCCACCAAGGATCCGGCCCCGCTGTCGCGCAAGGAGGTCGTCTCCATGATGGCCCCGATGATCGCCTCCGAGGCTCTCAAGAAGGCCGGCGACAAGCCCGCCGCCGCCAAGAAGCGCACCGTCGAGGTCGCCTACGCGGTCGGCGATCAGGTCACCGTCACCGACGGCCCCTTCACCACGATGTCCGCCGTCGTCTCCGACGTCGAGCCCACCACGCAGAAGCTCACCGTGCTCGTGTCCATCTTCGGGCGCGACACGCCGGTGGAGTTGGGCTTCGATCAGGTCGAAAAGCTGCAATAACGACGATTACGGAGCGTCAGCTGTGTTGCTCCTCGGTCGACGTGCCGTTGCACGTCTTCCCTCGGTGCGTCTTGCTGTCGCACGCATGATTCGTCTCATTGCATAATGTACGTTTATGTGGAATCCCCGCCGGCACATACCGACGGGGATTTCACGTGTTCGGCATGTCTGTCCGTCGGATCATGCATAATAGGAAAGCTTGTGTCTGGAGGGCGAAGCCATGCGCCGCGAGCGATCGCGCGTCGGGACGACCCCGCTAGCACAGCACAGCACCAATAGGTTGCGGGAGGAATCCGCCGCGGGGAACCGCTGCGGTTGCCGCTACCACCGCTTCATAGAAAGAAGAACCATAGCATGGCTCCCAAGAAGAAAGTCTCCGCGCTGATCAAGCTGCAGATTCAGGCCGGCAAGGCCAACCCGGCTCCGCCGCTGGGTCCTGCACTGGGTTCGCATGGCGTCAACATCATGGACTTCTGCAAGGCGTACAACGCCCAGACGCAGGACAAGATGGGCCAGGTCATCCCGGTCGAGATCACCGTCTACGAAGACCGCTCCTTCACCTTCGTTCTGAAGACCCCGCCCGCAGCGGCTCTGCTGCTCAAGGCCGCCGGCATCCAGAAGGGCACCGAGAACCCGCTGACCCACAAGGTCGGCTCCGTCACCAAGGACCAGGTCCGCGAGATCGCGCAGATCAAGATGGAGGACCTGTCCGCCCGTGACATCGAGGCCGGCATGAAGATCATCGAGGGCACCGCCCGCTCCATGGGCATCACGGTTACCGACTGAGAGGAGAAGGACTGATGGTTAAGCGTTCCAAGAAGTACCGCGAGGCCGCCGAGAAGGTCGATCGCAACAACCTGTACACCGCCTACGAGGCCATCGCGCTCATCAAGAGCATGCCGGCCTACAACTTCGACCAGACGGTCGAGGCCGTGTACCGTCTGAACGTGGATCCGCGCAAGGCCGACCAGCTGGTGCGCGGCACGGTCAACCTGCCTCACGGCACTGGTAAGACCGCCAAGGTCCTCGTCTTCGCTCGTGGCCCGAAGGCCACCGAGGCCACCGAGGCCGGCGCCGACATCGTCGGCGACGACGACCTGATCGCCAAGGTGCAGGGCGGCTTCCTCGACTTCGACGCCGTGGTCGCCACCCCGGACATGATGGGCAAGGTCGGCCGTCTGGGCCGCATCCTCGGCCCGCGCGGCCTGATGCCGAACCCGAAGACCGGCACCGTCACCATGGACGTGGCCAAGGCCGTCGCCGACATCAAGGGCGGCAAGATCGAGTTCCGCGTCGACAAGAACGGCAACCTGAGCTTCCTCATCGGCAAGCTCTCCTTCGACGAGAAGGCGCTGGACGAGAACTTCAAGGCCGTGGCCGACGAGGTCAAGCGTCTGAAGCCCGCCACCGTCAAGGGCCGTTACATCACCAAGGCGACGATCACCTCCACCATGAACCCCGGCGTTCCGGTGGATCCGAACACCCTCGCCTGAGTGACCCGATCCTGAGTGATCCCGTGGGACCCGTCTGACGGGTCCCTTCTACCGAGCGTCACGGAGCCCGGCTTCCCTGAACGGGGGAGCCGGGCTCCGTGGCATATGCGGGCGGTCGCCGCCAGGATGCGGCCCGCTACGCGGCGTCCATGATGCGCCCGATGGTGAGCGCGGTGAGCAGCACGTACGCCTCACGCGGGGTCATGGGATCCCACCCGGTGATCTCCACGGAGCGCTTGAGACGGTAGCGCACGGTGTTCGGATGCACGTTGAGCTCGCGCGCCGTGGCCTCGAGCGAACCGCCCGACCTGAGGAACGCGGCCACCGTGGCGAGCAGCGGGTTGGCGTCGTCGCCGTCGCCGCGCAGCGGGCGGTACACCTCGCGGTACAGCTCCTCGCGCGCGTCCGCGTCGCCGAACAGCGCGCGCTCCGGCAGCACGTCGTCGCTGCGCAGCGGGCGGTGTCCGCCGTCCGCCGCGTTCGCGACCGCCATCGTGCTCAGCACGGCGCGCACCGACGCCGCCGCGCCGTCGATGCCGTGGCGCACCGGCCCCATGCACAGCGGACGGTCCTCGAGGAAGAAGCCGGACACGGCCGAACACAGCTCCTCCGGGGCGCCGCCTTCGGAACCGTCGCCCGCGGGACTTGGCGCGATGAGCGTGAGGAACAGGTTGTCGTGATGGCTCATCATGCACATGCCGTCCAGGGAGCGCACGGCCGCGCGGATGCGGCGCTCGAGGATGCCGCTGCGCAGATCGCCGTCCTGCGCCAGCGTGCCCGCGAGGGCGAAGCAGTCGGCGTCGGCGTTCCAGCCGAGCATGCTCATGCGGCTGGCGACGTGGTGGTCGGTCACGCCGTCGGCCAGATCCTCCACGATGAGCGTCTCGAGCCGGGCGTCCCAGTCGCTGCGCGCCTCGGCGGACGCGGCGTAGACGTTGGCCGCGGAGAACGCCACCTCGCGCGCGTAGTACAGCATCGCGTTGCGCGTGGCCTCCTCGCGTCCGCGGCGTGCGAACGCGCCCACGTTGCGTTCCAGGATGTCCACGATGAGACGGGTCACGTCGAGCGTCTGCCTGAGGCTCACCGCCTGCGTGAACTCGAGCGGGGCGACGAAGAAGATGTGGTCGGTCGAGGGCGCCTGGCCCTTGTGCGGCGAGAACACGGCGGTGTTGAGCCAGGAGACGAAGTCGGCCACCGCGGTCTCGATGACGAGGTTGAGCTGGTCGCGGTCGGCGGGACTGAGCGCCTTCACCCACGTCAGGTCGCGGTCGAGATGCTGCTCGGCCCGGTCGATGACGCGCCAGACCTCGTTGGGCAGCTGCGGACGGGATTCCGGCGTGACCGGCGTGCGGGGGGCGCGGGGCGCGCGAACCGGGGGAAC
>NZ_JAAIIH010000026.1 GCF_012932365.1 Bifidobacterium moraviense
CCGCCAAGGGCGTCTGATCCGCTTTCGGTAGACTGATTCCCTGAAAAGCGAAGAGGTCGGCTCCGGGTATCCCGGAGCCGGCCTTCGTTCGTTTGGCGTGGAAGCGCCGGGAGGCGGCGGCCCGGCGGCTTCGGAACGCAGACCCGTGGGATTGGTCCGAACACGGCGACCCGGCGCATACCCCGGACCGCCATCGCTCGTTGAAACGGGTCGGATCGATACCGCGCTCGGAGCGGCGCAGGTCGATCGAATATTTGCCATTGACGGCCGTCGACAGATTCTACTTGGGAATGTACGGCTGGAAGATCCGGGAATGACGCGGTCCGGCCATAGAATGTGTCGCGACACGAAGGATTCAAGGAGACCTATGGCAGTTTCTACGGCGCAGCACGGGCGGCGCGCATCCCGGCTTTCATTCCTCCGTATGGCGGAGCGGTTCAGGCTGGAACTGCTGTACGTGTTGGTGACGGTCCCGTCCGGACTGCTGCTGATCCTGTTCGACAGGAATCCCTCGCGCAACGACTTCGACCCTCATTGGGACCGCGCCCGGCAGATCGCGTCCGGCGTGCTTCGCGCCATTCCGGACCCGTCAGGCAGCGGCAATTACGGCGGGTACGATGCCGCCGGCAACTTCGTCGCGTTCAACAACACCGCGATCAACTCGCCGTTCCTGTATTTCCCCAGCGTCCTCGGCGGCGGGCATCTGCGCGTGTCCAGTCTGCTGACGCTGCTGTGCTGCACGGCCATGGTGTGCGCGGCCATCCGCCTCGCGCAAAGGTACGGGACCATCGTGCTCGCCGTGGCGATTCTGCCCACGTTCTTCCTGTCGATCGTCTACCCCACGGCCGATGCGGTGACGAACGCATACGCGCTGCTGTGGGTCGCATACGTGCTGCATCTGTATCAGACCCCGCGCATAGGCGGGCGTCGCTGGATCGTCCTCGCGCTCATGGGTCTGCTGCTCGGCCTGATCAAGGTCACCTGCATCGCGCTCGCGCCGCTCCTGCTGCTGTTGCCGGCAAGAGCCGGCTGGAAGGACCGGACCGTCTGGACCGGCATCGTCGCGGCCGGTTTCGCGACGCTCGCGTCGGCGCTGGCCTGGATGCGCATGACGCGCAACATTCCCCCGAGCGCCGTGATCACGGCCGACGACTATCACAAGGGCATGTCGACGATACTGCACAGTCCGCTCAGACTGCTGGAAAGCGTCTGGTACACGCTGATCAACCCGCTGGATCTCACGGGCGACCAGTACGACACGGGCAGAAACATCCAACTGGCGGTGGGCGCCGAATTCACCCAGCTGCCCCTGACGATCATGGCTCCGGTATTGCTCGCCTGCATGCTGCTGGTCGTCGCCCGCAACGCGGACCTGCCACGTCTGGACGTCGTCTCCCGTGGCGCCGTGACGCTCAGCGTCGTCGCATTCTACGTGCTGAACGTGATCGGCATGCTGGCGCTGTTCGCCGCGTACAGTCTGGGCACGTACGCCGGCGGCATGCAGAGCAGATACTTCATCCCGATCCTCGCGCCCATGGCGCTGCTCCTGCCGAATCTGGGCATCCGGATCAATGACGGCAGGATGCCTCGGATGCTGATCACGGGCCTGATCGTCTGGTCCTACGTCGGCTTGTTGTGCGCGCATCTCATCGCGTTCCCGCACGTCGCCTGACGATCCGTATCACTTCCGCGACATTCCTTCCGGGTCCTCGGCTGGGAGGATGATGGGAATGGGATGGACCGTCGGCGCGGACGGGAATTCATGGAAATTCATGAACCGTTGCGCCGGGACTCCCGCTTACAAGGACGTAAACGGAAGAAGGAGTCGATCATGGCGAGGAGACGATGGGCGGCCGGTGCGGTCGCCGCGGTGCTGACCGTTGCGCTGGGACTGGCGGCCACGCCGGTCGGGGCGCTGGGCGCGGATCCGGGATACTCATGGAACGCGGAGGACATCGCGTGGCAGTCCGCCCAAGGCGGGAAAGTGCTGGTGCACCGGCTGTACAGCCCTGCTCTGGGCGTTCACCACTACACCGCGGACTACTACGAAATGGAGTCGCTCACGGACGCCGGATGGACGCACGAGGGCATCGCGTTCTACGCGTCGGCCTCGGGCACGCCCGTGTACCGGCTGTACAATCCGCAGACCCAACGGCACCTGTGGACGCTGAACGAAGAGGAAAGGGACTATCTGGTCCGTTCTGCAGGATGGAACGACGAACAGGTCGGCTGGCACATCGACGAGACGACCCAGCCCGCGATGCCCATGTACCGCGTATACAATCCGGACACGCTGGAGCATCTGTGGACCGCCAGCCCTGTGGAGTACAAGCGTCTGACGGGGCGCACGGCGTCGGCGACGCTGGAGCAGCGCCGCGTGCAGGCCCAGCAGGCCGTGGTGGACGCGCGAGAGACGGTGGGCGCCGCCGATCGTCAGGCCGCCGCCGTCCAACGGAAGGTGGATGGGCTGGAGGCGGAGCTCAATGGCTTGCGCTATTCCAATGACCTGAAAGGGTATCTGGAGTCGGTGGGCGCCACGACCGCGCTGAAGGCGTTCACGGATCCCGGGTTCAACCCGGACGTGCAGTACACGCATCTGGGCGCGTGGGATGACGCCACGAACCTCGACAACGTGATCCGTGCGCTGGAACTGATCCAGGAGTGCAACCGGCTGCGCGCGCTGACCGGAGTGCGGGCGCTGAAGGTGTCGGACACGCTGATGGCGGAGACCGCATCCAGCACGAACTGGAGCCACCGCACCGGGACGATCGCCCATCGCTGGGTGAGCGGGTGGGTCCCGAACGCGCAGAACGCCGCATGGGGCTATGCGAACCCGTATGACGGCTGGTACTGGGAGGAGAAGAACAACTACGAGACGGGCAACGGCGGCCAGGTGGGACACTATTTTGCGATCGCCGAACTCAACGACTTCGGCCCGTACTGGGTGACCGGTCTGGGCTGGGTACCGGATGGGAAAGTGGCGTTCCAGGACTTCTATTGGGACGACATGATCAGTTCCAACTACGATTCGCTCGACCGCACCATCCCCGTGGAGCAGTACCTCGACGAGGTGCGCGCGTTCAAGGCGCGCAACGAGCAGGCCGGTGCCATCCAGGCCCAACTCGATCAGGCGCGTCGGGAACTGGCGGACGCACAAGCCGCGCAGCGCAAGGCCAACGACGAGCGAAACGCCGTCCTGACATGGCAGGCGAAGCTGGAGAAGGGCGAGAACGTAGGGTTCTGATGGGCCCTGTATTTGTTTTACGAGAGGATGGGCCTCGTCGGCAAAGACGGACCCATCCTCTTCATTGCTAGCGGTGCATGGCCGCAATGGCCACAACGATGATGGCCAGAATGACTAAGGCGAATTCGGTGCTCATGAGGCGGTCCTCCTTGTTGTGGTTCATTACAACATTTGGAACGGTAATAGAGAGCGGACCGTCAGTCAGGCGCCAGCGTGGGATTCGATGTACGTAGGGAATCTCCTCGCCGCGCAACGTCATTCGCCGTCGCTCATTCCCCGATGGCAGGTAATGGCCGCCTCCGGTCGCCGACGAATCTTATATCTTCTTATCGCATCTTATCTAATCGTGTCGCGCGATCCGCCGCGATCTGTCGCCGCGCCCCCGCCTACAGGTCGCGATACAGTCGTTCGGCGTCCACGAGCAGCGTGCCGTCCGCGTCGCACTTGGCGCGCGTGGCCGGGCTGACGGGGTTTCTGGTGAACAGCGCGTAGTGGTGGTCCGCGTAGCCGCGTACGAGGCCGGTACGGGCGCGCAGGGCGTCGAGGGCCTGCGTCTCGTTGAACGCGTTGCGCCACTTGCACTCGCCCAGCAGGATGCTGCGGGACTCGGGGTCCGCGGCGATCACGTCGATGTCGGTCTGCTCCCTCGCGCGGGGGTCGGTGCCCCACCACTTGCCGAACCGCGTGGCCAGGAAGGGCAGTCCGTCCCGTCCGTTGGCGCGGGCGAGCCACTGCAGACAGACCGTCTCGAACCGCTGGCCCACGTACGTGGCGAACGCGGGGGACTCCGAGACGCGCTTCGCCACCGCGCCGCCGGTCTCGGCGCTGCGTTCGATAGCGTCGGCGTTGCGTCCCACGAAACGGAACCAGTACGCGAAGAACGGGTCGTCGACCACGTACATGCCCTTGCGGGACTTGGCCGGGTCGTCGCCGAACGGCACCTGCCGGCGTACCAGGTTCAGGCCCTCGAGCGTGCGCAGGTAGCCGCCCGTCGCGTTGGCCTCCACGCCCGCGTGCTCCGCGATCGCCTTGGGCGTGGACGATCCCGAGGCGATCGCCTGAAGCACGGAATAGTACTGGCCCGGTTCGCGCAGCTCCTGGCGCAGGAGCATCATCGGCTCCTCGTACAGCAGGCCGAGCTTGTCGTACATCAGGGCGCGCACGTTGTCCTCGTACGACGCGGACGGGTCGAGCAGCGCGAGGTAGTACGGCGTGCCGCCGAACGTGGCGTAGTAGCGCACCCGGTCCTCCGGCGTCGCGTCCGGCAGGAACCTCGCGGCGTCCAGATAGTCGAACGGCTGCAGGTGGATCTGCGCGGTCCTGCGCCCGTACAGCGGGCTCTTCGAGCCGAGCACGCGGCTCTCCATGAACCCCTCGTTGCTGCCGGAGAGGACCATCGTCACGCACGTGTCCTTCAGCCCGTGGTCGATGGCGATCTGCAGCACCGACGGCAGCGACGGCTCCGCGGCCGCGGCGTACGGGAACTCGTCGAACACCAGCACCCACGGCTCCCGCGGGGACTGCCGCGCCCGCTGCGCGACGAACGAGAACGCGTCCTGCCACGAGCCGAACGCCGGCAGCAGGTCCGGCATGCCGAAGAACCGGTACACGGCCTCGGAGAAGCCGCGCAGGTTCAGCGCGGAGCTCTGCTGCAGCGCCGTGAAGTACAGGACGCGCCTGCCGCGAACGAACTCGTCGATCAGCGACGTCTTGCCCACGCGCCTGCGCCCGTACACCACCACCATGTCGAACCGGTCGCGCGCGTACAGGCCGCGCAGCACCTCGAGCTCATGCTCCCTGCCCACGAACATGCGTCGCCCCCTTCCTGCGTCTAACGTAATCATGATTATGATAAGCACGATTACGTTAGCTTTGCGGACGACGCTCTTCGCGCCGCGTCATCCGTCCGCGTCTGCGTTGGTCTCCTGTCCCTAGAAGAAAGGTTCCTGACATGACAGGAAACAACAAGGTGTGGCGCGCGTCGCTGGCCGGCCTGGCGTCGGTGGCCATGCTCGCCACGATGGGCGTGGTGGCCGGCACGGCCAACGCCGCGGACGCTGCGACGAAGGAAGGCCCGGCAGCCCACAACGTCACGGTCACGGTCAAGGATGCGGCCAAGGGCGTCACCTCTTTTGAAGGCTACAAGGGCGAGACCCTGGCCGATCTGGCCGGCAACAACTTCGGTGACCTTGCCGCGGCCGCGGCCGATGCCGATGGCAAGAACGGCGACAAGTACTTCGGTGGCTGGACCGTCGACGGCACCACCCCCGTGGACTGGACCGCCCCGGTGACCGCGGACACCACGATCAAGCCGCTGTGGCTGACCTCCGGTTACACCGACGGTTCCGATCTGAGCAACCTGGCACTGCTCGACTTCACCGCTGCGGCGACCGAAGTGAAGCTGCCTGCCGGTACTGCGAAGTTCTACGTGTCCAAGGACCAGAACATCCCGTCCGCGCTGCTCCCGGTCGACAAGCCGAACTACAAGCTGGTGACCGACTATGTGTACACCACCTCCGCGGACGCCAACGAGCAGACGAAGGCCGCGGCCGATCTGGCCACGGTGACCGGTTCCAACGTGACCGAGAAAGCGCTGGAGGTCACCTTCGCCGCTCCGAAGACCGAGGGCGCGTACGCGGTGACCGTGGACGCTAAGGGCACCAAGTCCCAGAACGACAAGTCCGCTTACGGCTACGTCAAGGGCGCTCACTCCGATGGCACCGATGACACCACGCTCATCGCGGACGTCGCGTACAACACCGAGTTCACCGTTCCGGAGTGGTTCACCGTCCCGCAGGAGGGTCGTCCGAACCAGACCGTGACGTCTTGGACCGATGTCGATCACAATGGCGCAGTCGTGGGCAACAAGCTGACCGTGGCCTCCAACACGACGCTCGAGCCCACCAAGGGTGACGCCGGTGTGACTGAGGGCTTCGTGACCACGTTCCTGGGTGCCGATGGCTCCGTGTGGAAGACCACGGACGCGGCCAAGAACGACAAGGGCTCCTACTTCGTGGTCGCCCCCGAGGGCAACCCCACGAAGGACGGCTTCAA
>NZ_JAAIIH010000027.1 GCF_012932365.1 Bifidobacterium moraviense
TCCGAACCCGGAAGCTAAGGCCTGGCACGGCGATGGTACTGCACTCGATAGGGTGTGGGAGAGTAGCACGCCGCCGCAATTCACGTCTGGCCCGGAGGGTGTTCCCCTCCGGGCCTTTTTCATACCCAGGGAGACGTGGGTCGTCACCGGACGATCGCGGAGGGTATCGGGCGCACCGGACCGAACCGGCATCACGAAAGCGGCAGGGCAGAGGTGCCCTCGCCGTCGTGCCTGTCAGACCACATGACGCGTCGGGCGGATGCCGGTAGGTCGTCGGTATCGGTCTCAGTACTGGTCGGGAGAGTCGGCATCGTAGCCGTCGGTCCCGTAGCCGTCCACGGCACCACCGTCGCCGCCGTCATAGCCATCGCCCATGAACTCGCGCGTGCTCACGCGGTTCACGTTGCGCGACTCGTCCACGGCATGCTGGATGATGCGGCGCACCTCGAAGCCGTGGATGACGTTCCTGAGCACGGTCTGTCCGTTCGACGACTGGTCGCGCGTCTCCAGCGTGATCGTGGACAATCCGAACAGCCGCTGCAGCAGCGTGCGGGTGATCGTCATGTCCACCACGCGGAACAGCTTCGTCACGTCGAACGTCTCCCGGAGCACGCCGCTCTTCACCGCCAGCTCCTCGGCGGTCAGCGTATACGTGGTGAACGTGAACGGCGTACGGCACCAGTTGCGCTTGCGTTGCGTCCACAGCACCTCGCCGTCGGCCATTGCATCGGACATGTCGGCTCCTTCCGTCAGGGCATCGGGCATCGACGCTCACCTGCCAGTCTAGCCGCAGGGCACGCGTCGGGACGTCCTCCGTCGCCATCGGCCGCATCAGCGCTCGACGTCGTCTGGCCGCACGCCGCGGGCCAGCCAGTGCCGCGCGATCGCCTCGTCCGGACGGTCCCGCACCGCCTTCGCCGGATACTTGCGCGCGGTGCGCTCCAGCTTGCTCCGCACGATCCCGTCCATGTCCGCGTGCAGCGCGTCGGCCATCATGATGCAGTACATGAGCACGTCGGCCAGCTCGTCCTTCGCGTGGTCGTCGCCGAGCGGCGGCATCTGCGGCGCCCACTGGTAGCATTCGAGCAGCTCAGCCGCCTCGATGCTGATCGACTTCGCCAGATTCTCCGGCGTATGGAACGGTTCCCAGCCGCGCTCGGCCACGAATGCGCGGATCATCGCGATGGTCTCGTCACTGATCATGCTTCCATGCTAGGCCGTCTCGCCTGGCCGTTTTGCCTGACCGCTCAGAACACGTCCGCATCCGGTGCCGCGTCGCGGAAGCCGCCGTCCTCTCGTACGCAGCGCCGCGGAAGACCGCGCAGGAACGCGGCGATGTCCGTGATCTCGTCGTCGCGGATCGCATGACCCATGCCGGGATACGTACGGATCTCGGCGCGTCCCGTCGCGGCGAGGACCGTCTGCGCGGTGCGCTGGTCGCTCTGCGGGATCGTCCGGTCGTCGCTGCCGTAGGCCAGCAGGAACCGGGTATGGCAGTGCGCATCGTCCAGCGCGTCCGGCGTGCGCGGGTCGGGTCGCTCCTCGCCGCGGAACGAGGGACTCAGCAGCACGGCCGCGTCGAACAGCCGCGGATGCTCCACGACCATGCGATACGAGAGATACGCGCCCTGCGAGAAGCCGACCAGCACCAGACGCCGGCCTGCGCACGCGGACGCATCCAGCAGCGTCGTCACCGCGTCGCCCACGGCGCTGCACGCGGCACGACGCTCCTCCACGCCGCAGCCGTCGGGATACCAGTAGGCGCCGCCCATGTACGGGCGCGTGACGGTGCCGGTGAACGAAAGGTAGCTCGGGCCGCAGTCGGCATCGGCCCCCGCGTCCGCCGCGTGAACGGCGCCCGCGCTGGCCGCATGAACGGCGCTGATGACGCGGATCATCTCGCGTTCGTCGTTGCCGTAGCCGTGGAACATCACGAAGACGATGTCGTCGATCCGTCCGGTGCCGGGGTCGGTGCCTCGTTCGGCGTCGTGCCCGTAGTCGGTGACGATGTGGCTGGTCATTCGCAGGTGCATGGCGTCTCCTTGTCGTCTTCGGGCGCGCGTCCTACGAGTCATCGTAGGACGCCGTGCATCGCGGCGCATCGCGGCGTATCGTGTCGCGCTGCGCCGCGCCGTCCGGAGTTGCCATCGCCGTCGTGCTGTCGCCGTCGTCGGCATCGGCACCGACCCGGGCAGCGCCGGCATCCTCGTCCCAGTCACGTCTGCTACAGTGCGCGGCATGTCGAACGTTCGTTCCGAATCCGCCGCCGTAGACCCAGCCGCACCCGAATCGGGTTCCGTGCCCATCCTGGATGCCGAGATCCGCGTCGCGCGCCGTCGCGTGCTGACGGGCGTGGCGGTGACGGCATGCGTCGCCGTGCTGTATTGGTGGGGTTGGCGCGCCGGCATCGTCTCCGCCATCCGCGATCTGACCGGCAATGCGGGGCCGCGGCAGCCGGGCCTGATCACCGCACGCGGGCAGGCGCTGCGGATTCTGGACGATGCGACGCTGACCGCGATGGCGTGCGCGGCGTTCCTCGCGGTGCGGCGGCGGGCCTGCGGGTTCGCGGCGGTGCGAGGGACATTGCACTTAGGAACGACCCGCTCCGAGACATCGCATCCCGGAACGCAGCGGCAGGTCCGACGGTGCTCCAGCTGGCGCGACTGGTGGAACGCGGGCTTCGCGTACTGCTGGTGCATGCTTGCCGGATTCGCCGCCATCGACGTCGCCTCGGCCGTCATTCGCACGCCGTTCTACGACTACCCGTTCGCCACGCGCTACGAGAGCGGCTGGGCCGCCACGCTGTATCTGGTCGCCATGTTCTTCGCCGGACCGACCGAGGAACTGGTGCTGCTCGGCCTGCCGGTGCTGGGCCTGCGCCACGCGGGCGTGCCGTGGTGGGCGGTGACGTGCGTGGCGGTGGCGCTGCGCGTGCCGTTCCACCTGTACTACGGGTGGGCGGCGTTTGCGATCGCGGTGTGGCCGGTGCTGGCCGTGCTGCTGTTCCGGCGGACGGGGATGATCACGCCGCTGATCGTGGCGCATGGCATGTACGACGTCTCCACCGCCATGACGAGTCTGACCGGCGTGGCCGGCTCGTTCTGGCCCGTGGCCGTGGCGCTGGCGATCATGGCCGCACCGGTCGTCTGGGCCGCCTCCGTGCCCGTGCCCGCGGCCGTGCGGCGGCTGCGGACGCGAATGCGCGTCCGCAGCCACCGCACGGCCTGAGCGGGTCCGATCACGGAATCGGCGGATACGGCGGCCGGGGCGGACGGGACGGCCGCGCCGGAACCGGTCAGGCCTCCTCATGCCAGCGCGGGTTCTGGCCGAACGTGTAGCCTTCGGGATTGTCCATCGCCGCGATGTCGCGCATGTCCTCGTCGTCGAGCGCGAACCCGGTCAGGTCGAGGTTGGCACGCTGACGGTCGGCGTGCAGGGACTTCGGGATCGCCACGTCGCCGATCTGCAGATGCCAGCGTAGGATCGCCGCGACCGGCGAGACGCCGTGCTTGGCGGCGATGCGCGCGATCGTGGGATCCCTGAGCATCTGGTTCGCGCGGCCGAGCGGGCTCCACGCCTCGGTGATGATGCCGTGCGCGTCGTCGTAGGCGCGCTGCTCGCGCTGCTGGAAGAACGGGTGCAGCTCCACCTGATTGACCGCAGGGGTCACTCCGGTTGCGCGGATGAGCAGGTCGATGTGGCCGGGCAGGAAGTTGCTCACGCCGATGTGCTTCACGATGCCCTGCCGCTGCGCGTCCACGAGGGCCTGCCACGCCTCCACGAACTGGCCCTGCGACGGGTTGGGCCAGTGGATCAGGTACAGGTCGATGTAGTCGAGGCCCATGCGCGCCACGGATTCCTCGATGGTGGCGCGCGCCTCGTCGTAGCCGTGATGCCGGCCGGGCAGCTTCGACGTGACGATGACGTCCTCGCGCGGCACGCCGGATTCGCGGATCGCGCGGCCCACGATGCCCTCGTTCTCGTAGTTGAACGCCGAATCGACGAGCCGATAGCCGACGTGCAGCGCCGAGACGATGGCCTCGGCTCCGGCGAATCCGTTGACCTTGTACGTGCCGAATCCGATGGCCGGCAGCTCCAGTCCGTCATGCGCCCTGCGCGTGGGGATCTCGGGCGGTTCCATCTGCGACATGCTTGTTCCTCCTTGATGTTGAGATGCATCTCCAGCGTAGGACGATGCGGGGCCCGCGGGGAAGGGATGCCATACTGGACGGCATGAGCGAGAGAACATCACCGGCCGCGGATACGGCGGGTCAGCCGTCGACGAATCGGGACGCGTGGGAGCGTGCGCTCGCGGCGAAGCGCGGTTTCGTACGGGCGGCGCGTGGTCATGGCGGGCGTGCCGGGGCCTCCGGAAGTGCCGGGCTTGCACGGAGCTCGCGGGAATCGGCCGCCTTCGGCGGCGTCGGAGACATTGCCAGTATCACCGGCGGCGAACATGCGACCGTGCGCGCGGGCGGACATGCGGGCGGCGGCCGTGGCTTCATGCCGTTCAAGGCCACCGGGCACAAGGGCGGCATCAGCCGTCAGGGGTGAACGGGCGTGGGCCGCCGGCGCTCGCCGTGCGCTCGCCAGTACACTCACCGACACGCTGAAACATCCATCTGCACATTCGCCGGCGCGTTGATCGCATGATTTGCCGGTGCGCAGGTGCTTGCCGGCACGCCGATCGGGGCCCTGCCCGTGCTCGTCGGGATGGGAACCGGTCGGAGCGTGCCGGGATGTCCGAAATATGGGGGTGAGATGCTGCACGGCCGATCGAGGAGGCTGTTCGGAGTGTCTGGAATGGGGGTATCTGCAGAGTGAGGGGTAGATTCCGCGCATTGCACGCAGATATCTGCATAGTCAGGGTGCCTTTATGGGGTGAACCCGTGTATCCGGGAACACGAACCGGCCATTTTCCGTGGAATCCCAATATGCCGTATATGGGATCCGGCCGTTGAGACACCCTGACTATGCAGATACCTGCCGACAGAGATCGGAATCTACCCCTCACTCTGCAGATACCCTCGTCGGAACGGCCGCGGCCGGTTCCGAACGTCCGCAGGCGAGACCGGCAAGCCGGAAGGCGCGGATATACGGCACAACAGGGCAGATTTCGGGTGTGGTTCTGCGGGGCACTGGTCAACGATGACCGTTCCACTACGCGGCGGTTCAATACAATGGTTCGTTGAGGTAGGTGAGCGTTATGGGTCTGAGGGAACTGCGCTTGAAGCGCGGATGGACGCAGCGAGAACTGGCTGTCAAAGCGGACGTGCCGCAATCTCGAATCGCGTCAACGGAAACAGGAGCTCGTCCCATCGAACGAATGTCGCTAGGCATGGCCGTGAAACTGGCGGATGCTCTCAGGGTCCGTGATCTGAGAGAACTGCTGTTGCCCGATGATGCTTCCGATTCCGATGAGGCCTAGTCTTTGTTCGGCGGTCGGCTGGCGGGCGGATTGGCTGGTCGCGTTCCTGAATATTGCGGTCGTGGCATCTCGTCTCCCGTTGCGGTTCAATACAATGGTTCACTAGGTAGGTGAGCGTTATGGGTCTGAGAGAACTTCGCTTGAAGCGCGGATGGACGCAGCGAGAACTGGCCGATCGTGTGCCAGGTGTTAGCAATGGCCGGATTGGTGATTGGGAGAGTGGACGGCTGGATGTCGCGAAAATGTCTCTCGGCACGGCCTTGAAGTTGTGTGATGCGTTGCGTGTGTCTAATCCGCGGAAACTGCTGTCCGATGATGCTCCCGGTCCAGATGAGGGCTAGCCGTCGTTCAGCGTCGGGCAGATGGAATTGATTGGGCGCGTTCGTGACACTCGTATCCCGTCGTGGTTCAATACAACGGTTCACTAGGTAGATGAGCGTTATGGGTTTGAGGGAACTGCGCTTGAAGCGCGGATTAAGCCAAGCGGAGCTAGGCGCAAAGGTCGGCATGAGTCAAGGACGTGTGGCTGATTTTGAAGCTGGACGCCGAAGCGTCGGCAATATGACGTTGGACAAGGCCTTGGCCATCTGTGATGCGTTGCGTGTGTCTAATCCGCGGAAGTTGTTGCCCGATGATGGTCCGGGCGACGTACAGCCGTCTGAGTGACCGTGTGTGGCTCTTCGCATTTTGGTGTGTATGGGTGGTGGTTTAGAGGTGGGTCTGGATGGCTTGTCCGAATCCGCCTGTGTGGAGCAGGCTTCTGGTGATGTAGTTGTCGAGATTGCGGAAGCCGAGGGCG
>NZ_JAAIIH010000028.1 GCF_012932365.1 Bifidobacterium moraviense
GAGTGGGAGGCGGAGTGGTCGGCTTCGTGTTCTTGAACGCGAACGACCACGCGTCGCCCGTGCGCGACGACGTCACCGCCTGCGTGTAGCCCGGCGTCGCCGCCTCGATCACCCGGTACTCGTACGCCTTGCCGGACGCGTCATACTTGTCCAGACCGGTCCACACCGTCTTCCACTTGTTGGCGTCCGACAGCGTCTCGGACCTCACGTCCGTCCACGCGTCATCGCCCGCGCCCTGGAGCCGACGCTGCAGCGTCACCTCCAGCGAGCTCGGATGCAAACCGTCATCCACCCACGTCTTCGACGCGGACACCGAGACCTTCGGCTTGGTGTTCGACACCTTCAGACCATCGGTGCAGGTGCCCGCCTTGGTCGCGTCCTCTCCGGAGGCCCACGTGCGGCAGCCCACCAGACCGGCCTTGTCGTCAGTGGAGAACACCGGATTATTCTGATCCTTCGCCAGCGTCACCGTGAACGACGGCGCCGGGTCCGGCAGATCGTAGCCGGTCGGGGCCTTCGTCTCCGTGACCGTGTACGTGCCCGCGGGCAGACCGGAGAACGACACCACGCCCTTGTCGTCGGACGTGGACTGCTGCGCGGCGACGCCGTTGCCGGTCAGCTCGAACACGGCACCCTGAAGCCCCGCCTTCGACTCGGCGTCGATCTTCGTGAACGAGAACCCGTACGTATCCGGGGTAGGCGGCGCGTTGGTGATCGTCACGTCCGAGCCCACGCCGCCCGCCGGCGAGTACGAGGCCTCGTACTTCGTGCCGCCGGACACGTTCACCTTGGTCTCGCGCACCCGGTACTGGACCTTCGTGCCATTCACGGACTCCGGCAGGTTCCCCCACGTGTGGGTCCACTGGTTGCCCGCGTTCAACGTGACCGGATTGTCCTTCTCGGCGCGCGTGACCGCCGTCCACGTCTGGCCGTCCGTGGACTGTTCCAACGTCACCTTGACCGAATCCTTGGAATGATCCGTCGAATCCGAATCCGTCCACACCTTCGTCACCTTCACCGAGGTCTTCACGTCCTCGGGCTTCTTGGTGTTGGTGAAGGAGATGCCGGAGTTCGTGACCGACAGCGTGGCGGGGTCCTTGCCGCTGGTCACGGAGCCCTTCGGCTGGCCGTCCACGAAGACCTCGACCTTCAGGCCGGCGGGAGTACCCGCTGCGGCATCGGCTTCGACCTTGGAGACTTCCAGACGGACCGGGACGGTCGTCATGTCGTAGGTGATGTTCGAGTCACCGCCGTTCCGCTCGCTGGCGGTGAAGTTGAACGAGGCGACGCCGTTCGTCTTCGTGGCCTTGTCGTAGATGTCCGACGTGATCTGCGGGAGAGCCCACAAGGCCTTGCCGTCCGCACCGACCTCGGCGGTCACGCCGTTGGGAGCCAGAAGCTTCGCATTGGTGTCATCCGTGTTCGGAGTCAGATCGAACGTGAACGTCTTGTCGGCCGGGATGGTCGTCTCATCGCCCTTCTCATCCTGGAAGTGCTTCGTGGCCTGCAGACTCACGCCCACCGGCTGAAGCGACTTCTTGGAGTTGACGAAGGTGGTGATGTCGATGATCGGTATAGGACCGTCGGCGACGTCCTTGCTGGTGAAGGTCTTTGCCGGCTCCGTGGCACCGTCGATGTAAACCTTGCCGGTCAGGCCGTTGGTGACGCCGGTCTGGTCGGGCTGATATTCCTCGGTGACCTTGAGCGTGACTGTGTGCTCGGTCGTGTCGTAGGTGATGTCGGGATCGCTGCCCTCCACCTCGGAGACCTTGAACATGTAGGTCGCCGTACCGGTATCGTCCTTGTCAGCCCGATTGAACTCATCGTTCGAGACGGTCAGGGCGTTCCATGTCGCGGTGCCGGTGCCGGTTGCGCCTTCGGTGACCTTCTGCTCGATCGAATCCGCGCCGAGCAGTCGCTTGGCGTTGTCACCGACTGCCGTCAGCCTGAACGTGAAGTTCTCGGGGAAGGCAGCGGGCTGACCGTTCTCCGTGTAGTTCTTCTTGGCCTGGAACTGCACCTTCAGCGGCTGCGCCGGGTCGTTGACGTCGATCGGGTCGGCGGTCTGATAGCTGGTGTCGAGGTACACGGCCTTGCTCGCGTCGATCGTGATGACCGGATCGGCGCAGGTGAGCTGCCCATTGCCGATGAGCTCTTCGTTCACGTACTTGACGGCCGCATCCAAGGTATCGAACGACTGGCCATTGACCGTGTAACCGCTTAGTACCTTGCTGTTCGCCGGAACACCATCCGAAGAAACGGAAATCGAGTTGCCGTTGTTCTTGATGAACACGTCACCGCCATGATCGGAAGCCTGAACAGTTGTGGTGTTCGTATATCCATCAGCGTCTTTGAGATTTGCGGCTTGCGACCACGTACCCATACCACGCTTATTATACTGAGCCTCATAGTGAGCCTCAGGATTCAATACATCAGCAGTTGCTCCTTCACCAGAAGCAACATTGATACTAGGAACCTGAACAGGATCTGACACGGTTATCTCAACAGGATTTTCAACCACTGTATTATACCCATCAGGCGCCTTGGTCTCCATGAGCCAATACTTTCCTGGCTTCAGGTTATCTACCTGAATAACACCATCTTCGCCAGAAGTCAAAACTGGAACATTCCTATATGTTAGACTTCCATCAGAGTTAACAACAACTTGTTGAGCCGGAGTGGTCGTCGATGCATCAGAATACAGATTAAACTCGGCGCCCTTCAGGGATTTGTATGCACCAAGTTTCTGAATCTTGAAACCGGAGAGAACAGTAGGCTGGCCCACAATATCAACCGCACTCAGAGAACTAGCACGCACAACATAGTGATACTCTATAGAGTTCCGTTGAATGGACCCACGAGTATAGTATCGATATATTTCTCTGAAATATGTATTTTGAACATATGAACCATCTGCGGCACAAGGAGAAATACTTATATTCACCTTATTACTCTCAGCAGTAACAGGAGATACACCGTTACTAGAACCAACATTTTCCTGAGATGGATATGATACGCTGGTCTCTGTGGGAGTCTGCTGCCCAACACTTCCGGAGATATCCGGTTGAGATAAATCAACAGGGGTTGAATCGTGTGTTTGCAGACCCGTGTCAATGCTTACATTACTGCCTTTACCATCCCGCAGCAAAAACAGATTATTTGATTTATTGTAAAAAACGACATCATATGCATGAAGCAAATTATTGCCAATACGAGTTAGGTTATATGTATATGTTCGTTTCGGCAGTCTCATCAAACCAGTCAAACTTCCTGCAGCATTACCAGCAATTACCGCAGGCCCTACAGGGCTTACTCCACCTGTAGGATACGGATCGAAATCGGTGCCCTCATAAACATCTTCAATAAAAGACAAATCATGCCAATTCGAAGTATCCTGCAACTTCAAAGAAGACGTATGATGCAATAACGTCAAACCCTTTAGCGACTCATGAAAAGCAGAAGGTATGACAATTTCACCTTCATAATAACCAACTACGTCCTCCGCAGTATCGAGGCGAACCAAATTTTGATCGTCATCTTCATATAGCTCAGTGAAGTCTTGCCCGGACGTGGAGATCGCCTTCCACACCGCGGGAGCGAACTGATCGTTGGAGAAGTTCGCGTAGATGTAGTCCTTCACGTCCTGATCGGTCACGCCCTTGGGCCAGATCGCCGTGACCTCGTCGGCGTCGGCACTGTTCGCCGCGTAGACGACGCCCATCGGCAGCACCATCGCCATCAGCGTGGCCACGGCCAGCAGCATACCCATCAGCACGCGCCATACGCTGCGCGCCGGCGCGCCCCGTTCCGCCCTGTGTCTTCCGTTCCCGTTCATGGCAAGCTCCTTCTCGCTCAGCCTCTCCACACCCCCGCCAAGCACAACCACACCGCCCGGCAGAGGGACCCACACTGGCCTCCGGCATCACGAACGACACATCTACCCCATCCGTCAACGCACGGAAGGAACGGTCCCACGCTGGCCCGACCCAAAGCAGATCTGCTTCAACGCATACCCCCCCCCGAGACATACGGAGCACTGGAAAACGGCTTGGGCGCACGGTTCCGGGGATTCCACAGCGTGGTCAGGGCGTCGCATGGCGGACAGGGGACGGGCGGACCGCGTCGCACGACGCATCTCGGCAAGTATCTGCGATCGCGGTAGCACTGTCTGGTCATGCGACCGCTTGGCCATGCGATCGCACCTCGGCAGCACACTGCCCGGCCACGCGATCGTCAGGCCACGCGACCGCTCGGCCACGCGACCGCTCGGCCACGCGACCACTCAGTTACGCGAGCGCTCGGTCACGCGGCCGCGCGCAGGCGTCGGCGGTTCAGCACCCATCCGAGCAGGGCGAGCGGCACGGCGCACGCGGTGAACAGGAACGGCATCATGAGGCCCAGCTCCGGACCGCCCGCGTCCAGCACCACGCCGGCCACCGAGGAGCCGAGCGACGCGCCCACGGAACCGCCGGTGGTCACCCACGCGAGTCCCTCCGTGAGCGAGCGCGCCGGCACGCTCTCCTTGACGATCAGGTTGCCGGTGGCGAACATCGGCGAGACCACCAGTCCGGCCACCACCTCCAGCGCGCCCAGCAGCACCAGATGGTGCATCGCGAGACGGAACGAGACGAACCCCACCGTCA
Organism: Bifidobacterium moraviense; assembly: GCF_012932365.1. GTDB lineage: Bacteria > Actinomycetota > Actinomycetes > Actinomycetales > Bifidobacteriaceae > Bifidobacterium > Bifidobacterium moraviense. The sequence goes on from NZ_JAAIIH010000028.1 coordinate 4,644, forward strand.
GCAGGCCCAGGAACAGCACCATGAGCCGCCAGTGCGAGCCGGGGAAGCTCACCGAGCCGAACACGATGGCGCCGATGCACGACCCGACCGCGAACATGGCGAGCTGCAGGCCCACGAACTGCTCCACGCCCATCGCCTTCATGCTGGCCGTGACCGAGACGTCGAACGCGGTGAAGCTCATGTTGAACACCACGAACACCAGCACCACGATCCACACGCCCGGGTAGAGCAGGGCGCTACGGGGGCGGGGGGCGGCGGGGATGCCGGCGCCGGCGCGGGATGCGGAGGCGGAGGCGCGGGATGCGAGGCGGGACGTGAGACGGAAGCGGGTGGCACGGCGGAGGACGCCGGCGGGAACGGCGGCGGATTCCGGGGAGGACGCCGGGGAAGCGGACGCCGAGTCGGTGGGTACGGACGCGGCGGGTACGTCCACGGGCACCAGCACCGGAGGCTGGGTGGCCTTGAGCGAGAAGAACACCGTGCCGCCCGAGGCCGCCGCGACCACCGGCACGAACAGCTGCGAGACCGGGTTGACCGACGTGGCCAGGAACGCCGCCAGAATGGGGCCGACGATGAACACGATCTCGTCGATGGCCGACTCCAGCGCGTACGCCGTGTTGAGCAGCGAATCCTCGTCCTCGTGCCCGCGCAGCGCGTACGCCCAGCGGGTGCGCACGAGCGCGCCGAACGAGAACTGCGAGAGGCCCGCCGCGATGGCCAGCGCGAACAGCGCGGGGATGGGGATGCGCATGGCCGCGCCCACGCCGAGCCCCAGCATCACCACCGTCTGCACGGCGAGCGCCACCACGCCCACGCGCCGCTGACCGAGGCGGTCGAACAGGCGCGCGTAGAACGGCGTGACGATGGCGGCGCAGAAGATGTACGTGGCGCTCATGGTGCCGGCCACGGTCCAGTTGTCGTACAGGTGGTTCAGCGCCAGCACGATGCCCAGACTCATCATGGAGATGGGCAGGCGGGCCACGGCGGCAGAGACGCAGAACGCCTTGGCGCCGGGGAGGGCGAACAGGCGGGCGTACGGGGACGCGGGA
>NZ_JAAIIH010000029.1 GCF_012932365.1 Bifidobacterium moraviense
GCCTGGGGTGCCCGGGAGGGCCTAACGGGGAGTGAGGTTTTTGTGTGGACGTCCTTCCTTATAGGACGTCTCGTCAATTAGTTTGAAGAGTCATCTATTCGGATGTCTTTGCAAGTTTTTTTGTGGAGGGTTCGATTCTGGCTCAGGATGAACGCTGGCGGCGTGCTTAACACATGCAAGTCGAACGGGATCCTGCAGGCTTTGCTTGCGGGTGAGAGTGGCGAACGGGTGAGTAATGCGTGACCAACCTGCCCCATACACCGGAATAGCTCCTGGAAACGGGTGGTAATGCCGGATGTTCCGCGTGACCGCATGGGATCGCGGGAAAGATTTCATCGGTATGGGATGGGGTCGCGTCCTATCAGCTTGTTGGTGGGGTGAAGGCCCACCAAGGCTTCGACGGGTAGCCGGCCTGAGAGGGCGACCGGCCACATTGGGACTGAGATACGGCCCAGACTCCTACGGGAGGCAGCAGTGGGGAATATTGCACAATGGGCGCAAGCCTGATGCAGCGACGCCGCGTGCGGGATGGAGGCCTTCGGGTTGTAAACCGCTTTTATCGGGGAGCAAGCGAGAGTGAGTTTACCCGTTGAATAAGCACCGGCTAACTACGTGCCAGCAGCCGCGGTAATACGTAGGGTGCAAGCGTTATCCGGATTTATTGGGCGTAAAGAGCTCGTAGGCGGTTCGTCGCGTCTGGTGTGAAAGTCCATCGCTTAACGGTGGATCTGCGCCGGGTACGGGCGGGCTGGAGTGCGGTAGGGGAGACTGGAATTCCCGGTGTAACGGTGGAATGTGTAGATATCGGGAAGAACACCAATGGCGAAGGCAGGTCTCTGGGCCGTTACTGACGCTGAGGAGCGAAAGCGTGGGGAGCGAACAGGATTAGATACCCTGGTAGTCCACGCCGTAAACGGTGGACGCTGGATGTGGGGCCCATTCCACGGGTTCCGTGTCGGAGCTAACGCGTTAAGCGTCCCGCCTGGGGAGTACGGCCGCAAGGCTAAAACTCAAAGAAATTGACGGGGGCCCGCACAAGCGGCGGAGCATGCGGATTAATTCGATGCAACGCGAAGAACCTTACCTGGGCTTGACATGTTCCCGACAGCCCCAGAGATGGGGTCTCCCTTCGGGGCGGGTTCACAGGTGGTGCATGGTCGTCGTCAGCTCGTGTCGTGAGATGTTGGGTTAAGTCCCGCAACGAGCGCAACCCTCGCCCCGTGTTGCCAGCACGTCATGGTGGGAACTCACGGGGGACCGCCGGGGTTAACTCGGAGGAAGGTGGGGATGACGTCAGATCATCATGCCCCTTACGTCCAGGGCTTCACGCATGCTACAATGGCCGGTACAGCGGGATGCGACATGGCGACATGGAGCGAATCCCTGAAAACCGGTCTCAGTTCGGATCGGAGCCTGCAACTCGGCTCCGTGAAGGCGGAGTCGCTAGTAATCGCGGATCAGCAACGCCGCGGTGAATGCGTTCCCGGGCCTTGTACACACCGCCCGTCAAGTCATGAAAGTGGGTAGCACCCGAAGCCGGTGGCCCAACCCTTTGGGAGGGAGCCGTCTAAGGTGAGACTCGTGATTGGGACTAAGTCGTAACAAGGTAGCCGTACCGGAAGGTGCGGCTGGATCACCTCCTTTCTACGGAGAATTCAGGATGCTGTCTGGCATCCGGTGTGTGTCCCCGCGTCCCGGATCGTCCGGGGGTCGCGTGGGAGTGCTGGTGTGGAAGAGATCATGTGGGCGGCTTGTCTGGTGGTATGGGCATGCTTTTGGGTTCCCGGACCGCCACGTCCGTGTCTTTTGGCGCGGGTGGTTGCCGGGTCGTTCCCATGGCCGGCGCGTGGTGTTCGTACTGCGTGGCCTGGTGGTGGGGTGCGTGGTGGTTTGAGAACTGGATAGTGGACGCGAGCAGGGCATGCGCTCCGTGCGGGTGCGTGTTCTGCTGTTGATTTCGTAGAGGGACGGTCCCTTCGGGGATTGTTCCTGTTGATCGTTTTGTGATCGTTCTAGTGTGATGATGTGTCGTCTGGTTTTCGCTGGAAGTTGATGCGGGCGTCCGATCCGTTCGGGTCGGGTTGCTTGCAAGGGCGTATGGTGGATGCCTTGGCAGACAGGACCGATGAAGGACGTGTGGGGCCGCGATAGGCCTCGGGGAGCCGCCGACAGGGCTTTGATCCGAGGATTTCCGAATGGGGAAACCCGCCAGCCGTCATGGGCTGGCACCGCTGATGCGGGGGGTACGCAGGGAAGTGAAACATCTCAGTACCTGCAGGAAAGGATATTCCGTGAGTAGTGGCGAGCGAAAGCGGATCAGGCCAAACCTTGCGCGTGTGATACCCGTCGGGGGTTGCGCGTGGGGTGTTGTGGGAATGCGTGTCCGGCCTCCGACGGGGCCGGCGGCAGTGACAAAGCGTCGTGATAGGGGAACGGGATTGAATTCCCGGCCGTAGAGGGTGATGGCCCCGTACCTGGTCTCGCGATGCCTGCCGGTCGTTTCTCCCAAGTAGCGCGGGCCTCGTGGAATCCCGTGTGAATCAGCCCGGACCGTCGGGTAAGCCTAAATATTCCTGTCTGACCGATAGCGTACTAGTACCGTGAGGGAAAGGTGAAAAGCACCCCGGGAGGGGAGTGAAAGAGTTCCTGAAACCGTGCGCCTACAAACCGTCGGAGCCTTTAGGGGTGACGGCGTGCCTATCGAAAAATGAGTCTGCGAGTCAGTGGTGCGTGGCGAGCATAAGCCGTGTGGTGTATGCGTAGCGAAGGCGAGTCTCAAAAGGCGTTTGAGTCGCGTGCCCTGGACCCGAAGCGGGATGATCTAGCCCTGAGCAGGTTGAAGCGCGGGTAAGACCGCGTGGAGGACCGCACCCACCTGGGTTGAAAACCGGGGGGATGACTTGGGGTTAGGGGTGAAAGGCCAATCAAATTCCGTGATAGCTGGTTCTCTCCGAAATGCATTTAGGTGCAGCGTCGGGTGATTTCATCCGGGGGGTAGAGCTACTGGATGCTTGAGGGCCCGTATTGGGTACCGACAGCAGCCAAACTCCGAATACCCGTGATGTGTATCCCGGCAGTGAGTCAGCGGGGGATAAGCTTCGTTGTCGAAAGGGAAACAGCCCAGATCGTCGTCTAAGGTCCCGAAGCGCGTGCTAAGTGGGAAAGGATGTGGGGTCGCATAGACAGCCAGGAGGTTGGCTCAGAAGCAGCCATCCTTGAAAGAGTGCGTAACAGCTCACTGGTCTAGTGGTCCTGCGCCGACAATGTAGCGGGGCTCAAGCACGCCACCGAAGACGCGGCAGCAGTCTTTTGGCTGTTGGGTAGGAGAGCGTCCCGTACGGGGTGAAGCGGCGGCGTAAGCCGGCCGTGGACTGTGCGGGAGTGAGAATGCAGACATGAGTAGCGAGAGCGGGGTGACAATCCCCGCCGCTGGATGACCAAGGGTTCCAGGGCCACGTTCGTCGTCCCTGGGTGAGTCGGGTCCTAAGGCGAGGCCGACAGGCGTAGTCGAATGGATGAACGGGTCGATATTCCCGTACCGGCGTTCAATCGTCAGAACCGAAAGGGTGAGTACTAACCTCCGTTTCGTCCTGATCCTTCCTTCGGGTTGGTGATGGGTGTTGCGTTGGGACTGTAGCCCCGGTAGGTTAGCGCAGGAGTGACGCAGAAGGGTAGCCGGCCGCGGAGGTGGTTTTCCGTGGTCAAGCGTGTGGCCTGTCTCCCAGGCAAATCCGGGAGGCGTTGAGGTGAGGCGTGATGATGGGGGGCTTTTGTCCCGAATCCGGTGATCCCATGCTGTCGAGAAAAGCTTCGGCGTGAGAGTGTTCGCCGCCCGTACCCTAAACCGACACTGGTGGTCAGGTAGAGTATACCGAAGCGATCGAGCGAATCCTGGTCAAGGAACTCGGCAAATTGCTCCCGTTCCTTCGGTTTAAGGGAGACCCCCGGCGGTGACGGAACTTGCTTCCCGAGCTGTTGGGGGTGGCACAGGCTAGGGGGTAGCGACTGTTTACCAAAAACACAGGAGCGTGCGAAGGCGCAAGCCGCTGTATACGCTCTGACGCCTGCCCGGTGCCGGAAGGTTAAGAGGATCCGTCAGCCTTCGGGTGAAGCGGTGAATTCAAGCCCCGGTAAACGGCGGTGGTAACTATAACCATCCTAAGGTAGCGAAATTCCTTGTCGGGTAAGTTCCGACCTGCACGAATGGCGTAACGACTTCCCCACTGTCTCGACCAGGAGCTCGGCGAAATTGCAGTACGAGTAAAGATGCTCGTTAAGCGCAGAAGGACGAAAAGACCCCGGGACCTTTACTATACCTTGGTATTGTCGTTAGGTGTGGACTGTGTAGCATAGGCGGGAGGCTTCGAAGCATGGGCGCCAGCTCGTGTGGAGCCGTCGTTGAAATACCGCTCTGTCTTCATCTGGCGTCTAACCTCGACGAGTGATCCTCGTCAGGGACAGTGCCTGGCGGGTAGTTTAACTGGGGCGGTTGCCTCCCAAAGAGTAACGGAGGCGCTCAAAGGTTCCCTCAGCCCGGTTGGCAATCGGGTGTTGAGTGTAATTGCACAAGGGAGCTTGACTGTGAGACTGACGGGTCGAGCAGGGACGAAAGTCGGAAATAGTGATCCGGTGCCGGCGTACGGACGCGGCATCGCTCAACGGATAAAAGGTACCCCGGGGATAACAGGCTGATCATTCCCAAGAGTCCATATCGACGGGATGGTTTGGCACCTCGATGTCGGCTCGTCGCATCCTGGGGCTGGAGCAGGTCCCAAGGGTTCGGCTGTTCGCCGATTAAAGCGGCACGCGAGCTGGGTTCAGAACGTCGTGAGACAGTTTGGTCTCTATCCTCTGCGCTCGTTGGAATCTTGAGGAGTCCTGCCCATAGTACGAGAGGACCTGGGTGGACGAACCTCTGGTATGCCGGTTGTCACGCCAGTGGCACGGCCGGTTGGCTACGTTCGGAAGGGATAACCGCTGAAAGCATCTAAGCGGGAAGCCTTCTCCAAGATTAGGATTCCGTGGGATCTTGAATCCCTGTACCCTCCATGTAGAACACGTGGTTGATAGGCCGGACGTGGAAGCCCCGCGAGGGGTGGAGCTGACCGGTACTAACGGGGGAGAGGCAATCCGATTCCACCTCCTGGTGGGGTGGGTGCCTGCGTCTTTCTTCTGCGATGGATTGGATGGCACGGAGTGCTGGTCCGGTCACGAAACGAATTGCGGGATTGTTTGCGTCCATTGTCCGGTTCCCGGATCGTCACGATCCTTGGCCGGTCCCGCTTTTTTGGGGTGGGGCCGTTGATAGTTGAAGATTTTGCGGTGGTCATGGCCCAGGTGAGACGCCCGGTCCCTTTCCGAACCCGGAAGCTAAGGCCTGGCACGGCGATGGTACTGCACTCGATAGGGTGTGGGAGAGTAGCACGCCGCCGCAATT
>NZ_JAAIIH010000003.1 GCF_012932365.1 Bifidobacterium moraviense
CCCTGAGGGGGCGAGACTCAACGTTGCCTTCGGCGTACCGGGCGGCCTGTCGGCCACCCGCCGGGCCTACGGACAGCCCACAGGGCTATCCGCGTCACGGCCCGTCGCCTCAGGGGCGCTCCCTATCCAGAACCGGCCTGTCGGCCGGGAAGGCGGGAAAACGGTCCACAGGACCGTTTTCCGTTTCCGCCTTCTCGCGTATTGGCCGACGCGCCCTGCGGGCGCTACTTGGCCAATGCGCCCATCGGATCCCACGCCGGCAGGCTGATGGCGGGCTCGGCGAGGGCGGCCTGGTACTCGGCGGGGAGCATGGCCTTCGGGACGGCCACCTCGTAGACGTACTCGGAGAACCAGTCGTCGGACATGGTGAAGTAGCCCTTGTCGGCGATCTTGGAACCCCAGGAGTTCTCCACGCGCCAGCGACGGGTGGTCTTGCCGTCATCGGCCACGTCGACGCCCACGAACGCCATCGCGTGGTTCATCGCGGAGTCGGCGAAGCGCACGCGCTCCTCCTTGTCGAGATCGAAGTCCACGTCGTACACGCGGCCGTACTCGAACAGGTCGGTCGCCCACGCGCCGGACTCGCGGTCCATCATCGGGTGGCAGTCGGCGCCGAACCACACCGGGATGCCCTGCTCGGAGAGGATGTCGCGCACGCAGTCCTTCATGAACTGCACCGGCACGTTGAGGTACTCGGTCGGGTCGCCGCCGGCCACGTTGCCCAAGTGCTCGATCGCGATCTTCCTGCCCTTCGGATGCTCCTTGCGCGGATCGTCCACGAGGCACACGTAGCTCTCCAGATCGGCGTCGCCCACGTACTTGGCCCAGAACTGCTGCGGCGTGATCTCGCCGTCGCGGTGGAACTCGCCGTCCTTGTCCGTCCACTCCCAGTCGAAGCTGACCGGCGGCTCGCCGAGGTGGATGGTGAGGATGCGGTGGCCGGCCTCGCGGGTCTTCGCCACGATGTCGTCGATCGCGGACTGGTCGGCGTACATGTGCGCCACGGCGGTGTGCAGCAGGCGGCGCAGCTGCACGTTCATCTCGCCGGTGTTGCCGGAGGACGCGGTCTCCGGGAAGAGGTCCTTCGGCACGGCGCCGTACTTCTTGTACACGTTCATGGCCATGGTCCACTGGCCGCCGTCGCCCATCACGTCCGACAGCAGGTGCTGGATGAGGCGGGAGTCGTTCGGCTCGCCGGCGCGCACCAGCTCGGCCACGTCCTGCAGGAAGTAGTTGAGGCGCTCGAGCTTGTCGTAGTACATCGCGTAGTTCTGCGAGAACTCGAACTCCTTGAGGCCCAGGTTGCGCTTGGCGACGAAGCGGGCCACGTTCAGGGAGCTGAACAGCCAGCAGCGGCCGGAGCGGTTCTGCGCGGTGACCTCGCCGTTGTCGACGGTCACGGAGAAGCGGCGCTGCAGCAGACGGGCGCGGTCGTAGTTCTTGGCGACCTGGTTGATGCCCGCGGCGGTGACGGCGTTCATCATCAGACGGTTGGTGTCGCTGCCAGCGAAGTGTTCGCGCAGCGTGTTCAGCGTATCCTGGCTCAGCGGTTCGGCGGCCATGAATCCTCCTTGGTGGATCTTATGGATCCTGCGTATCGTGACATGCAGGCGCGCACCACGGCGTGTGGCCATGGTGCGCGCAAAACAACGGCATCCAGTGTACTCGAGTCCGCCGAGCGCCGCGTGCGACGCGGGAAAGCGGGACGCGATTCGGCGGTCCGGATGCGGGGTCGGGTCAGGCGGCCTGCTGTCCGTCGCCCTCGGCACGGTCCTCGGCTTCGGAATCGGCATCGCCATCGGCGGCGGATTCCGCGGCAGAGTCGGAGTCCGCATCGGCGGCGGGCACCGGGGCGTTCACCGGCACGTCCGGAGCGCCGGCGGAACGGTCCGCGGCGGCGTCGGACGGCTGCGGCTCCTCGGGAGCGGCCGTCGGATCGCCGAATCCGGCGAGCGAGCCGAACGACTTGGCGAAGATGGCGCGCAGCTCGGACACGCGCGCGGTGATGGCCGACTCGCGCTGCTGCAGCTGTGCGATCTGCTGCTGCAGGCCCTCGATCTCCGCCTTGGCGGCATCGCGGCGGGACTGGATCTGCGCGTCGGCGTCGAGTCCGGCCTGCTTGACGATCTGCGCGGCCTGGGCGTCGGCCTCCTGACGCTTGGACGCGGCGTACTCGTCGGCCTCGTCGCGGGTGGCGCGCGCCTGGCCGAGCAGCTGCTCGGACTCCTGCTGCGTAGCCTTGCGGCGCTCCTCGAGCGCCTTGAGCAGCTCGTTGACCTTGGCGGTGGCCTCGTCCTGCTGGGCGGCGATGTCCTTGCGGATCTGCTCCACCTCGGCGGCCACCTTGCTCATGGTGTCGGCGCGGCTCACCTCGGCGGCGTCGGTGATCTGGCGTGCCTTGGCGCGTGCGGCCTCGGTGATGTCGCCGGCCTTGCGGTTCGCCTCGCTCAGCAGCTTGGACGCCTGGTCGCGCACGTCGGCGAGCTTCTTGTTCGCCTCCGCGATGGCCTGCTGGATCTGGTCGTTGGCGTCGCTGCGGCGCTTGGCCAGCTCGGCGTCCGCGGCGGCGCGCTGCTCGGTGACCTGACGCGTCGTCTCGGCCTTCAGATCGGCGAGCTCGTGCTCCTGCGCGGAACGCTCGGCGGCGAGGCGCTTGTCGTGCTCCTCGCGGGAGTTCTGCAGCTCGAGGTCCACGGCCTGGCGCTGCTCGGACGTCTGCTTGGCGGTCTGCGCCTTGAGCTGGTCGGCCTTCTGCTGCGCCGCGGTGGTGGTGGTCTTGGCGACGGTCTCGGCGTTGCCGATGATGGACGCGGCCTTGGCGTTGGCCTCGCCGATGATGCGGTCCGCCTCGAGCTTCGCGTTGTTCGTGGTGGTCTCGGCCTGCTTGGCCGCGGTGGCGCGCGTGGCGGCGGCGTCCTGCTTGGCGCGGGCGAGCAGCTCGGTGCTGGTCTGCTCGGCGGAGGCCAGCAGCTGCTGCGCGTTGGCGCCCAGAGACGCGAAGGAGTCCTTGGACTGCGGCGCCTTGCGGGCGCGCTCCTCCTGCAGCTCGGCCTCCAGCTTCAGGATGCGTTCGTCGTAGGAACGGATCTGCTCGCGCACGCGGGCGAGGTTCTCGCGCGATTCGGCCATCGCCGCGTCGACCTGCTCCTTGTCGTACCCTCGCAACACCACCGAGAACTGCTCCGCCATTACCTTGCTCCTTGCGCTCGAAACCCCAACGGTCTGACAGAACTGTAGCGCATGACACGGCGAAAAACCGCCGGGAAACCCCGAGACTCACGGCTTGGACACATGTCGTTCGACGTGCCCCGCGCCGGGCGCGGGAACGGGCGCGCGGACGGGCGTCTCAGGCGATGAGGATGTCCGCGCTGGAGGGCTCGCGCCAGTAGCGCACGGCCTCGCGCACCACCGCGCGTCCGGCCCTGATCTGCTCCTCCAGGGACAGTCCCGGCATGGAGCGGTCGCCGGATTCGTTGACCGGCGGCAGACTCACGAATCCCGCGATCACACGCTCCTGGCGCACCGACCAGTCGAGCAGCTGGTAGAACAGCGAATTGCACACGAACGTGCCCGCGTCCGAGCTGAGCGTGGCGGGGATGCCTCCCTCGGTGAAGTCGGCGAGGATGGCGCGCAGCGGCAGCCTGGTCCAGTAGGCCGCCGGGCCGTCCGGGTTGATCACCTCGTGCCGGGGGATCATGTTGTCCGCGTCCGGACGGTCGTCGCCGACGCGGTTGGTGGCGCAGCGCTCGAGCGCGATGCCGCGCGCCGCGCGCTTGAGGCCCATGGCGACGACGATCTGCGGGCGGGACGCCTCGATCGCGGCGAGCAGCGCCGGCCACGACTTGGTGAAGCTCACGGGGATCGGCACGGCGCTGATCGACACCTCCGCGTCGGCGAGCGGATCGTCGGCGTCGACGGGCGCGCCCAGCCCCCGTTCGGCGAGGGCGCGCGGCACCTCGAGCGCCGGATTCACCTCGACGCCGTCGTACCGGTCGAATCCGCACACCACCACATTGAACCGTTCCATGCCTCCCAGTGTATCCGCCGGGCAGGCCGGCCCCGGCTCAGCGGCGCATGCGGGCCGCCGCCCCGGAGAGCACCTCGTGCATGCGCGCCCGCGCGCGCTCCTTGGCGAGATCCTGCGCGATGCGCTCGGCGATGGGGATGTCGGCCAGCGTGGTCACCTTGAGGTTGGTCTCGCTGCCGGCCACGATCGCCACCGGCACGTCCGGCAGGTAGTCGACCACCACGCGCGTGTCGTCCGTGGGGTGGAAGTCCGGGTCCGCGGACGCCTTGGCGTACGCGTCGCGGATCGTGGAGAAGCGGAAGGCCTGCGGGGTCTGCGCGCGGAACGTGTCCGGACGGTCGGGCACGCGCGCGATCACCTTGCGGTCGCCCAGATCGCGCGTGAGCAGCACGGTGTCCGTGGAGGCCACGGCCACGGTGGCGGCGCGGTACTCGTCCAGCGCGTCGATGCAGCCGTCGATGGAGGAGCGCTCCACGAACGGGCGTACCGCGTCGTGGATGAGCACCTTGGCATCCGCGGGGATGCCGGCGGCCTCGAGGGCGTCGAGCGAGGCCATCGTGCTGTCCACGCGTTCGGCGCCGCCGTCGATGATCAGACGGACCTTGGGGTATCCGGCCTCCTCGACGAGCGTCTCGACGGCCTCGCGCACGCGCGGGTTCACCACGACGACGATGTCGGTGACGCGGGGATCGGATTCGAACGCCTCGATGGACCACGCGACGATGGGCCGGTCCCCCACGGACACGAGCTGCTTGGGGTTGTTCGGGTCGAAGCGGGTGCCGAAGCCGGCGGCCAGCACCACCGCCACCACCGGCACGGACGCGGCGCCGCGGGGCGCGGGGGTTTCGTTGTCAGTCATGGTCACCACCGTAACGCCTCCGGCCGTCACCCGCGCACCACGAGCGCGAGCATGCGGCCCTCGCGCTCCTTGCCGGCGAGCGCGGCGCGGCGGTGCGAGAACCACAGCGGGTTCTCCAGCGTGCACATGCTGTGCTGGATCGCGCCGAGGCGTTCGCGCAGCTGCGGGCCCTCGCCGTCGGTGCGGCACAGCTCGGCGAGCTCCGCGTCCTCCTCCAGATACTCGGTGGCCGCGTGGACGCGCGGCATCGAGTCGACGATCTGATGCACGCCGGCGAAGGCGAGGTCGATCATCGCGGCCTCGGCGATGTCGATGCCGGCGCCGCCGAAGCGGGTGGTCGTGCGGGTCAGGGGGAACCGGCGCTGGAACGATTCGGCGATCTCGTCGCCCACCTCGTAGCAGTCGCCGCAGATGCGCGGTCCCAGCGTGGCGACGATGCGCGACGGGTCGGCGCCCTTGAGCTTCATGAGGTCCACGGTGGCGCCGATCACGCCGCGCTCGAGTCCCCGGCGGCCGCAGTGCGCGGCGCCGATCACGCCGGCTTCGGGATCGGCCATGAGCACCGGCAGGCAGTCGGCGGCGAACATGCCCAGCGCGATACCCGGCTGCGAGCTCACCTGACCGTCGGCCTCGACCACGGTGACGGATGCGAGACCATCGGATTCGGCAGCCTCGCCGGATTCGCCGTCCTCCCCCGCGCCGCGCGTGCCGGAGACGTCGAAGCCGTACGACGTGTTGATGTGGTACATGGTGTCCACGTCCACGGCCGTGCCGGAGTGCACCTGGCTCACCAGGCTCAGGCCGGCGCCCACGGCGCGGGCGAGCGCCTCGCGGTTCGATGCCACGGCCTCGGGGTCGTCGCCGGACTTGCCGCCGAGGTTGAGGTTGCCGAAGTCGCCGGTGCTCAGGCCGCCGAGGCGCGTGGTGTAGACCACGGTGACGCCGGGGGCGAGCGCGATCGGGATGGTCACCGGGATGGGGCGTCCGTCGCGGTCGGTGGAGCTGATCGCGTTGGAGTCGACGATGGCGTCGTCGTATTCGGTCATGGATGTCTCCTTCGTGGACAATGCGTCGATGAACGTCATTCGGCCTTGAGCGTGGGATTCTTCGTGCGCGAGCGGATGGCGGCGTTCACCGGCACGCGATGCGGGCAGGGCAGCGAGAACACGTGCGCGGGGTTGTTGATGGCCGGCACCCAGTTGCCGTCGGCGTCGCGCAGGCCGTCCGCGGGCACGGTGTAGGCGAGCGGCGCCTCGCCGGGCAGCAGGAACTCCACGAGCTGGCCGGGCTCGATCTTGTTGCGGCTCATGATCGTCACGCGGCCGCCCTCGTCCGGGCTCCAGGACAGCACCTCGCCCACCACGAGCCATGCGCGGAAGTACGCCGAGCGGTCGGTGTTCTGCGTGACCTTGTGCTCGGGGTAGTAGAAGCCGGTGGAGTAGTCGCGGTGGGCCACCTTGTCCGGCTCCTCGAGCAGCCAGTCCGGCAGCTCCACGCGGGGCGCGGGGCGCACGCGCGCATGATGCCAGCCTTCAGGCAGCACCTCCTCGCGCGTGTTCGACTTGCGGCGGGCGCTGCGGGCCTTGTAGCTCAGCTCGTCGAGCTCGGTGCCGCCGGCCGAGCGGGCCGCCGCGTCCACGGTCTCCGAGGCCGCGCCGGACTCGGCGGGGTCCGCGTCGCCCGCGCCGGCGCCGAACTCGAGGCCCACGTCGCCGCCGGGAACGCCGGCGAACGCCTTGTCGGCGTCCCGTTCGATCGCGTCCGGGGCCGCGTCGAGGCTTGCGGCGAAGTCGGGGTCGCCCTCGCGGATCACCAGGTCGCGGAACGGCCGGAGCACCGTGCCGTCCGCGGCCTCGAAGCCGCGCTGCGTCATGTAGGCGTTCACCGCGGTCTTGTACGCGTTGGTCATGGCGGCGATGTAGTAGGCGGACTTGGAGCGGCCCTCGATCTTGAGGCTCGTGGCGCCCGAATCGATGAGATCGTCGATGTGGTCGAGCATGCACATGTCCTGCGAGTTGAACAGGTACGCGCCCTCCTCGGTCTGTTCGATCGGATAATACTGGCCGGGACGCTTCTGCTCGACGATCGAATACTTCCAGCGGCAGGGCTGCGCGCATTCGCCGTGGTTGCCGTCGCGGCCGGTCAGATAGTTGGAGAACAGGCAGCGGCCGGAGAACGCCATGCACATCGCGCCGTGCACGAAGCACTCGATGTCCATGTCGTCGGGGATGCGGGCGCGGATGTCGCGCACGGCCTGCAGGTCCATCTCGCGCGCCAGCACCACGCGGCGGGCGCCGAACTCGTACAGGGCCTGCGCGGCGCCGTAGTTGGTGACGCCGGCCTGCGTGGACACGTGCAGCTCGATGTCCGGCGCGATCCGGTGCGCCATCATCATCACGCCGATGTCGGTGACGATCATCGCGTCGATGCCGGTGTCCCTGAGCTGGCCGATGTAGTCGCGCATCGCCTCCACCTCGGCGTTGCGCGGCAGCACGTTGAGCGTCACGTAGACGCGCGCGCCGCGCTCGTGGGCGTAGCGGGCGCCGTCCTCGAAGTCCTCGAGGCTGAGGTTCCTCGGCGCACTCCTCATGCCGAACGCCTTGCCGCCGCAGTAGACGGCGTCGGCGCCGTAGTCCACGGCGGTCTTCAGGCCCCTGAGGTTGCCCGCGGGGGCGAGCACCTCGGGCTTGCGGCGGGTGCGGACGGCCGGAGCGTCCGCGAAGTCCGGGAGAGTCGGGGGTTTGGTCTCACATGTCGAAGTCATAGCAATAGGCCAGTCTAGCCGAGGGGCCCGGCAGCCGGCCCGCGCACGCCGGGCGTCAGGCCATGACCGTCATGGCGAACTCGGCGAGGAGCTTGAGTCCGTAGAGCACGATGACCGCGCCGCACACCTTGTTGAGCACGGTGACGACCTTCGGGCTGAAGCGGTCGCGGAACGCGGAGATGAGCAGCGTGATGCCGATGAACCAGCTGACGGACGCGGTCTCCACGCCGGTGATGAACGGCGTGGACTGCGACGCGGTGAGCGTGGCACTGAACGCGCCGAGCATGAGCGTGCCGTCGATGATGGCCTGGGGGTTGCACCACGTGACCACGCATGCCGTGGAGATGGTGCGGCCGAGGCCGTCGGCGTGCGTGCCGACCGCCGTGCCGCGTCCGTCGCCGCCGTCGGCGGGCGCCGCCGGTTCCGGCTTGGCGCGCAGCAGCCCGGTGCCGATGCGGATCACCACCAGGCCGCCCACGGCCAGCACGCCCAGCTGCAGCCACTCGTAGCGCTGCATGAGCGTGCCGACGCCGAAGAAGCAGGACAGCGAGAGCGCCACGTCGAACACGATGACGATGAGCGCGGTCAGCAGCGCGCGGCGGCGCGTCTTGGTCAGCGCCGAGTTGATGACGAACAGATTCTGCATGCCGATCGGCGCGATGTACGCCAGCCCGACCGTGAGCCCCTGCAGATAGAATCCCATGAGTACCGTCTCCTCTTCTCCCCCGGCATCCGCCGGGTCAGCCAAGTCATGTTTGGTGGGGTTGATTCACCCAGCCAAATTGCATTGCGGCGATGATGCCGCTCGGCTGCATTGCATTGTGATCGCAATGATTTTCCATGTCCGGGCACTTATTGTAGGGGTACAATATCTATCGGCAACCAGCCAAAATGGAGCGCATTCACTCAGCCAAATGCGCCATGTTCGCACGAAAGGGGATGCTTCGACTCCGGCTGACGCCTCCGCTCAGCATGACCGGAGGAGGGTCGGCGCTTCCGCTCGGCATGACCGGGGGGGGAGGGAGAACGACGTCCATTCCCGTCATCCCGAGCGAATGCCCCTTATCGTCATCCTGAGCGAATGTCCCCTATCGTCATCCTGAGCGAACGAAGTGAGCCGAAGGATCTCCCATCCCCCGGAAAGGAACGCCCATGGCACGACCGGCACCCATCGCCATCGACTGGAAACCGGACAGGACGTCCGACGTCCCGCTCACCGAGCAGATCGTGCAGTACGTGTGCCGTCAGGTCTCCGGCGGCGCATGGCCCATCGGCTCGCGTCTGCCGTCGCAGCGCGCGCTGGCCGAAGGATTCGGCGTGAACCGGTCCACGATCATCGCCGCCGTGAACGAGCTGACCGACTACGGCATCGTCGAAGGCCTGCACGGCGCCGGCACGCGCATCGCCAGCAACACGTGGTCGCTGATGCTGCACGGCTCCCCCGACTGGGCCGACTACGTGTCCTCGGGATTCTTCAAGGCGAACAACGACACGATCCAGGCGATCAACCGTCTGGAGTTCGACCCGTCGATGGCACGTCTCGGCACCGGCGAGCTCGACCCGCGGCTCTTTCCGAAGGACATGTGGCACGCCGTGCTCACGCAGGCGGCGGACGAGATCACGTCGATGGGCTACCCGGAGCCGGAGGGCGTGCCCGAACTGCGCGAGGCGATCGCCGCGCACATGCGCAAACTGGGCGTGGAGACGAACCCCGGGCAGGTGCTCGTGACGTCCGGCGCGCTGCAGGCGCTGCAGATCATCTCGGTGAGCCTGCTGAGCGCCGGATCGACCGTGTTCGCCGAGGCGCCGAGCTACATCAAGTCGCTGCAGGTGTTCCAGTCGGCGGGCATGCATCTGCAGGGCGTGCGCATGGACGGGCGCGGCATCGACGCGGACGCGCTGCACGAGGCGGTCGTCGCGGCGAACGACGGCGCGGCGGGACGGGGCGGACGCGGACCGGCGCACATCGGCGCGGCGGGGCGCGGCGGCGGTGCCGTGCTGTACACGATCCCCACGAACCACAATCCCACCGGCATCACCATGGACGAGGAGCGGCGGCGCGAGCTCATGGCGCGCTGCGTGGCCGACCGTCTGCCGATCATCGAGGACGGCGCGTATCAGGACCTCGTCTTCGACGGCGGGGACGCCCCGGCGCCGCTGAAGTCCATGGACGAGACCGGCATGGTGATCTATCTCGGCAGCGCATCGAAGGCGCTGGCGCCGGGGCTGCGCATCGGATGGATCGTGGCGCCGGAGCCGATCGTGCACCGGCTGGCCGACGTGAAGATGCAGATGGACTACGGCGCGAGCCGGCTGTCGCAATGGGTGTTCGCCCGGTTCCTCGCATCGGGCATGTACGACCGGTTCCTGAGCGGACTGCGCGTGGAGCTGCGCCGGCGTCGCGACGCCGCGCTGGCGACGCTGGAGACGCTGTTCGGCGGCGTGGCGCGCTGGAACGTGCCCTCCGGCGGCTTCTACGTCTGGCTGACGTTCGACGACCCGATGCCGATGGGGCGCCTGTTCGCCAAGGCCGTGGAGGCGGGCGTGCTGCTCAATCCCGGCGACATCTACGACTTCGAGGGCGACAATTCGCTGCGTCTGAGCTACGCGTACACCACGCCGGCCGAGTTCGCCGCCGCAGCCGAGCGCCTGGCCGCCGTGGTGCGCGCTCTGCGATAGCCGCGGCGGCATGGGACGGCACGCGCCACGCCGCCGGAGCGATGCCGCTCAGCCGAGCTGCGCCAGCTCCTCGGGCGCAAGCTCCAGATCGGCGGCCTTGAGCGAGTCGAGGATGGTGGCGGGACGGTGGCAACCGGGGATCACGAACATGTGCTCGCCCTGCGCCAGCTCCCACGCCAGCGTCACCTGCTGCCAGCTCACGTCGTGCGCCGCAGCCACGCGGCGGAACGGATCGAACAGATGCTCGTCGTACGGATGGCGGAAGCCGCCGAGCGGGCTCCAGCATACGAACGCAAGGCCAAGCCTGGCGCAGTAGTCGAGCACGTCGCGCGTATCGAGATGCACGGGCGAGAACTGGTTCTGCACGGCGATCAGACGGTCGCCGAGGATGCCGCGCGCGATGTCGAGCTGCTCGATCGTCACGTTGGAGACGCCGGCGTAGCGGGCCACGCCCTGATCCAGCAGCTCGCGGATCGCCTCAATGGATTCGCCGTATGGCACCTCGGGATCGTGGCGGTGCATGTAGAGCAGATCGATCGTGTCCACGCCGAGCGCGAGCGCCGACTGCTTGCCGTATGCGATGAGATGCTCGGGCTTGCCGTCGCGCGGCCAGATCGGCCTGCCGTCCTCGTCGAAGGCGCGCCTGAGGCCCACCTTGGTGGCCACCAGCACCTCGTCGCGCGGGCCGTGCCAGGTCTCCAGCGCCTCGCGCGTGAGCTTCTCGCCGGTCTGCTCCTCCTCGCCGGGGGCGTAGTACGCCCACGCGGTGTCGATCATGCGGGCGCCGGCGTCGAGTGCGGCATGGATGGTCCGGAGCCCCTGCTCGTGGCTCGGATAGCCCTCGATCGTCAGACCCATCTCGCCGATGCCGATGGCCGTGGTGTCGAACGTGCCGATGCTGCGGTGCAATGTCATGTGCGTCTCCTCGTATCGTCGCTTCCGCGAACTGCGGCTTGTCGCCACCCTAGGCCGACGCGGCCGCGCCCCGCAACCCGGTCCGGCGGATCCGCCGACGCGCCGGGCCGCGTAATGTGACCATCGCCATATTGCCGGCGCCGACGCGCCCCGCAAACCGCATCATCGCAAGGAATCACTAGATGTAGTGCCGCATGCCGCCGCGCGACACGACAGTTAGTGTTCTTGACGACGAATCACACGCATGTAATCTAGCTCTTCGATACGTCTTGAATCACGACACGCAAGGGAAGAAAACCGATGACCATCACCGTCTTCACCAAGCCGCATTGCCCGCAGTGCGACGCCACCAAGCGCCAGCTCACCAAGCATGGGCTGGACTTCGAGACCGTCGACGTGGAGCAGCATCCCGAGATCCTCGAGCAGCTGCGCGCGGCCGGATTCATGCAGGCCCCGGTGGTGATCGCCCCCGACACCTCCTGGACCGGCTACCGCCCCGACCTGATCCGCGAGCTGGCCAGGCAGCACGCCCAGCAGACCGCGGCGGTCCGGGCGTGAGCGAAGCCGCGGACTCCCCCGCCGAACCGCTCGGCACGCTGGTCTACTTCTCGTCCGTATCGGAGAACACGGCGCGCTTCGTGGCCGGATGCCACCTCGAGGAGGACGGCATCGCCGTGCGCCGCATTCCGCTCAGAGCCACGGATCCGGCGCTCGAGGTGCGCACGCCCTACATCGTCATGGTGCCCACGTACGGCGGCGGCGTGGTGAAGAAGGCCGTGCCCGTGCAGGTGAAGCGCTTCCTCAACGATCCCGGCAACCGCGCGTGGATCCGCGGCGTCATCGCCTCCGGCAACACGAACTTCGGCGAGGCGTACGGCTCGGCCGGAGACATCATCTCGGCCAAATGCCACGTGCCGTACCTGTACCGCTTCGAGCTCATGGGCACGCCCGAGGACACGCGCAAGGTGCGCGAGGGCGTCGTCCGCTTCTTCCGCGAACTGCGCGCGCAGGAGGACGGGCGCGCCTAGACCGGGGAAGCCCCACGCGACCGATACGCGCCCCAGCAACCACCAACAATCAAGCAACCAAGCCATTGCGAGGACCCATCCATGCCTGATTTCACCGCCACCGAGCTGCCGCTCGACAACACCGCCGACACCGCGGCCGAGCAGTACGACCCCGCGCACGACTACCACGCGCTCAACGCGATGCTCAACCTGTACGACGCCGACGGTCGCATCCAGTTCGACAAGGACAAGGCCGCCGAACGCGAATACGTGACCGGCCACGTGGCCGCCAACACCGTGCGCTTCGGCTCCACCGCCGAGCGCCTCGACTACCTCGTGAGCAACCGGTACTACGACGGCGACGTGTTCGCCCGCTACTCCGCCGAATTCCTGGACCGCTTGTACGCGCACGCCGCTGACGCCGGCTTCGAGTTCGGCACGTTCCTCGGCGCGTTCAAGTTCTACACGTCGTACGCGCTCAAGACGTTCGACGGCAAGCGCTACCTCGAGGACTTCCCGCAGCGCTGCGCCGCCGTGGCGCTGGATCTGGCCGCAGGCAACGAGGATGAGGCCGTGCGCTACCTCGACGCCATGCTGTCGGGCGAATTCCAGCCCGCCACGCCCACGTTCCTCAACCTCGGCAAGGCGCAGCGCGGCGAGCCCGTCAGCTGCTTCCTCGTGCGCATCGAAGACAACATGGAGTCCATCTCCCGCGGCATCAACGCGGCGCTGCAGCTGTCCAAGCGCGGCGGCGGCGTGGCGCTGCTGCTGAGCAACCTCAGGGAGCTCGGCGCGCCGATCAAGCACATCGAGAACCAGTCGAGCGGCGTCATCCCCGTCATGAAGCTGCTGGAGGACTCGTTCTCCTACGCCAACCAGCTGGGCGCGCGCCAGGGCGCCGGCGCCGTGTACCTCAACGCGCATCACCCGGACATCCTGCGCTTCCTCGACACCAAGCGCGAGAACGCCGACGAGAAGATCCGCATCAAGTCGCTGGCCCTCGGCGTGGTGATCCCGGACGTGACGTTCGAGCTCGCCAAGCGCAAGGCGCCGATGGCGCTGTTCAGCCCCTACGACGTGGAGCGCGTCTACGGCAAGCCGTTCGCCGACATCTCCGTAACCGAGCACTACGACGAGATGGTGGCCGACGATCGCATCAGGAAGACCTACATCGATGCGCGCGAGTTCTTCACCACGCTTGCCGAGATCCAGTTCGAATCCGGCTACCCGTACATCGTGTTCGAGGACACGGTCAACCGCGCGAACCCGATCGAGGGCCGCGTGACGATGTCGAACCTGTGCTCCGAGATCCTGCAGGTGCAGGAGGCGAGCACATACAACGAGGATCTCACCTACGCGCACGTGGGCCGCGACATCTCCTGCAACCTCGGCTCGCTCAACATCGCCAAGGCCATGGACGCCGGCCTCGCCTCCACCGTGGAGACCGCCATCCGCGCGCTCACCTCCGTGGCCGAGCACACGCGCATCGACGCGGTGCCGTCCATCCGCCGCGGCAACGACGAGGGCCACGCCATCGGTCTGGGCCAGATGAACCTGCACGGGTTCCTGGCGCGCGAAGGCATCCAGTACGGCTCTGACGAGGCGCTCGACTTCACCGACATGTACTTCATGACCGTCGCCTACCACGCGTACCGCGCCTCGCATGCACTGGCCGTGGAGCGCGGCATGGCGTTCAAGTCGTTCCCGACGTCCGACTACGCGAAGCCGGCCGGCGACGGCAACTACTTCGACAAGTACACGGACGGGCGTCGCTCGCTGGAGCCGCGCACCGAACTCGTGCGCGAGCTGTTCGCCAAGTTCGGCGTGGCGATCCCCACCGTGGATGACTGGAAGGCGCTGCAGGCGGACATCATCCGCGACGGCATCTACAACCAGAACCTGCAGGCCGTGCCGCCCACCGGATCGATCTCGTACATCAACCATTCCACGAGCTCGATCCATCCGATCGCCTCGAAGATCGAGATCCGCAAGGAAGGCAAGATCGGGCGCGTCTACTACCCGGCCGCCTACATGACCAACGACAATCTCGACTACTACAAGGACGCGTACGAGATCGGCTGGAAGGCCATCGTCGACACGTATGCCGAAGCCACCCAGCACGTGGATCAGGGCCTGTCGCTCACGCTGTTCTTCCCCGACACCGCCACGACGCGCGATCTCAACAAGGCGCAGATCTACGCGTGGCGCAAGGGCATCAAGACCCTCTACTACATCCGCATCCGCCAGCAGGCGCTCGCCGGCACCGAAGTGCAGGGCTGCGTCTCCTGCATGCTCTAGCGCGCATGGATTTCCTCCTCGGTCATCCTGAGCACGCATAGGGTTTTCTCGTCATCCTGAGCGAGCGCAGCGAGTCGAAGGATCTTTGACTCCCCGGACGACCAAGGATCCTTCGACTCCGTCCTACGGACTCCGCTCAGGATGACCGAAGGAAAACCACGCGCCCCGCTCAGGACGGCAAAGCAAAACCCACTACAACCGAACAAACCCACTCCCCCGCACAACGCGTTCCCCATCGTCACGGGCGGGCGCGGGTTCCTCCCCGTCTCCTGAGCACGCACGGGTTTCCTGTCATCCTGAGCGAGCGCAGCGAGTCGAAGGATCCTTGACTCCCCCAGACGGTCAAGGATCCTTCGACTCCGTCCTACGGACTCCGCTCAGGATGACCGGGAGAAAACCAGCAGGCTCCGCTCAGGACACCAGAGCAAACCCCACTACAACAGAACAAACCCACTCCCACCCAACCACCCTCCCCACCCCTCCGGCGCTCCCCGCT
>NZ_JAAIIH010000030.1 GCF_012932365.1 Bifidobacterium moraviense
CCAGGCCGAGCAGGACCCGGCCGTCGAACGCGCTAGACTCGTTGACAAGCCGCGCGGTTTCCTTCACTTTTTCAATCACACACCGAATGAAACCGCACGGCCCTTACACACCAAAATCGGAAGAGCCACATTGATTCGATCAGGAGAACACGAGCTTCCTATCCTCGCGCGCGCATTGCACCAGATACAGGTTGATCAGATTCTGGTACGGTATGCCGGTCTCCGCCGCCATGTTCTTGAAATAGTCGATGGCGACCTGATCGAGATTCATGGTCACGGCTTTTCTCTCCCGCTTCACATAGGGATTGGGCCTTGATTCACTGAAATCGTAGTTATCGAGCATCGTAGAACCTCCCATACTGTTGTGATTCGTATTTGCTGGCCTTTCGGGCGGAAATGATCCATATCGTGTTGCGGGTCTCCCGCTGGCAATGGACCACCACGAGGAGTCTTGCCTTCGTACTGATGCCCATCAGGATGAGGCGCTCCTCCGTCATGTCGGAATGCTCCGGATCATCGATGACTCGGGCATAGGGATCCAGAAACGCCGTGGCGGCCTCCTGGAACGTCACGCCGTGCTTGCTGACGTTGATCCTGGCTTTGGCATCATCCCACTCGAAATGCAACTCGTCCATGACACCATGGTATTGCCACCATACATATGCCGTCAATACATTCGGCGAAGCCCGGGCGCCGCACGCGCGCCGAGACGCCTCAGCCCATGAACTTGCCGACGATGGCGCCGAGGCCGGGAATCTGCGTGCCGGCGGAACCGTCCGTTCCGGCCGCGGCGATCGCGTCCGGGTCCCCCACCTCGGGCAGCACGATGAGGAAGCTCGCGGACGTCGTGTGCGTGTTGTCGCGGGAGACCACGTCGCTCGAGAGCGCCGCGGCATCGTAGGCGCGCACGGCCCCGGAAGCGCCGGCGGTTCCGGCCAGCACGGCCTTCACCGCGTCGGACGGCTCCTTGCCTTCCGGCAGCAGCAGGTCCGTGGCCGCCGTGACCGCCGCGCCGCATTCGGACAGCGTGGCGGTGCGGTCGAACAGGTCGCTCTGCCCCACCTCCAGCAGCAGCGTGGGGTCGGACGGGCGGATGCCGGCCGCGCCGCCCGCGGCGGCCGATGCCGTGCCCGGGAACGGGCTTCCCTCATTGGAGCCCAGCGCCGCGATGCCGTCTCCCCCGGCGGCCGCGACCTTGGCGTCGCCGCCGTCCGTGGCCCCCGCGCCGCCGCCGGCACCCGCATCGGCGGATGCGGCCTCGGCGTCGAACCGCGCGCCGTAGCGGTCGACGATCGTCCCCAGCATCGCGCCCGCGCCGGTGCGCTTCGAGGCGTTGGCCATGGTCTTGAGCGCGGCGGAGATCTGCGTCGTGTAGCGCTGCATCGACGCGCCGCCGCCGAAGTCCGCGTTGGTCTGCGCGATGGCCGCGTCCACGCCGAGCCCGTCGTTGCGGTGCGCGGTGAACGCGTCCGTGTACGCCATGGAGAACGGGATCATCGCGTTGGCGAGCTGCCCCTGGCCCTCGGAGTACTGCGACTTGCCGGCGGCCGCCTCCTTGCCCTGGCGCACGGTCAGGTCGGCCGCGAGACCGCTCGTGCCGCGCTGGCGGATGCGGCGGATCACCTCGTCGATCACGTCCGCGGCACCCTCGTGCTCGTGCGCGGCGCTCATCTCGTTGACCGCGGACGCGAGGTCGCTCACCGACTGCGAGAGCGGCGTGTCCCCGGTGAGTTCGCCGGTCATGCCGATCAGCGCGCCCATCTGCGTCTTGGTGCCGGGCGTGCCGGACATGTGCGCCGCGTAGGAACGCACGTAGCGGTCGATGTAGACGCCGAACCGGCTCACGTAGGCGTCGTGCTTGGCCTGAACCTCGCCGGCCGCCTTGGCGCGTTCCTGATCGCGCAGCGTCTGCAGTTCGCCGATGACGTCCGCGTACGCGCCGTCGTCGCCCGCGCCGTCGCCCGTCGAGGCAAGCGCGGAGGTGCCGGCGGCGAGCGCGGTCAGCCGGTCGCGCACCGCGGACGCATCGCCGGCGCCGGCCGTGTCGCCGTTGTCCGCGGGCACGGCGGCCACGATCAGGCGTCCGAGGCGGAAGGATTTCGCGGTCAGATAGCAGTCCCATTCGTTGGCGACGCCGGGCGCGCCCAGCATCGCCACGCGATGGTCGTCGCCGTCGTCGCTCACCACAGCGCCGTCCGACACGGCCACGTTCGACGTGACGTCGTGCGGGACGGTGAACGTGACGAGCGGCAGATCGTCGCACCCGTAGCGCGTGTCGGCCAGCGGGTTCGGCTCCACGCGGATGCGGATGCCCACCAGCCCGTCCGCGCCGGTGACGGTCCTGGCGTCGGCGTCGGGGCCGTTGAGACTGTAGGAGACGGTCACGGTCCACGGCAGGGCCTTGGCGCCGGCGGGCAGTATGGTCCGCGAGGTCAGGGTGCCCGGCTGCGCGGCGTCGAGACGCTGCACTGTGCCGGCGCGCTGCACGGCGGCGTTTGCGTCGGTGCCGGTCGCAGTGCCGGCGCCGGTCACGTCCTCGATGGTGCCCGGCCCGGTGACGTCGAAGACGTTGTCGACGATGAGGTCGCCCATGGTCCCGTCGTCGTTCGTCAGCGCATACACCGTCTGCGTCTTGGCGTATTCGGCGGTGCCGCCCGTGGCCGTCCGCGCCGACGAAGCGGTCCGCGCGTCCCACGTCCGCGTCGCGATGCCGTCGGAGGGCACCGCGGCGATCATGCCGATGCAGACGACCGCGGAGACCCCGGCCGCGCCGATGCGTGCCAGTCCCCTCGATCCGTTCGTCATCGCCGTGCGGTTCCTTTCCGTGCAGCCGTATGCGCAAGCCGCAAGCCGTATGTGAAGGCCGTGTATGAGGCCGGATTCCACTCTACGCCACGCGTCGCGACGGACGTCCGACGGATGCTCGACATATGTTCGACAGATGAGGGCGAGATGTCGACTCAGGATGTCGACTCAGGCGAACACGTCGAGCACGCCCGGGTCTCCCCCGGCGTCGGCGATGCGCTTGTGGCGCTTCTTCGATTCGGTGACGACGAATTCGCGGTACATCTCCGCGATGTTCGTGTCGAGCCCGGCGTCGATGGCGATGCGCTGCAGGCGGGCGATCTGGTAGTCCTCGCGCTTGTAGTCGGCGGGGGCGAATCCGGCGCCGGCCTTGAGCACGCCCACGGCGGCGGTGGCCTTGAAGCGTTCGGCGAGCAGGTGGATGACGGCGCCGTCGATGTTGTCGATGGTCTGGCGAAGCGCCTCGATGCGCTTCACGGCTTCGGCGACCTCGGGGTTCTTCGCGGCGGCCTCCTCGTCGATGGTGGAGGAGCGTTCGGCTTCGATCTCGTCGCTGACGGACGACGCCTGCGCGATGGCGGCGGCGCTGATCGGTGCGGCCGCGGGGTCGTTGGGATTGGTCTGGGTCTGGCTGTCCGCTGGCCGGAGCCAGTCGCCCTGTTCGGTATCGCTCATGGTGTCCAGACTAACGCAACGTGCCACCGAGCCGAAGCCCGATGGCACGTTGCGCAACGCGGGACGCCGTGCGAACCGTACGTCCGTCCGCCGCCGCTACTTGTTCTGCGGGAGCGTGGACGTGATGGCCGCGAGGAAGTCGCGGTTGGTGGGCGTCTTCTTGAGGCGCGGCACCAGCGTCTGATACGCCTGCTCGGGTTCCATGCCGCCGAGCGCGCGACGCAGGCCGTAGATGACGGCCAGCTCGGCAGGCGGGGTGATGAGCTCCTCGCGGCGGGTGCCGGACGCGTTGATGTCAATGGCCGGGAACAGACGCTTGTCCGCCAGCTCGCGGCTCAGACGCAGCTCCATGTTGCCGGTGCCCTTGAACTCCTCGAAGATCACCTCGTCCATCTTGGAGCCGGTCTCCACCAGCGCGGACGAGATGATGGTGAGGCTGCCGCCGTTCTCGATGTTGCGGGCGGCGCCGAAGAACTTCTTGGGCGGATACAGGGCCTGCGCGTCCACACCGCCGGACAGGATGCGTCCGGAGGCCGGCGCGGCGATGTTGTAGGCGCGCGCGAGGCGGGTCATGGAGTCGAGCAGCACGACCACGTCCTGACCGAGCTCCACGAGGCGCTTGGCGCGTTCGATGGCGAGCTCCGCGACGGTGGTGTGGTCGGATGCGGGGCGGTCGAACGTGGAGGAGATGACCTCGCCCTGCACGGTGCGCTCCATGTCGGTGACCTCTTCGGGGCGCTCGTCCACCAGCACCACCATGAGGTGGACCTCGGGGTTGTTGGTGGCGATGGAGTTCGCGATGTTCTGCAGGGTGATGGTCTTGCCGGCCTTCGGCGGGGAGACGATCAGGCCGCGCTGGCCCTTGCCGATGGGCGAGACGATGTCCATGATGCGCCCGGTGATCTTGCTGGGCGTGGTCTCCTGCTTGAGGCGCTCCTGCGGGTACAGCGGGGTGAGCTTGGCGAACTGCGGGCGGTTCGCGGCCTCCTCCACGCTCATGCCGTTGATGGAGTCGATGGACTGCAGCGGCACGAACTTCTGGCGCTGGTTGCGGCGGTCGTTGTCGCGCGGGGCGCGGATGGCGCCGTGCACGGCGTCGCCCTTGCGCAGGCCGTACTTCTTGACCTGGCCCATGGAGATGTACACGTCGTTCGGGCCGGGCAGGTAGCCGGAGGTGCGCACGAACGCGTAGGAGTCGAGCACGTCCACGATGCCGGCCACGGGGACGAGATCGTCCTGCTGGGACTGGTAGTCGTCGCGACGGTCGGCGCGATCGTCGCGGTCGTAGTCGCGCTCGTCGCGGTTGCGGCGGTCGTCGCGGCCGTTGCGGTCGCGGCGGTTGCGGCGCTCGTCGCGGTCGTTGCGGTCGTTGCGGCCGTTGCGGTCGCGGCGGTCAGAACGGTCGCGGCGGGAACGGCGGTCGAAGTCGTCGTCGCCGTTGTCGTCCTTGCGCGAGGGCAGCGTGGCGAGGATGTCGTCGAGGTCGCGCACGTTGCCGTGCTCGTTCTCGCGCGGTTCGACGTCGTGGTCGCGACGACGGCGGCGCGGCAGCTGCAGCGGCTCGTCGTCGACGGGCTTGGCGGCCTTGCGCGGCGCGCGGGCGGCGTTCTCGTCGATGCCGAGCACCTCGAACAGATCGCCGGGGGCCTGCTTGGCGTCGCCGGAGGCCGGCGCGGCGTTCTGGTCGCGGCGGGGACGGCGGTCGGTGCGCACGGACGTGGTCTTGGGCGGCGCGGGCAGGTCGATGTCGATCTCCACGGCCTTGCGGCGCACGCGACGGGCGGGCCTGGCCTCGCCGGAGGGGGCGTCGGCGGCGGGCGCGGATT
>NZ_JAAIIH010000031.1 GCF_012932365.1 Bifidobacterium moraviense
ACGGGTACTTCGGGGTCTCGGGCGGCGGAGGCGTGGTCGGCTTGTTCGCCACCAACAGGCTGCAGGACGCGCCCGCGGCGTTCGCGTCGCACGACACCAGCTCGCCGAACCCGGAGAACGACACCGCACCCTTGTCGCCGACCGTCACCGTGAACGACGGCGCCGGACTCGGCAGCACGTAGCCCGCCGGGGCCTTCGTCTCCGTCACCGCGTACTCGCCCGGCTCAAGACCGTCGAACCACACCCTGCCGTACGCATCGGACGTGGCGGTCTTGGAGACCCCGTTGCCCGACAGGCTGAACACGGCACCCGCAAGCGTCTTCGACGCGTCGCCCTCGGCCACCTTCGTGAACGAGAACCCGTACGTATCCGGAGTGGGAGGCGGAGTGGTCGGCTTCGTGTTCTTGAACGCGAACGACCACGCGTCGCCCGTGCGCGACGACGTCACCGCCTGCGTGTAGCCCGGCGTCGCCGCCTCGATCACCCGGTACTCGTACGCATTGCCGGACGCGTCGTACTTGTCCAGACCGGTCCATTCCGTCTTCCAATCGTTGTCGGCGTTCAGGGTCCGCGTCTCCACGTCCTGCCAAGCGCCGTCGCCGACGCGACGCTGCAGCGTCACCTCCAGCGAGCTCGGATGCGAACCGTCATCCACCCACGTCTTCGACGCGGACACCGAGACCTTCGGCTTGGTGTTCGTCACCGTCAGACTGCTGGTGCAGGTGCCCGCCTTGGTCGCGTCCTCGCCGGAGGCCCACTTGCCGCAGCCCACCAGACCGGCCTTGTCGTCAGTGGAGAACACCGGATCCTTGCCCTGCTCCAGCTTCACCGTGAACGACGGCGCCGGGTCCGGCAGATCGTAGCCCGACGGGGCCTTCGTCTCCGTGACCGTGTACGTGCCCGCGGGCAGATCGGAGAACGACACCGTGCCACCCTTGCCGGACTCTTCGGTCCGCTCCACGACATTGCCGTCCTTGTCCTTGCCGGTCAGCTCGAACTTGGCGCCCTCGAGGCCCTGCGACTTGTCGTCCGCATCCACCTTCGTGAACGAGAACGACTCCTTCGAAGGCTGTTCCTCGTGCTTCGTGTTCGTGACCGTGACTGTCCAAGGATCGCCGTCCTTCGTGGGCTTGCTGACCTCGACCTTCGAGTCGTAACCGTTGACTGCGACCTCGGACACCGAGTACGAGTACTTGTTGCCATGAGCGTCCTTGATATCCAGATTTCCCCACGTGTACATCCACTGGTTATCCGCACTCAGCGTGACTGGAGCTTCCACGGAGTCCCACTGCGTACCGGCGGCATCCGGGTCAGCGGCGGTAGTGCGCCGCAGCTGCACCTGAACCGACTGGGGACGGTTGGCTGACTGGTTGTCATCCCACACCTTCGTCACCTTCACCGAGGTCTTCACGTCCTCGGGCTTCTTGGTGTTGGTGATCGTGACGGTCCAGTTGCCGTCGGCGTCCTTCACGGGCGTGCCAGTCTCGGACGTGTAGCCGTTCGGGACCGAGGTTTCGACCACGCGGTACGTGTATTCGTTGCCGTCGGCGTCGGCCTTGGGCAGGTTCTCCCACGTGTGGGCCCAGCCGTCCTTCGACGTCAGATCGACGGCAGCATCCACGGGATCCCAAGTCGCATCAGCGGGGATGGGAGCCTTGGCAGTGGTGCGCTGCAGCTGGACGTTGACCGACGCGGGGCGATCGGATTCCTGATCGTTCTTCCACTGCTTGGTCACGCTCACCTTGGTGGTTTCGGGTTTCTTCAGTTCGTTGACGAACTTGAAGCTGGTGGCCGAGACCTGGCCGGGCTTCGGCGTGTAGGTCGTGTTGCCGTCGGCGTCGGTGTGAGACTCGTTGGTGCCGGCACTCGTGAACTCGTCGGTGAACACTGTGACCGGAGCCTGACCGCCGACGAGCTTGCTGACCGTCACTTTAGCCTTGTAGCCGTCGCTGGCCTTGTCCGCCTTGGACACCACGACCGTCATCTTGTAGGACGCGTTCTCGGTGTTGTACGAGACGTCCTTGTCAGAGCCGCTCTCCTCGGTGATGGTGTACGTGAAGGTCTTGCTGTCGACCGGGTTGCCGCCCGCATCCTTCATGTTTGACGCGTCGTACTGGAGCGCATCGAAGACGGCGTCAGCCGAGACCGCGTCCTCGTCCTCGCCGTTCTTCGTCAACGTAACGGTCTTCGTCTGATTGACGCCCTCGCCGGAGAGCTTGAACGTGAACGTCTTGCCTTCGGCGGAGGTACCGTCACCGGTGAGTTCCTTCGTCACCTTCGGCTGGATGTACACCGGCTGAAGCGACTTTTCGTTGGTGATGGTCTTTTGGATATCAGCGGGGACGGCCTTGTGATAGACTTGCGTGCCAGTGTCCACGGCGATCAGGGCGTTCGACGCATCCAACTGGTTATTGGTGATCAGATCGTTCACTTTGGTCTGGGCGGCAGCCAGATCGGCGACGTCTTCCGTCGACGATTCGTTGTCCATGTTCGTGGTGGTCACCGTCACCTTGTCGTCCGCGTTCGACGAACCCAACAAAGTCGCATCCGCAGGCGCGGAAGCCCCGGCAAACGTAACAGTCTTGCCCGTTGCACCATTGCCGTCCTGATTCTTCACGAACACACCGCTGCCAGCAATACTTTGGCCCTGCTTATCCTGCAGCAAAGCGGACACCTGCTCGACACCAGCCGTAACATCCACACTAGTCAAGGGAGTCTGCGCAAAACTACGATATCCCGGCTCTTCCGATTTTGGTGTGTAAGGGCCGTGCGGTTTCATTCGGTGTGTGATTGAAAAAGTGAAGGAAACCGCGCGGCTTGTCAACGAGTCTAGCGCGTTCGACGGCCGGGTCCTGCTCGGCCTGG
>NZ_JAAIIH010000032.1 GCF_012932365.1 Bifidobacterium moraviense
AGCGGTCATCGGGCGTCCCCGTTCCCGGCGACAACACCCCCCGGATCATCGACGACAGGGCAGGAAAGTCATACCGGAACCGGCGACCCGGCCCCGGCCATCGGGGCCTACCAAACATGGTAATGGGGGGGGAAGCGTCGCGTTGCCGCGGCCGCGGATCAGTCGGCCTGCTTCCAGTGCTCGACGTCGATGTGGTGCTCCGGGTTGGCCTGCCAGGCGTCCCATGCGGACTTGACGATGTCCTCCACGTCGTACTTGGCGTGCCAGCCCATCTCCTCGTTGATGCGCTTCGGGGAGCCGATCAGGTGCGGCGGATCGCCGGCGCGGCGGCCCTGCACGTGCTCCTGGAACGGGATGCCGGTGACCTTCTTGAGCTCGTCGACGATCTGGCGCACGGAGGTGCCCTCGCCGGTGCCCACGTTGAAGGCGTCGTACTTGCGCTCGTCGCGGTCGAGGTACTTCAGGGCGGCCAGATGCGCATCGGCCAGGTCGGAGACGTGGATGTAGTCGCGCACGCAGGTGCCGTCCGGGGTGGGGTAGTCGTCGCCGAAGATCAGCGGGGCCTTGCCCTTCTTCAGGCGGTCGAGCAGCATCGGGATGAGGTTGAGGATCGCCGGGTCCTCGAGCTCGACCGGGCCGCAGCCTGCCACGTTGAAGTAGCGCAGCGCGCAGAAGCGGATGCCGTAGGTGCCCTCGCAGGCGCGGGCCATCCACTCGCCGAACAGCTTGGTCTGGCCGTAGGGGTTGATCGGCAGCATCGGCACCACGTCCTCGGGCACCACGTCGACCGGCGGCACGCCGTAAGTGGCGGCGGAGGAGGAGAACACGAGCTTCTTGGCCTTGGCGGACTTGGTCATGCCGATGAGCACGTTGAGCATGCCGTTGATGTTCTGCTGGTAGTACCACAGCGGCTTCTCCACGGACTCGCCGACCTGCTTGCGCGCGGCGAAGTGGATCACGGCCTCGACGTCCTCGGCGTCGAGGATCTCGGCGAGGCGCTCGCCGGCGCCGGGGGCGGAGATGTCCATGCCGTACAGGCGGGAGCCTTCGATGCGGGTGGGCTTGCCGTAGCTCAGATCGTCGACGACGACGACCCGCTCGCCGGCCTGATGAAGTGCGTGGACCACGTGTGCGCCGATGTATCCGCAGCCGCCGGTAACGAGAACTGTCATGTCTGGCCTTTCATTGGGGGACGATGCCGAACGTCGCAAAGGATGTTCGTTTTTGCTCCCATTTGTTACTTTTTCTGACGTTTTGAGTATAGCACATGAACAACTACGCACACGCGCGTGGGCGGTCGTTCCTATTGTCGCGTGGTCACTGGATGTTGGAATCCATCGATGTTCGAATGCGCGTCGTTCGGCCGGGCCTGCGGAAGGCTCCGCGTCCGACGGCGTCGAGGCAAGGAGGAGCGCGTGGGCGACGAGATGCGTGTGGACGGCGCGGCGGAAGCGGACGGCGCGGCGACGGCGGACGGCATGACGGGGGTCGGCCCCGTGACGGCCGCGGAGGCCGGCGGGGAGGCGCGACTGAGCGGCGAGGAGCTGCAGCGCCTGCACCCGGTCAAGTCGTTCGTGCGGCGCTCCGCGCGTCTCGACGACCGCCTGCAGCGCGCGTGGGACCGCTATGCGGGGCATTATCTGCTCGACATGCCGTCCGGCGCGCGCGATCTGGAGGTCGCGGACGACTTCACGTTCGACGCGGCGTTCGTGCGCCGTGCCTGGGGCAACGACCACGATCTGGTCATCGAGATCGGCAGCGGTCAGGGCGAGAACGTCGCCGCCGCGGCCGCCGCGCACCCCGAACTGAACTTCCTCGCGCTGGAGGTCTACGATCCGGGCGTCGCCCACGCGCTGCTCTTCGCCGGGCGCGACGGCCTCGAGAACCTGCGCGTCGCGCAGGTGGACGCGCAGGGGTTCGTGCCGCACCTCGGCGACGGCGTGGCGGGCGAGGTGTGGACCTTCTTCCCGGACCCGTGGCCCAAGATGCGCCACCACAAGCGGCGTATCGTGCAGCCCGCGTTCGCCGCGCAGGTGCGTCGCGCGCTGCGCGACGGCGGCGTGTGGCGCATCGCCACCGACATCGAGGACTACGCGCTGCACGTGCACGAGGTGATGGACGGTCTGGACGGCTGGGCCAACGACGGCACGCTCGCCGTGAGCCTGCCCACCGAGCACGTGGGCAAGGGCAACGCGGAGGATGCCGCCGGTCTGCCGCACGCCGACTTCGTCGAGTCGCCGCGCTTCGAGGGGCGCATCCTCACCAACTTCGAGCGCAAGGGCCTCGCCGCGGGCCGCGTGATCCACGACTTCACCTACCGCCGGGTCTGAGCCCCGCGCGCGGCGGCGATCTCCCTTTGGCCCTCTTTTGGCCCTCCGCGGGATATGAAGGAGTCTGCGCGCCGGCGTGTTGCGGATTTGCGCAACGCGCCGGCGCTGTGTATCATCAATCAAGTTGTCTGCCCCCTTCGTCTAACGGTTAGGACATCAGACTTTCACTCTGACAACGAGAGTTCGACTCTCTCAGGGGGTACAAAGGGCGACTGCCACGAAAAGCGCTGGAATCCAAGGGTTCCGGCGCTTTCTTGTATCCCGCCTGAAACCGTTTTGGCCCTCTTTTGGCCCTCGACGGTATTGGCCGGGTTCATGATGGCCTCTTGTATGAGCCGTTGCTGGGTTTCCTCGGCCTCTCTGTCCAGTTCCTCGCCGTAGGCGAAAAGGGGCTCTTCCGATTTTGGTGTGTAAGGGCCGTGCGGTTTCATTCGGTGTGTGATTGAAAAAGTGAAGGAAACCGCGCGGCTTGTCAACGAGTCTAGCGCGTTCGACGGCCGGGTCCTGCTCGGCCT
>NZ_JAAIIH010000033.1 GCF_012932365.1 Bifidobacterium moraviense
GAAGATTTTGCGGTGGTCATGGCCCAGGTGAGACGCCCGGTCCCTTTCCGAACCCGGAAGCTAAGGCCTGGCACGGCGATGGTACTGCACTCGATAGGGTGTGGGAGAGTAGCACGCCGCCGCAATTACCCGTTATGAAAGGGTTCTTGGTAGAGATCACTCCACCAAGAACCCTTTTCTGTTGTTCGGCTGCCTGCTATCCACCTGGCGATGAGGGAAGCGTTCCATATGGTCCCTGCCAGGTCCCGGAAAGGAACGGCCGGAGACGGCCGAACACGCATGACCGACGCTGCGTCCGCTACGCCAGACATCGAACACATCGAACGCTCTACAACGGGAACCCCAGACGAAGAGCGAATCCCACGCCGGCTGCTGCTGGCGATCCTGGCCACCGGCATCATGGCCTTCATCGGCATCCTCACCGAAACGCTGATGAACGTGCTGTTCCCCGAACTCATGGCCGAGTTCCACATCGGCACGTCCACTGTCCAATGGCTGACCACCGGCTATCTGCTGGTCGTCGCGCTCGTCACGCCGCTGTCGTCATACCTCAAACGCCGCGTGCCGCTCAGAACCATCTTCCTCATCGCCATCGGCCTGTGCATCGCCGGATGCCTCATCGCCGCATGCACGATCAACTTCCCCATGCTGCTCGTCGCACGCATCCTGCAAGGCGCCGGAACCGGCATGGCACTGCCGCTCATGTTCAACATCATCCTCGAACAGTCGCCGCGCAGCAGGATCGGCACGCTCATGGGCGTGGGCAACATGGTGTGCGCCGCCGCGCCCGCGCTCGGCCCCACCGTGGGCGGCATCGTCGGCACCACCATGCCGTGGCGCTGGATCTTCGTGATCCTGCTGCCGTTCCTCCTCATCGCCCTCGTGCTGGGACTGCGGAACATCACGCAGATGAGCCCGACCGTGGACGCGCACCTCAACCCGCTGCACGTGCTGTGCGTCATCGTCGGATTCGTGTCGTTCATCGTCGCGCTCGATCAGTTCGGCGCCGCCATGGTCGGCACCGGCAGCATGACGGCGGCCGTGGCGCTGCTTGCGGTGGCCGCGGCGGCCATGACGGCGTTCGGCTGGCTGAGCAAGCGGTCGTTCTCGCCGCTCGTGCGTCTGGGCGTGCTGCGCAGCGTGCCGTTCCGCTGGCATCTGCTCGCCTACGTGCTGCTGCAGATGGTCACCATCGGCTTCGGCTACATGATCCCCAACTCCGCGCAGCTCGGCTTCGGCGCCAGCGCGCTGGTGGCCGGCGTGATCGTGCTGCCGGGCGCACTCATCGGCGCCGTCGTGGCACCGATCTCCGGTTCGCTGCTCGACCGGTTCGGCGCGTTCCGCCCGGTGACGATCGCCATGACCGTGGCGCTGCTGGGCACCGCGCTCATGGCCCTGCTCGTAGGCCCCGGATCCACCGTGACGCTCATCGGCGCATGCTACCTGATGTACATGGTGGGCTTCTCGATGTCCTTCGCCAACACCATGACCAGCGGATTGTCGCACCTCGACCCCGCGCTCAAGGCCGACGGCAACGCGCTGTTCTCCACGTTCCAGCAACTGTCCGGCGCCGTGGGCACCACCGTGATGTCCGTGTTCCTGTCCGTGGCGCAGGCGGGCGCGGGCGAACGCGGATCGGACGGCTTCGTCGCTGCCACGCAGCAGGGCGCGCACTGGGGCTACGTGGCCCTGACCGCGTGCGTGGCATGCGCGTTCCTGGCGAACCTGCGCGCGTTCGCGGCCGGTCGCGTGCGCTGAAGGCCCGACGCGCGGCGGCGGACGGCACAGTCCGTCGGTATCGCTCGCCGGTATTGTTCGTCAGCGCGCGCGGCTAGACTCGGGGACCGTTATGGCCCACTACTTCACTCCCAAGCGCTGCGCCACGTCGAACAAGATCATGTATCACGACAAGGCGCAGGCGCAGCATGCCGCCGATCAGAGCTTCATCGAGCGCGGCGCGGAACTGTGGGTGTACCGCTGCCAGTACTGCGGCACATGGCACCTGACCAGCCACGATCCGGCCAACGCGCACACCTATGTGCCGCTGAACCAGCAGCTCAAGCCGCACAGTCGCAAGAAGGGGTACAAGCCGCGGCGACGCTGAGGCATGCCGGTTACGGTCGTGACTTGGCGCGCACGATGCGGGACACACTCAAGGCCGTTCGGCCACGCTCACTGGCGCTCGCTAGCTTACGGTCCAACATCATGCCTGCCGGACCACGACCGACGCAGGAATGTTCGTCGCCGGGGCTTGTACCCCTTCTTGCGACTGTGCGGCTTGAGC
>NZ_JAAIIH010000034.1 GCF_012932365.1 Bifidobacterium moraviense
GGGGGTGTTCCTATGTTTTTGTCAACTCCTTGGGGAGTTGACGTGTCGGGATTCCGGTTGGCTGTCGTGGGCGCGCTTCGCCCTGCCGGTGGCGTCCGGCGTCCTTTCCCGTGTGGCCCGGTTCAGGCTACGAGGGCTGGTTCCTGGTAGAGGGTTCCGTTTTTGAGCATGCTGTAGATCACGTCGCAGCGCCGACGCGCGAGGCAGATGATGGCGGCGTTGTGGTGTTTGCCCTGTTCGCGTTTGCGCTTGTAATAGGCCACGGAGGGCGGGTGTTTGGTGGATGCGACGAACGCGGTCTGCCACAGCGCGTTCTTGAGGCGTTTGTTGCCCCGCCTGGAGGGCCGTTCGCCTTTGATGCTGGTGCCGGATTGGCCGGTGACGGGCGATATGCCCGCGTAGGCGGCCAGATGGGCGGACGATTTGAAGTTGGCGATGTCGCCGCCGATGCCGAGCAGGATGTTGCTTGCGGTCCTGACGCCTATCCCGGGCATCGACGTCAGGACCGTGAGAAGAGGGTGGTCCTCCAGGAGCTTCTCGACCTGGCGGCCGACCTCGCGCCGCCGGTCCCTGATCGTCTTGATGTCGTGGGCGATGGAGGGGATGATGGTCTCGGCCATGAGGGTGCCGGGCACGGTGACGGTCTGCTCGCCGATCGCCTTGAACATGTCGTCGATGATGCGGCCGGCGCGAAGCCCGTTGGACTTGGCCCAGTCCTTCACGTCCTCGATCCCGGCCCGTTTCACGCCCATGGGCCCGCCGTATCGTTCGAGCAGCGCGAGCGTCGCGTCGCGCGTGATTCTCTCGCCCTTGAGCGCGCGTTCGAACGCGGGGTGGGTCTGCAGCAGCAGGCTCCGCAGGCGGTTGACGTGGCGGGTGGATTCGTGGGCGAGGTCCTCGTCGTGGCCGGCGAGCAGCTTCAGGGCGGCGAGGGTCTCGTCATCCGGGCCCGCGTCCCTGAGCGTCTCGGGCAGCTTGAGCGCGGCCCACGCGATCACATGCGCGTCCCTGCGGTCGGTCTTCGCGTCCCCGGGCAGCAGCTGCGCGGTCCTGCGCATGGCCGTGCCGGGAAGGTAGGCAACCGCGATCCCCATGTCCCGCGCCACCGTCAGGGGCAGGGAGCCGATGGTGTTGGGCTGGTCCACGACCAGCAGCACACGGCCATGCTTGGAGAGCTTGCCCAGCATCGTGCGGATGGCCTTCTCGTCCTGTTTCAACGGCTTGTCGTACAGGGTGTTCCCGTCATGGTCGAGGGCGTGCGCGTGGTGCGCGCTCTTGCCCACGTCCAGGCCGACCCACACGTCGATGTCGTCCGGGGTCATCATCGTTCCTCCCGTCATGAAGGTTTTCCGGTCGCCGCGGGCTCGGAGGAGTCCGGACGCCCGCGCCGCACCCACATTACGACGAGACCTGCGCCATGCGCCCCTGAAGCGTCCGTGTAGCCGGCCTGGTTCCTATCAGCGGTCATCGGGCGTCCCCGTTCCCGGCGACAACACCCCCCGGATCATCGACGACAGGGCAGGAAAGTCATACCGGAACCGGCGACCCGGCCCCGGCCATCGGGGCCTACCAAACATGGTAATGGG
>NZ_JAAIIH010000035.1 GCF_012932365.1 Bifidobacterium moraviense
AGGGCTTCGTGACCACGTTCCTGGGTGCCGATGGCTCCGTGTGGAAGACCACGGACGCGGCCAAGAACGACAAGGGCTCCTACTTCGTGGTCGCCCCCGAGGGCAACCCCACGAAGGACGGCTTCAAGTTCGCCGGCTGGAAGGCCGTGACCACGGGCTCCCCGTTCACTGGCGTCGTCACGGCCACGTCCGACGGCACCTACCCGCAGTTCGTGAACACTCCGATCAGCGCGAACCTCACGTTCGAGCCCGTGTTCACCAACCGTGACACGAAGATCGTGGTCACCTTCCGCGATGAGAACTACAACGGTTCCCAGAAGGACGCCACCGCCGAGGTGACCGTTCCGGGCACGCTCGAGAAGTCCCAGGCCCCGGCTTGGACCCGCGACGGCTACACGCTGACCTGGCTCGATGCCAAGGGTGCCGAGTACAAGTTCGACCAGTGGCTGACCGACGGCAACGCCAACTTCACGCTGACCGCTCGCTGGACTCCGGCCACCGCCGATAAGGCCAAGGCCGCCCTGAACTACATCGTTCCGAAGGACCTCGTCGAGTTCTACAACAACGCGGGTAAGAACACCAACCTTGGTACGCTTGATGCCGACAAGGATGCTCAGGTCAACGACGGTTCCGACTTCACCAAGGATTCCTTCGCCGCGTACGAGACCGCGTACAAGGCCGCCGTGGAGAAGTACGCGACCGACGCGTACAACAACCCGAACACCGCCGCGACCGCGACCGCCAGCGCCGAGATCATCAACGACCTCAACGCTGCGCTCGAGAAGCTGCAGTTCAAGCACGAGGGCGGCGCCGAGGAATCCACCACCACCGCCACCGGCAAGTACCAGGGCGTGCACCGTCTGTACAACCCGTCCCTGAACAGGCACCTGTACTCCAACAGCATCGCCGAGATCAAGGCCCTGACGTCCACCGAGTCCACCAAGGGCGGCTGGGAGGACAACGGCGTGCTGTTCTACGGCGCGCTCGGCGTGGACAACACCACCGCCAAGCTCGATGCCACGAACCGCTACGTGTTCAAGACCGATACCCCTGCCAACAAGGCTGTGGCCCAGTCCGGCGTGGAGTCGATCGTGAAGCAGTACGTGCGCTTCTTCAACCCGTCGACCGGTGACCACGTGTACACCGCGCTGGGCAGCGACGAGGACACGGATCTGTCCGCGAACTCCGAGTGGAACCGCGAGGGCATCGCGTTCGTGACCCCGGCGTTCACCGGCACGCAGAACGTGACCCGTCTGTACAACGAGGGCACCAACCGTCACCTGTTCTCGACCTCGGCTTCCGAGCAGGCCGGTCTGGTCAAGGACGGCTGGAAGGTCGAGGGTCTCGCCGCCAAGGGCGTCTGATCCGCTTTCGGTAGACTGATTCCCTGAAAAGCGAAGAGGTCGGCTCCGGGTATCCCGGAGCCGGCCTTCGTTCGTTTGGCGTGGAAGCGCCGGGAGGCGGCGGCCCGGCG
>NZ_JAAIIH010000036.1 GCF_012932365.1 Bifidobacterium moraviense
GGCTCTTCCGATTTTGGTGTGTAAGGGCCGTGCGGTTTCATTCGGTGTGTGATTGAAAAAGTGAAGGAAACCGCGCGGCTTGTCAACGAGTCTAGCGCGTTCGACGGCCGGGTCCTGCTCGGCCTGGACAGGCTGCGTCTGAATCCCGTCTCGCAGAGGCACGTGTCGAAGGGCTCACGGGCGGGAGTGTGGCTGATCGGCTGCGAGCCGGCGGACGAGACCGCCCGGCATTGCCGGGAATGCGGGGCCGCGGGGCGGGTTCGTTCCTCATGGCGGCGCCGGTTCGCGCACACGCCCGTCGGCCAGCATGCCGTGCACCTGCTGGTACGGGTCAGACGCTACGAGTGCGCGGCGTGCGCCCGTTCGTGGACCGACGACCTGACCCACATGGCCGACGAGGGACGACGGTTGACGAACGCGGCCGTGTGGTGGGCGGCCGCCGAGGTCGTGCTCAAATCGAAGAGCGTGCTCGCATGCGCCCGCGACCTCGCCTGCTCGTGGGGCGCGTTGAACCGGGCCGTATCGGAGAAGGGCATGGGCGTGCTGGCCGCGGACCCGCGCCGGCTGGACGGCGTGGAGGCGATCGGCGTGGACGAGCACGTGTGGCGGCACACCCGCACGGGCAGCCGGTACGTGACCGTCATCGTGGACCTCACCCCGCGCAAACACGGCCGGCCCGCCCGCCTGCTCGACATGGTCGAG
This sequence comes from Bifidobacterium moraviense, assembly GCF_012932365.1. GTDB lineage: Bacteria > Actinomycetota > Actinomycetes > Actinomycetales > Bifidobacteriaceae > Bifidobacterium > Bifidobacterium moraviense. The sequence continues at coordinate 703 of NZ_JAAIIH010000036.1, forward strand.
GGCAGGAGCGAGAAGGCGTTCGCCCGATGGCTGGAGCAGCGCCCGCAATCATTCCGCGACCAGGTCAAGGAGGTCGCGATGGACGCGTTCGCCGGATACAAGAAGGCCGCCGCACGCCAGGTGCCCCACGCCGTGGAGATCCTCGACCCGTTCCACATCGTCAAGCTCGCCGGCGACAAGCTCACCGCCGTGCGCTGCCGGCTCCAACGCGAGGCCACGGGACGACGCGGCACCGGAACGGACCCGCTCTACAAGGGCAGAAGGATCCTGTTGAAAACCGCCGGCCTGAGAACCGACAAACAGCAGGCACGCATCGACGCCTTGCTCGCCGACCCCGCGAACGAGCCGCTCGCCCTCGCGCACGGCGCCTACCAGAAGATCATCGCCTGCTACGCGCAGGAAGACCGCAGGAAAGGCCGGGGCATGATGGCCGAACTCATCGAATCCCTCGCCGTCAGGGGCGCGGCGCCGGGATGCCCCGAACTCGCCACGCTCGGCCGCACCCTCAAACGACGCATGAGCGACGTCCTCGCGTTCTTCGACCACCCCCACGGGGCGAACGGGCCCACCGAGGCCATCAACGGACGGCTCGAGACCCTCAGGGGCATCGCCCTCGGCTTCCGCAATCTCGACAACTACATCACCAGAAGCCTGCTCCACACAGGCGGATTCGGACAAGCCATCCAGACCCACCTCTAAACCACCACCCATACACACCAAAATGCGAAG
>NZ_JAAIIH010000037.1 GCF_012932365.1 Bifidobacterium moraviense
GTAGTACAAACACGCTCTTGAGTTCTCAAACCACCACACCAGCCCAACCTCGACCCCCGGAACCCGGGAACCACTCGCTGAGCGGCAGCAAGAGATAAACATACACGACAACCAACACACACGCAAATCAGGCGCGCTGAAGTATCGCCAAAACGTTGGAATCATTACCATCCGTCGGCGTGTTGCAAATGGTCTTCCAGACCATCATCTATGCCCAGAGTACGCCTCATCACCACCGAAATACAGCGCATTCCATTAATCGATCGGCGTGTCGTCAAGAATTCATGCCGCATTCACCGGCGCCCCATCCGCGAGACGCAACGCGAACGCACCCGCGCCGTGCGCAGGGACCATGCGAGGCTCTCCGCCCTGGATGCTTCGACCGTGACGATCTAGGCGTTCGTCGTCGCGGCCCGATAGCCGATAACGGACATTATGTGCGGATCATCGCCGCAGCAGCTGGGGAAGCGCGTCGCGGAGCCAACGGTCCAGCTCGCGCTGCGTGCGTATCACGACGGTCGTCGACGGATAACGGCGAGCGACGTCGCGATAGTAGCGCAGGTGTGCGCGGTCGCAGCCTCGCCAGATGACCCACCAGAGGAAATCGGCGTTGATGCGTTCGTTGCAGCCCGGCGTCATGCTCGGTCGCGCGGTGCCACGGTACCGCCGTGCACGGGCGATGACACGACGCACTCTGGTGATGCGGCCGAACAGCAGGATGACGATGCAGTCGGATTCACGCAGTCTCCGCTCAACATGCAGATTGGTGTAGTTGCCGTCGATCACCCAGGATCCATGCTCGTCCAGGAAGTCGGACACCATGCCCAGCTGCTGGTCCATCGGCCTGTTTTCCCAGCCGGGCAGGAACTGCACGGTGTCAAGGTGGAGCACGGGGCTGCGGAGCTCCTCGCCCAGCGCACGCGCCAGCGTGGATTTGCCACTGCCGGAAAGTCCCATGATGCTGATCCTCATGGCTTCATATCCTATCCACGGACGAGTGGTCCGTTTCGGTCAGCGCCGACTGCGGAACATGCCCGAGCGAGGCCCGACCATGAAACAACGACGGGAAACGACACGGCCCGCCAACACCTAGGACCGGCCGGCCGCGAAGCCCGGGTACGGAAAGGCCCGGGACGATGTCCAGGCAAACAGAAAAGGAGATCGTCTTCGGTCTCCTCCGGGTATGAAAAAGGCCCGGAGGGGAACACCCTCCGGGCCAGACGTGAATTGCGGCGGCGTGCTACTCTCCCACACCCTATCGAGTGCAGTACCATCGCCG
>NZ_JAAIIH010000038.1 GCF_012932365.1 Bifidobacterium moraviense
CCGGTCCGGCGACCTCACGCGCGCGGCGTCACGACAGGTGACGGCCGGACGGGCGACGACGCCTCAGCACGCCACCCAGCAGCGCCAGACCCGCGCCCGCGGCCAGCACCGCCAGCACCGACGCGCCCGTCGCGGGCATCGACGGCGACGGCGGAGTCGTAGGCGGCGTGGTGGGAGGCGTGGTCGGCGGGGTCGTCGGCGGCGGAGGGGTCGTCGGCTTGTCCACGACCTTGCCGTCCGTGGGAAGGCCCGTGATCGTACCGTCCTCCGCGATCGTGACCGTGAAGTCCACGACCTTGTCGTAGCCGGAGGGAGCCTTCGACTCCGTGACGGTGTACGTGCCGGGCTTGACGGCGGGGAACGTGACCTTGCCGTCCGTGCCCGAGGTCACCGTGGCAACCACGTTGCCGGAAGCATCCTTCAACTGGAACTCGGCACCCGCAAGCGGGTTGCCGTTCTCGTCCACCTTGGTGAAGCCGAACGGGTACTCGGGCGGGGTCTTCTCGTCCACAACGGTGCCGCCAGTAGGCAGACCCGTGACCGTGCCGTCCGCGGCGATCGTGACGGTGAAGTCCGCGACCTTCTCGTAGCCAGCGGGAGCCTTGGACTCCGTGACGGTGTAGGTGCCGGGCTTCACGGACGGGAAGGTGACCTTGCCGTCAGAGCCCGAAGTCACTGTGGCGACCACGTTGCCGGAGGCGTCCTTCAACTGGAACTCGGCGCCCGCAAGCGGGTTGCCGTTCTCGTCCACCTTGGTGAAGCCGAACGGATACTCGGGCGGAGTGGTCGGCTTGTCCACGACGGTGCCGCCGGCGGGCAGACCCGTAATGGTACCGTCCTCGGCGATCGTGACCGTGAAGTCCGCGACCTTCTCATAACCCTGTGGGGCCTTCGACTCGGTGACCGTGTAGATACCGGGAGCGACCGACGGGAAAGTGACCTTGCCGTCGGTACCCGAGGTGACCGTGGCGATGACCTTGCCGGAAGCGTCCTTGAGCTGGAACTCGGCGCCTGCAAGCGGGTTGCCGTTCTCATCCACCTTCGTGAAACCGAACGGATACTCAGGCGGCGTCTTCTCGTCCACCACCTTGTTACCGGCGGGCA
>NZ_JAAIIH010000039.1 GCF_012932365.1 Bifidobacterium moraviense
GTCGTGGGCGGGGTGGTCGGCGGCGGAGGCGTCGTCGGCTTGTCCACGACCTTGCCGTCCGCGGGCAGGCCCGTGGCGGTGCCATCGTCGGCGATCGTGACCGTGAAGTCCGCGACCTTCTCGTAACCCTCCGGGGCCTTCGACTCGGTCACCGTGTAGATACCGGGAGCGACCGACGGGAAGGAGACCTTGCCGTCGGCACCCGAGGTGACCGTGGCGACCACGTTGCCGGAAGCGTCCTTCAACTGGAACTCGGCGCCCGCAAGCGGATTGCCGTTCTCATCCACCTTGGTGAAGCCGAACGGATACTCCGGAGGGGTCGCCGGCTTGTCCACGACCTTGCCATCCGTGGGCAGGCCCGTGATCGTACCGTCGTCCGCGATCGTCACGGTGAAGTCCGCGACCTTCTCATAACCCTGTGGGGCCTTCGACTCGGTGACCGTGTAGATACCGGGAGCGACCGACGGGAAAGTGACCTTGCCGTCGGTACCCGAGGTGACCGTGGCGATGACCTTGCCGGAAGCGTCCTTGAGCTGGAACTCGGCGCCTGCAAGCGGGTTGCCGTTCTCATCCACCTTCGTGAAACCGAACGGATACTCAGGCGGCGTCTTCTCGTCCACCACCTTGTTACCGGCGGGCAGGCCCGTGACGGTACCGTCGTCCGCGATCGTCACGGTGAAGTCGGCGACCTTCTCGTAGCCGGCGGGAGCCTTCGACTCCGTCACCGTGTACTTGCCGGGCTTGACGGCCGGGAACGAGACCTTGCCGTCGGAGCCGGAGGCGACCGTGGCGACGACCTTGCCGGCGGAGTCCTTGAGCTGGAACTCGGCACCCGCAAGCGGACCGCCCTGCTCGTCCACCTTGGTGAAGCCGAACGGGTACTTCGGGGTCTCGGGCGGCGGAGGCGTGGTCGGCTTGTTCGCCACCAACAGGCTGCAGGACGCGCCCGCGGCGTTCGCGTCGCACGACACCAGCTCGCCGAACCCGGAGAACGACACCGC
>NZ_JAAIIH010000004.1 GCF_012932365.1 Bifidobacterium moraviense
AGGCCGAGCAGGACCCGGCCGTCGAACGCGCTAGACTCGTTGACAAGCCGCGCGGTTTCCTTCACTTTTTCAATCACACACCGAATGAAACCGCACGGCCCTTACACACCAAAATCGGAAGAGCCGGAAAAGTTCTTGCAGCCCGGAGCGCGGGATGGCTGAAAACGAGAAAGCCGGCCGCATGGAATGCGACCGGCTTCGGTGGCGACCCCGGCCGGACTTGAACCGGTGACCTCCGCCGTGACAGGGCGGCGCTCTAACCAACTGAGCTACGGGGCCGTTGTGCCGTTTGGTGGGCACGAGTGGCTATATTACACGTTTTCCCGAGACCGCACACCACGGCGTGTCGCGCCCGGCGACGGCGTGCGACCGACCGCGAGCATCCTCGGCACCATGCCGGTGCCGCCGCGCGCAGGGTGCGCATCGGCATGCGAAAGGGGTCGCCTCCGCATGTCCTGAAGACATGTCACGGAGACGGCCCCTATGGCATCAACGCCGAAAGGCATCAGTCAGACTGAAGTCAGCACCGGCTCACTTCTGGCCCTGGGCGGCGACGGCGGCGGCACCGGCGGCGGCAGCCTCCGGGTCCAGGTACTCGCCACGCGGCTTGATCGGCTTGAAGTTCTCATCCAGCTCGTACAGCAGCGGGATGGCGGTGGGGATGTTGACCTTGGCGATCTCGTCCTCGGACAGGTTGTCCAGCATCTTGACGATGGCGCGCAGCGAGTTGCCGTGGGCCGCGATCAGGACGGTCTTGCCGGCGCGGAGCTCCGGCTCGATGGCGGACTCGAAGTACGGCTTCACGCGGTCGACCACGTTGGCCAGGCACTCGGCCTCCGGGACCGGATCGCCGGCGTAGCGCGGATCGTTGTTCTGCGCGTACTTGTCGTTCGGGTCGATCTCGGGCGGCGGGGTGGCGTAGGAGCGGCGCCACAGCATGAACTTCTCGTCGCCGTACTCCTCGCGGATCTCGGTCTTGTTCTTGCCCTGCAGAGCGCCGTAGTGACGCTCGTTGAGACGCCAGCTGCGCTCGACGGGGATCCACAGGCGATCCGCGGCGTCAAGGGCGATGTTGGCGGTGTTGATGGCGCGACGCAGCAGGGAGGTGAACACGATGTCCGGCAGGACGTTCTTCTCCTTGAGCAGCTCGCCGCCGCGCTTGGCTTCGGCTTCGCCCTGCTCGGTCAGCGGGACGTCCACCCAGCCGGTGAACTGATTGGTCTTGTTCCATGCGCTCTGTCCGTGACGGAGCAGTACTAGTTTGTAAGTCATACTTCGCAGTCTAACGCCGCCCACGGCCAAAATCGAGGGTCGATGACGCCGTCGCCTCACGTATCGGACACCGTGCGCGGCGACGACGCGAACGACGCCCGACGCCCTAGAGCCCCGGGACCGTCGCAACCGCGCCGATCACCGCGACCGCCGCGAAGACCAGCGCGCTCAGCCCGCTCAGCGCCAGCGCCCCGCCGAAGTCGCGCCGGCGCACCGCGCGCACGAACGCGACGCCGACCGTCAGCAGCGCCGCGCCCGCAAGCCCGAGCAGCGCCACGGCGACGCTCGGCGGCACGGACGGCGAGCAGACGACCGATGCCACGGGTTCCGTGGAGCACGCCGCCGATCCGCCGGGGCACGGGGGCACGGACTGTGCCGCGCCGCATTCCAGTCCTGCCCAGCGGCGCAGCGATGCGCCCAGCGGCACGACGGCCAGGACCGCGACCGGCAGCACGGCCACCGCATGGACGCCGATCAGCAGACGCCGCGCCCGGCGCTCCCCCAGCCGCACCGCGAGCGTGCGCTTGCCGTGGACGCGGTCGTCGTCCACGTCGCGCAGGTTGTTGACCATGAGCATCGCGCAGGCGAGCAGCCCGGAGACCACGGCGCCCGCAAGGCCGAGGAGCGTGACCTCCCCGGCGAGCGCAGACTCGGTGCCGAGCACCGCGGCGAGTCCGAAGAACAGGAAGACGCCGAGCTCGCCGAATCCCGCATAGCCGTAGGGATGCCGGCCTCCGGTGTAGGTCCAGCCGGCCAGCAGGCCGGCCGCGCCGATGAGCGGCAGCCACCATTGGCCGGAGACGGCCGTCGCGGCAAGACCCGCCGCGCAGGCGACGGCCGCGGCGAGACCCGCCGCCGCGAGCACCGCGCGGGGACGCACCAGTCCGGAGGCGGTGAGGCGCCGCGGTTTGCCGGTGCTCCGCTCGTCGGCCGTGCGCGCGGCGTCGGTACCGCGGATGCCGTCGGAGTAGTCGTTGGCGAAGTTGACCGCGATCTGGAGGAACAGGGCCACGGCCGCGCACAGCAGCGCGACCGGCCAGAAGCGCGAGACGAGCAGCTGATGGCGTGCCAGATCAGCTGCGCAGTACGCCGGCTGCGGATAGACTTCCGGGCATCCCGGCACCGCGCCGATCCGCGTCCATGCCGCGGCGGCGCCCACCGCCACGGGGGCGATGGAGGCCGGCAGCGTGCGCGGGCGGAGCCCGGTGATCCACAGGCGCAGCGGAGGGCGCGACGGCCCATCAGACGGCGCAGGCGCCGACATCACGGAGGATGCCGGCGCCTGCGGGGAGGACGCCTTGCGTTCGGCGGAAACGCGTTCCATCGCCGGACTCACTGGGCCACCGATCTCACTGGGTCACCGGATTCACTGGGCGACGGGACCGTTCGGGTCGGTCGGGGTCTGCGGGGTTGCCGGAGCCTGCGGGGCGTACGGCTGCTGCGGCTGCTGAGCCACGGGAGCGGCAGGCGCGGGCTGCGAGGCCGGCGCGGCGGTGGCCGGCGCGACCGGCTGCTGCGGCGCGGTAGGCTGGGCGGCGGCGAACGGCTGGGCGAAGGCGGGGGCGGGAGCCGCGGCAGGCGCGCCGGCGGCGGCCTTCTTGGCGGCGAGATCATTGATGAACGCGATCGTCTCGCACAGCACCAACACGATGGCGGCGATCAGCACCAGCCACACGCCGATGCCGATGGAAGCCGAGGCGCCATAGTAGGACAGGTTGTGCTTCGCCGCCACCTCCTCGAGGTTGTTGGAGAAGTTCACCATATCGACGATCACCATCACGGCCATGACGGCGGACACGATCAGACCTGCCAGATACTTCCTGAACACGTCGAGCACCACGGTCGCGACGGCAAGCACCAGGAAGATCCAGCCGTCGCTCTGCTGGAAGAGGCTGCTGATGCTCTGCGAGCCCACGATCGGGATGGAGAGCGTGGCGAGCGGCAGGAAACCGGCAATGAGCGTGAGCACGGCTGCCGCGGCGGCGGCCACGGTGACGTAGCTGAAGGTGCGGCCGCCCACGGCGACGGTCTTGCTCTCCAGCTTGCGCGACAGGTCCACGGCCTGGTTCTTGAGCTGGTCCACATCCACGGAGGTGGTGGGCTGTGCAGCCTGCTGCGGCGCGCCCTGCGGCTGCGCGGCGGCCGGCTGAGTCGGCTGCTGCTGGCCGTACTGCGGCTGCGCGGGCTGAGCAGCGGACTGCGGCGCCTGCTGGCCATAGGGCTGCTGCGCATACTGCGGGGTCTGCTGCGGCTGCTGCGGCTGCTGCGGGTTGACCGGGTTCGCGTTCGGATTCGGATCCATGTTCTCTCTTTTCCCTTGCGGAAGGGGAATGCCGGATCATCACGGCGTGGCCATGTCCCGCATCCCTTGGACACCACACATCATAGGAGTATGTCGCACCAAGACGCCAGAGGGACCCCGACGCAACAGCATCGGGGTCCCTCGTTCGCATGCGGGACGCGGACGGCCTGCGCCGCCGGCGTCCGTCGGTCATCGGTCACCGACCGCGGTCAGCGGTCGTCGTCGGCCGACTCCGATTCGTTCGAGCCGAACGCCACCTGCGCGGCGGAAGGCGACCAGCCAGAGAACATCGCCGCGGCGGCGGTCTCCAGCGTGGCCGTGGCCTTGCCGGAACGGCGCGGATCGTCGATCGCCGGCAGTTCCTCGTCCTTGTGTTCCGCCTGCGCGGCCAGCTCCTCGTCCGTCGGCTGAGGCTTGCCCTCCGCGGCGACCGGCGCGGTGAACGCCCACTGCGCGGCGGAAGGGGACCAGCCGGAGAACATCGCCGCGGCGGCCGTTTCCATGTTGGAGGGTTTCTTGGAGTCCATGATTCCTCCCCACCTCATGCGGGGCGCCGGACCGTCGCACGATCGCGTCGGCCTCCGCCTCGCTGCCTATGAATTCAGCATAGGTCCGTGTTCCGTCGACTCCGCCGCTCCCCTGCCCGAACGTGGTAGGACGGCGGCAGGGACGCATCGCGGCGCCGCGCCGCGACAGAACACGCATGAAACGCACGAAAAAGGGAGGGACCGCAGTCCCTCCCCGAAGCCGAATGCGAACCGGCGCGAACCGCGCGAATCAGGCCACGAGCGGCTTGACCAGCGGGAACGTGATGGTCTCGCGGATCGTGGCGCCGGTGAGCGCGATGAGCAGTCGGTCGATGCCCATGCCCATGCCGCCCGCCGGAGGCATGCCCACGCCGAGCGCCTCCAGGAAGTCCTCGTCGATGTCGCACGCCTCCTCGTCGCCGGCCAGGGCGTCCTTGGCCTGCGCCACGAAGCGCTCGCGCTGCACCACGGGGTCGTTGAGCTCGGAGTAGCCGGTGGCCAGCTCGAAGCCGCGCACGTAGAGGTCCCACTTCTCCACCACGCCGGGCTTGGTGCGGTGGCCCTTGACCAGCGGGGAAGTCTCCACCGGGAAGTCGCGCACGAAGGTCGGCTCATAGAGCTTGTCCTCGTAGAAGTGCTCCCACAGGTGCTCCACGAGCTTGCCATGGTTCTCCACGTCGTCGCGCTCCACGCCCAGCTTGTCGGCGATCTCGCCGAGGTGCTCCACGGAGGTGCCGGGGTTGTCCGGGCCGCCGTTGGGCACGATCTCCTCGCCGAGCGCCTCGGACAGGGAGCCGTACATGCTCATGGTCTTCCACTCGCCGCCGAAGTCGTACTCGGTGCCGTCGAGCAGCGTGACCTTGTGCGAGCCGTACACGTCCATGGCGGTCTTCTGCACGAGCTCCTTGACGAGCTGGCCGATGGTGTCGTACGTGCCGTACGCCTGGTACGCCTCGACCATCGTGAACTCGGGGGCGTGCGTGGCGTCGACGCCCTCGTTGCGGAAGTCGCGGTTGATCTCGAACACGCGGTCGATGCCGCCCACGAGGCAGCGCTTGAGGAACAGCTCCGGCGCGATGCGCAGGTAGAGGTCCAGGTCGAACGCGTTCATGTGCGTGGTGAACGGACGGGCCGCGGCGCCGCCGTGCACGGTCTGCAGCATCGGGGTCTCGACCTCGAGGAAGTCGTGGCTGGCGAAGGTGTGGCGCAGCGAGGCGACGGCCTTGGAGCGGTTGCGCACCATGTTGCGGATCTTCTCGTCCGCGATCATGCCGATGTACGGCTTGCGGGTGCGGGTGTCCTCGTTGAGGTCCTTGTGCAGCGCGGGCAGCGGCTGCAGCGCCTTGGAGGCGATGGCCCATTCGGTGGCGAAGACGGACAGCTCGCCCGTCTTGGAGGAGATGACGCGGCCCTTGACGTACAGGTGGTCGCCCAGATCGACGAGCTGCTTGAACTGCTTGAGCGAGTCCGCGCCGATCTCCTTCTTGGAGATCATGCCCTGGATCTTGGTGCCGTCGCCGGCGGACAGCTGCACGAAGCACAGGCCGCCCGCGTTGCGCAGGAACAGCACGCGACCGGCGATGCCCACCATGTCCTCGGTCTCCTGGCCGGGCTCGAGCTTGCCGTCGTACCTGGCACGCACGGCCTCGATGGTGTCGGTCACGTCCAGATGCACCGGGTACGGGGCGATGCCCTCCTTGAGCATGATCGCGCGCTTGGCGACGCGCATCTGCACCTGCTCGGGGTGCGCGAGCGGGCCGAACTCCTTGTTGGACGGGTCCACGGCCTCCTCCAGCGTGGCGCCGTTCTCGATCCTCTCGCGGATCGCGGCGTCCTGACGCAGGAGCATCTCGGCGCGCTCGACCGTGGTCATGCGGGGAGCGGCGTTCTCTTCCTCATTGGCTTGGGATTCTTGGGTTTCGCACATAAGGCCACAGTGTAGCGAGGTGCCGATACACGACCGCGACACGCCGAGTTTGCACCAGGCCGATCATGTTGTAAGCTAGCGGACGTTGCCAAACGGGCTGTAGCGCAGCTTGGTAGCGCGCTTCGTTCGGGACGAAGAGGCCGCGGGTTCAAATCCCGCCAGCCCGACAACTCAACCGGATCGCTGATCTCAGCGGTCCGGTTTTTTCATATTCCGTCCGCCATGCCGCCGCATCCTTGCGCACCGCGAGCCTCCGGTGGGACGATGTCCGCGTGATGACAAGCAGCTGGCACAGGGGCACGCCCGGCATCGATCCCGATTATCTGCAACGGCTCTCCCGCAAGACGAGGCGCAGCTGGCGCGCCGGAGCCGCGGTGCTCGCCGCCGCCGCGGTGCTGTGGGCGCCGCTGGTGGCCACGTCGCGTTCCATGACGGACGGCTGGGTCTCGACGCTCTTCACGGGCATCATGACGGCCGCGCTGGCAGCATGCGCGCTGTGGGCATGGCATCGCGGCCGCCTCGACATCGACCACGCCGCCATCGCGAAGCGCAGCGCGCCCCGTGTCGTCTCGATCCGCGGCGACGAGCTGGCGCGCATGCTGCGCGAGGCGGGCGTCTTCGATCTGCTCCGGCAGCCCGACTACATGGTCAGGGACTGGACCAGCGGCATCGTGAACGCCACGGCCACCGTGTTCGTCACCTGCGTCGTCTGGACGCCCCACCCCGAGCCCCGGCAGTTCACCGTCTACGCGCATCTGACGCCGCGGCGCGAGCAGCGCGACGACTGGCCGTCGATGCGCGTGGTCATGGAGCTGTACGGCGATATGGTCCGTCTGACCGCCTGCCCCGAGACGGTCTGCGCAGGCATCTACGGATACCGCAGGGCCAAGCCGTACAAGGATCCGTCGCTGAGCTACGGCTCGGGCATCGTCGCGCCGCGCACCGACGTCGACTTCGGTCCCGAGAGCATGGGAGGCAGCCCGGTCGTGGCGTAGCGCGGCACCATGCCGTCGTCCCGCGCCGTCGCCCGACCGTCGCCCACACCGTCCCCCGCACCGTCGGCATGTAGGCGCGCCACGCTATGCTGATTGCGCGCACCTAATAGTAAAATGGTTAAACATAATGCCGGCGGTGCGCGGGGCAGCCATCGCGCATGGCACGGGACCCGGAAAACCGGGAACCCGGGAGATCGAACCACAACGCAACCACAGACGCAACCACAGAGGAACAACCACAGAGGAATCGGGAGCAAGCATGAAGAAGAGCCTGCTGGCGCTGGCCGCCGGAGCGTTCATCCTCGGCGCCGCGGAATTCGTGATGATGGGCATCCTGCCGCAGGCCGCCGAGGCCACCGGCGTGGACATCCCCACCGCCGGACACTACATCTCCGCGTACGCGATCGGCGTGTGCATCGGCACGCTGATCCTGGTCTTCGGGCGCAAGGTGCCGCCGAAGAACCTCATCATCCTGTTCATGGCCATCGCGCTGGCGGGCAACCTGCTGAGCGCCGTGTCCCTCAACGCGCCCATGCTCATCGCCGCGCGCTTCATCTCCGGCCTGCCGCACGGCGCGTTCTTCGGCACCGCCACGCTCGTCGCCAAGACGCTGGCGGAGAAGGGCAAGGAGGCGCAGTCCGTGGCCGCCATGGTCACCGGCCAGACCGTGGCCAACATGCTCGGCGTCCCCGCGGGCACGCTCATGGCGGAGTCGCTCTCGTGGCGTCTCGCGTTCGCGATCCTAGCCGCGTGGGCCGCGATGACGATCGTCCTGACCATCGCGTGGATCCCGTACGTGGCACCGATCAAGGATGCGGGCATCGCCGGCCAGTTCCGTTTCCTCACCCGCAGCGGCCCGTGGGTGATCCTGGCCGCCGTGTTCACCGGCAACGCCGGCGTGTTCTGCTGGTGGAGCTACGTCTCCCCGTGGCTGCAGAAGACCGGCGGATGGAGCAGCGATCTGGTGCCGTTCCTCATGATGCTCGCCGGATTCGGCATGGTGGTGGGCGGCCAGCTGGGAGGCAAGCTCACCGACGCGTGGCGCCCGGCAGGCACGGCGGCGCTCGGCCAGGCGTTCTCGATGCTCGGCCTGATCATGGTGCTGCTGGTGCCGGGCAACCGCGTCACCACGGCGGTGCTGACGTTCCTGATCGCGTTCGGCCTGTTCTTCATCTCCGCACCCCAGCAGCTGCTCATGACGCAGGCAGGCGTGGGCGGCGGCGAGCTCATCGCCGGCGCGGCCGTGCAGGTGGCGTTCAACTTCGGCAACGCGGTCGGCTCGATCGTGGGCGGCGCGATGCTCAACGCGTTCGCGATGGACTACCGTTTCACCGGACTCGGCGGCCTGCCGCTGGCGCTGCTGTCCGTGGGGCTGCTGACGTTCTACTCGTGGCGCTGCGAGACCGACACCGAGGCGGCGAAGCGTCTGCGCGAGGTGCGCGTCTGACGATCGGCCCGACGACCGCGCGGCGCCATCGTGCGTGACGCCGTCGTGCGCAACAACGCCGCGCGCGGCGTCACTGTGCGCAACATCACAGGCGCCGCGCCGGCGCGCCACTCCCCCGACGCCCCGAGTCTGCCTAGACTGGCAAGCGGATCATTGCACATCCGTTTGCCGCGCGACGCTGCGGCCGGGCACGAGGAGGAGTCATGGCGGACCGTTTCGATGCACAGGCGTTCCTGAAGGGACTGGACGCGATCTTCGACGCGCACGAACAGGCGAAGAAGGCGGAGCCATACCTGCTGCAGGCGCTCACGGACGCGGAGAACGCGCACGACGAGGCCGGACAGCTCACGGTGCTCAACGAGATCATGGGCTTCTACCGCTCGCAGTCGCGTCACGAGGACAACCAGTGGATGGTGCAGCGCGCGCTGGAGCTCGCCGCGCACATGGGACTCGAGGACACCGAGGCGTGGACCACCACGCTCATCAACGCGGCCACGAGCATGCGCGCCGCCAAGCGCTACGACCAGGCCGAGGACCTGTACCGCCAGGCGCTGGACTCCGCGCTGAAGACCTACGGCCCCGCGGACCGCCGCCTCGCCGCGCTGCACAACAACCTGTCGATCCTCTACAGCGAGACGCACCGCCTGAACAAGGCCGAGGCGGAGCTGCGCGAGGCGCTGCGCATCATCGAGGCCTCGTCCGTCAACGCCGATCAGGACCTCGACGTGGCGTCCACCCACACCAACCTCGCGCTCACGCTGCTGGAGGAAGGCAAGAAGGAAGGCGCCACCGCGCACGCCAGGAAAGCGCTGGAGATCTACCGCAACGGGCATCTGGAGCACAGCGCGCACTACGCCTCCGCGCTGGCCGGCTACGCGCAGGTGTGCTACCACAACTCCCTGTTCGTGGACGCCGTGGACGCCTACCGCCACGCGCTGGCCGTGATCGAGGAATGCTACGGCACGGACAACGACTACTACCGCGTGACCGTGGCCAACCTCGAGGACGCCGTCAAGGCCGCCGAGGAGCTGGGCATGAAGGTGCCCGACGAGAACCCGTACGAGGGCAACGCCGAGGCCCCGGCAGCCGTCCCGCCCGCCGCGCAGCCCGTCGCCGGCGCCGACGCGCAGGACGCGGACGCCGTCTCCGAGGATGCCGCCTCCGCGGACGCCGCGCAGGGCACGCAGGGCGTGGACGCCGCGAAGACGCTGCTCGAGGACGCGCAGTCCAGGGACGCGGACATCAACGCCGCGCTGAGCCGCCCGCCGATGACCGGCCTGCAGCTCGCCAAGGCGTACTGGGAGGCGTACGGCAAGCCGCTCATCGCGGAGAAATACCCGGAGTATCAGGGCCGCATCGCCGCCGGTCTCGTGGGCCACGGCTCCGAGTGCTACGGCTTCGACGACGAGATCTCGCAGGACCACGACTTCGGTCCCGGCTTCTGCCTGTGGCTGACGGCCGAGGACTACGCGAAGATCGGCGAGCAGCTGCAGGCCGACTACGAGGCGCTCCCCCAGACGTTCCAGGGCTACGGTCCGCGCGAGCAGACCGCACGCGCGCAGGGCGCCGGTCGCCGCGTGGGCGTGTTCGAGATCGGCCAGTTCTTCGAATCCATCACCGGCTATCCGCAGGCGCCCGCGGAGGACGCGCCGCACGAGTGGCTCATGCTCGACGAGGCGACGCTGGCCGCCGCCACGAACGGACAGGTGTTCGCCGATCCGCTCGGCCGCTTCTCCAAGGTACGTCAGGGCTTCAAGCTCATGCCGCAGGACGTGGTGCTCTCGCTCATCTCGCGTCGCCTCGGCATGATCGCGCAGGCCGGACAGTACAACGTGCCGCGCATGCTCAGGCGCGGCGACGGCGCCGCGGCGATGCTCTCGATCGACGAGTTCGTCAAGGCCACCGCGTCGCTGGTGTTCCTCATCAACACGCCGACGGCGGTCGGATATCTGCCGTACTACAAGTGGCAGTTCGCCGCGCTGCGCAAGCTGTCGCGCCGCATCGCCACGATGCTGGCGGACGTGACCGAGCAGCTGGAGAAGGTGCTGCGCCTGAGCTCCGCGGCGTGCTTCGGCGGCGCGGGATTCGGCGAAGGCGGCAAGGGCGCGGGCCCGGCCATCGATCAGGTGACCGCGACCATCGACCACATCTGCGCCGAGATCGTCAAGCAGCTCAAGCGCGAGCGCCTCACCGAGTCGGACGAGACGTTCCTCGAATGGCAGCGTCCGTACGTGGAGGAGCACATCGTCAGCAGCAACCCGGTGCTGCGCAGTCTGTGACGGGCCGCGTCGGTCGACGCATGAGAACCGACGCGCGACATGAATCGGCGTATACGCATGAATCGAAAGGACGGCAGGGCATGAGCACTGCGATCGAGGCGAGCGAACTGCAGGAATCCATCGTCCGCCACGAGTGGGACCAGTTCCAGCGCACCAACAACGAGGGCGGCCGCGCCGCATGTCAGGGCAACTGGCCGACGTTCCACCAGATGCGGCTGAGCCAGTTCCTCACGTGGCCGACGGAGCTGCAGCGCAGCTACGCCGACGATCTGGACGAGGCCGACCGCGTGGGGCGCAACCTCGTCACCGAGAAGTACGGGCGCATGATGGCGTCCACCGCGCCCGAACAGTACCGCGAGACGATCGAACCGTACATCCCGCGCCTGAGCGACGAGCGCGTCGCACGGCAGGAGGCCGTGATCGCGCGGCAGGTGGCGTGGACGCGCGACTTCCGCGAACGCTACCCGCACCTCGGCGAGGCGATGCGCGTGCTCACCACGAGCGAGGACACGCCGTCCAAGACATCGTTCGAGACATACCTGCGCGGCGAGCTGGGCACGTACTCCGATCGCACGCTGGGCCTGTACGAGACGATGGTGGCGGCCAAGGCGGCGGCCGGCGAGAACCTGACCGAGCAGACGATCCTCAACACCGTGCGGCTGGGCGGGTTCGACGGGCTGGACGACGCCGAGGCGCAGCTCGCGGCCTGACGCCGTTCCTCCCGCCATCCTGCGCCCCTCCCCGTCATCCTGCGCGGCGCGCGCCTCTCTCCTCCAGTCATCCTGAGCAACGCATGTCCCCTCCCGTCATCCTGAGCGCAACGCACGCCCTTCCTTCCGTCATCCCGCGCGGCACGCTCCTTCCCCGTCATCCTGAGCGAAGGCGAAGCCGAAGTCGAAGGATCCCTGACCCCACGGGAACGATCAAAGATCCTTCGACTCCGCCCTACGGGCTCCGCTCAGGATGACAGGAAAAAGCCACGTACCCCAAGACTGACAAGAAACAGAACAGCGCACGCCCCCTCCCGTCATCCTGAGCAACGCACGCCTTCCTCCCGTCATCCTGAGCAACGCATGCCTTCCTCCAGTCATCCTGAGCGAAGGCGAAGCCGGAGTCGAAGGATCCCTGACCCCACGGGAACGATCAAAGATCCTTCGACTCCGCCCTGCGGGCTCCGCTCAGGATGACAGGGAAAAAGCCACGTACCCCACTCAGGATGACGGGAAAAGGCCACGCACCCCGCTCAGGATGACGGAAAGGGCATGTCAGGACGACGAGAAAGAGGACTCCGCACGGCGCGCTAGGGTGAAGGCATGAGGAGAATGGCAGGGGCGGCACGGCTGGCGGCCGCAACCATGGTGATCTGGATGGTGCTGGCGGCCCTGGGCGCGCTGATGACCCCGCCGTGGCATCCCGAACGCTACTCGGACCACATCGCCGTGGAGACGCCGGACACCACGATCGCCGCCGCGGATCCGTCCGTCGGCACCGGCACGCCGATGGGCACGTACGAGGTGCGCGAATCCACGGTCACCATTCCCCTGACGGACGCCGTGAGCGTGAACGCCATCGTGCGCGAGCCGGTGGGCGCGCCCGGCGAACGTCCCGCATTGCTCATGCTGCAGGGCGCGGGCACCGGCAGGGCCACCGAGGTGTACGGCGACATCGCGCCGCAGCTGGCGAGCGCGGGCATCGTGACGATGGTGCCGGACAAGCGCCTCGACGACTACACGCTGTTCCACCGCGACTACGTCTCCATGGCGCACGACTACGAGAAGGAGCTCGACCTGCTGCGCGCGATGCCGGGCGTGGACCCCAAGCGCACCGGCGTCTACGCCGAGTCGGAGGGCACGTGGATCAGCGCGGTGATGACGGACGAGCGCCCGGACATCGCGTTCTCGGTCATCGTGTCGTCGCCGGTGTATTCGGGGCGCGAGCAGATGACGATGGCGGCGAGCACGTACTTCGCGCAGACCGGCGTGCCGCGCGCGGTGGCGGGCGACATCCCCAAGTTCACGATGCTCGACTTCTCGCTGGTGCGGCTGGACTACGCCGACTTCGACGCACTCTCCCGGTTCGGTCGGCTCACGCAGCCCGCGCTGGTGGTCTACGGCACGCTCGACCCGTCGATGCCGATCGAGCAGGGCGCGCGCGAGATCCGCGACCGCGCGGCGTCCGGCTCCGGCAACCGCAACGTGACGCTGCGCTACTACCCCACCAACCATCAGATGCGGCTGGGCGCGCGCGTCTCCAGACCGAACCTGACGCTCGACCCGTCGTACGTGCGCGACGTAGCCTCGTGGATCAACGCGGCGGCGGCCGGCACCGGCGCCGACGGCTGGCGCACGCCGATGACGGCCGGCGCGCAGCCGGACCAGATGTTCGCGGTGCGCACGGGAGCCATGACCGGCGGGGCGATGTCGCCGCGGTCGCTCACGCAGCTGGCAGCGCTCATGGTCGGCGGCGCGGCGGCGCTGGCGTTGGCCGGGGTTCCGGGCGCGGCGTGGGGTCTGATGCGCGGCGCACGACGTGCGATGACCGGGGCTCGCGGGACGGCCGGGACTCGCGGGACGCGGGGATTCGGCCGTGGCGCGGCGGCGCGACTGTGGGCGCTGGGGACCGGCACGCTGGTCGCGCTGCTGGCCGCGGGCGTCTATCTGGGGCTGCTGGTGGCCACGTCGCTGCAGCTGGAGTCCAACGAACCGCTGTTCCACGGCGGCTGGGTGGCGATGCGCGTCCTGAGCGTGCTGGTGGCGCTGCTGTGGGCGTCCGCGCTGCTGCGCCTGTGGGGCGATGCCCGGCGACCGTATGACGACGCGGCGACCGAGGCCGTGCATGCCGCGCCCGTCGCGCATCGCGCCGCCGTCACGCGCGACGGCTCCCGCTCTCGGTTCGCAAGGGGCGTTATCCCGTGGACGCTGACCGTCCTCACGCTCGCCGGCACGGGACTCGTCACCGTCGCCTTGGCGTTCTTCGGCCTGTACAGTCTCTGACATGCCCGCGCCGCGCCCGCTCATCGCCCTCGTCGTCCCGAACGAAGCGCCCCCTCTCGTCATCCCGAGCGGGGCGCGCGATCTCTCCCCGTCATCCTGAGCGGAGCCCGCAGGGCGAAGTCGAAGGATCCCTGACCACCGCACACCAAAGATCCTTCGACTCCGGCTCCGCCTCCGCTCAGGATGACACAAAAAACCAGCATGGCCTCGCGCAGGATGACGCAAGACCGGCATGGCCTCAGTCGGGGCAGCGCAAAACCGGCACGACCTCCGCCCCGTCATCCTAAGCGAGACACGCGGTCCCCTCTCGTCATCCTGAGCGGAGCACGCAGGGCGAAGTCGAAGGATCCCTGACCACCGCACACCAAAGATCCTTCGACTGCGGCTCCGCCTCCGCTCAGGATGACACAAAAAACCAGCACGACCTCCGCCCCGTCATCCTGAGCGACGCACGCGATCTCTCTCCCTGTCATCCTGAGCGGAGCGTGCGTCCCCTCTCGTCATCCTGAGCGGAGCCCGCAGGGCGAAGTCGAAGGATCCTTGACCAGCACACCAAGGATCCTTCGACTGCGGCTTCGCCTCCGCTCAGGATGACGCAAAAACCGGCATGGCCTCGCGCAGGATGACACAGGATCGGCACGACCGTCACTCGGAACGACGCAAGACCGGCATGGCTGCGCAGGACTATGCGAACAGCCGGGCGCGCAGGGCGTCGGCGGCGGTGAAGCGGATGCCGGCGAGTCCCACGGCGGTGGCCGCGTCGGCGTTGCGCTGCTTGTCGTCCACGAACGCGGTGGTCGCCGGGTCGACGCCGAACCGCGCGATGGCGCGACGGTAGATCTCCGCGTCCGGCTTGTGCACCCGCTCGGTGCTGGAGACCACCACGTCGCACAGCAGTCCGAGCGCCGGGAACAGCTCGCGCGCGGCGTCCACGTACTTCACGGTGAAGTTGGTCAGGCCCCAGCAGCGCACGCCGGCCGCGTCCAGATCGCGCAGCAGCGTCTCCATGCCCGGGATCATGCCGGCGAGCGCCATGCGCTGACGCTCGAAGTACACGCGGAACACCCACGCCACCGCGGGGCCGTGATGCTCCTCGTAGTCGGCGAGGATCCGCTCCTCGCTCCAGCCCAGATCGGACAGCTCGTCGTAGTGCCAGAAGCCGTACTCGTCGGCGCGGTCGAAGAACATGTCGATCACGCCGGGCGGGTACTGTCCCTCGAGCGGGATGCGCGGCCGCCAGTCCACCAGCACGTCGCAGAAGTCGAAGATCACGTCGCTGTAGGCGGGAACGCCGTGCGCGCGTTCGCCGTGCGCGGGGGCCGCGGAGGATGTCTCGATGCTCATGCTCATACCGGTCACCTTACCTGCGATGCCTGTCCGACCTGTCCGACCTGTCCGACCTGTCCGGCCCGTCCCATCAGACCGATCCGTCCCGCCATCCCGATCTGCCCGTCACGTCCGCCGTCCCCGTCGGGCTCGTCGCGCCCGTCGCGCCGCGTGGCGGACAGCCGCACGTACCCCGAGTGGCGCATCGTGAAGCGGATGCGGTCGGCGCGGTAGCAGTCCATGGCCCGCTCGCACGGTCGGCCGCGGGTGTCGCGCGTGATGCGGCGCACGCGCACCACGGGCGCGCCGATCTCCACGCCGAGGAGCTCCGCGAGCCGCGCGTCGGCCTCCACGGTCTCCATCGTCTCGTCCACCACGGCGGGATGCACGTCGTAGTAGCGTTCGAACATCGTGTAGAACGGCTGGGTGAGGTCGTGCGTGGGGAACTGCGGGAACAGGTCGGCCGGCAGGTGGCTTGTCTCCACGGACAGCGGCCCGTCGTCGATGAACCGCAGGCGCGTGATGTCGTAGATCGTCGGCGCGGGGCCGCCCAGCTCCAGCAGTCGTGCGTCGGAGGGCGACGCCGGCGTGATCACCGCGCGCAGCACCGACGAGCGCAGGTCGAACCCCTGCCGCCGCGCGATCACCGGCAGCGACTCGGAGGTGTTGAAGTTGCGTTCGAGCCGGTCGTCGGCCACCACGATCCCGCCGCCGCGGCCGATCTTGCGGATCACCTCGTGCCGCGACTCCAGCTGGGTCAGCGCCAGACGCAGTTCGAAGCGGCTGACGCCGAACTCGGCCGCCAGCCCGCGCTCCGATCCCATCTTCTCCCCCGGCTCCAGCTCGCGGTCGCGGATCATCGCGCGGATGCGGTGGACGATCTCGTCCACCGAGGGGCGGCGCACGGCGGCGGGGTCGGTCGCATCGGGACCGGTCTCGCCCGCCGTCATGTCGTCGTCGCTCATGTCCTCGTCCTCACGTGCAGTCGGTACGATCGGCGTGCCTGCCATCACAGTCCCAGCGTCGCGAGGGTCTTGGTGAAGCCGTCCATGAACCAGTCGACGTCGGACTCGCTGAACACCAGCGGCGGGCGGAGCTTGAGGATGTTGCCGAAGCGTCCGCACACGGAGGTGAGGATGTGGTTGTCGCGCAGCGTCTCGAGGATGTCGAGCGCGGCCTTCTGGTCGGGCTCCTTGGTGCCGGGCTTCACGATCTCGCAGCCGATGTACAGTCCGGCGCCGCGCACGTCGCCGATGCACGGGTGCGCGTCCATGAGGCCCGCGACGGCCTGCTTGAACACGGCGCCCACGCGCTTGGCGTTGCCCATGGTGTCCTCGTCGCGCATCACGTCGAGCACGGCCTGCGCGGCGGCCATGCACACCGGGTTGCCGCCGAACGTGTTGAAGTACGGGATGGATCCGGCGAACGGCTCGAGCACCTCGTGGCGCGCGGCCATGAGCGAGGTGGGCAGGCCGTTGGCCATCGGCTTGCCGGAGGTGACGAGGTCCGGCACGATGCCCTGACGGCCGAAGCCCCAGAACGCGTCGCCGGTGCGCGTGAAGCCGGGCTGCACCTCGTCGGCGATCCACACGCCGCCCAGCTCGTGCACGGTGTCGATCACCGGCTTGAGGTAGCCCACCGGGTCCGGGTAGACGCCGTCGGAGGAGAAGATCGAATCGGCCAGCAGCGCCGCGAACTTGATGCCGTGCCGGTTCATGTCCGCCACGGCCTTGCGCACCTCGCCGGCCATCCAGTTGCCGAATTCGGCGGCGGTGCACTCGGCGGCGGGCTTGCCGTCGATGGTCAGGCGGTACGTGTCCGGCGTGGGGATCATGCGCATCGTCAGGCCCAGCGTCTGCGCGGTGCCGAGCGCCGGCGACAGCTTGGACGTGAGCGCGGAGTTGCCGTGGTACGCCTCGTGCGTGACGATCACGCCCTCGCCGCCGGTGTACGTCTGCGCCACGCGCACGGCGAGGTCGTTGGCCTCGGAGCCGGTGCACTGGAACATGATGCGGTCGATCTCGTCCGGCATGGTGGAGAGGATATCCTCCGCGTAGTGGAGGATGTTCTCGTGCAGGTAGCGCGTGTGCGTGTTGAGCAGCGACGCCTGCCTGGTGAGCGCCTCCACGACGCGCGGATGGCAGTGGCCCACGGACGCCACGTTGTTGTACACGTCCAGGTATTCGACGCCGTCCGCGTCCCACAGGTGCGATCCGCGGCCCTTCACCAGATGCACGGGGTTGCGGTAGAACAGGCGGTAGGCCGGCCCCAGCACCTCGCGTTCCTCGGTGAGCTTGCGGGTCTCGGGGTCGAGCGCCGCCGCCATTTCCGGACGGAAGCTGTTGGTGTCCATGATCGTCGATCGCGTTGCCATGATTCCTTCTTTGCTCTGTTCCCCGGGGCCGCGGCGGGTCCCGGGCGCCTGGGGATTCCGCGGGGATGCTTGGGATTCCTTGGGTCTCCTTGGCCTTTGCCGGTTGACACCCGCGAGCGTAATCCCCCAATGTTGCCCGTGCGGGCGCATGCGGATACGTCACGGTAACAAACCATTTGCGCGTCGGACCATGCTTTTGGTCGCCGTGCGTCGCAGCGACCGCCGCGCATCGCGACGCCTCGCATCTCCGCGCATCCGATGTGCTCATTCCATGGCGGCGACGCCGCGGATTGAGCGGATCCAGTTCCCGCGCATCGCAGAATGAGCGGATCCAGTGCCGGAGAGGCCTGAAGCGGCGCCTCACGCATCGGATATGCTCAATCCGTATCTTCGACGCCGCGGAATGAGCGGATCCAGTTCCCACGCATCACGAAACGAGCGAATCCGATGCGCGGGCGGCCTCGCAGGACCGTCACGCATCGGATTCGCTCATCGTCCCGACCGTCCGGTCGCCCCGGGATGCCTATGGCAGATGCCTGATCGTCCCGGGAACGGCCGTCAGTCGTCGGTGCGGTACTCCGACTTGCCGCCGGACGCCGCGAACTCCTCCTCCGGGGAGAGCACCAGATGCTTGCGTCCGTAGACCGCGAAGAACACGGTGGCGAGGACGTAGATCACGACCATCGCGTACACGGCCAGACGGTAGTCGGGGTTGAGCAGCACGGCCACGAAGATCGCGAGGGCGAGCAGGCCGGCCACCACCGCGCCCGGCACGCCGAAGCGCGAGACGAACGGGCGCTTGATGTGCGGCATGTTGCGCTTGAGCAGCACGTAGGAGACCATCTGCAGCAGGTAGGCCAGCACGGCGCCCCACACGGCGATGTTGAGCACCACGGAACCGGCTCCGTCACCGCCGTACGCGATGATGAACAGGGCCGCGAAGCCGATCACGGCGCCCACGATCAGACCCCAGTACGGCGTCTTCTGCTTGCCCGTCAGGGACAGGAACGCCGGATAGTAGCCGGCGCGGGACAGCGAGTACAGGTTGCGGCCGTAGGCGAACATGATGCCCTGGATGGAGGCCAACAGGCCGATGAGCGCGAACGCGGACAGCACCGCGGCGAGGTTGCCGGGCAGGATGGCGCGGTAGCCGTCGAGCAGCGGCTCGTCGGAGCCGGACAGCGCCTCGGAGCCCATCACGGCCGGGTTGAGGAACACGATGATGAGCGCGGAGAGGCCCAGCGTGAAGATGCACAGGCGGGACGACTTGGGGATGTTGCGCTCCGGGTCGCGCACCTCCTCGGCGGCCAGCGGCAGCTGCTCGATGCCGAGGAACAGCCACATGGCGAACGGCATGGCGAAGAAGATCGCGCCGGCGCCGAACGGCAGGAACGCGGAGTTGCCGCCCTCGGGGGCGATGTTGAGCAGGGAGCCGAAGTCGGCCTTGCCGGTCACCAGCGCGCCCACGCCGAACAGCGCCACGATGGCGAGTGCGGCGATCGAGACCACCTCGGCGAAGCGGAACGACGTCTCGGCGCCCAGCCAGTTCACCACCACGAAGACGGCGTACAGGGCGAGCCACCAGACCCACTGCAGTCCGGCGTCGTCGAGCGAGAGCCCGGTCAGGTCCGTGAGGATCGCGTCGGCGTACGCGGAGGAGAAGTAGACGATCGTCGCGGCGGTCATCACGTACTCGATGGTCTCCGCGAGACCGGTGAAGAAGCCGCCCCACGGGCCCATCGCCGCGCGGGCGAACGAGTAGGCGCCGCCGGTGTGGGGCATGGCGGAGGCCATCTCGGAGATCGAGTTGAGCATGAGGACGTACATCACGTAGACCACGAGGGCCGCGATGAGCATGCCGCCCCATCCGGCCTGGGCGATGCCTCCGTTCCATCCGGAGAAGTCGCCGGAGACGACGGCCGCGATGCCGATGGCCCACAGGCCGAACGCGCCCGCGGTTCGCTTGAGCTGTCGCCTCTCGAAGTAGCTTTTGTCGGTGTGCACATAGGTGACGCTGCTCAGGCCGGTGCCCGAGGTCGTCGACGTTGCCGTGGCAGACATGATGACCGCCTTCCTCTCTAACGGTTTGTCGTATCGGTTCCTTTGCGGATTGGTTGGTTGATGGGTGGATATGTTCAGTTATGAAATCTCGTTCGGTGCGGCCGCCGATTCAACGCGGCGGACCGTCCGGTGCGGCCGACCGCTCAGTGCAGCAGCCACAGCGGATCGTCGAGGTACCGCGCGGCGCACTTCACGCTGCCGGGCGCCTCCTCGGCGGCCATGCCGTCGGGCAGGGCGTCGGCGCGGTGGTTGGTGGTCCAGCCGAGCATCTGCAGGCGGCGGATCATCGACAGCGCGCTCATCACGTGCAGCTCGTCGTCGCTGAACGCGCCGGCCACGCGCTCGTAGCCCTTCACCCACGCCTTGGCGAGGTCCGGGGCGTACGGCTCGTGCTCGATGAAGCTCAGCGAGGACGCGTAGTCGTAGAGGTACCAGCTGTAGCCGGCGTCGTCGAAGTCGATGATGGTGAGCTTGCCGTCCGGTCCCTTGATCACGTTGGACGGGCGCAGGTCGGCGTGGATCAGACCCCACGTCTGCGGCGTGCGCGGCACCTTCATCACCACGTCCATCGCCTTCCACAGCGCCTCGTTGCACAGCGCCTTCTCGTCGTCCGTGAGGTCCGCGGTCTCCCAGCGGCCCCAGCGCGGCGAGGGTCCGACCATGTTGGAGATGTCCCAGTTGAAGCGCGTGAAGCCGTAGGGCTTGACCCACGTGCGCGACTGCGCGTGGAACTTGGCGGCCCAGCTGCCGATCGTCACGTAGTAGGGCGCGGGGTTGTCGAGGTCCTCGAGCACCGTGCCCTCCACGAACTTGGTGGAGATCACGGTCCAGCCCACCTGGTTGTTGTCGTGGATCTTGGTGACGAACGTGCCGCGCACCGTGGGCACGGGGTTGATGAGGCTGATGCCGTCGATGTCGTGCAGGGCGTTGAGCCAGCTGATCTCGGAGGCCACCGCCTCGGGGCCGCCCACGTAGCCGGGCTGGGAGACGCGCACCACGCCCTCCGGACGGCCGTCGATGAGCAGCACGAACGTGGCGTTCTCGGAGACGGTGATGAGGTTGAGCTCGGCGCGTTCGTGGTTGATGCCCCACGCGCCGCACACGCCCTGGAACAGCCAGAACGGCGCCGGGTCGCCCTTCGTGAGCCCGCTGAAGGTGTCCAGGCTGATCACCTGCGTGGGGTTGTCCATGAGGCTTGCCAGTTGCTGTGCCATATCGTCCTCCGATCCCTGCGTTCGATCCGCGCGGATCCGCGTGGAGTCCCGCCGATGTCTGCCGATCCTTGGCGGACCGTGGATGCTCCGATCCGCCGATCCGATGGCCGGCCGGTCCGATGATCCGCTGATCCGCTGATCCGTCGATCCGCATCCGTCGTCTGCGTTGATTTGGATTGTGGCAGAATCGCGCCATGAAATCGCAAGCGGGCTGTTACTGGGCGGTAAAGAATGATCGTGCGAATATTAATGGTCTGTTACCCGCGGCGACGGCGTCGACGGAGGTTTCTCCCCTCTCCTCCGATGTTCCGCCCCGCGTCCCGTTCGTCGCATGCCCCACTCATCGCGCGCCCTACCCGTCACACGCCCTACCCGTTCCATGCCCCCGTCGCAACGTTGCGATCATCGACCACCTTACGCATCCCCATCGCTACTCCCGATGGCCACCCATCGCAACGTTGCGACAATCAACCACCTTATGCATCCCCATCATCACTCCCGATGGCCGTTCATCGCAACGTTGCGATCATCGACCACCTTACGCATCCCCATCGCTACTCCCGATGGCCGCCCACCGCAACGTTGCGACGATCATTCGCCGACGATGCGGTCGATGAGGGCGTCGACGTGGATGCGCATGACGTCCATGACGTCCACCGGCAGATCGATGCCGTCGAACGCCAGCGGCAGTTCCGTGCAGCCCAGCACGATCGCCTCCGCATGCCTCCGCTCGGCCAGCCGGACGGCGATGTCCCTCAGCGTCTTCTGCGTCGTCGGCCTGACGATGCCGTATTCCAGTTCCGTTTCGATTGCCTTGGCTATGTACCGTCTGTCCTCGTCGTCCGGCGTGACGACGTCGATGCCATGCGACCGAAACGGCCGTTGGAAGAAATCGCCGTCCATGGTCGGACCGGTGCCCAGCAGTGCGACGCGACCGTAGTGCCGGTCGGCCGCGTACCGGAGGGACATGTCCAGCATGCTGACGATCGGGATGGGCGAGCGCCGCGCGACCTCGTCGAACACCACATGCGGCGTGATGCCCGTGAACGCGGCGAACTCGGCCCCCGCGGACGCGAGATCGGCGATCCCGCGGGCCAGGTAGTCGACAAGCCCGGCATGGTCGTCCCGTTTGCAGAAGTCCAGCACCTCGAACACGTCCAGACTTTCGATGCTCAGATGCGGGAACCGGTCGCGTCCCAGACGTCTGCGCACTCCGTCGGTGATCTCCCTGTAATAGATGATCGTGGATTCCGGCCCGGTGCCGCCGATCAATCCCAGTTTCCGCATGTCCGTCCCCTTTTCCATGTTCCGACGATTCGTCAACGCCCTACGGCCATTCCAGGATTCCGAAGCATCGCCGTCAGTCGGGCAGGATGGTGCCGATGGAGAACAGCGCCGCGCTGCCGCCGAGGCTGACGCGGGAGCCTGCGACCGTGGCATGGATGACGCCGCCGCGCGCCGACGCCTGATATGCGGTGAGCGCGGGCTTGCCGAGACGCTCGCTCCAGTACGGCAGGATGTGGCAGTGGCCCGAGCCGCAGACCGGGTCCTCGGGAACGCGGAGCTTCGGCGCGAACGAGCGGGACACGCAGTCGAAGCCCGAGCCCGCGTCGCCGGCCGCCGTGACGTTCGCGAGCAGTCCGGGCAAGGTCTTGAGCAGATCCTGATCGGGATCGAGATCGCGCACGGTCCGCTCGTCGGGCATCACGCACAGCAGGTCACGACCGAGCCACGCCTCAATGGGACGCGCGCCCAGCGCCCGCTCCATCGCGTCGGTGACCGGCGTGGGCCTGAGATCGAAGGCCGGGAAGTCCATCGTGAACACGTCGGCGCTGTGATTAGTGCCGGCATCTTCGCCGCGCGCCCGTGTCACGGTCAGCACGCCGCTCATCGCGCGGAACCGCACCTCGCCGGCATCCGGTTCCACGAACCGCAGCACCACGTAGGCCGAGGCGAGCGTCGCGTGCCCGCACAGGTCGATCTCGCCGCCCGGCGTGAACCAGCGCAGATGCCATCCCGCCGGCTCGCGCACGATGAACGCGGTCTCGGAGAACCGGTTCTCCATCGCGATGCTCGCCATCAGCTCGTCCGACGGCCACGATTCCGGCAGGCACACCGCCGCCGGGTTGCCTCCGAACACCTGATCCGTGAACGCGTCCACCACATACTGCTGTATGGCCATAATCCGCAAACCACCTTTCATCGCCGATCGTCAGATGCCCCGCCACGAACTCACGACGTGGCCGGAAACCCCAAGCCCGTCAGACGAACACCAGCTGGACGAGCACCATGTACACGATGGTTCCGCCGGCGACGGACACCAGCATGCTGTGGCGCCATCGGTGCAGCAGCACGATCGCAAGGATCGCGATCGCCTCGGGCATCCCATGGAATCCGGAGAACGGCGACACGTCCTTGAGCGCGTATACCACCAGCAGACCGGTCATCGCATGCGGCAGCACCCCGCCGAGATAGGTCACGGTCCTGGGCGGTCGACGCGAATCGGGGAACAGCGCGAACGGCAGGAACCGGGTGAGCATCGTGCCCAGCGAGACCGCCGCGATGGTCGCCACGGCCTGCCACGTGGTCATGGTCATCATTGTTCCTCCCCGTTCCGGACGTCATCCGTTCCGTCCGCATCCTCCAGTCTTGCGCGCAACATCAGGAACGCCACCAGCATCAGCACCATGGCCGGAATCATGAACCGGTCCGGGCCGAACAGCATCAGGCAGGCCGCAGGCACCAGCAGCCCGACCAACGCGGACACATGGGGCCACGCCGAATCCACGACATTCGCAATCATCGAGTGCGAGCGGCCGCTGCCGGCTCTCTCCCGATGCCGATCGTCGTCCCACTGCTCAAGAAGGATCGACAGGAACAGGGCGGCGAGCACGAACTCGATGCCCTTGGTATCGAACGGCAGCACGCCGCCGGCCAGCCAGCCCAGCACTATTCCGCCGAACCAGTAGGAGCGGCACAGTGCCGAGACGAACACCATGAACCAGCCCCGGTCGACCGACGCCGGAACATGAACGCTGGAATCGATGGCGAACGTCTCGTCGATCATCGTGAAGATCAGGTACGGTTTCTTCCAGCCCAGTCCGCGGAACTTGCTCAGCATCGACAGGCCATAGAACAGATGCCGCGCATTGACCATGATCGCCAGCAGGAACGCGGCCCACGGATCGAACGCGGACAACAGCAGATTCACGGTGACGAATTCCATCGACCCGGCGAAGATGACGTAGCCCATGGCCAGCGGGTACACGATCGAGAATCCCTTGGCATGCATGAGCAACCCGTAGGATCCGCCGAAGAACAGGAAGCCGGCGGCGATCGGCAGGGTGGGCGGCAACGCCGCTCGGAACGCCGTACGCAGCAACGCCATGTCGGAAGGACCTTCTTTCGTTGATGCTTCTGATGAATGTGCCGGACGGTCCAGAATGCACTGGATATGTCCGACGGCGGTCATCGTATGCAGGCCACACACGATAAGTACAATCAAATTTGCTAATGACCGCATAAGCGATGCTTATGCATCTTCTATGATGGAATCATGGACAACCGGTATCTCGCCCTGCGGCACATCGTCGAATACGGCAGCTTCTCCGCGGCCGCCGACGAACTGCGATGCAGCCAATCGGCCATCAGCCAGATGATCGCCTCGCTGGAAAAGGAGCTCGACGTCACCCTGCTCAACCGGCAGCGCGGCGGATGCACGCTCACCGAGGAGGGACGCCAGCTCTACCCGCTCATCGAACGGTACGTGGAGGACGGTCTGCGCATCCGCGAACGGACCGACGAGATCCTCGGCCTCGACACCGGCGTGATACGCATGGGCACCATCGCCAGCATCTCCGCCCACTGGCTGCCCGGACTCATCAGCGGATTCCAACGGCGTCATCCGAACGTGCGGTTCGTCCTGCATCAGGGCGACTACACCACCATCCAGGAATGGATCCACAACGGCACCGTCGATTTCGGGTTCATCAACCCCGCCGCCGCGCGCGACGTGGAGACCATCACCATCAAGCAAGGCGCCATGCTCGCCGTCCTGCCGCACGACCACCCACTCGCCGCACTCGACCGTGTGCCGCTGGCCGCGCTCGCCAAGGAACCCATGATCCTGCTGGAGGAAGGCCACTACTCTGAGCCGCTGGAAGCGTTCGCGTCGGTCAGTCTCAGGCCGAACGTGCGGCTGCGCATCCACGACGACTACTCGATCATGACCATGGTCGAGGCCGGATTGGGCTTTAGCATCCTCGCCGAACTCATCCTTCATCGCATCAGCACCAACTACCGTCTCGCCCTGCGCCCCACCGATCCGCCCGTGGACCGCACCATCGCCGTCGCCTACGCCGACCGCGGCAGGCTTCCTCTCGCGGCCCGACGATTCATCGAACACCTGCGAGACAACATCGACATGCTGCCTTGAACCAGCAGGCATGAATCGCAGGCGTTTCAGGAAAAGAGAAGGGGCCTAGACAACTTGCCTAGGCCCTGGTTCGCGGACAGAGCGAGATTCGAACTCGCGGGGGCTTGCGCCCCAACGGTTTTCAAGACCGTCTCTTTAGACCGCTCAGACATCTGTCCGGGTTCGCGCGCCGGAAGACGCACGAATGGTCAGTCTAGCACCGACCGAAGATCAGGCCGCCCACGTGATGACGAACGGCCCAGTGGGCCGTTCGTAGCCGGCGCGACACCACGGAGCGCCGCGCAGAACACAGCAGGCCTGATGGAATCAGGCCTCCCACTTGGTGGGCTCGATCACCTCGCGGCCGCCCATGTACGGACGCATGGCCTGCGGGATCTCGATGGAGCCGTCCTTCTGCTGGTGGTTCTCCAGAATGGCCACGAGCCAGCGGGTGGTGGCCAGCGTGCCGTTGAGCGTGGAGACGGCGCGGGTGGAGCCGTCCTCGGTGCGCTCGCGAATGTTGAGGCGACGGGCCTGGTACTCGGTGCAGTTGGAGGTGGAGGTGAGCTCGCGGTAGCGGCCCTGCGTCGGCACCCAGGCCTCGCAGTCAAACTTGCGGGCGGCGGAGGAGCCGAGGTCGCCGGCTGCGGTGTCGATGATGCGGTACGGCACCTCGACCTTGGCGAGCATCTCCTGCTCCATGCCGAGCAGCGCCTGGTGCTGCGCGCGGGATTCCTCCTGCTTGCAGTAGACGAACATCTCCACCTTGTCGAACTGGTGGACGCGGATGATGCCGGAGGTATCCTTGCCGGCGGCGCCCGCCTCGCGGCGGTAGCAGGAGCTCCAGCCGCAGTAGCGCAGCGGGCCGTTGGACAGGTCGAGGATCTCGTTCTCGTGCATGCCGGCGAGCGCCACTTCGGAGGTGCCCACGAGGTACTGGTCGTCGGGCTCGCGCAGACGGTAGATCTCGTCCGCGTGGGAGTTGAGGAAGCCGGTGCCGGCCATGACCTCGGGGCGCACGAGCGTGGGGGTGATGGCGAGGATGAAGCCGTGCTTCTCGGCCTGGTCCACGGCCATGGTGAGCATGGCGATCTGCATGCGGGCCACGGCGCCGCGCAGGAAGTAGAAGCGGGAGCCGCCCACCTTGACGCCGCGGCGCATGTCGATGCCGGCCACGCCGGTGCCGAGGGTCAGGTGGTCCTTGGGCTCGAAGCCTTCGGCCGCGAAGTCGCGGATCTGGCCGACCTTCTTGACGACGACGTAGTCGTCCTCGCCGCCTTCGGGCGCCTCGGGCTCGACGATGTTGGACAGCTTCCACATGGCCGTGGTGTATTCGGCGGATGCGGCATCGGCGGTGGCCTTGTACTCGTTGACCTTGTTGGCCAGCTCCTTGGTCTGCGCGATGAGCGCGGCCTTCTCCTCGGCGGGGGCGGCGGCGACCTTCTTGCCGATCTCCTTCTGCTGGGCGCGGGCGGCCTCATAGGCCTTGAGGGACTCGCGACGGGTCTCGTCGGACCTGAGCACCTCGTCCACCAGTTCCACGGATTCGCCGCGCTTGCGCTGCGATTCCTTCACGACATCGGCGTGTTCACGAATGAATTGAATATCAAGCATGACCCTTAGCCTAGTGCCGCGAGCCGACACCGCCGCCCGTCATTCCACGCGCGTCCCAAGTGCAGGAATCGTTCACAATCGCCCGCGCGCCGCCGGACCGGGACGCTTCGGCCGCACAATGGGAGGCATGCCCCAACCGCTGATCCTCGCGCTGTGCGTCATCGCCCTCGTCCTCTGCCTCGCGGCGGCCGTCCTCCTGTTCTGGCGGGTGCGCAGGCGGCAGCGGCTCAACGCGGTGGTGGAGAGCCGCGACGACGACGCGGAGAAGGTGGACTACGCCTTCATCATCAACCCGTCCAAGCCGCACGCGGAGGAGCTGCGCGCCAGGATCGACGCGTTCTGCGAGGCGAAGGGCATCTCGCACTTCTTCATCGACACGCAGCTCGACAAGGACGGCAACGCGTGCGCGCGCGAGGCGGTGGCGCGCGGCGCGACGGGCGTGGTGGCGGTGGGCGGCGACGGCACGGTGCGCACCGTGGCCTCCGCGATGGCGAAGTTCGACGGCATCCCGATGGGCATCGTGCCGATCGGCACCGCGAACCTGTTCGCCCGCAACATGGGCATCCCGCTCGACGACGTGGACGCGGCGCTCACGGTGGCCACGTCGCACGGCAGCCGTCACATCGACATGGGCCGCCTGTGCGTGCTCGACTCCGACGATCCGGACCACGACCACGGCTTCCTCATCGTGGCGGGCGTGGGCTTCGACGCGCTGATGATCGACGACACGAACCCCACGCTGAAGAAGAACATCAGCTGGCTCGCCTACTTCGCCTCCGCCACCAAGCACCTCTTCTCCCCCAAGAACCACGGCGACCTGACGATCACCGACCCGCAGGGCAACGCGCACGTGCGCACCGGCGTGGCGTTCCGCACGTTCATGGCGGGCAACTGCGGACAGATCCCGGCGCTGAGCCTCATGCCGGAGGCGGTGAGCGACGACGGCTACCTCGACTTCGAGCTCATCGACACCACGGGCGGGCTGATCGGCTGGGCGAACCTGTTCGGCGACGTGGTGCACCAGACCATCACCGGACGCGCCAAGCAGAGCCCGCTGTCCACGAACTCCACGATCGACCAGTTCCAGGGCGTGCGCGCGGAGATCCGTCTGGAGCGCCCGGCGCTGGCGCAGGTGGACGGCGACGTGCTGGGCGAGACGCGGCACATCGCGTTCTCGATCCAGAAGCGGGCGCTGTGCGTGCGCGTCCCGGAGGTGCCCGCCGAGCCGACCGGCCTCATGGCGCTGTAGCCGCGGCGCGCATACGCACACGGCAGACGCGGCGCACATAGCGGAACGCCCCGCCGGCAGGCAGTCGGCGGGGCGTTCCATTGGCAATTGAGCGTCGATCGGGCAGACCGATCAGACAGGGCCGATCAGAGCAGGTCGAGCAGCATCGGATCGGCGAGCGCGATGACCGCGGCGCGGGCGTCGGCGGCGGTGCGCGCGTCGACGGCGTAGGCGGCCATCTGCTGGCAGGTGGACATGTCGTGCATGCGCAGGGCCGCGCGCACGGCGTTGACCTTCTTAGGTGCCATGGACAGCGAGCCCACGCCGAGGCCGGTGAGCACGAGCGCGAGCAGCGGATCGCCGCCGGCCTCGCCGCACACGCCCACGTACTTGCCGGTGGCACGGCCGCCGTCGCAGGCCATCTTGATCATGTTGAGCACGGCCGGCTGCCACGGGGTGAGCAGGTTGGCCAGATCGCCCTTGAGACGGTCGGCGGCCATGGTGTACTGCGCCAGGTCGTTGGTGCCGAGCGAGGCGAAGTCCACGACGGACAGCACCTGCGCGGAGCGGATGGCCGCGGCGGGCACCTCGATCATGATGCCCACCTTGGGCAGGCCGAGCGCGCGCACCTTGTTGGCGAACCATTCGGCCTCGTCCACGGTGGCGACCATCGGAGCCATGACCCACAGGTCGCCGTGCGTGGCCTCGTACGCGTTGGCGAGCGCCTGGAGCTGCGTGTCGAGCAGATCCTCGCGGCGCTGGCTCAGGCGCAGGCCTCGCACGCCGAGGGCCGGGTTCTCCTCTTCGCCGAGGTCGGCGAAGGCGAGCGGCTTGTCGGCGCCGGCGTCGAGCGTGCGCACCACGACGCGGCGGTCGCCGAACGCCTGGAGCACCTTGGTGTACGTCTCGGTCTGCTCTTCGAGCGTGGGGGCGGATTCGCGGCCGAGGAACAGGAACTCGGTGCGGAACAGGCCGGAGCCCTCGAGGTCGAACTTGGCGGCCTTCTCGGCGTCCGCGATGGTGCCGATGTTGGCGAGCAGCTTGACCTTGTGGCCGTCGCGCGTGCTGCCTTCGCCGCTGGAGCCGGCGAGCGCGGCGGCGCGGCGGCGGGAACGCTCGGCCAGCTGGGCGGCCTCCTCGTCGGTGGGAGAGACGATGATCTCGCCCACGCCGCCGTCGAGCGCGATGACGTCGCCTTCGGCCACGGCCGCGAGCACGCCGTCGGCACGCACGACCGCCGGGATGCCGAGCTGGGCGGCAAGGATGGCCGTGTGGCTGGTGGGACCGCCTTCCTCAGTGATCACGCCGAGCACGGTCTCGGGGCTCAGGGTGGCGGTCTCCGCGGGCGCGAGGTCGCGGGCCACGAGCACCACGGGCTCGCCGAGGTCCGGCACGCCGGGGGCGGGCAGACCGCGCAGCTGGCAGATCGTGCGGTCGCGCACGTCGTTGAGGTCGGTGACGCGCTCGGCCATGTAGCCGCCGAGCTTCTTGAGCAGCTCGGCGTAGCCCTCCACGGCGTTGGCCACGGCGTGGGTGATGCCGTCGCCGGCCTTGAGGCGCTTGGTGATCGCCTTGACGAGGCCGCGGTCGCCGGCAAGCTGGGCCGTGGCGTCGAGCACGGCGCGGGACTTGTCGGAGGTGGCCTTCTCGGCGCGCGCCTTGAGGGAGGCGACGACGGCGGCCATGGCCTCCTTGACGCGTTCGGCGTCGGCGGCGGGGTCGGTGCAGGCGGGCTCGTGCTCGTCCACGCCGGGGGCCTCGCGCACCAGGGCGAGCGGGCCGCTGGCGGTGCCGGCGCACACGCCGATGCCGTGAAGGATCTGGTGTTCGCTCGTCATGCCGCTCACTCCGCGTCCAGGTCGCGGGTCAGCATGGCCGCGAGCTCGTCCATGGCGGCCTCGGCGGAGTCGTCGTCGCAGGAGATGGTGACGGTGTCGCCGCCCTTGACGCCGAGGGTCATGATCTCGAGGGCGCTGGCGGCATCCGCCTCCTCGCCGTTGAAGGTCATGGTGACGTCGAGGTCCTTGTCGTCCACGGCCTGCGCGAACAGGGCGGCGGGGCGGGCGTGAAGACCGACGGAGGCTCCGATGACTGCGGTACGGGTGATCATGATGGTTCCTTTCTGATGGATGGATGTTGGATGTGTGGACATGCGGACCGTCCCGGTCCGCAAAACTTGTTCCGCGGCTCAGCGGCGTGCGACTCCCTTGGTGACGCGGGCCACGTGGAGCGCCAGATAGGCGATCTCGTCGTCGGTCACG
Source organism: Bifidobacterium moraviense (assembly GCF_012932365.1). Classification (GTDB taxonomy): domain Bacteria; phylum Actinomycetota; class Actinomycetes; order Actinomycetales; family Bifidobacteriaceae; genus Bifidobacterium; species Bifidobacterium moraviense. The sequence goes on from NZ_JAAIIH010000004.1 coordinate 30,235, forward strand.
TCGCTGCTCAGACGCAGCTCCAGCACGGCGGCGATGGTCCGCGCGCATTTGAGCGCGTCCGGATACGCCTCGCAGATCGCGGCGACGACGGGCTCGGGCTCGTCGTCGAGCTGACGGCGCTGGTGGATGCGGACGAACAGGTAGCGCAGGTGGGTGATGAATCGCCCCACGTTCACCGATTCCTGGTCGAGCGTGATCCCGTAGCTGCTCTCGATGATGTCGAGCATCTGCTGGATGACGCCGGTCATGGTGTACGTGTAGCTGAGGTCGCCGGTGGAGAACCCCGCGTTGACGAGGTGCATCGCGAGCGCGGTCTCCTCGCCCTGCGGCAGCCGCATGCCGCCGAGCCGCTTGTTGATCGCGGCGAGCAGCGCCTGTCCGCGCGCATATTCCTGCGGGTAGAGGTTGCGCACCTCGCCCACGAGCGGATACGTGACCTCGATGCCCTTGGCGAGCCGCTGGATCGCGCCGTTGACGTGGTCGGCGAGGGCGAGCACGAGCGTGGTGCTCGCCAGCTCCCGCTCCCCCAGTCCGGCCTCCTTCATGGCATCGACGACCGAGCGGATCATCTCGGGCGGCACGTCGGCGATCATCTGCGCCAGGTGGTCCGGGTCGCGCCCGTCGGAGGGCACGAACTTGCGCACCACCTTGCCGGGGTCCACGGGACGCCCCGGCCGGGTCTGGAATCCCAGACCCCTGCCGGTGAGGATCACCTGCCCGCCATCGTCGTCCTTGGCCAGCACGACGTTGTTGTTGAATACGCGCAGTATCTCCATGGCATCCCGCTTCCCTCTGGGTCAGGTCAGCGCTCGACCTCGATGATCGCGTCGCCGGTCGCGACGTCCTTGCCCGTCAGCGGCGTCACCTTGGTGAGCTTCTTGGTGTTGGTCACGGCGATGATGGTGGCGGTGCTGTAGCCGGCGGAGGTGACCTTGTCGAAGTCGACGGTGGCGAGCGGATCGCCCGCGGTCACGCGCTGTCCCTTGGCCACGGCCACGGTGAAGCCGTCGCCGCCCATCTTCACGGTATCGATGCCAATGTGGATCAGGACCTCGACGCCGTCGTCGGTCTTGATGCCGAAGGCGTGACCCGTCTTGGCGACCGTCTTCAGTGTACCGGAGACGGGGGCCCTGACGACGGATTCGGTCGGGACGACCGCCACGCCCTCGCCGAGCGCGCGGGAGGCGAACACGGCGTCGCCGGTCTCGTCGAGGCTGATCACGTGGCCGGCCACCGGGGCGACGATCTCGCGGGTCGGCGCGGCGGGCGCGGCGGGCTCAGCCGGAGCGGCCGGAGCGGCAGCCGGAGCAGCGGCGGGCGCGGCGGCGGCCGGAGCCGGGGCGGCGACGGTGACCGTGGCGCCGGTTCTGGACTCCTGCTCGAGGCGCAGATCGGCCTCGGCCTGCGCGGCGCGCTCGAGGACCTCGGCCTTCTGCTCCGGGGTGCGGTAGTCGAACGTGATGATGAGCATCATCGAGACGATGAACGCCACGGCGACGGACACGCCGTACACCCACATCTGGTTGAACACCGGGATGGTGAGCAGCGAGGTGAACGCGAACGCGGTGGTGGTGACGCCGTGCACGCCCACGGAGGACGGGAACAGCCAGCCGAGCACGGCGATCACGACGCCGCCGGTGCCGCAGCCGATGAGCATGCGCTTGTAGACGAGCTTGTAGCGCAGGTGGATGCCGTAGAGGCTCGGCTCGGACACGCCGCCGAGCAGGCCGGCCGCGAGCGCGCCGATGGAGGTCTGGCGCATCTCCTTGTCCTTGTCGCGGATGGAGAGGAACAGCACGCCGGCGGTGGCGCCGAAGCAGGCGAAGTTCCACACGCCCATCGGGCCCTGGATGAAGTCGTAGCCCATCGACTGGATGTTCATGAGCATGAGGGCGTTCAGCGGCCAGTGCAGGCCCAGCGGCACGAGGAACGGGTAGAGCAGCGGGATCGCGATGGCGAAGACGAACGGCGCGTACGAGTTCATCCACGCGAGCACCACGCCCAGGCCGTTGCCGACCCACACGCCCAGCGGGCCGATGACGAACGCGGTGAGCGCGCCCACGATGATCATCGAGAAGAACGGCACGAACACCAGCTGCACGCTGTCGGGGATGATCTTCTTCAGACCGTGGTAGACGAGCGCCAGCACGGCGGCCATCATGAGCGGCACGAACACGTTGCCGGAGTAGTCGGCGAGCTGCATCGGCAGGCCGAACACGGTGGCGGTGCAGTCGGTGGTGCCCAGCGTGGCGTTCTCCACGCACTGCACCGCGTCGCCCCACTTGGAGGCCTCGGAGAGGGCCGTGAACTGCGGGGTCATGAGCATGGCCATGATCGAGCCGCCCAGCCACGGATCCACCTTGAGCTTCTTTGCGGCGTTGTAGGCCACCATGATGGGCAGGAAGTAGAACACGCCCTTCCAGATGGCCTTGATGAACATGAGCGAGGGGGTGCCCTCGTCGCCGTCGATCACGCCGAGCGAGATGAACAGGTTGACGAGCGCGATGATGATGGACGCGCCGAGCAGCACGCCCAGGATCGGACGGAACGAATCGGCCAGGTACTCGAAGAACGAGTCGAGCCAGGCGACCTTGCCGCGCGCCTTGGAGCGGGCGGCGGCCTTGACGTCCGCGTTGGACATCTGCTTGGCGGTGCCAACGTTTGCCATCTCGGGCAGATGCATGATCTGCGTGTACACGGTCTCGACGCCGCCGCCGATGACGACCTGATAGCGGTTGCCTGCCTGCGGGACCGCGCCGAGCACGCCGTCCATGCCGTCGAGGGCGTTCTGGTCGACCTTGCCCGCGTCCACGAGCTCGAAGCGCAGTCGCGTGGCGCAGTGGGTCAGGCTGGTGACGTTGCCGGCGCCGCCCACCGCGGCAATGATCTGCGATGCCGTTGAATCTGCCATCGCTGCTTCCTTTCCTTACAGAATCCTTCGTCGAATTCCCTGTTCTCCCTCGCACCGGACGCCCGCCGAACACAACAAAAAAAGACCCGAGGCATGGCGATGCCTCAGGTCTTGCGTCTGCTGTGTGGACCGTACGCTTCCATGGGACGGCCCCTGCGACTTGCAACCCTGCAAAGGTGAAGTTGGCAGTCAGTGTATCACGGTGCAAACGGTTGCAACCATCGGCGTGTCCCCCGGGCCGCCGGACGACACGCCGCCCGCGCCCCGGTGCGGCGCCACCTATACTGAACGCAACACGAAGCACAGGATTGTGACTCGAGACGAGGCAAGACCTGAGACGGAGGCGCACCCCCTGTCTCGGGTCTTCGTCGTTCTCGGAGCGTTTCGCGCGGCACGGACGCCGCGCCGCATCCGCCCCGCCGCACTCCCGCCGCCTCCGCAACCGACCTCCGACCCGATCGACGACGATGAAAGGACGGACCATGAACCAGGCCATGAAGAACCCCCACGACACGCACGGCATATCCACCCGATTCCCCCTCAACAGCACGTTCATCTTCACGTTCGGCGCGCTCGGCGGCATGCTGTTCGGCTTCGACACCGGCATCATCTCCGGCGCGTCCCCGCTCATCGAGGCCGACTTCCACCTGAGCGTCTCGCAGACCGGGTTCATCACGTCGTCGGTGCTCATCGGCTCGTGCGTGGGCGCGCTCTCGATCGGCGCGCTCTCGGACCGCTTCGGGCGCAAGAAGCTGCTCATCGTCTCCGCCATCCTGTTCCTCATCGGCTCCGGCATGTGCGCCACGGCCACCGGATTCCTCATGATGGTGGCCGCGCGCATCATCCTCGGCCTCGCCGTGGGCGCCGCGTCCGCGCTGACGCCCGCCTACCTCGCCGAGCTGGCGCCGAAGGAGCGCCGCGGATCGCTGTCCACGCTGTTCCAGCTCATGATCACGTTCGGCATCCTGCTCGCCTACGCCTCCAACCTCGGGTTCCTCCACCACAACCTGCTGGGGTTCGCCGACTGGCGCTGGATGCTCGGCTCGGCGCTCATCCCCGCCGCGCTGCTGCTCATCGGCGGCATCCTGCTGCCCGAGTCGCCCCGCTATCTCGTGAACAAGGGCGACGAGCGCAACGCGTTCAAGGTGCTCACGCTCATCCGCAAGGACGTCGACCAGACGCAGGTGCAGCTGGAGCTCGACGAGATCAAGGCCGTGGCCGCACAGGACACCAAGGGCGGCGTGCGCGAGCTGTTCCGCATCGCCAGGCCGGCGCTCGTGGCGGCCGTGGGCATCATGCTGTTCCAGCAGCTCGTGGGCATCAATTCGGTGATCTACTTCCTGCCGCAGGTGTTCATCAAGGGCTTCGGATTCCCCGAGGCGGACGCGATCTGGGTGTCGGTGGGCATCGGCGTGGTCAACTTCGTCTCCACGATCGTCGCCACGCTGATCATGGACCGGTTCCCGCGCAAGAGGCTGCTGATCTTCGGATCCGTCGTCATGACCGTCTCGCTGGCCATCCTCGCGGTGCTCAACTTCGTGGGCGACGTGGCCGCGCTGGCCGTGCCCACGATGCTGCTCATCGCCGTGTACATCCTCGGCTTCGCCGTCTCGTGGGGCCCGATCGCCTGGGTGCTCATCGGCGAGATCTTCCCGCTCTCGGTGCGCGGCATCGGCTCGTCGTTCGGATCGGCGGCCAACTGGCTGGGCAACTTCATCGTCTCCCAGTTCTTCCTCATGCTGCTCGACGCGTTCGGCAACAACGTGGGCGGTCCGTTCGCCATCTTCGGCGTGTTCGCGCTGCTGTCCATCCCGTTCGTCATGCGCTTCGTGCCCGAGACGAAGGGCAAGTCGCTCGAGGAGATCGAGGAGGAGCTCACGCGCCGCTGACGCGATGCGGCCGACCGGCCCGGCGCACGGGAGGCGTCGAACCGGTTGGCCGCATGTTCACCGCGCGTCCGCGTTGCGGTCGTTTCGGCGTGGCAATATGGGTTCATGGTTGCAAACAATGCGGGCAAGCCCGCCACCCCAGCTGATCTGATCAACGTCGACGAAGTCATCGGCAAGTACTACGACCTCGTCCCCGATCCGTCCGTGCCCGAGCAGCGCGTCATCTTCGGCACCTCCGGCCACCGCGGATCGTCCCTGAAGACCTCGTTCAACGAGGCCCACATCGTGGCCATCTCGCAGGCCATCGCCGAATACCGCAAGAAGGCCGGCGTCACCGGCCCGCTGTACCTCGGCTCCGACACCCACGCCCTGTCCGAGCCGGCGCGCAAGACCGCCATCGAGGTGCTCGTGGCCAACGGCGTGCACGTGCGCGTCGACTCTCGCGGCGACTTCGTGCCCACCCCGGTGGTCTCGCAGGCCATCCTGACGCACAACCGCGCCGCCGACGGCACCCAGCGCTTCGAAGGCGAAGGCCTGGCCGACGGCATCGTGGTCACCCCGTCCCACAACCCGCCCACCGACGGCGGCTTCAAGTACGATCCCGTCACCGGCGGCCCGGCCCCGGCCGAGACCACCAACGCGATCGCCGCCCGCGCCAACGAGCTGCTTGGCGACTACAAGTCCGTCAAGCGCGTGCCGTACGAGGAGGCCGTCAAGTCCGAGTACGTGGAGGGCTTCGACTTCCGCGACCACTACGTGTCCGATCTGGGCAACGTCATCGACTTCGACGTGATCCGCAACTCCGGCGTGCGCCTGGGCATCGACCCGCTCGGCGGCGCGTCCGTGAACTACTGGCCGCTCATCAACGAGAAGTACGGCCTGAACATCGGCGTCGTGCGCCCGGAGGTCGATCCGACCTGGCGCTTCATGACCATCGACCACGACGGCAAGATCCGCATGGACCCGTCGTCGCCGTACGCCATGAAGGGCCTCGTGGACGAGCTCAACAACGGCGCGTGGGACAAGTACGATCTCGTGGGCGGCACCGACCCGGATGCCGACCGCCACGGCATCGTCTGCCCGAACTGGGGCGTCATGAACCCGAACCACTACATCGCCGTCGTCGTCGAATACCTGTTCGGCGGCAACCGTCCGGGCTGGCCGGAAGGCGCCGGCATCGGCAAGACGCTGGTGTCCTCCTCGCTGATCGACCGCGTGGCCGCCTCCATCGGCGCCAAGCTCGTCGAGGTGCCGGTGGGCTTCAAGTGGTTCGTGGACCCGCTGTTCAAGGGCGAGGTCGCGTTCGGCGGCGAGGAGAGCTCCGGCATGAGCTTCCTGCGCCGCGACGGCCGCGTGTGGACCACCGACAAGGACGGTCTGATCCCCGACCTGCTGGCCGCCGAGATCACCGCCAAGACCGGCAAGAACCCGGCCGAGCTGCACCAGGATCAGGTCGCCCGCTTCGGCGAATCCTGGTACAAGCGCGTCGACACGCCCACCACCCTTGAGCAGAAGCAGAAGTTCGCCAAGCTCACCGGCGCGGACGTGACCGCCACGCAGCTCGCCGGAGAGGACATCACCGCCAAGCTCACCGAGGCGCCGGGCAACGGCGCGAAGATCGGCGGCCTCAAGGTCACCACGAAGGACAACTGGTTCGCGGCCCGCCCGTCCGGCACCGAGAACATCTACAAGGTGTACGCCGAGTCCTTCGAGTCCCCGGAGGCGCTGGACAAGGTGCTCGCCGAGGCCACCGAGGTCGTGGACAAGGCGCTGAGCGAGTAGTCCGATCCGTCGGCCGCGCGCCGGCGGCCGGACTTCTCATGGGCCCCGTCGGTCCGATGCACGTCACGTCGCATCGGGCCGGCGGGGCCCTTCGCGTGTTCCGCGCCGCTGCGCAGCCCGTGCACTAGGGTGGGACGCATGACAGACGCGATTGTGGTATCCAACGGCGGCGACGGCCCGTCGGGATTGCCTCCAGTCAGCGAACAGAAAGAGACACTGCAATGACCATTGTCGTATCCACCGACGGCTCCGCGCTGGGCAATCCCAACGGGCCCATGGGCTGGGCCTGGGCCGACCATGACAGGAACGCCGGCGACGGCGGCCTCCCCGGACACGAGCACGACGCGCACGGCTACGACGCCGGCGGCGCGACGAACGGCACCAACCAGATCGGCGAGCTGTGCGCGGTGCTGCAGGCGCTGCGCGCGCACCCGGGCCCGCAGCCGCTGACCATCGAGACCGACTCGCAGTACGCCATCAACTGCTCCACCACATGGGTGAAGGGCTGGAAGCGCAACGGCTGGAAGAACTCGCAGAAGAAGCCGGTGAAGAACGCGGAGCTCATCAAGGCCATCGACGCGGAGATCGCGAAGCGTCCCGGACCGGTGCGGTTCGTGTGGGTGAAGGGGCACGCCGGCAATGCGGGCAACGAGCTGGTGGACGAGCTGGCGCGCACGTACGCCGGCGACTGCCGGTCCGGTGCCCGCGACGGCTACCTGCCGGTCGAAGGCTGGCGGTCGCTGATCCGCTCCGAGTACGCGCGCGGACTCGACGTGCCGCCCGACGTGCGGCTGGTGCTCGACGGGGACGCCCCCACGTCCTCGCTGGAGCGTCCGGCGTCGGCGGAGGCGACACGTGCGACGACGGGTCCCGATGCCGTCCGCCCCCGCACGCGCGCGCGTTCCATCGCCGACATGCTCGCCGAGCCCGAAGGCGTGCCGGACATCGCCGTCGGCTCCGGCCGCGGCGCGAAGACGTCGGACGCTTCGACCGAGTCCGACGATTCCGACGCGCTCGGACTCTTCGCCGCGTTCGGCGAGGACGATCCCGCCGGCGGCGATGACGTCGCCGCCGCCGACGCCGGTTCCGGCGACGAGGCGTCTCCCGTCACGCAGCAGGTGCCGGTGCAGTCGGTCCGATCCGACGACGTCGAAGCGTCGGCATCGCGCGCGTCCGCGGCGCCGAAACACGCGACACCGTCCGCGCCTGTGCCGTCTGCCTCCGCGGCAGGCGTCCCCGCATCGTCCGCCACCGCCGCGGGCGGACTCGTCGCCTCCGGCACCGTCCGCATCACGCCGCCCCCTTCCGGCAGCCCCCGCTGGGCCGGCAAGGACCTGCACATCACCGGCATGATCGCCGTCGACGCGCCCATCGCACCGGATGGCACGATCGACCTCGCCAACGCGGTCTTCCATCTCACCTCGGTGCGCGAACGATAGGCACGCGGACGCCGTTCCGCGTGGAACGCCGCCCTCCCCACATCCGCGCGGGCATTACACTGAAAAGGCGTACGCTTTCGTGACCGAAGCAAGGAGAATGAAGATGGACAAGGCACAGCAGGATGCACTGAAGAAGGCGGCCGGCATCGAAGCCGCCAAGCTCGTTACCAGCGGCATGGTGGCGGGTCTCGGCACCGGTTCCACGGTGCGCTTCCTGGTGGACGAGCTCGGCCGCCGCGTCAAGGAGGAGGGACTGGACTTCACCGGCGTCACCACGTCCCGCCGCACGCAGGAGCAGGCCGAGAGCTACGGCATCCGAATCGTGAACATCGACGACGTGGACCACATCGACCTCACCATCGACGGCGCCGACGAGGTGGACAAGAACTTCAACGGCATCAAGGGCGGCGGCGCTGCCCTGCTGTGGGAGAAGATCGTGGCGATCAACTCCTCGAAGATCGTGTGGATCGTCGACGAGTCCAAGGTCGTGGACACCATCGGCGCGTTCCCGCTGCCCGTCGAGGTCATTCCGTTCGGCGCCGGCCACGTCATCAAGAAGTTCGAGGCCAAGGGCTACAAGCCGGTGCTGCGTCTGGATGCCGAGGGTCAGCCGGTGCGCACCGACGAGAACAACTACGTGGTGGACCTGCACCTCGGCCGCATCGAGCATCCGGAGGATCTGGCCCAGGATCTCATCACCACCGTGGGCGTGGTGGAGCACGGCCTGTTCCTCAACATGGTGGACAAGGTCATCGTGGGCGATCCGAACGGTCCGCGCGTCATGACCAACTCCAACAAGTGATCGTCTGACCGTCGCCGAGCGTCTCGTCGCGCTCGGTCGTCATGAAGGGGAGATGCGGCTCGTCCGCTTCTCCCCTTCGTCGTCTCCGGGCCGCGTCCGCCGCTGCGGTCGCTGCGATCCCAGCGGCGGACGCACATGTTGCGCAAGGTCGCGCGGGCATAGCAAAAGCCCCGCGATCCTGGGAATCGACCCAAGGACCCGCGGGGCTTCGTTTATCTCGCTGTGCAATCAGCGGCAAGACTACTTGCGCTGGTGACGAGTCTTACGCAGCAGTTTGCGGTGCTTCTTCTTGCTCATCCGCTTGCGGCGCTTCTTGATGACGGAACCCATCGTTCAGCCTCCGATCTCTACTAGTAGAAAAGTTGCAACTTTCCCTATCATACACGCATTGCGCGACGACGCCAGTCGGCGGCCGAACAACGCCCGGACGGGGCCATGCACGCGGTCCACGTGCGGCCCACGTGCGGCGCTACAGCGGGAACTTGCGCGTCAGATCCTGCACGGCCTGCTTGGCGCCGGTGGCCTGGAACACCACGGTGTCGTTCTGCCACACGGAGACGGCCTTGTTCGCGTCGGACGCGTCCTCCCTGGTCACGTAAGCGCCGGTGTTGGAGCCGGAGACCTTGACGTTGCCGGAGGCGAGCTCCTTGCCGGTCAGCGTGCCCACGAGCGCGTCGTACTGCTTCTTGGCGCTGTCCTTGTCCGACCACTGCGCGGCGATCACCGTCACGTCGTTCGCGGTGTTCCCCGTGGAGTAGGTGAGCGTGTACTCCTCCACCGGCGACGCGGTCTGCCAGGTGGTGGACGCGGCCGCCGCGGTGCGCGCGAAGTCGAGCACGGTGTCCGGCATGGCCTTGAGCAGTTCGGTGGCGTCGCCCGGCAGCGCGGACGCGGAGATGGTGGGCGTGGGGTCGGCGGTCTGCGTGGTCTGGCTCTGCTGGCCCTCCACGGACGCGGTGGTGGAGTCGGCGTTCTTCCTCAGCGCCCATCCGGGAACCAGAAACGCGGTGACCAGCGCGATGACGACGACGATGGCGGCGGCCACCACCACGGCCACGGTGCGGCCGTGTCCGTGGGACGACTGCGGTGCGGACTGCTGATTCGCTGTTTGCTTCTGATTCTGCGGCATAACCCCGATTGTTGCACAGCAAGGCGACGATGCCCGGCGTCTCCGTCCGGACGGCCCCGACCGATGTCACCGTCGGCGGATAGCGTCGAGGCATGGCAAAGAATCCCGTCCAATACCTGTGTTCGGAATGCGGCTGGAGCGGCGCGAAATGGTTCGGCCGCTGCCCGGAATGCGGCCAGTGGGGCACGATCGAGGAGTTCCACGAGGCGCGTCCGGCGGCACGCGCGCGCACCGGCGGCACGGGGTCGGGCGCGGGCGCGCGGGGAGTCGGCGGCGAGGCGGGACGCGTCTCGCATACGCAGGCCACGCGGGTGCCCGACGGCGTGGCGCTGCCGATCACCCGCGTGGACACCTCCACGGTGGAGCGCATCGGCACCGGGTTCTCGGAGTTCGACCGCGTGCTGGGCGGCGGCATCGTGCCCGGATCGGTGACGCTCGTGGCCGGCGAGCCCGGCATCGGCAAGTCCACGCTGCTGCTGGAGACCGCGGGCAACGTGGCGCGCGCGGTCGCGTCGGCGCGGCACGCCAACACGGTGCTGTACGTCTCGGGCGAGGAGTCGCAGGCGCAGGTGCGCATGAGGGCGCAGCGCATCGACGCCGTGGAGGACAACCTGCTGCTGGCGGCGACCACGGATCTGGCCACGGTGCTGGGGCTCATCGAGCAGACACGCCCGGCGCTGGCGATCGTCGACTCGGCGCAGACCATCACGTCGCAGGACGTGGACGGCATCTCCGGCGGCTCCACGCAGGTGCGCGAGGTGGCGAGCGCGCTCATCGACGTGGCCAAGACGATCGACGTGCCGGTGCTGCTGGTGGGGCATGTGACCAAGGACGGCTCGATCGCGGGCCCCCGCACGCTGGAGCATCTGGTGGACGTGGTCTGCCAGTTCGAAGGCGACGCCGAGACCGCACTGCGCATGCTGCGCGCGGTGAAGAACCGGTTCGGTCCCACCGACGAGGTGGGCTGCTTCGACATGAGCGGCGAGGGCATCGAGGAGGTGACCGACCCCTCGGGACTGTTCCTGTCCTCCGGGACGGACGGCTCGGACGACGGATCGGACAACGGATCTGCGCCAAGCTCCCCCGACGGCACCTGCGTCACGTTCACGCTGGACGGCCACCGCAGCCTGCCCATCGAGGTGCAGGCGCTCGTCACCGATTCGGTGCTGCCCACGCCGCGCCGCGCGGCGAACGGCATCGACGCGAATCGTCTCGCCATGCTGGTGGCGGTGCTGCACCGTCACGGGCGCATCGGCATCCTCGCCAACGATCTGTACGTCTCCACCATCGCCGGCGGTCTGGCCAAGGAGCCGGCGTGCGACCTGGCCGTGGCCGCCGCTCTGGCGAGCGCGGCGAACGGCGTGGCGGTGCCGCGCGGCACGTGCGCGATCGGCGAGATCTCGCTGACCGGGCAGATCCGACCGGTGCCGAGGCTGGAGCATCGGCTCGCCGAGGCCGCGCGTCTGGGATTCGTCCGCGCCGTGGTGCCGGTCAATCGCCGCCGCGGGCGCACGCTGTCCGCGCCCGGCATGGACGTCGTGGAGGTCGCCACGCTGCGCGACGCCCTCGAGGCGCTGGGCGTGGCGCACAAGACTCCCAAGGCGCCACGGACGGGCAAGCCATCGTCGCATTCTCCCCGGTCATCCTGAGCGGAGCCCGTAAGGGCGGAGTCGAAGGATCCTTGACCATTCCCGTGGAGTCAAGGATCCTTCGACTCCGGCTTCGCCTCCGCTCAGGATGACCAAGAAGGGACCATCGGGCTTCCGCTCAGGATGACTAGGAGGGAACCATCAAGCCTCCGCTCAGGATGACCGGGAGGGATGGCTCACTCGGCGGTCAGCCGCTTGGTCTCCTCCACGTTGCGACGCAGCTCGTTCACCAGCTCGTCTGCGCCGTCGAAGCGGATCTGCGGACGCAGGTACCCCACGAACTCCACGCGCACCGCATGACCGTACAGGTCCAGCCAGTCGTCGGCGATGGCATACGCCTCCACCACGCGCTCGTGGCGTCCGGTCTTCTCGCTGAACGTGGGCTTGGTGCCGATCGAGATGGCCGCCGGCCAGCGCCACGGCGATCCCGCGGCAAGACGGGAATCCAGCCGTCCGAACGCCTCATCGCCGCCCTCGTCGCCCTGATGCGCCTCGCCCGCCGGCCCCAGATCGACCAGCCATCCGGCGTACACGCCGTCCACCGGCAGATATCCCTCGATCGCGTCCCCCAGATTCGCGGTGGGGAACCCGATGGTCCGCCCGCGCTCCTCGCCGTGCACCACCACGCCGTCCACGGCGTGCGCGCGCCCCAGGATGGCGTTGGCATCCACGATCCGCCCCTGCGAGAGCAGATAGCGCACGTTGGTGGAGCTCCACACGCGGTTGAGGCGCGTGTTGTGGCGCTTCGTCCACGCGCGCAGCTCGGCCTTGCTCAGCCCCGCGAGCGGGTCGGCGGGTTCGCCGTGCCCGGACGGCATGTGCGGCTCGATCACCGCGGGGATGCGCACGTAGCCGGGGCCGCGATCGTCCACCACGTCGAGCTCGAACACGCCGAGTCCCTCGGCGAGCGTGCGGATGGCCTTCACGTCTCCGGCGCGGCCGGCGCCCATCGCCGCGTCCTGTCCCAGCACCAGCGTGCGCATGCCGAGGCGTCCCACCATCTGTCCCAGGAAGAAGCGGTACGACTTGGCCGCGAACGCCAGCGTGTAGCGCACCACCAGCACGTAGTCCACGCCCATCGCGCGCATGATGCGGATGCGCTCGTCGGCGCCCGTGAGCGCGTCGGCGTCGATGACGTCCTCGCCGGGTTCGGCGCCGTCGTGCATCTTGGCCCAGCCGTGCACCAGCGACGGCCTCGGGTCGAACAGGATCACCGCGGACAGCGCGCGATGCCGTTCGGCGAGCTCGGTCACGCGTCGGATCACCGCCTGATGTCCCAGGTGCATGCCGTCGAACGATCCGATCGTCACCACGCTCTTCTTCGCCACGCTCAGCGTGGGCCATGCGACGATGCCGGTGGCGTCGGGGGTCAGTCTGATGATCTTCATCCGTATGGTTCCTTTGCCCTTGCGCCCGGCCCCGATGGGTCGGCGCGCGGTCCGTGTCCTTCTATCGTGTCCTCTGTATAGTACGTCCGATCGGCGTGCCCGATGCGGTTCGCGCACGCGTCTCCCCGCGTCCGTCAGCCGGCGGGGAACACCGTGACCGGCTTGGCCTGGTGGCCGTTGGCGCGGTCGACGATGGCCACGAGATCGTCCTGCGCGACGGCCGCCGTGGGGCCCTGCACGCGGCGTTCGATGCGCCTGCCGTAGCGCAGCTCCGCGGCCTCGTCGGCGGTCACGTCGATGCTGGGCATGCTCAGGCGCGCGGCGGCGGCCGCGGGCAGCGCCCGGTCGATCAGCGCGAGCGCGCGCTGGGCTCCGGCGAGTCCTTCGGGCAGGTCGAGCACGGCGCGGTTGCGCGTGATCGTTTCGCCTTCGCGGTTCGTGAAGGTCCTGGCCTCGGCGTGGGCGGTGACGACGTGCCCGGCGAGCGCGGGATCGGCCAGATCGAAGCGTCCCACGCGGGTGCGGCGCAGACGGATCAGATGCCCGCCCACGCCGAGCAGCTCGCCCAGATCGCGCCCGAGCGAGCGGATGTACGTGCCGGACGAGCAGCTGACGCGCGCGTCCACGTCGATCACGGGCACGCGGACGCCGGTTTCGCGGTCGCCGCCCGCGGACGGGATCTCGGTCTCGCCGCGGCGCACGTCCAGCACCGTGAACTCCCCGATGGTCACCGGGCGCGCGGCGAGTTCGACGTCCCGCCCCTCGCGAGCCAGATCGTAGGCGCGCTGCCCGTCGATCTTGATGGCGGAGTACGTGCTCGGCACCTGCATGATCTCGCCGGTCAGATGTTCGGCGACGGTGCGTTCGATCGTCTCGCGCGTGAGCGTGCCGAGGCGCCCGGCGATGGTCTCGGCCGCGTCGGCCGTCTCCGGCAGCAGATCGCCGTCGGCGTCGTCGGTGGTGGTGCGCCGCCCGAGGCGGATCGTGGTCTCGTAGGTCTTGTCGTGTCCCACGATCGGGCTGAGCAGGCGCGTGGCCCGGCCGAATCCGACGATGAGCACGCCGGTGGCCATCGGGTCGAGCGTGCCCGCGTGGCCCACCTTCTTCAGGTGCAGCGCGCCGCGTACGGCGGCCACCACGTCGAAGCTGGTGACGCCCTGCGGCTTGTCGATGATGATGAGACCGGATGTGTCTGGCACGATGCTCCTTGCTCGTCGATTCCGTTGTATATGGCGCCTGCCCGCACGATCATGCCGCCCGCGCCCGCCTTCCCCGTCATCCCGGACGGAGCGGCCCACGTTCGTGCCCCGTTCCAGACGGAGCGGTTCCACACCATCCCCGTCATCCTGAGCGGGGCGGCCTGCGCCCGTGTTCCCCGTCATCCTGAGCGGAGCGGCCTGCGCCTTCCCCGTCATCCTGAGCGGAGCGCGAAGCGCGGAGTCGAAGGATCCTTCGCCCGCCGACATCCCGTCTCCGCCCAGGATGCCCGGAGACCCGTTCACCCCTTGGTTCTACTCCTCGGACTCGCCGTCCTCGTCGTCGTCCCAGTCATCCTCGTCCTCGTCCGCGGAATCCTCCGATTCCTCCTCGGGATGCCTGTACGGATCGGCGTCGCCGGCGTACTGCGCGGTGGCGCGGGCGCGGGCCAGCTCCTCGTCGCGCTTGCGTGCCACGGCGAGGATGTCCTCGATCTCGGTGGCTTCGCCGGGCACCTCGTCGAACACGAACTGCAGCTGCGGCGTCAGGCGCAGGCCGGCCTTGGTGCCCACGAGCGTGCGCAGACGTCCCTTGGCCTGGTCGAGCGCCTGCTGGGCGCGCTTGCGCTCGCCCTGCTCCTTGCCCTCATGGCCGAGCTGGGTCCAGTACACCTTGGCGATCTGCAGATCGTTGGTGACTCGCACCTCGGTGATGGTCACGTTCGTCAGTCGCTTGTCGTGCAGCTGCGCCTCCATGGAGGACGCGATGACGCGCTGGATGAGCGCGGCGATGCGCGCCGCGCGGGGGTTGGTTCCTGCCATAACAACGTTCCTTTGCTTCCGGTGCGCCCGCATGGCCAAACCATGCGTCGCACGTATTATGTGCGCCGCGTCCGTCACGCGCAGCGCCGCCCAGGCGCCCGGGCATGAGCCGGACGCGGCACTCGTACCATAGTCGCACATCCCCTACTCGAGCGAATTCGCTCGGAGCATGGGATATCTGCATAGTCAGGGGCAGATTTCGACGTCCGCGGGAAGGTATCTGCATAGTCAGGGGCAGATTTCGACGTCCGCGGGAAGGTATCTGCATAGTCAGGGGCAGATTTCGACGTCCGCGGGAAGGTATCTGCATAGTCAGGGGCACCTTGGGACCGATACCGCCCGTATGGCGTCATCGGCATCGTTGCAATTCCGCGGATCCGTCATGCCGCCGTGCGCATGCGGCCCGCGCAAGGCACCCTGACTATGCAGATATCTGCCTGCAACGGCCCGAATCTGCCCCTGACTCCGCAGATATCCCGACCGGCCGAAGGCGTGCGACGCGTGCCCGGCGCATATCCGGCATGCGAAGGGGCGCCCTGCCGCCGGTCGTGCCGGCGGTGGGCGCCCCCGCGTGGGCCGGTCCGGTCCGGACCGGATCAGACCGGGTCGGACCGGACCTCGAGCGCCTACTTGCGCTCGACCTCCTGCATCTCGAAGGTCTCGATGATGTCGCCGAGCTGGATGTCGTTGAAGGAGCCAAGGTTGATGCCGGCCTCGTAGCCTTCCTTGACGGACTGCACGTCGTCCTTGAAGCGACGCAGCGAGGAGATCTCCAGGTCGTTGACCGTGGCGATGCCGTTGCGCAGGATGCGGCACTTGGTACCGCGCTTGACCTCGCCGTCCTGCACCATGACGCCGGCGATGTTGCCGAACTTGGAGGAACGGAAGATCTCGCGGATCTCGCTGTGCGACGTGACGACCTCTTCGAACTCCGGCTTGAGCATGCCCTTGAGGGATGCCTCGACGTCCTCGATGGCCTTGTAGATGATCGAGTAGTACTTGATCTCCACGCCCTCGCGGTCGGCGAGGTCCTGCACCTGACGGTTCGGACGCACGTTGAAGCCGATGATGACGGCCTTGTCCACGGAGGCGAGGTTGACGTCGTTCTGCGTGATGGCGCCGACGCCGCGGTGGATCACCTGGATGCCCACCTCGTCCGACACCTCGATCTTCATCAGGGAGTCCTCGAGCGCCTCGACGGAGCCGGAGGAATCGCCCTTGATGACGATGTTGAGCATGTCGATCTCGGCCTTGGCGAACTGCTCCTTGAGGCTCTCGAGCGAGACGACCTTGCGGCGCTTGGCCAGCTGAGCGGCGCGCTCGGTGGCCTGGCGCTTCTCGGCGATCTGACGGGCCGTGCGGTCGTCCGGGGCGACGAGGAACAGGTCGCCTGCGGTCGGCACGGAGGTCAGGCCGAGCACCTGCACCGGCGTGGACGGGGTGGCCTCGTCCATCGTCTTGCCGTTCTCGTCGAGCATGGCGCGGACGCGGCCGTACGACGTGCCGGCGACGATGGCGTCGCCCACGTGCAGGGTGCCCTGCTGCACCAGCACGGTGGCCACGGCACCGCGGCCCTTGTCGAGTCGGGCCTCGATGGTGGCGCCGCGGGCGTCCATGTCGGGGTTGGCGCGCAGATCGAGATCGGCGTCGGCCGTGAGCAGCACGGCCTCGAGGAGCTTGTCCACGTTGGTGCCCTGCTTGGCGGAGATGTCGACGAACATGGTGTCGCCGCCGTACTCCTCCGGCACGAGGCCGTACTCGGTGAGCTGGCCGCGCACCTTCTCCGGGTTCGCGCCGGGCTTGTCGATCTTGTTGACCGCCACGACGATCGGCACGTGGGCCGCCTGCGCGTGGTTGATGGCCTCGACGGTCTGCGGCATCACGCCGTCGTCCGCAGCGACCACGATGATCGCCACGTCGGTGATCTCGGCACCGCGGGCACGCATGGCGGTGAACGCCTCGTGGCCCGGGGTGTCGAGGAACGTGATCTTGCGCTTCTCGCCGTCCAGCGTGACGGTGACCTGGTAGGCGCCGATGCGCTGGGTGATGCCGCCGGCCTCGCCCTCGATGACGTTGGTCTTGCGGATCGTGTCGAGCAGTCGGGTCTTGCCGTGGTCGACGTGGCCCATGACGGTGACGACCGGCGGACGCGGCTTGAGGTCCTCGTCCTCCTGCAGCTCCTCCTCGTCCAGGTCGATGTCGAACTGCTGGAGCAGCTCCTTGTCCTCCTCCTCGGCGGAGACGAGCTGGATGTTCCAGCCGATCTCCTCTCCCAGGATCTGGAAGGTGGACTCGTCGAGGGACTGCGTGGCCGTGGCCATCTCGCCCAGGTGGAAGAGCACGGTCACCAGCGCGGCCGGATTGACGTTGATCTTCTCGGCCAGATCGGCGAGGGACGCGCCCTGACGCAGACGGATGGTCTGTCCGTTGCCGCTCGGGATGCGCACGCCGCCGATGGTCGGTGCCTTCAGCTCCTCGTACTCATGACGCTTCGCCAGCCTGTTCTTGCGGGCCTTCGAGGACTTGCCGCCCTGACGGCCGAACGCGCCCGCGGCACCGCCGCGACCGCCGCGACCGCCGCGCGCGGGTCCGTTGGACGGACCGCCGGAGCTCGGGAAGTTGCTGCCGCCCTGGCCGCCGAAACGGCCGCCGCCCTGACCCGGACGACCGGTGCCGGCTCCCTGTCCGGGACGGCTGTGGCCCCACTGGCCCGGCTTGGCGCCGGTGCCCTGACCCGGACGGCCGCGGAAGCCTCCGCGTCCCGCGCCGCCCTGACCGGGACGGCCGCCACGGCCGCGACCGTCGTTGACGGTGGGGCGTGCCATGGGATGCGGACGGGGGATGTCGTTGGGCGTGGGCGTGCTCATGCCCTGACGACGGCTGAACGGGTTGTTGCCCGGACGCGGCGCGCCTGCGCCGGCGCCGCCGTGCGGACGGGGAGCGGGCGCCGCGCCGCCGCGGGGACGCGGGATGTTCGGGACGGCGTTGGAGCCGCCCTGCTGGCCGCCCTGATGCTGCGGGCGCGGACCGGGACGGTGCTCGCCGCGGTTGCCCTCGCCGGGGCGGCCGCCGCGCGGCTCGCCATTGCGCGAATGCTGGTGCTGCTGGTGACGCGGGTCCATGGGGCGCGGGCCGGGACGGCCGGCGGAGGCGCCGGAGCCGTTGCCGGCGGCGGAAGCGCCGGGAACCGCGGGACGCGGCTGCTGCGGGGCCGGCGCATGGGGCGCGTGCGGCGCGGGCACCTGCGCGGACGGGGCCGCGGGGCGTGCGGCCGGGGTGCGGCGGGACTCGCCGCGCTCCGCGGTGCGCTCGGCGCGCTGCTGCGGACCGGGAACCGGCTGACGGGACTGCTGCGGCTTGTGCGGCTGCGCGGGCTTGGGCGCGGCGGCCTTGGAGGCGCCGCCCTTCGCGGCGTTGGGGTCCTGCTGCGGGAACGCCGCCTTGAGCTTGCGGACCACCGGGGCCTCCACGGTGGAGGATGCGGACTTGACGAACTCACCCATGTCCTTGAGCTTCTCAAGGACGGTCTTGCTGTCGACGCCAAGGGCCTTGGCTAATTCATACACGCGTGCTTTGGGCACTCATTTCTCCTATCCATGAGCCGCGCGCATGGGTCGGCGCGGCTATCGTCCGATGACGGTGAACTGTTCCTCGCTCATCGTGCGACCATGATCGTGATTACCTCGTCTCTGTGCCGAATTCGGGCATAGTTGACCCATTTCGGATATCGAGACAAGCATACCCATCCCCATGGATGAGTGACGGACGGGTGTCAGGACCGGGAACGACGAACGCGGCGGAACGGTCACCGTGACCGTTCCGCCGCGTGGGAATGCCGGATGAACGCCCGGAACGTCCGGGCGGCGCCGATCAGTCCTGAGCCTGCTCCGCGCCCTGCTCCGCCGCACCCTGCTGGGCCTGCGCGCGCAGCTTGGCGGCGTGCGCCTCCGCGGACTCGATGCCGATCTTCCAGCCGGTGAGCTTGGCCGCCAGACGGGCGTTCTGGCCCTCCTTGCCGATGGCGAGCGAGAGCTGGTTGTCGTGGATGAACGCGATGGCGGTCTTGTTCTTCTCGCTGATCACCTGCACGCCGGTGGCCACGGCCGGCGAGAGCGCGGCGGCCACGAACTTGGCCGGATCGCTGGACCAGTCGACGATGTCGATCTTCTCCGGGCCGAGGTTCTCCATCACGGCGCGCACGCGGGCGCCGCCGGGGCCGATCAGCGCGCCCTTGGGGTTGACGCCCTCGGTGTTGGCGCGCACCGCGATCTTGGTGCGGGCGCCGGCCTCGCGCGCGATCGCCATGATCGACACGGCGCCGGAGACCAGCTCCGGGACCTCGCGCTCGAACAGGCGGCGCACCAGCTCCGGATGGGAGCGGGACACGATGATCTCCGGACCCTTGAGACCGCGGGACACGTTGACCACGTACACGCGCACGCGCTCGCCGTGGCGGTAGCGCTCGCCGGGCACCTGCTCGCGGCGCGGCAGCAGCGCCTCCACGTCGCCCACGGCCACGTGCACGTTGGCGGGATCCTTGGCGTCCTGCTGCACGATGCCGGTGATGAGCTTGCCCTTCTGCCCGGAGAACGCACCGAAGACCTTCTCGTCCTCCACCTTGCGGAAGAGCAGGGTGAACACCTGGCGCGCGGTGGAGGCCGCCAGACGACCGAAGTCCTTGGGGGTGTCGTCGTACTCCTCGCTCAGCTTCGGGGCCGGATGCGGATTCTCCTCGGTGGGCTCCTGCGGGATCTCGTCCTGGGCCCAGACGGTGAACGTGCCGGCGCGGTCGTCCAGCTCCACGCGGGCATGCTTGGCGGCGTGCGGGGTCTTCAGGTACGCCATGCGCAGCGCCTCTTCGAGCGCCGAATCCAGAGTCGCCCGGTCGATCCCCTGCTCGACGGCCAACTGATGCATGCTTGCCAGGTCCAGTTCCATTCCTAAAGACCTCCTTATGAAGTTATCGTCTCGATAGACGTGCCCTACGGTCGGTAATGGCTATTAGTCTACCGATTCATGAAGACACGCAGGTTTCGGGGATTCCACGGTTTTGCCAGGGGCGCGGCGGCATGCGCCGTCACGGTCGCGATGACCGCGCTGGCGTCGTGCTCCCCCGCCGCGTGGATGCCGCGCGTCGAGGGACGGCTCGAGGCCGAGCTCGCCCCGGACTCCTGCGAGCGTCTGCTGGCCCAGGCCGAGGACGCGCGCGACGCGGCGAACGCGCCCGTCTCCGCCGCGCGCACCGACGCCGGCCGCATCGGCGCCGGAAACCTCACCCGCTGGCAGCGCCTCGCCGGCGCCGAATCCGCGCGCGCCCTGTGGCGTCAGGTCGCCGTCTCGTGTCCCGGACGCTTCGCCGAGGGCGTGCTGTCCTCCGCGCAGATGGACCGCCGCGCCGTCGCCCTGGCGGACGCCGCGCACACGCACTACGTCTCCGCGGCCGATGGCGGCACGGTGATCGACGAGAGCACGAAGCTGGTCATCGCCAGCGACGTGGCCGGCACCATGGCCACCGCGCAGGACCGGGCCGCGTTCGCCTACGAGATCCTCGCCTCGCGCCATCGCGCCGACTCCTCAGCCCTGCTGACGCTGAGCGAACGCCACAGGACACTGGCCGCCGGGTTCGCCGCGCGCACCAAGGACGACGACGCGCGCAGGAAGGTCTACTCCGTGCAGCAGCTGATCGCCTCACCGGACGCCGTGGCCGACGCCGCCACCGGACTGCGCGTGCCCACCGTCTCCGCGGTCGCGATGGATCTGGTGCGCGAGCAGCTCGCCGACCTCACCGATGACGACGGCTCCGACGCCACCATCATCGCCGACGAATCCACCGCGCGCACGCTGGCCGACCTGCTCGCCGAGGAGGCGTCCAAGGCGCTGGAGCTCGGCTTCCCCTCGTTCGACGCCGCGCTGTTCGCCACGCGTGTTGACGAATCCTGATTCTGTGGCATAATGAACAAGTTGCTTTGCACAGGTCGGTCGGTCCGACCGGCTGGCGACGTGACTGGATAAGTGTCCGAGCGGTCTAAGGAGCACGCCTCGAAAGCGTGTGAGGGCAACCCCCTCCGCGAGTTCGAATCTCGCCTTATCCGCGTTTCAGGGTTCCGGGTTCGCCCGGAACCCTTTTTCGTTGCCTCCGTTGCCTCCCCAGCGGTCCCTACGTCTACAGTTCGATGCCGTACTGCGCGTAGGCGTAGCTGTCGAACCCGCGCTCCGCGTCGGCGTCCGCGCCGGCTCCGGTCCCGATGATCGCTCCCATGACGATTCCGGCGTGATGATGGATGTCGTTCTCCTGCATGATGGCTCCTTGCCGTGGTTCCGATGTCACCTCCGGCTTATCCGACTCCCGTTTCCGCCGCGTATGCATTCGGGGAACGGCAGGTGAACCCGCGCGGAACATCGCGTCACGCCTACGGAGCGCCGTCCGTCGCAACGTTGCGATGATCGACCATCGAGAAGACGCCACAGCACCGCCACGACGGCTCCTCACCGCAACGTTGCGACGAACGACCACCCCGGGACCCGATCACACCGCACAACATGGTCGTCTACCGCAACGTTGCGACGATCGACCATCGAGGAGACGCCGCGGCACCGCCACGACGGTCATCCGCCGCAACGTTGCGGCGACGGGCCATGCGGCCGACTCAGCAGCCCCGCCGCGCTCAGATCTTCGGCTCGTGCACCGAGGCGTTCACCCACTGCTCCTGCTTGACGTCCACGCCGGAGAAGATGCCGATGTCCAGCATGCAGTCGCGGTAGTCGCGCCCATGGGCGATGGTGATGTAGTTGTCGTCCACCAGACGGTTGTGCGTGGGGTCGAGGCCGATCCAACGGTCCTTGTGGTACACCTCCACCCAGGCGTGCGTGGCGCCCTCGCCGTTGAGCAGACCGGCGATGTAGCGCGCGGTGAGCCCCACGTGGCGGCAGACGGCGAGCATCACGTGCGCGTAGTCCTGGCACACGCCCTTGCCCTGCGCGAGCGCCTGCTCGGCGGTGGTGCGGATGGTGGTGGACAGCGGCGTGTAGGTGAACGCCTTGTAGACCTCGTCCATGATGATGGTGGCTACGGCGACGGGCGAGCCGGTGTTGGATTCGCGGCGCAGGCGGTCCTTGCATCGTTCGGTGAGCGCGGTCAAGGCGGGACCGGGCACGGTGAGCGCCGAGTCGAAGCGGTAGAGCGGCTTGTAGATCTCCGGCTTGATGTGCTCGTTGTCCACGAACGCGATGCCGGTGACGGTGTAGTTGAAGTGCGAGTGGGCCTCCGGCAGGTAGCCGGTCATCACCACGGAGTCGAACGAGTCGATGGTGGTCTCCAGCTCCACGTGCGGGTCGATCTTCACCTCCACGTCCACCACCTGCTGGCGCGGCCCCGTGGCGGGGATGCAGCGCAGCTGGAAGCGGTGATCGGTCACGGGCGAACTGAAGGACAGCTTCATCTGATAGTCGAATACCAGCTTCTTCACGTGTTCAGCCTCTCGATTCCGATGGGTGTGGACGCCTGTCGCGGCGCCGCGTTCCGGGCGACCGCGACCGACTAGGGTATCAGACTTCCGATTCCCCGTACAACGCGGACGGCGCCTCCGGTCTCATTGTATGAGATCGCGTCCGAGGCCTCGCCCGGAGCTCCGGCATCCGATTCCCCCGGACCTCAGATCTTGCTGGCATCCATGTTCATGGCGCTGATCATGCCGATGTCGCGCAGGCGGCTCGCGCTGATGCGCCCTTCGAACCCGTCGAGGAACCTGGAGAGCGTCTCGGACATGTCGCCGTAGCCGCGCACCGGCATCTGCCCCAGCAGCCACGAGATGCCGTCGGCGAAGCACTGCGGCAGCGGCATGCCGTCCAGCGCCATCGCGTACGACGCGAGCTTCCTGAGCGGTGGGACGAGCTGCTCCTTGGGCAGTCCGAAGCGCGTGTACAGGTCGATGCGCTCCACGTACTTGCCGATGAAGATGAACGCCTTGAGCGTGGGGTCCACGGTGGAGTTCTCGATGCCGCCCCAGAAGGCGAGCATGTTGTCCGTGATGTCGCGCTGCTTGTAGATGTCCTCGGCGTTGGCGGCGCGGCGCGAGGCGTCCACGATGTCCGCGAGCGACATCTCCACGTACTGCAGCATGTCGGAGCCGAGTTCGGGGCGCAGGATCACCGCGTTGTTGAACGCTGCCCTGATGGCGGAGCGCACCGAATCGGGGTTCGTCTCGTCGTACAGGAAGCTGTGGATGAACGCGTCGAAGTCGGCGAAGTCCTCCGGCAGGTCGAGGGCGCGCGCGAACGGGCGGAACGCATCCACGTCGGTGTCCATCACCTGGTCGTAGAACGGGAAGAAGCGCTTGATCGTGGTGAACACGCGCTCGGTGTAGCGGCCCAGCCAGTACAGCGTGTCCGTCTTGGACGAGGTGACGAGCGCCAGCGAGTGGCGCGCGTATTCGGCGTTGACGGCGATCTTCTCGCGTTCGCGCGACTGGTCCAGATCGCCTTCGGCCTCCGTCTCCGGCGCCATGACCCACGTGTCCTTGAAGCCGCCGCCCTGCGAGGAGTTGACGATCATCTGCCCGGGGACGGACGAGTAGCGTGTCAGTCCCGAGTACCACACGTGCGTGTCCTTGCCGGTCACCACGAACGCGCGCAGGTCGGCCTTGCGCGGCACCACCTCGCCGCTGGCCGGATCCACCACCGCCAGGTCGCGGAACTGCACCACCTCCTGCGCGATGAACCGGCGCGGCTCGGCCTTGATGCGCTCGGCCAGCTCCTCGCGCCGCTGCGCGTCCAGGGAGGAGCCGAACACCACGCCGTAGCCGCCGGCCTCCGCCACGTCCTTGATGACGAGCTCGCCCAGACGGTCCAGCACCTCCTTGCGGTCCGACTCGAACATCGGCATGTACGTG
Source organism: Bifidobacterium moraviense (assembly GCF_012932365.1). Lineage (GTDB taxonomy): Bacteria > Actinomycetota > Actinomycetes > Actinomycetales > Bifidobacteriaceae > Bifidobacterium > Bifidobacterium moraviense. The sequence continues at coordinate 54,130 of NZ_JAAIIH010000004.1, forward strand.
GGCGCGTTGTGCAGGATCGGGTCCTCGTGCAGGTAGTACTGGATCATCGCGGGCACGAAGTAGTAGATCGCCTTGTCGTCGGCGGCGCCGTTGCCCGGCGCGTTCATGATCGCCACGTTGCCGGCGCGGTACGCGGACAGCAGGCCCGGCACGCCGATCACCGAGTCCGGGTTGAACGCGAACGGGTCGAGGTATTCGTCGGACAGGCGACGGTACACCACGCCCACGCGGTGCTTGGCGCCGGAGTAATCCACGAACCACAGCTTGTTGCCCTCCACCTCGAGGTCCTCGGGGAAGGCGAGCACGGCGCCGGTCTTCTCGGCCAGGTACGCGTGCTCGAAGAACGCGGAGTTGTAGCGGCCCGGCGTGAGCACCACGGCGATGCCCTCGGTGGAGACGAAGTCCATCGACTTGCGCAGCAGCGTGGGGTAGGCGCGGTTGTCGCGGATGTGCACGTCGCGGAACAGCGTGGGCGCGATGCGGCGTTCGATGTCGCGCACGAACAGCGGGTAACTGGCGCCGGACGGGATGCGCAGGTTGTCCTCGAGCACCCACCAGCGCCCGTCCTCGCCCTGCACCAGGTCCTCGCCGGCGATGTGCGCGAAGATGCCGGCCGGGGGCGTCACGCCGTTGACCTGCGGGAAGTAGCCGGCGGACGTGTACACGTACTCCTCCGGGATCACGCCGTCGTGGATGATGCGCTTGTCCGAGTAGATGTCCTTGAGGTACGCGTTCAGGGCGTTGACGCGCTGCTTGAGGCCCTTCTCCAGCTCGTCGAACTCGTCCGATTCGATGATGCGCGGAATCGGGTCGTACGGGAACAGCTGGTCGTGGTACGTGCCGTTCTTGTAGATGCCGAAGCGCACGCCGTTGCGTCCCAGCTCGCGGTTGATGGCCTCCCGGCGGTTCACCAGCTCCGCTGCCAACTTCTGTGCGACCGACTCGACCATCTCGCGCTCCTTACCTCGTGCCTCTCGGCTTCCCCGTCTCCGGACATGGACCGACCACGCCCCTCGGCGTAGGTGATGAGGGCAACGCTAGGCGCGCGCGGTTACCGGAAGCACGCGATTGTGTTACGGGCATGCTAATGCCGGGCGGCTGGCGGGTGCGGCGTACCGCGGCGTCGCGACGGACGGCGGCGACGAACGGCGTCTACAGCGTGCGCACCGCGCGGATGGCCTCGGCGCGCGCGGCGAGCCGGTCGTCCGGCGGATAGGCCACGTGCTCGAGCGTGAGGCCCTGCGGCGGGCACGGTCCGGACTCCCCCTCGCGCTTCGGCTCGGCCATCTTGCCGCGGAACCATGCCACGTCGCGCCGGCCGGTGCCCACGCGCAGGCAGGCGCCCACGAGCGAGCGGACCATGTTGCGCGCGAAGGCGTCGGCCACGATGGTGAAGCACAGCAGGCCCGATTCGGCGGTCGGCGTCACGTAGTGCGCGACGGCATCGGATACGGCATCGGGTCCGGCGGCGACCAGCGGCCGGACGGGCACGCGGTCCCAGTGCGCGTATTTGACCTCGCGGATCGTGGTGCCGCCGGGGTTCGGCGTGGCGAACGAGCCGAAGTCGTGCAGACCGATCGTCATCGCGGCGGCCTCGTTCATGGCGTCCACGTCGAGCGCATCGTCCACGCGCAGCACGAAGCCGCGCATCCTGGGATCCCTGAGCGTCCCGGCGTCGCAGACGCGATACACGTAGGTGCGTTCCAGCGCGGAGAAGCGCGCGTCGAAGCCTTCCGGCGCCACGCTCACGCGGTGCAGCGCGATGTCCGACGGCAGCACGCGCGTCAGACGTCGCCGCAGCGCCTCCACCGGCTCGACGTCCATGTGTCCCACGCACGCCGCGATCGCCGCGTCGTCCACGTCCAGATGGCACACCTGATGCAGCGCGTGCACGCCGGTGTCGGTGCGCCCGGCCACGGTAAGCCTCAGGCGCGGGTCGTCCGCGGGCAGCCGCAGGATCTTCGCCAGCGCCGCCTCGAACTCCCCCTGCACGGTGCGCAGCGCGGGCTGCTTCGCCCACCCGTAGAACGCGCCGCCGTCGTAGCCGAAGTCGATTCTCAGTCGTATCACGCCCCCCATTGTCGCATACCGGCGATGCGGCTCGGGCTCGCGCGGAACAACGGCACGCGTCACGTCCGGGGATACGACAACGGACGCTGTCCCTCTCCTGCGCGTCCGAAACCGTACCGATCCGCAGCACTAGGCAAGTGCCGCTCGCTGATCCGCAGCGCGAATGCTCGCGTACGCGAATATGCGAAAGGGCCGCCGAATCCGATCATGGATTCGACGGCCCTCGATGCCGTTTCAGCTCAGCGAGCTGCTGGCTCGAGCCGCTGGGCTCACTCGGCCTTCTCGGCCTCGGTGGTCTCCGCGGTCTCGGCCGGAGCCTCGGTGGCCTCGGTCACGGGAGCGGTCTCAGCCGGCTCGGCGACCTTGGCGGCGGCCTCGGCTTCCTTCACGACGGCCTTCTTGGCGACCGGCTCGGTGACGAGCTCGATGATCGCGGCCGGAGCGTTGTCGCCCTTGCGCGGGGCGATCTTCACGATGCGGGTGTAGCCGCCTTCGCGCTGCTCCATCTGCTCGGCGATCTCGGTGAAGAGGGCGTGCACCACGGACTTGTTGCGGATGACGCGCATCACGCGACGGCGGGAGTGCAGATCACCGCGCTTGGCGAAGGTGATCAGGCGCTCGGCCAGCGGACGAAGGCGCTTGGCCTTCGGCAGCGTGGTGGTGATGCGGCCGTGCTGGAACAGGCTGGTGGCCATGTTCGCGAGCATCAGGCGCTCGTGGGCGGGGCTGGAAGCCAGACGCGGGCCCTTCTTGGGTGTAGGCATGTTATCTCCTTATATCCATGCGGGCAGGTGGGCAGACGCCCGAACGTCCGCCCGCATGGTGTTGATCGAAGGTGGGGCGATCACTCGTCTTCCGGCGAGAAGAACGTGCCGCCTTCGAGGTTGGTGGTGTCGAAGCCCAGCGGGGAGGTCTTCAGCGACAGACCGAGGGACTGCAGCTTCTCCTTGACCTCGTCGATGGACTTCATACCGAAATTGCGGATGTCGAGCAGATCCTGCTCAGTGTGGGAGACCAGCTCGCCGATGGTGTGGATGCCCTCGCGCTTGAGGCAGTTGTAGCTGCGCTGCGTGAGGTTGAGGTCCTCGATCGACACGGCCATCTCCGGGTTGGTCTCCTCGACCACCGGAGCCGGTCCGACCTCCACGCCTTCCGCCTGGGTGTTGAGCTCGCGGCACAGGCCGAAGAGCTCCACCAGGGTGGAACCGGCGGACGCCACGGCGTCGCGCGGGGTGATGGCGGGCTTGGTTTCGACGTCCAGAATGAGCTTGTCGAAGTCGGTGCGCTGTTCCACGCGGGTGGCCTCGACCTTGTAGCTCACCTTGAGCACCGGGGAGTAAATCGAATCCACCGGGATTCGACCGATCTCGCCGTTATCCTGCTTGTTCAGCTGAGCCGGGACATAACCACGGCCACGCTCAACGGTGAATTCGATCTCCAGCTCGCCGTCCTCAGCGAGGGTGGCGATGTGGAGATCCGGGTTGGCGATGGTGACGCCGGCCGGAGGGGTGATGTCCCCCGCGGTGGCCTCGCCCTTGCCGTTCTTGCGCAGATACATGACGACCGGCTCGTCGTACTCGCTGGTGAGCACGATTCCCTTGATGTTCAGCAGGATCTCGGTGACATCCTCCACGACGCCCGGCAGAGTGGTGAACTCGTGCAGGGCACCGGAGATGCGCACCGACGTCACCGCCGCTCCCGGGATGGAGCTCAGGAGGGTACGGCGCAGCGAGTTGCCAAGCGTGTAGCCGAAACCGGGCTCGAGAGGCTCGATCGTGAAACGGGAGCGCTGGGGATTGACTACTTCCTCAGTCAATGTCGGACGCTGTGCGATCAGCACTTTGGTTATCCTTTCAGCTTTGGCCGGTTGTGCACCTCACCGGCGCGAAGCGGGTGGACGATTGGGTTCTTCTCAGTGCTCAGACGCGACGGCGCTTCGGGGGACGAACGCCGTTGTGGGCCTGCGGGGTGACGTCGGTGATGGAACCGACCTCGAGACCCGCGGACTGCAGGGAACGGATGGCGGTCTCGCGACCGGAGCCCGGGCCCTTGACGAAGACGTCGACCTTCTTCAGGCCGTGCTCCATGGCCTTGCGGGCGGCCGACTCGGCGGCCATGCCGGCGGCGTACGGCGTGGACTTGCGGGAGCCCTTGAAGCCGACGTCACCACCGGACGCCCAGGACACAACCGCGCCGGACGGATCCGTGATGGAGATGATGGTGTTGTTGAAAGTGGACTTGATGTGCGCCTGCCCGACCGGGATCGACTTGCGATCGCGACGACGGGGCTTGCGTGCGGCTTGCTTGGGAGCTGCCATTGACCCTCGTTTCCTAATAACGAATGTTCACTATTGTCCGGGCGATGGGACTCGCGTCCCGTGGTCCGGACGGGCCGACCTTACTTGGTGGCCTTCTTCTTTCCGGCGACGGTGCGCTTCGGACCCTTGCGGGTACGAGCGTTGGTCTTGGTGCGCTGACCGCGGACGGGCAGACCGCGGCGGTGACGCTGACCCTGGTAGCAGTTGATCTGGATCTTGCGGCGAATGTCGGCGTCGATCTCACGACGCAGATCGCCCTCGATCTTGAAGTTGGCTTCCAGGTAGTCACGCAGCGTGATCAGCTGCTCGTCGGTGAGATCCTTGACGCGGATGTCCGGGCTGATGCCGGTGGCCTCAAGGGTCTTCTTCGCGCGGGTACGACCGACACCGAAAATGTAGGTGAGGGCGATTTCAATGCGCTTCTCATTGGGGATGTCGACTCCGGCAAGACGTGCCATTGCGATTCCTTCTGTGTTCACGCAGGTCGTGCACCGAGTCGCCCGGTCTCCCGGCCCGGGCCTGCGTACCCGGGGTTCAGCTTTCGCTGTGACTCAGCGCCTGATGGTATTGCCGCTGGAATCTGCTCTCAGCCCTGACGCTGCTTGTGGCGGGGGTTGACGCAGATCACCATGACGCGGCCGTGACGGCGGATCACGCGGCAGTTCTCGCAGATCCTCTTCACGCTAGGGCTGACCTTCATGGTTTTCCTTTGCTTGTACCTTTTACTTGTAACGGTACGTAATGCGACCGCGGTTCAGATCGTAGGGGCTCATCTCAAGCACCACGCGATCCTGCGGAAGGATGCGAATGTAGTTCTTGCGCATCTTGCCGGAGATGGTGGCGAGCACGATGTGCTTGTTCTCGAGTTCGACGCGGAACATCGCGTTCGGCAGTGCCTCCACCACCCGACCTTCGACTTCAATCACACCGTCTTTTGCCATGAGCCTCAGTTTCCGTTCGTTGGTCTGATTACATTGCGGCATGTCAAAAGACACGCCAAACTGCGACTCTACCAGAAAGCTTCAAATGACACAACGGCGTGTCGCGCCCGCGGAGCCTCTCCGGGCGTCTGTACGAGGACACTATAGCACGGGCGGGCGCGGGCGGCCAAGGAACCCCGGGAATTCGGGGCCGGATGTGCGAAAAACCGGTGCGCCGCATGGCGAAGGACCATGCGGCGCACCGGCGGAAGGAAAGGTAAGGAAAGAAAGCATCGACGTATTGGGCGACCTCCAGAAGACGGGTGGATGGTGATGCGGGCACTCAGGCTGAACCTGCGAGGGAGCCCACCGGGCTCCCCGTAACGGCTCGCCTCCGGCCCTGCAATTACTGACTCGCCTACGGCGAGACTCATCGTTACCTTCGCGCCCTTAGCGGGCGCTCAGGCTGACGCTACGCGGAGCCCACTGGGCTCCGCGTAAACGCGTCAGCCCTTCATTCCCGAAGTGGCGATGCCCTCGATGAAGTACTTCTGACCGAAGAGGAAGACCACGAGGATCGGCAGGACGGAGAGCACCGAGCCGGTCATGATCATGTCGTACGAGGCGGAGTACTCGCCGATGAACGTCTTCAGGCCGATCTGGATGGTCCACAGCTCCGGGGAGCGCAGGTAGATCAACGGCTGCATGTACTCGTTCCACGCGTTGGTGAACGTGATGATGCCCAGCGCGGCGATGGACGGGCCGGACAGCGGCAGGATGATGCGCCCGTAGATGCCGAACTCGCTCAGGCCGTCGATGCGGGCCGCCTCGGAGAGCTCCTCGGGAATGGTGTCGTAGAACTGCTTCATCATGAACACGCCGAACGCGGAGAACGACTGCATGAGGATGATCGAGGGCAGCGAATCGGACAGGCCCCAGCTGGAGAGCATCTTGAACTGCGGGATCATGTAGGACTGCCACGGCACGGCCATCGTGGCGATGTAGCACAGGAACAGCACGTCGCGTCCGGCGAACCTGATCTTGGAGAAGCCGTAGGCGGCGAACGATCCGGTCACGATCTGCAGCAGCGTCACGGCCACCGCCAGGATGATCGTGTTCTTGGTCCAGCCCAGCAGGTCGGCCTTCTGCCAGATCAGCCCGTAGTTCTCCCAGTGCCACACGTCGGGCAGCCACTTGAGCGGGACGGTGAAGATCTCGTTGTTGTTCTTGACCGACGAGAGCACCATCCACACGAACGGCAGCAGCGTGAACGCGGCGATGACGATCATGATCACGTAGCCGACCGCCGTGGCCGCGACCTTCAGCGGACTGACGGGCCTTCTGTTGAACGGGATGTCGGCCGAATGGACGGTGCCGGCCGGGGTGTAGGGAATCGCGGCGCTCATCTCACTTCTCCTTGATGTTGTTGTAGACGAACTGGATGATGGTGACGACCATGCACATCGCGAAGAGCACGATGGAGATGGCGCCGGAGTAGCCGAACTCGTAGTCCTGGAACGCGGTGTCGTAGGCGTACTGCGCGAGCACCATGGTGGCGGTGCCGGGGCCGCCCTCGGTCATGACGAGGGTCAGGTCGAGGACGCGGAACGAGTTGATGGTCAGCGTGACCATGACGAAGAACAGCGTGGGGCGCATCATCGGCACCGTGATCTTCCAGAACTGCTGCCATCCGTTGGCGCCGTCCACGCGGGCGGCCTCGTACAGCTCGGTGGGGATGGTCTGCAGGCCGGCGAGGATGAGGATCATGAAGTATCCCACCTCGCGCCACGTGCCCACGATGATCACGGCGGGCATGGCCCACTGCGTGGTGGACAGCCAGCCGGGGGCCCAGCCGTCCGCGCCGCCGGTGAAGACGCGGATGAACTGGTTGATCGGGCCGGAGTTCGGGTCGAACATCATGTTCCACACCTGCGCGGCGGCCACGATCGACGTGATGTACGGGAAGTAGGCGGCGGTGCGGAAGAACGCGCGGCCCTTGAGCTTCGAGTTGAGCAGTACGCCCAAGCCGAAGCCGATGGCCAGGGTGAGCGGGATGTGCACCAGCGCGTAGTAGCAGGTGTTCCAGAACGCCGTCCAGAACAGGTCGTCCTTGGCGAGGCGGATCCAGTTCGCCGCGCCGGTGAAGGTCGGGTCGCCGAACGCGCTCCACTCGCTGAAGCAGATGTAGAACAGCGTGAGCACCGGGAACATGATGAGCACCGCGAAGCCGATGAAGTTCGGGGCGATGAAGATCAGGCCGTTGCGGATGTTGCGCCTGTGCACGACCCGGAAGGCCTTGTCCAGTTCCTTCGCGTTGTCGCGGCCCGGGGCGACGGGTCCGGTCGCCGCGGCCATGCCGGTTGTGCTGTTGGTCATGGCACAACTCCTTTGTGTTGGTTCATGCCGCCCCGCGAGATGCGGGCCGGTTGGATGTGGTGGGATATGACGGATGAGAGAGATGATGGGGACGGAAGGCGCGGCGAGGCCGGCGCCCGGCGGAGAGACGTGCCGGGACGCCGGCCTCGCTGCGGTTGGGAAACGGAAGGAGGAGGACTGCCTGCCTACTTGCTGAGCACGCCGCTGTCCGCGATCTTCTGCTCGGCGTCGGCCAGGGCCTGATCCACGGTGGCGGTCTCGGTCATGATCGAGGAGTGCGCGTCGCCGAGCAGCGAGGTGACCTTGGAGACCGCGGTGCCGGTGATGACGGGCGTGGACTGCTTGGTGTCGTAGTCGGAGAACGCGGCCTTGCTCAGATCGTCGTTCGGGATGCCCTCCACGGAGAAGAACGCCTCGGTGACCTTGTCGGAGATGTAGGCCGGGTTCACGCCGTTCTTGGCGAGCGCCACGGCGCCCTCCTCGCCGACGGCGAACTTGGCGAACTCGCGGGCCGCGGCGGCCTTCTGGCCGGTGGCGAAGGCGGAGACCGCCAGACCGGTGGCGCCGGCCACGGTGACGGGCTTGTCCGTCTGCGTGTTGGTGGACTTGTCCGGGTTCTGCGGCACCGGAGCCATGCCCCAGTTGAACTTCTGGGAGTCACCGGACTTCTGCTGGCTCAGCAGCGTGGCCGGGTACCAGGAGCCGGTGGGGAACATGGCCACCTTCTGGGTGCCGAACTGGCCCTGATAGGTCACCTTGGTGGAGGTGATGGTGTTGTAGCTCAGGGTCAGGCCCTCGTCCTGCAGCTTGAGCGCGCGCTCGTAGTAGGGCTTGAAGAAGTCGTACTTGCCGGAGAGCTTGGCGGCCTTCGGGTCCTTCTGCGTCTGGTTGAGGGCGAAGTCCTGCACGAACGCCTGCTTGTTCCACGTGAAGGTGGGGTACACGTCGTCGCCGTAGCCGGCGGCGGGCAGCTTCTGCTTGAGCTCCTCGGCGGTCCTGATGTAGTCGTCCCAAGTCCAGGTGCCGTCCGGGGTGGCCACGCCGGCCTTCTCGAACATGTCCTTGTTGTAGTAGAGCACCCACAGGTCACGGCGGTACGGCAGGCCGTAGTACTTGCCGTCGATCTCGTGCGTGGAGACGTCCAGGTGGGAGGAGTCGAAGGACTTGGCGATGTCGGTCAGGTCCGCGAGTCCCTTGGCGTCCTTGGCGTAGGTGTAGTAGCTGGTCATCGACTTGAGCGGGAAGACCTCGGGGACCTTCTGGGAGGCCAGATCGGCGGTCATCTGCTTGTCGTAGGAGTCGGAGCTGTATTCCTTGATGTTCACCTTGACGTTCGGATACTTGGCCATGAACGCGTCGGCGAGGGTCTGGAACTCGATCGAGGAACTCAGCGACCAGCCGGCGAAGCTGATCTCGGTCTTCGCGTTCGGGTCGAACGCCTCGGTCTTGCCTCCCGCACCGGCTCCGTTGGAGCCGCAGGCGCCGAGCATCATCGTTCCGGCGGCAAGGATGGCTACGGCCCCGGTGAGCTTCGTGGATTTCATGATTCTCTCCTTCTCGGCGTCAGCGCCGATCGTTGACGAACCCGTCACATGCCACTGCGCATGTAATCGTTGGCTCTCAAGCTCTGTGCAGTTCTCTTCCGAACTGTTGCAATGATTGTATTACAACGTCGGAAGTTTTGTCAACCACAAACTTCCCTTTGTTGCGGCACTGCTTGTTTTTCTTGCATTGGAATCCTTGGAAAACCAACGACTCCGACCCTTTACAACGTTGTACGCTACATCGTTTTCATAGGACACGCGGGGCGGTTGCCCTATGTTTCCAATCAGTCCAGCCTCCGATCGACCCGGCTCCCGATCGACCCCGCCCCGATCGGTCGCCGCCCGTCCGCCGCCCGGTCTTCGGCACGGAACGACATGACGTCGGCCGCCCCGCTCGTTCACGGGACGGCCGACGTCATGCATGGGCCTCAGGCGGCGCTCAGCGCACGGTCGCACGCGCCAGCGAGGACGGCGAGGGGACGGCGGAGATCTCCATCGCGGCCGGCGTGAACGCGTCGCCGCCGTCCAGCGCGCCGGTGTCCACGCGCAGCACATGCACGCGCTCGTCGTACTGCACGGTCACGTCCTCGATCCAACTCACCAGCGCCGCAACCTCCATCACCACGTCGCCGCGCGGCGACAGGTACGGCTCGCCGTCCATGAGGTTCTCCCTGCCGTCCACGAGCAGATGGGTGCGCCCCACCTGCGCCTGCACCACGTGTCCGCCGGAGCGCAGCGTCAGCGTTCCCGCAGCCGGATCCCACGCATACGTGAACCGGTCGCCGCACTGCATGGTCATGCGTTCGAGCACCACCATCACGTTGCCCCACACCGCGCCGTTCTTGTTCACGGTGGGCACCATGCGCGAATCCGGCTCCTGGCCGTCGATGAGGATCTTGCAGAAGTCCTCGCTCGGCGGCACGTACTTCGCCTTGTCGGCGGCCTTGTTCGGCGGGAACTCGCGTGTCGGCAGCGGCGCGACGGGCGCATACCGCGCATAGGAGCGCGCCGGCGCCTCGTCGCTCAGCGGCGACAGGTCGGCGGTCACCGTGCGGATCCGCGCCACGGCCTGCGGCACGCCGTCCATCGACGCCGTGACGCGCACGACGCCCGGCGTCTCGCCGGCGCGCAGGAACACGCGGTTGAGGCCGCAGTCGGCGAACACATGGCTCGTGTGGATCACGCTGTCGTCCGGCCTGCCGTCGACACGGTCGTCGAACCGCCCCTCGTTGTAGCCGCCGAGGAACGTCGCCGGGCCCTCCAGCGAGAAGTCGATGCGGTCGCTGGCCAGCGGGCATACGCGCCCCTGATCGTCCACCACCGTCACGTCGATCCAGGCGAGATCCTCGCCGTCGGCGCGCAGACCGCCCGGCGCCGCATGCGGCTCAAGCACCAGACGCGTCGGCTTGCCGGCGGTCTCGATGCGGTCGCGGGCGACTTCCCGGCCGTCGTAGCCGTACGCCACGGCCTCCACGGCGCCGGAGCGGGTCACGTCCACGTGCTCGAACGCGAAGACGAACGTATCGGTGGGGCTGTCGCACTCCCCCACCTTCTCGCCGTTGACGAGCAGCTCGACGCGGGCCACCGGGTAGCTGGCGATCGCATACACGGTCTTGTCGGTGGGGTCGCGATAGCCGAATTCGCCGGCGCCTTCCCAGAACCTGCCGTTGAACCGCTTCTTCTCGTAGCGGTAGACCGGCCCTTCGTGCGCCGTGTTCGCCGGCTCGTAGTTCCAGTGCCCCACGATCTTCACCGCCGGCGCCTCGCTCTGCATGACGCGGAACACGTCGAAGTTCTGCTTGCGCACGCGGTCGGGGCGCACGCGTCCGGACATGCGCGCGTTCTCCGAATACGACTGGCGTCCGTGCTGCGCCGAATCCGTCCAGCACAGCGCCGCCGCGGCGGCGTACAGGTCGCGATGCGAGCCGCCGCCGAGACGGTCGTTGAAGAACTCGGCGTAGCCGTGCGCGTCCGCGAGCGCCAGGCCTTCGGCGGTCAGGTCGTAGAAGTCGACGCCCGGGCCCTTGCGTCCGCCCACGCCGATCCACTTGTTGCGGTAGTCGTAGTCGGGGCCGGTGTAGTCGTCCCAGATGCGTCCCGGCGCCTCCTCGCGGGCGTATTCGGTTTCGGTGACGGGTCCGTGCTCGGCGATGAAGCGCGCCGCATGACGGTTGAGCATCGTGCCCACGTATTCGGATTCGGCGACGGTCTCCTCGGTGTTGAGCGTGCGGCATCCCATGAACCGGCCGCCGCGGGGGTCGAGCAGGCGCTTGAGCTGGAGCATCTCGTGCATGTGGTTGGCGTGCAGCGAGTTGTTGCCGGCCTCCCAGAACACGATGCTCGGGTTGTTGCGGAACGCGATGATGACGTCGCGCATGAGCTCGACGCGCTGGTCCCACTGGCGTCCGAACGTCTCCTTCTCCTTGTCGCCTGCGGGCTGCGTGCATACCACGCCGTGCGCGTCGTAGGCGGCGACGTCCGCCGGACTGGCGGCCACGTGCATCCAGCGCACGTGGTTGGCGTTGGAGGCGCGGATCAGCGCGGCGTCCTCGTCCTTCATCCATGCGGCGGCGATGCCGGTGGCGGACCATTCGTTGGTGGCGCGCTGCGCGTAGCCGCGCAGCCACACCGGCACGTCGTTGATGGTGACGCCCTTGGCGTTGTCGTAGCCGATCTTGCGGAATCCGGTTTCGATGACGGTCTCGTCCGCGTCCTCGCCGCTGACCTCCAGCGTCACGGTGACGCGGTACAGGTACGGGTCGTCGAGCGACCACAGGCGCAGCGGCACGGCTTCGCTCTGCGCCTGCATGACCGACACGGCGCGCGAATCGGTGACGGTGGGCCTGACGGCGTCCTCGTCGTCGACGGCGACGTAGCGCTGCTCCTGCTCGTTCCATGCGTAGGCGTCGTCGGGCGTGATGGACGGCGGCTGGTCGAGCGTGCCGACCGCGGCGATGGTCTGCGGCGCGGAGGCGAACGAGGCGACCTCGACGCCGTCCAGCGTGCGGATAACCACCTTGAGCCGCGCTTCGACGGCGTCGTCACGCTCGTTGCGCACTTCGGATTCCACGGTGATCCTGGCCTTCGGCGCGGCGGGATCGCTCAGATCGAAGTCCGACGCGGTGACGTACGTGCCCTTGGTGCGCAGGTTGGAGTACAGCGGCAGGGTGAGGTAGGCGTAGGGCTTGAAGTGCACCTTGACCGGACGCGTGATGCCGCCGAGCGTGGGGTTGAAGTCGTTGGTGTTCCAGAAGAACGGGGTGCCTTCCGGGTGGCCTGCGGGCACGTCGCCTTCGCCGCGCGCGATGTAGGAGCCGGGTTCGACGCCGTCCCTGTTGGGGGTTTCCGCGCCGTAGAAGGGCAGGTTGCGCGAGCTGGTGTTGTCGGTGACGACGGTGATCTGGTTCGGGCGCTCGTCGTCGATGAGCGACGTGACGTCGATGCCGAACGGCGCGACGCCGTTCTCCACGTAGCCGGCGAGCGTGCCGTTGACGTAGAGGTAGCAGGTCTGGCGGATGCCTTCGAATTCGAGGATCACCTTCTGCCCGCGGTGCTCGGGCGGGACGGTGAGCCGGTTGCGGTAGAAGGCGGCGCAGCGCTTCTGCCGGCTGCCGCCGTCGAGGATGCGGTCGCGGAAGATGTCGACGTCGTTGAAGGTGTGGGGCAGCGCGACGGACTGCCACGAGGCGTCGTCGTAGGCGGGGTCGAAGACGTCCCGGCCGTCGGCGTCGCGCCACCGGGCGAGCGCCTCGCGGATCGGGAAGGCGTCGGCGCATTGGAACTTCCATCCGTGGTGGAAATAAAGGGTGGCTGCTTGGCTCATTGGGGGTCATCTCGCTTCGTTGCCTGACATGGTCCCGGTTCATCGCGCGCATCGTGCTTCGTTGACACTTCGTGAAGTAACCGTTTACCTGCACTATAGCCAAGGTTTTTATGCATGTCAAACACGTGAGCATTACCGTCGTTGTATGTTGATCGCAGCGTCGGCGCATGCCCGTTGCATATGTGTTGCACGCGCCCCGACGGCAACGCGTCACCGGGCGCGGCACGTCCGCGCCGCGCCACGGGAGGCGGTCACAGATAGCGCGCCAGGAATCCGATGTACAGCGTGACGGCCCGCTCGTTCTGGAACACGTCGTCGTGCCCGTGCCCGCCGGTGGGCGGATACCAGCTCACCACGGCGCCGCCGGCCGCGCGCAGCGCGCGTTCCATCGTCGGCGTCATGTCCCAGTTGACCACCGGATCGTCCTGCGCATGCGCCAGCAGCATCGGCACCGGAGCCGACCGCTCCCCCACGTGCGCCACGGGGCTCGCCTCGAGCGCCGACTCACGCGTGTATCCGCGCCCCAGGAAGCGTTCGATGAAGTCGCCGTTCGCGTTGGCGCTCGGCGGCACCAGCCACGCGCTCACGTCGCTGATGCCGTAGCTGGAGAGCACCGCCCGCACGTCGCTCGACGCCTCCGGCGAGCCCATGGCGCGGTCCTCGTATCGTTCGTCGCCGTTGGTGACGCCCAGGAACTGCGCCAGATGCGCGCCGGACGACGACCCGTACGCGGCGATGCGCGCCGGATCCACGCCGTACTCGCCGGCGTGCGCGCGCAGATGGCGGATCGCGGCCTTGCAGTCGAGGATCTGCGCCGGCCAGAGCGCCTCGTCCGTGAGCCGGTAGTTGACGAACGCGAGCGCGTAGCCGGCCGCCAGCATCGCCGGGAAGATCGGGCGTCCCTCCACCTCGATCGGCTCGCCGGCAGGGAAGTTGCCGTGCTCCCAGCCGCCGCCGTGCACGTAGACGACCAGCGGCCAGCCGTGCGCGGGCGCCTCGCCGTCCGGCGTGACGACGTACAGCAGCTGGGAGTCGAGGTCCGAGCCCTCGACGTAATGGACTTGTGGATGCGTGACGGGCATGATGCAGCTCACTTTCTGGTCGAGTCGCGCTCCACCAGGCGTGGATGCAGCGCGATGGTGGCGTACGGCGAATCGTCGCCGTTGATGCGCGCCAGCAGACGCGTGACGCACATCTTGGCATAGTCCTTCCACATCGGGTCCACGGTGGTGAGCGACGGCGAGGAGAACCGGCTTTCCGCGATGTTGTCGAAGCCGATCACCTGCACGTCCTCGGGCACCTTCACGCCGCGCAGCTGCAGCTCGTAGAGCGCGCCCAGCGCCGACGAATCGTTGTAGCACACGATCGCGTCCGGCTTCGTCCCGGCCCGCAGCATGTCCTCCACGGCGGACGCGCCGCCGCCCAGCGTCCAGCGCCGTCCGTCCGGCACCAGATCCCAGTCGATCGGCACGTCGTTGTCGCGCAGCGCGTCGAAGTATCCCTCGAGGCGGTCGATGACCGCGGCGCCGCGCACGGCGTCCTTCTTGTGGTACGTCTCGCGCGTGATCCCCTCCGGAGCGCACAGCGCGGCGATGCGGCGGGCGCCGCGGTCGAGCAGGTGCTGCGTGGTCTCCTTGAGCGCGCCGCGGTTGTCGAGCGTGATGAGGTCGGCCTTGCCGAACGCGGTGTAGTTGCCGCACTGCACGATCGGATAATCGCCCTCCAGCACCTCGCCCTCGTTGTTCAGCGGATGGCTGGCGTACACGATCCACCCGTCGGCGTTGGAGTACGGCGCCTCGCGGATCAGCTCCTCCACGCCGCCCTCGAGCTGGTTGTACGTGCTGATGGTCACGGTGAAGCCATGTGCGGTGGCCTCCTCGATCACGCCCTCGAGCAGCTGCGTGTAGAACGGGCTGTCGAAGCCGCCGATGGCCAGACCGATGGTCTGGTGGCGGCGGGTCTTGAGGTACCGCGCGGCGGTGTCGATGCGGTAGCCGAGCTTGGCCACGGCGTCGTCCACCTTCTTCTGCGTCTTCGGCAGCACGTTGCCCACGCCGTTGATCGCGTTCGACACGGTCTTGATGGACACGCCCGCTTCCTTGGCCACATCGGCCATCGTGACTCGTCTTCCCGCCATGCCCACGCTCCTCGTCGTGCTCGTCTGTGTTCGCCCGCGCGTCGCCACGGACCGTCCGGCCGCGCCGCCGGACTCGAATGCTAAGTAAATGATTACCCACACTATATAGAGGGGATCCGATGTTTGTCAACGCATCGTCCGCACTGCGCGCATTACCCGCGCCGCGCATCACAGGACCGTCGCATGCGCACGCTCCCGACGCACGCGCTTCCCACGCGCACACTCCCATCACGCACGCTCCCGTCACACACTCTCCCGCACACGGGCCGTACGTCACGCGGACCGCGCGTCACGCGGGCCGCGCATCGCGGAATCGCTGCAATATCGCCGTTTTCCGAAGGTACGGCCCAGGTGACGCACGGTCCGCGTGACGCAATACCCGGTCCGCGTGACGCAACGTACGGCCCGCGTGACGTCCGACGACCCATGCACCCGCCGCCGTCTCGCAACGACTGTCTTGCCGCAATGGAAAAGTAGGCCATGCAACGTTGCATCACCGGCGTCGCGCCGCAGCGACACGGAGACACGGAGACACGGATGAGACGCGTTGCGCGGGATTCCGCGGAACGGCATCGACGCCGAACCGCACGGGCATCCCGGGCAACACAGACGTCCCGACGCAACACAGACGGACCGGACGATCCAGTCGTCCCCAGGCAAGGAGGCTTCCATGCACGCACCGACCACACCGACCGCACCGAATGCATCGGACACATCAGGCACGCCGCACGCGCCGGACGCGCGCGTCCGCGTCGCGCTGATCGGCACCGGCGGCATGGGGCGGCAGTACGCCGAGCTCATCCGCGACCACCCGGACGGTCCGCTCGTCCTGACCGCGGCCTGCTGCCGCAGTCCCGAATCGCAGCGCTGGGCCGCCGAGGCGCTGGGCCCCGGCACCGCCACGTACCCGAGCGTGGACGAACTGTACCGTCATGCGGACGACTTCGACGCGGTGCTCATCGTCACCCAGCAGGAGCTGCATCCGGCGCTCGCCGTGCAGGCGTTCGAGCACGGCAAGCATGTGCTGTGCGACAAGCCGGCCGCGCGGTCGCTGGGCGAATGCCGCGCGATGACGGAGGCCGCCGACCGCACCGGGCTCACGTTCGGCATGATCTTCCAGCAGCGCTGCTACGCGAGGCACCGCCGCGTGCGCCAGCTGCTGCGCGACGGTGCGCTGGGCGAGGTGCGGCGCATGCAGCTCACCGACACCCAGTACTTCCGCACGGTCTCCTACCATCATTCGCGCCCGTGGCGCAGCAGCTGGGAGCACGAGGGCGGCGGCGTGCTCACCAGCCAGGGTCCGCACATCCTCGACCTGTGGCAGTGGCTGTTCGGCATGCCCTCCGCCATGCGCGCGGTGATCCCGTTCGGCAAGTACAACGACTTCGCCGTGGACGACGAGTCCACGCTGGTCATGACCTACCCGGACGGCCGCACGGGCGCGTTCGTCATCTCCACCGGCGAGCCGGTTCCGGAGACGCGGCTCGACATCCGCGGCTCGCGCGGGCGGCTGCTCATGGACGGCGACGTGCTGCGCCTGTGGACGTACGACCGCGACGCGGACGAGTACCGGCGCACGGCCGCCTGCACCGACGCGCGCGAACTGGGGATCGCGTACCGCGAGGAGCGCATCCCCGATCCCGTGGGGCTGGAACACTACTGGGAGGTGCTGGAGAACTTCGGGTTCGCCGTGATGGGCGAGGCGGAGCTCATCGCCGACGGACGCGAGGGGCTGCGGTGCCTGGAGCTGGCGGATGCGGCGTACTTGTCCGCGTGGGACGACGCGACCGTGGCGCTGCCGCTGGACGCCGATCGGTTCGATCGGGAGCTGCGGGCGCACGTGGACGAGGAGCGGGCGCAGCGGGCGGAGGCCTGAGCGGCGGCTGAATACGAGAACGGCCCCTGCGGCAATCCGCAGGGGCCGTTGCGCCACATCGGCGCGTCAGTTCGACGCCGCCATGCTCAGGCGTCGAGCTTGGCGATGATGTTGGCGGAGATCTCCTTGATCTCGCCCACGCCGTCCACCGCGACGAGCTGGCCGCGGTCGCGGTAGATGTCCAGCAGCGGAGCGGTCTCCTTGGCGTAGGTCTCGAGACGCTTGGCGATGGCCTCGGGCGTGTCGTCCGAGCGGCCCTCGATCTGCGCGCGCTTGGCGATGCGCTCCATGAGCACGTCGTGATCGGCGTCCAGCGCGACGACCTTGTCGAGCGGGGTGCCCAGCTCCTCGAGGATCGCGTCGAGCGCCTCGACCTGTGCGGCGTTGCGCGGGTAGCCGTCGAGGATCCAGCCGTTCTTCGCGTCGTCCTGGGCCAGACGGTCCTTGACGATCTTGTTGGTCAGCTCGTCGGGGACCAGCTCGCCCTTGTCGGTGTACTTGAGCGCCTCGAGGCCGAGTGGGGTCTTGTTCTTGATGTTGTAGCGGAAGATGTCACCCGTGGAGATGGCGGGGATGTCGTAGTGCTCGGCGAGCAGCGCGGCCTGCGTGCCCTTGCCGACGCCCTGGGGACCCATGATCAGCAGACGCATGGTGATCTCTCTTTCTGGTTGTGCGGTGGTTGGAAAATCGCGGTGATACGGGAAGTCCCGTCGCGCGATGCGGCGGGACTTCATGACGAGCGGACGCTCAGTCCTTCTCGACGGCCTTGGCGTCGTCCTCGAAGAGGAAGCCGGCGTACTGGAACTGCTCGGTCTGGGCCTTGGCCTGGCGCAGGGTGTCGAGGCCGACGCCCGCGATGATCAGGATCGTGGTGCCGCCGAAGGGCAGCTGCTGGCTGATCTGCAGGGCCATGATGAGCACGGTCGGGATGAGGGCCACGAACAGCAGGTAGATGGCGCCCACGGTGTTGAGGCGGTTCATCACGTAGGTGAGGTAGGCGCTGGTGGCGCGACCCGCGCGGATGCCGGGGATGAAGCCGCCGTACTGCTTCATGTTGTCGGCCGTCTCGTCCGGGTTGAACGTGATGGACGTGTAGAAGAAGCAGAAGAACACGATCATCAGCGCGTACAGCGCGATGTACCACACGGAGGTGGTGGAGGCCAGGTTCGACTGGATCCACTGCACCCAGCTCTGATCGGAGCTGCCGAACTGGGAGATCAGGGTCGGGATGGCCAGGATGGACGACGCGAAGATCGGCGGGATCACGCCGGACATGTTGATCTTCAGCGGCAGGTAGGTGGAGGAGCCGCCGTACATCTTGCGGCCGATCATGCGGCGCGTGTACTGCACCGGGATGCGGCGCTGGGAGAGCTCCACGAAGTCCACGAAGATGAAGATGACGAGCAGCACGCCCACGACGATGCCGAACTTGGTCCAGTTGCCGTCGGTGCCGTTGGTGCCCCAGCCGATCTCCCACAGCTGCGGCAGGAAGCCGGAGCAGATGGACATGAAGATGAGGATGGACATGCCCTGGCCGATGCCCTTGTCCGTGATGAGCTCGGCCATCCACATGATCAGGCCGGTGCCGCCGGTCATGATGAGCACCATGACGAGCAGGTTCCACACGGAGCCGTCCGGGATGACGGACTCGGTGCAGCCGGAGAACAGGGCGCCGGAGCGGGCGGTGACGAGGATGGTGGTGGACTGCAGCACGGCGAGTCCGATGGTGAGGTAACGCGTGTACTGCGTGAGCTTGGCCTCGCCGGACTGGCCCTCCTTGTGCAGGGCCTCGAAGCGCGGGATCACCACGCGCAGCAGCTGGATCACGATGGACGCGGTGATGTACGGCATGACGCCCAGCGCGAAGATCGACAGCTGGAGCAGTGCGCCGCCGGAGAAGAGGTTGACCAGACCGATGAAGTCCTCGCTGCCGGCGGAGGCCATGCAGCTCTGCACCGCGGTGTAGCTCACGCCCGGGGTGGGGATGAACGAGCCGATGCGGTAGATGATGATGATGAAGAACACGAAGAAGATCTTCTTCCTGAGTTCCTTCGTTCTAAAGGCCTGGATAAGCGTCCTCACCTGATGTCCTCCTGAATACCGCTCCAATTGCGGAACGTCTACAAACACAAACTGTCAACGAGTCTACTCGCTCCTAGGACCAAACCCAACCCTTCGAGGTCGTCCGTGGAACGTTGCGGGCCGCTCGCGGGCCCTGCGCGCGTGTCGCCGCGCGCGACGCGACGTGGCGGATGCCTGCTGCGCGCCGAACTCGCACCGAATACGCAGATGACCCTCCCTGCGCCTTGCGGCGTGGGGAGGGTCATCTCATCGCTTGTTCAGCGCTTCCCCGAAAAGCTTACTCCTCGGAGACGGAACCGCCGGCGGCCTCGATCTTGGCCTTGGCGGAGGCGGAAGCCTTGACGCCCTTGATGTTCAGGGCGACGGCCAGATCGCCGTCACCGAGCACCTTCACCGGGGCGCCGTCGCGGACGAGGCCCTTGGCGACGAGGTCGGCCACGGTCACATCGCCACCGGCCGGGAACACCTCGGCCAGACGGGCGACGTTGACGACCTGGAACTCGACCTTGAAGGGGTTGCGGAAGCCACGGAGCTTCGGCAGGCGCATGTACAGCGGCAGCTGTCCGCCTTCGAAGCCCGGACGCACCTGGTAGCGGGCCTTGGTGCCCTTGGTGCCGCGGCCCGAGGTCTTGCCCTTGGAGCCTTCACCGCGGCCAACGCGGATGCGGTCCTTGTTGGCGCCCGGCGCGGGCTTGAGATCATGCATCTGCAGGATGGTGGTCTCTTCGTTAGCCATAATCAGTCAGCCTCCTCGACGGTGACCAGGTGACGCACGACGGCGATCTGGCCGCGGACGGCCTTCGTGTCCTCGCGGGTCACGGTCTTACCGATCTTGTTCAGACCCAGGGTCTGAGCAGCGGCGCGCTGCTTCGGGGTGGAATTCACCAGACCATGGTGCAGAGTGATGTTGATGTTGGCCATGCTCACTCACCATCCTTCTCTTCGGCGGCCTTGGCGGCAGCGGCTTCCTCGCGGGCCTTGCGGGCCTCGGCGATGCCGGCGGCGCGGGCGCGCAGGAGCGCGTCCGGAGCCACTTCCTCGAGGGTGAGGCCGCGGCGGGCCGCGATCTCCTCGGGCTCCTCGAGCTGCTTGAGGGCATCCACGGTGGCGCGGACCATGTTCACCGCGGTGGCGGAGCCCATGGACTTGGTCAGGATGTCGGTGATGCCGGCGCACTCCATGACGGCGCGGACCGGGCCACCGGCGATAACGCCGGTACCGGGGGCGGCGGGGCGCAGCAGGACGGTGCCTGCGGCGTCGTGACCGATCACCGGGTGGGTGACGGTGCCGCGCACGCGCGGGACGGAGAACATGTGCTTCTTGGCGTCCAGCTGGCCCTTGGCGATGGCCGCCGGGACCTCACGGGACTTGCCGTAGCCGACGCCCACGGTGCCGTTGCCGTCGCCGACCACCACGAGGGCGGCGAAGCTGAACGTACGGCCACCCTTGTGGGTCTTGGAGACGCGGTTGATGGTCACCACGCGATCGAGGAGCTCATCGCCCTTGTTCTCTTCGCGACGGTTGCGGCGCTCGCCGCGACGACCTTCACCGCGCTGGCCGCGACGGCCGCCGCGACGGTCGTCGTTGTTCTTGGTCTCTTCGGTGGCCACGGTGTTCTGGGTTTCTTCAGCCACTTGAGTTTCCTTTTCGTTGTCGCTCACAGTGCCAGACCTCCCTCGCGGGCGCCCTCAGCAACGGCTGCGACGCGACCGGTGTACTTGTTGCCGCCGCGGTCGAAGACCACTGCAGTGATGCCGGCCTCCTGGGCCTTCTTCGCGAGCAGCTCGCCGACGTGCTTT
This sequence comes from Bifidobacterium moraviense, assembly GCF_012932365.1. GTDB lineage: Bacteria > Actinomycetota > Actinomycetes > Actinomycetales > Bifidobacteriaceae > Bifidobacterium > Bifidobacterium moraviense. The sequence continues at coordinate 75,075 of NZ_JAAIIH010000004.1, forward strand.
GCAGCCTCGGTCTTGGTGCCCTCGAAGCCCTGGAAATCGTTGTGCAGGGTGGACTCGGAAACGAGGGTGACGCCCTTGGTGTCATCCACGATCTGAGCGACCATGTGGCGGTTGGAACGGGTGACGACGAGACGCGGACGCTCGGGGGTGCCGACGATCTTCTTGCGAAGACGCGCGTGACGACGCTGGAGAGCGACCTTCTTGCCCTTACCGAAAATCTGGACGGTCATATTACTTACCAGCCTTTCCAGCCTTGCGCAGGATGTGCTCATCGGCATACTTGATGCCCTTGCCCTTGTAGGGTTCCGGAGCACGAAGCTTGCGGATGTTCGCCGCGACCTGGCCGACCTGCTGCTTGTCGGTGCCCTTCACCACGACCTCGTTCGGGTTCGGCAGCTCGAAGGTGATGCCTTCGGGAGCCTCGACCGTGATGGTGTGGGAGTAGCCGAGGGAGAACTCGATGCCCTTGCCCTTCATGGCGGCACGGTAACCGGTGCCGACGATGAGCAGGTGCTTCTCGTAGCCGTCGTGCACGCCCTTGACCATCGAGGCGATGATCGAGCGGGACAGACCGTGCTTGGCACGGGTCGGACGGAGGTCATCGGCCGGGGTGAGGATGATCTCGTTGCCCTCGACGACGGCGGTGATGCCCTCGGGGATCACGTAGGAGTCAGAGCCCTTGGCGCCCTTGGCGGCAAAGTTCTGACCGTCGATCGTGACTTCCACGCCAGCGGGAATGGTGACGGGGAGCTTACCAATATGCGATGCCATGTGTCAGCTCTCCTTTCTCACCACACGTAGGCGACGATCTCGCCGCCGATGCCCTTGTCCAGGCATTCCTTCTGGGTCAGCAGTCCCGACGAGGTCGAGATGATGGCGATGCCGAGGCCGCCCAGAGGCATGGGCAGGGAATCGGACTTCGCGTAGCGACGCAGGCCCGGCTTGGAGATGCGCTTGATGCCCTGCAGGGAGCGCTCGCCGTTCGGACCGTACTTGAGGGTGACCTCAAGGGTCTGGCCGACCTTCGCTTCCTTGGCGGAGAAGTCGGCGATGTAGCCTTCGCGCTTGAGGATCTGCGCGATGTTGGCCTTGAACTTCGAGTACGGCATGTCAACGGTGGTGTGCTTAGCCGCGCTCGCGTTACGCAGACGCGTAAGCATGTCTGCGATCGGATCTGTCATTGTCATTGTGGGCTTATGCCCTTTCTCGTCGTGGTTTCCGCCGCCTGCCCGATGGGCTGGGGCCGCGGACCTTCGGCGTCGATGTTTACCAACTGGACTTCGTCACGCCGGGCAGCTCGCCGCGGTGGGCCTTCTCGCGAAGGCAGACGCGGCACAGGCCGAACTTGCGGTACACGGAATGGGGACGACCGCACACCTGGCAGCGCGTGTAGGCACGCACCTTGAACTTCGGCTTGCCGGCCGCCTTGTTCTTAAGAGCGGTTTTTGCCATATCAGTTCTCCTTGAAGGGGAAGCCGAGGTGCTTGAGCAGCACGCTGGCTTCCTTGTCGTCCTTGGTGCTGGTCACCACGGTGATGTCCATGCCGCGCTGGTGATCGATCGAATCGGGATCGATCTCGTGGAACATGGACTGCTCCGTGAGGCCGAAGTTGTAGTTGCCCTGGCCGTCGAACTGGTTGCCGTTGATGCCGCGGAAGTCGCGGATGCGCGGCAGGGCCAGCGTCAGGAGACGATCGAGGAACTCCCACATGCGGTCGCCACGCAGGGTGACGTACGCGCCGATGGCCTGACCCTCACGCAGGTGGAACTGCGCGACGGACTTCTTGGCCTTGGTGATCTTCGGCTTCTGGCCGGTGATCAGGGTGAGGTCCTTGACGGCGCCCTCGATGAGCTTGGAGTCGCGGGCCGCGGCACCGACGCCCATGGAGACGACGACCTTCTGGAGACGCGCCACCTGCATCGGGTTGGAGTAGTTGAACTCCTTCTCGAGCTCGGGGATGATGACGTCCTTGTACTGCTGCTTCAAGCGCGGGACTGCAGGCGCTTCAACTGCGGTAGTATCGCTCATGCCAGCTCCTTGCCTGACTTCTTGGCCACGCGGACGCGCACGGTCTTCACCTTGCCGTCGCGGGCTTCTTCCTTCACGATCACGCCGACGCGGGTGGGCTTGCCGGTCTCCGGGTCGATCAGCATCACGTTGGAGCGATGGATCGGAGCCTCGACGGAGACGATGCCGGCCTGCTCGCCCTGCTGGGTGGCGCGCACGTGCTTCTTGACGATCTGCACGCCCTCGACGATCAGACGATCGTCCTTGAGCACGCGGAGGACCTTGCCCTCCTTGCCGCGATCCTTGCCGCGGATGACCTTGACCTGGTCGCCGGTCTTGATCTTGGCTACCATACTCAGATCACCTCCGGGGCGAGGGACACGATGCGCATGAACTTCTTGTCGCGAAGCTCACGGGCGATCGGTCCGAAAATACGAGTGCCCTTCGGTTCACGGCCGGAGCCGAGAATGACGGCGGCGTTCTCGTCGAACTTGATGTAGGAGCCGTCGACGCGACGGTGCTCCTTGACGGTGCGGACGACGACGGCCTTCACCACGTCACCCTTCTTGACCGACCCGCCGGGGATGGCGTCCTTGACGGAGGCGACGATCACGTCGCCCAAGCCGGCATAGCGTCGCTTCGATCCACCGAGCACGCGAATGGCAAGGAGTTCCTTGGCACCCGTGTTGTCGGCGACATGAAGCCGCGATTCCTGCTGAATCATTGATTCTCCTTAGCCGAGCTGGTTCTCCCCGCACACCGCGGCGCCACCAGCCAGTCTCCTGGTCAGTGGCGCCACGGTGTACGCGGAGCCTTGCCGAACTTGTTTACTTGGCGCGCTCGATGATGGATTCGAGACGCCAACGCTTGGTCTTGCTCAGAGGCCGAGTCTCCATAATACTCACAAAATCGCCAACGTGTGCGGCGTTTTGCTCATCATGGGCCTTGACCTTGCTGGTGGTGCGGACGACCTTGCCGTACAGCGGGTGGGTCGAACGCTGCTCGAGCTCAACCGTGATGGTCTTGTCCATGGAGTCGGACACGACGTAACCACGGCGAACCTTGCGGAAATTGCGCTGTTCCTCAGCCATGTTCACTTCTCCTCAGCCTTAGTCTCGGCGGACTCCTCGGCCGGCGTCGGGACGATGCCAAGCTCGCGCTCGCGCAGCACGGTGTACATGCGGGCGATGTCGTGCTTGACGGCCTTCAGACGAGAGGAGTTGTCGAGCTGACCGGTGGCCGCCTGGAAACGGAGGTTGAAGAGCTCCTCCTTGGACTTCTTGATGAAGTCCTCGATCTCAGCGTTGGTCTTCTCGGTCAGATTCTTGATGGAATATTCCTGGGTTCCGACTGCCATCAGATGTCACCGCCTTCACGAGCAATCACACGGCACTTCATGGGGAGCTTGTCGATCGCGCGACGCAGGGCCTCGCGAGCGACGTCCTCGGACACGCCGCCGATCTCGAAGAGCACACGGCCGGGGTGGATGTTGGCGATCCAGAATTCCGGAGCACCCTTACCGGAACCCATTCGGGCGCCGAGAGCGTGCTTGGTCAGCGGACGATCCGGGAAGATGTTGATCCACACACGACCGCCACGCTTGATGTAGCGGGTCATGGCGATACGGGCGGCCTCGATCTGACGGTTGGTCACGTAGGCCGGCGCCAGGGCCTGGATGCCGAAATCACCGAACGCGATCTCGGCGCCGCCCTTGGTCATACCACGACGGGTAGGACGGTGCTGCTTGCGGTACTTGGTCCTCTTTGGGATAAGCATCAGCTCACTCCTTCGTTTCCGTGGCGGCAGGGGCCTCGGCGGCGGCCGGAGCGGCCTGCTGCTGAGCCTCGGCGGAACGGTTGCCACGGCGCGGACGGCGATCGCGATCGCCACGGCGGCCGGGGCGGTTGTTCTGCTGAGCCTGCTGCTCTTCGAACTCACGCTCGGTCATATCGCCCTTGTAGATCCACACCTTCACGCCGATGCGGCCGTAGGTGGTGCGGGCCTCGAAGAAGCCGTAATCAATCAGGGCGCGCAGGGTCTGCAGCGGAACGCGACCCTCGCGGTAGAACTCGGAACGGCTCATTTCCGCACCGCCGAGGCGGCCGGAGAGCTTGATGCGGATGCCCTTGGCGCCAGCACGCATAGCGTCCTGCTGGGCCTTGCGCATCGCGCGGCGGAAGGTGACGCGGTTGGTCAGCTGCTCCGCGATGCCCTGAGCGACGAGCTGGGCGTCCAGCGCGGCGTTCTTGACCTCGAAGATGTTGAGCTGGACCTGCTTGCCGGTCATCTTCTCGAGCTTGGCGCGGACGCGCTCGGCCTCGGCGCCGCGGCGGCCGATGACGATGCCCGGGCGGGCGGTGTGGATGTCCACACGCACGCGGTCGCGGGTGCGCTCGATCACGATCTTGCTCACGCCGGCGCGCTCGAGGTCCTTGCTCATCTCCTTGCGGATCTGATCGTCCTCAAGCACGAAGTCGCGGTAGCGTTCGCCGGCCTTGGCGGAATCGGAGAACCACTTGGAGCGGTGGTTCTCGGTGATGCCCAGACGGTAGCCAAAGGGATTGATCTTCTGACCCATCTTTAGCGGGCTCCTTCCTTGTTGGCGACGACGACGGTGATGTGGGACGTGCGCTTGTTGATGCGGCCCGCACGGCCCTGGGCGCGAGCGCGGAAGCGCTTCATGGTCACGCCCTCATCGACGTAGGTCTCCTTGATGACCAGTTCGTTCTCGCGGAACGGCTCGTTGGCCTTGTCGGCCTTGACGCGCGCGTTGGCGATGGCGCTCTCCAGGACCTTGCGCACCGGGGTGGCGGCATCCTGCGGGGCGAACTTGAGGATGGTGATGGCTTCGGTCGCCTGCTTGCCTCGGATGAGGTCGACAACGCGGCGAGCCTTGCGAGGCGTCACGCGGACGTGACGGGCAATTGCTTTAGCTTCCATGTGTCTCTACTCTTCCTGCCTCAGCGGCGTGCTTTCTTGTCGTCCTTCACGTGACCCTTGAAGGTCTTGGTCGGGGCGAACTCTCCGAGCTTGTGGCCCACCATGGCCTCGGTGACGAACACCGGGACATGCTTGCGGCCATCGTGAACGGCGAAGGTGTGGCCGATGAAATCGGGGGTGATCATCGAGCGGCGCGACCACGTCTTGATGACGTTCTTCGTGCCCTTCTCGTTCTGCTCGTCGACTTTCTTCTGCAAGTGGGCGTCGACGAAGGGGCCCTTCTTGATGCTACGAGTCATCTTCTCGATACTCCCTTACTTGCGGTTCTTACCATTCGGACGGCGACGAACGATCATCTTGTTCGAAGCCTTCTTCGGACGGCGAGTACGAACCTCACCCTTGCCCCAAGGCGACACCGGCGGCTTGCCGCCGCGGGTACGACCGCCGTGCGGGTGGTCGACCGGGTTCATGGACTCACCACGGGTCCACGGACGCTTGCCGACCCAGCGGGCGCGGCCGGCCTTGCCGAGCTGGATGTTGGCGTGCTCCTCGTTACCCACCTCGCCGACGGTCGCGCGGCAGCGCGCGTCGACGTTGCGGATCTCGCCGGACGGCATACGCAGCTGGGCGTAGGCGCCGTCCTTGGCGACGAGCTGGACGGCGGCACCGGCGGAACGCGCGATCTTCGCGCCGCCGAGCGGGCGGAGCTCGATGTTGTGCACCACGGTACCGGTGGGGATGTTCTTCAGCGGCAGGTTGTTGCCCGGCTTGATGTCGGCCTGCTCGCCGGTCTCGATGCGGTCGCCCTGCTTGACGCCCTTCGGCGCGATGATGTAGCGCTTCTCGCCGTCGGCGTAGTGCAGGAGGGCGATGCGGGCGGAGCGGTTCGGATCGTACTCGATCTCGGCCACGGTGGCGGGCACGCCGTCCTTGTCCCAACGCTTGAAGTCGATGAGACGGTAGGCGCGCTTGTGGCCGCCGCCGCGGTGGCGGGAGGTCATACGGCCGTAGGAGTTGCGACCGCCGGTCTTGGTCAGCTTGCGAACCAGCGACTTCTCAGGCGTGGAACGCGTGATCTCGGAGAAATCCGAAACGGACGCGTTGCGGCGGCCTGCAGTCGTCGGCTTATAAACGCGGATAGCCATAATGTAGTTCTTCCTTTAACTTTTCTCGGCTAGCCTTCAGTTGCCGAAGATGTCGATCGACTGGCCCTCGGCCACGGTCACGATGGCGCGCTTCTGGTTGACGCGCTGACCGATGCCGAAGCGGCTGCGGGTCTTCTTGCCAGCACGGTTGAGCGTGTTGACGTTCGTCACCTTCACCTTGAAGATCTGCTCGATAGCCTGCTTGATCTGAACCTTGTTGGCGTCGTTGGCCACCACGAAGGTGTACTGGCCGCGGTCAGAGTTGGCGTAGCTCTTCTCGGAGACGACGGGCTTGATGATCACGTCGTATGCGGGGTTGTGAATAGCTGCCATGAGGATCAGGCCTCCTTGGTCTCGGCAGGAGCGGTCTTGGCAGCCACGAAGGCCTCGAAGGCCTCCTTGGTGAAGACGACGTCCTGGGCGGTGACCACGTCGTAGGTGTTGAGCTGATCGGCGAAAATCGGGTGCACGGTGGGCAGGTTGCGAACGGACAGCCACTCGTTCACGTTTTCGCGGGAGAGCACGACCGTGGTGAAACGGTTCTCGGTCACGGCAAGGGCCTTGACGGCGGCCTTGGTGGACGGAGTCTCGGCGACGCCGAAGTCGACCACGTGCACGCGACCGGCGTTGGCGCGGTCGGAGAGGACGTAGCGCAGGGCTGCGGCCTTCATCTTCTTGGGGGTGCGCTGGGAGTAGTCACGCGGCTGCGGGCCGTGGACGGTGCCGCCGTGGTACCACTGCGGGGCGCGGATGGAGCCCTGGCGGGCACGACCGGTGCCCTTCTGCTTCCACGGCTTCTTGCCGCCGCCGGAGACCATGCCACGGGTCTTGGTGGCGTGGGTGCCCTGACGGGCAGCGGCGAGCTGGGCGATGACGACCTGGTGGATCAGCGGGACGTGGTTCTGCACTTCCTCGGCGGAGAAGCCGAAGAGCTCAGCGGGGGCGTCCACCGTGCCGGCGGCCTGGCCCTGGGCGTCCGTGATGTTCAGAGCGATGTTAGCCATGAGTTATCAGGCTCCCTTCACTGCGGTGCGGACGAGGACGATGCTGCCCTTGGGGCCGGGGACGGCGCCCTTGAGAGCCAGCACGCCGTTCTCCACATCGGAGGACACGACGGTGAGGTTCTGCACGGTGGCGGTGACGTGGCCCATGCGGCCGGCCATGCGCTTGCCCTTGAGGATGCGGCCCGGGGTGGCGCAGGCGCCGACGGAACCGGGACGACGTTCGTTCTTGTGAGAACCGTGGGTACGACGGTAGGACTTGAAGCCCCAGCGCTTGATGGTGCCGGCGAAGCCCTTGCCCTTGGTGGTGCCGGTGACGTCGACCTCGGAACCCTCGGCGAACACCTCGGCGGTGATCTCCTGGCCGGGCTCGTAGGTCTCGGCGTCCTCGGTGCGCACCTCGACGAGGTGGCGACGCGGGGTGACGCCCGCCTTGGCGAAGTGGCCGGCGAGCGGCTTGGTCACCTTGGTGGGGTCGATCTGGCCGTAGCCGATCTGGACGGCCTTGTAGCCGTCGGTCTCCTCGGACTTGACGGCGGTCACCACGTTGGTGGAGACCTCCACCAAGGTGACGGGGACGAAGAAGCCATTCTCGTCCCAGACCTGGGACATGCCGAGCTTCTTGCCGAGCATAGCCTTGTGGCTGCCACGCTGCGAAGTCATGATGGTCTCCTCCTCCCTTACAGCTTGATCTCGATGTTGACGTCCGCCGGCAGATCGATGTGCATCAGCGAATCCACGGCCTTGGGGGTCGGGTCCACGATGTCGATGAGACGCTTGTGCGTGCGCATCTCGAAGTGCTCGCGGGAATCCTTGTACTTGTGAGGAGAACGGATAACGCAGAACACGTTCTTCTCGGTCGGCAGCGGAACGGGGCCAACAACAGTTGCGCCCGCGTTCGTCACCGTTTCGACGATCTTCTTCGCCGATTGGTCGATGACCTCGTGGTCATAGGACTTAAGCCTGATGCGGATTTTCTGTCCCGCCATTGCCGTCCGCCCTTTCTAGCGATTCGTTACTATTACCAACCTGCTTCTTCAAGGGCACCGGCGCGCATGACCCCCATTGGACACACGTCCTCATGGCGGCACACCACATCAGTGCGCGGAGTGAATCCGCGCTCGCTTTGTTATTTCCAATTTGCGAGCCCAAAAACAGGCAACTTGACTATTAAAGCACCATCCCTGCCCCTAGCAGAATTCGGGCGTGTCGCGCTTTGCGCGCCCCGCCCTCATGCCGTTTTCCTGCCCTCGCCTCCTTGGCGTCGGCTCGGCGTCGCCTACCGGCAGCCCACCGGGCTGCCGCCTTCACGGCGCCGTGGACGTGTCGCGCTTTGCATGCCCCGCCCTCATGCCGTTTTCCCGCCCGCGTCTCCCCGGTGTCGGTTCGACGTCGGCTCGGCATCGCATACCGGCAGACCACCGGCAGCCCCGCCCGTCACCGCCAATCTGCCTATCCTTGGCACGCGTTTCGCAAGAATCTGCAGATATGCGCTGATCGAAGCACTTTCGGGCTCCGTAGAACGCATTTCTGCATATTCCTGCGCAGCGCGTGCCAAGGATCGGCAGATCTGCATCGCATGGCGCCCGCCACCGGGATCACTCCCGCGACGGCTCCCGCCTCGCCCCGGGACGTTCGCGAACGGGTCAGAAACGGCAGACCCGACCAACCGTTCGCATGACGCACGATCCATCGTCCATTCGCTCGGCCACGCAGCGAGCGGATGGACGCGCGAGACAACCGCCGGCGGCGGTCATTCATCGGCGGGCACGGTCGCGACACGCGCACGCCCCACATTCGACCACAGGATCCGCAGGATTTCTTCGCACCGTGACTTTTCCCTACGCTTGGGTCATGCAACGCAACGACCGAATCGAATACACGCTACGACAAGCGGAGCAGGCCCGCATGTGCGCATGGACGAAGGACCGGACGCTACGCCAGTCCTTTCGCGGACGCGTCGAGACCGGCGAAATCGTCGCGGTACACCCCGACCTGTTCGCGCGTCCCGCATATTGGCAGAGCCTCGACTACCGCGAACGCATCATGCACACGCTGCGGGCGGTGCAGGACATGCACCCGGCATGGATATTCTGCAACGTCAGCGCCGCGGCGGCATGGGGACTCAATGAGACATATGCGATGCATGACTTCGTGCACCTGGCAGCGTCGCACGGCACGATGTCTCGCAATCGCGGCTATCGAAGATTCCACTACGTAGCGCCGTTGGACGTGCGCCGCAGCGACGGGGTACGCGTCACGGACCTGCTGCGGACCATGTTCGACTGCGCCCGATCGCTGCCGTTCCCGCAGGCGTTGGCGATCTGCGACGCCGCACTGCGCATCCATCGCATCGACAGGGAGGAGTTCATAGCGTACTGCGAGCGGCTGGGCAGTCGCTACGGCATACGACGAGCGCTGTTCGTGGCCTCGCATGTGGACGGACGCAGCGAGAACGGCGGCGAGTCGATACTGCGGGCACAGCTCATCGCGTGGGGATACGTCCCGCCCGAACTGCAGCAATGGTTCCGAAGCCCGTTGAACGGACAATCCTGGCGCGTCGATTTCCTATGGAGTCTGACGGACGGACGGCTGATCGTCCTCGAGCTGGACGGACGCGAGAAATACGAGAATCCCTCGATGACGGCCGGCGGCGACGCCGTGGACGTCGTGCTCGCGGAGAAGCGCCGCGAAGGCGATCTGATGCTCAACGGCAACGTCGGCATCGTGCGCACCACATACCGCGAAGTCACGCAGGAGCCATGGACGCTGCAGCGCAAGCTCGACATCGCGGGCGTTCCCAAAGGGGTGCCGCCCGTGATCCCGCCGTCGCCGTTCGTGCACTGATGCGTCCCGCGACACGTTCCGACGCGCACCGTCCCCGACGCGCACCGGACGCATGACACGGCGCTTCGTCTTCGCAAGGCAATGAGCGATGCAGCACCGTCGCCGCGATCACTATTGGGCGCCACGGAGCACGGTGGAGCACGGTGGCGCACGGTGGGCAATGCCATCGCATCGTGTCTCTCCGCCGCAAATGAGTCAAGGAAGCATTTCGCGGTGCGTCGATCATGTATTTCTGCCGATCCTTGGCATGCGAATCGCAAGGATCGGCAGAAATACGCGCTACGGCGGCTAAAACCGCTCCAATCAGCGCAGATCTGCCGATTCTTTGAAACCACATGCCGAGGATCGGCAGATCTGCATATCAGGGGGGACCGGAACAAACGGGAAGGCACGTCTGCCCGCAGGCAGGCGGAGGCAATGCGATCGGGCGGCAACGGATCGGACGATTCCGGAGAGTCAGGAGGCATCGGGGGAACGTCAGGAGGCGTCGGCGGGAACGTCAGAGGACATCGGCAAGAACGTCAGGAGGCGTCGGCCGGATAGAACGGGGCGGAGCAGCGGGCGCGGTTGATGCGCACGGCGGAGGCCATGCCGCCGTCGCCGTACGACGGATGCTCGAGAAAGCCGCGCGTGCGCATCGAATGCTGCCGCAGCTCGGGATGCACCTGCACGGCGTCCTCCCACATGCCCAGACGCTCGCCGGCCAGCGCGTCGAGCGCCAACAGCGCGGACTCCATGTGCGCGGCGTATGACGCGCGATGACGTTCGATGATCCGTCCCAGCAGCCTGGTGCGCCTGCGCATGCTCCTGACGTTGGAGCTGCCCGGCGCCGTGCGGTAGTTGATCAGCGGCTCCGGCACGATGCCCACGGCCGTGTCCTCGCCGCCCGCCTCCAGCAGGCGCAGCATGAACTCCCAGTCCTCGAAGCCCTCGCGCATCGTCTCGTCGTAGCCGCCGGCACGCTCCCACAGCTCGCGACGGAACACGCAATCGGCCGGGCAGGCGTTGCGCGGCAGGAAGTCCTCGATGCGGCCGCCGCCCGGACGCACCACGCAGTCCAGCACGCCGTAGCATTTGAGCCACGACGAGGCGGCCACCATATGCGGATCCGCATCGAGCAGCGCGACCGCGGAGGCAAGGAATCCCGGCATGAGCAGATCGTCGCCGTCCAGCACGCATATATATGGTGTGCGCGCCGCGGCGATGCCCGCGTTGCGCGCGGCCGATACACCGGCGTTGGTCTGCCGGATCAGCGTGACGCCGTCGAGCGCGGACAGTTCGTCCAGCGCGGCCACGGACGCGGGGTCCGTGGAGCCGTCGTCCACGACGATGACGCGCGCGGGGCACATGGTCTGGCGCAGCGCCGACCGGGCCGCGGCGACGGGCATGCGGCCCTGATCGAAGCTGGTGATGATGACGGTGACGTCCGATGCCGATGCCGCTGACGAAGACACCGCCACCGAAGACACCGACGCCGAAGACACCGACGCCGTGGCCGTCTCCGAAAATGTCTCCTCCGATTGCCGATGAGCGTTCATGCCACCGATCCTAGCGCCGCGGGACGCATTTCACTCGCGGATCCGCCCGCGCACGCCGCTGCGAGGGGATCTACCGGTCGCATTTTCGATTCGTGTGGTGGTTCTTCAGGGAACTGCCGGATAGCACCCGAGAACCACCACACGAATCGAAAATGCTACAGACGCCGGCGGCTCTTCCACGGCCTCATCGGCCGGTGAGCCGCCTCTGGCGCGGCCGGGACGCGTGCCTTATGGTGAAGGCATGAGCGCATCCATCGCGAAGAACATCGAACCGATCACCGAGCATCGGGCGAACGTGCTGTACCAGCACGGCACACTGGCGTTGCTGGTGCCCGGCCTGCTGGAGGGCACGACGACCATGGGCGAGCTGCTCGCGCAGGGCGACACCGGCATCGGCACCGGCGAAGGGCTCGACGGCGAGATCATCGTGCTCGACGGCAAGGCGTGGCGCGTGGGCCGCACGGGCGTCGTGGAGCCGGTGCCGGACGATTTCACGATGCCGTTCGCCACGATGCATCGCGCGGCGTTCCAGTACCAGTGCGAGCGCGCCGACATCGGCCTGGAGGAGCTGAACCGGCGCATCGTGGAGGCGAACGGGCGCGCGAACACGTTCTTCGCGGTGATCGTGCGCGGCACGTTCAGCTTCATGAAGACGCGCGCGGTGATCAAGCAGCAGGCGCCGTACCCCACGCTGGAGGAGGTGGCGGACCGGCAGGCGATCTTCCTCGGGCAGGACGTGCGCGGCACGATGCTCGGCTACTTCTCCCCCGTCATGTTCCATGGCGCCGCGGTGGCCGGATTCCACGAGCACTTCCTGGCCGACGACCATTCGATCGGCGGGCACGTGCTCGACGCGGTGCTGGAGCGCGGCGAGATCCACACGCAGGTGTTCGACACGCTGGTGCAGCATCTGCCGGTGGACAACCCCGAGTACCGCAACCACGACTTCACGCGCGACAACATCGCCGACGCGATCACCAAGGCGGAGGGCGATACGGCGAAATAGCCCGCAGGGCCACGCGGTCCCGCAGGCATCCGATCCCGAGTCGCGCCGCGCCGCGCCGAGCGGGACTCATGCCGAGGCGAGCACCAGTCCCATGCTGCCGGCGAATGAGACGAGGCCCGATACGCCTTCGACCGCGCCGGTGACGAGCGGGCGGATCGGCCGCAGCCGCCCGAGCAGCGGAAGTACGACCGCGCGTGCCAGCAGCAGCAACGCCACGGCGACGATCCACGGGCCGGCCTGCGATCCCAGCGAGGAATCGGGCCCGAGACCGAGCAGCGGCCCGAGCACGGACCACACGACGAACGCGGCGTGCCACGCCCACGAGACGGCGAGACGCCGCCGGCCGCCGCCCGAGCCGGACATCGTCCCGGCGAACAGCACCGAGCCGAACTGCGTGACGAAGAAGTAGCGGAACAGCGCCATGCCCATGTCGGACATCGGCGGGATCGACGACGTCCAGTCGCCCAAAGACACGGCGGACGCCGCGCCCGCGATGCCGCCGATGCCCGCACCCGCACCCGCACCCGAGCCGAGCATGCCGTAGGCGTAGGTGAGCGACGGCATCAGACTGGATGCGGCCACGACCATGCCCTTCGCCCACAGGGAGCGGTCCCGACGCCGGTAGGCGGCAACGAACGATGCGGCGATGAGCGCCGCGAACGCGGGCGCCCATGCGAGGACGCCGGGATGCAGCACGACGAACGGGACGCCGACCGCGGCGAGGGCGGCGCAGTAGACGAGGACCGGATTGCGGTAGCGGCGCGCGAACCCGGACCTGAGCCACCGGACGACGGTGAACTGCACGCAGTAGCACAGCACCCAGCAGGCCAGCAGCCAGAACGCGGCGACGGTCGGACGTCCGTATTCGGTGCCGGCGACGAGGCCGGCGAGGGCCGGGGCGGTGGCCGTCACCCATGCGACGGGATGGTCGGGGACCCATCGGCGCACGGTGGATCGGACGGTGGCGCGCATGCCGCGCCTGCTGCTTCTGGTACTGCTCATGGTCCATCACCATACGGGATGGACGGCTGAAACGGCGGATCTGCGGGGACATGCGCCGTCGGCGGCAGCAGCAGCAGCGTCGGCGGCAGCCGCACCGGATATGGGAAGGCCCCGGCTTCCCTGATGGAAGACCGGGGCCTGCGTCACTCAGCCGGTTCGGTCGGCTCCGCCGCCGGCGCCCTCAACGGGATTGCCGGCGGCATTGTCCGACGCGCGGGTCGCGCGGGTCAGACGCGCTGGGAGGCCTCCTCCGTGGCCGCCTCGCCCTCGCGCTCCACGCGGATGCGGTGGCCTTCGGCCTGAGGCACGCCGTAGTACGCGGCGATGGCGATGTCCTTCATGTCCTCGATCATCGGGATGCGCGGGTTGGCCGGGGTGCACTGGTCCTCGTAGGCGCGCATGCCGATCTGGTCGAGCACGCTCCAGAAGTAGTCCTCGTCCACGCCGGCGTCCTGGAAGGACTTGTTCATGCCGAGCTTGTTGTCGCGGTAGTCCTCCACGGCCTTCGCCAGGTTCTCGACGCCTTCGGCCGGGGTCTTGCCCGGGTCGATGCCGAGGTTGCGCGCGATGTCCTGGTAGCGCTCGGCGGCGATGTACTTGTTGTACTTCGGCCAGCTGGTGGGCTCCTCCGGGATCTCGCCGTTGTAGCGGATCACGTACGGCAGCAGGATGGAGTTGGTGCGGCCGTGCGCGATGTGGCACAGGGCGCCGATGGTGTGCGCCATGCCGTGGCACATGCCCAGGAACGCGGAGCCGAACGCCATGCCGGCCATGGTGGCGGCGTTGTGCATCTTCTCCTGCGCGGTGGTCTTGGCCAGGCCCGGTTCGCCGTTGACGGACTCCGCCAGGTTGTCCCAGATGAGCTTGGCCGCGTGCAGGGCCATGCCGTCGGTGAAGTCGTTGGCGTACACGGAGACGTAGGCCTCCATGGAGTGGGTCAGGGCGTCGAAGCCGGCGTCGGAGGCGAGCTTGCGCGGCTGGGTGCGGGCGAGCACCGGGTCCACGATGGCCACGGACGGGGTGAGCGCGTAGTCGGTGATCGGGTACTTGTAGCCGGTCTTGTGGTCGGTGATCACGGCGAACGGCGTCACCTCGGAGCCGGTGCCGGAGGAGGTGGGCACGCACACGAGCTTGGCCTTCTTGCCCAGCGGCGGGATCTTGAAGGCGCGCTTGCGGATGTCGAAGAACTTCTCGCGCACGTCGGAGAAGGAGATCTCCGGGTGCTCGTAGAGCAGCCACATGATCTTGGCCGCGTCCATCGGGGAGCCGCCGCCGACCGCGATGATGGTGTCCGGCTCGAACTCCTCGCGCATCATCTCGGCGCCGCGCTCGACGGTCTCGACGGAGGGCTCCGGCTCGACGTAGTCGATGATGCGGAAGGTGACGCGGTTGGAACGCGCGCGCAGCTGGTCGATGACCTTGTCGATGATGCCGAGCTGCTCCATGACCTTGTCGCACACGATGACGGCCTTCTCGATGCCGTACATGTCGCGCAGGTACTTGATGGCGTTCGGCTCGAAGTAGGTCTTGGCCGGGATCTTGAACCACTGCATGTTGTTGTTCCTCCGCGCGATGCGCTTGATGTTGATGAGGTTCACGGCCTGCACGTTGCCGGAGACGGAGTTGCCGCCGTAGGAGCCGCAGCCCAGGGTGAGGGACGGGGCGATGGCGTTGTAGATGTCGCCCACGCCGCCCAGCGAGCTCGGCTGGTTCCAGATGATGCGGCAGGCGTGCATGCGCAGGCCGTACTCGCGCACCAGATCCTGGTTGTTGGTGTGGATGGCGGCGGTGTGGCCGGCGCCGAGCCTGAGCATGGCCTCGCACATCTCGAACGCCTGCTCCTTGGAGTCGGCCTTGAGGACGGCCTGCACCGGGGCGAGCTTCTCGTGGGTGAGCGGCTCGTTGTCCGAGACCTCGGTGCACTCGGCGGCGAGGATGGTGGCGTCCTCGGGGATCTCGAAGCCGGCGGCGCGGGCGATGAACTGCGGGGACTTGCCCGGCACCACGGAGTTGAGCCTGGGGGTGCCGCCGGAGAACGAGGTGCAGCCGAACATGTACTGCTCGAGCTTGGCCTTCTCCTCCGCGTTCACGAAGTAGGCCTTGCGGCGCTTGAGCTCCTTGACGAGCGGCGCGTAGACGTCCTTGTGGGCGATGATGGCCTGCTCGGTGGCGCAGATCATGCCGTAGTCGAAGTGCTTGGACAGGATGAGGTCGTTGGCGGCGCGCACGATGTCCACGTCCGCGTCCACGTAGGCCGGGGCGTTGCCGGCGCCCACGCCGAGGGCGGGCTTGCCGGAGGAGTACGCGGCCTTGACCATGCCGGGGCCGCCGGTGGCGAGGATGGTGGCGATGCCCGGGTGCTTCATCAGGGCGCCGGTGGCCTCGATGGACGGGTGCTCGATCCACTGGATGCAGTTGGCGGGGGCGCCGGCCTCGATGGCGGCGTCGCGCACGATCTTCGCGGCGGCCACGGAGGAGTTCTGCGCGCCGGGGTGGAAGCCGAAGACGATCGGACAGCGGGTCTTCAGCGCGATGAGGGACTTGAAGATGGCGGTGGAGGTGGGGTTGGTGACCGGGGTGACGCCGGCGACCACGCCCACGGGCTCGGCGACCTCGTCGATGCCCATGATGTCGTCCTCGCGGATCAGGCCCACGGTCTTCTGGCCGGCCATGTAGTGGGTGACGTGCTCGCACGCGAAGATGTTCTTGGTGGCCTTGTCCTCCACGAGGCCACGGCCGGTCTCCTCGACGGCCATCCTGGCGAGCACCAGGTGCTTGTTCAGCGCGGCGACGGACGCCTTGGCGACGATGTGGTCGACCTGCTGCTGGTCGAGCTTCTCGAACTCGTCGAGCGCGACGAGCGCCTTCTTCACGAGCGCGTCGACCTCGGCCTCCGCGGCCGCCTGCTTCTCCTCCGGAGTCGGCTTGGTGGGCTCGACGGCCTCGGTGTTCTGCTTCGCTTCTGCCACGATATCCTCCTTGATGGATGACGGTTGTTGGGCAAAGTCCGTGTTCGTTTGTCCGGCGTCTCCGCCGTTCGCCTCATGGCGATGCCGTCACATGCGATGTGACCTGAGTCACAATGTACCGAAGAGCGCCACGCGCCGCATCGAGGTCATGTGTCGTGCGCTTGATGTTCGATTACGAGCTGTTTTTGTGAGTAAATATCGTTGAAACTCACATTCACTAGCGGAAATATGGCTATTTGATACCTTCTGTTCGCTTTCCGCCCCTACATCACACCATTCCACGGCGCGCCACGATGCCACTTCCATAAAGCGACTTTCCTTATTGTCGGAACGATGTAGTATTTCGATAAAACAATTTTATGAAAGTACGTCGCGGCATCGCCGCCGCGGCGAGGAAGGCCCGTCCCATGTCAGCCGCATCCACTCCGGCCGCGCGCACGCACACCACGCCGGCACCGCTCCCGCAGGCACCCGCACCCGCACCCGCCCGCGCCACGACGCCGGACGACGTGCGCCGCCGCAACCGGGCCGCGATGCTCCGCTACCTGTACGGACGCGAACGCGTCACCCGCCAGGAGCTGGCCGCGAATCTGGGCCTCAGCCTGCCCACCGTCACGCAGAACCTGCACGCCATGCTGGAGGAGGGTCTGGCGATGCCCGGGGACGCGCTCTCCTCCACCGGCGGGCGCAGGGCGCGCGGCTACGCGTTCAACCCCCGGCATCGCCTCGCCGTGGGCGCGCAGGCCGGCCCCACGACGCTGCTGCTGCGCGCGGTGGACCTGTACGGCAACGTGGTCATGGAGCGCGTCCGATCGCTGCCGTACCGCGCGGACGTCGCCTACCGCCAGCGCGTCGGCGGCATCGTGGGCGAATTCGCGGCGGAATGCGGGGCGGTGATCGGCGCCGGCGTCTGCCTGCCGGATGCGGCCGGCGCGGGCGCGGAACATCGACCGGACCACGCGCGGACGCCCGCCGCGCAGTCACCCGCCGCACGGACGCCCGCCGCGCAGCCGTTCGCCGTGCAGTCGTCTCCCGCACAGCAGCCGCCCATCTCGCAGCCGTCCGCCGCGCAGTCCGTCGCCGTCGCCTTCGCCCGGCACTCCCCCGCCCCATGCGCCACGGTGCGCCCGCCGCAGGCCGCCGCCTTCGCCGAGCTCTGGCACGACCGCACGCTGCGCAACGCCCTGTGCATCTATCTGGACCGCCGCCCCTCCGGCGCGATGATCGTGAACGACTCCGTGCTGCCCGGCTGCGCCATCGAGCACATGACGCTGGTGCCGGGAGGGCGCGAATGCCGCTGCGGCCGGCGCGGGTGCATGGACGCCTACTGTTCGCTGGAGACGCTGCCGGAGGACTACGAGAGCATCCCGGGCTTCTTCAGCGTGCTGGAACAGGGCGAGACGCATCACCGCGAACGCATGAACCGGTGGCTGGACCATGTGGCGCTGGCCATCGCCAACGCGCGATCCGTGGTGCCGGGGGACGTGATCGTGGGCGGGGAGGCCGCGCAGTACCTGGACGACGCGGACATCGCCGCACTCACGCGACGCGTGGCGGATCTCGACGCGCAAAGCGTCGGCGGCCACGCGGACGCCAACGTCATGAACGACGACGCGTACGGCACCGGTGCAGACGCCAACACAGGCGCCGACGCGCACGGCACCGGCGGCACGGGTCCCGCCCTCACGCTGCGCACCGCGTCCTGCGACGACGGCGCATGCGCGACGGGCGCGGCGCTGCGGTTCGTGAGGCCGTACCTGGACGGCCTGTTCGGCGTCTGACCGGCCGTGCCGTGCATGGCGGAACCGCGGGCGCCGGGCCCGAAACCCGCCGGCGAAACCCCGCC
This sequence comes from Bifidobacterium moraviense, assembly GCF_012932365.1. Taxonomy (GTDB): domain Bacteria; phylum Actinomycetota; class Actinomycetes; order Actinomycetales; family Bifidobacteriaceae; genus Bifidobacterium; species Bifidobacterium moraviense. The sequence goes on from NZ_JAAIIH010000004.1 coordinate 93,377, forward strand.
GCCTACAATGGGGGTATGAAGCGCGCAATACCCCAGCGGTATGCGATACCGCACCGATACGCAACGAGGCCCGGCCTGTACTTCACCGACGATGGCGGCGCCGACGCCGTGGTGCGCTCGGAGACGGCCGATCAGGTGTGGCTGTGCGTCTACGAACCGGTGGACCAGCCGTCCGCCTTCTTCAACGACGCGATCCGCATCTTCGAGGACTCCCCCGTCCCCTTCATCAAGGAGATCCACAGCCATCCGGTGTGCACGCGCATCATCGAGTCGATGTACGTGCGCGAGACACTGTTCCGCATGGAGGGTCCCAACTACGGCCTGTGGTACGTGCACCTGCCCAAGGCGTGGGACGGCATGCGCTACGCCTACCGCGTGGATGGCGCGTGGGACCCGGACAAGGGCGTGCGGTTCAACCCGTACAAGCTGCTGCTCGACCCGTATGGCAAGGGCATCGACGGCGAGATGCGCCTCGACCCGGCCGCGTTCTCCTACGCCTGCGAGATCGGCCCCGACCGCCGCGTCCGGGGCTCCGCGTTCGGCCCGATGAGCACCGTGGACGCGCTCGGCAAGGTGCCGGTGTCCGTGGCCATCGACGACCGCGACGAGACCAAGCACGACGCCGACCCCACGCACCCGCACGTGCCGTGGAGCAAGACCGTGCTCTACGAGCTGCACGTCAAGGGCTTCACCGCCAACGCGCCGTGGCTGCCGCCCGAGCTGCGCGGCACCTACGCCGGACTCGCGCACCCCATCACGCTCGCCTACCTGCAGGGCCTCGGCGTCACATCCATCGAACTGCTGCCCATCCAGGCCAAGCAGGACGAGCTGTTCCTGCAGGAGCGCGGCCGCCACAACTACTGGGGATACTCCACGCTGAGCTACTTCTCCCCCGAGCCCAGCTACGCCACCAGGGAGGCGCAGCGCAAGGGCGCCGGAGCCGTGCGCGACGAGGTGATCGCGATGGTGCGCGCCCTGCACGAGGCCGGCTTCGAGGTGATCATGGACGTGGTCTACAACCACACCTGCGAAGGCGGCGTGGAGGGGCCCACGGTCTGCTGGCGCGGCCTGGACGCGATCGCCTACTACCGGCGCGGCAAGGACAACCCGGGCCAGCTCATCGACACCACCGGCTGCGGCAACACGTTCGACTTCACGAACACGCACGTGGTGACGTTCGCCGTGGATTCGCTGCGCTACTGGGCCAAGCGCATCGGCATAGACGGCTTCCGCTTCGACCTGGCCGCCACGCTGGGCCGCCTCGACGGCAACTTCACCAAGCACCACCCGTTCCTGTACGCCCTGCGCTCCGATCTGCTGCTGGGCAACCTCAAGCTCATCATGGAGCCGTGGGATCTGGGCCCGGACGGGTGGCGCACCGGCGAGTTCGGCATGCCGTTCAGCGAATGGAACGACCGCTTCCGCGACTCCACGCGGCGCTTCTGGCTCACGGACACGCAGCCCGGCGCATCGCCCGCCATAGGCATGCAGGAGATGGCCACGCGCCTGTGCGGCTCCGCCGACCGGTTCGCCACCGAACCCGGCCGCGGCTGCGTCTCCTCGATCAACTACGTGGTGAGCCACGACGGCTTCACGCTCACCGACCTGACGCGCTACGAGCACAAGCACAACGAGGCCAACGGCGAGAACAACCGCGACGGCACGGACAACAACCACTCCGCCAACTTCGGCGTGGAGGGGCCGAGCGACGATCCGGCGATCGAACGCAAACGCGAACTGGCGGCGATGAACCTGCTCGGCACGCTGCTGCTCTCCCTGGGCACGCCGATGATCATGGCCGGCGACGAGTTCGGCAACACGCAGCAGGGCAACAACAACCCGTACGCGCAGGACAACGACATCACGTGGCTGGACTGGGACTGGCTCTACCAGAACCGCAAGACCCCGCAGATGCGCCGTCTGGAGCGCATCTCCCGGCTGATCGCGCTGCGCAAGTCGCTCGACCTGTACCATCACGAGGAGTTCTTCACGCGCCTGACGCTGATCGGCCTGTTCCGCCCGTCGAGCCGCGTGCAGTGGTACCTGCCCGACGGCACCACGCCGATGGACCGCGACTGGTTCGACGTGGGACGCCGCAGCTTCGTGATGCGTCTGCGCTCGCAGAGCGACGACGACGCGCGCGACATCCTGATCGTGATCAACGGCACCGACCACGACATGGGCTTCCGCCTGCCGTCCGACTACGACTGGCAATGCGAGTGGAGCTCCGCCTCGGCGATCGGCCTGTGCCCGGCGCCCGGCCGGCGCGTGCGGCGGCTCGGGGAGCCGGACGACGGCCGCAACTGGACGACGATCGTGGGCGAGGGCGACGCGATCACCGAGCTGGTGCATCAGGTGCAGTCGCGGCTGGCGGCGCAGGCCAAGCTGGACGCGCGCATCGCGGCGGACGACGCGGCCGCGGCCGTGGGGCACGAGCGCGGCAACGACACCTCCGGCACCGACGATCCGCACGTGCTGATGGCCGCGCGGCGCAGCCCGATGGGCAACGCCACCGACGACGCGATCAGCGCCGCCACCACGGCGATGGACGTGCGCGACTCCGGCGAGCCGCCGATCGACGCCGCGGCCGACGCGGCGGATGCGGAGAGCCGCGCCCGGAACGCGCAGGCCGAGCGCGATGCGGCGAACGCGGACGGCGCGGACGCCGATGCCGACGACGTCACGACCGACGCCGTGACCGACGCCATGGGCGCGGAGCGGGATCTGTGGACCGTGCCGGCGCTGAGCATCAGCGTCATGTGCCAGATCCAGTGAGACGACGCCGAGCGCGGACCGATACGAACCGTCGTGACCGACGCCGGATACGGGAAAGGCTCCCCTGGAATCGAATTCCAAGGGAGCCTTTCGACTGCAGCCCGTAGGGCCGAACCTTAACGCTTCGAGAACTGCGGAGCGCGGCGGGCCTTGTGCAGACCGGCCTTCTTGCGCTCCACGACGCGGGCGTCGCGGGTCAGCATGCCGGCCTTCTTCAGGGCGGCGCGGTTGGAGTCGCGGTCGATCGCGTTCAGCGCGCGGGCCACGCCGAGGCGGATGGCGCCGGCCTGGCCGGTCACGCCGCCGCCGTCCACGAGGACGACCACGTCGAACTTGCCCTCAAGCTTGAGGAGCACGATCGGGGAGTTGACCTCGCGCTGGTGCAGGCGGGACGGGAAGTACTCCTCCAGCGTGCGGCCGTTGATGGTCCACTTGCCGGAGCCCGGGATCAGGCGGACGCGGGCGACGGCCTCCTTGCGGCGACCGGTGCCGTAGCCCGGCTCGATCGCGGAGGTACCGGTGCCGGCGCCGGCATTGGTCTCGGTGGTGTAGCTGGTGAGCTCCTCCTCGGTCTCGAGAGCCGCGGAATCGTTGGTGTTCTCAGCCATGATGTTCTATCTCCTTCGGATCTCTCACTTGGCCTGCTGCGAGACCTGAGCGATCTCGAAGACCTGGGGCTTCTGCGGGGTGTGCGGATGCTCTTCGCCAGCGAAGATGTGGAGACGGTCGAGCTGGACCTTGGCCAGACGGTTCTTGGGCAGCATGCCCTTGACGGCGCTCTTGATGATGCGCTCGGGGTTCGCGGCAAGCAGCTCGGCGTAGGAGTCGCGACGCAGACCGCCCGGACGACCGGAGTGCTGGTAGAGCTCCTTGCCCATCTTGTTGCCGGTCAGCGCGATCTTGCCGGCGTTGATGACGATCACGTGGTTGCCGGAATCGGCGTGCGGAGCGTACGTCGGCTTGTTCTTGCCGCGCAGCAGCGTGGCGACCTGGGTGGCCAGACGGCCGAGCACCACGTCGGTGGCGTCGACGATGTACCAGTCATGAGTGAGATCAGCTGGCTTCGGAGTGAAAGTCTTCACTGTTAACCCTTTTCTTGACTATTGTGTTCCGGGTCTGGGCTGCCCGGACGTACGCCTGGTTGGGACGCGCGGCACCGGGAGGCTTCGACCTCATTATCCGTGGGCTCCCTGAAAGTCCTCGGTGGCGAGTGGGAAAGCGCTTTGAAGGACCCCTTAGGGAAACACAACAATCGTCCAGTATATAGCCGCCCTTGACATTGGGCAAACGCCAGCGTGGGCGCGACACGCCGAAGCGCGCCGCGCCCACGCGGTTGCGGACGGATGCGGACGGATGCGGAATCCCCGGGGATCAGGCGTTGAGGATGTCCGCCAGCGCCTGCATGCCGGGACGCTCGAAGAGCCCCTCCACGGGCACCGCGTCGCCCGCGGCGTCGGCCAGCGGCACGCGCCAGTTCGGGTACTCGTTGTTGGTGCCGGGCTGGTTCTGCGTGCGGGTCTCCCCCACGCCGTCCACGATGGCCGCGGCCAGCAGCTTGCACGGCGAGGCGGTCATCGCGCGGTACATGGCGCGCACGATGTCGTCGAGGTGGCCCGGCACGTCCGCCGCCCACTCGCTGGGCAGCCAGCCGCCGTTGACGAGCATGCGCAGCATGGACTTCTGCTCCCGCTCGGCGCCCTCGCGGAACTGCTCCACCGGCCCCTCGAGCAGGCCCAGCTCGGCGCGCACCTTGACGTGCTCGTACTGCAGGTAGCCGGCGCAGGGCGGCATGTCGTGCACGTCCACGGAGGCGAGCGCCATCTCGCGCCAGTGGCGCGGATCGCGGAAGACGCCATCGAACTGCTCGAACCACTCCACGGCGCATCCCAGCACGCCGTGGTCGGCGAGGGACTTGGCCACGTAGTCGGGCACCACGCCCAGATCCTCGCCCACCAGCACGGCGCCGGCGCGCGTGGCCTCGATGGCCAGGATGCCCAGCATCACGGCCGAGTCGTACATCACGTACGTGCCGTTCTTGGCGCCCTTGCCGGAGGGAATCCACCACAGGCGGAACAGACCCAGGATGTGGTCGATGCGCACGGCGCCCGCATGGGCGAACATGCCGCGCACCATCTCGCGGTAGGTCTCGTAGCCGGTGTTCTTCAGGGAGATGGGGTTGAGCGGCGGCTGGCTCCAGTCCTGGCCCTGCTGGTTGAACATGTCCGGCGGCGCGCCCACGGTGGCGCCCTTGGCGTAGCGTTCGGGGTTCCACCACACGTCCGATCCCAGCGGGTGCACGCCCACGGCCATGTCCGCCATGATGCCCAGATGCATGCCCTCGTCGCGCGCGGCGCGCTGCGCGGCGTCGAGCTGCTCGTCCGCGATCCACTCCAGCCAGCGGTAGAAGTCCAGCGTGTCCGGGTAGCGGTTGCGCAGGTCGTTGACGCGCGGCGAGTCCTTGCTCTCCGTGGCGATCCACGACTGCGGGTCCCCGGTGGGCGCGCCCCACTTGTCGTAGGCGAGGCACCACGTGGCGTACGCCTCCAGCCCCTCGCCGGCGCGGCGCTTGTAGTCGTCGAAGCGGGCCTGGCGCTCGGGGGTGCGTCCCACCTTGAAGATGATCCACAGCGCCTGCATCTTGGCGGCCCACATGGCGTCGCGGTCGATGTGGTCGGCGTTGGCGTTGAGCGCGCGCACGGAGTCGTGCAGCTGGCGCACGCGCTCCAGCGACTCGGCGCCCAGCAGACCGTACTCCTCGATGGCCTCGGGACGGATGTACGTGAAGTTGAGGAAGCGGCGCGAGATGGGCAGGTACGGCGAGGGGGTGAGCGGCGTGACCGGCTCGCCGGCGTGCAGCGGGTTGACGAGCATGAAGTCCGCGCCGGTGTGGCGGCGCGCGTCCGTGAGCATGGTGCGCAGGTCGGCGAAGTCGCCCACGCCCCACGAGTCGCGGGAGCGGATCGAGTAGATCTGCGCCATCCAGCCCCACAGGCGTCCGTCCTTCATGGCGTCCACGAGCTCGATGCGCCTCGGCGCGCTGATGAGCGTGGCGTCCTCGGTGCGGTCGCCCACGGTGACGTGCAGCGTGTGGTAGCCGATGGGCAGGTCCGCGGGGATGGTGACGGCGGACGTGGTGACGAAGCCGCCGTCCAGCCAGTACGCGGCGGACCCGTCGCCGGCGGCGGGCGCCAGCGTCCTGCCGTAGTCGGTGCCGTCCTCGAGCGTGATGGTGGCGCTGGGGATGTCGAGCACCCCGGCGTTGACCAGCACCTTGGAGTCGGCGCCCTCGACGTGCAGCACGGTCGGGGCCACCAGACGGCGGTGCTCGCCGTCCAGCACGGTCTTCAGGGAGGTCTCCACCGCGGCTTCGTCGTGGGCGTCGATGCCCAGCGCGGCGAGGACGGAGACGAGGACGTCGTCGGCGATTTCGTGGTAGTCGTTGCTCATGCCCACGTAGGACGTCGACACCCCGACTGCTTTGGCGAGGCGGATCAGCGGGCGAGCGCAGCGCTCACGTGATTCTTGTTTGTGGCTCATACCGCCAGTGTAGCCCCGGAGGCGCCGGAACGACACCCTTTCGGCAGCAATACGGCAAACGTTTTCATCACCGTAATGCAAACGTTGCGGCGCGATGCGCGGACCGCGGCGGCGCATCCGCGCATCATTCCGTCATCCGTCGGGCATCATCCGGCGCCGTTCCGCATCATTCCGCCGCGCGCCGCGCCACCTCGCCGCTCGGATCCCGCGCGAGACGCGCCTTGGTCTCCGGCGAGACGTTGGGGTTGCCGGCCACCGCGCGGCGCACCATGGAGGCGAGCACGGCGGGCGCGTTCTGCTCCGTCTCCACGCCGAGACGGCTCAGCGCGTCGAGCGTGGCCGCGTCCACATCCGGGTTCTGCGCGCCCTCGAGACGCATCTTCCACGAGGTGCGCGGGTTGAGCAGCGCCGTGTCGCGCACCTCGGGATCCGCGTCCTTGGTGAGCAGTCCCACCAGCCAGTTCTTGTCCGCCTCGTTGCCCGCCACGGCCTTGCGCACGCTCGCCTCCGGATCGCCGGAAAGCTTCACCAGCACGTTCGGGAACGGCATCGTCTCGGCCAGGAAGACGCGGTCCTCCACCGGCGTGTGCGCGTTGCCGGCCACCGCCTCCAGCAGTGCCGTGGCGCGGGAGAACGCCGCCTGGTCGGCGCGGTCCGGCAGCGGCGTGCGCGCGAACCGGCTCAGCTCCTCCACGTCGGTGGAGTGGCGCAGACGCTCGTAGGTGACGGTGAGGGGCTCGAAGTCGTCGGGCAGCGCGTCCTCCGCGGACTGGGCGGGCTTGGTGGTCTGGTCTTCTTCGCTCATGCCCACCACCATACCGCCCGGCCCGATCAGCCGAGCGGCACGGGACGGTGCACCGCCCCCAGCGGTTCGGGGACCACGGCGGCGTTGAACGCCTCGGTGACGCGCGCCTCGAAGCGCGCCGCCTCGTCCGCGGGGATCACGGCCGTCAGGCTCACCTTCTCCGTGTACGACTCATCCGTGCACTCCCCGCGCGCGGAAGCGACGAGCTGCTGCAGCGTGCCGAGCTGCGGATAGGCCACGGTCAGCGCGAAGCGGCGGCAGGTCTCCATGCGCGCCAGCCGCCCCGCCTTCACCGCCAGCGACGCAGCCGACGAGTAGGCGCGCACCAGACCGCCGGAACCGAGCAGGATGCCGCCGAAGTAGCGCGTCACCGCGATCACGGTGTCCGTAAGTCCGCTCTGACGCAGCACGTCGAGGATCGGCTTGCCGGCGGTGCCGCTCGGCTCGCCGTCGTCGCTCATGCGTTCGCTCAGCCGTCCGTCGGCGCCGCCGCACACCGCCGCGTACGCCACGTGGCGCGCCTTGGGATGCAGCTCGCGGACGGACGCCACGAACGCCAGCGCCTCGTCGAGCGAGTCGACGTGGCAGGCGTCGCCGATGAACTCGGACTTCTTCTCCACCAGCGCGTCGTGCGCCGGGGCGTCCGCCGTGTTGAGCAGGGTGAGGGTGTCGCCGGCCATGCGCACCGCCTCAGCGCACCACGTGCGCCGGGGTTCCGGCGAACCAGGCGCGGATCGTCTCCACGTTCTGCCGCGCCACGTTGTCCAGCGCGCGCGTGGTCTTCCACGCGGTGTGCGGCGTGGCAAGCAGATGGTCGAGCCTCAGGATCGGGTCGTCCGGGGCGAGCGGCTCGTGGTCGTACACGTCCACGCCCGCCTCGATGTCGCCGCGCGCCACACGTGCCTCCAGCGCGCCCGGGGCGACGAGCTCGGCGCGCGCCGTGTTCAGCAGGATGCTCCCCGGACGCAGCAGGTCCAGCAGCCGCGCGTCGATCATGCCGCGCGTGGCCTCGTTGAGCGCCAGATGCAGGCTCACCACGTCGCTCGTGGCGAACAGGTCGTCGAGCGTGGGCACGGCCTCGGCGCCGTAGTCGGCCAGCGGCGCGGATTCGGGGTGGCGGCACCACACGCGGATGCGCATGCCCAGTCCCCGCGCGATGCGCGCCACGGCCCGCGCCACGCCGCCGAAGCCCGCCAGACCGAGCGTCAGACCGTTGAGCTCGAGCATGCCGCTGGAGCAGAACCATTCGCCGCGGTGCAGCGCCTCGTCCTGCGCGCCCACGCGGCGCGCGATCTCGAAGAGCATGGCGATCGTGTGCTCGGCCACCGAGGCGTCGCCGTAGCGCACGGCGTTGCACAGCGTGACGCCCAGCTCCCCCGCCAGCGGCACGTTGACGAAGCTCGCGACGCCGGTGCCGCAGAACACCAGGCATCGCACGCCGCCGGCCGCCATGGCGCGCAGCACGTCGTCGCCGAAGTGGTATCCGGCGCCGATCACCAGTTCGGCGCCCTCCACGCGGCGCAGGAACTCGGCGCCGTCGGTGATCGAGTCGTCGGCCATGCGCACGCGGCACACGTCGTGCAGTTCGGGCAGATGCGCGCGGTACGGCGCGACGAGCGCGGGCACGCAGCTGCCCAGCACCATGAGCGGCAGGTCCGCGCGGTCGGCGGGCAGTTCGGTCATTGTCATGTGTTCCCCCTTGGTTGGCACTTGTTCACGACGGTTCGCGGCGGTCGCGCACACGTCACTTGGACGACGACGCGGCCGCTTCCTCGGTGATCTTCCATTCGCGCACCACGTTCGGATCCGGATTGTTGCGGTACAGCACGTCGTGGATGCGCTGACGCACCTGCGCGTCCTGGTCGTCGCCCCAGCAGGCGCCGTCCGGACGGTCCTCCGCCAGCGGGCACCAGCGGTACTGGCCCTGGCGCACGCTCGCCGTGGGCAGCCAGTCGATGCGGTTGAGTCGCCAGCTCGACGCCTGACCCTTCTTCCCGGCGAACTGCACGCGGATGGTGACGCCCTGGTTGTTGGACTCGTGGCCGGGGATGGACGACGTGACGGTGACGGCGTTGCCCAGACCGTAGACGATCCACGTGCCGTTGTAGTACTCGATCGGCTGCGCGGAATGGCTGCCGGTGCCGTAGATGAAGTCGAACGCGCCGGTGTCGGCGAGCGCGTGCATCTCGGAGACCTGCCACGAATCGGCGTAGTCGATGTATTCGGTCACGGAGTGCGTGGTGGCCACCACGATGTCCGCGCCCTGCTCGCGCGCCGCCTTGGCCTTGGCCACCGCGCGGTCGATGTCCGACTGATGGTGCGAATCGCCGGTGCCGCGCAGCTGGTCCACCATCCAGTCCGGGTCCGCCTTGTAGCCGTTGAGCGCGCTGGTGCCGGCCACCACGGCCACCTTGCCGCCGCCGGTGGGCGAGTCGAGCACCATGGGCTGCGTGGAGGCGGCCTCGGTGGTGTAGGCGCCGGTGTGGCGGATGCCGGCCGCGTCCAGCATGCCGGTGAGGCGCGCGATGCCCTCCGCGCCGCGGTCCCACGAATGGTTGGTGGCGGTGGTGCAGGCGGTGTAGCCCACGTGCTGGGCGGCGTCCACCACCTCGGGCGGGATGTTGAACACCGGGTAGTCGGCGTACGGGCCGCCGCGCGGGGCCACCGGGGTCTCGAAGTTGCACACGGACAGGTCCGTGGCGGCCATGTAGCGCTTCATCGGCTCGAACAGCGGGTCGAAGTCGAACGCGGTGCCGTCCGTGGCGGAGGTGTCCGGGCCGGCGAAGTTCTGCCACAGGCGCTGATGGAACAGCAGGTCGCCGTTGAACAGCACGGAGACGCAGTCGGTGTCCGGGCAGTCGGGCGCGTTGCCGGGGTGGGTCTGCACCGGGTCGGGGACGGACTGGGTGCGGCTGATCTCGCCCGTCGATCCCGCGGGAGACGTGGCCGCGTTCGCGCCCGCGCCTGCGTTCGCGCCCGCGCCCTGCGACGACGCGGATCCCAGTCCCCCGCGCGTCCATGCCACGGTGACCACGATCACGAGCGCCACGGCCACCGCGGCCGCCAGCGCCGCGATCGTCCGGCGTGCGCCCTTCGTCCTGCGCGTTCCGGGTGCCCTGTGCGTCCCGGGAGCCCTGTGCTCGCCGCCCTGCGGGGGGCGACCGTCGGCCCGCGACATCTGTGATGCTTGTGATGCCTGTGGGGTCTGTGGGGTCTGTGATGCCTGTGACGCCCGTGGGGCTCGTGCGCCGTGCTCGCCCGCCGTGTCCATTGCGTCCCGCCTTCCTCTCTTCTTCCGCTCGGTGTGCCGTTCCGTTCTCCGTCGTTCTTGTCCCACGCCGTTCTGCGGCGCATGCGCGACGCGTCTCTCCAGCGCGCCGTGTCCACGGATGCACGACCCCGAGCATATGACCATGGGCCGATAGCATGACGGGCGTCGGGGTGGTCGGAATCCGTCCCTGTCGCGGCTGCGGCAACGACGACAGCGACGACGGCTGCGGCTGCGGCGGCAACGACGACCGCAGCAGCAGCGGCAGCAACGACGATGACGCGATCGTGCGGCATCCGCGTGACGCGGCCGACGATCGGCGGAATCCCGCCGGTGTGAGCGCTCTCTTTGCCAAACCGTCGAACGGTTCCGTACAATCGCGTAGGACGGTCGGACAACGGCGTACCCTCCGTCCCCTTCCTTAGCGAAGCCCCGAATGCCGTCTCTCGGAATCCCGCACAACCACGTCTCGGAATCCCACACGCCGTGCCGCGGAATCCCGCACCACCACGTCTCGGAATCCCGCACGACCACGTCAGCGGACGCTACCTGCAGCAGGCAGGACGTCGACCTTCCCATTCGATCGCGCTCTCGTCCGAATGCACATCCGTCGCCTGAACCGGATGTGATTCCGGGCGGTTCCGATACCAGAAACGTCCGAAACCACAACCATTCGCGGAACCGGGTGTGATTCCGGACGGTTCCGATACCGAAAACGTCCGGAATCACATCCATCCGGCCCGGGCCCCGGCATCGTCCGCAACGTTGCGGCGATCGGCCATCGTGGACGGCATCGGCGATGTCCAACATGGTCGCCCAGCGCAACGTCACGATCCCCGGACGCACACTTCTGGCCCATACCCCCGGAACGCGCCTCGAAACGGCCTCTGCCGGACATGTCCCGGCAAACGAAGGGCCGGGTTTCCGAAGCAACCCCGGAATCGCAACGACGCGCCAGAAAACCCGCCCCTTCGTTTGCCGTCCGATCCCGCAACGTTGCGACGATCGGCCATCGTGGCGGACGAAACCGGCGTCCAAGATGGTTCATCATCACAGCGTTGCGATCCTCGGACTTTGGCCTATAACCCCAAATTCCGCCGTTTTGGGCATGAAAAAGGATTCAGGAGAGGGTTCCGTCTCAGTACGCCCTTACCCCTTGGAAACATTGGGGTTATGACTTGCCGCTGATAGCTGTTTCCACCTTGTTTACCACCTAACATGCCGAAAACTGCGAGCCGTCACGCGTCCCCACGCGCATGCGCCTTCGCGATGCGTCAAGGTCGTGGCACTCGCCGACGCTTCGTGTTCAGGTTGCAGGCGCGACGGCCCGAGAGTCGCCGCGCCCTTAATGAACGTCACACCAATAGTCGCAGCAGCTGATAGAGCTGCCACAGGCTCCGCACGTTGAAGCGCGTGCCATCGACCGTGGCGAACGCCTCGCCGTCGCCCACATGGACGACGACCGTACACCTGTTCACGGAGAGACTACCGTGTACCGTGATATGATTGCATCTTGCAACCTTGTTGATTAAGGGCGCAAGCCGGTAATCAACGAGCAGGCTCGGTGTTGGTAGCGCCGGGCCTTTTCTTGTACCGGCTTACGCCGGTAACGGCCCGTCATATCAACGGGGACGCCGCATGATACGGCATCGCATAGCAGCCTATCAGCATTTGCGTCGGGACGTGACGACGACGAAAAGGTGCAAACATTACCGATGTCTCCGGCAAAACCGCCGTGGAACGCAATTGACGTATGTCGCCCCCGCCCGAAACCGGACGCGAGGCACTCGCAGACGGCGCCGACATGTATCGGGCAAGACGACAGCGGATCGCGTCGAGATGCTCCGCCTTCGCGAACAAGGACATTGTCCCCATGACGCGGCGTTCCGGTTGTGTGCATGATGCGCATAACCGTCGAAGCCGGTGTGGAGAACTCGCAGTCGTTCGCATCACACGAACAACCGGCTGCATCGTTCAGGAGATGCAACGGCGGCCCGCGCCCGAACGCCCCGGCAAACCGACGGCAAGCAGCATGCCACGTCGGCAAACACCCCTAGGGGGAGGGTCCCCCTAGGTCTTCGCAGCCCGGCCGCTGGGGGCCTGGTTCTGACGCTGAATGCATCTGGGGACATCCTTTGAATTTAGCGTTACATCCCAGTTGTTTCCCAATGGAGAGTAGGAGGTCTAACGATTCACCGCCTCCTCGATGCGCCGCCGGCACGGGCATCCGACATGTGGCCGTCACTGCCACGACTACGCATCACGGGGCACGCCCTCCCCGGCGCCGTAGACACGCCGCCAAGCATGAGGCTTGACTACGGTAATCGGTAGATGGTGGCGGCCATCACGACCCAACCACCCATAACCGAACCCACGAATCCCAGACATGGTATAATCCTTTCGGTTGTGAGATTGCTGACTCGCGTCGGATTGCGCGAGTCAGTGCCCCGCAAGGGAAAAGGCCGCGAACACTCACAATGTTCGCGGCCTTTCACATACCCCCCACGGGGACAACCGAGGAACGACACCACCGATACGCCAACGGGCGTCGTCATTCACGCCCCACGCATGACGGCTGTAAGCGGTTATACGTTGACACAAATGGCACCGGCGAAATTCTCCGTCTCCGTCGATGTATCATCGAAACCACTCCTTGGGTTGGGAGTTACGCGAACTCTTGTTCGCGCCGTACCTCGGGCTCGCAAGCGTTGCACCGCTTGCGAGCCTTTTCGGTACGCCTTCGGATATACCCGGCATGCAGGCCTATAGGCCCCAGCCGAGGAACGCGTCGAACTGTCTGCCACGCGCGGCCCTTTCCTGCGGCATGGTCGGGCTCAGCGAACAGGCCGCGCGCTTCCAACGCTGGGTTCCCTTCGCCGTCAGCCCGTTCTTCCTCATCGGCCGGCCGCAGATCGGGCATTTCTTCGCCTCGCTGGATCTCGTTCTCATGGGTCCAGCCCACCAGAGGAACGTCCCTATTGTCGTGCGAAGGAAGATGACGCCTCGGCGCACCTACTCCCGCAATCCGTACCCCTCAAGGCACCACCTAACTCGCGCCTCACAACGCCCCTTCACGCACCATCGCGCGACAGGACGGCGAGTGCCGGAACGGCTTGAAACCGTTGAAATTCCGCCGTTTTCGGCATGAAAAAAGGGATTCACGGTTTCCCGTAAATCCCTTGTGGGCGGAGTGAGAGGGATTCGAACCCTCGAACCGCTAATACGCAGTTAACACCTTAGCAGGGTGCCCCTTTCGGCCACTCAGGCATCACTCCAGTCACGCTGCGAAGCGCAACGAGGATTCACTATACCACACTATGCGGGGTTGGAATCGCCGGAGAACGTAATTATTACGGCGGCGATCACCAATCCGATGCCAGCGACGTCCCAGATCGTTGGAATCTCGCCGAAAATCAGCGCCACCAGAGACGCCACGGCCGGGTTGATGGACTGCATCACGGAGAACGCGCCGGACGTGGTGCGCCGCATCACCACCTGATCCACCACGTACGGCAGGAACGAGGCGCACACGGCCACCACCAGCAGCACGCCGAGCAGCATCCACGCGCCGCCCGGCCCCGCGGCCCACGTGGCCTCCGCCTTGGGGTGCACGGTGGCGCACACCGCGGGCACGGCGAGCGCGAGCGACTGGGCACCCCATCCGATGAGCATCGCCACGCTGAGCCAGTCGAGGGGCGTGCCGCCGCTGGCCACCCTGCGCCCCAGCACGATGTACACGCCCCACATCGAGCCGCCCACGAGGATGGCCACCAGGCCCACCAGGAACGTGCCGCCGCTCGGCTGGGCCAGCGACATGCCGGCGAGCAACACCACGCCGCACGCCGCCACCAGGATGCCGAGCCGTTCGCGCCACGACCGTCCGGCGATCACCGCCACGGACAGCGGCCCCACGAACTCGATGGCCGTGGCCACGCCCACGTTCATGTTGCTGATGGCCACGTAGTACATGGTGTTCATCAACGCCAGCGAGAGGCCGCAGCCCACCACCACGCCCCAGTCGCGGGCGGAGGCGGGCATGTGGGCGCGCTTGGACGCGGTCCACGGATGCCGCCACGCCAGCATGAGCAGCGCGCAGAACCCCACGCGGTACCACACGGCGTACAGCGGGTCGAGCTGGGTGAACGCCTGCTTGGCCACCAGCGTGGCCGCGTACATCACGATCGCCTCCCCGAGCACGATGACGAACACCGGCACGCGGTCGAGGACGCGCAACAACACCTTCTTCATGAGCGTCACGCTACACGGCGCGGCGGAAGATGAAGCGCTTCCCGGACGCCACGCGAACGCGTCCGAAACGGCGTCCGCATGGCGAGACAAGCCCACGGGGCAACGACGCACGACGGTGCACGACGACGCACGACGGTGCACGATGACGCGCGGCGGCGTGCGACAACGCGCGCGGAAACGCACCGCGGCACCTTGCGCGCCGACGTACGCACCGACTCGCGCGCCGCTCCATCCGCGTACTCCGACCGCGCAACCGACCCATGTCTCCATCCGCGCCCCACCCCGCAACCCCGAGGCGCTACGATGGCCGCATGAGCACCGCACCGAGGCTGGCAGCCGCCAAGAGGGACTGGGGACACGACGAGTCCGGCTGCACGGTGCTGCACATCGACATGGACGCGTTCTACGCCTCGCTGGAGGTGGCGCGGCATCCGGAGCTGAGGGGGCGCCCGGTGATCATCGGCACCGGCCCCCGTTCGGTGGTGTCCGCGGCGAGCTACGAGGCGCGGCGCTACGGCATCAACTCGGCCATGCCGTCCGCCCGCGCGCGCCAGCTGTGCCCGGACGGCGTGTTCCTGCCGGTGGACATGGCGTACTACCGCGAACGGTCGCGCCGCATCTTCGCGGAGGTGCTGGAGCAGGTGACCGACCGCATCGAGAAGGTCTCCGTGGACGAGGGGTACATGGACGTGGCGGCGGCGCTCACGCGGTGGGAGCGTCCGAGCGCGATCGGCGCGTGGATCCGCGCCGAGGTGGCGCGGCGGTTCCACGTGACCTGCTCGGTGGGCATCGCCGGCAACAAGCTGGTGGCGAAGATGGCGTCCACCAACGCCAAGCCGGACGGCATGCTGCTCATCCCGCTGGCGCGTCACGCCGAATTCGTGCAGATGATGCCGTTGCGCGGCATCCCCGGCATCGGCCCTTCGCTGGAGAAGCGGCTCAACGCGTGGGGCGTGAACTCGGTGGCGGATCTGGCGGCGATGGACGAGGCGACGCTCGCGCGGGCCACGGGCTCGGCGCTGGCGGCGCACGGCCTGTGGATGGCGGCGCGCGGCATGGACGACCGCGCGGTGACGCCGTACACGCCGGAGAAGTCGGTGGGCGCCGAGCGCACGTTCCGCGAGGACACGCGATCGATGCGTCAGGTGCGCGACCTGCTGCGCTGGGCGTGCGACGACGTGGCCGGCACCCTGCGCCGCAAAGGGCTTACGGCGCGCACGCTCACGGTGAAGCTGCGGTTCGCGGACCTGAGCTACCGGACGCGCGCGCATACGCTGGAGCAGCCGTTCAGCACCGCCAGCGCGATGCTGCCGGAGGCGACGCGGCTGCTGCGCGCGATGCTGGACATGCCCGAGGACGGAGGCGACGGCAACGGCGGCGCGGGCGGCGGCGGCACGGTCGGCGGCGCGCAGGACGAGCCGCTCCCCCGCCTCGTCCGTCTTGCCGGCGTGAGCGCCAGCGGCCTGCAGGAGGCCGCGCAGACGGCGGTCCAGCCTTCGCTCGACGACCTCATCGAGGAGCGCGACGCCGCCGAGCGACGTCCCGGCGACGGCGCCACCAAGCCGCAGCGCCTGAGCCGCGCGGAGCAGGCGCTGGACGCGGTGCGCGCGCGGTTCGGCAGCGGCGCCGCCAGCTTGGGACTGTGAGCGGCCAAAACCGCGAACGGACGGTCTGCAAACGACCGCAGATGATTACCGCCGCTTGAAGTAGTTGAACAGCTGCCGCTCCCGCGTGAGCAGCAGTGCGAACGCCGTGCCCGCCAGAAGCCCCGCGAATCCCGCGGCAGGGACGCGCGCCAGCGCGTCGAGCACGGGCATGAGGTCCGCGCCCGGAGCGTCGAGCACCACGTAGGCGAACAGCGGCGAGACCGCGCAGGCCGCCAGCAGGAACGCGGCGCACGATTCCAGCAGGATCTGCGCCGTCAGCGCCGGCTTGGGGTATCCGGCGTGCAGCGAGCTGGCGAGCTCCAAACGGCGCGCACGCGTCATGGCGAAGCCGAGCGCGGCGGACAGGACGAGCATCATCCACGGCGTCCATGCCGTGGCGCGGCCGGCGTAGTCGTCCGTGGCGGGGGCCACGCGGCCGAGCGAAGCGTTGAGCTGCGCGACGCGGGGCTTGTCCCCCGCCGAGTACGACGTGACGATCGCGGTGCGCAGGAGCGTCTCGATGCCGACGGGCGTGGGCCAAGTGCGCACGATGCAGGAGGTGTACGGCGAGTCGTCGTTCATGGGCACCACGACGGCGTACCCGTAGCCGGATTCGCGTCCGTCGTCGTCATAGCGGTAGACGTCGCGCACGGTCACCTCGCGTCCGTCCGCGAGCTGCTGCCGATCGCCGGCACGCGCGCCGAGCTGGTCGGCCACGGTCCTGGAGAGCAGCACGCCCATGCCGCCGGTGGAGGCGTCCGCGGCGTGGCCGTCCGCGCGGCCCGTCTCCGTTCCGGCGGCGCCGTACGCCTCGTCGAACACGCCGAGGAAGCCGGGCGTGGCCTCCACCATGGGGATGCCGGTGGACGGCAGCGTGGCGAAGGTCATGCGGGTGTCCACCTGACGGGTGGCGCCGGCGGCCTGCACGCCGTCGAGCGAGACCAGATGGTCGCATGCGGCGCCGTCGATGCCACTGCGCAGCGTGAGCACGTACGTGGAGGCGCCGGCGTCCACCCATGCGCGCGCCTTGGCGGTGAGTCCTGCGATCGTCAGGTAGTCGGCGCCGGCCAGCAGCGCCATGCACAGCGCGAGCAGCAGCGTGCACAGCGCGGTACGGGCGGTTCCGGAGATGACGTCGCGCCACGCCTCGCGCCCGATGGCCCGCCATCCCACGTGCCGCCCGCTCATTGGTAGTCCTCCAGATCGATGACGTCGGTGGCGGCGTCGCGCGTGCGATGGTCGTGCGTGGCGATGACGACGATCATGCCGTCGCGCGAGAGGGCGCCCAGCCGGGCGTTGACGGTGTCCGCGGTGTGCACGTCCAGCTGCGCGGTGGGCTCGTCCACCAGCAGCAGGTCGGCGCAGGTGGCCACGCCGCGCGCCAGCATGAGCCGCTGCGCCTCGCCGCCGGAGAGTTCCTGGAAGCGCCGACGTGCCAGATCGTGCAGTCCGAACACGTCCATCTGTTCCATGGCGAGTCGTTCGGCCTCGTCCGGCGCGTAGCCCTGCGCGAGGTACGGCAGCGCCACGTGGTCGAGCGCGGTGCGGCGCGCCACGCCGTGCGGGTTCTGGAACACCCAGCTCACCTTGCGTACGCGTTCTCGCGTCACGGTGCCTTCGGACGGTCTCTCCCATCCGGCGATGATGGACAGCAGCGTGCTCTTGCCGGAGCCGGACGGACCCACCAGCGCGTACACGTGCCGCGGCAGCAGCGTGATGGTCAGTCCCCGGAACAGGCGCGTGGCGGCGTTGAACGCGTGGCCCACGCCGTCGAGGATGACCAGCGGCTCGTTCGCGGCGGCATCCGAGGCGGCATCCGCGACGCCATCCACGGCGACGGATCGCGCCTGCACCGGCGGCGGCACCGGCACCGATTCGACTAGCGGCATGACGCACCTCCGTCCGGTCGTATCCGCACCTCGCCCAGCGCGGCCCCGGAGTCCACGCTCACCATGGTCTTGCCGAGTTCGGAGGCGACGATGCGCACGGCCGTGGGCCTGCCGTCGGAGACCAGGCACGCCTGCGCGCGGCTCACGTCGTACAGGGACGACGGCGAGACGGTCCATGTGGCGATGGGCGCGTCCAGCGTCCATTTGAGCGTGACCGTCAGGCTCGAAGCCCCGGTTCCTCCCGCGGACGACCCGCCCATGCCGGCGTTCGCCATGGCCTGCGCCTGACGGTACGCGCCGGAGGCGAGGATCGCGTCCAGCACGGTCCGGTCGTCGATCCGCGTGGCGTCGGCGGCGAGCGGGAAGCGTCGGTCGTCCACCTGCAGCGAGCGCGCGCCCTCGGTGCCGGGCTGCTCGGCGATGCTCACCGCGGCGGGCTGCGGCACGCCGGCGGCCACGATCAGCGGCTCGCCCGGCGTGACGGTGGCGCCCAGCGCGGCGGGGCACGACGCGACGGTGACGGATTCGCGTTCCATCCATGCGGCGGCGGTGGAGGGGATGACCCAGCCGGCGTCCTTGGTAACGGTCGCGGCGCCGACGGCCTTGGCCACGGCGTTGAACGCGGCGACGGTGGCCTGCGTCACCGCATCACCGTCCGGGGCGTCCTGGCCGAGGCGGCGCAGCTCGGCGTTGAGCGCGGCGGCGTCCGTGCCCTTGTCTCCGGGCTTGAGGGCGCGGTACGGGGGCACGGCGGTGTGCAGGGCGAGCACGGGCGTGCCGTCCACGGCGATGAGGCTGCCGCCGGAGTCGAGCGTCGCGCCGGGCGCGCAGGTGGTGGACGTGACCACGCCGGCGGTCGGCGAGGCAATGGTCTGCCCGGCTCCGGTGGTCATGGTGACGGAGACGTTGAGCGGGTCGTCGTACTGTCCCTCGGTGGCCCTGAGCACGCCCGGGTCCGTGGAGGAGACCACCGCGTCCGGGATGCGCGAACGGGTGAGCAGGAATCCTCCGGCCACGCCCACGGCGAGGGCCGCCGCCACGAGCGCGGCGATCACCGACGTCGCGACGGGCGTGCCGGACCGCGTCTGCGCGCCGCGGCCACGCCCATGATCGGCCTTGCCGTTGTTGCCCATGCCCACGCCGGCGTCCTTGCCGGCCTTGCGTGCCTTGCGGATGCTCCATGCCATGATGACCTCCCTCGTCCGCGTGTCGTTCCCGTGCGGCCGTTCGCACGACGCTCCCCATGTGCCGCCGTCAGTGCGGCACGAGGATGTTGATCAGCGTCATCCATTCGTCCGTGGGACCGGTGTGCCCGCACGTCCGCACGGCCTCGCTCAGCTCCTTGTAGCTGTTGTTCGCGTGAGCCCCGTCCCACTGCATCGGCACCGCGGCCTTGAGGTCCACCACGATGCCCGCGGCGGCGTAGCAGTCGTATTTGAGGTTGTTGGCCATGCGCTCCTCCGCGATGGTGACCTGGCCGTCGTCGAAGATGGCACGGACGCGCGGATCGGTGGTCCTGGCCAGCGCCTCCTCGTATCCCGCGGGCGGCGGGTCCGGCACGGTGACCCACACGCGGTTGACGTCGTCCTCCGGCTCGGTGGGCGTGTACGGCGTGGCCGTCTGCGGCACCGCGGGCGACGGGTTCGTCGCCGCGGCGGTCTCGTCGGTGGATTCGGCGGTGGGCGCCGATCCGCATGCCGCGAGCGCGGCGACCGCCGCGGCACATGCCGCCGCAGCGCGCAGCTTCGCGAAGACCGCCCCTGTGCGGCGTCCACGCGCCGTCCTTCCGGCATTCCCCTGCATGACGCTCATCATGAGCCTTCCTCCCAAGCATCGGCGGGCGGGGCCACGTCGCCCCGCTCATGGTTTCAGCCTATAGGCCGTTCCCCGCATCGCTTCGGCGTGTCCCCTACCACGAACGGGCGGCGCGCCTCAGTCTGCGGACTCGGTTCCCTGCGCGGCGGAGCTCGACTCCCCGGACGGTTCCGGCCCGATCTCCCAGTAGGCAGGGTCGGGAAGCTTGCTCTGGTCCCCATCCACGGCATAGGGACGCCAATACGGCTCGAGCGCCTTGTTGATGCGCATGTAGTCGTATGCGGCGGGGTTCTCGGACGCGCTTTCGCCGCAGAGCTGCTGTTCCTTGTCCATGCCTTCGCCGACTCGGTCCTGATGGGCATCGTCCCAGCGGTCGGACACATTCGGATCGTCACTGACGATGATTCCCTGCCGGGCAAGACACGCGTTCTGCAGTTCCCTGCTTCTGGCCTGTATCGCCTTGGATTCCTGAGGCGTGAGACGACCGTCCGCGAAGGCCTGCCTGACGACGGGATCGACGGCGGTCTCATATGCCTCACGGTAGGCGTCCGGCGCGGGATCAGGTACGATCCAGACGATGCGACTGCGGGCGTCCCCATCATTCCACGGCCACGGCAGACCGGAACCGTCCGAGGCATTCCTACCGGGAGAGGCGGACGGTCCGCACGCCGACGATGCCGCAACGGCAACGAAGGCCACAACGGCGCATGCCCTACGGAAACGCGGAGAAAAACCGCGTGCATCATGCTTCCTCATCATGTCGCCCTTTCCAGCAAAACCTCGTTGCCCGCCGTATGTTGCCAGCATATCCGTCAATGACCGAACACTCGAATGCATCAACATCACGAACGAACATGCGGATGATCATTGCTTCAATCCGAGCGGATCCGTCATGCATTGGAAGAATCGCTCGGATTTAGCCGAATCGTAGTTGGGATCATGCTCATCGGTCAATGGCCCAAGATATTTCTTGTATTCAGGTGTTTCAGTACCCCCCGGAGCGGAGTAGAACGACAGGAAGTAATCTGGATCCATGTTCTTGTCAATGAGTCCATGCGATTTCATGCATTCCAGAATCTTGGTGTTGTATTCGTCGGCACTGAGATTATCCGGATTATTGGAAATAAAATCATGCAATGGCATGATGTGCATGTAATCGGTCTTTTCATAGCATTGCTGCATCACCGCATTGGAATGCTCGGCGACGACTTCGACGCCGGCATCCGCATGAAGGCTTTCCCCGCCATCCTCCGTCCACGACCACCTGAGTCTTGGATCGGCGTCGAACACGCATGTGCTCATCGCATCCGCAAACTCACTCATCTCCGCCTCAGTGATCACACCGTCCTTGAGAATTCCTTTCACCAATGGATTAGTCGATTCATCGTAGTTCTTCATGAACTCCGCGGCGTATGGATTGTCCGCAGCGATGGAAAGCCCCTCACTATTCTCGCTTTCACAGGCAACAAGAGGAGCCAATATCACCACAAGGAATAGTACAGCACAGGCAAACCTAACATAACCAAATGAAAGCAATGACCGCCCACACATACCAAACTCCTTACTCAAGAAATCACACTCACCTGATCATATAAAACAATCTAACTACTTCCTTATACTCATCGGATCATCAACACATTGCCAGAATCGTTCCGACTTGGCGGCATCATATCCCGGGTCATGCTCATCCTGCAACGGTGTGATATATCGCTTATATTCAGAGCTATTAAAGCCACCAGGAGCCGAATAGAATGAAAGGAAATAATCGGGATCCAAATCTCTGTCGATAAGACCATTGTCCTTGAGGCACTGCAGAACCTGCTTATTGAAATCATCCGAACTCAGATTATTCGGATTTGAACCATTAATCGATGTATACAGAGGCATAATATTCATGTAATCCGTTTCATCATAACATTGCTGCTCACGTTCAAGCATCTGTTCAGTCGTTATATTGGAATCCTTGCCGAGCAATATCGTCTCACCTTCGCCGTTGGACCACGACCAGTCAAGTCCCTTATCCGACATACACTGCGCGAACACGTCGGCAAATTCATTGATCTCGGCCTCGGATATCTCTCCGTCCCTCAGCATACCCTTCACCAGCGGATTCGTTGCACGTGCATAGGAATTCCTGAACTCAAGGGCATATGGATGACTCGGATCTACAGCAGGACCATCGTCGGAGGATGATGCATCAGAAAACCCGCATGCACATAGCGGCATCAGTATTATACAGAGCACCATGAAACCCGATCGATAATGCCCGCCACGTCGCCTAGACAATGAGAACATTGCATACTCCCTCTCCAAAGAAGATCCTTGCGCAATCAATTAGGAAATTGATACTGATTGCCATGAATATATCTACCACGACAATCAGCATCAATCTCCACCATGCTCGAAATCATTATCACTCAACTGCTAATGAAATCCCCCCATGACTCATCTTGACCGCCCAGAAGATTATGCCCAGCAGTTGACCGAACTCCAAAACTACGATACTCAGAATCGGTTTTAAATCCATATCTACCATCGGGAAGATTATACCTGATACGATGCCTTGACTTAAAACCAACATATGCCATGCAATACTGCCAGTGCACTTCACCGATTCCAGGATCCATCCAGTAATATTTATAGGACATCACGGTCAAATTGTTCGTCCCAGCGACAGCACTGGTGGCAGGAATGGCAGCAACGCCGATTCCCAAGGCACAGGCAAGAAGAGCTGCGACGGTCTTCTTGCAACGTGTTACGATTGTCATGATTGTTCCTTTCTTAATTGAATTTCCATGTAATACAATCCGAGTATTTCACACGCATTGAACTACATATCGAGATTAAAATCACCGAAATAGCCACCGATGGTGTAGTCATAGCTCAGGCGAGGAGCGCGCGAATCCTCTCCGGGAGCCATCCACTTTCCCATCGATCGGCCATATTCACCATTAGCATTCCATCCATGCATCCAATGCCGAGAGAAATACCCGTTTATTCCACGGGAGCGGTCTTCATCAACGAAGCCGTAGAATCCGCTCCACGGCGCATTCTCTGTGTGGATCTGCCATTCCGCTGAACGATCTGCCGCGAATGCCGTCAAGGCATACACGGGCATACAGCCCACGAATACGATACATGCCACAAGGGTTGCGGCTATGCGTTGACCCGGTTTTCTTATCATATTGTCCTCCTATTATGCGTTATAAATACTGCATTGTATAAAGGTGCACCAACGGCAACGTTGCCGTTATGTGTTATATTATAAGGACAAGCCGAAGGAGGCAACGGATTCGCCTACTACGAACGGGCGGTTTTGGCTGAAACACCTTTACTGAGATAAAAAGCAATATATGGGCATCGTCACAAAAGGAGTATCATGAAAGCTCTTATCGCAATTATAAGTATCATTATCATTAATTTTCCTTGTGCCACTACATCTTTGCCGGCAACTAAACCTGCCATCCAGATTTACGGCAACAGTTGCCCATGTCCAGATCCGGTCAAATGGCTTTGTGGACCTTTTTGCGATTAATCAACGACAGCTCACCATCGACACGCAAACAGACGCAACCGTATTGTTCGAAGGGGTCACATCCGCGTATGCAGATCTGACCCCTTCGAAACCAGCAGGCATCGGCTTCAGTCTCTTTGCGATGCCAGCTATGACGCATTCGGAATGAATTCCATCATCCGAATCCACTGATAGGTAGGTCCGTATTCCGTACAATCGAATATGGCGTCGGACAGTGCGTCTGCCTTGCCGATATCGGAGGGTGCGATGGTGGCACCGTCGGCACTAGTGGAGAACCCCTTAGAGCCCAAGCACGCTTCCAGCAGGGCATTGCCCTCAGCCACCTCGCCATAGGTGACCTTGCCGTCCTCGAAGATCCTTCGCACAGTAGGATCCGTAACCTTGGCGTAGGTCTCATCGTATCCCGCAGGTTTGGGATTGGGGACGGTGCCCGACACGTCGTCGGTGTTTTTGCCTTCGGGTATGTGCTTCGTGATGGTCGAAGTGTCGTAGGTGGGTGCACTCCATCCGGACGGAGTGGAACCGCCGCACGCAGACAAACCAGAGATCGCGACGAGACAAACGACTGATGCGATCGCTCTGCATGAGAAACGATTGACGGATGAGACGGTATGAATGTTCATCGAAGTCTTCCTTTCCTTGGCTGGTCCGCGTTGACCCGCCATTATGATTCCATCGTAGCAACGGAGGAGAGGACACTCGACGGTTCCGTGTACCACGTTTGGACAGATGATCAAGATACGTGCCGTCGTTGTTGAATACGACTCCGCCCCCGGTGTCCGGTTCGATGACGGTGACCGTCCTCGCTGTGCAACCCAGACGCAGCCCATTGACGAAGCCCGTTATCATCTCATGATGCGGAGCGGAACTGCGGATGCTCAGTACGTGATGGCGATGGTCCATTCGCCGTCCTCGACGGCGTGTGAGACGGTCCCGTGGTAGGGCGCGATCGACTGGCGCATCAGCGCCATTCCCGAATCGGCACCCGTCTCGTCCGGACGCTCCTCGGTGAGATTGGTGGATACGATGTGCACCGTCACGTCGTCATCGGTCACGTCATCGCCGAACGTCACCGTCGTCGCATACGGGCCGGGAATCCCATGCCGGATGATGTTGGTGTGGATCTCGCGCAGCAGATCGACGCATACGGCCAGTTTGTCCGCGGAAACCGCATTCACCGGTCCCGAGACGGCGATGCCTCCCCGGAAATGCAGCAGACGCATCGTCGCCTCGATCTCCCCCACGGTGTTGTGGAATCTCAGGGCAACGTCTCCCGCCGTCGTGACCTGGCGCTGCGACGGCGCGACGCTCAGCTTGGCGGGATTGATGATGTTCTCGCGCAGCTCGTGCAGCGCCTGCTGCAGCAGCAGTTCCACCGTGCTCCAATCCCGTGCGTCCGAGGATCCGTCACCATGGAGCCGGCACACCATCATGGCACCGGCGAGCTTGCCCGCGATGGAGTCATGCGCGCTGTGCAGCAGACGCAGCTGCTCCTGCTGCCGCTCGTAGGCGGCCTGCTGCGAGGCAAGACGCGACTGCCGTTCGCCCCACTTCCTTACGCCGAACCCCAGCACCAGAGCGATGAGATACGTGGAGTCGATGCCTATGAGCGACGGGAGCGCGCCCGGCTTGTCCCAGAAATGCAGGACGATGTCCGTACTGATGGAAAGCACCGTTGCCAGCATGCATGCCACGGCGTACAGCGGCGTTCCCATGAATCCCAGCACGCCCAGGGCGAACCACACACCGGCGTACGCCTGCGGTCCACCGAATACCAGGGGAATCAATGAAGTCGCCACGCTCAACGCGCACAGCGCCGTGGAACAGGCAACCGGATACAACGGCAGCAGCAGCACCGCCGCCAGATAGTACACGCCGGCAACGCCGGACTGCACGTCCGTGATGGGGCTCATCGGCAGCTGCAGCACATAGTAGACCACGCCGAACAGGCTCCCGAGCGTCATCGCCTTGTGCCGCCCGTACCGCCGCAGTATCCCGCTCAATCGATCAGCCCCTCCCTCACGCAATACGCCACCGCCTCCGCGCGGGAATTCACGCCGAGCTTGGCATAGATGCTGCGCATATGGGTCTTCACCGTGGTCTCGCTTCTGCCGAGTCTGCGGGCGACCGCCTTGACGGTGAGACCCGCGGCATACAGGCGCAGTATCGTCAGCTCGGTCTCGGTCAGGCGGACCGCGGATGCGCCCTGCGCGCGACCGCCCCACCGCATGAGCGTCTCGTTCCCCACGGCACTGCCGATGACGCGGATCAGCTCGTCCGTGGGCCGTTCCTTGTACACCACGCCGACCATGCCCGCGCGCCGCAGCTCCTCCTCGGTGTGTTCCACACGGAAGGCGGTCATGCCCACCACGGCCGTTCCCGGATGCCGTGCGTGCAGCTCCGCGGACAGCCGCACGCCGTCCATGACGGGCATGGACATATCCGTGAGCACCACCTGCGGCAGGGATGCGGGATCCTCGCACAGCGAGAGCGCCTCCAGCCCGCTCTGCGCGGCCCAGCGCACGGCTATGGGCGCGGACGACCTGCGAAACAGTTCGGCGAGCATCCTGAGCGCGAACGGATCATTGTCCACTATGCCCAGCGTGACGCGTTGCGTGTCCATGGCGGATCTCCTTCGACCAACTCACTGAGCCTCATTCTATGGAGCACGGCGTTTCGACGCCGTCAACGACTCGCGGAACGTTCTCCCCGGGCGCGTCCCTTCAGATGAGCCCCTCGCGCACGCACTTCGCCACGGCCTCGGGACGGGACGAGACGCCCAGTTTGGCGTAGCTGCCGCGCAGATGCACCTTGACCGTGGAGACGCTGATGCCGAGCTGGTGGGCGATGGCGTTCGTGGTCTTCCCCTCCGCGTACATGCGGAGCACCGCGGTCTCGGTCCCGGTCAGCGGCGAGCGCGCCGTCCGCCACGCCCCAGAATTCGGATCCCAATGCGCCACCGCGTCGTCGCCGGCCGCGGCGCCGATGACGTGCACCAGCCTGAGCGGGTCGACGTCCTTGCCCACCGCGGCGCCGATGCCCGCAGCATGCAGCTCCTCCGGCGTCTGGGTGATGCGGAATCCGGCCATGGCCACGATGCGCAGATCGGGATGCCGGACGTGCAGCGCCTTCGCCAGCTGCATGCCGTCCATGTGCGGCATCGCCAGATCGGTGAGCACCACCTGCGGACGGTCGGCGGCGTTCCCGCACAGGTCCAGCGCGGCGGCGCCGTTGTCCACCGTCCACAGCACGCGGATGGGGACCGTCTCCGGGGCGAACAGGCGGTTCAGGAACCGCAGCACCATCGCATCGTTGTCCACGATGCCCAGGGTGACGCCGCCATGCGCGCTCCCCGCCTCGGACATCGTCGCCCCCCCTGTGACGTTCCATGCCACATCGCCGTGTTTCAGTGTTCCATCGTTGGAGGCCAGTATAGCCGCCGGAACGGGGCCGAAGCGGACCCCTTGCCGATTGTTGCCAACGCCCGATATCGACCTAGGCGCGGGCGGCCTCCAGACGCGCGGCGGCCAGTTCGATCGTCTCGTCCGACGCGGTGGCGGCGAAGCGCAGATGGGACGGCGCCGCATAGAACTCCCCGGGGCTCGGCACCACGCCGATCGCGGCAAGATCGGCCATGTCCGTCCAGCAGTCGCCGGACTTCGCCCTCACCCACACGTACAGTGCGCCGGCGGGCATGGCGGCATCGTAGCCATAGACGCGCAGCGCCCCCACGAGACGCTCCAGACGGGCGCGGTAGCGTTCCCACTGCCCACGCACGGCGGCCACGTCGCGCAGTCCCGCGGCCATGGCCGCCTGCACCGGGCCGGGGATGATCTGCCCGATCTGCTTGCGATAGTCGATCATCGGCGTCACGAGCGCGGCGTCGCCGGCGATGAACGCGGTACGGTAGCCGGCCATGTTGGACTGCTTGCTCAGCGAATACAGCACGAGCACGCCGTCGGCTCGTCCATCGCACACTGCGGGCGACAGGGCGCAGGGCGCGGCCGTGAGACTGTACGCGCCCGCGTCGGCCGGCTCGTTGGTGGCGCTGGAGACGGCGTCGTCGCCGGCACCGGACCACTCCATGAGCGCATAGCACTCGTCGGACAGTACCACGGCGCCGATGCTGCGCGCCGCATCCACGATGCGCTTGAGCTGCACGGCATCCAGCACCTCGCCGGACGGATTGGACGGCGAATTCACCCACACGGCCTTGACGCCCGGGATTCGCGCCCACGAATCCACGTCGGCCACGTCATCGACCTTGAGCACCGTGGCGCCGGCCAGCTGCGTGCCGATCTCGTACGTGGGATAGGAGACGCGCGGCTGCACCACCACGTCGCCCTCGCCCAGATGCAGCAGGGACGCCATGAGCGCCACCGCCTCCTTGGAGCCGACCGTGGGCACCACGCGCGCGCCCACCGCATCCAGATCCACGCCGCGCAGATGGCGGAACCACTCCCCGATCGCCGCGCGCAGGTCCGCGGTGCCCGCGGTCACCGGATAGCCGTGCGCATTGGGCGCGTCGGCCGCGGCGACGAGCGCCTCGCGCACGGACGCGGGCACCGGGTCCACCGGGGAGCCTACCGACAAGTCCGCCATGCCACCGGGCACGGCCTGCGCGGTCCGCTTGAAGCGCGCGATGCGCGACCAGTCGTAGGGTGACGAGAACGGTTGGAATCCCATGTGCGACGGCTTTCGGTAGGTTCGGTGGTTCGGTGCGGCGCCGGTGCGGCACCGGTTCGTTCGGATTGGTTCGGCTAAGCTCAGCCCTGGTTCTGCGGGGGCAGGGCCTCCACCTGAGCCGGGTCCTTGCCGATGGGACCGGCAGCGGATGCGCCGCCCAGATCGCCCACCTCGGCGAAGAACTCCACGGCGGCGTCCTTGTACCACGCCCACTCGTCCGGCAGGTCGTCCTCGTAGAAGATCGCCTCGGTGGGGCACACGGGCTCGCACGCGCCGCAGTCCACGCACTCGTTGGGGTTGATGTACAGGGAGCGCTTGCCCTCGTAGATGCAGTCGACCGGGCACTCGTCCACGCAGGCCTTGTCGCGCACGTCCACGCACGGCTGGGCAACGACGTATGGCATGATGATCTCCTTACCGCAATTGATGACACGACACAGTTAGGGCCCACCATACTCGCGGGTCTCGCCCTACCATCGCGCCATGCGTCGCCCGATACGCGCGACGGCTCCCCTCCTCGGCGGGAAGGGAGCCGTCGTCACAGCGCGTCACGTCACAGCGCGGAGGCGACCTCGTCGGAGATGTCGCCGGTCAGATCGCCGCGCCCCAGACGCGAATGGCGGTAGCTGTAGCCGAAGTAGATCGCGAAGCCCAGCACCAGCCACACCAGGAAACGCACCCACGTGAGCACGGACAGGTTGATCATGAGCCAGAAGTTCGCGAGCGCGATGAGGATCGGCACCCACGGGTTGCCCGGCATCTTGAACGCGCGCGGCAGCTCCGGGCGCTTGGCGCGCATGATCGGAATGGAGACGGCCACCAGCGTGAACGCGGACAGCGTGCCGATGTTCACCATGTCGGACAGCACGCCGATATCGAAGCAGGCGGCCACCAGCGCCACCACCACGCCCACAGCGATCTGCAGCACGGCCGGGGTGCCGTGCTGGCCGGTGCGGGACAGCCCGCGCGGCAGCAGACCGTCGCGGCTCATGGCGAACACGATGCGCGTCAGGCCCAGCAGCAGCACCATCACCACGGTGGCCAGACCCAGCACGATGCCGAAGCTGATCACCTTCGCGGCCCACGTGGCGCCCACGATCTCGAACGCGGTGGCCAGCGACGGGCTGTCCGCGGCGGCCAGCTCCTTGTAGCTCACCATGCCGGTGGTGACGATGGCCACGAGCATGTACATGACGATGATGAGCAGCATGCCCACGCCGATGCCGAGCGGCACGTTGCGGTGCGGGTTCTTGGTCTCCTCGGACGCGGTGGCCACCACGTCGAAGCCGATGAACGCGAAGAACACCAGCGCCGCGCCGGACAGGATGCCGGGCACGCCGTAGATGGACGGGGTCATGCCGGTCATCCACTGCCACAGCGGCTGCGTCCACACGCCGGTGACGACGGAGGCGCCCTGCACGGAGGAGGCAGGCTCGCTCGGCGGGATGAACGGCGTGTAGTTGGAGGCCTTCACGTAGAAGAAGCCCACGATCACCACGAAGAACACGATGGCGATCTTCAGCACGGTCATCGCGCCGTCCACGCGCGCGCCCAGCTTGGTGCCGAACACGAGCAGCACCGTGAAGAACGCCACGATGATCAGCGGCGCCACGTCGAAGTTGAAGCCGCCGAACAGCGTGATGTTGGTGTTGAGGTCCCAGCCCATGAGACCGAAGAAGTCGTTGAGGTACACGCCCCAGTACTTGGAGATGACCGAACCGGCCATGAGCATCTCCAGGATGAGGTCCCAGCCGATGATCCACGCCATGATCTCGCCCACCGTGGTGTACGTGAACGTGTAGGCGGAACCGGCCACCGGGATCATCGACGCGAACTCGGCGTAGCACATCACGGCCGCGCCGCACACCACGCCGGCGATGAGGAAGCTGATGATCACGGCCGGGCCCGCATGGTAGGCGGCGGCCTGCGCGCCCACGGAGAAGATGCCCGCGCCCACGGCCACGGCCACGCCCATGATGGCGAGGTCCCACGCGCCCAGCGTGCGCTTGAGCTTGCGGTCCTTGTCGTCCGTCTCCGCGATGGTCTGCTCGACGGACTTGGTTCTGAACAGTTGCATGGGCTCCTTCTCCCTTTGCTGTCTTGCCGGTTTGCCGGTCTGCGTGCGTCCGCGCACGACTCGACACGCTATCCTACAGGCACCGTGTTGCATGCGAAAGCCCCGGCCGCGGGGACCGGGGCTTGCGACGGCGTCAGTCGTCGTTCCGCACCATCGCGCAGGAATAACGACATCGTACGCGTGTGGCCTTTCGTTATTCGGTGGGACCGTCCTTGAAGATGACCACGCCCTGCATCGCGTTGCGCTCGTTGTTGGCGCGGGCGCCGTCCACGGTGCGCAGCACGAGCTCGCGGAAGTCCTCGTCCACCACGGAGGCGGGCTCGTCGAGCAGACGGCCGGCGTTGAAGTCGATCCAGCGGTGCTTCTTGGTGGCGAGCGGCGTGTTGGTGGCCACCTTGAGAGTGGGCACGAAGCAGCCGAACGGGGTGCCGCGGCCGGTGGTGAACAGGATGATCTGGCAGCCGGCGGCGGCCATGGCGGTGGTGGAGACCATGTCGTTGCCGGGGGTCTCCATGAGGCTCATGCCGTTGCGGCGCAGGCGCTCGCCGTACCACAGGACGTCCTCCACCTCGCACTTGCCGCCCTTGCGGATGCAGCCGAGGGACTTGTCCTCCAGCGTGGTGATGCCGCCGGCCTTGTTGCCCGGGGACGGGTTGTCGGAGATGACCTCGCCGTACTTGCGGAAGTGGTCCTTGAACTTGTTGATGAGGCGGACCACGTCGTGGAACACGCCCTCGTCGCGCGCCTGGGACATGAGCACGGTCTCGGCGCCGAACATCTCCGGCACCTCGGAGAGGATCACGGAGCCGCCCTGGGAGGTGACCCACTCGGCGAAGCGGCCGACGAGCGGGTTGGCGGTGATGCCGCTCATGCCGTCGGAGCCGCCGCACTCCACGCCCACCTTGAGCTCGCTCATGGGGATGGGCTCGCGCACGTCGTTCGCGGCGGCGTCGTTGAGCTCCTCGAGCAGGTCGGCGGCGGTCTCGAACTCGTCCTCCATCTCCTGGCAGATCATGAAGCGGGTGCGCTCGGGCACGTACTCGTGCATGCCCTCCTTCATGAGGCTCATCTGGTTGTTCTCGCAGCCGAGGCCCACGAGCAGCACGCCGCCCGCGTTGGGGTGCTCGGCGATGCCGCGCAGGGTCTCCTGCGTCCAGACCAGATCGCCGCCGAGCTGCGAGCAGCCGTACGGGTGGCGGGCCACGATCACGGAGTCGAAGTTGCCGTTGTCCGGGTGCAGGGCGCGGAACGAGCGGGCCATGGTGTCGCACAGGCCGTCGATGCAGCCCACGGTGGGCACGATGTACAGGTCGTTGCGGATGCCCACCTTGCCGTTGGCGCGGCGGTAGCCCATGAACGTGGTGGTGGGGTGGCCGGGCTTGACGGTGTCGTCGGTGGGCTCGTACGTGTAGTCCAGGTTGGCGCCCAGATTGGTCTTGATGTTGTGGGTGTGGACCCATTCGCCGCGCCTGATGGGCTGGCTGGCGCGGCCGATGGCGAAGCCGTACTTGACCACGTTGGTGCCCTCGGGGATGTCCTGGAGGGCGATCTTGTGGCCGCGCGGCACGTCGTTGAGGACGGTCAGCGGGTCGTGGCCGTCCACGGTGACGGTCTCGCCGGCCTTGATCGGGCGGGCGGCCACGCACACCATGTCGCCGGGCGCCAGGACGATCGTGTCCAGCCCGGTCTTCTCCGGGATCTCGGCGATGTAGTCGTGCTGGCCCTTGATGCCCTCGCCGCAGGTGCGGATGAACCCGGTGCTGGCGTCGCGGGCGGCGGCCTTGAGGTCGCCACAGAATTCGGAATCGGTTTGCTTCGTTGCGCTCATACCTCAATGGTACGGAAAAGTCAATAGCCCGGGTCGATTTGTTGCCATCCATTGCAGGATTCGGTACGGCGGGGCGCGCATCGCGGGGTCGGAGTCGCACGGCATCGTGCGGCGGGCCAATCGCGCGGCAGGCACGGTATCGCACAGTATCGCACGGCATCGCACGAAAGATCGTCGGATAGGACCCGCCTTATATACTGTGTGGCATGAAGCAATCGTCCTCCCTCTCCCCTCGCTCGTCGCACGGACGCACGCGCCTGCAGGACGTGGCGCAGGCCGCCAACGTGTCCATCGCCACCGTGTCCAAGGTGATCAACGGACGCTCCAACGTGGCCGACGAGACGCGCGAGCGCGTGGAGCGTGCGGTGCGCGAACTGGGGTACGTGCGCACGAACATCGCGGAGGAGGACCGTTCCGGGATCATCGAGGTGGTGTTCACCGCGTTCGACCACTTCTGGGTGACGGACGTGCTGCAGGGCATCTCCATCGCCGTGGCCGACCGCGACGCGCGCGTGGAGGTGCGTGCGGCGGACACGTCGTCGTCGTGGGTGGACCGCGCGATCACGGATCAGGCGATGGGCGTGATCGCGGTGATGCCCAGCCCGTCCGACGCCGTGGTGTCCAAGCTCACGGCCCGGCGCATCCCCTGCGTCTCGCTCGACCCGTGGGGCAACCCGCCCGCGCAGGGCATCCTGGCCGTGCAGACCGACTTCTGGACCGGTGGACTCATCGCCGCGCGGCATCTCATCGCGCTCGGGCACACGCGCATCGCCACGATCACCGGGCAACCCTCGGAGATGCGGGCGAACGCGCAGCTCGACGGATTCGGCAGCGCGCTGGACGAGGCCGGCATCCCGCGGCGCGACGACATGGTGATCCGCTCCAAGGCGTCCTGCAAGCACGGGCGCGCGGCGGCGCTCGAGCTGCTGGGGCGTCCGGAGGGCGAGCGGCCCACGGCGATCGTGGCGCAGACCGACCTCATCGCGATGGGCGTCTATCAGGCCGCGTACGAGCTGCGGCTGCGCATCCCGGACGACCTGTCCGTGGTGGGCTACGACGACATCCGCCCGTCCTGGTATATGACGCCGCCGCTGACCACGGTGAGCCGGCCGATGCGCCGCATGGGCATGGCCGCCGCGGAGATGATCTTCGCGCAGAACGGCGAACAGAGCGCCGGGCCGGATACCGCTACCGGACAGCGCGCCATCCTGCCGCCCACGCTGATCGAGCGCGGCAGCACCGCGGCGCCCGCGCGCTGAGACGCTGCGGCATCGTCGCTGCGGATTCTCACGGATTGGGCGAGACGGCCGGCACCTGTTCGCGCATTTATCGCATCGTGATCGCATCGTGCGGTTTCCGCGGATTGGACGGATCCGACCATGCACATCGGACGTCCCGTTGCGCGGATTTCCACAAATTGGTCAGATCCGATCGTCACCGTCATGCACCTGTCGTGCGGTTCCTCGCAGATTTGGCGGAAATGACCACGCGTGCTAGGCGCCGATCCGCAGATTTGGCGGAAGTGACCCCGGAGCGACGATTTTCGAGCTCCCCGAGGTCAGATCTGCCAAATCTGCGAAAACGCGCGCGATCGGGATGGTCAGTTCTGCCAAATCTGCGAGGATGTTGCGCGCGACGACGGTCTGCGGAGAGGTCCGGCAGCAATGGTCTGCGCGAACGGCCGGCGGAAAAGATCAGCGGACGATCAGCGCGAGGATTCTCACGAATTGCGCGGATCCGATCGTCATTGCCGTGTATCCATCGCACAGCTTCCCGCAGATTGGGCGGAAGCGGCCGGCACCGTTCTGCATCGGGGTGCGGCCTCCTGTAGATTGGGCAGATCCGACCATGCGCATCGGACGCCGATCCGCAGATTTGGCAGAAGTGACCTCGGGGAACTCGAAAATCGTCGCTCCGGGGTCAGATCTGCCAAATATGCGAAAATGCGCGCGATCGGGATGGTCAGATCTGCCAAATCTGCGTGGGGGTGGTCGGTATCGGGGCACTCGGTCGGGACGTTGCGCACCCGATCGGACCACCGTGTACCCGATCGGACCACCGCGCATCCGATCCGCTCATCGTGCGGACACGGCATCGCAGCGCGCGGGTCACGCGAGCGGTGTCACAGCGCGAGCGAATCGGATGACGGTCAACGCGAGGATCGGATGGGGACGGTCAGTGCGCGCGATAGGAGAAGCGGCGGAAGCGCGCGAGGGAGCGCGGATCGCAGGCGGCCACCGCATCACCGCGGCGGTTCATGCCCACGTTGGTCAGGGCGATGAAGTCGCCGGTGAATCCGCCGGACAGGAACGTCACGTCGATGCCGCCCGCGAGTTCGCGTCCGTCCACGGCGAAGGAGGCCGTGGTGCGATCCACGCGGATCGTGAGCGTGTGGCTCAGCGCGGCGATCGCGACATCCAAATCGATCGTACCGCCCGAGACGATCTCGTCGCCCGCGGCATCCGCACCGTCCGCAGCGTCCGCAGCGTTCGCAGCGTCCGTATCGTTCGCGGCACCCACGCCCCCGTCCAGAATCGCGGACTCGGCGCGGGCCGCGTCGCCGGCCGCATCGAGCTCCATGTCCGCGAGGACGGAGAACGTGTCGCCGTGGTTCGCCATGAGCCGCGCGATCACCGGCCCTCCCCTGCCGTCGAGCCGCTCGTCGCGCGTCACGGCGAGGAACAGGTAGTGCTTGGTGTCGAGATAGAGCAGCATGCCGGCCATATCGAGATACGTGTGCGGCACGTAGTCGAGGGTCACGGTCGCCTCGAACGCGAAGTCGGTCTGGCGCGTGGCCACCATGTGCTGGCCGAACGTGGACTGCGGCGAGGCGCCCGGCGCGAGCGTCAGACCGGCGGCGCAGCCGCAACCCTCGTGATCGCCGCCGCACCGCGCATCGCCCACCGCGAGCCAGTCGCCGGGCAGCTCGCGCGGCGTGTTCCACCGGGCGAAGTCCAGCGCACCGCCGGAGAAGTCGTCCTCGAACGACGTGACGACGCTCGCCCCGCCGCCGCGGTACGCACGCGGGGCCGGCACGTCCACCGCGGGATGGTTGCCGCCGCGCGACTCGGCACCGTCCAAAGACCCCGCCAGCCGAAGCCAGCCGTCGTCGGTCCACGTCACGCGCTGCAGCGCCGCCTCGCGCCCCAGCACCGCGTGACCGCCGCGGAGCGGACGCGTGCACAGGTGCGCCATGTACCATTCGCCGTCCGGCGTGGACACCACGCTGCCGTGGCCGGCGCACTGCAGCTCGAGCGACGGATCGTCCGCGGAAGTGAGCATGGGGTTGGCGGGATCCACCTCGTACGGCCCCCAGACGCCGCGCGACCGGCACACCGTGACCTGATGTCCGGAGCCGGTGCCGCCCTCCGCGGTGATGAGGTAGTACCAGCCGTCGTGGCGGACGATGTGCGGCGCCTCGGTCTTGGCGGCCGCGGTGCCGTCGAAGATGCGGCGCGGTTCGCCGATCGGCGCGAACGTGCGGGCGTCGACCTGCTGGAGCACCACGCCCGCGGACTTGTTGTGCGTGGCGACGCGGTAGTCCCACAGCTCGTTGACCACGTACATCGCGCCGTCGTCGTCGAAGAAGATCGACGGGTCGAAGCCGGAGCCGTTGACGTACACGGGCTCGGACCACGGCCCGCGGATGTCCGGGGCGGTGACGATGTAGTTGGCGGCGTCGGCGAACGGGCGCTGCGTGGTGGCGACGTCGGTGTAGATGAGGTAGTACAGGCCGTCGTGCCAGGTCATCATGGGCGCCCAGATGCCCATGTTGTCCGGGCGGCCGGCGAAGTCGGCGAGCGCCGGGGTGGCGAGCACGGAGGTCTCGTAGCGCCATTCGACCAGATCGTTGGAGGCGTAGACGCGCACGCCGGGCACCCAGGTGAACGTGGAGACGGCGATGTAGTAGCGGCGGTCGTCGGTGAAGATGTTGGGGTCCGGGTTGAAGCCGGGGAGGATGGGGTTGTGGATCATGGCGCGGTTCGGGTCGCCGTGCGCCGGCGCGGCTGCTGCTGCTTCGTTGGTCATCGTTGGTCTTTCCGGGTGGTTCGGGGCGGGCGGGAGATCCGATCGGCCGCGCGGTGGTCGCATGCGGCTTCGCGGCGGACGCATGTGGCTCCGCATCGGCGCAAAATCTTTCCCACCCTTTTGTTCATCCTTTGAACTTTATGTCTCCATCGTACACCCTCAGGAAACGGAGGAAGCCGCTCCCCCGACGCGCCGCGTCCGCGCTCGATGCCGCGCCGGCCCGAGGGCGCACACGACCGGATGCGCGGATGCGCACGGGAACCGCATGTTCCCGAGACTCCGAGGAGCGAGCATCGAATCCGCTCATTACGTGAGACGCAGACATCGGATCCGCTCAATCCGCGAGGTACAGGAATCCAATCCGCTCAATCCGCGAGGTGCGACACAGAGATTGAGCAGATCGGATGCCCCACACCCCCTTCACGGCCTCCCCGGCATCGGATCCGCTCAATCCGCGATGCGCGGGAATCCGATCTGCTCAATCCGCGATGCGCAGCACACGGATTGAGCAGATCGGATGCGCGACGCCGGGGACACGGCGAACGACCGCGGACGCGATCGCAACGCCACGGGACACGACGGAACGGAACACGATACGACGGACGGGGCGCACCGATCGTCGATCAGCGCACCCCGCCCGTCCGGCAATCCGGTCAGGTCGGCCGCCTCAGACATTGCCGGCCCGGGCCTACTTGGCCGCCCGAATCTACTTGGACTTGGCGATGGCCTCCTGCGACTGCGTGACGAACTGCTGCGCCGCGTCGGCCGCGCTCATCTTGCCGTACATCACCGACTCCTCCAGCGTGAAGAGGATCTGGTTGGCCATCTGGTACGAGGCGGACGGGAACGGGGCGTCCACCTTGGACGAGTTGGGCTTGACCACGTTCTGCGTGAAGTCGACCACGGCCTTGTCCGTGTCGGAGAGGGACGGGGTGAGATCGGCGAGGATCTTGTTGTTCACGGTGATGCCGCGCTCGAGCAGCAGCACCTTGTTGGCGTCCTCGTTGTTGAGGTAGAAGTTGATCCACTCGGCCGCGAGCTTCGGGTTCTTGCAGTCGCGCGAGACCACCCACAGCTGCGACGGGCTGGTGTAGTTGGCGAGCTTCGTGTCCTCGGCGGGCCACGAGGTCATCTGCAGGTTCTGGTTGGACTGCGCCGCCTTGCGCAGCGCGTTGAACGTGGAGCCCCACGCGAACATGCACCACGAGCGCTGCGACGGATCCGTGCCGTAGACCAGCGGATCCTGCTCCGCCTGGCCGATCTGCAGACCGCCGAACACCTCCGGCGAGATGTGCCACCCCTCCTTGATGCCCTTCTCGTAGACGTCGAACCACTGCTGCACGTCGGAGGCGTCCACGCCGAGCGTGCCGTCGTCGTTGAACAGGTGCTTGCCCTGGCCGCGCATCGCGTAGGCGATGAAGTTCAAGGACGGCATGTACGCGTAGTTGGTCTTCCAGCCGGTCTTCTCGTAGATGGTCTTGGAGATCTGCTCGAACTGCTCGATCGTCATGTTGTCCGGGATGGTGACGCCGGCCTTGTCCGTGACGTTCTTGTCGTAGGCGAGCACCGGCACGCCGAGCGCCGTGGAGATGCCGTACTGCTTGCCGTTCACCTCGCCCTGCGCGAGCACGTCCTTGTCGATGTTGCTCACGTCGATGGTGCCGTCGTCGATGTACTGCTGCAGGTCGATGAGCGTGCCGTTGTTGATGTACTGCGAGTAGTAGTTGTAGTTCATCTGGATGATGTCCGGCATGGAGCGCGACGCGGCCTGCGTGGACAGCTTCTTGAACATGTCGTCCATGCTGGCGAACTGGCCGTCGATGGTCACGCCCTCATGCTGCTGCTCGAACATGGTGTTGACCTGCGCGGTGCGGTCGTTGCGCACCTGATTGCCCCACCACATGATCGACAGGTGGTTGTCCGACGATCCGCCGGAGCTGCCGCCGCACGCGCCCATCGAGACGACCGCGGCGCAGGTGGCGATGACTGCGCAGACCTTCTTCATCATTCCGTTCATGGCTTTGCTCCTTTGCATTGCTGCTCTTCCGGTGCCGTCCGTACCGCCGGGCGGCCATTTTGTTCAGTTATGGTGTGCGGCGCCCCGACGATGGGGCGCCAAGCATGTTGGGCTGCGGCTCGCGCGCATGGCCCGTGCGCATGGCCCGTTCGCGCGGCGCTGCGCGATGCGAGGAGCGCCGTGCGCCTACGCGCCGAGCAGGGCGGCGAGACGGGGCGCGAGGACGCGGGCCATCACGT
Organism: Bifidobacterium moraviense; assembly: GCF_012932365.1. Taxonomy (GTDB): domain Bacteria; phylum Actinomycetota; class Actinomycetes; order Actinomycetales; family Bifidobacteriaceae; genus Bifidobacterium; species Bifidobacterium moraviense. The sequence continues at coordinate 131,771 of NZ_JAAIIH010000004.1, forward strand.
CGTAGCCGTCCTGGTTGGGATGGATCGAGTTGCCGTACAGCTCGCGATGCCCGTTGACGTTGGCCGCGAAGTCGACGAAGTGCCAGCCGTGTTCGCGGCACATGCGCCGATGCGCGGGGTTGAGCAGATCCACGAGCACGTTCATGCGACGCATGCCCTCCAGCCCGAAGCGGCTCATCACCGGCTCCTCGAGCGCGAAGCGGATGATCGAGAGCACGGCCACCTCGGCGTGCGGGGTGAGCGCGCGCACCTCGTCGATCAGCGCCGCGTAGCGCTCCACGGAGGCGGGGATGTCCTCGGGTTTGGCGACGTAGTCGTGGCCGATGTCGTTGGTGCCGAGCATGAACGTGACGAGGTCGGCCTCGGGCAGCACCTCGCGCGCGGTCCGCCATTCGTCGGTCTCGCGGTAGTGCACCACCTCGATGCCGTTGTGCCCGCAGTTGAACACCTCCACGCCGAGCATCTCCCCCACCTGCTCGGGCCACGGACGCGGGGCGTTGAAGCCGAGGCCCGTATCGCCGTGGGTGATGCTGTCGCCGATGCACACGATGCGCGCGCGGGACGAGGGGACGTGCACCGTCGCGTCTCGCACCGTTGCATCCTGCGCCGTTGCATCCGGCGCCGTTGCATCCTGCGATGCGGATTGCAAATCTTGCTGACGATCGCTCATCGTCGCAGCTCCTTCTCCTCGCCGTCGCACCCCACCTCAGGAATCGGTGCGATGCATCTGTTTGCCGCGTTGCACTTGACAGTGTATACGCGGACGCCGCACGGCAGCGCTCATCATTCTTGGCACGAAGATTACATTTCTTGCTATATTGCGGCGCCAATGCGGGTGATGCGGGAGATGCGGGCGATGCGGGCGATGCGGGCGATGCGGAACCTGTCGCGCACGGTCGGCCGCGGTCAGTCGCGCACCGCGTCGCGATACGCCTGCGGCCCCAGCCCGGTCTCGCGACGGAACGCCGTGCTGAACGCGCTGGGCGAGCCGAAACCGCAGTCGGCGGCGATGGACGCCACGGAGGCCGACGTGTAGCACAGGTAGAACTTGGCCTGACGGATGCGCATGTCGATCAGATACCGGTGCGGCGTGACGCCCGTCTCCTCCTTGAACAGCTTGGCGAAATGGAACGGGCTCATGCAGGCCGCGGCGGCCAGACGCTCCAGGGTGAGCGGCTCGGCGTAGTGCTCGGCGATCATCATGCGCGCCCTGACCACCGGGGAACGCCGATGCGCGTCGGCGCCCGCGCCCGCGGCACCGGCGGCGAGCTCGGTCAGCAGCGCGTCGAGATGATGCGCCAGATGCGCTTCGCCGATGTCCTGATGCCGTCGCACCGCGTTGTACAGGAAGCTGATCTCGTGCACCGCGGCCGCCGGTTCGCCCGGCGTGACCACCGGGCTGCCGCCGTGCGCCATGACGTAGTCGTAGTACGGGCGCGCGGCCGGGCCGTCGTAGTACACGTAGATGTGCCGACAGCCGGCGGCGCTGGTGAACACGTGCGGCACATGGCAGTCGATCACCGCGAACTGTCCGGCCGTCATCGTCTCGTCGATGCCGCCCACCCGCATGCGGAAGTCGCCCTCGGTGACGTATTCCACGAGGAACATGCCCTCATCCGTGCGATGCAGTCTGAACCCGGGCTCCAGCTCGAGCTTGCCGACGCGGTCGATCGTCAGCGGCAGCAGGCGGGCCTCGCTGGCCGCCAGATACGGGAACGTGCCCAGTTGTTCGTCGCGCCCGTCCGGCTCGTCGACGTTGGGGGCGCCCATGCCGTTCACGTGATCCGTGCCGTTCTTGTGATCCGTGCCGTTCTTGATGTCCGCGCTGGCCGCATGGTCCGCGATGTTCGCGCTGACCGGACCGGCCGCGTCGACTGACCCGGTCATGACGGCCGGCTTGGCCGCGACGTCCGTGCCGATCGAGGCATCCGTGCCGATCGAAACGTCCGTGCCGACCGAGACGTCCGTGCCGTCGCCGATGACCGCACCGCGCGCATCGTTCCGACCGACCGTACTGCTGCCGCCGGTCGCGCTGCTCCTACCGACCATGTTGCTGCCGCCGATCATGCCCGACCTCCCCTCTCGCGGTTCCATCATCGCAGATTTGGCGGAACTGACCATCCTCCGGCAGCCGTCGTGCGCAGATTTGGCGGAAGTGACCCCGGAGCGGCCGAAAAACGCAGCTCCGGGGTCACTTCCGCCAAATCTGCATGCGGCAGCGGATCGCGCGTGGTCAGTTTCGCCAAATCTGCGCGCGGCCTACGCGCAGTCAGCGGGCGGCCAGCGCACAGTCGGTCGCACAATGAGCAAATCCGATGCGCGGCGGCGCGACATGGCGAACGATTCCGAAGGCCGACGACATCGGAACCGGCCTACGCATCCGATCCGCTCATTCCACGTCCGCCCAACCACTCAGCGAGCAAATCCAATGGCAACGAACCCCACAAAATGCACCCGCATCCGACTCGCATTCCACAGCGGAACACTGCAACACAACGACATCGTACACCCGCTTGACAAAGTACCGCGACCTCGGTTATGCTGACGATACGCGGATCGAATTATTCGTAATAATGAACGATTTATTCGCACCACGGCAATGGAGTCGGAGAGTCACATATCGGAAAGGTTCAATGATGAACGCACAGTCAGCCATCAGGAAGGCGGCAGCCATCGTGGCCTGCGCCGCCACGCTCGTCACCATGGGAGCATGCGGCGGATCGTCCGGAGGATCCGCGAATTCGTCGGACAAGCATCTGACGATCTCATGGTGGGGCAACCAGCAGCGCAACGACAACATGGCCAAGGCGAACGCACTGTTCGAACAGGCCAACGAGGGCGTCACCATCGACGGCCAGTTCTTCGACAGCGGCAGCTACTACAAGAAGCTGTCCACGCAGGCCGCGGGCGGCTCCCTGCCCGACATCATCCAGATCGGCGGCGCGGAGCTGAGCCAGTACTACGCCAACGGCCTGCTGGTGGACCTGACCGACTACGTGAAGAACGGCACGCTCGATCTGTCCGACGCGGACGCCAACCTACTCGAGGCGGGACAGTTCGAAGGCAAGCAGATCGGCATCCCGACGGCCGTGGCCACGCCCGCGCTCATCTACGACAAGACCATCACGGACAAGGCCGGCGTCACCATCCCGAACGACATGACGCCCGAACAGTTTGTGGAGATCTCCAGAACCATCTACGAGAAGACCGGCGTGAAGACCAACTTCGCGTACGGCGCCGGCTACGAGATCCTGCAGACCATGATGCGCGGCGACGGCAAGGACCTGTTCAAGGACGGCAAGCTCGGCGTCACCGCCGACGACATGGAGTACTACTTCCGCATCTTCGAGACCGGCATCAAGGAAGGCTGGCACATCGACGCCGCCGCCTTCGCGGAGCTGACGCTCAACACCGTAGAGCAGGACCCGCTGGTCTACGGCACCGACCCCTCGCGCCAGTCCTGGTGCGCCTTCCTGACCAGCTCGCAGATCTCCGCCGCGGACAAGGTGGCGCGCGCGGACCAGAACCTGCAGCTGGCACCGTGGCCGTCGCACGACGTGAGCAAGTCGACCTCGCTCAACTACGCACAGCAGTGGGTGGTGTCCAAGGACTGCAAGAACCCCGAACTGGCCGCCAAGTGGATCAGCTGGTTCACCAACGACCTCGAATCGAACAAGATCCGCCTGACCGACCGAGGCATCCCGATCAGCTCCAAGATCGTCGAGGAGATCACTCCGCTGCTCACCGCCTCCGATCAGAAGTCCGCCGACTACATCCTCAACGTGGTCACGCCGATCTCCGCGCCGCCCATCGCGCTCGACCCCGGCAACGCCAGCCAGCTCAAGGCGCAGACGCTGCCGCAGATCGAGGAGGCGCTGTGCTACGGCACGATCGACGCGAAGCAGGCGGCGCAGCAGTTCTACGACGAGGCGACCACGATCCTCGCGAAATGACGCGCCTCCCGCACAGCGCGGACGCACATTGAGACGCGCGGCCCGTACGACTTCCGCACTTCACCCGTACGGGCCGCCACCATGAATCGCGAAGGGGAGACGGGACAACCGACCGCCTCCCCTTTCGCCGTACGATCGTCGCGACACGACCGCAGCGCAACGGCGCCGGCAACGACACAGGAACGCATCAACACACGAACGCGAGGGAACGCACCATGACGCATCGACTCTCCTTCTCCGCACCGGCCAGGGACTGGACCGAGGCGCTGCCGATCGGCAACGGGTTCATGGGGGCCATGGTATTCGGCGGGACGCGTCGCGAACGGCTGCAGGTCAACGAAGACAGCGTCTGGTCAGGCGGCCCGCGGGACCGTCTCAATCCGGATGCGCACCGGGCCTACGAGCAGGTGCGCGCACTGCTGCGGCAAGGCGATGTGGCCGCGGCCCAGGAGCTTGCCGCCATGGGCATGTTCTCCCCCGTCCCCGATGCCCGGCACTACGAAACGCTGGGCGACGTGTTCGTCAACGTCGTGCCGGCCGGCGGAGACGGAACCGAGAACGTGCATGTCGCGAACTACCGGCGCACGCTCGATCTCGACGCCGCCATGCACCGCGTCACCTTCGACGACGTCGACGGCACGCACGAGCGCCGCTGCTTCGCCTCGTACCCGGACATGACGATGGTCCACGTGATCGACGAACCCTCCCCCGCGAACATCCGCGTCACCGTGGAACGCCGCTCGCACGAGAAGAAGACCAACGTCATCTGGCACTGCGACGGCATCGACAGGCCGGACGATGCCACCGTCCGCCTGTACGGCACCAACGGAAGCCACGACGGCATCACCTACGTGCTGGCCGTGCGCGTCGTGGGGGCGGACGACGGCTGCCGCGTACGTGCCATGGGACGAACCATCGCCGTGGACGGCACCCGCCGCGCCGTGGTGCTCGTCACCGCGCGCACCACGTTCCGCAGCGAGGATCCGATGCGGTGGTGTCTGGACACGCTCGACGCGGCGGAGGCGGCGGGCGTCGAGGAACTGGAACGGCGCCACCGCAAGGACATGGAGGATTTCGCGCGCCGGGACCGCGCCACGCTGAGACTCGGGAGCCCAGATCCCGCGCTCGACGCGATGGACACTCCCGACCGTCTGGCACGGCTGCGGAAGGGCAAATCGGATCCCGGACTCATCGAGCTGCACTGTGCCCTCGCCCGGTACCTGCTCATCGCCAGCTCGAGAGAGGGCTCGCTGCCCGCGAACCTGCAGGGCATCTGGTGCGAGGACTTCGATTCCCCGTGGGGCGCGAAGTACACGATCAACATCAACACCGAGATGAACTACTGGTTCGCCGAGGCGATGGGGTTCGGCGACCTGCACATGCCGCTGCTCGAGCACATCCGACGCATGAGGCCCCACGGCGAGCGCGTGGCGCGTGAAATGTACGGCCTCCGCGGATTCGTCTGCCACCACAACACCGACATCTGGGGCGACTGCGCGCCGGTGGACGCGTACATGCCCGCCACGCTGTGGCCGATGGGCGCGGCATGGCTGTGCCTGCACCTCGTGGACCACTACCGATATTCGCGCGATGCGGCGTTCGCGCGCGACTGCCTGCCCACGGTGGCGAGCGCCGTGCGATTCCTCGTCGACGTCATGGAACGCGACGACGAGGGGCACTGGGCGTTGCCCGTGTCGCTCTCCCCTGAGAACACGTATCGCACGCCGGACGGCGGCAGCGGCAACCTGTGCGCCGGGACGGCGATGGACGTGCAGATCGCGCGCGAACTGTTCCGCGGATATCTGGAACTCGTCGATGCCGTCGGGGCGGACGGCCTCGGCAACGATGACAATGGCAGCACCGACGACACCGGGCTCGCCGCGCTCGTGCGGGACCGGATCGACGCGCTGACGCCCATCCGCATCGGCTCGACCGGCCGACTGCTCGAATGGGACCGCGAATATGCGGAGACCGAGCCCGGACATCGGCACTTCTCCCCGCTGTTCGCCGTCTATCCGGCAGCGCAGATTCGTCCGGACTCCACGCCGAAGCTTGCAGATGCGGCACTCGCCCTGCTGCGGCATCGCATCGAGCACGGATCGGGAGGCGAAGGCTGGAGCCGCGCATGGTCGGCGATGCTGTTCGCGCGTCTGGGACGGGCCGAAGAGGCATGGGAAGGCGTGGTGCGGCTGCTCACGGATTCGGCGTTCGACAACCTGTTCAACGCCGACAAGCTGGGCCGCCCCGGCACGCCGTTCCAGATCGACGGCAACTTCGGCGGTCTCGCTGCGGTGCTGGAGCTGCTGGTGCATGACTACGGCGACGAGGTCGCGCTGCTGCCGGCGTTGCCAGAGGCGCTCGAAGACGGAGCGCTGACCGGACTGAGACTGCGGGCCGGATGCGCGCTCGACATGACGTGGTCTCACGGCGCGCTCGTCTCGTGCGCCGTGACGGGACTCCGCGACGGCGAGGTGACGCTGATCATGCCGGGCGGCGGGCACGTGCCCGTGCGGTTCGGCGCCGGGCGACGGATCGGCGTCGTGTCTTGATCGGCGCGATCGGAACATCCTATACTGCATCAAGCGAATATTTCGAAACTCGATCGACGGGGGCGTCATGACGACATCATCAGCACCTGTCCGCGCCAACGGCAGACGACTCAGGGTCACGGACATCGCCAGACTCGCCGGGACCTCGCAGTCGACGGTGTCCAAGGTGATCAACGGACGCGCCGACGTGGCCGAGGACACGCGCCGCCGCGTGCAGGCCGTGCTGGACGAGGTGGGATTCCGCAAGAAACTCGTCACAACCAAGGTCTCCAACCGGATCGAATTCGTCACGCGCGTCTTCGACGCCAACGGTTCCTTCCCTCTGCTGCAGGGGTTGCTGCACTGGGCGCGCCAGGAGTCGCTGGACGTGGGCATCACCGAGCTCGGGCGCGAAGGCGAGTACGCCGCCGACGCCATCACGCACGTCATCGACGGCAATCCCTACGGCGTGGTGATGCAGCTGTCGTCCGCGTCGGAGAAGGATCGCGGCGCACTGCGGTCTCGCGGCATTCCGGTCGTCGTGATCGATCCGGTCAACGGCAATCCCAGCGGGGATCTCACCGTCAGCATCGACAACTGGACCGGCGGCCTTCTGGCGGCGCGGCATCTGACTGGGCTGGGACACACGCGCATCGGCATCATCGCGGGTCCCGAATCGGCGCTCTCCTCCACCGCGCGAATCGCCGGGTTCGAGCAGGGGCTGCGCGAGGCCGGCGTGACGATGCCTGACGAGCTGCGGCGCAGCGGCGACTTCGACGCGACCGAGGGATACCGCACGGCGAACGAACTGCTGACGCTGAACGATCCGCCGACGGCCATGTTCGCGCTCAACGACCTGATGGCGGTGGGAGTCTACAAGGCCGCCGCCGAACATGGACTGCGCATCCCCGACGATCTTTCGGTGGTGGGATTCGACGACATCTTCCCCGCCGCCTATCTGGGCCCCGGACTGACCACCGTGAATCAGTCGTTCGACGACATGGCACGCAAGGCGATCGACATGATCGTCCGCACGCGCCGCGGCACGCTGACCGACACGTCCGTCGTGCTGCCGGTGCGGCTGACCGTGCGGCAGAGCACTACCGCGCCGCGGGGCTGACCGGCAACGCGCGGTTGAATGCACCAGCAGCGCTCGCCGATGTACGGTCGCAGGGTCATCTCGCAGCCCCCATCATCGCAGATTTGGCGGAACTGACCGTCCTCCGACGGCCGGCGTTCGCAGATTTGGCGGAAGTGACCCCGGAGCGGCGTTTTTCGGCCTCCCCGGGGTCACTTCCGCCAAATCTGCGTTCGACAGCGGATCGCGCATGGTCAGTTTCGCCAAATCTGCGCGGCACGGCCAGCATGCGGCCAACACACCAACCAGCATGCGACCAGCGCACGGCCGATCATGCGGCCGGAGAGTATGCGAAAGGGCCCGCGCCGGGCGTCCGATCGTGAATGCATCAGCGATCGGACGCGCAGCGCGGGCCCTTGCAGTCGACTGGTCGGCCGCGGCGTCACCCCCGCAGCGGCGGCGCTACTCCGCGGTGACGGCCGTCTCGTCGGAGCAGTGCTCCACGGCCACGGTGAGCTTGTTCGAGTCGAAGGCGACGAAGCCGTCCTCGACGTCGAAGCCATGGCGCGAACCGTCGGTCTCGACCACGACGACGCGACCGGAGTTCACGACGACGAGCACGGGCTCATGGTTCGGCAGGATGCCCATGCCGCCCTCGGAGGCCGGCACGGTGACGCTGGTCGCCGTCCCGGACCACACCGGACGGTCCGAGGCGACGATGGTCACCTGCATGGTGGTCTTCTCGGCCGCCATCAGGCACCCAGCTCCTTCTGCATGTCATGCCACTTCTTCTCGAGGTCGTCGATGCCGCCGATGCCGGAGAACGCCTGCTCCGGGACGTCGTCGTACACGCCGTCGCAGATGCGGGTGAAGGCCTCGATGGTCTCGTCGGCCGGCACGTAGGAACCGGGGCGGCCGGTGAACTTTTCCGCCACGTAGAAGTTCTGGCCCAGGAACTGCTCGATGCGGCGGGCGCGGGCGACGGTGGTCTTGTCCTCCTCGCTCAGCTCGTCGATGCCGATCAGGGCGATGATGTCCTGCAGTTCCTTGTTGCGCTGCAGGATGGCCTTGACGCGGTTCGCGCAGTCATAGTGCGCCTGGCCCACGTAGCGCGGATCGAGGATTCGCGAGGTGGAGCTCAGCGGGTCCACGGCCGGGTAGATGCCCTTCGACGCGATGTCGCGGGACAGCTCGGTGGTGGCGTCGAGGTGGGCGAAGGTCGTGGCCGGGGCCGGGTCGGTGTAGTCATCGGCCGGCACGTAGATGGCCTGCAGCGAGGTGATGGAGTGGCCGCGCGTCGAGGTGATGCGCTCCTGCAGGGCGCCCATCTCGTCGGCCAGGTTCGGCTGGTAGCCCACGGCGGAAGGCATGTGGCCCAGCAGCGTGGACACCTCGGAACCGGCCTGCGTGAAGCGGAAGATGTTGTCGATGAACAGCAGCACGTCCTGGTTCTGCACGTCGCGGAAGTACTCGGCCATGGTCAGTGCGGTCAGCGGCACGCGCAGACGGGTGCCCGGCTGCTCGTCCATCTGGCCGAAGACCAGTGCGGTCTTCTCCAGCACGCCGGCCTCGTCCATCTCACCGATCAGGTCGTTGCCCTCACGGGTGCGTTCGCCCACGCCCGCGAACACGGAGACGCCGCCGTGGTTCTGCGCCACGCGCTGGATCATCTCCTGGATCAGCACGGTCTTGCCGACGCCTGCGCCGCCGAACAGACCGATCTTGCCGCCCTGCACGTACGGAGTGAGCAGATCGATGACCTTGATGCCCGTCTCGAACATCTGGGTCTTGGACTCGAGCTGGTCGAAGGACGGGGCGTTGCGGTGGATGGACCAGCGCTCCTTGACCTCGATGTGCTCGTCCGGCTTCTTGTTGAGGATGTGGCCGGTCACGTCGAACACGTGGCCCTTGGTCACGTCGCCCACCGGCACCTTGATCGGCTCGCCGGTGTCCTCCACGAGGGCGCCGCGGACCAGGCCGTCGGTGGACTTCAGGGCCACGGTGCGCACGATGGAGTCCTCGAGGTGCTGCTCGACTTCCAGGGTGATCTCGCGTCCCTGGTTCTCGCCCTCCTCGCCGACGCCGCCGGCGATCCTGACGGTCAGTGCATTGTAGATCTCAGGCAGGTGTCCCACCGGGAATTCGACGTCGACGACCGAGCCCTGGACACGCGTGACGCGGCCCTTCGCCGGCCCTTCGGCCGAAGCGTCGGGCGCGGTGGTCTGAACTTGATCAACCATGTGCGTTCCTACTCTTCCTTCTTGTTCAGCGCCTCGGCGCTGCCGATGATTTCGGTAAGTTCCTGGGTGATCGAGGCCTGGCGCGACGAGTTGAGCTTGCGCGTCAGATCGGCGATCAGATTGCGGGCGTTGTCCGTCGCGGTGTGCATGGCGTTCTGCCTGCATGCCGTCTCCGACGCCGCGGAGGTCAGCAGACACTCGTGGATGCGCGACTGGATGTACTTGGGCAGCACCGCGTCGAGCACCTCCTCGGTGCTGGGTTCGAAGCTGTACAGCGGAGCGGTCTCGTTCTCGGACTGCTGCTCGGTCTCCACGAGCTCCACCGGAAGCATGCGCAGCACGCGCACCTTCTGCACCACCATGTTGACGAATTCGGTGAACACGATGTACAGCTCGCTGACGCCGCCCTGATCGGCCGGCTTCATGTAGGCTTCCAGCAGCGCCTTCGAGATCTTCTCGGCGACCTCCGCGCCCGGCTTGTCGGTGTCCCCCTCCCACGTGTCGGCGATCTGACGGCTGCGGTACTTGTAGTACGTCACGCCGCGACGGCCGTACACGTAGAGCACGGGCTGCTTGCCTTCGCCGTCAAGGCGGGCGAGCAGGCCCTCGGTCTCACGGATGATGGAGGAGGTGTAGGCGCCGGCCATGCCACGGTCCGAGGTCAGGGCGAGCACGGCAACGCGGGGGTTGCCGGGTTCACCCTTGAAGATCGGATGCGTGATGTGCGTGTGCGCCACCAACGCCTGGACGGCATCGGAAATCGCATCGGAGTACGGCTTCGCATCCAGGGCGACCTTGCGCGCCTTGGCGATGTGCGAGGACGCGATCATCTCCTGGGCGTTGAAGATCTTCGCCAGCGATTCGGTGGAGGCGATCCTGCTCTTGAATGCGAGTTGCGAGGCCATGGCTTACTGAGCTCCCTTGGACTTCTTGTCGGGTGCGACGAGCTTCTCCTGCTCGACCTTGGCCCTCGGATCGACCTTGGGCTTCTTGTCGACGAGCGGCTTGCCGGCCACGGACACGTAGGTGCTGCGGTACTCCTCGATCGCCTTGTCCAGCGCCTTCTCGGTCTCGGCCGTGAAGTCGCCGGTCTCGCGGATCGTCTTGAGGACGTCCGTGTTGTGGGCGAGGTAGTCCAGCATGCCGTGCTCGAACGGCAGCACGTCGGCGATCTCCAGATCGTCGAGCTTGCCGTGGGTGCCGGCCCACACCGAGGCCACCTCCTGTTCCATGGAGTAGGGGGAGAACTGCGGCTGCTTGAGGAGCTCCGTCAGACGGGCGCCGCGGGCCAGCTGGGCCTTGGAGGCCGCGTCCAGATCGGACGCGAACATCGCGAAGGACTCGAGCGAGCGGTACTGCGCCAGCGAGATCTTCAGCGTGCCGGAAACCTTCTTGAGCGCCTTGGTCTGCGCCGCGCCGCCCACGCGGGACACGGAGATGCCCACGTCCACGGCCGGGCGCTGGTTGGCGTTGAAGAGGTCGGACTGCAGGAAGATCTGGCCGTCGGTGATGGAGATCACGTTGGTCGGAATGTACGCGGAGACGTCGTTCGCCTTGGTCTCGATGATCGGCAGGCCGGTCATGGAACCGCCGCCCAGATCGTCGGACACCTTCGCGCAGCGTTCGAGCAGACGCGAATGCAGGTAGAAGACGTCGCCCGGGTACGCCTCGCGCCCCGGCGGACGACGCAGCAGCAGCGAGATCGAACGGTAGGCTTCGGCCTGCTTCGACAGATCGTCGAAGACGATGAGCACGTGCTTGCCGTGGTACATCCAGTGCTGGCCGATGGCCGAGCCGGTGTACGGGGCGATGTACTTGAAGCCTGCGGAGTCGGATGCCGGGGAGGCCACGATGGTGGTGTACTCCATGGCGCCGGCGTCCTCGAGGCTCTGACGCACGGAGGCGATGGTGGAGCCCTTCTGGCCGATGGCCACGTAGATGCAGCGCACCTGCTTCTTCGGGTCGCCGGATTCCCAGTTGGCCTTCTGGTTGATGATCGTGTCGATCGCGATGGCGGTCTTGCCGGTCTGGCGGTCGCCGATGATGAGCTGGCGCTGGCCGCGGCCGATCGGGGTCATCGCGTCGATGGCCTTGAGGCCGGTGGACAGCGGCTCGTCGACCGGGTGGCGGTGCATCACGTCGGGGGCCTGCGCCTCCAGGATGCGGCGGCCTTCGGTCTTGATCTCGCCAAGACCGTCGATGGGCTCGCCCAGCGGGTTCACGGTACGCCCGAGGTAGCCATCGCCGACGGGCACGGACAGCACCTCGCCGGTACGACGCACCTCCTGGCCCTCCTCGATGCCTGCGAAGTCGCCGAGGATCACCACGCCGATCTCGCGAGCGTCAAGGTTGAACGCCAGACCGAGTGTGCCGTCCTCGAAGGTGAGCAGCTCGTTGGCCATGCAACCAGGCAGTCCCGTCACGTGCGCAATGCCGTCGCCGGCCGTGGCCACGTAGCCCACTTCCTGGGTGGGGGTGTCCGACGGCTTGTACGACTCGACGAAGTCATCGAGCGCCTTGCGTATCGTGGCGGGATCAATGGTTAGTTCTGCCATGATCACTCCTTATTGTTGAAAACTTCTGTGAGGTGTCCGGCGCGGGCCGCCTGCGCGGCGATCCCGCCGGATCCTTGGGGTCGCGTCGCGGCTCAGCCCACCGAGCGCCTGAGGCGCTGGAGCTGGGCGACGACGGTGTGGTCGGTGACCTCGGAGCCGTATTGGACGCGCATGCCGCCGAGCACGGACGGGTCCACCACGGAGTTGATGTGCACCGGACGGTTGAGCTTGGCGCCGTAGGTGGCGACGAGGCGCTTGATCTGCTCCTTGGTGAGCGGCACGGCGGTGGTGACGGTGACCATCATCTCGCCCATGTGCCTGGACAGCTTGTTGATCAGCCACTGGATGATGGTCAGGAAGCGACGGTTGCGCAGGGAGCTCGTCGCGTGGATGGCCAAGGTCATGGTGATCGGGTCAAGCTGCTGCCCCTTGAGCAGCTCCTTGAGGAACGCCACGCGGTCGGACGTCGCCATGTACGGGTCCGAGAGCTTGGAGCGCACCTGCGGCAGGGCGAGGATCGCGGAGTGCAGCTGCGCGAGCTCGATGGAGACGCGCAAGGTGACGCCGCGCGCGTCGGCGAGGTACATCACGGAGTCGACGCCGAAGTCCTCCACCGCGTTGGCCAGATGGCTCATGCGGCTCCACCGGCGTCCCACCACGTCATGCAGGATCTCGACGGTCAGCGGATGGGCCTGGCCGGACAGCAGGGCGTCGACCAGACGGACCTTGTCCTCGACGGGACGCGCAGGATCGGACAGCGCCCGCTGCACGCGCTTGTTGGCGTCGAGCATGTCGGCGAAGCCGAACAGCTCCTCGTGGATGCGCTCGTTCTCGAGGCCTGCGGCCTTGAGCTTGGGAGCGAAGCTGTCGCGGGACTCGCGGTCCGCGATCAGCGAAGCCTCTCCTTGCATGTCACCTCCTTGGGTGTGCGCCGGTCACTTGCCGGCCGGTTCCTTGTCGAGCTCGTCGATCAGCGAGTCGATCATCGACGTCTGCACGTCGCCGCTTTCGAGCTTGGCGCCCAGGATCTTGCCCGCCAGGGCGGTGGCCAGCACGCCGACCTCGCCCTTCAGGCTCACCAGTGCCTGCTGCTGCTGGGAAGCGATGGAACGCTGGGCGTTCGCGGTGACCTGCGCGGCCTCGGTCTCGGCGCGGGAGCGGGCGTCGGCGATGATGTGCGACGCCTCGGCGCGCGCGTCGTCGCGGATCTTGGCCGCCTCGACGCGGGCGTTGCTCAGCTGCGCCTCGTACTTCGCCTTGGCCTCGTCCGCATCCTTCTGGGCCTGCTCGGCCTTGGCGATGCCGCCTTCGATCTTGGCCGCACGCTCGTCGAAGATGCTCTGGAACTTGGGCAGGAAGAACTTGTAGAAGAAAATGGCCACGATAACGAGGATGACCGCGCTCCAGAAGATGTCGAAGCTCTTCGGAAGGAACAGGTCAATGCCTTCGACTGCCAGAGTCTCCATATCCGCCTCCTTTCGGTTGATTCGTCTTGGCTTGTCGCTTTACGTAGCTTGTGCGCCGCGACGGATCAGCGGAAGACGAAGCCGGAGATGAAGCCCAGGAGGGCCAGGAACTCGACCAGGCCGAAGCCCAGCCACATCAGCGTCTGGATGCGGCCGCCGAGTTCGGGCTGGCGCGCGGTGGCCTCGATGGCCTTGCCGAAGATGATGCCCACGCCGATGCCGGGGCCGATGGCGGCCAGGCCGTAGCCGATGGCACCCAGGTTGAGGTTGCCGGTGACCTCTGCGAGAGTAATGAGATCCATGGTGTTTTCCTTTCTTATGGCTTGGCGGTCAGGAGACCGAAACCAAAAATCCTTGGGGGGACGCGCGGCGCGGTGCGCGGTGCGCGTCCGGGGACGAGGACTACTCCTCGGGGTAGCTCAGGTTGATGTACACGCAGCTCAGGGTGGCGAAGATGAACGCCTGCAGGGCCGCGACGAACGCCTCGAACAGCGTCATGATGAAGCCGAACACGAACGTGACGGCGCCGAAGGCGGCCATGGCGTTGTGCGCCTCGATGAGGAAGTACTGGGTGGCCGCGAAGCACAGGGCCACGATGAGGTGGCCGGCCATCATGTTCGCGAAGAGTCGGATGGCCAGGGACAGCGGGCGGATGAGCACGATGTCGATGAGCTGCATCGGCACCAGCAGCACGTAGACCGGGATCGGCACGCCCTGCGGCAGCAGCTCGTCCTTGAGGAACCTGCCCAGTCCCTTGCCGCGGCACGCGGCGATCCAGTACTGGACGAAGGTCCACAGCGCGAAGCACACCGGCATCATGATGGTGGCGGTGGCCGCGATGTTCATGCCGGGGATGATGCCGCAGATGTTGAAGGCGAAGATCGTCAGGAACAGCGTGGTGATCATCGGCACGTAGCGGCGTCCGCGCTCGGAGCCCATGACCTCGTACACGATGTTGTTGCGCACGAACTCGAGCAGCCACTCCACGGCACCCTGCCAGCGGCCGGGGATGAGCTTCGCGCGCCTGGCGGTGATGCCGAGCACCAGCAGCAGCACGACCGTGGCGATGAGGCGCACCATGATGATGCGGTTGATCGCGAACGGCGTGCCCTGGAACACGAAGGTGTCGGGGAGGAAGTCGTCAATCGTGGGGACCTCGAACTCGGCCAGCGTGGTCATCGCCGCAGCGAGAGTCACCGCACCTGCCATCTCGTACCTCCTACTCTCCTAATTCGAACAGCACTCAATATAGCCCCTCGCGGAGCCCCCGTGTGTGACGGAGACGTTACCGGCCGCAGCCGTCCGACGCGTCGGGGCGACGTGTTGCGTTAGCGCTCACACTACTCCTCCGGCAAGCGCGGCGCGACACGTCCTCGTCATTGCTCGATGATGGTTTACCGACTCGCCGCGGCGTTGTCAACGGACCGAAGCCACGTGATGGACGACGAGGATTCCACTATTCGGACATCGTGGTGACAATGCCGACACCGCACACGCCGGATGTGCGATTTGCGCGGCGCGGACGCCGCCGTGCACGCCGACCGGGGATGCCCGTGACGGCCGCGGATGTGAGCAAGAACACATTCGCATGGCGACGTTCCGGCGCGGACGTCGATGCGGACGGAGCGGCGGCGCACGATCAGCGACGCACGATCAGCGACGCACGATCAGGCCGTAGCCGTCGTCCTCGAGCGGACGGTAGTCGTCCCGGCGCGGGCCGCCCGGCTCGTGGCGGATGGAACGGTCGGTGCCCAGGCGCTTCTCCGCGCGCAGGCGCGGCACCTCGGTCAGGTCGTACGGCGTGGTCTGGTACACCCAGTTCAGCCAGTTGCGCCACAGCAGGTTGGCGTGCGCGCGCCAGGAGAACAGCGGCTCCAGGGAGGGATCGTCGTGCGGGAAGTAGTTCTCCGGGAACGGCACGTTGGTCATCCCCTTCTTCATGTCGCGCTCGTACTCCTCGGCGAGCGTGTACTTGCCGTACTCCCAGTGCCCCAGCGCGAACACCTCGGAGAAGTCGCGCGTGGCGATCAGCCCGGGGCCGGAGCGCGGGCCCCACGTGAGGATCTGCAGATCGGGGTTGGCGCGCACGTCGTCCTCGTTCACGCCGGCCAGACGGGAGTGCGGCTGCAGGTCGATCTCGTCGAAGCCGTTGGTCAGGAAGCAGTACTCGTCCTGCAGGTACTGCGGGAACACGCCGAAGATCTTCCGCGGCAGGTCCACCTTGCGCACGCCGTAGCGGTAGTTGAGCGCGCCCATCGCGCCCCAGCACAGGTACATGGTGGAGAACACGTGCGTGGACGCCCAGTCGAGGATGTGCCGGAACTCGTCCCAGTAGTCCACCTCCTCGAACGGCATGTGCTCCACCGGCGCTCCGGTGACCACGAAGCCGTCGTAGTAGTTGTCGCGGAACGCGTCGAGCGTCTCGTAGAACTTCACCAGATGATCGGCGCTCACGTGCGTGGCCTCGTGCGTGGAGGTCTTCATGAAGTCGATCTCCACCTGCAGCGGCGACTTGGAGATGAGGCGCAGCAGCTGCGTCTCGGTCTCGATCTTCTTGGGCATGAGGTTCAGGATCACCAGCTTCAGCGGGCGCACGCGCTGACGCTCCGCCTCGGGTTTCTCGAGCGCGAAGATGCGTTCCGAGTCGAGGATGTCTCTGGCCGGCAGGCCGCTGGGGATCTTGATAGGCATGGCACCATTATGGCAACGCGCGGGATATGGCGCCCAGGGGAAACCGCCGCGGCGCCATAGACTCCGGTTATGGGGCGTTATCAGGCCGTTGCCGGGCCGCCGACGACGGGCGCGACACGCCGAGGCTTGCATTCGCGCGGAACACCGGTATATTAGTGCGAGCTGTCTGCAAGACATGCCGTCGCGGGGTGGAGCAGCTCGGTAGCTCGCTGGGCTCATAACCCAGAGGTCCATGGTTCAAATCCATGCCCCGCTACCAATTGAAGGCCGGGAATCGCAAGGTTCCCGGCCTTCGTCGTATCCGACGGGCCATCGGCGGCCCGTCCGCGCGTCACCGTGCCACTGCACGTCAGCGGCCACCGTGCGTCAGCGGTAACGACGCCGCGCCGCGAGCACCGTCACGCCGCCGCACGTCAGCGCCACCACGCCGGCGGCCAGCGCGATCGAGGCGTCGCCGCCCAGACCGGTGGTGGCCAGCGGGGCCGCCTCGGTCACGGTCACGCTCTCCTCGGCCACGCGGGCGTCCCCCACGTGCAGCACGTTGCCGTCGCGGTCCCACAGGGTCTCGCGCCAGTAGTAGTCGCCCGGCTCGTCCAGCCGCACCTCGCCGGAATCCACGCGCACCACGCCCGTCTGCAATGGCACCGGATCCAGTCTGGCCACGGACTCGTCCTCGTCCTCGCGCGCCTGAGGGTTGAGACGGAACAGTTCGAAGGAGATCGACGACCCCTCCGGCGCGCCGCCCTCGATGACCGCCGTGTCGTGCACCTGCGCCGGCACGGGTCCGCCCTCGCTGGCCTCGGTGGTGACGCGGGACACCTCGAAGGACTCCTCCTCGATGCGCGCCCCGTCCACGATGACCGGTTCGGCGGAGCCGACGGCCGGATCCGCATTCTCGGCGTCTCCGGCAGCGTCCCCGGCATCCGCATCGGCATCCGCGTCGTCCCCGTCCGCGAAGAGCAGCACCTTCCAGTAGTAGCGCCCGGGTTCGGGCGCCGGCATCGGCGGAGTGGCGAACGTGTTCTCGTCCGACTGCGCGGGCACCGCGATGCGTCCGGTGGAGGCGACCCGTTCGTCGGACCCGAGCGGTCCGCCGTAGCGCCACAGCTGCGCCTCGGCCTCGCCGCCCGCGGGCAGCCGGCCGCGGATCGTCACGCCGTCGCTCACCGATTCGGCGCTGAACCAGCGCGCCTTGGGCACGGCGGTGCTCAGGGACACCACGTCGAAGCTTTCCGCCGGGTCGCGCGCCGGCAGGTAGGCAACGGTATCGCCGGCCTCGTCCACGACGTGCAGGCGGTAGTAATAGGTGCCCTCCGGCCATGCGGCCTCGATCTCCCATTCGGGCGAGGTCACGTCCAGCGTGGGGGCGATGCCGCCGGCGGCCTCGTCGAACGGCAGCTCGGGCAGCGGCTGAAGGTCGCCCTGCCTCACCATGAGGTCGGTCTCCGCGTCGCCCTCGCCCTGCCGCCACAGCTGCCAGACGAAGGAGACGCCGTCCGGGGTCTGCCCGGGGGCGACGGCCACGTCGCCGTCCGTCCGCTCCCAGCCGGTGATGGTGAGCGTGTCGGCGTTGGAGGAGCGCGATGACTCGTACCGGTCGAGCGCCTGCGCCGTCACGGCGTGGCGCACCCGCGTGGCGTAGCGGTGCACGGAGGTGCGCTCGGACGGGTCGCCGTAGCGGCCGCGGGCCAGCTCGTTGCCGTACCGGTCGCGCAGCGCGGCCACCCAGTAGTATTCGCCGGCGTGCCGCGCGCTGAATCCCTCGGCGCGGAACGTCAGTCCGTCGCCGTCGTTCGCGTCGCGCACCTGCGCCTCGGTCAGCTCGTACTCCCGCGTCGCCTCGAGCGTGCCGTTCGCCGGATCGCCGGTGTTGCGGTACAGCGTCACCTCGGCGGTCACCCCGTCCGGCACGCCCACGGTATGCCCGTCCACCTGCCCGGGCGTGATGGTCAGCTCGTCCCAGATGGGCCCATCCACTTCGCCCAGCCCGCGCGCCCTGGTGGACAGCTCGGCCGCGGCCACCACCTCGGTCACCTCGCCGTCGATGCCCAGCGGATGCGAGTCGATCACCTCGCCGTCCTTGTTCCACAGCGTGGCCTTCCACTGCACGTGGCCGTTGACCGACGTGCGCACCTCGGGGCTGAGCACGGTCTGGTTGGCCTTGGAGGCGTCGAGGTCCACGCGCGCCTCGTCCAGCAGCTTCGCCTCGCCGGGCTGCTCGCCGAATCCCACGGGCGCGTAGGCGCTGAAGGTGATGTGGGAGCCCTCCGGCACCCTGCCGGAGACGTCCGCGGCGTCCCGGAACGGCTCGCCCACGCCCACGCGGGCGGGACTCACGGCGGTGGTGATGGACGGCGTCTCGGGCCTGACCTCGGTGACGCGCACGCGCTCCCACTCGTCGTCGTAGGCGCTGGACGTGGCGCCCACGCGGTCGTCGCCCTCGAACACGTAGACGAAGACGTACCAGCCCGGCGCGTCCGCGGTGATGCTCACCGGGTTGCCGTCCGCGTCCGGCACGCCGCCGCCCACCTTGATCTCGCCGTTGACCGCCGGATACGGCCACGATCCGACCAGCCGGTGATGCTCGTCCGCCGCCGGAGGCGTCTCGCCCTCGGGGCGGTACTCGTCGATGCGTTCGGCGTCGTCGCGGTCGCCGGCCCAGTACACGTCCACGCGCGCGGTGGCACGGTCCGGGCCGAATCCGAACGCCTCGTCGCCGGCGAAGGACCCGTGGTCGTCCGGGTAGCCGGACACCGTGATCGTGTCGCTCACGTCGCTGCCCACGAGCGCGGTGTGCTCGGTGACCGTGGAGTCCACCGTCAGCGGCGCCACGGCGTTGTTGGTCTCGGCGTGCTCCAGGAACGGCGTGACCACGTCCGCGCCCAGGAATCCTGCGGCCTCGGGGCTCTGCGCGGCGCGGTCGATCGTCCACACCCACGTGCCGAACCCGGCGCGCGCCCGGTACGGCTCGGTGCCGCCCGGCTCGGTGACGGCCGTCACCTCCACGCGCTGGTCCGGCCCGTCGAAGCGCGCGGAGCCGTAGGCGCGCGGCGTGCGGCCGAGCTGCGCCAGACGCGCCAGGAAGTCGGCCGCACCCTCGCCCTCGTTCGGCGCCACCGGGGCGGCCAGATCGGCGGCCGCGAGCCCGTCGAAGTAGTAACCGGCCGCGTCCAGCACGGCGCCGCCGGCCCACTCCTCGCCGTCGGCCACGCCGGAGAACACCGCGTCATGCACCTCGTCGCCCACGGCCACCGTCTTGGCCGTGACCTCGGTGCGCAGCGCGGGGCGGAACTCCCTGCGCACGTCGAAGCTCACCGACTGGTCGGTGCGCACGCTGGTGCCGCCGAACTGCACGAAGTCCTGCGAACTGACGAGACGGCGGATCACCTGATGCGAGTATTCGGTCTGCACCGCCACCGCGCCGGAGCCGTTCGCCGTCCACGTGAAGGTCTGCTCCTGCTCGCTCGACGTGCCGGACACCTCGGCCGAGCCGGTCGCGTCGAACGTGGCCGGGCCGGTCAGGCGCAGCGTGAACGGCACGCCGGCGATCGCCGCGCCGTCGCCGTTGCGCACCACCGCGGTCACCACGCCGCTGCGCGACCCCTCATGCAGCGTGTACGTGGCCTCCATGGACGCGGGCGCGTTGCGCCCGGCCTCGGCCCAGAGCTCGTCGATCCTCGTCGCCACCTCGGGGCGCAGCCGGAGCAGCGCCTCGCGGCGCCCCTTCCACAGCTCCATGTCCGCCATCTCGAAGTAGTCGTGGATGAGCGCGCCGATGGCGATCTGCGTGGTCACGTCGTAGCTGTCCCGGTACCGGTCCGTCAGCCAGGCGATCCTGCGCGCCTCCGGCGTGTCCGGGATGGGCTCGGCCCGCTCGTACGACGTCTCGTCCATGATGCCGGACTCGATGCAGTAGGCGTTGTTGCCGTCCTTGTCGCGCATCGTGGCGCCGATCGAGTACGTGGCGGTGTCGTAGAAGAAGCGGTCCCACATCTCCGTGGGGTTGATGGTCAGCGGTTCGGCCGCGTACGCCGCCGTGAGGCCCGGGGTCATCGCCAGCAGCGTCAGCGCCGAGGCGACGACCATGGCCAGGACGGCCCGTAATGCTCGTTTCATTGTCGTTCCTTTCGCGAAGCCGACCCGCGCCCTCGCACGGGTGGTACCTCACGACGGTGTCATGTCCGAGCCTTCCGGCGGCGGGTTTCCGGGGCATGTGGTCGAACGTGGGCCCGCGGGGGCCGTTCCGGCGTGTCATCCCGTCGGGCCGTTGTGGACAACCCGATGTGGTCGAACGTGGACGGATGTGAGCGCGCACGGTCGCGCCCCGACGGTGAACGGAGGCTGAACTTGTTACGGAAAAACGTTTGACGCGACGATTGTTTCCACTCCGAAACATCCGTTGTGGCCTAGGATGGGCGGTATGGCTACACAACATCGCGTCGAAGGACGCACCGAACAGAACACCGCCACCACCTCCGCCTCCGCCGAGTCAACGAAGACCAAGGCCAGGGCGTCCGCCGCGGCAGCCAAGACCGCGACCACCGCTTCCGCCGCAAAGGCCGTGAAGACCACCAAGGAGACCGCCGAGAAGAAGACCACGACGAGGAAGACCGCCACGCGCAGGACCTCCACGCGCCGCGCCTCGACCACGGCGAAGACCACGGCGAAGGCCGCCGCCAAGCCGGACGTCATCACCCCCGTGTTCGACGCCTACGGCGAGGCCGCCGCCCCGACCATCCCCGTCACCGACCCGATCCAGTTCGGCCGTGTGGCGGTGATGGACGTCACGCCCAACGAGGAGGCCAACCGCTTCCCCGCGCGCGTGGAGCTGGGCGAGACCTTCCGCGTCACCGCCGAGGTGTTCATCGAGGGCCGCACCAAGGTGGGCGCCACCGCCATCCTGCGCAACCCGCGCGGACGCGAGATGATGCGCCGCGCCATGACGTGCACCAACCCCGGCCTGGACCGCTGGGAGGTGGACCTCAGGGCCGGCGAGCGCTCCGACGTGAACCCGTGGGAGCCCGAATACGCCGCGGTCAGGCGCCAGCTGGGCGACTGGACGCTCGTGGTGCAGGGCTGGGAGGACACGTACCGCTCCTGGCTGCACGACGCCGAGATCAAGGTGAACGTGAACGACGACGTGGACAACGCGCTCCGTGAGGGCGCCGCGCTGCTGCGCCGCTGGGCGGACACCGAGGACGCGCACCTCAGGGCCGCGCAGCGCGGCCTGCTGCTCGACGCCGCCGACGAGATGGACGACGAGTCCTTCTCCCCCGCCGAGCGTCTGGCCGCCGCCAAGAGCGACGAGATCACCGCCCTGCACGCCACCAACCCGCTGCGCGACGGCCTGTCCGAGGGCGCCGCGAAGACGATCCGCGTGCAGCGCCCGAAGTCCAGCTTCGCCGCGTGGTACCAGTTCTTCCCGCGCTCCGAGGGCGCCTACGTGGACAAGGCGACCGGCAAGATCGTGCAGGGCACGTTCAGGACCGCGGTCATCGGTCTGGAGCGCGCCAAGGCCGAGGGCTTCGACATCGTCTACCTGCCGCCGATCTTCCCGATCGGCGTGACCAACCGCAAGGGCAGGAACAACGCGCTCGTGGCCGGCCCGGACGACCCGGGCTCGGTGTTCGGCGTGGGCAGCGCCGAGGGCGGCCACGACACCGTGGATCCGCGTCTGGGCACGATGGAGGACTTCGAGGCGTTCGTCGCCAAGGCGCACGACATGGGCCTGGAGATCGCGCTCGACTTCGCGCTGCAGTGCTCCCCCGACCACCCGTGGGTCAAGGCGCATCCGAACTGGTTCCGCCACAAGCCGGACGGCACGATCGCCTTCGCGGAGAACCCGCCGAAGAAGTACCAGGACATCTACCCGATCGACTTCAACGCCGACATGCCCGGCATCGAGAAGGAGGTGGAGCGCATCCTCGAGCTGTGGATCAAGGCCGGCGTGACGATCTTCCGCGTGGACAACCCGCACACCAAGCCGGTGCGCTTCTGGCAGGACGTCATCGCCGCCGTGACCAAACGCCACCCGGAGATCCTGTTCCTCGCCGAGGCGTTCACGCGCCCGGGCATGATGCGCGCGCTGAGCTACGTGGGCTTCACGCAGTCCCACTGCTACTTCCCGTGGCGCAACACCAAGGAGGAGCTGGCCGAGTACCTGGCCGAGACGAACGGCGACGACGGCTACTACCAGCACAACACGTTCTGGCCGTCCACGCCGGACATCCTCACCGCGTACCTGCGCGACAACGGCATCGCCGGCCACGCGGTGCGCGCCGTGCTCGCCTCGATGGGCTCGCCGAGCTGGGGCATGTACTCCGGCTACGAGCTGATCGAGAACGTGCAGCGCCCCGGGTTCGAGGAGCAGATCGACAACGAGAAGTACGAGATCAAGGTGCGCGACTGGGCCAACGCGGAGAAGTACGGCATCTCCGGGCTGCTCGCCTCGCTCAACCGCGTGCGCCGCGAGCACGCCGGCCTGTTCGGCTACCACAACCTCACGGTGCTGAAGACCGACGATCCGAACATCCTCGCCTTCGCGCGCCACAACCCGGCCGAACTGACCGCCGACGACAAGCCCGAGACGCTGATCGTGGTGGTGAACCTGGACGGGCACAACGCGCACCAGTCGATGGTGCACCTCGAGCTGCCCGACTTCGGCATCGACCCGGCCGCCGGCGCCCACGTGCGCGACGAGCTGACCGGCCGCGAGTTCGACTGGAGCTGGGACAACTACGTCTCGCTGGCCCCGTGGGCCGACGTGGCGCACGTGCTCAGCGTGCGGTACTGACGTCCGCGCGCTATTGTGTGTAAACGGATATTCCTGTCAACCAACAAGGAGTGTGAAATGGCAGAGACCTTCAACGTCGTGGTGGAGATTCCGCGCGGTTCCAAGAACAAGTACGAAGTGGACCAGGAGACCGGCCGCGTGTTCCTGGACCGCGAGCTGTTCACCGCCATGGGCTACCCGGACGACTACGGCTACATCGAGGGCACCCTCGGCGAGGACGGCGATCCGCTGGACGCCCTGGTGATGGTCAACAACTCCGTGTTCCCGGGCTGCGTCGTCGAGTGCCGCGCCGTGGGCCTGTACCACATGGAGGACGAGGAGGGCGGCGACGACAAGGTGCTGTGCGTGCCCGCCGACGTCCGCTACGACGGCATCCAGGACGTCAAGGACGTCAACGAGTACCACCTGAAGGAGATCAAGCACTTCTTCGAGCAGTACAAGGCTCTGGAGCCCAACAAGGAGGTGCTGCCCGGCGACTACTGGACCGGCGTCGAGCAGGCCGAGAAGGAGATCGTCGAGGCGCGCCAGCGTCTGGCCGACTCCGAGGCCAAGTGAGCCTCGTCGTCTGACGACACGTGACGAGAAGCCCCTTTCCCACGCGGGAGAGGGGCTTCTCCCGTATCCGCATCCTCCGCCCGGCATCCACAGCGCCGCGCGACGTTGCGCGACGCAGGATGCAACGTCGCGCAACGCACATCCCGTACCGCGCGGGCGATGCTACAATCGTGCACCGTAATTGCGTACGACTGGCGAACAGCATTCGTATGGGGATTCAAAGCCGGCGATCCGGACCGGCAGTTTGAATGTCGTCGCTCGGCTAGGCGTAGGCGGTCGGAAAGACTGGTCGAGGCCCATCCCGCATGCCGCAACGGGTACGGGATGAACCATTTTTTCACTGCACATGATCATCGAAATTCTGCTCATTGCCGTTTCCGTCTCCATGGACGCCTTCGCCGTCGCCATCGGCAAGGGACTGACCGTATCCGGGAAGGTGCGTCACTCCGACGCGGTCAAGGTGGGGCTGTGGTTCGGCGGATTCCAGGCGCTGCTGCCCCTGCTCGGCTTCTTCGCCGCGTCCACGTTCAGCCAGTACGTCACGGCCGTGGACCACTGGATCATCTTCGCGCTGCTGCTGCTCATCGGCGGCAACATGATCTACGAGGCGATCTTCAAGGACGACGAGGAGGACGCGGAGGAGACGCCCGACTTCGACTGGAAGCACATGCTGCCGCTGGCCTTCGCCACCAGCGTGGACGCCTTCGCCGTGGGCGTGAGCTTCGCGTTCCTGCCAATCAACGTGCCGCTGGCGATCACGCTCATCGGCGTGACGACGGCGCTGTTCTCCATCGCCGGCGTGTACATCGGACACTTCTTCGGCGCGCGCTGGCAGAAGCCCGCGCAGATCGCCGGCGGCATCGTGCTGGTGCTGCTCGGCGTCAAGGTGCTGCTGGAGCACATCGGCCTGATCGCCTGGTAGCCGTCACCAGTTGAGCGGGAACATGAGTCCCAGCGCGCCCAGATAGACCGGCATGCCGGAGAGCATGACCGGCATCAGCGCGAGCCCGATCCACGACCTCGGCGCCACCAGCTCGGCGTCGCCGCGCCACAGCACGCCGATCGCGCCGATGCACAGCACCAGCACCAGCACCGCGAGCGCCACAAGCGCGTACTGCCAGCCGAGACCCCGCAGTTCGGCGCGGCCCGCCTCCAGCAGAAGCATCGGCAGGAAGCACCATCCGCCCGCGGCCGCCGAGCACACGCCGCTGATGATGCAGCGCGACAGCGTGACGATGAGGTGGGAGCGGTCGCGGCGCAGCATCTGCCGACCGAACCCCACGATCACCAGCACGGTCATCAGGATGCCGAACAGGCAGCCCCACAGCACCGAGGCGCTGCGGTAGGTGACGTAGCGGTCGCCCACCACGAGCACGTGCCATCCGGCCGCCACCGAGACCACGCCGATCAGTGCGGAGAACAGGCGCGAGAACCATCCGAGCCCGGGGATGCCGCGGAACGGCCACATCGCGTGGAACGCCAGCACCAGCGCCAGCGCGCACGCCACCGGGATCAGCACGCCCGGGGAGAAGGTCTCGTCGGGCGTCAGCCCCAGCGCCACGGGCAGCGCCGCGCACGCCAGCAGCAGCACGTACGCCGCGGCCTGCACCCCCGTCAGGTCCCTCACGGTCGGCTGCACGCCGGCCGCCGTCATCTTGTCCGCAGTAGTCTCGTCCACACCGCCCTACTCTATCCGCTCCGCACCGGTCGGCGCACGACACGTGTCCATAACCTTCGTTACAACTAACCGAAAAGCACTTCGCCGCTGTACGATGGCAATCGTTATCATGCGGTGATCAACAAAGGGGCGCGATGTGACGGATCTGACTTTGATGACGGTCGCCAGCGATCCGGCGTCGGTGCTCCCCTCGCTGGCGCTGCTCTCCCACCGCGTGCGCGTGCTGCCCATGGACGCCGCCTCCCTGGTGAAGATGCCGGAGAACACCATCCTCTTCCTCGACGCCCGCGACGACCTCGCCTCCGCCAAGACGCTGTGCCGCCTGATCCACGCCTCCGGACTGTCCACGCCGATCGTGCTGGTGCTCACCGAGGGCGGCTTCACCGTGGTGACCGCCGAATGGGGCGTGGCCGACGTGATCGTCTCCACGGCCTCCCCCGCCGAGGTGGAGGCGCGTCTGCGTCTGGTCTCCGAGCGCGGCACCGCCTACACCACGGCGTTCGCGGGATCGGTCCCCTCCGGCGCCGGCTCCAAGGTGGAGAACGAGGACGGCCAGCTGCGCTCCGGCGACCTGGTGGTGGACACCAACGGCTACACCGCCTCCCTGCACGGACGCCCGATCGATCTGGCGTACAAGGAGTTCGAGCTGCTCAAGTACCTCGTGCAGCATCCCGGCCGCGTGTTCACGCGTGCGCAGCTGCTGCAGGAGGTGTGGGGCTACGACTACTACGGCGGCACCCGCACGGTGGACGTGCACATCCGTCGTCTGCGCGCCAAGCTGGGCGGCGAATACGAGCATCTCATCGGCACCGTGCGCAACGTGGGCTATCGCTTCGATCCCCCGGAGGACGAGCAGCAGGCCGACGAGGCGCGCCAGGCCGCGGCACGCGCCGCCGCGAAGGCGCACGACGATGCGGACGGCACCGCCGCGGCGGACGCCGCAGCCGATGCGTCCTCCGCCGCGCACGGTCAGACGGTCCAGACCAAGAGCGCCTGAGCCGCCGCCCGCCGAACCACCGGACCGCACCGAACGCAGCCATCATGCCCAGGGAAAGCAAACGCGCCCGTCTGGAGCGCATGCACGCCGAATACGCGCTGCTGTGCGAGGAGATCCCCGCGCCGCGGTGCGCGCTGGACTTCTCCACGCCGCTGCAGCTGCTCGTCGCCACCGTGCTCAGCGCGCAGACCACGGACAGGCGCGTCAACACCGTCACGCCCGAGCTGTTCGCCACGTATCCCGACGCCCGGTCGCTGGCCGCCGCGAACCCGGAGGACGTGGAGGCGATCATCCGCCCGCTGGGCTTCTACCATGCCAAGACCAGGCATCTGCTGGGACTGGCCGCCGCGCTCGACGAACGGTTCGGCGGCGAGGTCCCGCGCACGATGGCGGAGCTGACCGGACTGCCCGGCGTGGGGCGCAAGACCGCCAACGTGGTGCTGGGCAACGCGTTCGGCATCCCCGGCTTCCCCGTGGACACGCACGTGATCCGCGTGACCGGCCGTCTGCGCTGGCGCAGCGACTGGAACGACGCGCGCACCCCGGACCCGGTGCGGATCGAGCGCGAGATCTGCGCCTGCTTCCCGCCCGAGGAGTGGACCGACCTCTCGCACCGGCTGATCCTGCACGGGCGCGCGATCTGCCACGCCCGGCGCCCCGACTGCGCGCACTGCCCGCTGGCCGGGACCTGCCCGTCCGCCGGCTGAGGGCCGCCGCGGGACCGAGATCGCTAGACTGGCCCGTATGAACAGGCATTCGGCGCACCGTGCCGCCTCCCGCACCCGCGACTCGCTGAGGTCGCTGCTCGTCTTCGTCGTCACGCTGGCCGTGCTGGCCGGCGCGGTGTGGGGAGGCTGGACGATCATGCGCCGCGGCGGTCTCGCGGCGCTGCGCGGCACGCTCACGGGCGAGACGAACGGCTCGGGCGACGCCGGCGGCAACCCCGTCACCGTGGCCGTGCACGGCGCCGCGCCGCAGTCGCTGGACATCCGCACCGACGCGTCCTCCGCCGTGGAGCAGGCGCTCATCGGCAACGTGTACGAGACGCTCGTCGGACGCGACCAGAACAACCGCGCCATGCCCGGACTCGCCGCCTCGTGGGACGTCTCCGCCGACGGCCTGACCTACACGTTCCGCCTGCGCTCCGGCATGCGCTTCTCCAACGGCGACGTGCTGGACGCGCAGGACGTGGTGCGCTCGCTGCAGCGCACCGTGAGCGACCGGTACGCCGGCGCGAGCGACCTGACCGGGCTCGCGTCGGTGAGCAACCCGGACGCCGCCACCGTGACGGTGACGCTGCTCTCCCCCGACGCCGCGCTGCCGTGGAGGCTCTCCGGGCGCGCGGGCATCGTCTACGACCTCGACGCGCAGACGGACTACGCCGCCGCGGCGCTCGGCTCCGGCCCGTTCACCGTGTCCGGCTTCTCCCCCGGCTCCTCGCTGACGCTCGAACGCGACGGCGCGTACTGGAACCGTGACGGCCGCGCCGCGAGCCCCTCCGTCACGCTGCGGTACTACGACGACGGCGCCGCGGCCGCCGACGCGGTGACGCGCGGCGAGGCCGACGCCGCGACGGATGTGCCCGCAGCCTCGCTGGACGCGCTGCGCGGCGCCGGCGCCACGCCCGCGCAGGGCGACAGCACGCGCAAGGTGCTGCTCGGCTTCAACGCGCGCGCCGATTCGATCTTCTCCGAGGTGCGCCTGCGCCAGGGCATGCGGTACGTCATCGACCGCCAGCGCATCATCGACGCGAACGGCGCCGCCGCGGCGCTGGGCGGACCCATCCCGAGCCTCGACCCGGGCTACGAGGACCTGACCGGCCTCTACCCGCACGACACCGCGAAGGCGCACGCGCTGCTCGACTACTTCGGCTACCGCTACCGGTTGCGGCTGGTCTACCCGGCGAGTCTGGGCACGCAGGTGGGCGACCTCGTGGCCGGCTCGATGCGCGACTTCGGCTACGACGTGACCGTGTCCGCCGTGGACGACGCCACATGGCGCGAGCAGGTGACCGAACGGCACGAGTTCGATCTGACGATCTTTCCGATGGACGCGAGCCATGACGTGACCGAGCTGGCCTCGCCGGACTTCTTCCTGGGCTACACGGATTCCGTGGCCGAGGGCCTCGCGGCGGCCGTGCGCGCCTCCGCGGACGAGGCGGCCTACGAGACGAACCTCCGGGCGCTGGGGCGGAGGCTCTCGGAGAACGCGATCGCCGACTTCCTGTACGTGGAGCGCCCGTGGAGCGCCTCGCGGGCCGGCGTGACCGGGATGCCGCTCAACCGCACCGACGTGTTCCTGCCGTTGGCTGGGCTCGCCAGGGCGTAGGCCGTTCGGGGGATTCCGCCCTCGGTCATCCTGAGTGTGTTTCTTTCGGTCATCCTGAGCGCACGCGAAGGATCCTTCGACTGCGGCTCCGCCTCCGCTCAGGATGACAGAGGGGAAGCCCAGGATGACAGAGGGGAAGCCCAGGATGACAGAGGGGAAAGCCCAGAATGACCGAGTAAGAAAAGCCCGGGATGACTAGCCCCGGACGGCCTCGGAAAGCACGCTTGGGATGGCGGGAGGCATGCGCTCCCCGATCGTCCAGGGCATGTTTCCTATGGTCGTCCTGAGTGTGTTTCCTGCGGTCGTCCTGAGTGTGTTTCCTGCGGTCGTCCTGAGTGTGTTTCTTTCGGTCATCCTGAGCGCACGCGAAGGATCCTTCGACTGCGGCTTCGCCTCCGCTCAGGATGACCGAGAAAGAAAAGCCCAGGATGACCGAGAAAGAAAAGCCCGGGATGACCGAAAAAGAAAAGCTCAGGATGACAGAGAAGGAAGGCCCAGAGCGGCAGAGGAAGCACGCGGGAAACCCGCCAAACGGCCCGTTCCCCTCGCCCGGCCTTGTCAGCGAGCCTACCTAGACTAGCGGCTATGACTGATCAAGCAGAAGGCACCATCAAGGCCAACCTCACCGCCCTGCCCGACAAGGTGGGCGTGGAGGGCCTCGAAGACAAGTGGCGCGCCACTTGGGACGAGGACGGCACCTACAAGTTCCGCAACACCCGCGACCGCAAGGCCGTCTACTCCATCGATACCCCGCCGCCCACCGTCTCCGGTTCGCTGCACGTGGGCCACGTGTTCAGCTACACCCACACCGACGTGATCGCGCGCTACAAGCGCATGCGCGGCTACGACGTGTTCTACCCGATGGGCTGGGACGACAACGGCCTGCCCACCGAGCGCCGCGTCCAGAACTACTACGGCGTGCGCGTGGACGTCTCCCTGCCGTACGATCCCGACTTCAAGCCGCCGTTCGAAGGCACCGACGGCAAGAAGATCGACGCCAAGGACCAGGTGCCGATCAGCCGCAGGAACTTCATCGAACTGTGCGAGCGCCTGACCGCCCAGGACGAGAAGCTGTTCGAGGCGCTGTGGCGTCGTCTGGGCCTGTCGATCGACTGGTCGCAGACCTACCACACCATCGGCGAGCACCCGCAGCGCGTGGCGCAGAAGGCGTTCCTGCGCAACCTCGCCCGCGGCGAGGCCTACCAGCAGGACGCGCCGGGCCTGTGGGACGTGACGTTCCAGACCGCCGTGGCCCAGGCCGAGCTCGAGTCCCGCGAGTACCCGGGCTTCTACCACAAGGTGGCGTTCCGCTTCGAGGACGGCACCCCGATCTACATCGAGACCACCCGTCCGGAGCTGCTCGCGGCCTGCACGTCGCTGATCGCCAACCCGAACGACGAGCGCTACAAGCCGTACTTCGGCCAGTACGTGTACTCCCCGCTGTTCAAGGTGAAGGTGCCGATCCTCGCGCACCCGGCCGCCGAGATGGACAAGGGCGCCGGCATCGCCATGTGCTGCACGTTCGGCGACGTGACCGACGTGGAGTGGTGGCGCGACCTCAAGCTGCCCACCCGCCCGATCATCCAGCGCAACGGCCGCATCATCATGAGCGTGCCGGACTGGATCGAGGACGAGGGCGGCAAGGCGATCTTCGAGGAGACCGAAGGCAAGACCACGTTCTCCGCCCGCAAGATCATCGTGGACCACCTGCGCGAGTCCGGCGATCTGGACGGCGAGCCCACGCCCACCAAGCGCATGACGAACTTCTACGAGAAGGGCGACAAGCCGCTCGAGATCGTCACCTCCCGCCAGTGGTACCTCAAGAACGGCGGCACCGACGCCAAGCTGAACGCCGAGCTCATCGAGCGCGGCAAGGAGCTGAACTTCCACCCCGACTTCATGCGCGTGCGCTACGAGAACTGGGTGCACGGCCTCAACGGCGACTGGCTGATCTCCCGCCAGCGCTTCTTCGGCGTGCCGTTCCCGCTGTGGTACCCGGTGAAGGAGGACGGCTCCGCCGACTACGATCACCCGATCACGCCGAGCGAAGACATCCTGCCGATCGACCCGACCATCGACGTGCCGGCCGGCTACACCGCCGAGCAGCGCGACGTGCCCGGCGGCTTCACCGCCGAGAAGGACATCATGGACACGTGGGCGACCTCGTCGCTCACCCCGCAGATCGTGACCCACTGGGAGGAGCCGGACGAGGCGTCCAAGGCGCTGTTCAAGGCCACGTTCCCGATGGATCTGCGTCCGCAGGGCCAGGACATCATCCGCACCTGGCTGTTCAGCACCATGGACCGCGCGCACCTGGAGAACAAGTGCCTGCCGTGGAGCAACACCACGCTGTCCGGCTGGATCCTCGACCCCGACCACAAGAAGATGTCGAAGTCCAAGGGCAACGTCGTCGTGCCGAACGAGCCGATCGAGAAGTTCGGCGCCGACGCCGTGCGCTACTGGGCCGCCGCCGCGCGCCTCGGCCTTGACGCCACGTACGACGTGGGCCAGATGAAGATCGGCCGCCGACTGGCCATCAAGCTGCTCAACGCGACCAAGTTCGCGCTGGCCATCGGCCGCGAGGACGAGAACCACCACGTGGGCGCCGCCGCCACCGCCGTGTGGAACCCGGCCGACGTGACCGAGCCGCTGGATCGCGCCGCCATGGCGAAGATGGCGCTGGTGGTCCGCCAGGCCACCGACGCGCTGGAGGCCTACGAGCACTCCAAGGCGCTGGAGACCATCGAAAGCTACTTCTGGCAGTTCTGCGACGACTACATCGAGCTCGTCAAGAACCGCGCCTACGGCACGCCGGACGAGCACGGCAAGGTCCCGAGCGAGAAGGCCGTGAAGTCGGCCCGCACCGCGCTGGGTCTGGGTCTGGACGCGTTCGCGCGCCTGCTGGCCCCGTACCTGCCGTACGCCACCGAGGAGGTGTGGAGCTGGATGCACGCCGGCGAGGGCTCGGTGCACCGCGCCGCATGGCCCACCCCGGAGCCGTACGTGGCCGCCGCGTCCGGCGTCTCCCCCGAGACGCTCGCATGGGCCGGCAAGGCCGTGGAGCAGCTGCGCAAGATCAAGTCCGAGGCGAAGGTCTCCATGAAGACGCCGATCCTCTCGGTGGCACTGTCCGCCGTGCACGAGGGCGCCGAGGCGATCCGCTCCGCGATCGACGACATCGCGCAGGCCGGTCGCGTGGTGGGCAAGTTCGACCTCGTGGAGAAGCACGCCGAGGAGGAGGCCGCCTCCGACGCCGAGACCGCCGTGGAGGACACCGTGGCGATCGAGGCCAGCGAGCTGGGCGAGCCGCCTGTGAAGAAGCCGAAGCAGTGACACAGCCCCTTTGACTTCGGCTTCCCCACAGGCGGCCGTCGCCGCCTTCAAGGCGGCTCCCTGAACCTACGGGGAGTCCACAGGACTCCCCGCCCAACGGTTCAGCCCGTGAAGAAGCCGAAGCAGTGACACAGCCCCTTTGACGAGACCCCCGACCGATGAGGTCGGGGGTCTCGTCGTATCGGACGAGTCCGGGCACCGAACATTGATGGCTCTTCGCATTTTGGTGTGTATGGGTGGTGGTTTAGAGGTGGGTCTGGATGGCTTGTCCGAATCCGCCTGTGTGGAGCAGGCTTCTGGTGATGTAGTTGTCGAGATTGCGGAAGCCGAGGGCGATGCCC
>NZ_JAAIIH010000005.1 GCF_012932365.1 Bifidobacterium moraviense
TGAACCGGGCCACACGGGAAAGGACGCCGGACGCCACCGGCAGGGCGAAGCGCGCCCACGACAGCCAACCGGAATCCCGACACGTCAACTCCCCAAGGAGTTGACAAAAACATAGGAACACCCCCCCGCGAGAACGGGTGACGATGCCGAGCCGACGCCGTCACACCTGCACTTCGCGCAGACGGTGGATCGCGTCGGTATCCGTCTCGTACCGCCACGAGTACAGCGCGAGCAGCGCGACGCCGAGAACGCTCAGCGGCAGACCGGCGAGACCGGTGAACCGGTAGTCCATCGAGAACGCGTTGAGCGTCATGCCGCCGACCGCCGAACCGACCGCGTTGCCGAAATTGAACGCGACCTGCGCGGCCGCACCGGCGATCAGCTCGCCGCCGCCCTGACCCGCCTCGGCCATGAGCAGCAGCTGCGGCGCGTTGACGAAGAACAGGCCGAAAGCGATCCAGAACGTGAGCATGGTGGTCGTGGCGTGGTTGCCGGGCACGAGAAGCACCATCAGCAGGCCGATGCAGGAGATCGTCTGACCGAGCGAGGCGGTGCCCGCATGGCGCCAATGATCGGTCACCCAGCCGCCGATCAGACCGCCGACGACCATGCCGAATCCGGCGAGCATCATGAACAGCGGCACCAGCGCGCTGGCCCAGCCGCCGGTTTTCTGCAGCCACGGCGAGACATAGCTCCACCAGCAGAACACGCCGGCATTGCCGGTGAAGATCGCGGCGATGATCAACCACGGACCGATCTTGGTGAGGAATCGGAACTGGCCCCTGATGCCCGCATCCTTGATCGGCGCGACCTGCGGCACCCAAGCAGCCACGAGAACCACCGTCATTACCGCCCATGCGGCGAGGAACGCGAACGCGAGTCGCCACGAGAGGACTTCGGCGAGCAGCGTGCCGGCGGGGACGCCGAGCATGTTCGCGATGGTCTGGCCGGCGACCATCATCGAGACGGATTGCGCCTCCTTGCCCGGATCGGCGAGTTCCTTCGCGACGACCGTGGCCGTGCCGAAGAACGCGCCGTGCGGCAGTCCGGCGATGAAGCGCGTGACGAGCAGCATGGGGGCGTTGAGCGCGCATGCGGACAGCGCGTTGCCGACGAACGCGATGACCATGAACAGGATGATGAGTTTCTTCGGCGGCGTCTTGCGGCCAAAGACGAGCATGAGCGTGCCGAAGCACACGCCGAGTGCATACGAGGAGATGTAATGGCCGGCGGTCGGAATGTCCACGTTGGTGGCGGCCGCGGTCTGCGGCAGGATGCCCATCATCACGAATTCGGCCGCACCGAGGATGAACGATCCGGCAGCCAGGGCAAGCAGACTTCTCTTCATGTTTCCTTCTGGTTGTGTTCGTGCGTTGCCGATACGGCATCAGCAAAATGGAACCGATTCCAATTCCGCATGCATCATACGTCCACTGCCCTACAACTCGCGATGGAGGCACCGGAGGGGACGGGCGAAAGCAGCGGACACCGGCAACGCCCGGGTCCGGACGATCGGACGCTCAGGCGCTCTGGCGCCGCACCACGGGAGCGGGGAACAGGATGACGCGACGCTGCCATCTGCCGGTTCTCAGACGTTCGGACAGCATCTGCGTGGCCGTCTGGGCCATGACCGCCAACGGCTGGGCGAAGGTGGTCAGACTTGGGGAAACAACGCGCGCTACATGAAAATCGTCGAAGCCGATCAACGCCACATCGTCGGGAACGCGTTTGCCGCAGTCCAGCAGCGCACGCAGCGCCCCCGCCGCGATCTCATCGGACTGCGCGAAGACGCCGTCCGTTTCCGGATGCTCGGCGAGGATCCTCCGCATCGTCTCCTCGCCATGTCGAGACCCATATTCCCCATGAACAAGCGCAACCGGTTCCATACCCAGTACTTTCAGCCCGGCGATCACGCCCTGCGTGCGCAATACCGCCGCCTGCATGTTCGTCGGACCGGCGATCACCGCCACATGCCTGCAACCGCGGTCGTGCAGCAACGTGGCCGCATCATATCCGCCCTGATAATTGTCGACATCGACGTACGGGTACCGCATGGCCGGATCCGGCGTGCCGACGCATACGATGGGCTTGTCGCACTGCTTCAACACGTCGGCGAACGGCTTGGAATAGTGGAAACTGATCACTATGACGCCCACCGCGCCCGATCCTCTGATCACATTGAGGAATTCCCGGGCGTCGTGCGGCTTGGTAAGCGCCAGGAACGGCAGCAGGTTCGCGGCCGTAAGCGTGGACGACAGCTGGGCGATCATCCCCGAGATGAAAGCGTCGAGGAATACGAAATCCGGTTCCTCGGGCACCATGATCGCCACGATGTCCGATTTGCCGGAAGTCAGCTGCTTCGCCGCCTGATTGGGCACGAAATTCAGGGCCTGAGCGGCCTGGCGGACCTTCGCCCGGGTTTTCTCGGAGGCAGATCCCCCGTTCAGGGCGCGAGACGCCGTGGACGGCGCCACCCCGGCAAGCCTCGCCACATCACGTATCGTGACGGATCCGACTTCCATACCCATCCTCCATGTCGACAGCCCGCGGACGCCATGCCTCGCACCGTGACGACCACGGCCCAGACCCAAGTACAGTGTACAAAACCGCCGATTGCCTGATCGCCATGATCGCCGGCATTCCGAGGCCGGTCGTCGCCGGGGCATTCCGACATCGCGGTCGGGAGCATCCCGCCCGGAAAGGGCGCTCCGCCCCTGCTCCCCCAGCGGCTCGGCAGCGGACTCCCGACCACGGAAACAACGAAATCGCCAAAGTTATTCGAATGAATTACACTGATGGATGACGCCATCAATGTCCCGGACACCGCAGTCGGCATCTCATGGCGATCAATCGGCATTTCCACTGAGGAGGACACGCATATGGGCACGACCAAACTGGTATTCATCGACATCGACGGCACGCTGCTGGACAGCAGCCACCGCATCCCCGAATCGGCGCGCAGGGAATGCCGCCGTGCACGGCAGGCCGGGCACAGGCTGTTCATCTGCTCGGGCCGCGCGGCGCTGGACATCGATCCGCCGGTGCTCGAACTCGGATTCGACGGCATCGTGTCCGACGGCGGCGCATGCGCCCGGCTTGACGGCGAGACCGTCATCGACGAGCACATGCCCGAGGAGTCCGCCCGCGTGGCGACCTCGTTCTTCGCCGCGCACGCCATACCGTACGCCTGGCACTGCCCCGACGGCATGCATGCCACCGAACGCTACCTGCGCCGGTCCGGCATATGGAAGAAACTGCTGAGATACCCCGGCATGCGTGACGGACTGCACACCATCGCCGATGATGCGGTGCCGCTGCCGGCGATCCGCAAGGGCACGTTCTACGTTCCCGACGACGGCAGCCTCACCGTGGAGGACATCGGGCGCGCACTCGCCGGATACGCGACCATCATCCATGGATCCCTCAACGCCTCCGGCGACGACAACGGCGAGATCCTCATCCCCGGCGTGAACAAGGGCACGGCGCTCGTGCAGATCACGCAACGGCTCGGGGTGCCGACGTCCGACACGATCGCCATCGGCGACAGTGAGAACGACCTCGAGATGATCCAGGCCGCCGGCATCGGCGTGGCGATGGGCAACGGCACCGCGGCCGTCAAGGCGGCCGCCGACGTGATCGCGCCGGACGTCGACCACGACGGCCTCGCGACGGCGCTGCGCGACCTGCTGCGCTGACGCATGCCGCCGCCACCGGCGGCGCTGCCGCGACGGGACTACACTGGATCCATGGCTGACGCGACGAGGCGAATCGACAAGGCATTGGACAAGGCCGAGCAGGCACTGGCGAAGCTGGACGCCGTGCATGGCGCGGGCTCCACGGCGAGCGCGGAGGAACGGCTGCGGCAGGCGGCCCGGTCCAGCGAACTGCTGAGCTCCGTGTGGTCCACGCCGCCGGCGGAGCGATTGGCGTTCCGCGACGGCTGGCGGCTGAGCGACGCGATCGGCGGGGCCACGCCGGGCTTCCACGGCGCCAAGACGGACGGCGAGCGGTTCATCCGCATCAGCGCCGACCAGATCGCCCGCTATCAGCAGCTGCTGTACGCCAACGGGCTCAAGGGCTCCAGGCGACGCGTGCTCATCATCCTGCAGGGCATGGATGCCTCGGGCAAGGGCAGTCTCGTCAAGCACGTGTTCCGGCAGGGCAACCCGATGGGCATCCACTACCACGGGTTCGGCGCGCCCACCGCCGAGGAGCGCGCGCACGACTTCCTGTGGCGCGTGGAACGCGAACTGCCGAGGCCCGGATGGATCGCCGTGTTCGACCGGTCGCACTACGAGGACGTGGTCATGCCGCACGTGTGGGGCACGCTGCCCGAGGAGGAATGGCGGCCGCGCTACCGGCGGATCGTGGACTTCGAGCGGGCGCTTGCGGCGGACGGCTGCGCGATCGTCAAGATCTTCCTCGCCGTGAGCCCCGAGGAGCAGAAGCGCCATTTCCTGGGGCGTCTGGACGATCCGACCAAGCATTGGAAGTTCGCGATGAGCGATCTCGACGCGCGGGACCGCTGGGACGACTACATGGCCGCGTGGGAGGAGACGTTCGAACGCACCTCCACGGACTTCGCGCCCTGGTACGTGGTGCCGGCGGACAACCGATGGTATTCCCGGGCCGTGGTCTCCGAGCTGCTGCGCGACGCGATCGCGGGCATGGATCTCGTATGGCCCGGCTTCGACGCCGACGTGGACCCGGACGAGGTGCGGCGACGGCTGGCGTAGCGGCTCCGGGCCGAAGTCAGACAACGCAAAACAACGCAAAAGGGCTCCTTCCATGCGGAAGGAGCCCTTGGGTTCAGCGTCGGGGACGCGCCGTCAGACGACGGTCGTCAGTCCTCGTCCTCGTCCGGATCGTAGTCGACGCCGGTCTCGGCGCGCTGCTCGTCCGTGATCGGGGCCGGAGCGCCGGTCAGCGGATCGCGGCCGCCGCCGGCCTTCGGGAAGGCGATGACGTCGCGGATGGTGTCCGCGCCGGCGAGGATCGACACGGTGCGGTCCCAGCCGAGGGCGATGCCCGCGTGCGGCGGGGCGCCGAACTTGAAGGCGTCGAGCAGGAAGCCGAACTTCTCCTTGGCCTCCTCGGGCGTGATGCCGAGGACGTTGAGGACGCGGTCCTGAATGTCGTCGCGGTGGATACGCACGGAGCCGCCGCCCATCTCCTCGCCGTTGCAGACGATGTCGTAGGAGTCGGACATGGCGTGCTCGGGATCCTGGTCGAACCTGTCGATCCAGTTCGCGGACGGCATGGTGAACGGGTGGTGCATGGACGTCCACTTGGAGTGGCCCACGGCCACGTCGTCGTCGTCCGGATCGTCGGTGCGCTTGAACAGCGGGAAGTCCACGACCCACGTGAAGGCGAACTTCTTCGGATCGAGCAGGCCCTCGCGGCGGGCGAGCTCCACGCGCACGGCGCCCAGCAGCAGCTGGGAGGACTCGCGGGAGCCGGCGGCGAAGAACACCGCGTCGCCCGGCTCGGCGCCCACGGCCTCGCGCAGGCCGGCGCGCTCCTCGTCGGACAGGTTCTTGGCCACGGGGCCCTTGAGCTCGCCGTCCTCGGCGAAGACCACGTAGGCGAGGCCCTTGGCGCCACGCTGCTTGGCCCACTCCTGCCACGCGTCGAACTGGCGACGCGGCGTGACGGCGCCGCCCTTGAAGACGACGGCACCCACGTACGGGGCCTGGAACACGCGGAACGGGGTGTCCTTGAAGTACTCGGTGAGCTCCACGAGCGGGTTGCCGAAGCGCAGGTCCGGCTTGTCGGAGCCGTACTTGTCCATGGCCTCCTGCCAGGAGATGCGGGCGATCGGCAGCTTGACCTCGTAGCCGGCGGTCTTCCAGATGGCGGCGATGACCTTCTCGGCCATGGCCATCACGTCCTCCTGGTCGACGAACGCCATCTCCATGTCCAGCTGGGTGAACTCGGGCTGGCGGTCGGCGCGGAAGTCCTCGTCGCGGTAGCAGCGGGCGAGCTGGTAGTAGCGTTCCACGCCGGAGACCATGAGCAGCTGCTTGAGCAGCTGCGGGGACTGCGGCAGCGCGTACCAGGAGCCGGGCACCAGACGGGCCGGCACGAGGAAGTCACGGGCGCCTTCCGGCGTGGACTTGATGAACGTCGGGGTCTCCACCTCGGTGAAGTCCATCTCCTCGAGCGCGTGGCGGGCGGCCTTGGTCATCTCGGAGCGCAGCTTGAGGTTGTGCTGCATGGACGGGCGGCGCAGGTCGAGGTAGCGGTACTTGAGACGCACGTCCTCGCCGGGCAGCTTGTTCTCGGACTCGTTCTCCAGCGCGGTGGACACCTGGAAGGGCAGCGCGTCGGACTTGGCGAGGATGGTGATGGACTCGGTCACGACCTCGATCTTGCCGGTGGCCAGATGGGTGTTCTCGTTGCCGTCCG
Source organism: Bifidobacterium moraviense (assembly GCF_012932365.1). Taxonomy (GTDB): domain Bacteria; phylum Actinomycetota; class Actinomycetes; order Actinomycetales; family Bifidobacteriaceae; genus Bifidobacterium; species Bifidobacterium moraviense. The sequence continues at coordinate 6,409 of NZ_JAAIIH010000005.1, forward strand.
GGCGCAGGCGCACCTCGCCGGTGACCTGGATGACGAACTCGCTGCGCAGCGGGCGGGCCATCTCCTCGTCGTAGATCACGACCTGCACGAGGCCGGTGTTGTCGCGAAGGTCGATGAACGCCACGCCGCCGTGGTCGCGGCGACGGTCGACCCAACCCGCGAGGGTGACCTTCTGACCGACGAGCGCCTCCGTCACGTCGGTCGCATGATGTGTGCGATAAGCCGTCTGGCCCATACTTTCCCTACTCCTTATATCGATTCGGGTATCGATTCCGTGATGCACAAAGCCTTGGTATTTCAGTCGATGACCACGGTCTGCCGGGCAACCACAGTATCGGGCCGCCACGACGTGGCGTCGGCCGGGTTCTGGTCGCCGGAGACGATGTTCTTCACCTCGTCGCCCGCGCCGTCCTGACCGGGGAACCACACGTACGGGATGCCGAGCTTGTCGGCGTACTTGATCTGCTTGCCGAGCTTGGCCGCGGTGGGCGCCACGTCCGCCGCGATGCCGCGGGCGCGCAGCGCGTCGGCGATGCGGTTGGACGCCGTGCGCTCGTCCTCGTTCCACACGGCCACGAGCACGGCGGCCGGCGAGACGCGCGACGCGTGCGCGCCGGCGGTGTGCAGCATGTAGCTCACCAGTCGGCTCAGGCCGATGGACAGGCCTACGCCCGGGTACTTGCGGTTGCCCTGCGAGGCGAGGTTGTCGTAGCGTCCGCCCGAGCAGATGGAGCCCAGCGACGCGGCGCCGTCGAGGAACGTCTCGTACACGGAGCCGGTGTAGTAGTCGAGTCCGCGGGCGATCTTGAGATCGGCGATCACCGAGCCCGGACGGATGCGCGCCGCCTCGTCCACGATCATCGCCAGCGTGTCGAGGCCTTCGCGGGCGAGCGCGTACGATTCGTTCGAGCCGTCGGTCGCGATGCCGTGGGCCGCGCACAGCGCATCGAACTTCTCGGCGAGCTCCGTGCCGTTCGCGGCGGTCAGCTCGGCCAGTTCCAGGCACGCCCTGGCCTGCGCCTCGGAGGCGCCGCAGCCTTCGACGAGCAGCTTGGACACCTCGTCCGCGCCGATCTTGTCGAGCTTGTCGATCTCGCGCAGCACGCCCTCGATGTCCGTCAGGCCGAGTCCGCGGTAGAAGCCCTCGGACAGCTTGCGGTTGTTGGCGTGCACGGTCGCCTTGGGCAGGCCGAACTCGCGCAGCTGCTCCAGCGCCGTCACCATGACGAGCGGCAGCTCCACCTCGTAGTGGTCGGGCAGGTCGCCGTTGCCGATCACGTCGATGTCGGCCTGCACGAACTCGCGGAAGCGGCCCTCCTGCGGACGCTCGCCGCGCCAGACCTTCTGGATCTGCCACCGCTTGAACGGGAAGGCGAGATCGCCGGAATGCTCCACCACGTACCGGCTCAGCGGCACGGTGAGGTCGAAGTGCAGGCCGAGACGCTCCTCGACGGGGGTGTCGTTCTCCTGCCCCACCTCCTGCAGGCGGCTCAGCAGGTAGATCTCCTTGCTGGTCTCGCCCTTCTTGAGCAGGCTGGAGCCCTGCTCCACCGCACGGGTCTCGATGCCGAGGAACCCGTTCAACTCGAACACACGCCTCAGAGTATCGATGACGCGCTGCTCCACGACGCGCTCGGACGGGAGCCACTCTGGAAATCCTGATAAAGATGCACCTTTAGCCACGACTCTTTATAATAGGTGGAGTTGCGACAAAACGGGGCGGCCGTCCCATGGGTCCATGACTGGTTCCATGACTCGAGACGGCCGGATCCGCCGCAGCTGACGACATACGCTCACCAGCCATTAAGGAGCTGACCATGGCCGACGAAACCGTGACCGAACCCGAGACCACCACCAACACCGAAGCGCAGGCGGAGGCAGCCGCCGCTCAGGAGACGGCCACCGAAGCCCCGAAGGCCGCGGCTCCCAAGCCCGCCGTCGTGGCGCCGGCCCCCGCACCCAACGCCTACTCCGAGGCCGACGTCAAGGCCGCCGAGGCCTTCGGCCGCGTGGACGACAACGGCACCGTCTTCGTCAGGGACGGCGAGACCGAGCGCGAGGTGGGCCAGTTCCCGGACGCGCCCAAGGAGGAGGCGCTGTCCCTGTACGCCCGCCGCTTCCTTGACCTCAAGGCCAAGCTCGACCTGCTGGAGAGCCGCCTGAAGTCCTCGAACATCAAGCCGCGCGAGATCGACGAGTCCCTCAAGACCCTCGGTCAGGAGGTCGCCGAGCCGCCGGTCGTGGGCGACGTGGCCGGTCTCAAGGCCCAGTTCGAGCGTCTCAAGGCGGAGGGCGAGTCCCGCAAGGCCGCCATCGCCGAGGCGCGCAAGGCCGCCGTGGCCAAGGCCGTGGCCGAGCGCACCAAGATCGTGGAGAAGGCCGAGGCGCTCGCCGCGTCCCTGGACGACAAGACCAACTGGCGTTCCACCGCGGACAAGTTCCGCTCCCTCTTCGACCAGTGGCAGCAGCACCAGCGCACCACCGTCCGCATCGACAAGACGGACGCGGACGCCCTGTGGAAGCGCTTCTCCGCCGCCCGCACCACGTTCAACCAGGGCCGCCGCAAGTGGGCCCAGGAGCGCGACGCCGAGCAGGCGCAGGCCAAGGCCGCCAAGGAGCAGATCATCAAGGAGGCCGACGAGCTCAAGGACTCCACCGCGTGGGGCGAGACCTCCCGCAAGTTCAACGACCTCATGGACCGCTGGAAGAAGGCGGGCCGTGCCGGCCACAACGAGGACGACGCCCTGTGGGCCCGCTTCCGCGAGGCCGCGGACACGTTCTTCAACGCGCGTCAGGCCGACCGCGACCAGATCAACACCTCCGAGCGCGAGAACCTCGCCAAGAAGGAGGAGCTGCTCGTCAAGGCCGAGGCGCTGCTGCCGGTGAAGACCGAGACCGAGGCGAAGAAGGCGCGCGAGGCGCTGGGCGCCATCCAGGACGAGTGGGACCAGATCGGCTACGTGCCGCGCGAGGACATGCGCCGCATCGAGAGCCGTCTGGACGCCGTGGACAAGCAGATCAAGGCCGTCGAGGACGCCGCGTGGAAGAAGTCCGATCCGGAGGCCGACGCCCGCAAGTCCAGCTTCGAGGGTCAGCTGACCGCCCAGCTCGACGAGCTGACCGCGAAGATCGCCGCCGAGACCGACCCGAAGAAGAAGGCCGCGCTGGAGGCCGAGAAGGCCACCAAGGAGCAGTGGCTGAACGCCATCAAGTAAGGCCGGCGTCCATCGCCTGATCGGGAGGTGGCCCGCATACGCCACGTATGCGGGCCACCTTTCGCATTGTCGTCGGTTTTCACCGTCCGCCGACGAGAAGAGGCACGACGAACAACGGGATCGTCGTGCCTCTTCTCGTTCCGATGGCTCCCCGCTCCCGCGGCGCGCTCAGCGCATCTGGCGCAGGCGCGGCTCGGACGAGTCCTTGGTGCCGGTGATGCGGTAGACGTCGAATACGGCGTCGATCTTGCGCACGGCGGACAGCAGCGTGTTGAGGTGCTGCGGGTCGGCCATCTCGAACGTGAACTGGCTGGTGGCCACGCGGTCGCGTCCGGTGGCGATGGTGCCGGAGATGATGTTCACGCCGTGGTCCGAGAGCACGCGCGTCACGTCGCTCAGCAGGTGCGGGCGGTCCAGCGCCTCCACCTGGATCTTCACCATGAACGTGCCCTTGGTGTTGGTCCACGCGACGTCCACCACGCGCTCCGGCTGACGCTTCCTGAGATCCTGCATGTTCATGCAGTCGACGCGATGCACCGAGACGCCCTGGTTGCGGGTGATGAAGCCGATGATCTTGTCCCCCGGGACCGGCGTGCAGCAGCGGGCCAGCTTGACCCACACGTCGCCCACGCCCTTGACGGAGATGCCCAGCGAACTGGTGGTGGTCTTCTTGCGCTCCACCTCCTTGAGCGGCAGCACCTCCTGCTCCACCTCGGCGTCCACCTCGTCGGCGCCCGCGTCCTTGACGAGGCGCGAGATGACGTTCTGCGTGGAGATCTGCCCGTCGCCGATGGCGGCGAACACGGCGTCGGCGTTCGCGAAGTTCAGCTCGTCGGCCACGCCGATGAGCGCTTCGGGCGTGAGCAGCGCGGCGATCGGCAGGTTGCGCTTGCGCATCGCGCGCGTCAGCTCGTCGCGACCCTCCTCGATGGCCTCGGAGCGGCGCTCCTTGCTGAACCACTGGCGGATCTTGTTGCGCGCCTTGGGGCTCTTGACGAAGCTCAGCCAGTCGCGCGACGGGCCGGCGTTGTCGGACTTGGAGGTGAGCACCTCGATGGTGTCGCCGTTCTCCAGCTTGGTGTCGAGCGGGACCAGACGCCCGTTGACGCGCGCGCCCATCGTGCGGTGCCCCACCTCGGTGTGCACGGCGTAGGCGAAGTCGATGGGCGTGGCGTCCGCCGGCAGCGAGACGATCTTGCCCTTCGGCGTGAACACGTACACCTCGGCGGCGCCGAGATCCTCCTTGAGCGAGCCGAGGAACTCGTTGGAGTCCGGCGTCTCGCTGGTCCAGTCGGCCAGCTGCTGGATCCACTTGAGGTTGTCCGCCTCGGTGAGCTCCTGGTTCTCGCGGCGGCGGTCCGAGGAGTCGGGCGAGCTCAGCGCACGGCCCGCCTGCCCGTTCTCCTTGTATTTCCAGTGCGCGGCGATGCCGAACTCGGCGCGCCGGTGCATGTCCCACGTGCGGATCTGGATCTCCACGGGCTTGCCGCCGGGGCCCACCACCGTGGTGTGCAGCGACTGGTACATGTTGAGCTTGGGCATGGCGATGTAGTCCTTGAAGCGCCCGGGAACCGGGTTCCATCGCGCATGCACCGCGCCGAGCGCGGCGTAGCAGTCCTGGATCGTGTCGACGATGATGCGCACGCCCACCAGATCGTAGATGTTGGCGAAGTCATGGCCGCGCACGATCATCTTCTGGTAGATCGAGAAGTAGTCCTTCGGACGTCCGGTGACGTAGCCCCTGATGCCCTGCTCGTCCAGATCCTCGTTGATCTCCGCCAGGATCTGCTTGAGGTAGACGTTGCGCTGGCCGGCGCGGCGGGCCACCAGCACCACGATCTCGTTGTAGATCTTGGGGTAGAGCACCTTGAAACTCAGTTCCTCAAGCTCCGTCTTGATGGCGTTCATGCCGAGGCGGTTGGCCAGCGGCGCGTACACGTCCAGCGTCTCGCGCGCCTTCTTCTGCGCGTTCGACGCCTTGACGTAGCGCCATGTGCGGGCGTTGTGCACGCGGTCGGCGAGCTTGACGACGAGCACGCGCACGTCGCGGCTCATGGCCACGACCATCTTGCGGATCGTCTCGGCCTGCGCCAGATCGCCGTATTCCATCTTGGAGAGCTTGGTGACGCCGTCCACGAGCCCGGCGACCGTGTCCCCGAACTCCTCGCGACATTCCTCGAGCGTGTAGTCAGTGTCCTCCACCGTGTCGTGCAGGAGTCCCGCGGCCACGACGATCGGCCCCATGCCGAGGTCGGCGAGGATCTGCGCCACGGCGAGCGGATGGATGATGTACGGCTCGCCCGACTTGCGGCGCTGCGGCGCGTGCTGCTTGACGGCGCGCGCGTAGGCGCGTCTGAGGATGGAGAGGTCCTCCCCGGGATGGTGGTCCTCGCACACCTGCCAGATCGGCAGCAGCGGGTTGAGCGGATCGGCGCTGATCTCGCATCCCAACGCGCGCGAGGAGTGGTCCTCGGCCTTCGTTTCATCCGCCGACATGCCAGACATCATGCCTCCTCGCTCTTCGGTCCTATCATCCTACGACACATGCGCGCGTCATGCGTGGCCCGGCGTTCAGGATGCGACGCCGGTCGAGCCGAATCCCCGCTCCGCCCTGTCCGAGCCCGGCAGGACGTCCGCCGGCACGAACCTGGCCTCGACGTACCGCTGGATGACCAGCTGCGCGATGCGGTCGCCCTTGCGGAACGACGCGGTGCGCTCCGGGTCGAGGTTGATGAGCGGCACCTTGATCTCGCCGCGGTATCCGGCGTCGATGGTGCCCGGCGCGTTGAGGACGGTCACGCCCTGCTTGACGGCCAGGCCGCTGCGCGGATGCACCAGCGCCACGTACCCGGCGGGCAGCGCGATGGCGATGCCCGTGGGCACGAGCGCGCGCTGGAACGGCCTGAGTTCGAAGTCCTCGGCGCAGGTCAGATCGGCGCCCGCGTCGCCCGCGTGGGCGTAGCGCAGCATGGCGGGCACGCCGTCGCACACGGACTTGATGAGGACCTCGGTGGTTTCCGGTTCGTTGTAGGTTTCGTCGACGGCCATGTCAGGCGGCGCACTCCTCGCACACGGGCTGCCCGTCCGCGGTGGTGTAGGCCAGCTGGCTGCGGTGCTTGACCAGATAGCACTCGGAGCAGATGAACTCGTCGCCCTGCATCGGGATCACCGTCACGGACGCATCCTCGTTGCTCAGGTCGGCGCCCGGAAGCTCGTAGTCCTCGGCGATGGCGTTCTCATCGTCGTCGATGTCGCTCGACGAGTTCTGCGCGGACTTCCCCAGCGCCTGCAGCGACTCCTCGTCCTCGTCCTTGTTGCGCGGCGAATCGTAGTCCTGAGCCATTGCATTCCTTTCCCTCGGTGACGGCACCGCAAGCGCCGCCGTCACGACACATCGATCATGGCTTGCACTGCGCCATAGGATACACGATTTGAAATACCCGTAAAATGCGACACGGTGCGGCACAATGGAATTAACCATATTTCTGAAGGATAGGTGCATGACATGCCTGAGGAACCGTTGAACATCGCACGCTTCGACCACGTCAACGCCTCCGGCGACCTGGTGTTCGAGGCGATGAACAGGCATTTCCGCGTACGCGTCACCGACGCGCTGGAGCGCGGCATCCTGGAGGCCAAGCAGGTCCGGGCCGAGCGCGAGGGCATGCCGTTGCCCCAGGCCGCCTCGGCGCTGCCGATCTCGCAGATCCAGTCCATGATCCGCGCCGGGATCACGCCGGACAAGGTGGCCCAGCAGTTCGGCATCTCCGAGGCGCTGGTGCGCCGGTTCGCGGCGCCGGTGGAGACGGAGAAGAAGTACGCCATCGACCAGTTCCTGTCCATGCCCACCGGCAAGAACGTGCGCAGCCCGCGTCCGAACGCCGAGGTGATCGCCGAGTCGCTGCTCACGGCGCGCATCGGCATGGACGAGCTCTCCTGGCGCGCCACGCGCCGCCATCACGAACCGTGGCGCATCGAGGCGACCTTCGAGACCTCCGGACGTCTGATTCGCGCCGACTGGTCGTGGAACATGCGCGACAACACGGTGGTGGCGCTCAACGCCACGGCCAAGCGGCTGCTCGGCCAGTCCGCCGCGCCGATCACGGGGTTCGCGGCGCCCGACGCCGTCCCCGGTCCGGGAGCCGGCGCGGCCGGCGCGCCCGCCGTGCGGCTTCCCGCGGCGTTCGACCCGGCGTCCGCGCCGACGCGGGGCACGACGGTCCCGGATCTGCGGACCGTCCCTGCCCCGGACGGCGCCGCGGGCCCCTCGGACTCCCTGCCGACGGGCAACGCCGACGCCGCGCGCCCCGCCGACGACCTCTCCTCTGCGGTGTCCCCGAGCGCCTCGCCGTCCGGGGACTCCGCCGATCCCTCGTCCGCCCCGGGTGCCTCGGACGCTTCGGGCGACGCGGACGGCGCCCGTGCGGCGGCCGAGGAACGCCGGTCCAACCCGCTGACGGCATGGCTGTACGGCGGATCCGGCGCGCATGGCGCCCATGGCGCCGCATCCTCCCCCGCGGGAGGGGACGGGTCCGCGGCCGACCGTCGGGACGCGGCCGCCTCCCCCGAGGACGACGCCGCGCGGGGGGAGACGCCGAACGCGGCGGGCGCGCCCAAGCGGAAGTCCGGACGCTCCGCCGTGCCCAGCTGGGACGAGATCCTGTTCGGCGAGTGAGCGCCGCACGGTCTTCGGACCGGGGCGCCGTCAGGCCAGATCGACGAGGCAGGGGATGTCCATCTCCAGCCGCGTCTGCGAACCGTGGACGCTGGGCAGATGCGTGGCCTTGTCGTTCTGGATGCGCGAGTCGACGATGGTGACGGCTCCCGACGCCTGCACCAGCACGTCGCCGATCATCGGACGCACGCGCGGGTCCACGGGCCCGTAGACGCCGTCGCGGACCGCCTCGTCGACGGAGCGCACCAGGGCGCGGTCCTCCAGCCTGTTCCGCCATCTGGCGACGATGTCCGCCGGGTCTACGCCGTCCGCCGCGTAGAGCATCAGCGAGCGCGGCTCCCCGCCCACCATGGCCACGCCGTCGGCGAGCGCGGGCTCCTCGGCGATGTCGATGCGTTCGGCGGGATCGACCTGGATCATGCCGTGGTCGGCGACGACGACGATGAGCGTGCCCTTCGGCGCGAGTCTGCGCAGCTGGCCGAGCTGGGCGTCGATGCGTTCGAACGTGCCCACCCAGCGCTCGGAGTCCCAGCCGTAGTTGTGCCCCACCTTGTCCGCGTCGCGCACGTAGAGATAGGTCAGCCCCGGCGTGCGGGCCGCGTCGCAGGCGGCGCGGATCCGGTCGGCGGGCGACGCGTTGCCCACGTATCTGCTGCCGCGCAGGGCCGCCACCGTCAGCGGCGAGTCCGCGAACTTGGGCAATCCGGAGCTGGTGACGCGCACGCCTCGCGCGGCGAGCGTCTCGAACACCGTGGGCTGGCGCTGCAGGTCCAGCGGCGCGATGGCGTTCTTGAAGGCGATGAGCTGGCTGAGCTCGCCGGTGACGGTGTTGCGCTGCGTGTAGCCGGTCATGCCGGTGAGTCCCGGGCACGTGCCGGTGCCGAACGTGGACATGGCCGCGACCGTGGTGCTGGGCACGCAGGTGGCGATGGGACGCGCGTTGGCCGGCTCGCCCATCAGCGAGCGCAGGTACGGCGCGTGCCCGCGGCGCATGGCGAGGTTCCAGAATCCCAGGCCGTCCACGAGCACGACGATCGCGGAACGCGCCTCGGGCAGTCCGAGCGCGCGCCTGAGCGACTCCGGGTCGCGGTGCACCGCCGTGGCGACGGGGTTCCCGATCGCGGCGGTCACCGCGGGCAGCACCGCGGACAGGTGCCTCGCTCCCCCGCGCTCCCCTTCGGCGGGGTCGCCGTCACCGTACGTCACGGTCGGCACCAGCCGCAGCAGCTCGTTCATCTCCGGTACTTCAACGCCCATGCGCTCCATTCAAGCACTGGCCTTGGCCGTAGCGCACGATATCATCGTGTGGTTTGCATCCGCAGCGGTACGCGCCGCGGCGTGGGAAGCGCCGCGTGACGGGATGCGCCGTGAAACTGGATGCACTGTGGGATGGGAGTCGTACGCATGGCAGCACACCGCAAGCCGGCCTCCGCGGGCTATGATCCGCGCACGGTCAGGGAGCACATCGTCGAGACGCCGCTGAACGAGGAGATGAGCAAGTCGTTCCTCGAATACGCGTATTCGGTGATCTACGCGCGAGCCCTGCCCGACGCCCGCGACGGCCTCAAGCCGGTGCAGCGGCGCATCGTCTACCAGATGGGCCAGATGAACCTCATGCCGGACCGTCCGTACATGAAGTCGGCGCGCGTGGTGGGCGAGGTGATGGGCAAGCTGCACCCGCACGGCGATTCGGCGATCTACGAGGCGATGGTGCGCCTCGCCCAGCCGTTCGCCATGCGTCTGCCGCTGGTGGACGGCCACGGCAACTTCGGCTCGCTCGACGACGGTCCGGCCGCCTCGCGATACACGGAGGCGCGTCTGGCTCCCGCCGCGCTGGGCATGAACGCGGACATCGAGCAGGACACCGTGGACTTCGTGCCGAACTACGACAACAAGCTCAGGGAGCCGACCGTACTGCCCAGCGCGATCCCGAACCTGCTGGTCAACGGCGGGTCGGGCATCGCCGTGGGCATGGCCACGAACATGCCGACGCACAACCTCGGCGAGGTAGTGGCCGCGGCCAAGCACCTCATGGCGCATCCGGACGCCACGCTGGAGGAGCTCATGCGCTTCGTGCCCGGCCCGGACCTGCCCACGGGCGGCATCATCGTGGGCCGCGACGGCATCCGCGACGCGTACGGCTCCGGCCGCGGCATGTTCACCACGCGGGCCGTCACGCACATCGAAAACGTCACCGCGCGCAGGAAGGCGATCGTCGTCACCGAGCTGCCGTTCATGGTGGGCCCCGAGCGCGTGCTCGAACGCATCTCGGACGGCGTGAAGAACCGCAAGCTGGAGGGCATCTCCGGCGCGATCGACCTGACGGACCGCCACAACGGCACGCGCCTGGTCATCGAGATCAAGACCGGGTTCGATCCGAACGCCGTGCTGGCGCAGCTGTTCCGCCACACGCCGCTGCAGGACAACTTCGCGATCAACAACGTGGCGCTGGTCGACGGCCGTCCGCGTACGATGGGACTCAGGGAGCTGCTCGACGTGTGGATCGGCCACCGCCGCGCGGTGGTGCGCCGCCGCAGCGAGTTCCGCCGCCGCAAGGCGCTGGAGCGCCTGCACCTGGTGGAGGGCCTGCTGCTCGCGATGATCGACATCGACGAGGTCATCCAGGTCATCCGCACGTCCGACGACGCCGACAAGGCGAAGACCCGGCTCATGGCGGTGTTCGATCTCGACGACATCCAGGCGCAGTACATCCTCGACCTCAGGCTGCGCAGGCTGACGCGCATGAGCCGCATCGAGCTCGAGGCGGAGCGCGACGACCTGAAGCGACGGATCGAGGAGCTGGACCGCATCCTGGCGTCCGGCGAGGAGCTGGACCGCGTGGTGGTGCGCGAGATGGACGAGGCGGTGGAACGGTGGGGCACGCCACGCCGCACGGTGATCCTCGACGCCGCCGAGGACGGTTCGCTGAGCCCGGTGCGGGCGCACGGCGAACGGACGGTGTCCGCGTCCGCGCTGGAGGCCGCCCGCACGGTCTCGTCCGTGTCCGACGCGGCCGATGCCGCGGCCGCGGCCGCGGCCGCCAAGAAGGCCGGCGAGGAGGAGGCTGCGTCCGCCCTGCTGCAGGTGGCCGACGAGCCGTGCACGCTGATGCTCACGGCCACGGGCCTGATCGCGCGCACGGGGGCGGGCGCGTTCGACGCGTGGCGGGCGCGCACCGGCGCGGAGCCGCGCGCCGCCGAGGACGTGATCACGTCGATCTTCCCCACCACGACGCGCTCCACGTACGCGCTGATCACGTCGGCGGGACGGCTCGTCCTCGCGCACGTGGCGGACCTGCCCGCGCTGCCCGCGTCCGAGACGCTCTCGGCGCAGGGCGGCGTGAGGGCCGACGAACTGATCGGATCGACCGAGAGCACGGACCCGGTGCGCGGCGAGCACGTGGTGGCCGCCGTGGCGATGACCGACGACGCCGCGCCGTTGGCGATCGGCACGCGCGCCGGCGTGGTGAAGCGCTGGAACCGCGAGGCGCCCACGACGATGGACTCGTGGTCGGTCATCGACCTCAGGGACGGCGACGAGGTGCTGTCCGCGGCTCCCGCCGACGACGACGACCGTCTGGTGTTCGTCTCGTCCGATGCGTCGCTGCTGACCTTCGACGCCGGCAACGTGCGCCCGCAGGGACGCACCGCGGGCGGCATGGCCGGCATCCGCCTCGCCGAGGGGGCGCACGTGGTGTGCTTCGGCGTGGTGCCCGCCGGCAGGATCGCGTGGACGTACGAGGAGGGCGACAACGGCATGAGCGCCGCGTCCGGCGCGGTGGTGCTCACCGTGGCCGGCGACGCCGACGCGCTGCCCGGCACGGAGAACGGCGCGGCCAAGGTGACGCCGCTGGAGATGTACCCCACCAAGGGCCGTGCGACGGGCGGCGTGCGTTCGCAGCGGTTCCTCAAGGGGCAGAACGTGCTCATCGCGGCGCAGGTGGGCGTCTACCCGCTGCACGCGTCCACGGCGAGCGGCGCGCCCGTCGAGCTGCCGAAGCCCGATCTGCGCCGCGACAGCTCGGGCGTGGATCTCGCCGCGCCGATCGCGTTCGTCGCCTGACCGACGCCGCTGACCGACCGCGGACGGCTCCGCGGTCGGTCAGCGGTAGAGCTTCATGCCCTGCGGGCATGGGGTGAAGCCGGCCGCGTGCAGGATGCCCGTGATCGGCGTCCGCGCGGCTAGCGATTCGCCGTTGAGCTCGCTGAAGGTCACGCTGCCCGAAGCACCGAGCGCGGCGCGGCGGCCAAGCGCGTAGGCGAGTTCGGTGGCCGCCTGCTGCAGTATGTCGTCATCGTCGCCGAAGGCGAGCAGACGGCGGCTTGACGGCGCCGCCAGCAACGCCGGTCGGCCGTGCACGAGCACGATGATCGTGCCCGCACGCCGCGTCGGCTTCATCGGCTTGGCGCTCGCACCGGCTGCGGCCATCCGCGGCGCAGGCCATGCGATGGCCGCTCCGGTCAGCTGCGCCGGATCGTCGGCGTCGAGCGCCACGGCGGAGGCGCCGCGATCGGATGCCGCATCGCGCAGGGCGTCCACCGTGGCGGGCTGCGCGAACTGCGCGGCGCCGAAGCCGCGCACGAACATGCCGCGCACCAGCGTGCCGTGCTCCTCCATGCGCCTGAGCACCGGATACAGCGCCGAGAAGCCTCCGGGAACATCGTCCTTGCCGATCAGCGGCGCGGCGATGATGCCGTACCGGTCGAGCAGCAGGTCCACGCGATCGAGCAGCAGGCGTTCCGGCGTCGACGCCGCGGCCATCGCATCGCCGTCGGCAGTCTCGGCGGCGCCCGCCACGATGCCTGCCACGCTCGACCACAGGCCGCCGAGCGTGGCGGGCAGACGCATGGCGACGCGCACGCGCCGACGCGACGCGCGGACGGGCGCGTGCACGGTGCGTCGGCCCGCTTCGAGCGCGCGCACGGGCGCCAGCGAACTGTTGGTGACCTTGCCCTGCCATACCAGAGACCACAGCGCGTCCTCGAACTGCTGCCGGCTCCAGACCCGCGGCATGATCTCGCCGGTGGCGGGGTCGATGAGCTCGTCGTCCGCGTCGCACTGCCAGTGCGAACGCGTCATCGCCTCCAGCTGCGAGGCATGGTAGGCGCCGCCTGATGCGAGCACGGCGAGGATCGCCTCGGGCAGGGTGCGGCCGAATTCGCCATCGGCTGCGTTTCCGGCGTCCGCGTTCCCCTCATCGGCGTCGAACAGCGGGGAATCCGCCGGATGGAAGACGATGCGGCCGGATTCGCTGGCCTTGGCGCCGCTGTCGCCAGGGCTGCCGCCCGTCCAGACCACGCTGCCGTCGGTCAGCAGCTCGTCGAGCATGGCAGGCGCGTAGTCGGCCACACGCGCCGGAAAGACCGCGCGCTCCCATGTCTGCGCGGGCAGGGCGACGCCTTCGAGCTGCTCGATGACGCGCAGCAGCCCGTCCGCCCCGTGGAACCGCTCGCCGCCCACGGGCCCCGCTCCCTGACGGTTCAGCAGGAACGCCTGATAGACGTCCTGATCCACCGGCTTGACGGCGTCGCGCGCCTTGGCCAGCGACCGTGCACGAATGCGCCGGAACACCTCGCGGTGCAGCCATTGCCGTTCGTCCGGATGGGCGGCATCGAACGTCCCCGACAGCAGTTCGCCGTCCGCGGCCATCCGGTCCAGCGCATGCACGGCGTCGTCGGCAGCCAGACCGGTGTCGGCGATGAGCTGGTCGGCGGTGAACGGCCCGTGCGTCTTGGCGTAGCGCGCCGCAATGCCCATGACGTCGCCGGGATCGAGATCGTTCCAGAACGTGCGCGAAGCCAGCTGCGCCTCGACTTCGGCGACGGCCTGAGGGTCGAGCAGCGCGGCCATGTCGGCGCTGCCGAGCAGCCGTTCCAGCACGTCCGGGTCGATCGACAGCAGCTGGGCGCTGCGCTCGGCCTGCGGCACGTCGTACTGGTACATGACCGATCCGACGAATCCGAACAGCAGATGCTCGGCGAACGGCGAGGGCGTGGACGTCGTCGCTTCGGCGACGGTGACCGTGCCGGCGTGCAACGCGACCATGAGCTCGCGCAGGGCCGGCAGATCGTACACGTCCTGCAGGCATTCGCGCGCGGTTTCCAGCAGCAGCGGGAAGTTCCGGTGGCGCTGCGCCGCTTCGAGCAGCTGCGCGGCGCGCAGTCGCTGCTGCCACAGCGGCACGCGCTTGCCCGGCTCGGTGCGCGGCAGGTACAGCGATCGAGCGGCGCATTCGCGGAACCGGGCGGCGAACAGCACGCTCTGCCCGACCTGCGTTTCGATGATGCGCTGCAGTTCGTCGGGATCGAATCGGATGAGATCGGCGATGGGAATGCCGCCGTCGCCGTCCGGCAGGCGCAGCACGATGCCGTCGTCGGCGGCGTAGATCTGCCCGTCGAACCCGTAGCGCTGCCGCAGCCGGCTCGTGATCGCCATCGCCCACGGCTCGTGGACCCGCCGGCCCAGCGGCGAATGGATGATCACGCGCCAGTCCCCTGACTCGTCGGGGCATCGTTCGACGACGATCGTCCGATCGGACGGCACGATGCCGGTGGCCGCGCGCTGCTCGGCGAGCAGGCGTGCGAGGTTGCCGATGGCGTTGTCGTCCAGTCCGTCGTCGCGCAGCCGCCGTTCGATGCGCGCGTCGAACCGGGGACCGTCCGCGCTTCCCCGCGCCGCGTCCGCCGCGGCATCGACCAGCCCGGCGGCCGTTTCGCGCGTGAAGCGTCCCTGCGCGCGGCCGAATCCGACGTCCCTGCCCGCGCCCTCGCCATGCCAGAACGGCAGTCGCGCGGTGCGGCCCGAAGCCGGCGTGACGATGACGCGGTCGCGCGTGATCTCCTGGATCTGCCACGTGGACGTGCCGAGCGTGATGACGTCGCCGACACGCGACTCGTACACCATCTCCTCGTCCAGCTCACCCACGCGCCGCGGCCCTTGGCCGGCGTCGGCCTCGGGCAGCACCACCGTGTACAGGCCGCGGTCGGGGATGGTGCCGCCGCTGGTGACGGCGAGTCGCTGCGCGCCCGGCCGCGCGGCGATCGCGTTCGCGTCGTGGTTCCACATGAGCGGCGGACGGAACGCGGAGAACTCCTCGCTGCTGTAGGCGCCGGTCAGCATGCCCATCACGGCGTCGAACGTTTCGCGCGGCAGATCGGCGAACGGCGCGGCGCGACGCACGAGCGCATACCAGTCGTCCGGCGCGAGATCGCCCATGGACGCGGCGGCGACGGTCTGCTGGGCGAGGATGTCGAGCGGATTGCGCGGCATGGCGAGCGGTTCGATGGCGCCGGCCTTCATGCTTTCGATGCCGGCGGCCGTGCCGATGATCTGTTCGCGCGTCAGCGGGTAGAACAGGGCGTGCGAGACGCCGCCGACGCGATGGTCGGCGCGGCCCACGCGCTGCAGTCCCGAGGCGATGGACAGCGGCGGCGCGATCTGGATAACCAGATCGATCGAACCCATGTCGATGCCGAGCTCGAGGCTGCTGGTCGCGACGACGCAGCGCAGGCGACCGCTTTTGAGCCGCTCCTCGATCTGCTTGCGGCGGTCCTTGGACACCGATCCGTGGTGCGCCATGGCGATCGCTTCGCCCGAATCGTGCGAGCCGACGAGCATGGTGGTGGAGCCGACGACCGCATCGTAGTGCCGGGCGAATCCTTCGCGGCCTTCCGGCGACGTGCGCGGCGCGGATTCGCCGCGCGATTCGGCCGCCAGATCGTTGAGCCGCGCCGTGAGCTTCTCGGCCAATCCGCGCGAGTTGACGAACACGAGCGCCGTGCGGTGCGCAAGCACGGCGTCCAGCACGCTGCGCTCCACGACCGGCCAGATCGAGCCGCCTGCCGTGCCGCCCGACGCCGATCCCCCGTCGGCGCCCCTGCCTCCCGCCGCACTGTCTGCAGCGTCGCCCGCTGCGCCCGAGCCGCCCACTGCGAGGCCCTTGCGCTCGGCGAGCCGCTGCATGGCTGGCGTGACGCCGCTGATGCGCGTGGCCCCGGCCGGCAGCCGCTCCACTCCTCCGGCGCGCGCCGCGGCATCCACGGAGCTCAGATCGTGCATGTCGGCAAGCGGCTCGACGACGCGCAGGTCCATGGCCGGACTGGCCGCGGCATTGACGATGTCGACCGGCTGCGCGCCGCCGAGGAATCGCGCCGCCTCGCTCGGCGGGTTCACGGTGGCTGACAGGCCGATGCGCTGGGCCGGCCTGGCGAGCATGGTGTCAAGCCGCTCCATGCTGAGCGCCAGATGTGCGCCACGCTTCGTGCCGGCGAGCGCGTGCACTTCGTCCACGATCACCGTGCGCACGGTCTCAAGGATGCGCTTCGCCTTCGAGGTGAGGATGAGGTACAGCGATTCGGGTGTGGTGACGAGGATGTCGGGCGGATGCGTGGCGATGGCCCGGCGCTCCTTGGGACTGGTGTCGCCGCTGCGCGTGGCGACGCTGATGCGAGGCGCGGCGATGCCCTGCCGCTCGCATTCCGCGACGATGCCGGAGAGCGGACGCTCGAGGTTCCTGGCCACGTCGACGGCAAGCGCCTTGAGCGGCGAGACGTACAGCACGCTCACGCCGCGCGCGCCCGTATGCGTCTTGCCGCGCCGCGACTGCGACTTCGGCGATTGTGACTTCGGCGACTGCGACGGCTGCGGCTCGCTGCGCGTGGCGACTCGCGAGGCCATGAGCGCGTCGATGGCCGACAGGAACGCGGCGAGCGTCTTGCCGGAGCCGGTGGGCGCGACGACCAGCACGTTGCGCCCGGATCGGATGGCCGGCCATGCGCCGCGCTGCGCGTCCGCAGGCCGGCCGAATGCATGCGTGAACCATGTCCTGGTGGGTTCGGCGAACAGGTCCAAGCAATCGTACATATGTTCGAGTATGGCAGCGGCGTCCGACATTGCGCCGCGTCGCAGGAGGGCGACGGGGACCGTCGGCGGACGTCAGCGCGTCGGGGACGTCGTCCCGTCGTCCGCGGCGAAACGCTCCGCGATCTGCGCCGCGGTGCCGTAGGAGGCCTGCGCGCCGTATCCCGTGGCGGCGTAGGCGGAGACGTACGATCCCATGCGCGCCGACTGCGCCAGCGTGAATCCCGCCGCGAGGCCGGCGAGGATCGTGCCCATGAACGCGTCTCCGCAGCCAGTGGTGTCCTTCGCGTCGACGCGCACCGGGGCGACGCGGTGACGCACGTCACCGTCGAGCACCATGGAGCCCTCGCCACCGAGCGTGATCACGGCGCGGGAGAAGCCGAGCCTCGCCATGCGCGCGGCCACGTCGTCCCAGTCGGGACCGGTCTCGGCGAACCCGGCGAGCGAGGGGACGGACAGCAGCTCGGCGGCCTCATGCTCATTGACCAGCAGGATGTCCGCCAGCGCCACGAGCTCCTCGGGAAGGTCGGCCACAAACGGGGAATCGTTGAGCAGCACGGGCACGCCGGCGCCGTGCGCGGCGCGGGCGGCGGCGATCACGGCGTCCATCGGGCTCTCCAGACACAGGCCGAGCACCGAGGCCTCCTCGATGGCGCGGCGGTGTCCCTCCACGTACGCCGCGTCCACCAGCCCGTTCGACCCGGGCGAGTAGACGATCGTGTTCTCGCCGTGCGCATCGACGGTGATGACCGTGGTGCCGCTCGCGCCGGGCACGCGCAGCACCTCGCCGGTGTCCACGCCGGCACGGCTCAGGTGCCCCAGCAGGAAGTCGGCGTTGGAGTCGGAGCCGACGGCGCCGAACATGCGCACCTTCGCGCCCAGCAGCGCCGCGCTCGACGCCTGGTTCGCGGACTTGCCTCCGGGCAGGATCCGCAGCGGGCCGCCCTCGATGGTCTCCCCCGGCGCGGGAAGACGGTCCGTCACCACGGTGTAGTCGGCGTTCATCGATCCGACGATCGCCACCGTCCCGGACGCGGAGGACAGCGACTGCAATTGGTCAAGCACGGTTTCGCTCATGCCGACTATCCTCGCAGGGCCCGCAGACGCTCATGCATCGCCGTCATGAGCGCCAGCAGCGCCAGCAGATACCACGGGTACAGCGCGATGGACACGTACTGCGCGATCAGACCGAACAGCGGCGGCATCGCGAGGGAGCCGACGTAGGCGCTGGCCATCTGCACGCCGACGATGGCCTGCGAGCGCTCCGCGCCGAAGTAGGCGGGTGTGGAGTGGATGACGCACGGGTAGATGGGCGCACAGCCGAGCCCCGCGACCACGAGTCCGGCGACGGCGCCCGCGTTGCCCGGGATCGGCAGGATGACGAGCGCCACGCCCACCGCCAGCACCGCCTGCCCGATGCGGATCATGGTCGGATCGTCGAAGCGCATGGTCATGAAGCCGCTCAACGCGCGCCCCGCCGTGATGCCCACGTAGAACAGGCTGGCCAGGCTCGCGGCGGACGTGGCGTCCATCCCGCCGTGGATCACCATGTAGCTGGACGCCCACAGTCCCGCCGTCGACTCGATGGCGCAGTAACAGAAGAACATGACGAGGATCTCGCGCGCGCCGCGGATCGCCAGCACGCCGGACACGCCGAGCGGCCTGCGTCCGGCGGTCGCCTCGTTCCGCGAAGCATCGTCCGGTGCAGCCACCGATGCCGTTCCGCCGCGCGCCGCGTCCCCTCGCGCCTTCCACAGCGGCAGGCTCAGCACGAGCACCGCCGTGAGCGCCACCTGCAGGATGGCGATGATGCGGTATCCCCACGCCCAGCCGAGTCCGTCGGAGAGCGTGAACCCCATGACGTACGGTCCGAGCGACGCGCCGATTCCCCACATGCAGTGCAGCCAGCTCATGTGCCGGCTCTCGTAGTGGATGGCCACGTAGTTGTTGAGCGCCGCGTCCACGCCGCCGGCGCCGAGTCCGTACGGGATCGCCACCGCGAGCAGCGTCCAGTAGTTCGGCGCGACGGAGAAGCCGAACAGTGCCGCCGCCGTCAGCGCCACGGACGCGGCGGTCACGCGCCCGGCGCCGAAGCGCAGCGTCATGCGGTCGCTCAGCAGCGCGGAGACGATGGTGCAGGCGGAGATCGTCATCGAGATGCCGCCCGCCCACGAGACGGACGCCCCCAGGTCCCGGCTCATCGTGGGCCATGCGGCGCCGAGCAGCGCGTCGGGCAGGCCGAGGCTCACGAAGGCCACGTAGATGACGGCAAGCAGCAGATTGGCCACGGCTCTCCTCGCAGACTGTGGTATGTGGTCCGGACTCCCGGCGTTCGGCGCGGCGGTTCGCCCCGTCGCGGTTCCGCGCGCCTCCGGCGTGCGCGCGACCTCAACTTAGCCCCGTTCGGCGACAAGCCAGGGCTTCGCGATCGGCGCAACGATGGCGCGTCCCGCGAAAACACGCGATGATGGAGTGCATCACGCAACCATACCGGGGAGGCATACATGAACGCAGCGCACACGGCAGGCAAGGCCACGCGCCTCGAACACGACTGCATCGGCGAGCTGGAGGTGCCCGCCGACGTGTACTGGGGCATCCACACGCAGCGCGCCATCGGCAACTTCACGGTGTCCGGCCTGGCAGACTGGACGCATCCGCAGATGGTGCGCGCCTACGCGACCGTCAAGCGCGCCTGCGCCGAGGCGAACGAGGAGCTGGGCCTGCTCGACCACGACAAGGCGCGCGCGATCATCGCCGCCTGCCAGGAGATCGAAGGCGGCAGGCTGCTCGACCAGTTCCCCGTGGACGTGCTGCAGGGCGGCGCGGGCACGTCGACGAACATGAACGCCAACGAGGTGATCGCCAACCGCGCGCTGGAGATCGCCGGACACCAGCGCGGCGATTACCGCCACATCCATCCCAACGACGACGTGAACCGGTCGCAGTCCACCAACGACACGTATCCGGCCGCCTGCAAGCTCGCGATCATCGACGCGCTCGGCCCGCTCGCGCAGGAGACGAAGAAGCTCGCCCGCGCGTTCCACGATCTGGCGGACCGCCACGCCGACGACGTGACCATCGGCCGCACGCAGCTGCAGGACGCGGTGCCGATGACGTACGGGCAGGAGTTCCACGCGTTCGCCAGCTTCCTCAAGGCGGACACTGCGGCGCTGGAGCGTCTGGTGCCGCAGCTGACCACGCTGAACCTCGGCGCCACGGCCATCGGCACCGGCATCTGCGCGGACACGCGCTTCCGCGCGGCCGCCACCGAGCATCTGGCGCGCATCACCGGTCTGCCCATCACCGCCGCGCCCGACCCGATCGCGGCCATGACCGACATGAGCGCCTACATCGCCGTGTCCCAGACCGTCAAGAACCTCGCCATCCACCTCAAGAAGGCGGCGGACGACCTGCGTCTGCTCAACTCCGGCCCGCACGACGGCTTCAACGACCTCAACGTGCCGGCACGCCAGGCGGGCAGCAGCATCATGCCCGGCAAGGTGAACCCGGTGATTCCCGAAAGCGTCAACCAGGTGTGCTTCCGCGTGTTCGGCATGGACACCACGGTCACGTGGGCCGCGTCCGAAGGCCAGCTGCAGCTCAACGCGTTCGATCCGGTGATCAGCCACGAGCTGCTCAAGGGCATCGAGCTGCTGACCAACGCGATGCGCATGTTCCGTGAGCGCTGCGTGGAGGGCATCACGATCAACGCGGCCCTCGGCCGGCGCTATGCGGAGTCGTCGCCGTCCATCGCGGCGGCGCTCAACGCGTCGATCGGCTACGAACGCGCGGCGGACATCGCCAAGGAGGCGTCCGTCTCCGGGCGCACCGTACGCGAAGTGGCCGCCGAGCGCACCGACCTGCCGGCCGAGGAACTGGACCGGCTGCTGAACACGACGGCACTGGCGCGCACGCTCGGCCAGACGTGCCGCGAGCGCGAATAGGCGTCGCTGCGGTCAGTCCTGTTCCCATTCGAGGATGTCGCCGGGCTGGCAGTCGAGCACGCGGCAGATCTCGTCGAGCGTGGTGAACCGGACGGCCTTGGCGCGCCCGTTCTTGAGGATCGAGACGTTGGCCGGCGTGATGCCGATGGCCTCGGCCAGATCGTTGACGCCCATGCGGCGGCGGGCCATCATGACGTCGAGATTGACGCGGATGGTCATTCAGATCACCGCCTCGAGCTCGCGACGCTGTGCGATCGCCTGCGTGAGCAGCGAGCGCATCACGAGCATGAGCATCACGAACGCGGCGATGAGCAGCAGCGCCACGATGAGCGTCACGGCGAACAGGGGCGCGCTGGTCGTGGCGGCGATCGACCTGCCGGATGCATCGACGTAGTGCAGGTCGAGCCCGGAGAAGACGAGCACGAACAGCACCAGCGCGCCTTCCGCGCAGGCGCAGGCGACGATGAGATCCGTCCAGCGGATCGCGCGCCCGGAGAAGATGTCGCGTTCGCGCACGAGCGTCAGCAGCGGCCAGACGGCGGCGAGCGCGACCTCGAAGCAGGCGATGCCGAGCACGCCGGCGATGCGGTACGGCCACAGGGCAGGCGTGGTTTCGGGGATGAGTTCGACGATCTGCCCGGAGATGTCGATGACGAGATACTGGCCGACCGCGCAGATCGCTTCGAACAGCACGATCATCGCCTTGAGCGCCGTGACGACGTGCGGATGGTATTCCGGCGCAGGCTCGGGATCGGCGGCATCGGGTATGGACTTCGCGTTCATGACGGTTCCTTTCCGAACGGCGCGGCATCGGTCGGCGCGGCCGTTGACACCGACGATAGCCTATCGAAAAACGATATGATCATGCCGCAAGGCATTGCTTCACGATATGTTCATATCGTTTTTCGATATCATTCGGGATGTTCGCACGATTCGATCGCGGAACCGTGTCCTTCCGATCAGGTGTCGATCTTGGAGCGGTCGAAGTCGTCGGCGTTGTCGACGATGAACGCCTTGCGCGGCGGCACGTCGTCGCCCATGAGCAGGCTGAAGATGCCGGCCGCCTCGGCCGCGTCCTCCATGCGGATGCGGCGCAGCATGCGCGTGCGCGGATCCATGGTGGTGTCGGCCAGCTGGTCGGCGTCCATCTCGCCCAGACCCTTGTAGCGCTGGATGTCGTCGGCGTAGCCGATGTGCTTCCTGTCCAGCTCGGCGAGCTTGCCGGCCAGCTCGTCGTCGGAATACGTGTAGATGTATTCGCCCTTGCGCGATCCCGTCAGCGCGATGCGGTGCAGCGGCGGCACGGCCGCGTACACGTAGCCGTGCTCGATGAGCGGACGCATGTAGCGGTAGAACAGGGTGAGCAGCAGGATGCGGATGTGCGCGCCGTCCACGTCGGCATCGGTCATCATGATGATCTTGTGGTAGCGGGACTGCTCGATGTCGAAGCTCGCGCCGGAGCCGGCGCCCACCACCTGGATGATGGCCGCGCACTCCTTGTTGTTGAGCATCTGGCTCAGCGACGCCTTCTGCACGTTGAGGATCTTGCCGCGGATGGGCAGCAGCGCCTGGAAGCCGGCGTTGCGCGCGGCCTTGGCGGTGCCGAGCGCGGAGTCGCCCTCCACGATGAACAGCTCGGCGATGTCGTCGTTGCCCGGCTGGCAGTCCGACAGCTTCGACGGCATGGACGCCGATTCGAGCGCGTTCTTGCGGCGCGTGACCTCCTTGGTCTTGCGCGCCTGGATGCGGGCGTGCATCTCGCCGACGATCTTCTCGAGCACGCGGCCGGACTGCTCCTTGTAGCCGCGCTTCGAGCCGGAGATCATCTCGCCGAACTGGCGGTCGGTGAGCCTGGTGACGATCGGCTTGACCTGCGCGGTGCCGAGCACGTCCTTGGTCTGGCCCTGGAACTGCGGTTCGGCGATGCGCACGGTGACCACGGCGACGAGGCCGGCGAGGATGTCGTCGCGCTCCACCTTCATCGCGCCGTCCTTGAGGTTCACCTTGAGCTTGCGCGCATTGTCCTCCACGGCCTTGCGGATCTGCCTGGTGATGCCGTTGAGGAAGCCGTCGACGTGCATGCCGCCGCCGGGCGTCTCCACCACGTTGACGAAGCTCGCCATCGTGGTGTCGTAGCCGTTGGTCCAGCGCAGGGCGATGTCCACCGAGCAGGTGCGTTCGATCTGTTCGGCGTGCAGCTCGCCGCCGGCGCCCACGGCCTGCGTCTCCTCCTTGTAGGCGCCCTCGCCCTGGATGCGCCAGATGTCGGAGACCGGCTCGCCCTTGGACAGGTAGTCGACGAAGTCCCTGACGCCGCCGGTGTGCAGGAACTCCTCCACGCGGGCGTGCGCGGGCTGCGTGCCGAATGGACCGGAGTCGACGGTGCCGTCCTGCGCGGGGATCGTTCCGACGGTCTCGGACGCGGGCGAGGACGCGGCATCGGCGGCGGGCACGAACCCGGCGGATTCGACGGGCTCGGCGGCGTCGGCGGCATCCGCCAACGCCTCGGCGGGCGTCTCGGCCGGCGCGGTCGCGTCCACCTCGCGCAGGTCGTCGATCGCCTCGTCCCCGGTCTCGGGGATGTTCTCGTCCACCACGGTGATCCTGAGGCCCGGCACGAGGAAGCTGGTCTGGCGCACGCGGTCCACGAGCTCCTGGTAGCTGAAGTGCGCGGTGTCGTTGAAGATCTCCGGATCGGCCCAGTAGCGGATGCGCGTGCCGGTAGTCCTGGGGCTCACCTTGCCGATGATCTCCAGCTCGGTGGGACGGTTCCTGCGCGTGCGCTTGAACGGCGAATCGGGCGAAGGATGCGCCGGGTCCGCGTCCGTGTAGACGCCCGGATGCCCCTGATGGAACGCCATGTGATGCGTCTTGCCGTCGCGGTCCACCTCCACGTCGAGTCTGGAGCTCAGCGCGTTGACCACGGAGGAGCCCACGCCATGCAGACCGCCCGCCGCGTTGTAGGAGGCGTTGCCGAACTTCGCGCCGGCGTGCAGCTTGGTGAGCACCACCTCCACGCCGGTGAGCTTGGTCTTGGGTTCCACGTCCACGGGGATGCCTCGACCGTTGTCCGCCACCTCGATGGAGCCGTCCGTGTGCAGCGTGACCGTGATGTGGGTGCAGGCCCCCGCCAGCGCCTCGTCGACGGAGTTGTCGATGATCTCCCACAGGCAGTGCATGAGGCCCTGGCTGTCGGTGGTGCCGATGTACATGCCGGGGCGCTTGCGCACCGCGTCAAGGCCTTCGAGCACGGTCAGACTGTCGGCGCCGTAGGATTCGGGCATGGTTCTCCTTCGCGAAAGAATCGGGCAAACGACAAACAACTAGGCTCCCCTTGCGAGGGAGCCTAGCGTCGGCGGATCACTGATCGAGGAAGTCGCGCAGCGTCTGCGAGCGGGACGGGTGACGCAGCTTCGACATGGTCTTGGATTCGATCTGGCGAATGCGCTCACGCGTCACGCCGTACACGCGGCCGATGTCGTCGAGCGTCTTGGGCTGGCCGTCCTCAAG
The DNA here is from genome assembly GCF_012932365.1 of Bifidobacterium moraviense. GTDB lineage: Bacteria > Actinomycetota > Actinomycetes > Actinomycetales > Bifidobacteriaceae > Bifidobacterium > Bifidobacterium moraviense. Next base: position 30,612 of record NZ_JAAIIH010000005.1, read on the forward strand.
GCCGTAGCGCATCTTGATGACGCCCGCCTCGCGAGGCGACAGCGTCTCCAGCACCTGACGGAACTGCTCCTGCAGCAGCGAGAACGCGACCGCGTCGGACGGGGCGATGGCGTCGGTGTCCTCGATGAGGTCGCCGAACTCGGAATCACCGTCCTCGCCCAGCGGCGTGTGCAGCGAGATCGGCTCGCGGCCGTACTTCTGCACTTCCTGCACCTTCTCGACCGGCATGTCGAGCTCGCGCGCCAGCTCGTCCGGCGTGGGCTCGCGGCCGAGGTCCTGCAGCATCTGGCGCTGCACGCGGCTCAGCTTGTTGATCACCTCGACCATGTGCACGGGCACGCGGATGGTGCGCGCCTGATCGGCCATGGCGCGGGTGATGGCCTGACGGATCCACCACGTGGCGTACGTGGAGAACTTGAAGCCCTTCTTCCAGTCGAACTTCTCGACCGCACGGATCAGGCCGAGGTTGCCCTCCTGGATGAGGTCGAGGAACAGCATGCCGCGGCCGGTGTAGCGCTTGGCCAGCGACACGACGAGTCGCAGGTTGGCCTCCAGCAGATGGTCCTTGGCCTTCTTGCCGTCGGCGGCGGCCCACTTGAGCTCGCGGCGGCGCTTGAAGTCCATCTTGTCGGATTCGGTGTCGAGCAGGTGCTGCGCGTACAGGCCCGCCTCGATGCGCTCGGACAGGTCCACCTCCTGCTCGGCGTTCAGCAGGCTCACGCGGCCGATCTGCTTGAGGTAGTCCTTGACCGGGTCGGCGGTGGCGCCGGCGGCGATCACGCGGCGCTTGGGGTTGCCCGATGGCGTGAGGTTGTCGTCGTCATCGTCGTCACGCACCACGAACGCACCCTTGGCCTTGGGGACGACGACCTCCTCCTTGGGCTTGGATTCCTCGTCGTCCTCGTCCTCGTCGACGTCCTCGGCGTCATCGGACTCGTCCTCGTCGCCGTCGATGCCGTCCACGTCGTCGAGGTCCTCGTCGAGCTCCTCGTCCGCGTCGTCCTCCAGCTGGTCGTCGGCGTCCACGTCGTCGAGATCGGCGACCTCGTCCTCGGCGGCGGGATTCACGTCCTCGTCGGCGACGGCCTTGGTCCTGGACTTCCTCGTGGACGTCTTCGCGGTCTTGGATGCGGCGGACTTCGCGGTCCTGGTCCTGGATGCGGTCGTCTTCCTGGCGGCGCGCTTGCGAGCGGGCTTCTTCTCCTGTTCGCCTTCGCCGGCGGCCAGCGTGGCTTCGGTCTCGTCGGCAACGGCCTTGGCCGTGGTCTTCCTGCCCGACGTACGCGTGGTCCTGGCAGTGGTACCGTGCTGGGCAGCGCTCTGTGTGGCCAATCTATCCTCCTGGCTCTTCCCGCCCGCGCCCTCCATAGCATATGGGCGCACTTCTGGCAAGGGCAAATCGTCAACTCATAGAGTCAACCACGTTCCAAGGACGATTATTCCCGCGCTCCCTCCGAGGCCGAGGCCGAGGCCGCTCCGTGCGCCGGTCCGACGCGCGCCGCAAGGCGCCGCTACGGGTCGCGCCGATCGGCGCATCCAGCCCATGCCGGGACGATGCCGTGCTCCTCGGCGGCCAGCACGATGGCCGCCAGCGTGCACCGGCCGTCCAGCGTCAGCGCCCGCAGCGCGCATTCCACGGCCCCGCCGCGGCGCGCCCACCACCGCAGATAGGCCGCCGCGGCCAGCGGCTGGACGCGGTAGCTTTCCGGGGAGTCCCGGACGATCCGCTCCAGCTCCCCGATGCCCCGGGCGCAGCGCGAAGGGTCGGGACGGCGCGAGGCGTCGCCGAACGTGCCCTCGATCATGCGCGTCAGCCGCCGCACGTTGGGCGGGCTGTGCGGGCTGGACGCCATGGACGTCAGGGCGTCCTCGTCCAGCTCCGGGGCGAGCAGCGAGGCGATCAGCGCGTCGCGCATCGCCAGGACCTCGCGCATGCCCGCGGACAGCGCCACGAGCCGGCTGTGGTCGAGCCCGTCCGAGCGGCCCTCCAGACACGCGAGCCAGGCGTGCAGCGGATCGCCGAACCACAGCGCGTCGGCCCGGTGCGCACCCATGGCCCGGCGTCGTTCGCGCAGCAGCCGCGTCGCGTCGCCGAATTCGTCCCCTTCCGGACCGCACGCGGAGATCCGCTCCCCCGTATGGTCCCCGTCGTCGTCCGGGTCCACGCACACGACCCTCCATCCGCGTCGCGCGCTCAGCAGCCCCGCGTCCGTCTCGTCGTCGCGGCGGTCGTTCCTGACTTCGTCCAGCATGGCATTCGTCCAGTTCCTCCCCCATCGTCCGTCCGCCCGCGGGCGGACGCCCCGTCTCGTCGTCGGCGCCGCGCCCTGCACGCACGGCTTGCGATCACTATGCCAGATCGCGCGGCTCCGGAGGCGGGTTTCCGGATCATGTGGTCGAATGTGGGGTGCAAACCGCCCTCCTCGGCGTGTCATGCCCCTCGCGGCCGCGTCGATCGGCCCGTGCCGCGCAAAATGTGGATACCCTCGGAGGTATGGATTTCGTCACAGATCTCAGCGTCCTCGAACCCCGCATCGCCGCACTCGTCGCACAGCACGCCGGCGTCCCCGAAGGCATGACGGTGCCCCGAACGTGCCGCGCGGTCATGGACGACGTGGCCGGGCAGGCCGTCACCTCCAGCGAGGGAGGCAAACGGCTGCGCGCGCTGCTCGCGCTGGCGGCGTTCGACGCGGCCCGCGGCGACGACCCGTCCGACGCCCGCGGCGCGGCTCGCCGGGACGCGGTGGTCGACATGGCCTGCGCGATCGAGGTGTTCCAGACGGCGGCGCTGGTGCACGACGACATCATCGACGACTCCGATCTGCGCCGCGGCCGTCCGTCCGCGCACCGCGCGCTCATCGACGACCTCGCCGCGGCGCCGCAGGCCGAGAGCATGGGGCGCGGGCTCGGCATCATGCTCGGCGACCTGCTCGCCACGGCCAGCGTGTCCATCGCGCACGACGCCGCCGTGAGGCTCAACGCGTCGCGTCCCGCGCTGCGCGCCTTCCTGGCGATGCACCGCGAGGTGGAGATCGGCCAGGTGCTCGACCTCGCCGTCGAACAGGTCCCGCTCGACAGGCCCGAGATCCTCGCGCAGACCTCGCTGAGCGTCTTCCGCTGGAAGACCGCCAGCTACACCACTATCGCCCCCATCGAGCTCGGGCTCATCGCCGCCGTGGTCAACCCGGCGAAGGCGCGCGCCGTCGCGGAGTCCATCGGCGTGAGTCTGGGTCTGGCGTTCCAGCTGGCCGACGACCTCATCGACGTGATCGGGTCCACCTCCAGCACCGGCAAGCCCGTGGGCGGCGACATCCGCGAGGGCAAGCGCACGGTGCTGCTCGCCGACGCGCTGCAGCGCGCGGACGACGCCCAGCGCGCCGAGCTGATCCGCATGTTCGAGGCCCCCGAGCGCGACGGCGACGACGTGGCCCGCGCCATCGAGCTGTTCGAGCGGACCGGCGCGGTCGAACGGTCGCGCGAGCGCATCGCCACGCTGTGGAGCTCCGCGATGCGCGCGGTCGACGACGCGGCGGAGCTGCTCGGCCTGTCCGGGGCGCGTCGTGAAACGCTCGCGCAGGCCTGCTCCCGCTTCATTCCCGAGCGGCTGCGCACCAAGTACGATGGACACCATGAGTGAAGCGTCGAATCAGCCCGTGGGGCAGCTGATCGAGGGACGGTACCGCATCGTCCGCAAGATCGCGGAGGGCGGCATGGCCACCGTGTACGAGGCGATGGACGAGCGCCTGTCGCGCCCGGTCGCCATCAAGGTCATGCACACCCAGCTGGCGCAGGGACCGCACCGCGCGCGCTTCCAGGAACTCTTCCGCCGCGAGGCCCGTTCCGCCGCGGCCATCGCCAACCCGCACATCGTGCAGGTCTACGACACCGGCGAGTTCGACGGGCTCGACTATCTGGTCATGGAGTACGTGCACGGCGTCAATCTGCGGCACGACATGAACGCCGAGGGCACGTTCAGCGTGCGCGAGACGCTGCGCGTCGTGGGCGAGATCCTCGACGGGCTGGCCGCCGCGCACCGGGCGGGCGTGGTGCATCGCGACATCAAGCCCGAGAACATCCTCATCAACGACCGCGGGCACGTGCAGATCACCGACTTCGGTCTGGCCAAGGCCGCCTCGCAGGCCACGCTGTCCTCCACCGGCATGCTGCTCGGCACCGCCGCGTATCTGGCGCCCGAGATGATCGAGCACAACCGTGCCACCATGCAGGGCGACCTGTACGCCGTGGGCATCATCGCGTGGGAGATGATCACGGGCCAGGTGCCGTTCCTTTCGGACAACCCGGTGACCATGGTGTTCAAGCACGTCCACGAGGACGTCCCCTCGCTCGCCGACGCCGCGCCCGGGACCGCGCCGCAGGTGTGCGACTTCGTGTCCCGGCTCACCGCGCGCGAGGTCGCGGCACGCCCCGCGAACGCCATGGAGGCGGCGGACGAGCTGCGGCGCATCCGAGCGGCGCTCGCCCCGGAGCAACTGGACGCGCGCCTGACGGCGCGTCGCGACGACGGTGGGTCCGGCGTCCCCGCAGGCATCGCCGCGTCCGCGGCATCGTCTGCGGCCGCCCCGGCGACCGACGTCGCGACGCCTTCCGCCGCCCCGACGGCCGGGGATGCGCGCGCCGACGTCCCGGCCGTCGCGCCCACCACCCCCATGACCGGCCTCGCGTCCCGTCCGCGCACCGGCGCCACCACGACGCTGCCGCTGGCCGATCCGCAGGCCACGCAGCGGCTGGACCCCAACCGCACGCAATCCTTCGACCAGCTGCTCGAGGGCCTCGAGTCCACGCCGGACGACCACGCCGCCCCCGCGAACGCGAAGGTCGGGGCCGCGCCCACGAGACGACGCCGCACCGCGATCATCGCGACGGCGGCCGGACTGATCCTCGCCGCGGCATGCGCCGCCGGCGGATACGCATGGTGGTACTACCTGGGGCCTGGCAGCTACTGGCCGCTGCCCGCCGCGGACGACGTCGCCTGCGCGCAGAGCGCCCCGTGCACCGTGGCCGGGGCCGACGCCGAACGCTATCTCACGCAGCTCACCGCCGCGGGTATCCCCTACGAGCGCACCGACGACTACAGCGACACCGTGCCCTCCGGCTCCGTGATCGCCACGGACCCCGACGCCGTGGGGTCGCGCGTCTCCCGGCGCAACGGACAGACCGTCGCCGTCACCGTGTCGAAGGGCGTGCGCCAGGCCACCGTGCCGGCGGACATCGCCGATCCGACGTCCGCCGCGGGCAAGGATCCGCTGGCGGCGCTCGCCGCGGCCGGCTTCGACGCCGTGACGCACGATGCGTCGTCCGACGACTATTCGCTGACCGTGCCCGAGGGTGCCGTGCTCTCGATCAGCGTCGACGCCGGCGGCACCTACGCCCACAACGCGCCGATCACCGTGACACTGTCCAAGGGTCCCAAGCCCGTGAACATGCCGAACGTCACGGGTCTGTCCCGCGACGACGCCGTGGCCGCGCTGACCGCGCTCAACCTCAAGGCGAACGTCACCGAGGCGTGGAACGACAAGGTGGAGGCCGGCAAGGTCGTCTCCGCGTCCGCGCAGGAGGGCGCCCAGCTCAAGTGGGGCGACGCCGTGGACGTGGTGGTCTCCAAGGGACCGCAGACGGCCATCGTGCCCAACGTGGTGGGCAAGCAGTACGACGAGGCAGAGCAGACGCTCAAGGCGCTCGGCTTCGACGTGCAGAAGTCGGCGCCGCTGGGCGACTGGACGCACACCGTGCGCGTGCAGAGCGTGGCCGGCGGCGACACGGTGCGCATCCGCGACGCCAACGGCACGCCCACGGTCATCACCCTGACCGTCGCGTGACGACGCGGCGTACGGCGGCTGCGCCCCCGGTCCGGATACGGAAGCGGCCCTCGGATTCCCCTGAAGTCGATCACAGGGGAATCCGAGGGCCGCGATCATGCGCCGCGAAGCCTCTGCGCGCGCCTACCTGCGGGCCGCCCCGGACGGCGTCTCCTTGCCCGCCGCCCCGGCCTGCGCGGCCTTGCGCGCCTCGAGCTCCTTCTTCACCACCTGCGCGTACACGTCCACATACTCCTGACCGGATTCGCGCTCGATGGCCTGCATCATGCGGTTGGTGAGCGTGCGCAGCTGCTCGTGCGTGATCTCGTCCTCCGGCACCTTCTCCACGGGGATCGGTTCGCCGAAGATCACCGTGGTCCTGCCCTTCTTGGGGAACACCTGTCCCGGCACCTGCATCTCGCGCGTGCCGATCACGGCCGTGGGGATGATCGGCGAGCCGGTCTCCAGAGCCAGCCTCGCCACGCCGGTATGTCCGCGGTAGAGACGCCCGTCGGGGCTGCGCGTGCCTTCGGGGTGGATGCCGAACAGGTGGCCGTCCTCCAGCACCCTGCGCGCGGTGAGCAGGCCGCCCAGCGACTTCGAGCCTCCGGAGCGGTCCACGGGGAACACGCCCACGGACGTGAACCACCACTTCTTGAACCTGCCCTTGAGGCCCTTGCCCTCGAAGTACTCCGCCTTGCCCATGAAGTGGATCATGCGGGGGCTGACAAGCGGCAGCAGACCGTCGTCGATGACGGCCAGATGGTTCGAGGCGATGATGGCCGCACCCTTCCGGGGAATGTTCTCGAGCCCGTGCACCGTGGGCTTGAACCAGACGCGGGCCAGCGGCCCGAGCAGTTTGACGAAGAACCAGTACAGCATCGCACGTCTCCTTGGCATCCGTTGTGGCTACAGTAAGTATGTATGACCGACCACAAGGATAGCAACGTCCCTCACGACGATTCAACGGCGCGCCCCGGCGACGACGCGGCGGGCGACGACGCCGCGTGGCGCGACTTCCTCGCCGCGCACGGCGACGAGCTGGACTCCGTGGAGCGTTCCCGCGCCGCGCGCCGGTTCGAGCGCCACGCCCAAAAGAAGGAGAAGGAGGCGCTGCTCGACGTGCGGGATCTCTCCCCCGACGCCTTCGCCGGATCCTCCGCCGGCGGCGCGCGGTCCGGCCCCCGCGACTTCACCGGCCGCAGCTGGCTGGACGTCGACGACGTGATGGATCAGGGCAGCGACTTCGTCGCGCCGGACCCCGACATCCCGGTGCGCGCCTCGAAGCTCGTGCTGTGGATCATCGTGGTGATCGGCGTGCTGGCGCTGGCCGGATGCGTGCTCATCCCCTCGATGTCCAGCCTGCTGGGCGCGCTGGGCGGCGCGCTGACCATGGTGGGCGCCGCCGGTCTGCTCATGCTGCACAAGGGGCACACGCAGACGCGCACCGACGAATTCGACGACGGCGCGCGCGTCTAGCCGGGATCACGGCCCGGCGTGCGATGCAACGGGGCCTCGGCGGAATCGATGCGGATTCCGCCGAGGCCCCGAACATATGGCGTGACGGCCGGGGATCAGGCCTGAGCGGCCTCCTTGGCCTTGGCGACCTCGATCCAGCGGTCCAGCAGCGCCGCGGCCTTGCCGGAATCCACCGCCTGCTCGGCCAGCGCGTACGCCTCCCCGAATCGTTCGGCGATGCCCGCATCCGGCTTCGTCAGCAGGTGGGCGTCGGCCACGATCGCGGACGCGGCGTTGAGCAGCGCCGTGGAACGGAACGGCACGTCCCTGCCCGCGAGGAGGTCGCGCACGGCCTGCGCATTCTCGGCGGGCTCGCCGCCCTTGAGATCGGCCACGGTGACCGGCGCGAGCCCCATTTCGGTCGTCGGGTCGAACTCGGTCTCGCCGACCTTGCCGTCCCGGAACTCCCAGACGGAGATCGGGCCGGTGGGGGCCATCTCGTCCAGTCCCTCGTGCGAGGTGTACACCATGCCGGTCTGGCCGTTGGCCGCGTACACGGCGGCCATGATCGGGCTCATCTCGCGCTTGGCGCAGCCGATGGCCATGTGCTTGGGGGTCGCCGGATTGGTCAGCGGTCCCAGCACGTTGAACACGCACGGCACGCCCAGCGCGGCGCGGATCGGTCCCACGAAGCGCATGGCCGGATGGAACGTCTTGGCGAACGCGAAGGTGATGCCCACCTCGTCCGCGATCTCCCCCACGGCCTCGGGCTTCAGATCCAGCGGCAGGCCGAGCGCCTCGAGGCAGTCGGCGGCGCCGCACTTGGACGAGGCGGCGCGGTTGCCGTGCTTGACGATCTTCACGCCCGCGGCGGCCGCCACCACGGCGCCCATGGTGGACAGGTTCACGGTCGCCGCGCCGTCGCCGCCGGTGCCCACGATGTCGCAGCATTCGCCGCTCACCTTCAGCGGCACGGCGTGCGAGACCATCGCCTTGGCGGCGCCGCGCACCTCGTCGGCCGTAAGCCCCAGCTGCTGCTGCGTGGCGAGCACGGCGCCCACCGCGGCCGGGTTGGCGTTGCCCTTCATGAGGTCATCGACGAACCACTCGGATTCCTCCGCCGTCAGATGATCGCCTTCGATCAGCTTGCCCAGGATCGCCTTCCACGTGAAACCGTCGCTCATCGTGCCTCCTCGTTGACTGTTGTTTCGCCGCCATTGTACGCAGACGCACCGCAGCGCCATGTTTCGTTTCTCATCACGGATGGCCCATCGGCTCCCCGGCTGGTAGAGTGGATGGCCGGTATGCGTGAGGGGATCGAAGGAGACGGGTATGTCGCGCAACGTCACCATCTACGACATCGCCAAGGCCGCGGGCGTGAGTCCCTCCACCGTCTCCCGGGCGCTGAGCAAGCCGGGCCGCATGGCGATCGCCACCGAGATGAAGATCCACCGCGTGGCCGAGGAGCTCGGATACCTGTCGCACCGGCGCGACGGCGACGGCGCCTCCCCCGCCAGCGGTCTCATCCTGGTGATGTCGTCCGGCTTCGACAACCCCTACAACATGCGCATCCTCGCGGCGCTCGAGCGCGGGCTGGAACGCCACGGGTACGCCGCCGTCTGCTCCGACTTCGCCATGAACTACGCCATCAAGCGCCGAGCCACGTCCCTGCTCATGCGCGACATCGACGGCGTGGTGCTCATCTCCCCCACCATCAACGAGCCGGATCTGCGCCGCATGACCACGAACCGCCCCACCGTGCTCGTCAACCAGCAGCTCAGCGGCCTGTCCACCATCGCGGTCGACTCCACCGCGGCCATCGAGCGCACGATGCGCATGCTGCGCGACTCCGGACACGCCAGCGTCACCTACATCACCGGCACGTCGAACAGCTGGGCCAACGAGGTGCGCCGTCGCGCCATCAAGGCCGCCGCGTACCGCTACGACATGGAGCTGCGCGTGGCGCACGGCGGGTTCCAGGCCACGGTCTCCGGCGGCGAGCAGGCGGCGCGCCAGTTCATGCAGCATCCCACGGACGCGGTCTTCACCTACAACGACCAGCTCGCCATCGGGTTCGAGGCGGCCATGCGCGCCCGCGGCATGCGCATCCCGGACGACGTCTCGCTCATCGGGTTCGACAACGACCCCGCCGGCGCCGCGGCGCTTCCCGCGCTCACCACGATCGACCAGCACGCCGAGACGCTGGGGGACATGGCCGCGCGCACGATCGTCGAGCTGGTCCGCGCCCCGCAGTCCAGGCGCGTCAACCTCATCGAACAGGCCACGCTGGTGGAGCGCGACTCGGTGAGCGCGGGCAGGCGCAGCGTGATGAAGCTCGGCCCCTACGCCATGACGCGCCCCGACGACGCCGAGACGTCGGGCACGCTGACGCTGACGGTGCTGTCCGCCACCTTCACCGAACTCATGCCGCGCATCGAGGAGTTCATGCGCACGCACCCCGGCATCGTCATCGATCCGATCGAGGGCCACACCAAGCAGGCGGCGAACGACCTGTACTGGGAGCGTCTGCAGTCCGGCCGTCCCGTGCCGGACGTGTTCAACCTCGACATCGACGTCATGCCGCAGTTCGCCGCGTCGGGCGCGTTCATGAACCTGTCCACGCCCCGGGTGGAGACCGAATGGGGAGCCGAGTTCAATCCGGCGGCATGGAGCGAGGCGCATCACGCCGGAGGACTGTACGGCCTGCCCGGCGACCAGGCGCAGACGGTGCTGTTCTACCGCAGGGACCTGCTCGACGAATACGGCATCGCCGTGCCGCGCACGTACGAGGAGTTCCATCGGTCCGGCGTGGAGCTGCACCGGCGCGAACCGTCCCTCTATCTGGGCGTGATGGACACGACGATGCAGTACTATCTGGCGTTCCTGCGCGCCGCGGGACTCCGGCCGTGGCGCATGGACGGCCCGGACCACATCACCTTCGATCTGGCCGATCCGCGCATCGGCGAGGTGGCCTCGTTCCTGCAGCGGTGCCTGGACGACGGCGTGCTCGTGGCCCAGCGGACGTGGGACGGACGTTACGCCACGATCCGCGACGGGCTCGTGGCCACGGTGCTCAACGGCAACTGGTACGGCAAGATCATCGCCGCGTCCTATCCGGCGAGCGCCGGCAGGTGGCGCGTCGCGCTGCCGCCGTCGTGGGGCGCCCCGGACAAGCTCATGACCGCGGAGATCGGCGGGTCCGTCATGACCGTGAGCGCGCGCATCCCCAAGGACCATCAGCGCGCGGCGCTGGAGTTCGCGCACTGGTTCCAGGCCGATCCCACGTCGGTGGATCTGCGCGCCATCGGCGGCTACTCCGCGACGCGCTACTTCCAGACCAAGCCCGACCTGCTCGACACGGTCGACCCCTACTTCGAGCAGCAGGTCTACCGCGTCTACACCGAGTCCGCGCATCTGGTGAACCGGGACTGGGACTATCTGCCGTTCGACGCGTTCATGTCCGCGGGGTTCGCCTCGCGCGTGCTGCCGGAGCTGAGGCCCGGCGGCGGCTCTCCCGCGGCGGTGCGGGACTGGCTTGCGGAGCTGCCCGGCTACGCGCGTTCGCAGGGCTACCGGGTGACCTGCTCCGGCTGAGACCGCCGGGCCCGCGCGGCCGGCGCGGCGGCGGGCACGCGCACATACGACGCGCACATACGACGAGGGGGCGCCATCGCATGGATGGCGCCCCCTCGTGCTCTAGCGGTCACCGGTCACCGACCGGCGGACCGCTCACTGCTCGTTCTGGCCGTGGCACATCTTGTACTTGCGGCCGGAACCGCACGGGCACTGCGCGTTCTTGGCGGTGCCGGGGAAGGTGCGGCCGTCGGCCCACGGCGTCTTGAGCTCCTCGCTCTTGGGACGCTTGGATGCGGGGACCTTGCCTTCGGCGTGGCTCATCGGGGCGGGACCCACGATGGTTTCGGGCTCGGACTTCGTCGGTTCCTCGACGGACGGGGCCTCCTCGGACTCGACGTCACGGGCGGCCTCGGAGGCAGCCACCTCGTCGGCTGCCTGCTCCTCGTCGGCGTCCTCGTCCTGCGCGTCGGGCTCGGCGGGGGCGCTCAGCTCCTCGGCGGCCGGGGCCTCGGACTTGGCCTCGATACCCACCTCGTTCTCGGCGGCGTCCACCGCGGCGTCCTCGTCCTTGTGGGACTCGATGTCCTCGGTGCGGGCGATCTGCTCGATGTCCACGTGGAAGAGCAGCTGGATGGACTCCTCCTTGATCGCCTCGATCATGGAGTTGTACATCTGGTAGCCTTCGCGCTGGTATTCGACCAGCGGATCGCGCTGGCCCATGCCGCGCAGGCCGATGCCGTCCTTGAGGTAGTCCATCTCGTACAGGTGCTCGCGCCACTTGCGGTCGAGCACGGCGAGCACCACGCGGCGCTCGAGCTGGCGGGTGCCGTCCTCGCCGAGCTTGGCCTCGCGCAGCGCGTACTGCTCCTTGGCGTCCTTGACGATGAGCTCCGCGACGGCCGCCTGGGCCTTCTCGCCCTTCTTGCCTTCGGCGGCCTTCCTGGCGTCGTCCGCGTCCACCTTGACCGGGTAGACCGCGCCGAGCGCCTTGAACAGGCCGTCCCAGTCCCAGTCGGCAGGCTTGTCGGAGCCGTTGTTCGCGCCGCGCACGTAGGAGGCAACGGTGTCGTTGATGAAGCGCTCGATGTCCTCGTGGATGTCCTCGCCCTGCAGCACGGCCTGACGCTCCTGATAGATCACGGTGCGCTGCTTGTTCATCACGTCGTCGTACTTGAGGACGTTCTTGCGGATCTCGAAGTTGCGGGACTCCACGGCCTTCTGCGCGTTGCGCACGCCCTTGGAGACGCTCTTCGACTCGATCGGCTCGCCCTCCGGCATGCCCTTGGCCATGACGCGGGCCACGAGCTGCGTGTTGAACAGACGCATCAGATCGTCCTCGAGCGACAGGTAGAAGCGGGATTCGCCCGGATCGCCCTGACGGCCGGAACGGCCGCGCAGCTGGTTGTCGATGCGGCGGGACTCGTGGCGCTCGGTGCCGAGCACGTACAGGCCGCCGAGCTTCTTGACTTCCTCGTGCTCGTCCTTCACCTGCTCCTTGACCTGCTTGAGGGTCTCGGGCCACAGGCGCTCGTAGTCCTCCGGGGTGTCCTCCGGGGAGTAGCCCTGCGCCTTGAGCTTGGCGTCGGCGAGGAACTCGACGTTGCCGCCGAGCATGATGTCGGTGCCTCGGCCGGCCATGTTGGTGGCCACGGTGACGGCTCCCTTGCGGCCGGCGACCGCGACGACCGCGGCCTCGCGGGCGTGCTGCTTGGCGTTGAGCACCTGATGCGGGATGCCGGCCACGTCGAGCAGCGAGGAGACGACCTCGGAGGACTCGACGGACGCGGTGCCCAGCAGCACCGGCTGGCCGGTGGCGTGGCGCTTGGCCACGTCGCGCACGATGGCGGTGAGCTTCTCCTTCTTGGTGCGGAAGATCAGGTCGTCCTGGTCCTTGCGGATCATCGGACGGTTCGTCGGGATCGGCAGCACGCCGAGCTTGTAGGTGCCCATGAACTCGGCGGCCTCGGTCTCGGCGGTGCCGGTCATGCCGGCGAGCTTGTCGTACATGCGGAAGTAGTTCTGCAGGGTGATCGTGGCGAAGGTCTGGTTCTCGGCCTTGACCTCGACGTTCTCCTTGGCCTCGATGGCCTGGTGCAGGCCCTCGTTGTAGCGGCGGCCGGGCAGGATGCGGCCGGTGTGCTCGTCGACGATGAGCACCTCGCCGCCGGTGACGACGTAGTCGCGGTCCTTGAGGAACAGCTCCTTGGCCTTGATCGCGTTGTTGAGGTAGCCGATGAGCGCGGTGTTGCTCGGCTCGTACAGGTTGTCGATGCCGAGGTAGTCCTCCACCTTGGTGATGCCCGGGTCGAGGATGCCGACGACCTTCTTCTTCTCGTCGACCTCGTAGTCCTCGTCGCGGGTCAGCTTCGGGACCAGACGGGCGAACTGGCGGTACCAGCGGGTGACGTCGCCCTCCGCCGGGCCGGAGATGATGAGCGGGGTGCGGGCCTCGTCGATGAGGATGGAGTCGACCTCGTCCACGATCGCGTAGTGGTGGCCGCGCTGCACCAGATCGGCCTTCTCCCACGCCATGTTGTCGCGCAGGTAGTCGAAGCCGAACTCGTTGTTGGTGCCGTACGTGATGTCCGCGTTGTACTGCTTGCGGCGCTCCGGCGGCTTCTGGTCGGTGATGATGCAGCCGACGGACAGGCCGAGGAAGCGGTAGATGCGGCCCATGAGCTCGCTCTGGTAGCTGGCGAGGTAGTCGTTGACGGTGACCACGTGCACGCCCTTGCCTTCGAGCGCGTTGAGGTAGCTCGGCAGGGTGGCGACGAGGGTCTTGCCTTCGCCGGTCTTCATCTCGGCGATGTTGCCCCAGTGCAGGGCGGCGCCGCCCATGAGCTGCACGTCGAAGTGGCGCTGGCCGAGCGTGCGCTTGGAGACCTCGCGGACGGTGGCGAACGCCTCGGGCATCAGGGAATCAAGGGACTCGCCGTTCTCGATGCGCTGCTTGAACTTGCCGGTCTGCGCCTTGAGCTCCTCGTCGCTCAGCGCCGAGATCTCGTCCTCCTTGGCGTTGACGGCCTTGGCCACGTTCTCGAGTTTCTTGATCTGGTGGCCCTCACCCATGCGCAGGGCCTTGTCCAGGATATTCACCACGTTATGCTCCTCATTGCTTACCGTCAGGCACAAACTCCGACCATACTACGCGAACGATGGGATAATCGCCATGACGCTTACGGTTTTCGAGCATACCCGATCGCGGGCATGCGCAAACGCATGGGTCCCGCGCATCGCGGTGATGCGCGGGACCCATGCGTGTCGGTTGCGTGTCACGGGACCGGCCTCGTCAGCCGGCCGCGGGACGACGGATCAGGCCTCGGCCTTCTTGACGTTCTCCGGGGTGTCGATCTCGAACACGCCGTAGCTCCAGCCGTGACGGTGGTAGACGACGGACGGGCGACCGGTCTCCTTGTTCACGAACAGGAAGAAGTCATGGCCGATGAGCTCCATCTCGTACAGCGCCTCGTCGATGCTCATGGGCTCGGCGATGTGCAGCTTGCGGCGGATGACGATGGGGGTGTCGCCCACCTGCACCTCGACGGACTCGCCGGGACCCAGATCGGACGCCACGGCCGCGGCCGGGCTGTTGTTGGGCTCCTCCTCGGCCTCCTCGGGCTCCTCCGCCTGCGGCTCCGGGGTGACGACGCCCAGATCCACCGGGACCGGGTTGGTGTAGCCGCGGCGATGGTCCTTGCGACGGTCGCGCGTGCGGCGCAGACGCAGGGTGAGCTTGTCGAGCGCCATGTCCAGCGCGCTGAACTCGTCGGTGCTGGAGGCCTCGGCGCGCACCACGGTGCGTCCCGCGATGATGGTGATCTCCACGCGCTTGGCCGTGTCGGCCTGGCTCGGGTTGCCCTCGTGGGTCAGCACGATCTGCGCACGCTGGGCATCGGGAGCGATGGTGGTCACACGATTCATCTTGCTTTCGACGACATCACGGAACCTCTGCTTGACCTGAGTGTGACGTCCGGTAACGACGATTTCCATGTGGACCTCCCTTATGCTCAAGCGGTGTGAGCCGCTGTGTGTGCCGGATCAGCGTCTTCGCGTCCGGGTAGTGCCAATTGTAATCGAACCGGAGGTAAACAACGGTATAACTCGCTGAATTTCTTCCCGGAACATGATGGGAATTCCGTTGGCCGGTGCCTCTGATAGGCTTGTGCGTTCGAGACCCCTTGATGGCCGCGGTCCGGAGCGATCCGGACTGAGGAACTTCCGGGCTCCGCAGAGCACGATGGCGGATAACGTCCGCCCAGGGTGACCTGAGAGATAGCGCAGCAGAGAACAGACCGCCTCCCGGCTCCGGCCGGGCGGTAAGGGTGAAACGGCGGTGTAAGAGACCACCGGGCCTCCGGCAACGGCAGGCCGCATGGCAAGCCTCATCGGGAGCAAGGCCAAGCAGAGGACCATCGGGTTGCTCGCCCGCGTCCTCGGGTAGGCTGCTAGAGCCTGGCGGCGACGTCAGGTCGAGATGGATGGCCATCCGCATCGCTTCGGCGATGCGACAGAACCCGGGGTATAAGGGGTCTCACCTCATTCTTTGAATCCGCGGCGTCATGCCATGACACCGTTTCCGGTCCATATATCCGACCCGTCGCCCCGTTCGCGCCGTCGCGACGTCGACGGGCATCGTCGCGAACCGGCTGTCCGCGACGCGTTCAGACGAAAAGCTCCTGCGCGATCCTGCGCAGCGTCTCGGCGTCGTGCCCCTTGCGCCCGCCCGCGGCCCACAGCCGGCGCAGCCGCGCCGCGCGTTCCAGCCCCTCGGTCCTGCACGCGACCTTCCGCCCGAGCTCCCATGCGGCATCCTCGAACACGCCGTCGGACTCCGCCTCGGCCACGACCCTCGAGGCGACGTCCCTTGCGACGCCTCTGCGCAGCAGCTCCTCGAAGGCGCCGCGCGACCCCATGTCCCGCCCGGCGCAGTGCCGCGTCACGTCGCGGGCGTAGGCCAGATCATCGATCAGCCGCACCTGGACGAGTCGCTCCACCACCGCGTCCGCCACGGGCGCGGCGTAGCCCTTGTCCGTCAGCCGCCGACGCAGCGAACCCGAGGAGCGCGCGGCCGCGTCCAGCAGCCGCAGGGCGGCTTCCCGGCACGCGTCCTCGTCAGCCGGATCGAACGCGTCAGCCGGATCGAACGCGTCGGCCGCATCGGGGAAGGAAGCGACCGCACGGTCGACGGCGCGCCGCCGACCGGATCTCCGCATGCCGGTGCCACGTCGCGCGGAACCACGCCGCGCGACGCCGACGTACGGACCGTCATCCGCCCGGTCGGCGTCGGAGATCCCGAATCCACGGACGCCGCAATGCATCTCCGAGTCATGCATCCCCTCGTCACGCATCACCGCGTTGGGTACCCCTTCGCCGCGCGCCCCGTCCTCGCCCGGTCCGCGACCGCGATCCCCGTCGAATCGCATGGCGGAGCCGGGGACGGAATGAGCGGGGTCGGGAACGGGATGGGCGGCGAGGAACTCCTTCGCGTCGATCATGCCTGCGGCTGTTCGGCCACGGCCTCGGTCTCGGCCGCATCGCCGTCCACGGACGCGTCGGCCTCGGCCGCCTCCGGATCCTCGAGCAGGCCGAACCTGATCTTGATCTGATCCTCGAGGCGGTGGCGGACCTCCGGATTGTCCTTGAGGTACTGACGCGCCTTCTCGCGTCCCTGACCGAGCTGGCCGTCCTCGTACAGCAGCCACGAGCCGGACTTCTTGATCAGGCCCACCTGCTGGCCGAGATCGAGGATCGACCCCTCCTCGGAGATGCCCTGACCGTAGAGCATGTCGAATTCGGCGACCTTGAAGGGCGGGGCCATCTTGTTCTTCACCACCTTGACCTTGGTGCGGTTGCCGATGGGCTCGTCGCCGTTCTTGATGGTCTGGATGCGGCGGATGTCCAGTCGCACCGAGGCGTAGAACTTCAGGGCCTTGCCGCCGGTGGTGGTCTCGGGGTTGCCGAAGAACACGCCGATCTTCTCGCGCAGCTGGTTGATGAAGATGGCCGTGGTGCCCGCCTGCGACAGCGCGCCGGTCATCTTGCGCAGCGCCTGGCTCATGAGCCTGGCCTGCAGGCCGACGTGGCTGTCGCCCATGTCGCCCTCGATCTCCGCCTTGGGCACCAGCGCCGCCACGGAGTCGATGACGATGACGTCCAGCGCGCCGGAGCGGATGAGCATGTCCGCGATCTCCAGCGCCTGCTCGCCGTTGTCCGGCTGGGAGACGATGAGCTGGTCCGTGTCCACGCCGAGCTTGCGCGCGTACTCCGGGTCGAGCGCGTGCTCGGCGTCGATGAACGCCGCCACGCCGCCGGCGCGCTGGGCGTTGGCCACCACGTGCAGCGCCAGCGTGGTCTTGCCCGACGATTCGGGGCCGTAGACCTCCACGATGCGCCCCTTGGGCAGACCGCCGATGCCGAGCGCCATGTCCAGCGCCAGGGAACCGGTGGGGATGACCTCCACGTTCTGCGGGGGCTTGTCCCCCAGACGCATGGCCGACCCCTTGCCGAAGCTCTTCTCCACCTGCGCCAACGCGGTGTCCAGCGCGGCCCTGCGCTTGTCCTGCACGGACTGTTCCTTGCTGTCTGTCTGCTGTGCCATCCGGCGCTCCTTACGTTCGTGTCCAACAACCGTACGATCACGGTACGGTCGCTCCGCGCGGCGGCACAACCCCGACGGATGCATGTGGTCGAATGTGCCCCATCCACCGCTCGTTCGGGCGTGTCGCACGCGGAGTTATCCACATGTGGACGTCTGAGGCATCACTATACACAACACTACGAACATTTGTTCGAACGGACACGCCGGACCGCGGCGCCGGCGACGCGAAAGCGGCGGCTCAGGCGCGCCACCCGTACGGCTTGGGCGGCGCGACATGATCGTCTCCCCTGCCCCATCGTCTGGCGTCGGGCACGTCCATCTGATCGCACAGCACGTTCCACACCGTCCGCGGCTCCTCGCCGGCGGCGAGCGCCTCGACGACGGTCATCGACCGCAGCGCCGCCAGACGCTGGTCATGGGCGAGACTGCGCCCGTACGAACGGCCGAACACCTCGTCCAGCAGCTCCCAGAATTCACGTTCCTGCATGGGACCACACCCTAGCGGACGCCGCCGTCAGTCCTCCATGGACTCGATGTAGTCGGCCACCATGCGCAGCATCTGCGGCGTGCTCACGCCCAGCGACTCGGCGATGGAGCTGAGCAGCTCGGAGCTGGCCTCCTTCTGGCCGCGCTCCACTTCGGACAGGTATCCCAGGGACACGCCGGCCTTCTCCGACACCTCGCGCAGCGTCTTGCGGTCCTTGGTGCGCAGGTCGCGCAGCACGTGGCCGATCGCCTCGCGCAGCGACAGCGTCTGGCCGCGGCGACGTCCCCGACGCGTCTCGGGCTCCTCCGTGCGAACGTCGTCGCGAGGTTCCTCCTCGCGCATGCGCCCCAATGCCGCCTCGCGCTCGTCCCTGGCCTTCCGGGCCGCCTTGGCGCGCAGGATCTGCTGCTGGGCGAACATCACGGCACGCTGCTGCGCCGGCGTGAGGCTGCGCACGCGGGCGCCCGTCTCCCGCGGCACCGGGGTCACCGTGGGGACCAGCACCGTCTCGTCGCCGCGGATCGCGGCCGTCTCGGTCATCGTCATAGCAAGCCCTTTCTCGATTCGAACTACTGCGTTCAACCGATGTCCGGCGGCCATTATTCCCCGGGTGAACGCCGATGTGGCGCACGTCACAGACGGATGCGCGGCATCGCCTCGGACAGGTGCCGCAGCACGTGCAGCACCGTGCCCAGCCGCACGTCCTCGCGCGATCCGCCCAGATGCAGCTCGTAGGTGCTCGTCTCCGGCCCGGATGCACCGGGCAGCGCGATGCCGACGTACACCAGTCCGGCGGGCTTGTCGCCGTCCGGGCCGGGCCCCGCCACACCGGTGGTGGACAGGCCGATCACGCGCCCCGCCTTGCCGGGCACGCCGTACAGACGCGCCGTGCCGGCCGCCATCTGCGCCGCCACCGGGGCCTGCACCGCGCCGCCCGCGGCCAGCAGCCCCGCGTCCACGCCGAGAACCGCCGCCTTGGCCGCGATGTCGTAGGTCACCGCCGAGCCGAGGAACACCCGGGAGGCGCCGGGGATGCGCACGAAGGCGTCCGCCAGCAGCCCTCCGGTGAGCGACTCCGCCGCGGCGACGTACACCCCCCGTCGCCCGCACATGTCCAGGATCGTCGCCGCCAGCTCGTCGCGGCGGGTCTGCGCGTCATCCGTCATCGGAACCTCCTCGGAAGGAACATTCGCCGGCGACGCCGTGCCGTCCGGCGCTATCATGCCTTCGACCGTCACCGCTCCGCGGCGGCTCGGTCGCCCCTCGCCGTCCACGCCCTGACCGCGTACTCCACGCCCGAGTAGACGCACAGCGCCAGCGCCACGTACAGCATCGCGTAGGCGAGGACGTAGTAGACCCTCACGTATTCCGCGGGCAGGAGATCGGGCTGTGCCGCGGAGGCCCCCAGAGCGAGGAACGGCGCGAGCAGCATGGTCAGCGAGATCGACTGGAACAGCGTCTTGAGCTTGCCCGGCCACGCCGCGGCGATCACCTTCCCGCCGCCGTCGATGACGGCGAGGCGCATCACGGTGATGCCGATCTCGCGCACCAGGAACAGGGCCGTCACCCACCAGGCCACCTCGCCGAACACGGACAGCACGATCAGCGCGGAGAGCATGAGCAGCTTGTCCGCGATGGGATCCATGAGCTTGCCCAGCTCGGTGACCGCGTTGGTCCTGCGCGCCAGCCAGCCGTCGAGCTTGTCCGTGCAGGCGGCCACCAGGAACACCCCGGCCGCGGCCCAGCGCAGTCCCAGACGTCCCGCGTCCGCGACGCCCGGCGTCAGCGCGCCGCCCAGCGAGGGCATGTCGGCGCTGGGCTGGGGGCCGGCCATCGCGAGCAGCACGATGAACGCCACCACCAGCGCGATGCGCGCGTACGTCACCAGATTCGGCGCGCTGTTCCAGCCTTCGAACAGCGACTTCTTCGTTTCGCGCTCGTTCACGGAGCCTCCCTGCCTTGCATAGCCTTGCGTAATTCCGACACAGGTCCGCAGCACTGTGCGTTTCAAACGTACCGCGTGCGCGGCCCGCGCGTCGCGCGCCGTGTCGCCGCGGCGGGCTGCGTCACGCGTCCTCCCCGCCCGCGTTCGCCGGCGACGTCTCGAGCGAGCTCGTCTCGCCGCGGATGAAGGCGAGCACCGCCTGCAGATCCTGCGGCTGCACGAGTACCTCGCGCGCCTTGGAGCCCTCGGACGGACCCACCACGCCGCGCGACTCCAGCAGGTCCATGAGGCGGCCCGCCTTGGCGAAGCCCACGCGCAGCTTGCGCTGCAGCATCGACGTGGAGCCGAACTGCGAGGTGACCACCAGCTCGGCGGCCTGCAGCAGCAGGTCCATGTCGTCGCCGATCTCCTCGTCGGGCTCGAGCGCGCTCTTCTCCGCCTCCCGGGCCATCTGCTCGATGTCCTCGCGGTAGTGCGGCTTGCGCTGCGTGCGCACGAACTCCACGGCCTTGCGGATCTCCGATTCGCTCACCCAGGAGCCCTGCACGCGCAGCGGCTTGGCCTCGCCCATCGGCAGGAACAGGGCGTCGCCCTGGCCGATGAGCGTCTCGGCGCCGGTGGTGTCGAGGATGACGCGCGAATCGGTGGCCGACGACGTGGCGAACGCGAGCCTCGAGGGGATGTTCGCCTTGATCAGGCCGGTCACGACGTCGACGGACGGGCGCTGCGTGGCGAGCACGAGGTGCACGCCCGCGGCTCGCGCCAGCTGCGTGATGCGCTGGATCGAGCTTTCCACGTCGTTCTTGGCGACCATCATGAGGTCGGCCATCTCGTCGACGACCACGAGGATGTACGGGTAGGGCGCCACCTTGCGGTTCGATCCGGCCGGCGCGTGCACCTTGCCGGCGCGCACGGCCTCGTTGAAGTCCTTGACGTGGCGGAATCCGAAGAACTCCAGATCGGAGTAGCGCGAGTCCATCTCCTTGACCACCCATTCCAGCGCCTGCGCGGCCTTCTTGGGGTCGGTGATGATGGGCGTGAGCAGATGCGGGATGCCCGCGTACGCCGAAAGCTCCACGCGCTTGGGGTCCACCATGATCAGGCGCACCTGCTCGGGGTTCGCGCGCATGATGATCGACGTGAGCATGGAGTTGATGAAGCTCGATTTGCCGGAGCCGGTGGCGCCGGCGACCAGCAGGTGTGGCATCTTGGTGAGGTCCGCGGTGACGAAGTGGCCCTCCACGTCCTTGCCGATGCCGGTGAGCATCGGGTTCGGGTCGTTCATGGCCTTGTCGCTCCGGAGCACGTCGCCCAGATGCACGATCTCGCGGTCCTCGTTGGGGATCTCGATGCCGATGGCCGACTTGCCGGGGATCGGCGAGAGGATGCGCACGTCGGAGCTGGCGACCGCGTAGGCGATGTTGCGCTGCAGGTTGGTGACCTTCTCGACCTTCACGCCGGGGCCGAGCTCCACCTCGTACTGGGTGACCGAGGGGCCGCGCAGGAAGCCGACCACCTTCGCGTCCACGCCGAACTGCTGGAACGTGGACGTCAGGGCGCGGATCACGCGGTCGTTGGCGGGCGTGCGCGCCTGATGCGGCTGGCCCTTGACGAGGATGCCCAGATCGGGCAGATGGTAGGCGGCGTCCGGATCGTCCGGCGCGGCGTCGTAGGCCGATTCGTCGGGCGAGGCGCCGCCCGCGGCGTCCGCGGCGGCGGATGCGGCGGCCGGCGCGGCGGAGACGGATCCGGCGACGGGAGGCTGCGCGGCGTCGATGTCCCACGGGTCGCCGCCCGCGGCGGGCGCGGGCGGCGGCGCGGAGGCGGAGGACACGCTTCGCGTCTGGCGCGCGGCGGGCGTCGGCGCGGGATCCGCCGCGGCGGCGGGCTGCACGCCGTAGCCGTCGGGCAGCGCCGACGTGGCCATGCGCGGCGACGCCGGCATCCGATCCGACGACGCATGCGGTTTGAGCAGCGAGGTCTCGGCGGCCTCGCCGTGCCGGCGGGCGGCGCGGTCGAACGCCTGATCGCCCTCGTAGCGGTCCAGCGAACGGTCGTCGTCGGCGTCGCGGCGACGGAACAGCCCGGCGAACCGGTCCAGCCACGAGCGGCGGCCCGGCGCGGCTTCCGTCCCCTCGTCCTCGCCGTCGTGCGCGGGCACGCCGTCGGCGAGCGCGAGGGTCGTGTCGCCCACGCGCACCTCGTTGGGGAACTGGTCGTCGTCCGCGGCGTCGCGGCCGTCCCGCGCGCCGTCGCCGGCGCCCACGCCCTCGCGGATCCGGTCGGCGAGTTCGCGCGCCTTGTCCGGCAGGTCGGTCACGTGCGAGCGGGTGATGAGCAGCAGCGAGAACAGCGCCATCACCACGAACACCACGATCGCGAACGCCTTGGAGAGTCCCCATGCCAGCGGCGACCCCAGCACGAAGCCGAGCAGTCCGCCGGTGCGCTGCAGCGCGCCCAGATCGAAGCCGCGCACGTCGGACGCGCCGGCGGCGTCGATGATCGAACAGACCGACCACAGCAGCAGCACCCAGCCGCTCACCACGCGGGGGTTGTCCGACCCCTTGCCCGAATTGCGCATGAGGCGGATCGCCACGATGATCAGGATCACCGGCAGCACCACGCTCATCACGCCGAGCGCCGCGGACGCCACGGCGTGCAGCGCCAGTCCCAGGGCGCCCTGCACGCGCACCCATTCGCTCGCCACCAGACATATGGCGAGCACGATGAGCACGAAGCACAGGCCGTCCCGGCGGTACACCGGGTCGTACTCGCCCACGCCAGTGAGCGATCGCACCAGCGCGCCCAGCTGCCGCGGGACGAACAGCAGCGCGCGCTTGCCGAGCGTCTCCTCGGCCTGCGCGCGGGACGACGCGGCGCCGCCCTTGCGCTTGGCCGCGTCCCCGCTCCCCTTCTTCGATGATGATGCTTCTCGTGCCATAACGTCTCCCTAGCGTACCGGTCCGTGCGGTCCGCGCGTCGATGCTTCCGGCCGGCGGGCGGTTCTATGCTCCGACGTCGCCGAGATGGTGCTGCACGTAGTCGTCCGCGCGCGCGTCGATCGGATCGTAGTCGCCGGCGTCCGCGTGCGCGATCACGGCCATCGCGTTGTCCACGAGCGCCGGGTTGAGCGCCTGCAGCCAGTGGATGCGCGGGTCGCGTCCGAACCATCCCATCTGCTTGCGCGCCAGACGCCGCGTTTTCTGCGCCACGTCGGCGAACGCCTCGTCCTCGTCCACGAGCCCGTCGAGCACGTCGATCATCTGCTGGTAGCCGAGCGCGCGGCCCGCGGTGAAGCCGAGCCGGGGACGCAGGCGCCGCACCTCGTCGAGGAACCCCTCGTCGCGCATCCGCGCCGTGCGCAGCGCGATGCGGCGGTCCAGATCGGCGCGGTCCAGATCGAGGCCGATCTGCACGGACGGGATCACGTACCGGTAGCGCGGCAGCGTGGATGAGTACGGGCGCCCGGTCAGCTCGATCACCTCGAGCGCGCGGATCGTGCGCCTGGGGTTGCGCGGATCCATGTGGGAGGCGGCCTCCGGATCCTTCTCGCGCAGCTCGTCGAACAGCAGCCCCGGTCCCTCGGTCTCGGCCCGTCGCTCCAGCCGCTCGCGGATCGCCGGATCGGTGCCGGGGAACGAGATGTCGTCGATGGCGGCCCTGGCGTACAGCCCGGATCCACCCACGAGGATCGGACGGATCCCGCGCGAGCGCAGATCGCGGATGCAGTCGCGCGCCAGCGTCTGGAACCGCGCCACGCTCATCGCGTCGTCCGGTTCGATGACGTCGATGAGATGGTGCGGCACGCGCGCCCGCTCCTCGGCGGACGGCTTGGCGGTGCCGATGTCCATGCCCTTGTACATCTGGTAGGCGTCGGCGTTCACGATCTCGGCGCGCTCCCCGCGCGCGGACAGCCGTTCGGCGATCGCGATGCCGAGCCCCGTCTTGCCCGAGGCGGTGGGGCCCACGATCGACACGACGCGCGGTCCGGAGACGCGCCCGGAAGTCCCCTGCTCAGCGGCGCACGACATACGTCTGCCCCGCCTTCGGATCCGGATCGGCGATGAGGTTGTGCCCCGCCGCGTGCGTGACCGTGGCCGTGACGAAGTCGCCCACCCGCGGCTCCGGGAAGCCCTCCGGCACGCCGATGTGCACCAGCACGCCCGTGCGCTCGCGCCCGGTGACGCGCTTGGTGGCCGCATCCTTCTTGCCCTGCGCGCCGGTGATCATCACCTCCACGTCACGCCCCTCGAACCGACGCAGCCCCTCCTCGGTGATGCGGGTCTGCAGCGCCACGAGACGGTCGAAGCGCTCCTGCACCACGGCCTTGGGGATCTGCTCCATCGCCGCGGCCGGCGTGCCGGGGCGCGGCGAGTACTCGAACATGAAGGCGGACGAGAAGCGCGCCTGCTCCACCACGCGCATCGTCTCCTCGAAGTCCTCGTCCGTCTCGCCGGGGAACCCCACGATGACGTCCGTGGAGATCTGCGCGTCCGGCATCGCGGCGCGCACCCTGCCGAGGATGTCCATGAACCGCGCGCTGCGGTAGCTGCGGTGCATGGCCCTGAGGATCCGGTCCGAGCCGGACTGCAGCGGCATGTGCAGCTGGTGCATGACGTTGGGCGTCTCGGCCATCGCCGCGATCACGTCGTCGGTGAACGCCGCCGGATGCGGCGACGTGAAGCGCACGCGCTCCAGCCCCTCGATCTCGCCGCAGGCGCGCAGCAGCTTGGAGAACGCGTAGCGGTCGCCCATCGCGTAGCCGAACGAGTTGACGTTCTGCCCCAGCAGCGTCACCTCCTTCGCGCCCTCGTCCACGCAGCGGCGGATCTCCGAGAGGATGTCGCCCGGACGGCGGTCGCGCTCGCGGCCGCGCGTGGTGGGCACGATGCAGAACGTGCACGTGTTGTTGCAGCCCACGGAGATGGACACCCACGCGCTGATCTTCGACGCGCGCGCCGTGGGCAGGTCGCTGGGGAACGTCGTCAGCGTCTCGCTCACCTCGGTCTGCGGCTTGCCTGTCACGCGGTTCTGCTCCAGCAGGCGCGGCAGGCTGCCAATGTTCTTGGTGCCGAACACGGCGGCCACCCACGGGTCGCGGCGCGCGATGCGCTCGCGGTCCAGCTGCGCCATGCAGCCGCCCACCGCGATCTGCAGGTTGGGGCGGGCGTACTTGTAGCGCATCCACCGTCCGATCGTGCCGTACATGCGCTCGGCGGCGTTCTCGCGCACGGCGCACGTGTTGAGCACCACCAGATCCACGTCGAAGTCGGCCGCCTGCTCCTCGGTGGCGGCCACGTAGCCGTCCGCCTCGAGCACGCCGGCGATGCGCTCCGAATCATGCACGTTCATCTGGCATCCGAGCGTGTGAATGGCGAACACGCCCTTGCCGCGGCCGCCCGCACGCGCCGCGGGGTCGGCGGCGTCACTCGTCTTCGAGGCGCGCTCCGCCTCGGTCATCATCGCTTCATCCATAATGGCCCATCCTATCCGCCGGGCTTGTCAGCGCCGTCGGCGTGCGGCCGCGGCCTCCCCGCCGTCTCGCCGGACGCTCCCAGCCTTCGCTCAGGATCCGGGGCTCCCTCCCGTTAGAATGGATGCCGTGATTCTAGACCGACACAGCCGCATCAACACCTCCGAAATCCAGGCCCGACTGAAGACCATCGACCTCGGCGATCAGCGCTTCGACATGGACGAGGTCGGCAGGTTCATCGACATGATGCAGGTGTACGAAGGCGCCATGTACGAGATCAGCACCAAGCTGGAGATCCTCGACGACGAGTTCCAGGTGCGGTTCGCGCACGACCCGATCCACCACATGGAGCGCCGGCTCAAGTCCGTCAACTCGATCATCGGCAAGCTCGACCGCAAGGGGCTGCCCGTGACCGTGAAGTCGGTGCGCGACAACCTCTTCGACGTGGCCGGCATCCGCGTGATCTGCAACTACCGCGACGACGTATACTCCGTGTCCAACTACCTGTCCGCGCAGTCCGACATCCAGGTGCTGCGCGTCAAGGACTACATCAAGAACCCCAAGGTGAACGGCTACCGCTCGCTGCACGTCATCTACGCCGTGCCGGTGTTCCTCTCCTCCGGCCCGCACTACACGCCCGTGGAGGTGCAGTTCCGCACCATCGCCATGGACTACTGGGCCAGCCTCGAACACGCGCTGCGCTACAAGACCGACCTGCCGGACGCCAAGCTCAGCGAGCATTCGCAGACGCTGCTCGACTGCGCGCGCAGCCTGCAGAACATCGAAGTGCAGATGCAGAACATCCACCGCGACATCAACGGGGCGCCCCGCATGGAGGGGCAGTCGCCGGCGACGGACGCCTGATTGGCTGTTCGTTCGACGGTGACTTCCGGACGCTCCGCGCGCATGGAGTCCGCGACACGCTCAAGGCCGCTCGGCCAAGCCTACGGTCGCGGACTCCATGCGCGCTCCGGTCCTCGAGCGGGCGCACGGTGACGGTCACTCGCGCGTCCGCGCGTGCAGGACTGCTGGAACGACCGGTCAGAAGTTGAAGTTGTCGGGGTCGGAGCCGTGGCGGCGGTTGATGCCCAGGTTCGACAGCGCCGCCATGTCGTCGTCCGTCAGCGCGAAGTCGAAGACGTCGAAGTTCTGACGGATGCGCTCCTCGTGCGTGGACTTGGGGATGACCACCACGCCGCGCTGCAGATGCCAGCGGATGATCGTCTGCGCCGGGGACTTGCCGTGCTCCTCGGCGACGCGCGCGACCACGGGGTTGTGCAGCAGGTCGCCTCCGGTGCCGCCCAGCGGGCTCCATGCCTCCACGGTGATGCCCTGCGCCCTGTCCCAGTCGATGAGCTCCTGATTGGGGAACTGCGGGCTCGACTCGATCTGGTCCGCCGCCGGCGTCAGATCCGAGAAGCTCCTGAGCTCCTCGAGATGATGGCGGTGGAAGTTGCTCACGCCGATCGCGCGGATGCGACGCTCGTTGTACAGTTCCTCCATCGCCTCCCACGCCTTCTGCCAGCCGTCGGCGGGCCAGTGGATCAGATACAGGTCCACGTAGTCGGTGCCCAGACGGTCGAGGCTCTCGAAGAACGCCTCGCGGGCGCGCCCGTCGCGCACGTCCTGGTTCCACAGCTTGGTGGTCAGGAAGACGTCGCGGCGCTTCACGCCGGACTCGCGCATGCCCTGCCCCACGGACTCCTCGTTGTCGTACGCCTTGGCGGTGTCGATGTGGCGGTATCCCGTCTCGAGCGCCCAGCGCACCGCGTCCACGGTCTCCTGCCCCTTCTGCGTGCGGAAGACGCCCAGACCGAGCTGCGGGATGGTGATGCCGTTGTTCAGGGTGATGGTCGGCTGATCGGCCATGTCTTACCTCCTTTGGTGAGTGGTTTCGATCATGCCCCATCGTAGGCGGGACGCCTCCCAAACGGCGTGCGCGCGCTCGCCGTGGGCGTATTCACCGTTCTGTAAGGTTGCTCCCCTACGGTGGGCCGTGTCGAAACAACCGAGAAGGAGCCGTCATGACGTTCGGTCGCATTCCCGACGATAACCAGCAGCCGCGGTACGGACAGCCGTACGCGGCTCCCCAGTACCAGCAGTATCAGCAGTATCAGCAGACGCCCGCGCAGGACCAGTACGCGCAGACGCCCTACGCGGGCACCGCGGGGGCCGGCGCCGCCACCATGGATGCCGGACTCGCCTACTCCTACGAGAAGGCGCAGCGTGTCTCCATCACCAAGGCCTACGGCGAGATGACCATCGGACTGGCCATCACCGCCGCAGTCGCCATCCTCACCCAGACCACCGGCGCGCTGTACGCGTTCCTCGCCGCCACCGGCATGGTCGGCTGGATCGGCCTCGCGGTCGTTCAGGTGGGTCTGGCCATCTATCTGGGCGCGCGCATCATGCGCATCACCCCCGCCGCGGCGCGCGCGATGTTCTACGTCTACGCCGCGCTCATGGGCTTCACGCTCAGTTCCATCTTCGCCGCGTACGACATCGCGGACATCGGCGTGTGCCTGGCGCTGTGCGCCGGGTTCTTCTTCGCGCTCACGATGCTGGGCCTGACCACGAAGTTCGACATGCTCAAGGCCGGTCCCATCCTGTTCGTGGGCCTGCTCATGCTCATCGTCTCGCAGCTCGTCGTCGCGATCTTCTTCCCGTCCGACGGCGCCCTGCAGCTCATCGCGGCGATCGGCGTGATCCTGTTCGCCGGCATGACCGTGTACGACGCCCAGTCCACGCGCGCGATCTTCCGCCAGTACCAGAGCCAGGGCCCGGACATGATCAGGAAGGTGTCGATCATCTGCGCGCTGAACCTGTATCTCGACTTCGTGAACATGTTCCTCTACCTGCTGCAGCTGTTCGGCAACCGCGACTAATTCCCGCCGTCTCGCCGGAACATCGTTCGAAGCCCCCGGATCGCCTCGAAAGCGGTCCGGGGGCTTCGCGTTGCCGTCGCGTTGCCGTCGCGTCCCCGCCGCGTCCCCGCCGTCGTTTCGTCATCATGCCGGATTAGCGTTGTCCCCCATGAGCATGGGAAGCAAGGAACCGGTCGGCATGCTGTGCCTGCTGCTGACGGCGCTGATCTGGGGATTCTCGTTCGTCTCGCAGGTGCAGGGCATGGACACGATGACGCCGCTGTTCTTCAACGCGACGCGATTCACGCTGGGCGCGCTCTCGCTGCTGCCGGTGATGATGGTCGCCGGACGCGGACGGGGCCGCGGGCATGGGAGTGCGCCCGGCGCGGCGGCGGACGACGGAGACCGGCGCCGCCAGGGGCGCTCGTGGCTTTCCAGCCCGGCGTTGGTGGGGGCGCTGTGCGGCGTGTTCCTGTTCTCCGCGAGCACGCTGCAGCAGTACGGCATCATGTTCGGACGCTCCGCGGGCCGCGCCGGGTTCATCACGGCGCTGTACATCGTGATGGTGCCGCTGCTGGCGTTCGTCTTCCTGCGGCGCCGCATCACGGTGACGGTGGCGGCGAGCGTGGTCGTCGCGATCGCGGGGTTCTATCTGCTGTGCATCACCGACGGATTCGGTTCGCTCACGTTGGCCGACGCGTTGCTGCTGTTCACGGCGCTGCTGTTCGCGGCGCACATCCTGATCATCGACACGCTCGGCGCGCGGGTCGATCCGCTGAGGCTGTCGTTCGCGCAGTTCGTCACCACCGCGGCGCTGAGCTGGGTTGGCTCGTTCGTCGAGGGCTCCGTGGACTGGGCGGGCGCGGCGGGCGCGTGGATGCCGGTCCTGTATGCCGGTGTGGGGTCGGTGGGCATCGCCTACACGCTGCAGGTGGTGGGCCAGCGTTGGGTGCCGCCGACGCGCGCGTCGCTGCTCATGAGTCTGGAGTCGTTCTTCTCCGTGGTGGGCGGGGCGCTGTTCCTCGGCGAGGCGATGACGCTTCGCGGATATCTGGGCTGCGCGCTGATCTTCGCCGGCACGATGATGGCGCAGATGCCTGCGCGGCTGCCGCGGAGACGGTCCGGGCGACCGGCGGATCGAACCGGCCGCTGACCGCGGCGGAGACGCCGGGAAGGCCCGGACCGATCGTCCATCGGTGGTGACGATCGGTCCGGGCCTTCCCGTTCGGGGCGCGGGTCTTCTTTCCCGTTCCGTCACTCCGTCTGGGTGGCGGTCTGGGTCAGGTCGTAGATGGTGACGCCGTCGACGGTCTGCGCCTCGAAGTTGGCGGCGACCCATTCGGCGATCTCGCTGGCGGCGCTGGAGCCGCCGAGCTGGTTGCCGCCCATGCCGCCACCGCCGATGTAGTAGTGGATGCGCCCTTCGGCGACGTACTGCTTGAACTGTTCGAGCGTGGGGCTCGGATCCGAGCCGTTGAAGCCGCCGATCGGCATGACCGCCTGCTCGCTGGCGAGCTGGTAGCTGGCCGCGTTCTGGGATCCGGTGGTCGCCGCCGCCCAGGTGTACTGGTCGGCGTTCTCCTGCAGCATCTCGACGACGGTGCTGCTGGCGGTGCCGCCGCCGAGCAGTCCGCCCGCGCCGCCGCGGCCGCCGCCCATGCCGGTGCCTTCGGCGTTGCCGCCGTCGCCCGGACGCGTGCCGTCCTGCGTCTGGCTCTGGTTCTGGCCGTCCGAGCCGCCGTCGCCGCCGGGGAAGCCCCCGTCGGATGAGCCGCCATCGGAACCGCCGTCGCCCATGGGACCGCCCATGCCGCCGCGGCCGCCGGGACCTCCCTGACCGCCGGGGCCGCCGCCCATGCCGGTGGAGTTGGTGACATTGGGGCCGGCGGTGACGATTGAGCCCTGATGGCCGGTGGACACCGTGTAGGCGGTCCATGCCACGGGCCCGATGGCGAGCGCCACGGCGGCGAGCACGAGCGACGCCGCTCCCGCGACGTTGAGCGCCGCGGTCGCCTCCATGCCTCTGAGCGCGCGCAGACCGCGCATCGGCACCGCCGCGAGCGCCAGCACGGCCAGCGCGACCGTGGCGATGAGACCGAAGACCAGCACCGGCGCCTTGAGCGCGGGCATCCAGGTGGAGCGGCCGAGCAGTTCGATGCTCCACAGCGTGCAGACGAGCACGGTGAGGGATGCCGCGGCGCGCGCCCAGCAGGTGTTCCGGCGCGACCAGAGCGCGGATGCGGCGATGCCGACGAGCGCGGCGAGCGCGGGGGCGAGCGCCACCGTGTAGTACTGGTGGAAGATGCCCGCCATATGGCTGAAGGTGAGCCAGGTCACCAGCAGCCAGGCGCCCCAGACGATGACGCTGGCGCGGCGCACGTCGGTGCGGCGCGCACGGCGCGTGACGATGAGTCCGGCGATGATGCCCATGGCGGCGAGCGGCGCGAGCCAGGCGATCTGGCCGCCGTATTCGCCGTCGAACAGTCGCGTGATGCCGGTCTGGCCCCACATGCCGCCGCCGTTGCCGTTGCCGCCGCCGCCCACGACGGCGCCGGTCTCATCGCCGGTCAGACGGCCGAGGCCGTTGTAGCCGAAGGTGAGTTCGAGGAACGAATCGGCCTGCGAGCCGCCGATGTAGGGGCGCGAGCCGGACGGCACGATGACGGTGAGCAGCACCCACCATCCGGCGGAGACCACCAGCGCGAGCACGGCGGCGAGACCGTCGACGATGCGGCGCGGGAATCCGGTGGGCGAGGCGACGAGAAACGCCAGGGCGAAGCCGGGAAGCACCAGGAAGACCTGCATCTGCTTGGTGAGGAATCCGAAGCCGATGAGCACGCCGGCGAGCGCCATCCATGCGGTGCGTCTGCGGTTGGCGCGGCGTTCGTCCGGGTATTCGAGCGATCGCAGCACGGCGTAGGCGGCGCCCGTCATGAGCGCGACGAGCAGGGCGTCCGGGTTGTTGAACCGGAACATGAGCGCGGCCACGGGCGTGGTGGCGAGCGTGAAGCCGGCGATGATGCCGGCCCAGTTGCCCCAGGTCCTGCGGACGCACGCGTAGACGAGCCAGACGGAGATCACGCCGCAGATAGCCTCCGGCAGGAGGATGGCGAACGAGCTCAGTCCGAGGATGCGCACGGACAGGGCCATGAGCCAGATCGCTGCCGGCGGCTTGTCCACGGTGATGGAGTTGCCTGCGTCGGAAGAGCCCCACAGGAACGCCCGCCAGTCCACGGATCCGGCTTGCGCCGCGGCCGAGTAGAACTCGTTTGCGTAGCCGGATGCGGTGAGGTTGACGAACATGACGATGAGGCTGAACCCCATGAGCGTGCCGAGGCCGATCCAGTCGGCGCGCGTGCGTCTGGCGGCGACCGACTCGCGGACGGTGACGACGGGTTCCGGCTGCACGAACCGTCCTCCCGTCATCCATGCCGTCGCCTGTCGGACGTATCCGCGGATGCCGCGGCCTGCGGACACGGCGGGTGATGCTGCGTTGACCATCAGTTTGCGTTCTCCTTGCGTGTCCGGATGTTCATGCCGTCGCCGCGGCCGCGGCGGGTCCCGTCTTGCCCGACGTCCCGGCGACCGCCGTCCTGCCGCGTCCGTCCGGTGCCGGCGGCACGGCGGCCTCGGCGTTCGCCCGCATGCGCGAAAGCGTGCGGCGCATGCGCCACATGCCGGCGAGGTCCTTGCGCACGGTGTCCGGGATGTTGACGGTGGTGCCGGCGTCCTCCACCCAGTGGACGGGGAACTCCCAGATGCGCATGTTAACGGTCTGCGCCAGCAGCAGCATCTCCGTGTCGAAGAACCATTCGTCGTCCCGGATGAGGGGCAGCAGATACCGCGCCGCCTCGGACGTCATGCCCTTGAAGCCGCACTGGGCGTCGTGGAACGCGGCTCCCAGCATGACGCGCAGCATGGTGTTGTAGGTGCGCGAGATGACCTCGCGCTTGGCGGAGCGGACGACCTGCGACTCGTCGAACAGGCGGCATCCGATGGACACGTCGGCCCCGCCGTACAGCAGCGCGCCGATGAGCTCGTCGGTCTGCGCGATGTCCGTGGACAGGTCCACGTCCATGTAGGCGACGACCCGTGCCCGGGATTCGCCCCACGCGAGCTTGAGCGCACGGCCGCGCCCCTTGGCGGGGATGCGGATCGCGCGGACCCGTTCGGGGTACTGCGCGGAGAGCCGCTCGGCGATGCCCCAGGTGGCGTCGGTGCTGGCGTTGTCCGCGATCACGATGTTCCAGGTGTAGGCCCAGCCCTCGCGTCGGTGCGTCTCCAGATGGTTCATCAGAGTGACGACCGAGGCGGCCAGCTGCTCCTGCTCGTTGTAGACGGGGATCACGATGTCCGCGTCCACGCGGCGCGGGGCGCCGGCGTGCTGGGCGATGACGTCGGCGGGGCCGGGAACGCCGGCGCCGACGGCGACGGCTTCGACGGTCCGGGAACCGCCGTCCGTGGGAAGAGCGTCGCTCCGACGGGGAGCGGCTGCCGGCGCTGCGGGGCCGGCCTGCGGAATGTTGGTTTCGTTGTTCATGGTCCCCATCGAACCGTCGCAGCCCGAACGCGAACCGACTTCCCCGTGCGATTCCTCCCGGAAAGACGGCAAAGCTTTCAGGAGGTTTCCTGAAAGCTTGCCGAATATCCGTGACCCCGCCGTGATCGGGACATCATCATGCGTTCATGACATGGCGAGGGTATCTTCCGCACTCAATCGTTGAGGTGCTGAATGGCGTAGTCCGCTTCGGATTGGGTGAACTTGTCGCCGTACTCGCTCGTCAGCTGATCGTGGATCGCGTTGGGAGACATGGCCATATCCTTCTGATAGATCTTTGCCTTGGCCAGCGCATTGGCATTCCAATCCGTCTGAACGTTATCCGCTGCGTATTGGGCAGCTTCCTGAGAGAACTGTCCACCGTATTCGCTCGTCAGCTGAGCGAGTAGACCTGCCTTCGACATATGCATCACGTTCGCATAGGTATCGGCCTGCTTTAGCGCGGATTGGTATTCCGCGGGCACGCTCGGCTCGGCGGACTGCTGAGGCTGCTGCGCCGATTGTGACGGAGCCGCGGTTTGGGACGGTGCATCGTTCTGCGTCGTGGTCTGCTGCTGCGATGTGGTTTGTTGCGACACGGTCGTCGGAGCGGATGACTGATCACCCGTCGACTTCATGCCTTGTCCTCCGATGGCCGCTACCGCGATCACGACGATCACCCAGAACCACCAACGCTTCCAGATCGGCTTTTTGGTCTTCTCCGCATTCTTGCCGTTCACGGGCTGCGTCTGCGCAGTCGTTTTCGAGTCTCCCATGGTCGTTCTTCTTTCTCGAATCTCGATAGGTCCATGCTCACGGTATGAAAACATGCATCGTTGCCGCTACTGTCCGACCGGTCGTTTCTCTCTGCCCGTTCGGGCAACGTGCATGTCAACACGGTGCCCGTTCGTCCCATGGTGTCGGACCGCGGAATGGCGATACGGTGGAGTCATGCTTCAATCAGACAGACCGCATCGCGCCATGCCGAGACCATGGGCGCATCCGCAGACGCCGGCGCCGGACGAGGTGCCGGTGCGCACGCGTCGCTGGTGCACGGCCGTGATGATCCCGTGCGCGGTCTTCTGCTGTCTGGCGCAGTGCTCGTTCGCCGCGCAACGGTACGTGGCCGACGCCGCGAACGCCATGGGCACGCTGATGATCGTCGCCACGCTGCTGTCCTTCGTGCTGCCGTTCGTCCTGCTGCTGCGCGACGCACGCCCGGAACCGGTGTTCTGGTGCTGCTGCGCGATCGTCTCGCTGCTGCCCTACAGCCCGGCGCTGATGCTGATGTCCCTGACCTCGCTGCTGGCGAGGAGGCGCGACCGGTCGCGCACGCTGCGCGCGATCGTGGCCGGATCCGTCGTCTCGGTGTGGGCCGAGACGCGTGACGCCTATCATCCCGCGGACTCCTCGTTCTGGCACATGGTGTTCGCCAAGCCGGGAACCGGCACCAACGGCGTGCCGCTGGTGCCGCTCACCGACGACCTGACGATCGTCATCTTCGCCATCGTCGCGGCGATGACGGAGACGCTGGTCGCCGTGCTCATCGGACTGCACATCCGCTCGAAGGCCGCGCTCGACGAGGCCGACGCCCGCGTGAACGCGGCGCGGCACCACGCGGAGAACCTGCAAACGGACCTCAACAACCAGCAGCTCGCGGACGCCATCGCCGCCGAGGCGCACGACACGCTGGCGCACTCGCTGTCGCTCATCGCGCTCAACGCCAGCGCGCTGCAGACCGAGGCGTCGCACCTGCCCGATTCGGCGCAGGCCCGCACGCTGGCGCAGAAGGCCGAGGACATCCGACGTCAGTCGGCGGGCGCGCTGGACGAGGCCCATTCGATCATCAACATGCTGCGCGACCCCGCACAGGCATGGCGGCAGCTCGGGCCTTCCACGAGCACGTCGCTGACCCGCGAATCGCTGGACGATCTCATCACCGACGTCCGCAACAGCGGCATGCAGCTCAACACCTGGATCGACATCAGCCAGATCAGCACCCTGGACGACGACATCGCCAAGGTGGCGTACCGCGCGGTGCAGGAGGGACTGACCAACGCGCGCCGCCATGCGCCCGGCACGCCGGTGTCGCTGGAGGTCGCCGCCGCGCCTCAGGACGGCGTGCACATCCACATCAGCAATCCGGTCCCCGCCGACCGGGAAGCGACGCGTGAGGCGGTTCCCCCCGCGCCGGACATGCCGGCGTCTGCGACGACACCGTCCGCGCCGTCATCGATCGCGCCGGCACAGGCCGCGGCACCCGTCTCCGGGACACCCGCATCCGGGAAACCCTCATCTCGCACGGGCGCGTTGCCGTCTCCCGACCCGGCGTCCAGACGGGAGACGCCGCCCGGCGTGCCGGAGGCCCGCAACGGCGCCGGTCTGCCCGGGCTGGTGGCGCGCGTGCGTTCCGCGGGCGGCACCTGCCGGTACGGCGTCGACGAGCGACATGTCTTCCACGTCGACGTGACGCTGCCATGGCACGGTTAAGATGGCCAACGTGAGCGAGAAGAGCAGCGACGACGGATACGGACGGGTGCAGGACGCGGGGAACGCGGGCACGGGCATCGTCACGGGTGAGGCAGTGCCCGGATCGGCCAAGCAGGGCATGACCGTCCCGCACGCGGACGGCGCGGAAGCGCCGGACGCGCGGACGCCGGTGAACGCACGCACCGTCACCGTGAGCGTCATCGACGACGACCCGATGATCTGCCAGGCGATGAGCCTGATCCTCACCGACTATTCGTCGGGCCGCCTCACCGTCATCTCCACGTCCACCGACGGCGCGACCTGTCTCGAACGGGCCGCGGCGGAGCACCCCGACGTGGTGCTCATGGACATCGCCATGCCCGGCATCGACGGCATCGAGACGACGCGGCGGCTGCGGGCGCTGCCCGACGCGCCGCACGTGCTCATGCTGACGTCGCTCAGCCCCGCGGGCACCGTGGAACGCGCGATCGAGGCAGGGGCCGAGGGATTCGTCTCCAAGACCGACGCGCCGGGCGAGATCATCCGCCGCGTGCTGGGCGTATGCGACGGCGACCCGCAGTTCAACCCCTCCAGCCAGCGCCAGCTCATCGCCGACCTCAACGTCTCCCGGCCGCAATCCCGGAGGGACGAGGCCAGGGCGCTGCTGGACCGGCTGCCGGAGCGCGAACGCGAGGCCGTGGTCCTCGCCGCCGAGGGATTCACCAACGCGGAGATCGCCCAGCGCATGTTCATCTCCGAACGCACCGCGAAGGCCCACCTCTCCTCCGCCGCCGACAAGCTCGACATGGGACGGGTCCAGATGGCCCGGCTCGTGGAGCGCGCCGACCTGCCCATGCGGCCGTAGCGTCCTTCGCCCGTCGTCCATCATCCGTCGCCCGCCCATCGCCCGTCCATCCGCCGCCGGTCCGCCGCCGGGCACATACACGCACGTTGCTAGGGTGGAACCATCGGCGCACGAAGCGCCGCAAGCCAAGGGGGTCGCATGGCGATCAATGCGCAGGAACTGACGCTCAGCAAGGTGTTCACGCCGGATTTCCGACTGACCATCCCGTCCTTCCAACGCGCATACGTGTGGAAGGTGCAGAACATCCTCCAGCTCGTGGAGGATCTCGAGCAGGCATGCAAGACCCCCGGCATCCCCTACTTCCTGGGGTCGCTCATCCTGGTGCGCGAGGAGGACCGCCGGTTCAGCGTCATCGACGGCCAGCAGCGACTCATCTCGCTATCGATCATCATCGCGGCGCTGCGCGACCACGAGCAGGACGCCGACTGGATGGAGAAGCTCGACGGACTGCTCATGGAACACGGCGACAAGCTGCGCGGCATCGAGCACGAGCCGAGACTGACCCTGCGCGAGCGAGACGCCGCGTTCTTCCGCGAATACGTGCAGGAAGGCAACCTCGAGCCGCTGTTCGACCTCAACGAGGACGACCTGCCCACCGGCGCCCAGCGCAACATCTTCCGCAACACGCGCGCCGTGTACGATGCGCTCGACAACCTCGACGCCGACGAGCGGCATCATCTGGCCTCGTACCTGGTCAACGGCGTCACGCTGGTGATCGTCACCACCGATGACCTGGACGGCGCGCACCGCATCTTCGACGTGATGAACATGCGCGGACTGCCGCTGACCGCCGCCGACGTGTTCAAGTCGCACGTCGCCGCGGCGCTCTCCCCCACGCAGCTCGACGCCTACGCCGCGCGGTGGGACGACATCATGGACCCGCTCGGCGACGATTCGCCGGTCATCGAACGCTTCTTCACCGCCCTGACCGTGATCCTCACCAGAGACCGGGCCCGAGGCAACCTGATCGACGACTTCACCACGCGCGTGCTGCGCCCATATCTGGACGACGGGAAGGCCGCCGCGTTCATCGACGACGTGCTCGCCCCATACTCCATGGCATGGCGCGTCATCGAACGCCCGTCCGCGGCGACGGCGCTGCCCGGAAACGTCACTGACAGGCTGGAGGCGCTGAACGACTACGGCAGCGACGAATGGAAGCCCGTGGCCATGTGGGCGCTGGTCCACTCGTTCCGCGGACTCGGCGATCCCGACGCCTCGCCGTTCGCACCGGCAGACACGGCGCAGGCAGACACGCCGCAGCGCGCACGGCATGGCTCGCACGCGGGAGCCGGCGGGACCGCCGACCTGGGCGCGCACGACCTGCAGCGGCTGGACGACGTCCTCGCCGCGCTGGAACGGGTCACCGGCGTCGCCACGCTCACCCGCATGAGCGCCTACGACCGTCAGGCGCTGCCGGTCAACGCCGTCCGCGGACTCGACAAGGGACTCGCGCTGCGGCAGATCAGCTCGCTCAACGTCGGCTCGCGGGAACGCAACGCGGCGCTCATCCGCCTGCACGGCAACTTCCAGGGCGAGGACGACCTCGCCCGGCTCCTGCTCGTCCGAGCCAACGAACAGCTGACCGGCCGCCGGCTCGCCAGGCCGCGACGCCTGTGCGTGCTGCCCATCATGCCGTTGGACATCGCGCACGCGGCATCGTTCTCCGGCTGGTCGCAGGACGACCACGACCGCTGGCTGCCGCGGCTGGGCAACATGGTGCTGGCGCAGGGCGACCGGAAGCAGCTCGACTCGCTCTCCGAATACGCGGACCGCCGCGAACGCATCACGCTCAAGAAGGACTCGCAACGGTTCCCGCTGACCAGACAGCTCAACGACTTCGGCGCGTGCACGCCCGAGATGCTGGCGCACCGGCAGGAGACGACGATACGGCTGATCGCCGAATACTGGGGCATCCGCTACGACGAGCGGCACACGGACCTGACGGAGAAGACCCCGGAGGAGCTGGATCCCGCATCCGCGACCGCGCGACCGCAGCGCGGGTCGAAGCGCGTCACCATCAGCCAGGTCATCGCCGCGGGACTCCTCATCCCCGGGGAGAAGCTGGTGTGGGAACGGCCGCGCAAGGGCGAACGATGGTTCGCGACGGTGACCGAGAACGGACGCTTCCGCCTCGACGACGGATCGGAATATCCCACGCCGACGGCCGCCGCACGCGCCGCGGCGGGAGGACGCCGCAGCGGCGGACTCGAAGTGTGGAAACGCGTCTCCGACGGGCGCAGCCTCTCCGACATCTGGCAGACGTACCGCAGAGGCGCCGCGTAAGCGCCATGCCGGGCGGAATGCCCGGCGATCCTCCGCCGTCCCCTGAACGAAAGGGCCGCGTTCCCCCATCATGCCGAGCGGAGCGCGGCCCTGCTCCCGTCATCCTGACGCCATCCTGCCGCACATGGGCGGGGCGCCGTACTCTCCCGTCAGCCGTACTCTCCCGTCATCCTGAGCGAAGCCCTTCAGGGCGCAGTCGAAGGATCCTTGGACGCCCGGGAAACGGACATCCCGGAGAGTCCAAGGATCCTTCGGATCCGGCGTTCACCTTCGCTCAGGATGACGTTTGTTCGGACGACGAAAACGTCGCCCGAACAAACGTCACTTCATGAGGTTCCTCAGCACGTACTGCAGGATGCCGCCGTTGCGGTAGTAGTCGGCCTCGCCGGGGGTGTCGATGCGCACCACGGCGTCGAACTCGGTGACCGAGCCGTCCGCGTGCGTGGCGGTGACGTGCACGGTCTTCGGCGTGACGCCGGAGTTCAGCTCCTCCACGCCGGAGATGTCGTACGTCTCCGTGCCGTCCAGCCCCAGCGACTCGTAGGATTCGCCCTCCGGGAACTGCAGCGGCAGCACGCCCATGCCGATGAGGTTGGAGCGGTGGATGCGCTCGAAGCTCTGCGTGATCACGGCCTTGACGCCCAGCATCACCGTGCCCTTGGCAGCCCAGTCGCGCGACGAGCCGGTGCCGTACTCCTTGCCGGCGAGCACCACGAGCGGCACCTTGTTGGCGATGTAGTCCTCGGACGCCTCGAAGATCGTCGTGGGCTTCTTGGCCAGGAAGTCGTAGGTGAAGCCGCCGGGCGTGACCTCCTCGCCCACCGAGGCGAGCAGCTGGTTGCGCAGGCGGATGTTGCCGAACGTGCCGCGCACCATGATCTCATGGTTGCCGCGCCTGGAGCCGTACGAGTTGAAGTTGCGCTGCTCCACGCCGCGTTCGATCAGATAGCGGCCAGCCGGGCTGGACGCCTTGAACGCGCCGGCCGGGGAGATGTGGTCGGTGGTCACCGAATCGCCCAGCAGCGCCAGCACGCGGGCGCCGTGGATGTCCTTCACGGGCTCCGGTTCGGCGCTCATGCCGTCGAAGAACGTCTGGCGGCGCACGTACGTGGACTTCGGATCCCACGCGAAGCGCTCGCCCTCCGGCACGTCGAGCCCCTTCCAACGCGCATCGCCGTCGAACACGGACGCATAGTCCTTGACGAACATCTCGCGGCTGACCGTATCGGCCACGACCTGCTCGATCTCCTCGTTGGACGGCCAGATGTCCTTGAGGTACACGTCGTTGCCGTCCCGGTCGACGCCCAGCGGCTGCGTGGCGAAGTCGAAGTCCATGGTGCCGGCCAGCGCGTATGCGATCACGAGCGGCGGTGAGGCGAGGTAGTTCATCTTGACGTCGGGGCTGATGCGGCCCTCGAAGTTGCGGTTGCCGGAAAGGACCGCCGTGACCGTCAGGTCGTTGGCGTTGATGGCCTCCGAGATCTCGGGCAGCAGCGGGCCGGAATTGCCGATGCAGGTGGCGCAGCCGAAGCCGACCAGCTCGTAGCCCAACGCGTCCAGATCGTCCTGCAGACCCGCCTTGGCGAGATAGTCCGCCACGACCTGCGAGCCGGGCGCGAGCGACGTCTTCACCCACGGCTTGGGCTTCAGGCCCTTGGCGTGCGCGTTGCGCGCGATCAGGCCGGCCGCCACCATCACGGACGGGTTGGACGTGTTGGTGCAGGAGGTGATCGACGCGATGGCCACGTCGCCGTTGTTCAGCGCGAAGTCGCCGCGGAAGTCGGTCGACACGGCCACCGGATCCTTCACGGTCCTCTCGGTCTCGTAGGCCGGCAGCGTCTTCTCGAACATCGGCTTGGACTCGGCGAGCACGATGCGGTCCTGCGGGCGCTTCGGGCCGGCGATGGACGGCACCACGGTGCCGAGGTCGAGCTCGAGGTACTCGGAGTACTGCGGCTCCACGTAGTCGGGCGCGGACGCGTCGCCCCACAGCTTGTTGGCCTTGGCGTATGCCTCCACGAGCGCGACCTGCTCGTCGGAACGGCCCGTCAGACGCAGGTAGTCGAGCGTCACGTCGTCGATCGGGAAGATGCCGCACGTGGAGCCGAACTCCGGGCCCATGTTGCCGATCGTGGCGCGGTTGGCCAGCGGCACGGACGCGATGCCCTCGCCGTAGAACTCCACGAACTTGCCCACCACGCCGTGCCTGCGCAGCATGTCGGTGATGGTGAGCACCACGTCGGTGGCGGTGACGCCCTCCGGGATGGAGCCGGTGAGCTTGAAGCCCACGACGCGCGGCACCAGCATGGAGATCGGCTGGCCCAGCATGGCCGCCTCGGCCTCGATGCCGCCGACGCCCCAGCCGAGCACGCCCAGGCCGTTGACGGTGGTGGTGTGCGAATCGGTGCCCACGCAGGAGTCGAGGTACGCGAGGTCGCGGCCGTCCGCGAGCCCGGTCTCCCCCGCAGCCTTGGTCATGACGACCTTCGCAAGATACTCGATGTTGACCTGATGGATGATGCCCGTTCCCGGCGGCACCACGCGGAAGTTGCGGAACGCCTGCTGGCCCCAGCGCAGGAACTGGTAGCGCTCGCCGTTGCGCTGGTATTCGATGTCCATGTTCTGCTTGAGCGCGTCCGGCGTGCCGTACTTGTCGATCTGCACGGAATGGTCGATGACCATGTCGGACTGCACCTGCGGGTTGATGACCTCCGGGTCGCCGC
Source organism: Bifidobacterium moraviense (assembly GCF_012932365.1). Taxonomy (GTDB): domain Bacteria; phylum Actinomycetota; class Actinomycetes; order Actinomycetales; family Bifidobacteriaceae; genus Bifidobacterium; species Bifidobacterium moraviense. Next base: position 71,709 of record NZ_JAAIIH010000005.1, read on the forward strand.
CGAGATCCGCCACGGCGTCGCGCATCGTGGCGAGATCCACGACGCACGGCACGCCGGTGAAGTCCTGCATCACCACGCGGGACGGGGTGAACTGGATCTCGTGGCTCGGCTGCGCGTCCGCGTCCCAGTCGAGCAGCGCCCTGACGTGGTCGTCGGTGATGTTGGCGCCGTCGATGTTGCGCACCAGATTCTCCACCAGCACCTTGAGGGAGTAAGGCAGATGGTCGATGCCGGGCAGATTGTCAATGCGGTAATAGTCGAAGTCCTTGCCTCCCACGCTGAGCGTGGACAGCTGGTCATCGCGAACGGACATGCTTCCTCCGTGCTTGAACGTCGTTGTGTGGATGATCCTGATTATCCGCGCAACAGTGGTCGGTTACGTAAACATGAACTCTAGCGTGTCGCGGTCATGCGTGCGATAATCCGCCAGATCATGGGCACGATCCACAGGCACAGGAGGAACACCGCGGCCGATCCGGCCATGGCGACGAACGTGGCGGGGATGAGCGTGCCGCCGGGCACCACGAGCGCGAAGAAGCGCCGGACGAACGGGATGAACAGGCCGATCACGCCGGCCGCCGCGAAGCAGGCGACCAGCACGCCGCGCCATCCGTTGAGCGGACGGGCCACGCGGGCGAGCACAAAGATGCCCATGACGAACAGGATGATCGCGCAGGTGGCCCTGAGATTCGCGAGGTCGGCGTCCGAGGCGTCCACGTCCCATCCCATGACGCGCGGCAGCGCGTAGGCGGCCAGCAGCACCGAGGCCGCGGTGGCCACGCCGCCGGGCAGCGCGAAGTGCACGACGCGTCGGAGGAACCCGGGCATGTAGCGGCGCGTGTTGGGCGCGAGCGCGAGGATGAAGGCGGGCATGCCGATGGTCAGCGCGCCGATGTACGTGATGTGCCGCGGCAGGTACGGGTACGGGATCTGCGTGAGCACCACGGCGAGGGAGATGAGCGCCGAGTAGACGGTCTTGACGAGGAACAGGCTGGCCACGCGCTCCATGTTCGCCATGACCTGACGTCCGCGCGCCACGACGTCCGGCAGGTGCGAGAACCGCGAATCGACGAGCACCACCTGCGCCACGGCCTTGGTGGCGGACGCGGCGTTGCCCATCGCGATGCCGAGGTCCGCCTCCTTGAGCGCCAGTGCGTCGTTGACGCCGTCGCCGGTCATCGCCACCACGTGGCCCTGCGTGTGCAGCGCCTTCACGATGGCCTTCTTCTGGTCCGGCAGCACGCGGCCGAGCACGTCCACGTTCTCCAGCACGCGCGCCAGCTCGTCCACGTCCTCGGGCAGGTCGCGCGCGTCCATGGCCACGGGCGGTTCGTCGCCGGTGAGGCGCACCCGTCGGGCGATGGCGCCCACGGTGACGGGGTTGTCGCCGGAGATGACGCGGCAGCGCACGCCCTGTTCGCGGAACCAAGCGAGCGTGGGTTCGGCGTCGGCCCGGATGCGTTCGGAGCACAGGACGAGCGCCTCTGGACGGGCGTGAGGGTTCAGGCCCGGCGCGTCGGCGAGGGACGCGGCGGCGGAGCGGGAGACGTCCGCGCGGGCGACGAGCAGCACGCGGCTGCCGTCCGCGGCGTGGGCGTTGACGCGCTCCAGCACGTCGGGACGGTCCGCGTCGAGCGCGGACAGCAGCACCTCGGGGGCGCCCATGAACCAGACCGTGCCGTCGGGGCGCGCCACCGCGCTCCACTTGCGCGCGGAGGAGAACGGCACGCGCGCGGACACGTCGCCGGGGGCGAGTCCCGCTCCGTCTCCCCCGTCTCCCCCGTCGTCTCCTGCGCCGAGCGCCGCGAGCACGGCGAGCCCGGTGCCGTTCGGGTTCTCCTCGTTCGCCAGATCGTACAGGGCCTGCAGCGCCTCGGGTTCGCCGGTCGCCGCGCCGGGAAGCATCTCGATCCGGTCGAACGCGATGCCGCCGTCCGTGATGGTGCCGGTCTTGTCCAGGTTCAGGCAGTCGACGCGCGCCAGCGTCTCCACGGACTCCAGCTCCTGCACCAGCGTCTGCCGGCGCGCGAGCCTCATGGCGGCGAGCGCGAAGTTGAGCGAGGTGAGCAGCACCAGGCCCTCCGGTATCATGCCCACCACGCCGGCCACCGCGGAGACCACGGCCGCGCGCCATTCGCCGGTGGCGAGCGCATGGTCCCATCCGCCCACGGCGCGGATCTGCGACCAGACGAGCAGCACGCACAGCGGCACCACGAGGAACGTCATGAACTTGAGGATCGTGTTGATGCCGCGCGTCAGGTCGGACACGGTCTTCTTGTAGACCTTCGCCTGCACGGTGAGCGTGGCCGCGTAGCCGTGCTCGCCCACGGCGTTCACCTCCGCGAGCGCCATGCCGGAGACGGCCGTGGACCCGGAGTAGATCTGGTCGCCCTCCCCCTTGCGCACGGTGCGCGACTCGCCGGTGAGCATCGACTCGTCGAGCTCCAGCCCCCACGTGCGCACGATCCTCGCGTCGGCGGGCACCTGGTCGCCGCCCCTGAGCCACAGGAGGTCCCCCAGCACGATCTCGTCGTGGCGCACCTCCACGTCCCGTCCGCCGCGGCGCACCGTGAAGCGCGAGGCCACGAGGATGGACAGGCGGTCGAGCGTGCGCTTGGCCTTCAGCTCGGTGACGATGCCGATGCCGGTGTTGATGATGATGACGAAACCGAACACCGCGTCCCTCCACGACCCGGTGACGAGCACCATGACCATGGCGGCGAAGATGATGCCGTTGAACAGGGTGAACACGTTGGCGCGCACGATCTCGGCCACGGAGCGCGACGAGCGCGTCCGCACCCGGTTGGCCTGCCCCTGCGCGGCGCGTTCGGCGGCCTGCGCGTCGGTCAGGCCGGTCTCGGGAACTTCGGGGAACGCGGCGGCGGATGCGGACGGTGCGGGCTCGGCGGGCGCCGGCGACGCGGCGCGGCCGGCGGATGCGGCTTGGGAGGTCATAGTTCGTAGCCTAGCCGCAGCATGCGCTGGACGGTGCGGTCCGTCGACGGATGCGTACGAAACGCACGTATGCCGGTCAGCCCAGGCGCACGTCCATGGTCTTCTCGTGCGCGTGGTCGTCGATCACCTGGATCGCCGCGTCGTGGACCGTGGGCGCGGACGGATCGTCGGTGACGTGGAAGATCACGGCGTACAGCGTCTCGTCGAGCGTCACGGGGGCGGTGGGATCCACGAGGATGACCGGATATCCGGCCTCGCGCGCCGTGGCGAGGCCGTCCGCCCAGCCGTTGACGTCGTTGGGGCCGATCATCACGGCCGACAGGTTGCGGTTGGTGGCGTCCACGATGGCGCGGTTGCCCGAGGACGGGTCGATGCCCTGCATCGACATGTAGGCCGTGTTGAGCCCGGAGTCCTGCAACGCGTTCACGACCGGACGGTCGGTGGACGATTCGCCCGTGGAGCCCACGTAGATGATGATGGCGTCCCACACATCCACGCCGTCGTGCTGGATGGAGGGTTCGACCGCCTGCGTGTCGCCCACGGCCACGCCGTTCGGCACGCATGCCGCGCAGAGCGACGCGACGGAGGCGAGCGCCGCGAGCGATGCGGCGGCGCGCGCGACCCGCCGGATGCTGTTCCTTGCCATTGCCATAGGACGCGATTGTATTAGGCCCGGCGGAACAGGGCCACCGTCTCGACGTGGTGGGTCATCGGGTAGATGTCGAACGCGCGCACGCTCGCCGGCACGTAGCCGAGTTCGCCGAACGTCGCGGTGTCGCGCGCGAGGCTCGTCGGGTCGCAGGCGACGTAGACCACGGCCCGGGCGCCGGATGCGGCGATCCTGCGGCACACCTTGGCGCGGGCGCCGGCGCGGGGCGGGTCGAGCACCACCACGTCCGGGGAGGCGAGATCGTCCGGCACCTGCGCGAGGGTTTTGGCCACGTCGCCGCAGCGGGCGTCCACGCCGTCCAGACCCGCGGCGCGCAGGTTGCGCCGGGCGCTCTTCACGGCGGCGGGCGCGCCTTCGACGGTGAGCATGCGCGTGCGCGGCGCGGCGAGCGCGGCCAGCGGCAGCGAGAACAGGCCCGAGCCGGAGTAGAGGTCCCAGATCGTGGCGTTCCCGGCGCCGTCGAGCGCCCCGCGCACCAGCGAGAGCACGTATTCGGGCAGACGCATGGGCGCCTGACGGTGGATCTGCCAGAAGCCGGCGGCGTCCACGTCGTAACGGAAGCCGCGTCCGTCCACGCGGATGCGTTCGGTCAGGCGGCGGCGTCCCGCGACGAGCTCGCCGTCGACCAGCACGGCGAAGTCGTCGTCCCCCGCCGCATCGCCGTCCGCCGCGCCGCCGCGCGGTTCGGGCACCGCCAGCCGGATCTGCGCGCCGGGCTCGAAGCCGCCGTCCCACACGTGCTCGCGCCGGGCCACGTCGAGCAGCGCCCGGCTAGCCAGCGGCATGTCGTCCAGACGCACGCGCACGTGCGATCCGCGGCGACGCATCGAGGCGAATCCCTCCTCGTCGGCGATCAGCTCGATGCGGGTGCGCCAGTGCAGGCCCTGCTCCCCCTCGTCCCCGGGCATGCGTTCCACGTCCACGTCCACGTCCACGTGTCCCAGACGGCGCATCTGCTCGGCCACCGTGGCGGCCTTCCACCTCAGCTGCCCGGGCAGCGAGACGTGCACCAGATCGGCGCCGCCCACGCCGCCGCCGAACGCGAGCGGTCCGGCCAGCGGCCAGACGGGGTCGACGCGGTCGTCGCTCGGCTCCAGCACCTGGGTGACCTCGCCGGTCCAGAAACGGTCGTCGCGCTCATGCGGCTCGTCGAGTTCGACCGTCACCAGCTCTCCGGGCAGGGCGAAGCGGACGAACACCACGCGCCCGTCGATGTGCGCCACGCAGCGTCCCTGATCGGCGTAGCGTTCGATGCGCACCTGTGCCTTCATGCGGTGCGGTTCCTTTCCGTCGGTTCCGTGGGTTCCGTGGGGCCGGCGAGCGCGCGGGCGCGGTGCCGGTGCAGCGGCGTGGCGATGACGAGATACGAGACCCAGATCGCCATCGCCCACAGCGGGATGCCCATGATCAGACGCGCGATGCCGAGCGCCGCCACGTTGTCCGCCAGCCACAGCGGCACCTGCACCGCCAGACGCAGCCCGAACAGGGCGATCCACAGGCCCGTGACGATCATGTACGCGCGCCACAGCGCCCGGTCGCCGCGCCAGTCGGCCAGCCACGCGCGCAGGTTCGACGTGGGCAGCGTGCGCACGAACTCCACCATCAGGCCGATGCCCGGCACGCGCACGATCATGGACAGCGACAGCAGCGCCAGATACACGGCGTTGGTGATGAAGCCGAACGTGTAGTAGTTGCGCGCCTCGTGGCTCTTCCATGCCCAGACCAGGCAGATGCCCACGGCGATCAGCCCGCTCAGCGCGCCCATCACCGACTGGCGCTGGACGAGCCGGGCCAGCACCTGCACGCCGGCGAGCACCGCGGAGACGATCACCGTGAGCTCGAGGTTGGAGGTGGCAATGAACATCACCACGAACACCAGTCCGGGCAGCAGGGACTCGACCACGCCGCGCGGACCGCCGATCGCCTCGATCACCGAGAAGTCGTCGGCGTCCGCGCCTGCCAGCGAGGCCAGTCCCGTGCGTCTGCGCGCGTCCCGTCCGGCCGCGTTCCCGTCGCTCATGCCTGCCATGCGGGGATCAGCGCACCTCGGAGAACATCGGACCGCGCGAGAGCGTGGTCTTGGTCTCGGTCTCGTGGTCGGAGTTGAACGGGCCCTGCGGGCGTCCCGGGATCACGCCGTCGGCGGCGTCGTCCTGCTCGCCGTTGGCCGCGGCCTCGGCCATCGCGCGGCGCTGGGCCGGGGTGATGGGCGGGTGCATGGGGATCATGTCGCGCGGGGCGAGCGGCTCCTCGCCGCGCACCACGACGACCTTGGTGAAGTACTCGTCGAGGACCTTCTTCTGCTCCTCGCCGTCCTCGGCGGCCTTGCCGGCGAAGATGCCGCGCAGCATCCAGCGCGGGCCGTCCACGCCCACGATGCGGGTGAGCACGGTGCCGCCCTTGAGGTGCACCGGCAGCAGCAGTTCCTTGCCGAAGGTGCCGTCCACCTCGGTGGCCTCCTGGTTGGCGTCGCGCAGATCGGCGCGCACGTCGTCCCACAGGCCCATGGTCTTCGGCGCGGCGTAGGCCTCGAGCTCCAGCGTGGAGTTGCCCACGGTGATGATGGCGCCCAGCACGGCGCCGGTCGCGCGGTCGCCCTTGAGGCGCAGCGCGGCGTTCTCGAACTGCATGGGCAGCATCGGCAGCATCAGGGAGCCGATGTCGAGGTACTCGTCGTAGTCGGGCACGTCCTCGTCGTCCACGTCCCACGGGCCGGTGGTCTCGCCGCGGCCGGAGAAGCCCTCGGCGGCCTGCTCGTCGGCATCGGTCTGCTCATCGGCCTCGGAGGCCTCGGCCTCGACGGCGTCCTTCTTCGTCTCGTCGGCCTCGGCCTCGGACGCGGCGTCGTCCTGATGCTTCTTCTTGCCGAATCCAAACAGTCCCATGGTTCCTCATTTCAAACACGGATCGCAGGTTGCAACGTTGCCAAGCCTAGCACCCCGCCTTGGCGTCGCCTGAACGCGGGATGCGCCCGTCCTCACACGTCGTAGCGGACGGTCAGCGGCGCATGGTCGCTCCAGCGCGCCTCGTACGTGGGCGCCTTGTCCACCACGAACCCGCACGCGGTCTCCGCGAGCTCGGGCGTGGCGAACTGGTAGTCGATGCGCCATCCGACGTTGTTGTCGAACGCGCGGCCGCGCTGGCTCCACCACGTGTACGGCCCGTCGATGTCGCCGGCGAGGTAGCGCACCACGTCCACGAACTCGTATTCGTCGGTCCAGCGGTCCACGTAGGCGCGCTCGGCGGGCAGGAACCCGGCGTGCCTGACGTTGGCCTTCGCGTTCCTGATGTCCAGCGGGGTGTGCGCGATGTTGAAGTCGCCGCACAGCACGGCCTGGCGTCCGCCGCGCGCGGCCTCGTCGCGCAGCGCGGCGAGGCGCTCCCCCATGGCGTCGAGGAAACGGTACTTTTGCGCCATCTTCGTCTCGTCCTCGGCCTGGCCCGCGTGCACGTACACGCAGGCCACGGTGATCACGTAGCCCTGCGGCGTCCTCACGTCGGCCTCGATCCAACGCCCGGAGTCCACGTCCTCGTCGAGGCCCGGCAGTCCGAAGCGGCGTCCGAGCACCTCCAGATCGGTGAGGAGGCCCACGCCGGCGCGTCCCCTGACGCGGCACACCTCGTTCATGCGGCCGAGATCGCCGGGACCCTTCACCTTGCCGGCGGCCGCATACTCCTCGGCGAATCCGTCGAAGATCGCGTCGACGTCCTGCTGCGGGGCGCGCACCTCCTGCATGCACCACACGTCCGGCGCGTTGGCGCGCCCCCATGCGTCGATGCCCTTGCGCTTCGCCGCGCGGATGCCGTTGAGGTTCGATGTCGTGATGGTGATCGTCATATCTGCCGACCATACCGCTCCTCCCCTACCGCGCATGCCGCGCCGCGCATCCCCGCGCCGTCCGCCGCGGCCGCGGCGCGCCGAGTAGACTTCCGCACGGGCGGGCCCGAGGAGCCCGCACGATCCGACGAAAGGAATCCCATGGCATCATCCGCGTCCGCGACGGCCATCACGCCCGAACAGCTCAGCGAATACTCGAAGGCGTTCAACGCCGACCGCGCCAACCTCGTGGCCGCCAACGCCGCGACGTCGGTCGGCGTGCTCGCCGCCGCCACCGCGTACCGCGGCGTGCGCGAGCTGCCGCGCACGTTCTCGATCGAGCTGAAGCAGGGCTCGATCACCAACCAGAAGCACTCCGGCCGCTGCTGGATGTTCGCCGCGCTCAACACGCTGCGCTACGAGCTCATGCACCGCTGGAACCTGGAGGACTTCGAGTTCTCGGAAAGCTACCTGTTCTTCTACGACAAGCTGGAGAAGACGAACTTCTATCTGGAGAACGTGCTGGCCACGCTGGACGAGCCGACCGACGGCCGAGTCTTCCAGGAGATCAACGCCGGCCCCGCCGACGACGGCGGCTGGTGGCAGATGTTCGTCAACCTCGTGAACAAGTACGGCCTCGTGCCCAAGAGCGCCTACCCGGAGACCGCGAACTCCGAGGATTCCGCCGCGTTCGGGCAGTACCTCAACACCAAGGCGCGCGAGTTCGCCGCCGAGCTGCGCGACCGCCATGCGGCGGGGGCCTCGGTCGACGAGCTGCGCGAGGCGAAGCGCGCGATGATGGCGACCGTGTACCGCATCTGCGCGATCGCCATGGGCGAGCCGCCGGCGCGCTTCGACCTGCTGCTGCGCGTCAAGGACGGCGCCGACGACGCAACGAAGGACGGCGACGCCCACTCCGGCATCGACGCGCGCCGCCGGATCGTCGAGCGCGGCATCACGCCCCGCGAGTTCGCCGCCAAGTACGTCGGCGAGGACCTCGACGGCTTCGTCTCCATCGTCAACGCGCCGCTGAAGAGCCGCCCGTACTGGCGCCGCTACGAGCTCGCCTACACGGGCAACGTGGCCGAGGCGGGGCTCATGGGCTTCGTCAACGTGCCGCTCGACGCGTTCCGCAAGGCCGCCGTGGACCAGCTCGCCGCCGGCCACCCGATCTGGTTCGCCTGCGACTGCACGCAGTTCGCGCTGCGCAAGGCCGGCATCTTCGACCGCGCCAGCGTGCGCGTGGACGAGCTGTTCGGCACCGAGTTCACGTTCGACAAGGCGCAGGGGCTGGAGTACGGCGACAGCCCCTCGAACCACGCGATGACGCTCACCGGCGTGAACCTGGACGAGCAGGGCCGTCCCGACCGCTGGAAGGTGGAGAACAGCTGGGGCAAGGACAACGGCGAGGACGGCTACTTCGTGGCCTCCGCCGACTGGTTCGACCGCTTCGTGCAGGAGCTCATCATCCGCAGGGAGTATCTGGACGAGCGCACGCTGGCCGCCGCGGACGGCGAGGCGACGGTGATCCAGCCGTGGGAGCCGATCTCCCGCATCTGCCGCTGATGCAGCGATTCCACGCCTTCTGACGCGAATGAGCCCCTTCCCGCATTCCACGGGAAGGGGCTCATTCGTTGTCGCGGCGATATCGAAGCGCTAGTGCAGCGCCATCGCGGACGCGCGCAGTCGGCTCAGTCGAGGCCGAGCTGCAGCTTGCCGCCGGGGATGGCGTCGAGCAGGTCGCGCGTGTACTGCTTCTGCGGGTGGTCGAACACCTCGTCGGTGGTGGCGTGCTCCACGAGCCTGCCGTGCTGCATCACCACGACCTCGTCGGCGATCTGGCGCACCACGGCCAGATCGTGGGTGATGAACAGGTAGCTCAGGCCCTTCTCGGCCTGCAGGTCGTTGAGCAGACGCAGCACCTGGTCCTGCACCAGCACGTCGAGGGCGGACACGGCCTCGTCGCACACGATCACGTCCGGCTCGAGGGCCATGGCGCGCGCGATGGCGATGCGCTGGCGCTGGCCGCCGGACAGCTCGTTCGGGTAGCGGCCCATGACGCTGACCGGCATCTCGACCATGTCGAGCAGCTCGCGCACGCGCTTGGAGCGGCTCTTCTTGTCGCCGATGCCGTGGATGCGCAGCGGCTCCTCGATGGAGCGGAAGATCGAGTACATCGGGTCGAGCGAGCCGTACGGGTTCTGGAACACCGGCTGCACGTGGCGGCGGAAGTCCAGGATGTCCTTGGCCTTGAACGTCGAGGTGTCGCGGCCTTCGTACGTGATCTTGCCGGAGGTGGGCGTGAGCAGGTGGAGCACCATGTTCGCCACGGTGGACTTGCCGGAGCCGGACTCGCCCACGATGGCCAGCGTGGTGCCGCGCTTGACGGAGAACGAGACGTCGTCGACGGCCTTGAACATCTCCTTCTTGCGCGGGAGCTTGAACTCCTTGGTCAGATGCTCCACGGTGATGATGTGCTCGCTCTTGGCCAGCTCGTTCTCGCCGGCCACCTTGTGCTCGAGCAGCGCGTCCGTGTTCTCGCCGCGCTCCTTGGCTGAGATGATGCGCTGGGAGGCAAGCGACGGGGCCGCGGCCACGAGGCGCTTGGTGTACGGGTGCTGCGGGTGCTGGAGCACCTCGAGCGACGGGCCGGACTCGACGACCTGACCCTTGTACATCACGACGATGTGCTGGGCGCGCTCGGCGGCGAGGCCCAGATCATGGGTGATGAAGAGCACGGACGTGCCCAGCGAGTCGGTGAGCATGTGCAGATGGTCGAGGATCTTCTTCTGCACGGTCACGTCGAGCGCGGAGGTCGGCTCGTCGGCGATGAGCAGATCGGGGCGGCACGCCAGACCGATGGCGATGAGCGCGCGCTGGCGCATGCCGCCGGAGAACTCGTGCGGGAACTGGCGGGCGCGCGTGGCGGCGTCCGGCAGGCCGGCCTCGGACAGCAGGCCCGCGATGCGGTCCTCCATCGTGGAGCCGAGCACGTACTTCTTGGCGATGGCCCACGCCTCGTCGTCCTTCACGCCGGCGTCGATGAGGTCCTTGGCCACGCGCCAGCGGGTCTCGGAGCCGGGCACCCACTCGTCGCGGAAGTAGTTCATCTCCTCCTCGACGCGCTTGACGCCGTTCTTCTCCAGAGCGGCCTTGGCGGCGTCGAGCAGCGCGGGCAGGTCCTTGGAGGCGACGAAGAGCTCGTCGTCCTCGCCCTTGAGCGCCACGGAGGAGTCCTCGGACGCGAGGGCGGCGGCCAGCTTGGAGCGCTTCTCCTTGGAGACGTCCATGTTGTTGGCGTCGAGCGCCTCCTTGACCTGCGTGCCGATGCGCCACACCGGGTTGAGGTTGCTCATCGGGTCCTGCGGGACCAGGCCGATCTTGGAGCCGCGCAGCTTGTCGTACTCCTTCTGCGAGAGCCCGGCGATCTCCTGGCCCTCGAGCTTGATGGAGCCGCCCACGACGTGTCCGGTGCCGGGCAGCAGGCCCAGCACGGCCATGGCGGACGTGGACTTGCCGGAGCCGGACTCGCCCACGATGGCCACCCACTGTCCCGGGTAGACCGAGAACGAGGAGTTGCGCACCGCGTGCACGGCCTTGCCGGTGTCGGTGGTGAAGTCGACCTGCAGGTCCTTGACTTCGAGGATCGGGCCCTGCTTGATCTGCTGGGCTGCGATGATGCTCTGGTTGTCAGTCATGATTCCTCCACTCACGCCGTACGGGCCTTGGGGTCAAGCGCATCCTGCACCGCGTCGCCGAGCATGATGAACGCGAGCACGGTGATGGCGAGGGCCGCGGACGGGTAGAACAGGACGGACGGGTTGGTCCTCAGGTACTGCTGGGCGGTGGAGATGTCGCCGCCCCAGCTCACCACGGAGCTCGGCAGACCGATGCCGAGGAAGCTCAGCGTGGCCTCGGAGACGATGTAGCTGCCCAGGGACATGGTGGCGATGACGATGGCCGGAGCGAGCGAGTTCGGCAGGATGTGGCGGAACAGGTTGCGTCCCGGCGTGGAGCCGAGCGCCAGCGACGCCGTGTTGAACTCGAGGTTCTTGGCCTCCATCACCGCGCCGCGCACGATGCGGGCCATGGAGACCCAGCCGAACAGCGTCAGCGTGAAGATGACCTTCCAGATGGAGGAGGAGGTGCGGAACATCTGCAGCAGCACGATGGCGCCGAGCAGCAGCGGCACGGCGAAGAAAATGTCCGTCAGGCGGGAGAGCACCGCGTCCACCCAGCCGCCGAAGAAGCCGGCCACGGCGCCGATCAGGCCGCCGAGGACGCTCACGAGCAGCGTGGTGTAGATGCCGATGGCCACGGAGGTGCGCGCGCCGTAGATCACGCGGGCGTACACGTCGCAGCCCTGGTTGTTGAAGCCGAACGGATGGCCCGGGGAGGCCGGCTCGAGCGAGTAGGTCAGGTCGCAGTCGCGCGGGTCGATGCGGGTGAACAGCTGCGGGAAGAGCGCCACCACGAACACGAGGACCACGAGCACGGCGGAGACGATGAACAGCGGGTTCTTGCGCAGGGTCTTCCACGCGTCGGCCCACATGCTGGTGGGCGGGTTGGTCTCGTCGACGGTGTCGACGTCCTGCAGCGGCGTCTCGTCGAGGGGCGCCACGTAGCGCTCCTGACCGGGCAGCGGGTCGGCGAAGAACTCGTCCGAGTTCTGGTTGATGTTCTGGTCGTTAGACATGGGTTGTCTCGCTCCCCTCACTCACTGGTAGCGGATGCGCGGGTCGAGCACGGCGTACAGCATGTCCACGATCAGGTTGCACACCACGAAGATGAGCACCATGAGCGTGACGATGGAGACCACCAGCGTACCCTCGCCTCGGTTGATGGCCTGGTACAGCGTGTTGCCGATGCCCTGGATGTTGAAGATGCGCTCCGAGATCATGGCGCCGCCCATCAGCGCGCCCAGATCGGCGCCGAGGTACGTGACCACGGGGATCAGGGAGTTGCGCAGCACGTGGCGCAGCACGACCATCTTGTTGCTCATGCCTTTGGCGCGCGCGGTGCGCACGTAGTCCTCGGCGATGTTCGCGGTGATCTCCGAACGGGTCAGGCGGATGATGGAGGCCATCGAGACGCTGCCCAGCACCATTGCGGGCATGAGCAGGTCGAGGAATCCGGGGTTGGGGCCGGCGGTGATGGGCAGCAGGTGCCACTGCACGCCCAGGAAGTACTGCATGACGAAGCCGGTCACGAAGGTGGGCACGGAGATGAGCAGCAGGGAGATGACCAGGATGACCGTGTCGTACCACTTGCCCTTCTTCAGGCCGGAGATGATGCCGAACACCACGCCGAAGACCGCCTCGAAGACGAACGCCATGATGGCGAGCTTCACGGTGACCGGGAAGGCGCGGCCGATGACGGCGAGGACCTGCTGGCCGGAGAACGTCTTGCCGAAGTTGAAGGTCAGCGCGTTCTTGAGGAAGAGAAGGTACTGGATGATGAACGGTTTGTCCAGGTTGTACTCCGCCCTGATCTGGGCTGCGACGGCGGGCTGCACCGGCTTGGCTCCGAACATGGCGGCCACCGGGTCGCCAGGCATGAGGAAGACAAGCGCGTAGATCAGCAGCGTCGTGCCGAGAACAACGGGGATCATCTGCAGAATGCGTCGCAGAAGATATCGGCCCATCGGCTGTGCTCCTTTTGGATTGCGGTGGGCTGTGCGGCGAACCGCATGGACGACCTTACGCCCAGGTGAACAGGCACCCACCTGTGAAGAAACTGTATGTAGTGTACCAGCACCGCCGACATCGCGGGAAACGGGACGGTAACGAAGGGCCTCCCGCGCATCCCGTCGGACGGGCCCGGACGCCGTGCACACATCGTCGTCGCACGCCGCCGGCTTCCAGCTGGCATCAAGGATAGGGATGAACGCAGAAAAGGCGAGGCTCGCACCTCGCCTTTTCGCATTGGGTTGTCGTGGATCGGCCGCCGCTCAGGGCAGCGGCCGATCGTTCACCGATCGCGTCGGATCAGATCCGGGGATCAGGCGGCCGGCTTCGCGAGGGACGCGTAGTCGGGCTCGTTCTTCCAGTTGGTGGCCACGTTCTGGACGTTCTTGGCGGCCACGGCCTTGGTGGAGGTGTACCACAGCGGCACGGCCGGCATGTCCTGGAACAGGATCTGCTCGCCCTGCTGGTAGAACTTGTTGGCCTCGTCGGTGGACTTGGCGGCGGCGGCCTTGGCCATGAAGTCGTCGAACGCCGGGTTCTTGTAGTCGCCGTCGTTGGAGCCGTTGCCGTCAGCGGCGGAGGACGCGTACAGGGAGACCAGGTAGGACTCCGGGGACGGGTAGTCGGGCTGCCAGCCGGAACGGAAGGCGGTCGTGATCTGACGCTTGGAGACGGCGGTGCGCATCTCCTTGAAGGTCGGGTACGGAGCGCCCTCGGCGGTGATGCCGAGCGTCTTGGAGATCTGGTTGCAGATGGCGTCCCACTGGTCCTTGGAGCCGTTGTCGGCGTTGTAGGCGATCTGGAACTTGTCGTCGGCGCCCCAGGCGCTGATGGCGTTGGCCTGCTCCCAGAGCTGCTTGGCCTTGTCCGGGTTGTACGTCAGCACGTCGTTGCCTTCGAGCTTGTCGTTGTAGCCGGGGGTGACCGGGGAGGTCCACTCGGTGGCCACGGTGTTCAGGTTGCCGTTGAGCTTCTCGTTGACCTGGTTGCGGTCGATGGCCATGGAGATGGCCTGGCGACGCAGGCGGCCCTCCTGGTCAAGGCCGAAGTGCTTCATGTTGGCGGCGAAGGTGAAGGACTGGAACACGGAGCCCGGGTTGTTGATGGCCTGGACGTTGCCGTCGGACTGGAAGGTCTTCACGGCCGAGTTCGGGACGGTGTCCATGATGTCCAGGTTGCCGCCGGAGACGTCGGCGTAGGCCGGCTCGGTGTCGGTGTACACCTTGAAGTCGATGCCGCCGTTCTTGGCCGGGAAGTTGCCCTTGTAGTCGTCGTTGCGGACGAGCTTGATGTCCTGGTTGTGGTTCCAGGAGTCGAACTTGTACTGGCCGTTGCCTACCGGGTGCTCACCGAAGGAGGCCGGATCCTGGAAGAAGGACTCGGGCAGCGGGGCGAACGCGGTGTAGCCCACCTGGATCGGGAAGGTGGAGGACGCGGCGGACAGCGTGACGGTGAAGGTCTTGTCGTCCTCGACCTTGAGGCCGGAGAGCTGCTCGTTGCCGGTCAGGGCGTCGGCGTTCTGCAGGTCGTCGTAGCCGGCGATGTTGGCGAAGAAGCCGGAGGAGACCTGGGCGTTCTTGGCGTTGGCGCCGTAGCTCCAGGCCTTGGTGAAGGACTCGGCGGTCACCGGGGTGCCGTCGGTGAACTTCCAGCCGTCCTTGAGCTTGATGGTGTAGACGGTGTTGTCCTCGTTGGCGGTGATCGAGTCGGCCACCTCGTTCTTGGCGTTGCCCTCGTTGTCGAAGGCGACGAGCTTGGCGTACATGAGGTCGATCGGGTTGCCGCCGCAGGTCTCGTTGGTGTTGGTGGTGATCAGCGGGTTCTGCGGCTCGCAGCCGTAGGCGTTGATGATGGCGTTCGGGTCGGTCTCGACGGAGCCGGTGGCGTCGGCGGTGGTGTTGCCGGAGCCGCCGCAGGCGGAGAGCAGCATGGTGGCCGCGCACACGCTGGCAGCAAAGAGCTTCACACTCTTCTTCATAAGGGTTGTCTCCTTTTCCTATGGATGCGGGTTTCCGATGCCCGCAACATGCAAAAGGGGTCGGTGCTCGTTCACGCCAACCCCTTTGCTTGCTGGTTTCCATTGTTCCCCGCGATCGTGAATCGCACAATTCATCCGTCCAAAACCGATCCGCCGCCCCGTCCCGTCTCGAACGCGGTCTCGAACGGGGGTCACGCCGTCCGCGTCCATGCGTGATTCACCTTGGAAACATGGGGACGCGCGGCCGATTGGCAGACTGGGCGCGGCGTGTTCACAGGCAACGCCAAGGCGGCCGTGATCCGCGTTCCCCATGTTACGGGAATGTTAATTCTTGGGGGAATTGCGTGAAACTCGCCGGGTGCGGGCGCGCCCGGGCGCTAGGCGCGAGGGAACGCCTGCGCGTAGCGGCCGCGCAGCTGTTCGATGGAGACGTGCGTGTAGCGCTGCGTGGTGGCGAGCGAGGAATGTCCGAGCATCTCCTGCACCTCGCGCAGATCGGCGCCGCCGTTGAGCATGTGCGTGGCCGCCGAATGGCGCAGGGCGTGCGGCGAGATGTCCGGCACGCCGGCGCGCGCGGCCTCCTCGTGCACCGTGCGCCTCGCCGCGCGCTGGCCGAGCCGTCCGCCGCGCACGCCCAGGAACAGCGCGGGCGTATCGTCGCGCAGCAGCGCCGGGCGTCCCCGCTCCAGCCATCGGCGCAGCGCCCTCGCGGCCGGCGCGCCGAAGGGCACCACGCGCTGCTTGTTCCCCTTGCCGGTCACGCGCGCCGTGCGCTGCGCGAAGTCCACGTCGTCCACGTCGAGCCCGGTCAGCTCGGCCACGCGGATGCCGGTGGCGTAGAGCAGCTCCATGATCGCGGCGTCGCGCAGCGCGACGGGCGTGTCCGTGTCGCCGTCGGTCCCGACGCCATCGTTCCCTGCGCCGTCATCGGCCACGCAGCCGAGTCCGTCGCGCCCATGCCCGTCGCAGCCGGCGTCAGTCTCCCCTGCTTTCCGTGTCTCCCCCGTCGCGGCATCGGCCACACGGTCGGCGCTGGTCATGAGCCGGGCTGCCTGCGCCTCGGTGAGCACGGCGGGCAGCGTCGAGGGGATCTTCGGCGTCATGAGCCCCGCCGCGGGATCCGCTCCGATCAGCCCACGGTCCAGACAGAACCGGAAGAAGCCGCGCACCGCCACGGTCCTGCGCGCCATGCTGCTGCGCGCATGGGAGCGCGATTCGTGGGCCATCCACAGGCGCAGCGCGTCGATCGTCACGTCGGAGAGGCTCCCGACGCCGCGCAGCGTCAGCAGGTGCAGGCATCCGGCCACGTCGGCGCCGTACGCCCTGAGCGTATTCGGGCTCAGGCCCCGGTTCGCCCTGAGGAAGGTCAGATACTCGTCGAGCGGCTCGTCATACCATGCCATGCCCACCATCCTAGGGGCGCGTCCCTCGGTTCCGTCCCGCCTTCCGGCCTCGTGACCGTCCCCTTCGTCGCAACGTTGCGGAGAATGACCATCGAACGGGAGCCTTCCGGGCCGTACGACGGCACATCGTCGCAACGTTGCGGGGAACGACCGTCGGATGGGAGCCTTCCGCACCGCGCGACGGCGCATCGTCGCAACGTTGCGACGGCGAACCGCGCGGACGCCCCTCCCCGGATGACGCAAGCCCCGCATACACTGCAATCAAGGACGGCAACGCGGCGAAAGAGGCACCATGGGCAGGCATTCGGCGAAGGGCGTGCGCGAGGCGAAGGCACGGGACGACAGGGGCATCCGGGGCGCCGACGACCGTGGCGCCGACGCGGATCCGGTGGTGGCGCGCGCCGTGGACCTCGTGAGGACCTACGGCGACGCCGACTCGCTCGTCACGGCGCTCGACCACGTGAACGTGGAGTTTCGCCGCGGGCAGATGACCGCGATCATGGGCCCGTCCGGCTCCGGCAAGTCCACGCTCATGCACTGCATGGCCGGACTCGACGCGCCCACGTCCGGGCGCGTGTTCGTGGAGGGGCTCGAGGTCTCCGCCATGAGCCAGCGTCAGCTCACCGATCTGCGGCGCACCCGGATCGGCTTCATCTTCCAGTCGTTCAACCTCGTGCCCACGCTGAGCGCCGAGGAGAACATCCTGTTGCCGCTCGAGATCGACGGCCGTCCGATCGACCGCGCGTGGTTCCGTCGCATCGTGCGCGTGGTGGGGCTCGAACGGCGTCTCTCCCACCGCCCGAGCCAACTGTCCGGCGGCCAGCAGCAGCGCGTCGCCTGCGCGCGTGCGATGATGGCGCGCCCCTCGGTGATCTTCGCCGACGAGCCCACCGGCAACCTCGACTCGCGTTCCGGGCGCGAGGTGCTGGGGTTCCTCCGGCAGTGCGTGCGCGACTACGGCCAGTCGATCGTCATGGTGACGCACGATCCGCGCGCCGCATCCTACGCCGACCGCGTGCTCGTGCTCGCCGACGGGCGCATCACGCGCGATCTGGACCATCCCTCCTACGAGGAGATCCTCGACGTGTTCGCCGGGGACGAGGATCCCGGAACCGATGACGGACACGGCGCGGACGACGCGCACGGCACGGACGCGGAGGCCCGGGCATGATCCGCATCGGACTGAGGGACGCGCGCGCCCATCTGGGACGGTTCGCCATGTCGATCGTCGCGATCGCGCTCGGCGTGGCGTTCGTGGTCGGATCGTTCGGCTTCCGCGCGATGATGAACGACCAGGTCGCGCAGATGATGGCCACGAACGCCGACCACGACGTGTACGTGCGCGGCACGGACAGGACCGACGACGGGGACGACGGATCCGCGGCCGTCTCCGCCTCCGGCGTCTCCTCGTCGAAGTACAACCCGGTGGCCACGGATCTGACCGGCACGATCGACGCCGTGCCCGGCACCGAGCCCGTGGCCGTCACCTACGCCGTCAGCGGGCTCGTGCTCGTGGACGGCGCCGGCGACCCCGTCTCCACGATGGGCTCCCCCACGCTCGGCATCGGCATGAGCGCCGAGCACCCGTGGCGCGCCGCGACGTTCACCGCCGGCACGTATCCGAGCGGCGACGGCGAGGTGGCGCTGCACGAGTTCGCCGCGCGGCGCGCGGGGCTCACGGTCGGCGACACGGCGAAGGTCGTCTACGACGACGGCCCCAGGGACGTGACCGTGTCCGGCGTCTTCGCCACGTCCAGCGCGCAGGCGGGCGCGATCATCCTCGGCCTGGACCCGGCCACCGCGAAGCACTACAGCGATCTGAAGACCAGCGATCCGACCACCACGGACGCGATCGGCGTGTACGGCGACGCGAACGGCGGCGCGCCGCTCACGGACGCGCAGCAGCGTTCGCTGGCCGATGCGGTCAACGCGGCGCTGCCCGCCGACGCGCACGCGCACGCCGTCACCGGCGACGAGTACCGCGCCGAGGCCACCTCGTCCACGCAGGACGCGCTCGGCTTCGTCCAGCCGCTCATCCTGATCTTCGCGGCGATCGCCCTGTTCGTCGGCTCGTTCATCATCGCGAACACGTTCTCGATGATCGTGCGCGAGTCGATGCGCGGCTACGCGCTGCTGCGCTCGATCGGCGCCTCGCCCATGCAGGTGTTCGCCACGGTGATCGTGCAGGCGCTCGTGCTCGGCGCGATCGGCTCGGCGCTGGGCATCGGGCTCGGCTGGGGCATGACGGAGCTCATCGCCGCGGGCCTGGCGCGCATGGGCACGCCGCTGTCCGGTTCGGCCGCGCCGAGCGCGACGGACGCGCTCACGGGCCTGGCCGTGGGACTCATGGTGACGCTGGTCGGCGCGGCGATGCCCGCCCGCCACGCCGCCTACGCGCCGCCGATCCAGGCGATGAACGAGACCGTCAACCCGGAGCGTCCCGTCGCCCGTCGCGGCGCGGCGGGCGCGGCACTGTGCGTGCTGGGTGCGGCCGCATGGCTGTGGATATGGCGCATCGCCGCGATGGACGGCGTCCCCACCGGCGTGCCCGCACTGGACGGCTTCGCGGCATGGACCGGCGCCGGCTGGCCGCTCGGCGTGGGAGCGGCATGCCTCGTGGTGGGCGTGATCGTGCTCGGACCGGCGCTGGTCGGCCCGGCGGGGACCGTGCTCGGCTGGATCCCCGCGCACGTCTTCCGCGTCACCGGGCGCCTCGCGGCGCGCAACCTCGCCCGTGCCCGGCGCCGCAGCGCCAACACGGCGGCGGCGCTGTTCGTGGGCGTGGCGATCGTCAGCTGCCTCGGCGTGATCGCCTCGTCGGCGAAGGCGTCGGTCAACGGCATCGTCGACACCGGGCTCAAGGCCGACTTCGCGGTCATGTCCGCGTCGTCCGGGCGGATTCCGCAAGGCGCCGAGGACGCGATCCGCGCGGTGGACGGCATCAAGTCCGTGTCGGCGAACCGGTTCCTGTTCGGCGCGAAGTTCGACGGCGAGCGCGTGCGGGGCATGACGTTCGCCGCGCAGGACACGCTGTTCACCGACGTCTTCGCGCCCGAGGCCGAATCCGGCGACGCGAACGCGGCGCTCAGGGGCGGCCAGCTCGTGGTCGGCAAGGACATCGCCGACGACCGCGGATGGAAGGTGGGCGACACGGTCGACGTGTCCACAGAGAACACCGTCGTCGACGAGGACGCCACGCGCAAGGCGGCGCAGGACTATCAGGACCAGGTCGCCGCGCGCATCGCGCAGCTCCAGACCGAGCTGGCACAGCAGACCGCCGCCCGGCAGGTCGCCGCCGCGCAGCAGACCGCCGCGCAGATCCAGCAGATCGGCGACGAGGCGCGGCAGGTGGACCAGAGCCGGTTCGTCAGGACGACCACGCGTCGCGTCAGCCGGCAGGTCACGGTCGGCGCGATCATCGACAACAGCGTGTACCGCACGTGCATCATCGTCAACGACGCCCTCGGCGACGAGCTCGGCACCAAGGAGACCATGGTCACCATGGCCATGTACCTGGCCGCGGAGCCCGGGCAGGATCTCGCATCGCTCGAGACGCGGCTCAGGGAGGCCGTCAGGCCGTACTACGTGGTCAGCGTCATGAACCGCGATGACTATAAGTCCACGATGGGATCGATGGTCGATCAGGTGCTGCTCATCCTCTACGCGCTGCTGGCGCTGTCGATCGTCATCGCGATCTTCGGCATCGTGAACACGCTGGCGCTGAGCGTCTCGGAGCGCACTCGGGAGATCGGCCTGCTGCGCGCGATCGGCACGTCGCGCGGACAGGTGCGCGGCATGCTCGGCATCGAGGCGGCGATCATCGCCGTGTTCGGCACGCTGCTGGGGCTCGTCGTGGGCGTGGCGGCCGGCGTGGTGATCCGTGCGACGTACGCCGCCGACGGGCTTGAGGTGCTGTCGATCCCGTGGGGGCAGATCGGCCTGTTCCTGGCGCTGTCGGTGCTCGTAGGGCTGGTGGCGTCGGTCTCCCCCGCCTCGCACGCGCTCAGGCAGCCGGTGCTCGACGCGGTGGGCGACGAGTGACGCGCACGCCGGACGCGCTCATGCCGAGCACGCTCATGTGCGACGCGTTCATGCAAGGGTTCATGCAGGGAAAGGACAACACACGATGACGGATCAGCGACTGCCCCGGACCATCCCCGCCGGCGCACGGGTCGTGGTGCGCACGGCGATCGGCGTCGACCCCGCCGACGGGCGCGAGAAGTACCGCGACTACGTGGGCCATGTGCGCTCATGGGACGGCGGGCTGCTGTGCCTGACGCGCGACGCGGCCGCCAACGGGTCGCGCCCGGAACAGGACGTGGCGATCCCGGCCGCATCGATCGTGCGGCTCAAGCCGGTGCCCGAACGTCCCTCGTTCACAGCGCGGAACGCACGAGCGCGGTGAACGTGCGCTCGGCGTCGATGCGCACGATGTGCTCGCCGCGCCGGGCCGAGGCCAGCAGCTCGCCGCGCCAGCCGTCGGCGGAGACCATGACCGTGACGCGCGGATGGTCGCCGGCCGCCAGATGCCCCGGCTGCGCGGCCTTGTAGGCGCGGAACGGATCGGCGTCGGCGAAGAAGTCCAGCATGGCCTGCGGCGTGTGCGCGTCGGCGTCCCGCGATTCGGCCGCCTGTTCGCGTTCCCCGCGCAGCAGATCGGCGACGGCCACGAGACGGTCGGCCATGGACCTGAGCAGCGCCTCCACGTTGGCGGCGTCCTCCTCCACCATCGCGCGCGTGCGGTCCGGGTCGGTCAGCGCCACGCGGGTCATGTCGCGCCAGCATCCGGCGGACAGCGCCACGGCGACGTTGCGGTCGTCGCTCTCCGTCAGCTCGTTGGCGAGCGCGGTGGCCACGACGTGCGGCATGTGCGAGATCAGCGCGGCGGCGCGGTCGTGCGTCCCGTCGTCCAGCACGATCATCCGGTCGCCCACGCCTGCCGTGATCAGCTCGGCCACGTCGAGGAACCTGCGGTACGAGGTCCCCTCGTCCACGGTGACGGCCCACAGCGCGTCGTCGTACAGCGCGGGGTCGGCGGCGTCCCAGCCGGATTTCTCGTTGCCCGCCATCGGATGCGCGCCCACGTAGCGGTCGGCGAGCCCGGCGGCCTTCACCTGGTCGCGCACCATGCCCTTGACGCTGCCCACGTCGGTGAGCGTGACGGACTCGTCCAGCGCGCCGTCCTCGGCCAGCGCGGCCAGCGCGCGCAGGATCTCCGGCATCGCCCTGAGCGGATTGCACAGCACGATCACGTCCGGGGCGGCCGCGACAAGATCAGCCAGCGACGCCGCGCAGCGCACGCCGGCGCGTTCCGCGGACCCATACGGGCGCGGCGTGTGGTTCCACGCCACCACGTCGAAGCCGCGCGCCACGAGCCGCAGCGCCAGCGATCCGCCGATCAGGCCGAGCCCCACGACGCCCACGCGCCGCACGCGCGCGGCGGTCCCGGCCGTTGCGGCCGTCCCCTTCGCCCCGACGCTCACCACAGCAGCTCCTTCCTCACTCGTTCGTCATCGCGCCACCCCTCGCCGGGCGCACCGCCGCGCGCCCCGGCGTCCAGATGCACGCCGCCCTCCGGCAGCATCCACGCGTCCACCGGCGGGTTGGGCCGTTCGCGCCGCGGGTAGACGGCCAGCGTCTTGATCCAGTCGCCGTGCTCGGCCACCTCGGTCAGCGCCTCGCGGAAGTTCTCCTGCCACGGGGCCGCGTCGAGCGTGGTGATGAAGCTGTACGTGGCGTCCTGCCCCTTGATGGGGCGCGAGATGAAGCTCGTCATGTTGAGCCCGGCGTCGCGCAGCACGTCGAGCAGGTTCGCCAGCACGCCGGGACCGGTGACCAGCGGGATGAACGTGATGATCGACTCGAACTCCGTCACGCCGTTGCCGCGCGCCCCGTCCAGCATCGCCGCGGCGTCGTCGCGCGTGCCGAGCACCAGGAACTCCGTGCGCGCGCCCTGATAGTCCTGCACGCCGGACGCCACGGTGTCGAGCCAGTACAGCCTGCCGCAGATCGCCGGGCCGAACGCCATCCTGCCGACCTCCAGATCGCGGCAGGCGGCGGCGTTGGACGAGACCGGCACCGGGGTGAGGCCGTGCTCGGCGATGAAGCGGCGGCACTGCGCCAGCCCGTGCGGATGCGCGCTCACCTCGCGCACGGCGGACACGTCGGTGCCGGGGCGGACGAACGCGTCGAACGCCACGTCCACGCCCACGCGCGCGAATCCGGCCACGTCCTCGGCGTCGAGCAGCATGTCGAGGTTCGGCACCACGTAGCCCTCGACGTTGTTCTCCCAGGCGATCACGCCATAGCCTTCGCCGCACCGCACCGCGCGAACGATGGAGGCCGCGTCCGGCTCGGCGACGAGCTCGAACTCCGTGCCGGCGTCGCTCAGCGGACGCAGCGACTCGCACGCGGCGATGGCGGCCTGATGGGTGAACGTGCCCTCGGGCCCCAGATAGTGCAACGCGACGGTGCGGCTCATGCGCGCGCCTCCTTCGGGTCCTTCGCGCGGCGGGACGGCGACGGCGCGGCGACGGACCGGCGCGGCACCAGACGCTCCACCGCGCCGCGCGGCAGCATGATGACGGCGAGCTGGACGAGCAGCAGACCTCCCATCCAGATCAGCGTGGCGTTGAGCGAGAAGAACGTGGTGAGCGCCGCGCCGCCGGTGGGCATCATGATGTCGCCGCCGGGACCGTAGCCGCTCATGAGATACACGACGACCGAGGAGACGATGAGATGCAGCGCCGCGCCCACCGTCCCCGCGAGCGTGCGGGACAGCAGCGCGCCCATCGCCACGAGGACGAACGCCAGCGCCAGTCCGTAGGGCACGTTCTGCGCGGCGCCCATGCGGTGCGCGCCGGTGCCGGTCACCGCGACGACCGCGCCGACGAGCGCACAGGAGGCGAGTCGCGCGGCGTAGGGAATCGGGTCGCGCTGCCGCGACGGTTGCTGTGATGTCGTCATGGTTCACCAGTGTATGCCCGGGACGGACGCGCGCCCGTTCCGCGTCCGGAATCGTCTGGGCGGGTGCGGAACCGCACGCAGAGCATCGAAAAACGGGGAGCTCCCGAAGGAACTCCCCGTCAATCAGGCGAACCGGCAGGCTTACTTGTTGGCCTGGTTGTTCTGACGACGCTGCTTGGCGCGCCACTTGTACCAGTCCTCGCGGCCCAGGATGATCTTGCGCACGCGGATGGACTCGGGCGTGACCTCCACGCACTCGTCCTCGTTGGCGAAGTCGAGGGACTCCTCGAGGCTCATCTTGATGGGCGGGGTGAGGGTCTCGAGCACGTCGGCGGTGGAGGAGCGCATGTTGGTCATGTGCTTGGCCAGCGTGATGTTGACGTCCAGCTCGTCGGGCTTGTTGTTCACGCCCACGACCTGGCCCTCGTACACCGGGGACTGCGGCTCGACGAAGAAGTTGCCGCGCGCCTGCAGGCGCTGCATGGCGTACGGGGTGGCGATGCCCTGACGGTCGGAGACCATGGAGCCGTTCTGGCGGGTGACGATCTGTCCCGCCCACGGCGCGTAGCCGGCGGAGATGGAGGACGCGATGCCGGTGCCGCGCGTGGCGGACAGCAGCGCGGTGCGGAAGCCGATGAGGCCGCGGGACGGCACGGTGAACTGCAGACGCACCCAGCCGGAGCCGTGGTTGGTCATGTTGTCCATGCGGCCCTTGCGGTCGGCCATGAGCTGCGTGACGGCGCCCATGTACTCCTCGGGCACGTCGATGGTGGTGTTCTCCATCGGCTCGTTGACCACGCCGTCGATCTTCTTGGTGACCACCTGCGGGCGGCCGACGGTCAGCTCGTAGCCCTCGCGACGCATCTGCTCGGCCAGCACGGCCAGCGCCAGCTCGCCGCGGCCCTGCACCTCCCACGCGTCCGGGCGGTCGGTGGGCAGCACCTTGATGGACACGTTGCCGATGAGCTCGCGCTCCAGACGGTCCTTGATCATGCGGGCGGTGAGCTTGTGGTCCTTGCCCTCGGTGCCGGCCAGCGGGGAGTCGTTGACGCCGAAGGTCATGGAGATGGCCGGGTCGTCGACGTGGATGAGCGGCAGCGGCTTCGGGTCGTTGGGGTCGACGATGGTCTCGCCGATCATGATGTCGTTGACGCCGGCCACGGCCACGATGTCGCCGGGGCCCGCGGAGGCGACGGGCGTGCGCTCGAGGCCCTGGGTGCGCAGCAGCTCGGCCACGCGGAAGTTCTCGATGGAGCCGTCCACGCGGGACAGGCCGTAGGTCTTGCCCTTCTCCAGCGTGCCGTTGTAGATGCGCACGAGGCCGAGTCGGCCGAGGAAGTCGGAGGAGTCGATGTTGGCGACGTGGGCCTGCAGCGGCGCGCCCTCCTCGTACTCCGGGGCGGGGATGTACTTGATGATGTCCTCGAACAGCGGCTCGAGGTTGTCGTTGTCCGGCAGGGCGCCGTCCGCCGGCTGGTTGGCGGAGGCGTAGCCGGCCTTGGCGGCGCAGTAGATCACCGGCAGATCGAGCAGCTGGTCCAGATCGAGGTCGATGCCCTCGTGCTGCACGTCGTCGGCCAGACCGAGCAGCAGGTCGGAGGTCTCGCCCACCACCTCGGAGATGCGGGCGTCCGGACGGTCGACCTTGTTCACGCACAGGATCACCGGCAGCTTGGCCTCGAGCGCCTTGCGCAGCACGAAGCGGGTCTGCGGCAGCGGGCCCTCGGAGGCGTCCACGAGCAGGACGACGCCGTCGACCATGGAGATGCCGCGCTCCACCTCGCCGCCGAAGTCGGCATGGCCGGGGGTGTCGATGATGTTGAGCGTGATGCCCTCCGGGTGGCCGTACTTGGCGGCCAGCGGACCGGTGTACTCCACGGCCGTGTTCTTGGCGAGGATGGTGATGCCCTTCTCGCGCTCCAGATCGTTGGAGTCCATCACGCGATCCGGCACCTCCTCGCGCTCGCTGAACACGTGGGACTGCTGGAGCATCGCGTTCACGAGCGTGGTCTTGCCGTGATCGACGTGCGCCACGATCGCCACATTTCGAATATCGCCACGAACCGCCATCGAAACCTCTCTCTATCGATTCTGTTGCTTGGTTCTACCTGTACTTACACACAAACCGAGCCAAGCATAGCGGCATGCGTTGACCGGCGTCCGCGGCAACCGGTGACCGGTCGCCGACTGCACGCAGCAATTACGGGCGCAAAAGGACGAAATCCGCGATTCCAAGCGTCAAACCCCCGCCGGAGCGTCGGTTTGGTACTCGGAATCGCGGATTTCGTCCTTTTCAGCCCGTGAATTGGGGTCCGGTCCAAGGCCCGGGAGACGCCGGACGGCGGTCCCTCGCATCAGGAGCCCGGATGACGATCCGCCGGTCAGGAAGATGTCGGGCGGATGCCTGCAATCTGAAAGCGCGGGACAGGTGTCTGCGGATCGGGATGCGCAGGATGACGGCCACGGAACGACGCGGCCGCCCGCGCGATCAGTCCTCCAGCTCGAGGCCCTTGCGCTCGGGCAGGCACAGCGCGGCGACGCAGGCGAGCACGAACGCCCCGGCGAAGATCACGAACGCCACGGACTTGTTGCCGCCTGCAAGGCCCAGGAACCACGGCATGAGCAGCGGCGCGATGATGGCGGCCACGCGTCCGCACGCGGCGGCGGCACCGGCCGCGGCGCCGCGCAGACGGGTCGGATAGATCTCCGGCGTCACGGCGTACAGCACGCCCCACGCGCCCAGATTGGACGCGGACAGCAGCATGCCGAAGCACAGCACGGCGGCCACGGATCCGGCCTGCGAGAACGCGAACGCGGCCACGGCGGACACGGCGAGGAACACGGAGAGCGTCCAGCGGCGGCCCCAGATCTCCACGAGCCACGCGGCGAGGAAGTAGCCGGGCAGCTGGGCGAGCGAGATGATGAGCGTGTAGCCGAACGACTTGGTGAGCGAGCCGAACTGGTCGGCCAGCAGCGAGGGCATCCACGTGAACGCGCCGTAGTACGAGAAGTTGACGAAGAACCACGTGGCCCAGATGGCCGCGGTGCGCGCGACGTACCGGGAGCCGAACAGCTCGCGGGTCCTGATCCTCGGCAGCGGACGGCCCTTGGGCGACGGCACGGGAGCCACGCCGCCGGCCTCCTCGAAGTAGCGCACGGCGCGCTCGGCCTCGTCCTCGCGTCCCTGCGCCTCGAGGAAGCGCACGGATTCGGGGATGTGGATGCGCGTGACGATCGCGTACAGCAGCGGCAGCGCGCCGATGAGCAGCGCCCAGCGCCAGCCCCAGTCGCCGGTGTTGGGGATGACGAACGTGCCGATGCACGCGGCGATGATCCAGCCGACCGCCCAGAACGATTCGAGCAGCACGGTCATGCGGCCGCGGTGCTTCGTGGGCGAGAACTCGGAGACGAGCGTGGAGGCGACCGGCAGTTCGGCGCCGAGGCCGAGGCCGATCACGAACCGCGCGACGAGCAGCGCGGCGAGCGACCAGGCGAGCGCCATGCCGCCGTTGGCGAGGCCGAAGATGACGAGCGTGGCGGTGAAGACGGTCTTGCGGCCCACGTGGTCGGCCACGTAGCCGCCGAGCGCGGCGCCGATGGCCATGCCGATGAAGCCGATCGACAGCACCCACGACTTCTCGGTGGCGGTGAGGTGGAACAGGGGGTCGGCGGCGATGGCGGCGACGACGAACGAGACGAGGCCGACGTCCATGGCGTCGAACGCCCAACCGATGCCGGAGGCGACGAGGAGCCGGCGGTGGGCCTTGTTGAACGGCAGACGGTCGAGGCGCTCGTTGCGGGTGAGCCTCGCCGGTTGTTCCGATGGCTGCTGCGCGGTCCGCTGCCGCGCGATTGGTGATGACATGGTTTCCTCTCCTGATGTTCCGGTCCTCGCCGCGGCGGGGACATGGGCCGGCCCGTGCGCTACACGGTGGTCAGCGCGGACAGCGCGTCGTCCCCGGCGCCGCCCGTCCCCCGGTCGCCGTCGTGCGCGCGCACGCGGGCGTCGAGCTCGGCGAGCCGCTCCCCCGATATCGCGTAGGCGTGGGCCTCGGCGGACGTCGCGCCGGCCGCGTACCGGTAGAGCGCGGCGGGACGATGACGGCCCTCGCGCAGCGTCTCGCCCGTCGCCTCGATCTCGCCCGAGGCGAGCATCTTGCGGCGGAAGTTCGGCAGGTCGAGCACCGATCCGGTGACCGCCTCGTACACGCCGTGCAGCTGGCGCAGCGTGAACGCGGGGCCGACGAGTCTCGCGGCAATGTCCGGGTATTCGATGCGCGTGCGCAGCCGGCCGAGCGCATAGGCGATGATCTCGCGGTGGTCGAAGGCGAGGTCGAGTCCGGGCAGATCGGTCTCCGGGAACCAGCGCACGTTGTCCGTCTCGACGAAGTCGCCGGCCTCGGCCTCGGGCACGAGCGCCCAGTAGACCACGGAGACCATCGGCAGCCCGCCGCGCGAGCGGTCGGGGCCGCCGAAGGCGTGCAGCTGTTCGAGGTAGCTCGGACGCAGATCGGTGATGGATTCGAGCGCCTCGTACGCCGACTGCGCGAGCGTGCGGTCGGCGCTCACGTCGCCGCCGGGCAGCGCCCAGCTTCCGAGGAACGGCTGGCGGACGCGCCGCACGAGCGGCAGCCACAGGCGGCCGTGCTCGCTGTCGGGGTCGAGCGCCAGCACGACGACCGACACCCCCACCCGCGGCGGCTGCCGCAGGCGTTCGCTGACGTTGAGTCCCATATCCGACGCCTCCGCCTTTCCCGGGGCCTTCAGCGTCCCCGACGTCCGGGCAGAGCCTATCACTAATGGTCAGCATGACTAATAGTCATGCGCGCAGCGCGTGTCACGCAACGCCACGTGACTCCACGCAACGCCACGCGACGTCACGGCAGGCAGCCGGCCTCGTCGGCGACGTCGGCCGCGGACGCGGGCAGGAACGGCGCCAGCGACGGCAGACGGTCCAACGAATCGAGCCCCATGCGCTCCAGGAACAGCGCTGTGGTGACGAGCAGGGCCGCGCGCGAATCCGGGTCGACGCCCTCCTCGCGCACCAGCCCGCGCACGGCGAGCGCGCGGATCACGCCGTCCGAATTGACGCCGCGGATCGCGCCCACCTGCGCGCGCGTCACCGGTTGCCGGTAGGCGATGATCGCCAACGCCTCCAGCGCCGCCTGGCTCAGACGCGCGGTCTGCCCGTCGGTCACGAAGGCCGCAGCCACCGGTTCGAACGCGGCACGGCTGCACAGCTGCCATCCTCTGGCCGTGCACCGCAGCTCGAAGCCGCGACGTTCGTCGTCGTACTCCGCGCGCATCGCCTCCAGTCCGCGCCGCACGCGATCCTCCCCCACACCGAGCACGCGCGCCAGATCCTCCGCCGCCTGCGGCGCATCAGCGACCATGAGCACCGCCTCGAGGCAGGCGCGCAGCCCGCCGAGATACGCGTCGACGCCGCCGGCTCCCGTCCCGTCCGTCGTCGTTCCGCCCGCCGCCGCGCCGTCCGAACCCGCCGCCGTCCGTTCCCGCACGCTCATGAGAAATCCCCCTCGTCGATCGTCCCGGCCACGTCGCCGCCGTCCGCGCCGGACTCCCAGCGCAGATACAGCGGCGCATACGGCCCGTCCTGCCTGAACCGCACCGCGCCCTGCTTGAAGAACGCCAGCAGCGCGAGGAACCGCGCCACCACCTCGATGCGGCCCGCCGCATCCGCGACGAGCTCGTCGAACGCGACGGCACGCCCCTCACGCCCGCGCAGCCGGGCGCGCACGATGGCGGCCTGCGCCCGCAGATCCGCCGGCGGCACGTGCAGCTGATGCACGCTCACCTCGCTCGCCGGCGCGTTGGCGAACGCGCGGGCGGCGATGCGCGCCAGGGAGTCCGCGTCCAGCGTCCAGACGAGCTCCGGCAGCATCGCGCCCACCGTCGCGTCCGCGAAGCCCGGATGCGGGAAACGTCCCGCGTTCGCCTCGATGCGCTCGCGGAAGACGGCCGCCGCCTGTCTGAACGCCCTGTACTGCAGCAGCCGCGCGAACAGCAGATCACGCTCCCTGAGCGCCTCCATGCTTCGTTCGTCGCGGCGTCCCCGCTCGTCGCCGGGCAGCAGCGCCGCGCTCTTCGCCTCCACCAGCACGGACGCCACGTCGAGAAACGCGCTCGCCTCGTCCATGCCGCGCGTCCGGTCGAGCGTCCCCGCGTAGGCGAGGAACTCCCCGGTGACCTGCGCGAGCGACACCTCGGTGAGTTCCAGACGATGGTTGGCGAGCAGGCCGAGCAGCACATCGAACGGGCCCGAGTACGCCTCGAGACTGACCGAGAACCCGCCGCCGGACGCGTCCGCGACGCTCACCGCGAGGCCCCGCTCAGGCCACGATGCCGCGCGAGATCAGCTCGCGGGACACCTCGCGGTACTCCTTGGCGGTCTTGTGCTCGGGCGCGTACATGGTGATCGGCGCCGCCGCCACCGTGGCGTCCGGCAGCTTGATGGAGCGCGTGATGACGCTGTGGAACACCTTGCCCTTGAACGCCTCGTAGATGCGCTGCAGCACCTCCTCGGAGTGCAGCGTGCGCGTGTACATGGTCACGAGCACGCCATACACTTCGAGCCCCGGGTTGATGCGCGCCTGCACCTTGTCGATGGACTGCATGAGCAGCGCCACGCCGCGCAGCGCGAAGAACTCGGCGGCCACGGGGATGATCACGCCGTCCGCGGCGGTCAGCGCGTTGACGGTGAGCAGGCCCAGCGACGGCTGGCAGTCGATGATGATGACGTCGTACTCGTCCTTGAGCGGACGCAGCGTGCCGGCCAGCACCTGCTCGCGCCCCACCTCGGTGACGAGCTGGATCTCCGCGGCGGACAGATCGATGTTCGCCGGGATGATGTCGAGATCGGGGAACCGCGTGTGCTGCACCACGTCGTGCACGTCCATGCGCGGGTTGAACAGCGCCGTGTAGATGGTGTTCTCCACGCTGTTCGCGTTGATGCCCAGTCCCACGGTGGCGGCGCCCTGGGGGTCGAAGTCCACGATGAGCACGCGGCGGCCGTACTGGCTCAGCGCGCCGGCGATGTTGATGGAGCTGGTGGTCTTGCCCACGCCGCCCTTCTGGTTGCACATGGCGATCACACGGGCGGGGCCGTGCTGGCTCAGTGTGTCGGGGGCGGGAAAAGTCTCATAGTCGCGTCCAAGCAGATCCGTAGGCATACCGACCACCATAGCAACATCCGTGCATGTCGAACGGGTGCGACGTGCCGTGCGCCTCCGGCGTCACCGGGCGCGCGGATGGCTGGTCAGATACGTCTCGATGAGCGTTTCGGGGCTGACGTGCGTGTAGATCTGCGTGGTGGTGACGGAGGCGTGTCCGAGCAGCTCCTGCACCGAACGCACGTCGGCGCCGCCCTGGATGAGGTGCGTGGCGAACGAGTGGCGCAGTGTGTGCGGATGCAGCGGACGGTCGATGTGCGCGCGGCGCCCCGCCTCGCGGATGATCTCCCACGCGGACTGCCGCGACAGCCTCCTGCCGCGCTTGTTGAGGAAGATCGCGCGGCGTTCCGGCGTCGCCGCCGTGCTCCGCCGCTCCAGCTCGCCGCGTCCCGCGTCCAGATAGCGCCGCATCGCCGCGCACGCGTACGATCCGACCGGTACGAGCCGCTGCTTGGATCCCTTGCCCATGAGCCGCGCCACGCGCTCGTCGAGGTCGACGTCGTCGAGGTTCGCGCCCACGGCCTCGGACACGCGCGCGCCGGTGGCGTACATGAACTCGAGCAGCGCCTTGTCGCGCAGCACCACCGGATCGTCGGAGCCGTGCATGCCCGCGGCGTCGAGCAGGCGCGTCACCTCGTCCACGGTGAGCACGTCCGGCAGCGTCGACGCCGCCCTGGGAGCCTTGACGGACGCCGCCACGTCCGCGTCCACGGCGCCGTCCGCCGCGGCGAAGCGGTGCAGCTCGTGCACCGCGGCGAGCCGACGCGCCCTGGACCGGGCGGACTCCCCCTCGGCGTCCAGATGCGCCACGTAGTCCTCCACGTCGCGTCGCGTCACGTTGCCGAGCCGCGTCGTGCCGCGGCCGCGGAGCCACGCGGCGTAGCGCGCCAGATCGGAGGCGTAGGCCCGGACGGTCGCCGGCGCGAGCCCGCGTTCCACGTCGATGTGTGCCTCGAAGCGTCCCAGCAGCCCGTCGAGATCGTCCTTCGCGTCGTCCTTCGTCATAGGCGACGATTGTACGCGGACATGCGGCGACGCCCGCCGCGGCGCATGGCCGTGACGGGCGTCGGAGGCGGGCGGATCGCCTGCCGGAGGCTACCGCAGGCCGATCGCGATGAGCCGGGCCGCGTTCTCCGCCGTGCGCGCCAGATTCTCCGGTCCGGCCTCGAGCGCCTGCGCCAGCGGCATGGCGCCCGGCACGATGCCGAACACCGCGTCGATGCCCAGATCGTAGAGCTGGTCGATGCCGTCGCCTACGTAGCCGGCGAGCGCGATGACGCCGGTGCGGGGGCTCAGCGAATGCACGGCGCGCGCCACGCCCATGGGCGTCTTGCCGTACTGGGTCTGGAAGTCGATGCCGCCTTCGCCGGTGAAGCAGTAGTCCGCGCCCGCCGCGCGCTCGGCGAGACGCACCGTGTCGGCCACGATCTCGACGCCGGCGCGCATGGTCGAACGGGTGAAGGCCAGCAGGCCGGCGCCCAGTCCGCCCGCGCCGCCCGCGCCCGGCGCATGCGCCACGTCGATGCCGAGCTGATCCTTGATGACGGCCGCGTAGTGGGTCAGGTTCGCGTCGAGACGCGCCACCATCTCGGGCGTGGCGCCCTTCTGCGGGCCAAAGACCGCGGACGCGCCCGTGGGGCCGACCAGCGGGTTCGTCACGTCGGAGGCGATGAGGATCGTCGTCTCCTCCAGACGCGGGTCCAGACCGGACACGTCCACCGTGGCGAGCGCATCGAGATGGCCGCCGCCGCGCGGAATCGGATTGCCGTCCGCGTCGAGGAAGCGCACGCCGAGCGCTTCGGCCATGCCGGCGCCGCCGTCGTTGGTGGCCGATCCGCCCACGCCCAGGATGATGGTGCGGGCGCCGTCGTCCAGCGCGTGCAGCATGAGCTGGCCGGTGCCGTACGTCGTGGTCTCCAGCGGGTTCTTCGTGGTCTCGTCGACGAACTGGATGCCGCTGGCCGCCGCCATCTCGATCACGGCCGTGCGCTCGCCGGAGCCGCCGAGCAATCCGTAGGCCGTCGTGGTGGTGCGCTGCAGCGGGTCGAGCACCTCGGCTTCGCGCAGCTCGCCGCCGGTGGCGTCCACCAGCGACTGCACGGTGCCTTCGCCGCCGTCGGCCATCGGCACCATCACGTACTCGGCGTCCGGGAACACGCGCGCCACGCCTTCCCGGATCGCCTCCGCGGCGCGCTTGGCGGTCATGCATCCCTTGAACGAATCGGGTGCGATCACGAACTTCATGACTTGCTCCTTTGCCTGCAATGAATCATATTCGTCTGGATGGGAATCAGGGTGGGACCGGATCAGAACACCATGGTCAGCAGCGTGGCCGCGACGGTCATGGTCAGACCCACGATCGACTCGAACGGCACGCTCTTCATGCGCTCGCCCACGGTCATCTTCATGGCCTGCGCGGTGACGTGGAAGTAGTTGCCGTGCGGCAGGTGGTCGATCACCGTCGCGCCGGCCTGCATGGTCACGGCGGCGGCCACCGGCGAGACGCCGAAGTCGAGGATCGACGCGCCGAACGAGCTGGCGCCGAGGATCACGCCCGTGGACGTGGACGCCGTGGCGGCGGCCATGAGGATGCCGGCGAGCGGGGCGAGCAGCGAGCCGGAGACGCCCCACGCCTTGATGAGGCCCACGATCTGGGCCGACAGGTCGGAGTTGGTGATGAGGCCGCCGAGCGCGCCGGCGCCGATGAGGATGAGCACGACGTCGGTCATGCGGCCCAGGCCGGCCTTGGTGAAGGCGAGCAGGTTGCGGCCCTGCCTCATGGCGAGCAGGCCGATCACGGCGGCGAGCGGCAGGATGTACATGGCGTCGATCTGGAAGCTGGCCAGCGCATCGATGTGCAGCAGGCTGCCGAGCGGGTTGATGACGAGCAGCGCCACGGCCACGATGGGCGCGACCAGCGCGCGGCCGATCGGCGGCAGGTCCTTGTCGTCCTCGTCGGTGGCGTCGACCTCGTCGAGGCTCGGCGCGGCGCCGCGCTTGCGCAGCAGCGTGGCGAGCAGCACGGCCATGGCCAGGCCGCACAGCGCGGGCAGGACACTGCCGATCATGACCTGCGAGGGCTGGACGCCGAAGCCGGACGCGGCGGCGATGGTATTCGGGTTCGGCGACATGATGTTGCCGGCCTTGCCGCCGCCGGACAGCGCGACGAGCAGGGCGAGCTTGGAGATGCCGAGACGGTTGCCCACCTCGATGGCGATGGGCGCCACGATGAGCACGGCGACGGGGATGAACACGCCGACCGCGCAGATGATCATCGTCGCGAACGCCATCGAGAAGATCGCGAGGCTCTCGCCGAACTTCGACACGATGGTCTTGGCGATGCGGTTGGCGGCGCCGGACTCCATCATCACGCCCGCAAGCACACCCGCCGCGAGCACGCGCACGATGGTGCCCATGACGCTCTGTCCGCCTGCGACGATGACGTTGACGGTCTGCGTGAGCGACGCGCCGCCGATCAGGCAGCCGACGATCGCGCCGAGCAGCAGCGCGTACGTGGCGTTGAGCTTCCTGAGAATGAGCACGATGGCCAGCGCGAGGCCGACCAGCGCGGCCCACCAGGCGATCGAAACACCGGTAACCATGGGAATCTCCTTTGATCTCGTGATCTCTGCAGTGCTGCATGGCTGCTGTGCCGCATGCAGCGGGATACGCGAATGATGGTCTGCAAACTATGAGGTGATGCTGCATCGCATTGGCATCCGCGTTGATGACCCCCATTATTCCTGCGATTTCAGTCGAATTCCATATGCCGCAGACCGCGTTTCAGTAACGGCTGGCATCCTAGAATTGGTATGCATACCATTTACGACCGCATGCGTCATGCAAGGAGACCGGCGTGGAGATCGATCCGCACATCGCGCAGACCATCGTGGAGAACCTCAAGGGCATCATCCGCCACGACATCAATTTCTTCGACGCGCGCGGACGCATGATCGCCAGCACCGACCGCACGCGCATCGGCACGCTGCACGAGGCGGCGCGGCTCGCCGCCGAACGCAAGCGCATGGTGGCCGTGGACGGCGACGGCCAGTTCGCCGGCGCGCGCAACGGCATCAACGCGCCGGTCATGTTCAACGGCACGGTCGCCGCGGTCATCGGCGTGACCGGACGGCGCAGCGAGGTCGAGCCGTTCGGCATCATGATCACCAAGATGACCGAGATCCTCATCCGCGAGAACGTCGAGCAGCTCACGCGCTTCGACCGCCGACTCATGATGACGAACCTCGTCAGCCTGCTCGTCTCCCCGCAGCGCGACGCGAACCTCATCGACTATCTCGCCGCGTCGCTCGACGTGAACCTGAGCATGCCGCGACGCGCCGTGTTCGGCCGATGCACGGGACGATACGCCGACCACACGCGCCGCGACCTGCTGCTCGACGTGCTCGAATCGACGCTGGCAGACCGTCCGGCTGCGGTGTTCAGCGCGTCGGCGCAGGGATTCTGCGTGCTGCTCGACGCTCAGGGCGGCGCGGATGGCGAGGCCGGCGGCAGCGCGGATGGCAGCACGTCGGCCGCAGACGCGGACATGCAGCTGATCGAGCGGATGCGGCAGCGCATCGAGCGGGCGCTCGGCCGCCCCATCAGCATGGGCGTCGGCTCGACAGCGGAGGCGGCGCGGTACCCGACCAGCTACCGTCAGGCGCAGGTCGCCGTCGATTGGCTGCGGTTCACGGCGCACGCCGGCGTCATCGCATACGACGATCTGGACCTCGGCATGATCCTGCCGGCCATCGACGCCGATGCCGCCGACCGGTTCGTCGCCCGCATCTTCGCCGATCTTCCCCCGGAGCGCATCGACGCGTTCCGCGCCGCGTTCGACGCCTACACCGCACGCAACGGCAGCGTCACCCGTGCCGCGCAGGACCTGTTCATCCACAAGAACACGCTGCAGAACCATCTCAACGATCTCGCCGCGCGCACCGGCTACAATCCGCGCCGCCTCGACGACCACACGACGCTCGCCCTCGCGTTCCTGCTGCGCGACTACCGTGCCTTCCGCGCCGGCTGACTGCCGCGCCGATCACACTCGCCCATCAGTCCGGTTTCGTACGCGCCCATACAAAACCGGACGCACAGCACGCCCCAGCGGCCGCTTTCGTACGACCCCACACAAAACCGGACGCAACGGCCGCCTAAGCGTCCGCCTTCGCATCCATCCATACGAAAACGGACGTACAGCACGTCCCAGCGGCCGTTTTCGTATCCACCCATACAAAACCGGACGCAACGACCATCCCCAGCGTCCACTTTCGTACCTGCCCGTACAAAAACGGACGCGACGACTATTCCAGCGGCCGTGCACAACTGACGGCTGTTCATTGGTCAGTTCCTGCGTTGCAGATTGAGCAGATTGCGTCCCGTGCAACACAGACTGAGCAGATCGAGTTCAGGGAAGGCTCGGCAAGGTTCCTTCGGAACTGGATCCGCTCAATCTGCGACGGCTCACCTGAAGACTGAGCAAATCAAGTCCCGTGCAACACAGACTGAGCAAATCGAGTCCCTCGCGCCTTCACTGGAGGCATGGCGGAAGGAAGTCGCACAGATACGCGAGAACCCCGCACGATGGCGGGGTTCTCGGCGAAATCAGCTGATCGGCTCACCCAAACGAATGGACGAAACCGACCTGCCCGACGAATCAGCGACTCAGGCCTCGACCGGGGCGTTGACGTCCTCGGGCAGAGCGGCCTTGGCGGCCTCGACGATGGTCTTGAAGGTCTCGGGATCGGAGACGGCCAGCTCGGCGAGAGCGCGGCGGTCCAGCTCGATGCCGGCGAGACGCAGGCCCTGGATGAAGCGGTTGTAGGTGATGCCCTCAGCGCGGACCGCGGCGTTGATGCGCTGGATCCACAGCTTGCGGAAGTCGCCCTTGCGAGCCTTGCGGTCGCGGAAGTTGTAGTTGAAGGAGTGAAGCAGCTGCTCCTTGGCCTTGCGGTACAGGCGGGAACGCTGACCGCGGTAACCGGACGCGCGCTCCAGGACGACGCGACGCTTCTTGTGGGCATTCACTGCGCGCTTGACACGTGCCATAATCTATTCCTCAGCTTTCTGAAATGTCTATCTATTGCGAGCAGTGGCTCACTTGTTGAGCATCTTCTTGATGTTCTTCATCTGGGCCGGGGCCAGCACCTGGTCGGCGGACAGAGCGCGGCGCTTGCGGGCCGACTTGTGCTCGAGGTTGTGGCGCATGGCGCTGCCGACCTGCATCAGCTTGCCCGTGCCAGTGACGCGGACGCGCTTGGAAGCGGCGGAATTACTCTTCATCTTCGGCATTGCTGCCCTCCTTGGTTGTGTTCTTCTGTGCGGAAGTCTTGGTGACGGACGCCTTCGCATCGGCCGCGGCCTGCGCCTGGGCCTCCTGCTTGGCCGCCAAGCGCGCGGCCTGACGGGCCTGACGCTCGGCGCGGGACTGATCGCCGCGACGACGCTGCTCGGACTGGGTGTGCACCTTCTTGCCCTTGGGCGCAAGCGTCATGATGATGTTGCGGCCCTCCTGCTTGGGGGCGGACTCCACGGAGCCGTACTCCTCCACCTCGGAGGCGAGGCGCTGCAGGAGCTCCACGCCGCCGATCGGGCGGGACTGCTCGCGGCCACGCAGCATGATGGTGACCTTGACCTTGTCGCCGCCGTTGAGGAAGCGCACCACATGGCCCTTCTTCACATCGAAGTCATGCTCGTCGATCTTCAGGCGGAAGCGGATCTCCTTGATCTCCGCCGTGCTCTGGTTGCGGCGAGCCTCGCGAGCCTTGATCTTCTCGTTGTACTTGAACTTGCCGTAGTCGATGAGCTTGGCGACCGGGGGCTTCGCGTTCGGCGCCACCTCGACCAGGTCAAGGTTCGCCTCCTTGGCCAGATTCAGCGCGACCGAGGTTGCGATGACTCCCACCTGCTCGCCGTTCGGGCCGATCAGGCGTACCTGGGAGACACGAATCTCGTCGTTGATGCGTGGTTCGTCGCTGATGATGACTCCATTCCTCGATGCCTTCGTCGCTTCAATCCCCATCCGTGCGATTCGAGGCACGCCGAAGAAGACACCCGAGGGCGTCACGCTTCACGGGGCCGGTCGGACGCAGACGATGTGCGCCGCCGCCCGTCATGCGCACGCGCGATGCGCGTGGCCAGGCCGTTGCCTTGAACCCGAAGCCATGAGAGGCCTCCAGGTGGGAAAATCCGCTTTCTTGATTTCTCAAGCCGAATGGACACTTTACCATATCGCCGCCCCTCGGGCGTGTCGCGGCATGGCCCGGTCGCCATCAGCCGTCGCAGAGGACTCAGCCGTAGTAGCGCACGCCCAGATACGCGGCCAGCGCGAGTCCCGCCGCGCAGGCGAACGCGCGCATCAGTCCCTCCGGCACGCGTCTGACCGCCGCCGGCGCGATGCGGCTGCCGATCGTGGATCCGATGAACAGGGCGATCATGGCCGGCCAGTGGATCACCCCGGTGGCGATGAACACCACGGTGGCGGAGATGTTGCCGAACCCGCAGCCGATGGTCTTGAGCGCGTTGATCTGCGCGTACGGGCCCACGCGGCCCACGCTGAGCACCGCGAGCGTGGCCGTGCCGGATCCCGCGCCGAAGTATCCCGAGTACACGGACAGCAGCGCCATGGCGGCGATCATGAGCGGGCTGCGTCCCGGATCGCGCCGCCCTTCCGCGGAGACCTCTCCGCGCGCCTCGGCGTCCTCGGCATCCCCGTCCGTCTCCGGCGCCGCGGCGCCCTTCCTCGGACGGATCAGGATGAGCAGCGCGCTGACCGCGATGAACGGCGGCACGGAGTATTCGAAGTACCGCGCCGGCAGCGCGAGCAGCAGGAACGCGCCGACCACGCCGCCCACGAGTCCCAGACACGCGTAGATGACCGCCAGGCTCCGGCGCGCCCTGAGCTCCGGACGCGCGCCCAGGCATCCGCCGATGGTGATGCCCACGTTGCCCGCGGTGTTGGTGGCCGAGCTCATCACCGGCGGCACGCCCACCGCCAGCGTGGCGGGGAACGACACCAGCGAGGCCAGTCCCACGCTGTAGCCCACGAATCCGGCGGCGACGCCGGCCGCGACGAGGAAGACGAACTGCCATATGCCCATGCCCACCACCGTAGCGCGAGCCGCTTCGCGCGCGGCCGCGCATGCCAGCGGTTGCGCGGCGCGTCGCGGACACACCCCGGACACGTCCCGGACGCGCCCTCCCCCGGAACCGCCCCGGGACCGCCGCGTCTAGCGCACGGCCTTCATGAGCCCGCCGATGCCCTGCGTGCGCAGGATCTCGCGGTACGGACCGGCCTGCTCGGCGATCAGCGCGTCGATGGCCCGCATGCCCAGCACCTCCACCGGCGCCTTGTCGTCGGTGAGCACCGTGGCGCCGTCGCCCGGATCGGCCACCTCCCGCATGCGCGAGGCCACCTGGTCCATGTACCACTTGAGCTCGTCGTCGTGCGTGCGCATGTACGTGGTGGAGCGCAGCGGGATCGCCTTCGCGTCGCGCCGGATGTCGCTGGCGCCCTTGGTGGAGCGGCCCTCGCCCACGGTCTTGGCGAACAGCTCGCGGTTCGTGGCGCCCGGCACGTCGGCGGTGAGCATGTTGCGCGAGCCGAACACGGAGGCGATGGTGTCCGTGAGCGCCTCGTTGATGGAGCCCGCGCCGTCGGAGATCATGTTCATGTTGACCACCATCACGCCGCCCGGATTGAGGTGCGCGCGCACCATGCGGAAGAACTCGGCCGAGCTCATCTGGAACGGGATCGTGATGTCCTGGTACGCGTCGACCATGATCACGTCGTACGTGTCCTTCGAGGCGGC
Organism: Bifidobacterium moraviense; assembly: GCF_012932365.1. GTDB lineage: Bacteria > Actinomycetota > Actinomycetes > Actinomycetales > Bifidobacteriaceae > Bifidobacterium > Bifidobacterium moraviense. The sequence goes on from NZ_JAAIIH010000005.1 coordinate 111,185, forward strand.
GAGCCAGGCGCGCCCGTCGTACGTGGTCACGGGGATGTCCGCGGGCTCGTCGAAGTACCGCCCCGCCAGATCGGTGATCCTCTCGTCGATCTCCACGCCGGTGATCGCCATGTCCGGGTAGTAGCGCCTGAGCTGCCGGGCGTACGTGCCGGTGCCCATGCCGAGGATCAGCGCCGAGTCGGCATGGTCGGCGAGCGCAGGCGCGGCGAGCGCGGTGTCGTAGTACATGCCGGTCAGGCCCCGGTCCTTCATCGTGACGGACTGGACGCCGAAGAGCACGTTGGTGGACAGGATCGTGCGGTCGGAAAGGTTCCTCACCTGCAGGTAGTTGTAGATCGATTCGCCCTCGTAGGCGAGGTTCGTCTCCCAGAACGCGAAGCCGCTCATCGGCGAGGCGACGGCGGAGACGACGAACGCGGCCGCGGCGACGGCCGACGCGACGAGCTTCGTGCGCGCAGCGACGAAGTAGACGATCGGGATGGCCATGAGCGCGCCGGAGAAGATCAGGAACGTCACGAACGTGCCGACGGCGGGGATCGTGACGAACGTGGGCAGGAAGGTGCCGAGGATCGACCCCACGGTGTTGCAGGCGGACAGGCGTCCCACCACGCTCGCGTTGTTCTCCAGCGAGTCGGTGGCGAACTTGTTGAGTCCCGGCGTCACGGTGCCGAGCAGGAACAGCGGCGGCACGAAGATGAGCATGCACGACGCAAACGCGGCGACGACGAGGAAGTTCGTGGACACGGTGACGATGAGGGCGCCCGAGATGAGGATGACGAGGTACTTGCCCACGAGCGGGATGAGCGCGATCCACGCGGCGGCCGCGAGGATGCGGCGGTAGAGGCGGTCCGGGTCGGGGTTCCGGTCGGCCCAGCGCCCGCCGAACACGGCGCCGAGGGCGAGCGCGATCATGATGGTGCCGATGATGATGGTCCACACGATCTGCGAGCTGGAGAAGTACGGGGCGAGCAGGCGCGAGGCGCCCAGCTCGGCGGCCATCACGGCCATGCCGGAGAAGAACTCGGTGACGTAGAGGAACACCTTCGAGTTGAGGATGGGACGATCCTTCGTCCGTTCCGCCGCCTTCGCCATGCCGACCTTCTCTCCTCCGCGCTGCCGATCGCGGCCGAGGCGCGGGACCCGGCCGCATACCCGCAGAGCCTATCAGTTCGAGCGGCTCGAAGTCGATCGTTTCCGCCCGGGACGAAGGCGGCGGGCGCGGGAACGCGGGGACTGCGTACAGTGGGACGCATGACGAACGAAACCTGCGTGATCTTCGGGGCCGGCGAATACTACCCCGGCCCGTTCGACGCCCCGGTCGTGCCGGAGGGGGCGCTGGTGATCGCCGCGGACGGCGGCCTCGACCACGCCCGCGCGCTCGGCGTGGCGCCGGATCTGGTGATCGGCGACTTCGACTCGCTCGAGGGGTCGCGTCCCGCCGCCGGCGAGCGCACGATCGCGCTGCCGCCGCAGAAGGACGATCCGGACATGCTCTCCGCGCTGAAGATCGGCTGGCTGCACGGGCGGCGCACCTTCCACGTCTACGGCGGCCTCGGCGGTCGGCTGGACCACACGCTCGCGAACGTGCAGCTCATGGCGCTGCTGGCCTCGCGGGGCGGCATCGGGTTCCTGCACGGCGACGGCATGGTGGTCACCGCCATCGCCGACGGCGAGCTCGCGTTCCCGGCGAACGACGTGGCGCCCGGGCGCATGGTCTCGGTGTTCTCGCATTCGGACGCGTCCCACGATGTGAGCGAGCCCGGTCTCAAATACCAGCTCGAGCACGGGGAGCTGACCAACACCGTGGTCCAGGGCGTGAGCAACGAGTTCCTGCCCGGCGTCCCCTCGGCGATCAGCGTGCGCCGCGGCACGCTGATCGTCACGTTCCCGGCCGAGGCGCCGGCGCCGAAGGTGACGCGATACCACGGGTTCGAGGGCGATCTGGGTCCGCTCGACACGGAGATCTCCTCGATCCTCTCGCCGGCGGCCCGGGCGTGACAGACCGTCCGGCAGGCCGCGGCGCCGCACGCCGGACGGCCGAGTGAACGCTCACACACGGTGCGTTGAACGGCGCGCGAAACATGACGGACAACGTTGCCGTAAGTACAGGCGGCGCATTAGAGTAAGGACCGTTGGTAAACAATGGCCCGGTGCCAATGCGCGCCACGGCCACCCTCAAGGGAGAATTACATGACAGTTAAGATTGGTATCAACGGCTTCGGTCGCATTGGTCGTCTCGCCTTCCGCCGCATCTTCGAGCTCCAGGCTCGCGGCGGCCAGGCTGGTGACATCGAGGTTGCCGCCATCAACGATCTGACCACCCCCTCCATGCTTGCCTACCTGCTGAAGTACGACAGCACCCACGGCACCTTCCGCCACGACGACGGCACCCCGGTCGAGGTCACCGCCACCGACGACGCCATCGTGGTCGACGGCAAGGAATACAAGGTCTACGCCGAGAAGGACGCCAACAACATCCCGTGGGTCAAGAACGACGGCGTCGAGTACGTGCTCGAGTGCACCGGCTTCTACACCTCCGCCGAGAAGTCCCAGGCCCACATCAACGCCGGCGCCAAGAAGGTCCTCATCTCCGCCCCGGCCAAGGACGACACCACTCCGACCGTCGTGTTCGGCGTGAACCAGGAGATCCTCAAGCCGACCGACGTGATCGTGTCCGCCGGCTCCTGCACCACCAACTCCATGGCCGCCATGGTCAAGCTGCTGAACGACAAGTTCGGCATCAAGGCCGGCTTCATGACCACCATCCACGCCTACACCGGCACCCAGATGATCCTGGACGGCCCGCGCTTCCCGAAGGCCCGCAACAACCGCGCCGCCGCGATCAACACCATCGCGCACTCCACCGGCGCCGCCAAGGCCATCGGCAAGGTCGTCCCGGAGGTCAACGGCAAGCTGCAGGGCCACGCCCAGCGCATCCAGGTCCCGGACGGCTCCGTGACCGAGCTGACCACCGTGCTCGAGAAGAACACCACCAAGGAAGAGATCAACGAGGCCTTCAAGGAGGCCTTCTCCAACACGGAGTACTACGGCTACAACGCCGACGAGATCGTCTCCTCCGACATCATCGGCGACACCCACGGCGGCGTCTTCGATCCGACCCAGACCGACGTCAACACCGTTGACGGCGTGACCATGGCCCGCACGGTCTCCTTCTACGACAACGAGTACGGCTTCACCTGCAACATGATCCGTACCCTGCTGTACTTCGCCGAGATCTCCGAGGACTGAGCTCCCCGCAGCTGACGGCTGAGTAACGGCTACGGCTTCGTAGCGTCAGGCGCCCCGATCGGTTCGTCCGGTCGGGGCGCCTGTGTATTCGCGTCCGATTCCGTGCCGACGCGCACAACATCGGACGCGAAGAGAGTCCTAGCGTCCGATTTCGTATCGACCCGCACAACAACGGACGCTCACAGACCACCACCGTCCGAATTCGTACCAGACCGCACAATAGCGGACGTTGACAGAGCCCTAGCGGCTGATTTCGTATCGACCCGCACAACAACGGACGCTCACAGACCACCACCGTCCGAATTCGTACCAGCCCGCACAACAACGGACGCCAACAGAACGTCACCGGCCCACGGGTCGCGGTAGAACGGTGCGTATGAGCAAGAAATCGAAGAACGCGAAGGGCAAGGGGTCCACTCCTGCCACGCTTCAGCTGGAGCAGGCGGGCGTGCCGTTCGAGACGTACGAGTACGAGCATTCCAACGACCACATGGACGACGGCTACGGCGTGGAGGCCGCCACGAAACTCGGCTTCGACGAGCATCAGGTGTTCAAGACGCTGATGGCGGACACGGGCTCCGAACGCGTGGTGGGCGTGGTGCCGGTGAGCGGGCACATGGATCTCAAGGCGCTGGCGGCGGCCGTGGGCGCGAAGAAGGCCACGATGGCGGATCCGAAGGTGGCGATGCGCGAATCCGGCTACGTCGTCGGCGGCATCTCCCCCCTGGGCCAGAAGGTGCATCACAGGACGGTGCTCGACGAGAGCGCCCTCCAGTTCGACCGGATTCTGCTGTCCGGCGGCAAGCGCGGATTCTCGGTGGGCGTGGATCCGCATGATCTGCTCACCGTGCTGGACGCCGTGGCCGCGCCGATCGGCACGTGGTGACGTCTGCTCTGCACCCGATCGGCCGAACCGTCCGTAGGTGAGGTGAGCGGCCCTATGGCCGCGAAGGCTGCCACGCCGAGCGCAGCTCGGCCAGCCGAACCGTCAAGCGAACGGTCCAGTGGACCGTTCGTAGGTGAGGTGAGCGGCCTCACGGCCGCGAAGGCTGCCGTGCTGAGCGCAGCTCGGCCGGCAGCACGAAATGCATGTTCTCCCTGATGGTCTCCACCGTGCTCATGCCGGTGTAGCCCATGCCCTGCAGCGCGTCGATGACGCCGGAGACCAGTTCGTCCGGCACGGACGCGCCCGAGGAGACGCCCACGGCGGTCACGCCGTCGAACCACGCGGGATCGAGATCGCCGGCGTCGTCCACGCGGTGCGCCGTGCCGCGCGCGCCGAGCCCTTCCTGCGCCACTTCGACGAGCCTCACCGAGTTGGACGAGTTCGCCGATCCCACGATGACCACGCAGTCGGACCGCTCCGCGACGAGCTTGACCGCGGCCTGCCGGTTGGACGTGGCGTAGCAGATGTCGGAGTTGGGCGGCATGGCGATCCACGGGAACCGGGCCTTCAGCGCGGCGATGGTGCCGGCGGTCTCGTCGACGCTGAGCGTGGTCTGGGTGAGCAGCACGAGCTTGGTGTCCGGCGCAAAGTCCAGTCCGTCCACGTCGGCGGCGTGCTCGATGAGGTGCACGTGCTCGGGGCTCTCCCCCACCACGCCCACGGCCTCGTCGTGGCCCCGGTGCCCGATGTAGATGATCTCGTAGCCTTCGCGCACGAAGCGCAGCACCTCGCGGTGCACCTTGCTCACCAGCGGACAGGTGGCATCCACCACGTGCATGCCGCGCGCCGCCGCCTCCGCCTTGACCGCCGGGGACACGCCATGCGCCGAGAATACGACGGGAATGCCGGCCGCCACGGCCTCGTCCGGCACCTCGGCGAGCTCCTCCACGAAGACCGCGCCCTGCGCGGCCAGATCCTCGACGACGTGCCGGTTGTGCACGATCTGCCGGCGCACGTACACGGGAGGGAGCCCCGCGGGGCGTCCCGCGCGGCCCGCGGCCCGGAGAATCGTCTGCACGGTGAGGATCGCCCGGTCCACGCCGGCGCAGAATCCGCGCGGATCCGCCAATACGATGCGTCTGCCGTCCGTGACCATGCCGTTCGTCCTCCCCGTGGTCGTCCTCGTCGTTTCCGACTCCCCAGTATGCCATGCGTGCCTCCCCGCCCGTCGGGCGCGCCGGGAGGCGTATCGAGACCGAACGCTACAGTGGGAGCGGTAACATCCCCTGTCACAACGGAAGTGTCATATGGTTACGAAGAACATCCCGCCGCGCACCGGCCAGCAGTACTCCATCGCGTTCGGCGACTACAAGGCCGTCGTCACCGAGCTGGGCGCCACGCTGCGCAAGCTCACCTACAAGGGCAAGGACGTCATCGTGCCGCTCGGTCCCGACGATCCGGTGACCTGCTGCCACGGCCAGATCCTCGTCCCGTTCCCCAACCGCATCAAGGGCGGCGAGTACACGTTCGAGGGCAGGACCTACACGCTGCCGATCGACGAGCACGAGCGCAACAACGCCATCCACGGCTACGGCTACCGCAGCTTCTGGACGCTCGAGGAGCTCACGGAGACCTCGGTCACGCAGTCCTGGCGCGTGCCCTACCTGCTGGGCTACCCGTTCGACGTGATCGTCACCGCGAAGCGCGAGCTGACCGCCGACGGCCTGGAGATGACGATCAGCGCCACCAACAACGGCGACTCGGACGCGCCGTGGGCGCTGGCGATCCATCCGTGGCTGGCCAACGGCTTCGGCGGGTACGGCGACGAGATCGACGGCCACAACGCGCAATGCCGCCTGACCATCCCGGCGGACACGCACGTGACCATCGACGAGAACCTCATCCCCACCGGCACCGAGCCCGTGGACGGCACCAAGTATGACCTGCGCAACGGCGAGCTGCTCGTCAACCAGCCGTTCGACGACGCGTGGACCGACGTGCACCACGACGAGAACGGCAGGGTCACCGCCACGTTCGTGCGTCCGGACGGCCTGACCGTGCACGTGGGCGGCGACGAGACCGTGACGTCGTTCCAGGTGTGCACCGGCACCGGCTTCCCGGCCTACAAGCATCCGGCCGGCACCGCCGTGGAGCCGCAGACCGCCTACGCGAACGCGTTCAACACCGGCAACCAGCTCATCGTCATCAAGCCCGGCGAAACCAGCGTCACCAGGCTGTTCATCGACGCCGAGCAGGCCTGAGCGACGGCCTCCGCAGCCGCATGGTCCGGGCGCGGTCCATGCCCGGACCGCGCCCGGACCGCACGTGAGTTGCGCCGGTCCGCGGGCTGTGGCATAATTCCGTAGGTTTCATACTTTAACCAAAAGGAGTCCATCATGGGCATGCGCGGACGCAAGCGCAAGGATCGTCGCAAGAAGGCCGCCAACCACGGCAAGAGGCCGAACGCCTGATCCCGTAGCGCAACAGCTACTCGAAAGCCCCCGCGAACCGTCATGGTTCGCGGGGGCTTTTCCTATGCCGCGCGGGACGCCTTGCGGGATGCCCGCGGAACGTCCACGCGTCATTCGTCGTTCATTCCCCGCAGCAGCGGTCCAGCACGGCGTTGAGACGGGCCATCAGGCATTCGGGCGCCTGCTCGGGACGCAGGTACGCGCGGATCGCGGCGATCATCGCCTTCTCGCGTTCGTCGCAGCTCGATTCCACGTCGAAGCAGTCGCAGCCGCAGCCCTCGCCGCAGCCGTGTCCCTCGTGCCGCGCTTCCGTGCGGGGCGCAGGCGCCGATTCCCCGCGCACCTCGGTGATGCTCACCTGCGTGGTCGTCGAGCCGTCGCCGCTGACGGACACGGACCGCGTGACGGACAGACGGGTGCGGCAACAGCCCGCCCCCGCGGACGACTCCTCACCATTCATGACCGCTCCTTTCCCTTGACGGACTCCCGGGGCGGCACCGTTCCGCCGCTGCCGCCGTGCGCCGTCGCACGCGCCGCATGCGCCGACGCTCCGCCCTCGTCGCCTTCATTATGACGCGGATGCGCGGCGTCGCCCGTGGTTATGCCCTTGGACGAACGCCTTGCCGGCCTCGCCCCGGCCGTGTACCCGCGGGCCGCCGCATAGCCGGCGAGCTCCTGCTTGAGCTGGGTGCGCGCGCGGTTGAGCCGGCTCATCACCGTGCCGATCTTCACGCCCTGCTCGTCGGCCACCTGCTGGTAGGACTTGCCGTCGATGGCGGCGTCGATGAACACCTGCCGGCGTTCGGGGCTGAGCCTGTTGAGCGCGGCGAGGATCTCCTCGGGCGCGTAGGCGTCCAGATACTCCTGCTCGGCCGACTTGAGCCCCTCCCCCGAGTGCTCGGCCGCGTCGTAGATGTCCCAGTCGTCGTATTCGCCGGTCTCGTCGTTGGCGCACTGCGGACGCCGCTTGGCCCGGGCGTACTGGTTGAAGTAGGCGTTGCGCTCGATCGTGGTCATCCACGCCTCGAAGTTGCTGCCCTCCTTGAACGTGTCGAAGGCCTTGAAGGCGCGCTCGAAGGTGTCCTGCACCAGATCCTGGGCGTCGTCGGCGTTGTTGGTCAGTCGCATGGCCTGACGGTAGAGCGCGTCGACCGCGGGCATGGCGAGGGCCTCGAACCGGCGTCGCCTGCTTTCCATGCTTTCAGTCACAGCTCGTATTCTAGCGACCGGAGACGGGACCCGTATCCGGCCGGATGGCTATGGTGGTCCGTTATGAGCAATGAGCTGTTGGAAGCGATCGAGTCCGCGCCCGTGCAGGACGGCGGCACCACGCTGGCCGATTCCCTGCTGCTGGGGTTCGACACGGAGACCACGGGCATCGCCGCGGGACGCGACGCGATCGTCTCCGCGTCGCTGGTGCTGCGCGATCCGGCGACGGGCCATGCGGGCGACGTGGTGGCCACGTGGATCGTCAACCCGCACCGTCCGATGAACCCGCGCGCCAGCGCCGTCAACGGGTTCACCGACGAGTACCTCGCCGAGCACGGCATGGAGCCGGTGCTGGCCATCGAGGAGATCGGCGCCGCCATCGCCGCCGCGCAGCGCCGCCGCATCCCGCTGCTCGCGTACAACGCGCCGTTCGACGTGCGCATGCTCGCCGGCGACCTCAGCCGCTGGAAGCTGGCGCCGCTGGACGAGCGTCTGGACGGCGGCGAGCTGCTGGTGGTGGACCCGCTGGTGATCGACCGCAGGGTGTCGCGCCGCAGCGGCAGGAGGACCCTGACGGACACCACGTTCTACTACGGCGTGGAGCCGCACGGCGACTTCCACGACGCCACGGCCGACACCATCGCCTCGATCGACCTCATCGCCCCCATGGCCGCGCTCTACCCGCAGGTGGGCCGCGTGACGCTCGACGGTCTCATGGCGTGGCAGCGCGGCGCCTACGACGAGTGGAGGGAGTCGTTCAACCGCTGGGCGTCCGATCGCGGACGCCGCCCGGTGCGCGAGCGATGGCTGTAGGCCGAAGGCCCCGCGCGGGAGCCGCACGGACGGTTCGCGCACCGGGCGACGGGCCGGGCGCGGCACACTACAATGGGCACGGAACGCGAACGGGTGGAACGAACGAACGGGAAGGAACCGTACGGACATGGCTGTGACTCTGGCTGACGCCGCCGAACTGCTGAGGGAGCATCATCTGCTGCGCGAGATCATCGCCGGCGACCTGTGGACGCTGGACGCGCGCAGGCTCGGCGAGCGCGCCGACCAGCCGTTCGCCGCCGTCACGTACGACACGCGCGCCATCGAGCCCGGCACGCTGCTGTTCTGCAAGGGCAGCTTCAGGGCCTCCTACCTGTCCGGCGCGGACGAGCGCGGTCTCGCCGCCTACGTGGCCGAGACGCCGTACGACGACGTCACCGCGGCGCCGGGCCTGATCGTCAACGACGTGCGCCGCGCGATGAGCCTGCTCGCCGCCGCGTTCTACGGCAACCCGCAGGAGCGGCTCACGCTGATCGGCATCACCGGCACCAAGGGCAAGACCACCACCGCGTACTTCACGCAGGCGATCCTCAACGCGTACTCCGGCGGCAAAGCGGCGCTGTTCTCCTCGGTGTGCAACTGCCTGGACGGCCGCACGTACGAGCCGAGCGACCTGACCACGCCGGAGTCGCTCGACGCGCTGCGCATGATGCACGAGGCCGTGGGCAACGGCATGCGCTACCTCGTCATGGAGGTCTCCTCGCAGGCGTACAAGGTGGAGCGCGTGTACGGGCTCACGTTCGACGTGGGCGCGTTCCTCAACATCTCCCCCGACCACATCAGCCCGATCGAGCATCCCACGTTCGAGGACTACTTCCACTGCAAGCGCCAGCTCGTGCACCACAGCCGCGCGCTCGTGCTCGACGCCGACTGCGCGCACGCCGACCTGATCCGCGAGGTCGCCGCCGCGGACGGCGTGCCGGTGACCACGTTCGCGCTGCACGACGCCGCGGGGACGGGCGACGCCGAGACCCCCGCGGACGTGACGGCGGCCCCCGCCGGACCGAACGGCGAGGCCGATCCGTTCGTCGTCTCGCACGACGGCGGCACGACGCCGTTCGCACGCATCCATCTGGCCATGCAGGGCGAGTTCAACTACGCGAACGCCGCAGCCGCCGCGACGCTGGCGCATCTGGCCGGCGTGCCGTGGGACGACGCGGCCATGACTGCCGTGGACGCCGTGACGATCCCCGGGCGCATGGAGCGTGTCGTCTCGTCGGACGGCATCGTGGCGTACGTGGACTTCGCGCACAACTACCTGAGCGTCACCGCCCTGCTCGACGAGATGCGCCGCCTGTACGCCGACCGGAACCCGCGCATCACGCTGGTGGCGGGCTCGACCGGTGGCAAGGCGCTGGACCGCCGCGAGGGCATCGCCACGGCGGCGGACGGGCGCGTGGACCGCGCGATCTTCACCACCGACGACCCGGACCGCGAGGATCCGCGCGCCATCGCCGAGCAGATGGCGTCGTACGTGCACGATCCGCGCACCCACGTGGACGTCATCGTGCCGCGCGACGAGGCCGTGGAGGCCGCGGTGACGGGCGCACGCGAGCACGCCGACCGCTTCAACGTCATCCTGCTCATCGGCAAAGGCAACGAGACGCGCAACAAGATCGACGGCAGACCCGTGCACTACGATGGCGACCGGACCGTCGTGGAGCGCGCGTTCGCCGGCGCGCGCGGCTGAACCGGGCCGTGCCGCAACGGCATCAAGCATCACGCGACAGCATCAAGCACCAACGGAGGAATCCAGACAAGCATGATCAGCATCGAGGAAACCAAGCCGTCCGTCATCGCCCGGCAAGCCGCCGAGCTCGGCATGACCCTGCCCATCGAGCAGACCGAGGCGTGGATCGGCTACCAGAACGACATCCCGGACCGCACGTTCTGGGGCAGCTTCACGATCCGCCGCGACGGCGAGCCGATCGCGTTCGTGGTCTTCATCGACTATCTGACGCACGGCTACCACTACCTGCGCTCCGTGCACGGCCCGGCATGGGTGTCCAAGCCCACTCCCGCCGAGGAGCGCGAGGTCATCGACGCGATCGTCGCCATGGTCAGGAAGCGCGACGGCAAGGAGGCGTTCATCCGCTTCGCCGTGTGGGACTACGAGGCCGACTACGCGAAGCCGACGCTGTCGACCGTGCCGTACAACGCGACCGTCGTGATCGACGTGACCGGCGGCGACGACGCGATCCTCGCCCGCATGAAGCGCCGCGGCCGCCGCGACGTGCGCAAGTCGCTGCGCGAGTGCCCCGCCGAATGCGCCGACGAGACCGCGCAGGCGATCGCCGACTTCTCCGAATACTACGACGTGATGGTGGAGACCGGCCGCCGCGACGGCTTCGCGCCCGCCCCCATCACCGACTACTCCGACATGATCACCGCGCTCGGCGCCGACCACTGCCGCGTGTTCGCCGCCCGCATCGACGGCCGCGTGGTCGCATGGTCGATCGTCACCGTGGAAGGCGACCACGCCGTGCGCTACTACGCCGGCATGCGCAACGACGTCATGCGCCTGCACGTCACCGACAAGCTGCTGTACTGGGAGTGCTGCGAGCTGGGCCGCCAGGGCATCGCCGCATACGACCTCATGGGCATCGGCAACGACTTCAACCCGTCCATCAAGGGCCTCAACGAGTTCAAGACGAAGTTCACCGAGGAGATCACCGACGTGGCGCCCGACCGCGACGTCGTCATCAAGAAGCCGCTATACGCGGCGCTGACGATGGCGAAGTCGCTGCGCGCCAAACTGCGCAAGTAGCGGCCCTCGCCGTCCGCCCGCGTCACGAACCGCGCGCGGACGGCGAGTATGATGCTGATGGTTCCACAGATGCCGGTGATTGCACCATGTCACGCGGCGAACCGGTAAGGATCCGAAACATGACTGAACTGCAATGCATTCCCGTGCTGCTGGGCACCGGCGCGAACGCCTACGGACTGGCCGAGGGCCTGTACAAGGCGTACGGCGTGACCTCCGTGTGCGTGGGACCGACGATCCTGCTGCAGACGCGCTATTCGAAGATCGTCTCGCCCCGGCTGGTCAGGGACCTGACCGACGACGCGCGCTTCGTGCCCGAGCTCATGGCGCTGGCCGACGAGCTCAACGCCAGCCGTCCCGGCGTGCCGCTGGTGCTCATCGCCTGCGCCGACACGTCCGCCGCCCTGCTCGCGCATCACCGCGACGAGCTGCGCGAACGCTACCTGCTGTGCTCGATCGACGGCGCGACGCTGGACCGCGCGGTGGACAAGGTCGGTTTCTCCGAGATCTGCCGCGAGGCCGGCGTGCCCACGCCGATCACCGCGGTCTACGACTACGAGGACTTCAGGGCCGGACGCGCCGTTCCGGAGCCGGCGTCCTTTCCACTGGAGCTCAAGGCGGCCGATTCCGTCGCCTACCTCGACGTGGACTTCCCCGGGCGCAAGAAGGCGTACACGATCGCCACGCGCGACGAGCTCAACCGCGTGGCGCGCGCGATCTACGAGGCCGGCTACCGCGGCGCGCTTGTCATCCAGGAGTTCATTCCCGGCACCGACGGCGAAATGCGCACGCTCAACGCCTACGTGAACGCCGACGGCAGCATCGCGATGATGAGCCTCGGCAATCCGATCATGGAGGAGTACGCGCCGGCGCGCATCGGCAACTACGCGGCCATCATCGCCGAGGGCGACGAGACCGTGTACGCCCAGACCGCCAAGCTGCTCAGGTCGCTGCACTACACCGGCTACGCGAACTTCGACATGAAGCGTGACCCGCGCGACGGCGTCTTCAAGTTCCTGGAGATCAACCCGCGTCCGGGCGGCAGCAGCGACTACACGTCGCAGGCCGGCCTGAACCTCGCCAGCTGGATCGTCAGGGATCTGCTGCTGAACGAGCACGGCGAAACCGTGTACGGGTTCGACAAGCACCTGTGGCTGGGCGTGCCGAAGTTCGTCGTGCGCAAGTTCGCGCCCGAAGGCACCGCCAAGCACGAGGCGCTGGCGCTCATCAACGCCGGCAAGGCCAGCCGTTCCGCGTTCTTCTGGAAGGACATGAACCCGCGCCGCCTGTTCGAGCTGGTGCGCTGGCAGTTCGCCGTCACGCGCGACTTCTACCGGTACGCGCCCAAGCGGTAGACGCTGCGGGAACCGAAGCATCGAAGGGCGCCGGTCGGGCGCCGCGGCAAGTCGATCCGAGGGAAAGGTGACACGATGAAGCGACCGTTCTTCGCCGTACTGGGCGGCATGGGCAGCCTCGCCACCGAAAGCTACGTGAGGCTCGTCAACAAGGCCACGCACGCGCGCAACGATCAGGAATACCTCGACTACGTGGTGTTCAACGACGCGTCCGTGCCGGACCGCACCGCGTTCATCACGGGCGAGTCGGCCGAGGACCCGTTCCCGGTGATCGCCGACGACATCGCCAAGGCCACGGCCATGGGCGCCAGCTTCATCGTGCTCACCTGCAACACCGCGCACTACTTCTACGACCGGTTCCAGGCGCTCACGCCGGTGCCGATCATGCACATGCCGCGCGGCGCGGTCGCGCGCCTGTCCGAGCGCTACCCCATGCCGCGGTTCGAGCGCGTGGGCTTCCTCGGCACCGTCGGATCGCTGCGCTCCGGCGTGTACCGCCGCGCCGTGGAGGCGGCCGGGTACACGTTCGTGGAGCCGGACGCCGCGCTGCAGACGCGCATCACGTCGCTGATCTACGACGATGTGAAGGGTACCCGCGGACTCGACCCGGACCGCTACGAATCGGTGCTGCGCGACATGCTCGACCCCGCCGGCCCGTGCCGGTGCGACGCGCTGATCCTGGGCTGCACCGAGTTGAGCGTACTCGACGAGGCGTTCCCCATGCCGCAGCTGCCGGTCATCGATGCGCAGGCCGTGCTGGTGGAGGACACCGTCGCCCGCGCCAAGGCGCTGCGCGACGGCCGCTGACTGGTCACGACCGGTTGAGACCGGTTGAGACCGGCTGGAACTGGCCGCGCTCAACCGGTCGCGCGCCTGCCTTGATGCTCGCCGATCAGACCATCAGCGTCCGAAATCGTGCGAGACCATACGAAACCGGACGCCAGCACGCCGCCAGCGTCCAATATCGTACCGCACCGCACAATATCGGACGCCAGCCCACCCTCAGCGTCCGAAACCGTACCGCACCGCACAACAACGGACGCCACGCATGGTACTGCCAGCGAACGCCCCGGCAGGCAACGCGGCTAGCGGTCGCTGGAACGGTCCAGCCGCTGGGAGATCACGGCGGTCACGCCGTCGGCGCGCATCGTCACGCCGTACAGGGCGTCGGCGATGCTCATCGTGCGCTGCTGATGCGTGATGACGATGAGCTGGGCGTGCTCGCGCAGCGTCTCGAACGCGTCGAGCAGGCGCGTGAGGTTCACGTCGTCGAGCGCGGCCTCCACCTCGTCCATCACGTAGAACGGGCTGGGGCGCGCCGTGAAGATCGCGAACAGCAGCGCCAGCGCCGTCAGCGACCGTTCGCCGCCGGAGAGCAGGCTGAGCTGGCGCACGCGCTTGCCGGCGGGACTCGCCTCCACGATCACGCCCGAGGCGAGCGGATCGTCCGGGTTCTCCAGGCGTAGCCGTCCCCTGCCGCCGGGGAACAGCATGGCGAACATGCGCTCGAACTCCTGCGCGGTGTCGGCGAAGGCGTCGGAGAAGACGCTGACCATCGTCGCGTCCAGATCCCTGATGAGGCCCATGAGGTCGTCGCGCGACCGCGCCACGTCGTCGCGCTGGTCCTTGAGGTACTGGTGACGCGCTTCGAGTGCGTCGAATTCCTCGGTGGCGAGCGGATTGACCTTGCCGAGTGCCTTGAGGTCGCGCTGCGCCTTGTCGAGGCGCCGCTGCTGCTCTTCGCGCACGTACGGCACGGTGCGGGGGCGCACGGCGGCGTCCGCTGCGCCCGCTGCATCTGGCGTATCGGCTGCGGTTTCGGCGGTCGCCGCAGCATTGGCGTCGGCACCGTCCTGAGGCACCGGCCGCCCCTGCTCGTCCAGCACCGGCACCGGCACGTCGGGACCGTACCGGGCGACCAGTTCGTCCATGTCCGTGCCCAGATCGTCGGCGATGCGCTGCGCGATTCGCCCGAGCTGCCCGGCGATGCGCTCGCGGTCCACGTCCAGCGCGTGTTCCCGCGCCGTGAACTCGGCCGCCTGCGGGTCGATGCGGTCGCGTTCGGCGCGCAGCCGCTTCAGCTCCCCGTCGTGCTCGGCGGCCTGCGCCTGCAGCGCGTCGCGACGCTCGGCCGCCTGTGCGAGGTACCGGTCGGCCATCCGCGCGATCGCGTCGGCGTCGTCGGCGATGCGCGCCGCCTGCGCCGCCTGTTCGCGACGTCTGGCGTTGAGCGCGGCGATGCGGGTGCGACGCTGCTCGGCCTGCCCTGCCTGATCGCGCAGCAGCTCGGTCTGCCGGTCGAGCGAATCGGCCTTGCGGCTCGCGTCCGTCCACGCGATCCTGGCGGCGGCCTCGGCGTCGCGCGCCGTGCCGAGGTCGGCCTCCAGCGCCCGTTCGCGCGCATCGAGCTCGTCGGCGTCCCCGTCGCCGTGCCGCACGTCCCGCGCCGCTTCGAGCGCCGTGCGCAGATCGTCGAGCTTGGCGGCGTGCAGCCGCTCGTCCCGTTCGACATCGGCGATGCCGGCGTCCAGACCATGAAGCTGCCGGTCGAGGTCGTCGGCGTGACGCCGCGCCTCGGCCAGCGCCCTGACCGCCTGCTGCGCCCTGAGTCGTCGTTCGGCGCGCCGCTGCACGGCATGGTCCACGGCGAGCCTGGCCCGGTCCCGTGCCTCGGTCGCCGCGGCGACCTGCGCGTCGAGCGCCGTCAGTTCGCCGCGCAGCGCATCCGCCTGACGCAGCGCCTTGTCCCGGCGCGCGCTCAGCGACAGGTCCGATTGCGACAGCGTCGACCCGCCGCACGCGGACACGGGCGTGAGCAGTTCGCCGCCGCGGGTCACGGCCCGGGACCACCCGGCCTCGATCGCGGCGCGCGCATCGGCAAGGTCGGCCGCGGCCGCGACGTCGCCGAGCAGCGAACGCACGGCCGTGACGACGCGCCGGGCCGCATCGGCGTCCGGCGCCGCGGCGTTGGCGTCCACGAGCGTCGCGGCGCACGGCCATGCGCCGTCCGCGGCGGAATCGCCGGAGCTACCGGCGTCCCCATCCCCGCCGCTGCCGTCGTCGGAACGTGTCCCGGCGCTCAGCACCACCGCCCTGCCCAGCCGGTCCGTTCTGGCGCGATCGAGCGCGCGCAGCATCGCGTCCGTATCCGGCACCACAAGCGCGCCGGCCACGGCGTCGAGCGCCCGCGCCACGGCTTCCTCCCAGCCGTCGCGCACGGCGATGAAGTCCGCAAGCCGGCCCATGACGCCGATGCCGTGATCCTGCGCGAGCTCCCCGGACGCCGCGCGCCCGTCAAGCGCGTCGGCCAGCGCATCGGCCTTGGCGGTCAGCGCGATGATGCGCCCGTTCAGCTCACGCTGGCGGTCGGTCAGCGCGTCCAGCGTCTCGGCGCGCGAGGCGAGGCCGGCGCGTGCCTGATCGAGCGCGGCATCGTCGTCGCCGCCCGAAGTCTCGGCGTCCCGTTCGGCGCGCAGCCGTCGCTCCTCGGCGTCGCCGCGTCGCAAGGCCAGCGCATCGCGCTGCGCGGCGAAGTCGCGGCGGCGCGTGCGCGCCAGTTCGACGGCGGATTCCTCGCGGGTGATGAGCGTGTTCAGCTGCGTGAGACGCGCTTCGCGCTGCCGGGCCGTGCGGCGCAGCTCGCCGAGCGTCTGCCGCACCGATGCGAGACGCTGCTCGCAGGCGGCGCGTCGCTCGGTCGCCTGATCGAGCGCCAGACGCGCGTCGTCCACGTCGGCGTGCCGCGCCGCCGCCTGCGCGGCCAGCTCGTCGGCCCGGCGGGACAGCAGCTCCGGATCCTCCGCCGGCTGCGCGACGATCTGCCCCGCGAACGACCGGCCGCGTTCGCGTGCCAGCTGCGCGAGCGAACGGTAGCGTTCCTGCAGCTGCGCGACGCGGTGCCACGTCTCGTTGGCGCGCGCGATGGCCGGGCTGGCGGATCCGGCGAGCGTCTCCACCTGCTCGATGCGCGTCCTGACGCGTGCCAGCTCCCCATGCGCGTGCGCGAGCGCCGCGCGCACCTCGCCCAATTCGGCGCGCGTGCGGTCGCGCGCGGTCATGGCGGCGAGCGCGTCATCGGCGTAGAGGCGCGCCTGGGCGTCGCGCAGCGTGGCCCGGATCGCTTCGGCGCGCCGCGAGATGCGTGCCTGACGGCCAAGGGGGCCGAGTCGGCGTCGGATCTCGCCGAGCAGGTCGTCGAGCCGCGCAAGGTTCTGTTCGGTGTTGGCAAGCTTGCGCAGCGCGCGTTCCTTGCGTCTGCGGTGCTTGAGGATGCCGGCGGCCTCTTCGATGAACGCGCGGTGGCCGGACGGATCGGCCCTGAGGATCGCGTCGAGACGTCCCTGTCCCACGATCACGTGCATCTGCTGGCCGAGTCCGGTGTCGCTCAGCAGCTCCTGGATGTCGAGCAGACGGCACGGCGAGCCGTTGATCGCGTATTCGGAGCCGCCGTTGCGGAAGATCGTGCGCGAGATCGTCACTTCCGTGTAGTCGATGTCCAGCGCCCGGTCCGCGTTGTCGATGGTGAGCGTCACCTGCGCGCGTCCCAGCGGCGGGCGGGAGGACGTGCCGGCGAAGATCACGTCCTCCATCTGCGTGCCGCGCAGCGCCTTGGCGCCCTGCTCGCCCATCACCCATGCGAGCGCGTCCACGATGTTCGACTTGCCGGAGCCGTTGGGCCCCACCACGGCGGTGATGCCGGGCTCGAAGCGCAGCGTGGTGGCGGATGCGAAGGACTTGAACCCGCGCAGGGTGAGTTCCTTGAGGTACACGGGCGGCCCCGTCACTCCCCGAGGTTCGGCTCGACGCGCTCCGCCTTGGGCTTGGCCAGATCGGGGTTCATGCGCTCCTTGAGCAGCGTGCGCGCGTCGCCCGCGGTGACGAAGCTGCCGCAGATGAGCACGCCGTGCCCGTAGCCCACGCCCACCTCGTCCTCGGCGTCCACGAGGTTCACGGCGGTCTGGATCGCGTCGGGCAGGTCGTCGCGGCGGATCACGCGATCGCGTCCGAACACGCCCACGGCGATCTTCTCCAGCTCCTCGGCGGGCATGACGCGTTCGCGCCACGAGTTCTCGGTGACGACGATCTGGCTGAGCACGGGCTCCAGCACGCCGAGGTACTCCTCGATCTGCTTGTCGCGCATCATGGCGACGACGCCGACGAGCTGCCGGAAGTCGTAGTTCTCCTCGATGGCGGCACGCAGCGACTGGGCGGCGTTCACGTTGTGCCCGCCGTCGACGATGATCGTGGGCGACGTGCGCACCTGCTCGATGCGTCCGGGGATCCTCACGCCGCTCAGGGCCTCGGCCACCACGTCGCCGTCCAGCGCGCCGGAGACGGGGATGACCACCTCGGCCGCGGCGAGCGCGGCGAGCGCGTTGTGCGCCTGATGTTCGCCGAACTTGGCGATCGGCACCTCCGCGTACGTGCCGAGCGGCGTGCGCAGCGTGGCGACCTGGCCGCCTACGGCGGGCATGCGGCTGACCACTTCCATCTCGTACCCGTCGCGCACCAGCGTGGCGTGGGCGGCGCGCGCCGCGTCCTCGAGGATCGGCAGCACCTCCATCTCGTGCGGCTGCGGCCCGATGACGGCGGTGCATCCGGGCTTGATGATGCCGGCCTTGTGGCGGGCGATGTCCTCCACGGTGTCGCCCAGCCACTTCATGTGGTCCATGTCCACCGGTCCGATGACCGCGGCGTCGGCGTCCAGCACGTTGGTCGCGTCGTCGCGGCCGCCCATGCCGACCTCCACGACCGCCACGTCCACCGGCGCATCGGCGAACTTCCAGATCGCCATGGACGTGAGCACCTCGAAGAAGCTCATCTTCGGCTTGCCCTGCTTGGCCATCGTCGCGTCGACCATGTCCACGAGATCCTTGATCTGGTCCCAGGCGTCGGCGAAGTCGTCGTCGGAGAGCTCCTGCCCGTCGATGGCGATGCGCTCGTTGATCCGCTCCAGATGCGGCGAGGTGTACAGGCCGGTACGCAGGCCGTAGGCGCGGCAGATGGCCTCGGCCATGCGCGCGGTGGAGCCCTTGCCGTTGGTGCCGGTCACGTGGATCACGCGGAACGACTGCTCGGGGTGGCCCAGCAGGTCGAGCATGAGGGTCATGCGGTCCAGGTCGAGATTCGTGGTGTTGTGCTCCGGCGGGCGCTTCATGATCTCCCGCTCCACCTCGCGGATCGTCTCGCCGTTCCTGTTCGGATGCTCGAATGACATGCCGTGTACTCCCGTTCCTCTGCTCGATGACTCCCCACATTCTAGGCGATCGGCTCCGACCCGCCGCCGCTTCCGCCATGAGCGTCCTAAGATGGTGGGCGGAAGTTGAGTCCGGAACCATCAAGGAGCGTTATGAACGACGTCGTGACCGACAAGGACAAGGAGTACGAGGCCGAGGAGCGCAGGCACGCGCCCGGCGACGACCAGCCGATGAAGGACCGCGTGAACAACCGTTCGCTGCGGCCGTACGGTGAGGTGTTCAAGGAGTTCATGACCCAGGGCTGGGACGCCTCCGAACCGGACGTGGAGCCGCTCGAATCCTCCAGGTACACTCCCGCCCGCATCGCCGCGCTGGGCGCGCAGTTCCCCGGCGAGCGCATCGTGATTCCGGCCGGCAGCCCCAAGGTGCGCAACAACGACTGCGACTACATGTTCCGCCCGGATACGGCGTTCGCCTACTACACGGGCCTCGGCGTGGACTACGAGGCGGGCGCCGTGCTGGTGCTCAACCCGGTGGACCCGGATTCCGACGAGGCGAAGGCCGGCCGCACGCACGACGCCGAACTGTTCGTGGCTCCCCGCGCCGACTACCACACCGCCGACTTCTTCATGAACCCGCACTACGGCGAGTACTGGGTGGGCCCGCGCGCCGGCCTCAAGGAGCTGGCCGCGATGACCGGTCTGGAGACGCACGACATCGCGCAGCTGCAGGACGCGCTCGGCAAGGACGTGGGCGCGGACGCCGGCGCGGTGCGCGTGCGCGTGGTGCGCGACACCGATCCGCAGATCACGTCGATGGTGGAGGATCTGCGCGAGGCGAACGGCTTCCCCGACCCTGACGCCAACGCCGACGACGACGACAAGCTCAAGGAGGCCACGTCCGAGGCACGCATGGTCAAGGACGCGTACGAGGTGAACGAGATGCGCAAGGCCGTGGCCGCCACCAAGCAGGGCTTCGACCGTCTGCTGGAGAACCTGCCGGCCGCGCTCGACAAGCCGCGTTCCGAGCGCATCCTCGAAGGCGCGTTCAACGCGGTGTCGCGCGAGCTGGGCAATGCGGTCGGCTACGATTCGATCGTCGCGTCGGGCGAACATGCGCCGATCCTGCACTGGATGCGCAACACCGGCGTGGTGCGCAACGGCGACCTGCTGCTGGTGGACGCCGGCGTCGAGGTCGATTCGCTGTACACGGCCGACATCACGCGCACGTTCCCGACGAACGGCCGATTCACGGACTTCCAGAAGCGCCTGTACGAGGCGGTGCTCGACTCGCAGCAGGCGGGCTTCGAGGCTGCGAAGGTGGGCGCCACGTATTCCGACATCCATCACGCCTGCATGCGCGTGATCGCCGAGCGCCTGCACGAGTGGGGCCTGCTGCCGGTGAGCGTCGAGGAGTCGCTCTCGCCCGAAGGCCAGCAGCATCGCCGCTGGCTCGCCTGCGGCGTGGCGCACCATCTGGGCCTTGACGTGCACGACTGCGCGCAGGCCCGCTTCGAGGCGTATCAGGGCGCGCCGATCCGTCCGGGCATGATCTTCACGATCGAGCCGGGCCTGTACTTCCGCGACAACGATCTGATGATTCCGCCGGAGTACCGCGGCATCGGCATCCGCATCGAGGACGACGTGCTCATGACCGAGCATGGCCCCGAATGGATCTCCGCCGGCATTCCGAAGAAGCCGGCCGAGGTCGAGGAGTGGATGGCGGACTGCGCGGCCAAGGCCCGCTGAATCCGCTTGCGATGACCTGAAGGCTCCCCTCCCATGGCGGAGGGGAGCCTTCGCGCGTATCGTGGCGTATGTCATGCGTCATGGGTCCGCGGCACGCGCCGCGGGGACGAGGAAGGGAGCGCGTCATGCCGACGCCTGAATTCGTACTGGAACTGCGCCGCGATATCGGCCACAGACTGCTGTGGCTCGCGGGGGTGACCGGCTACGTGCGCGATGCGGAAGGCCGCGTGCTGCTGGGCCGCCGCTCCGACACCGGCGAGTGGGCGCTCGTGTACGGCATCAACGAGCCGGGCGAGCAGCCGGCGGACACCGTCGTGCGCGAGATCAGGGAGGAGACCGGCATCGACGCCGTCGTCACCGATCTGGTGGCCGTCGTCTCATCTGACCGCGTCATCACGTATGCGAACGGCGACAACGCCATGTACATGGATCATTCGTTCCTGTGCGAGCTGAGGCCCGGCGGCAACGCCACGCCGTTCGTCGGCGACGAGGAGAGCCTGAGCGTCGGCTGGTTCGCACCCGACGACCTGCCTTCGCCGCTGGCGCGGAGCACCGTGGAGCGCATGGCGATCTTCCGGCGCTACATGGAGGCCAAGGCGCGAGGTGACGCCCACGCCATCTTCGTGACCGACGGGCGCATGGTCTGAGCCCCGCCGATGCCGTTGCGGAGCCGTTGCGCCGATGCGCGGCCGACGATGCAAACATCTGCCACACATTGGCGCAATGGTTCCGCAACGCATATCCTGTTAGCGTGATAGGGAGCAACGATGCGACCTACATTCCCCGAAAGGAGCACGCATGGGCAGGTTCGACGGCAAGGGCGTAGTGGTGACGGGCGCCAGCTCGGGCATGGGACACAGGATCGCGCTGGACTTCGCGGCCGAGGGCGCCACGGTGGTCGCCGTCGCCCGCCGCGCCGAGCGTCTGGCCAGGCTGGTCGAGGAGGCGAAGGACCTTCCCGGCACCATCACCGCCTACGCGGGCGACGTGACCGTCGCCGAGACCACGGACGGCATGATCGACAAGGCGGTGGAGCTCGCCGGCCATCTGGACGTGCTGGTCAACAACGCCGGCATCATGGACGAGTTCAAGCCGGTGGCCGAGGTCACGGACGAGCTGTGGGACAAGGTCATGGACGTCAACCTCGTCGGCCCGATGAAGGCCATGCGCAAGGCCGTCCAGGTGATGCTCGGGCAGGGCGGCGGCAACATCGTGAACGTGGCCTCCATCGGCGGCATCCGCGGCGCCCGCGCGGGCGCTGCCTACACGGCCTCCAAGCACGCCATCGTGGGCCTCACCGAGAACACGGCGTTCATGTACGCGCCCGACCACATCCGCTGCAACGTGGTGTGCCCCGGCGGCGTCGACACCGAGGTCATGAACGGCCAGACCGAGATGAGCCAGCTGGGCATCGGCCGCGTGATGGCCGGCCTGGACACCTCCATCCCGTCCGGCAAGGTCGAGGACATCTCCACGGCCGTGCTCTACATCGCCAGCGACGACGCGAAGTTCATGACCGGCGCCACCATCGTCATCGACGGCGGCGTGAGCTGCAACTAGACGCGACCGGGCGCGCAACCAAGCGCTGGGCTGCGTCGCGGGCGGGGCCCTACTCCCCCGCGATGTAGCCCAGCGGATTGTCGATGAAGCGGCGCAGCCCCACCTCGGCGGCGCCGCGCAGGGCTGGCCTCTCTCTGACGAGCGGCATGAGTACGCGCACGTCGAGCTCGTCGCCGGCCAGGATCTGGGAGGCGACCATGCGGGTGAGCCGGTCGGCCAGCTCGTCGCCGAACTGCTGCCAGAAGCCGCCCAGCACCACGGTCTGCGCGTCCATGAGGTTGAGCGTGGAGGCGATCGCCGAGGCCAGCGCCTCCACGGCGCGCGCGATGGTCCGCACGGCCGCGTCGTCGCCCTTGCGCCAGCGCTCGTACAGTTCGATGGCCGCGCCGGCGCGCGCAGCGTCGTCGCGGTCCGCGATGCCCGCGGCCTCCACCATGGCGCGTCGGCCCGCGTAGGCCTCCAGGCATCCCACGCGACCGCAGCGGCACACCGGTCCGTCGAGCGAGACGGACACGTGGCCGATCTCCCCGCTGAACCCGTGGTCGCCGGTCACCACGCGCCCGTCGCGCACCATCGCCCCGCCGATGCCCACGTCGGTGGACACGTACAGGAACGACCCGTTCGTCTCCAGCGACGCCTCGTCCCCTTCGGGATCGTGCCCGCCGCCGCGGCAGGTGGCGTAGCCGGGGATCTGCGCCAGCGCGGCCATGTTCGCCTCGTTGCCGGCGACGACGCGCAGCCGTTCCGTCATCGCGAACTCCTGCAGGTCCACCATGCCCCAGTCGAGGTTGGGCGCGGAGAGCAGCCGCTGGTCGTCGGTGACGAGACCGGGCAGCGCCAGACCGGTGCCGACGATGTGGTACCCCATGCTCGTGATCTGGCGTTCGGTGGGTCCCACCAGCGCGTCGAGCCGGTCGAACGCGTCCCGGGGACTGGTGCCGTTGAGGTTCTCCGACACCCATTCCTGCGCCACGGTCCGGCCGGTGAGGTCGAGCACGATGTACCCGTAGCCGTCGGTGTTGATCTGCAGGCCGACGCCCGCCCACGTGCCGGGCGCGATGGCCAGCGGCGTGGAGGGTCGCCCGTAGGTGTTCTGCACCGAGGGATCGCGCTCCACCACGACGCGGTTGTCCAGCAGGATCGAGCCGAGCAGCGACATCGTCGCCTTCGTCAGTCCGGTGGTCTTGGCCAGATCGGCGCGGCTGAGCGGCACGCGGGACTGCAGCAGCGTGTCCAGCACCACGGACAGGTTGTGGTTGCGCAGGTCCTCCTGGTTGATGCGCCGCAATGCCGCCATGTCGTCTATCACGCTCCCGCCGAAAAAACGTCCGTTTGTTGTATCCTAGCGCGACTTCCGTGCTAGGATCATATTAGTTCATTCATCTAACATTCATGCCGGGGGCGACGTGGCCCCGGCCCCACCGATCAAGGAGCACAACATGGCACAGGTACTGGTGGCGGGCGTCGACACCTCGACCCAATCGACGAAGGTGCGCGTCACCGACGCGCTCACCGGCAGGACGGTGCGCTTCGGGCAGGCGAAGCACCCGGACGGCACCAGCGTGAGCCCGGACGCGTGGTGGGACGCGTTCCTCGCCGCGGCGCGCGAGGCCGGCGGGCTCGACGACGTGAGCGCGCTGGCCGTGGGCGGACAGCAGCACGGCATGGTGCTGCTCGACGGTTCCGGCCGCGTGGTGCGCGACGCCCTGCTGTGGAACGACACCCGCTCGGCCCCGCAGGCGGCCGGGCTCATCGAGGCGTTCGGCGCGGCGCCGGCCACGGACGCCGAGCGCGCGCGGGGCGTGACGGACGGCGGCGACGCGGCCGCGGCCACGCTGCGCGGCAAGCAGCGCTGGGTGCGCGCCGTGGGCTCCTCCCCCGTCGCCTCCTACACGCTCACCAAGGTGGCGTGGACCGCCGAGGCCGAGCCGGACAACGCGCGTCGCATCGCCGCGATCGCGCTGCCGCACGACTGGCTGAGCTGGCGCATCGCCGGATTCGGTCCGGTCGCCCCCGGCGGCGACGCGCATCTGGACGCCCTGTTCACCGACCGCTCCGACGCCTCCGGCACCAGCTACTTCGACGCCGCGGCCAACGTCTACCGCCGCGATCTGCTCGCCCTCGCCCTCGCGCCGGCCTACGGCGGTGACGCGTCCTTCGGCGCGGACGGCACCGTGCTGGCGCCAGCCGAGGCGTTCGACCACGCCGAGCGGATCACGCTGCCCACGGTGCTGGGCCCGCATGACGCCGCCCCGGTGAAGGCCGATCCCGCCATCGCCGGCCGGGACGTGCCCGGCGGCTGCATCCTCGCGCCCGGCGGCGGCGACAACGCGATGGCGTCGCTGGGACTGGGCATGGGCGTGGGCGACGTGTCGATCTCGCTGGGCACCTCCGGCGTGGCCGCGGCGATCGCCGAGAACCCCACGTACGACATGACCGGCGCGATCTCCGGATTCGCCGACTGCACCGGGCACTTCCTGCCGCTGGCCTGCACGATCAACGGTTCGCGCATCACCGACGCCGGATGCCATGCGCTCGGCACCGACTACGACGGGCTGGCCGAGCTGGCCGCGAAGTCCGTGCCGGGCGCCGGCGGCATCACGCTGGTGCCGTACTTCGACGGCGAGCGCACGCCGAACCGCCCCGACGCCACGGCCACGCTGGCCGGCATGACGCTGGCCAACACCACGCGCGAGAACATCGCCCGAGCGTTCGTGGAGGGCCTGCTGTGCTCGCAGCGCGACTGCCTCGAGCTGGTGCGGGCGCTCGGCGTGGACGTGCGGCGCATCCTGCTCATCGGCGGCGGCGCGCGGTCCTCGGCCGTGCGCGCCTACGGTCCCGGGATCCTGGAGCACCGCATCACGCTGCCCGCCACGGACGAGTACGTGGCGATCGGCGCCGCGCGTCAGGCCGCGTGGGTACTTTCGGGCGCAAGCGAGCCGCCGGCGTGGGAGCTCGCCATCGAGGAGACGCTCACCGGCGAGCCGACGCCCGAGGTGTACGCGCAGTACGTCGGATACCGCGGCTGAAGACCGCAACGCCATCCATCACGGACTCAACGAGGAGCTCATCATGACAGCCATCGCCAACGAC
>NZ_JAAIIH010000006.1 GCF_012932365.1 Bifidobacterium moraviense
CCGCCAAGGGCGTCTGATCCGCTTTCGGTAGACTGATTCCCTGAAAAGCGAAGAGGTCGGCTCCGGGTATCCCGGAGCCGGCCTTCGTTCGTTTGGCGTGGAAGCGCCGGGAGGCGGCGGCCCGGCGCATACCCCATACCGCCATCTTGCGTGTGGATGATGAAAGGGGACTTGCGTTCCGGCAGTGCCGGAACGCAAGTCCCCTTTTCTTTAGTCAGGCATCAGGCTTCCGCCGATCGGAATATTCCGATCAGAAGGCCTTGTAGGCGACGCCTTCAACGGTCCAGCCGGACTGCTGCAGGATGGCCTGCTCGGAATCCGACACGGACAGCAGGTGACGGTTCAGCTCGCCGTTGTACAGACGGACCACGTTGCGCAGGCCGTTGTAGGCGGGCACGGTGAACGCGGAGCCCTCGATGCTCCAGGAAGCGTCGGCCTTCAGAGCCTTGATCTCCGCGGCGTCGGTGGACCACACGTGGTCGCCGGTCACCAGATTGAACGCGCGGGTGACTTCCTTCGCGATCGCGAAGGAAGCAAGACCATCCTCGATGTCGGCCTTCTTGTCGTCGTCGATGGTGGTGCCGTAGGCAGCCTCGACGGCGGCGGTGAAGTCAACGTAGTTTTCGGCGTTGGCGGGCTCGTAGAAGAGCGCGCCCTCGTCGTTCCAGTTGCCGTTGGTGTGCTGGGTGGAGGTCAGGCCGTCGATCTCGGCCTGAGTGGCGGAGTAGAAGTGCTCGCCGGAGACCGGGTTGTACAGACGGTGCACGAAGTCGGCCTTCTGCGGGTTGCCGTTGGTGGACTGGGCCTTGAACTGGAGCTGCTTCCAGCCCTCGTTCAGCTGGTTGACGATCTCGGCGCTCTTCTCGGCGGACAGGTCGCCCACGGTCTGGGCGGCAGCGGTCTCGTAGGCCTTCTTGGCGGCCTTGTAAACCGGCTCGTACCTGGCCCAGGAGGCGGCAGTGAAGTCGGCCTCGTCGTTCAGGGTCACGTACTCGAGTGCGGCCTTGGCCAGATCCGTGGTGACCGGGGTCCACACGGCCGTCAGGATGACGTCGTAGCCATTGTTGAGGATGGCGACGGTCTTAGAACCGTCAGTCAGCTCGGATTCGGTGTATTCGGAGCCGTTGTCCGCGGTCCAGCCAGACAGCAGGTAGCCGGTACGGGTCCAGTCCGGGATCTGATCGGCGGTCAGGGACTCGCCGTTGTTGACCTTGACCTCGGTGGAGGCCTGAGCGCCGCTGTAGTCGGTGTCCTTGAAGGTGACCTTCACGGTCTTGGTCTTGTCGGTGTCCCACTTGGCGTAGGCGACCACGGTGCCGCCGACGAAGGCGTCGGTGACCTTGGTGCCCTCCTGTCCGAACTTGTACTCAACGTTGGAGCCCACGGCGGTCTCCCAACCGGCGAACACGGACTTGTCCTTGGTCGGGGCGGTCGGAGCCTGGATAAACTCGCCGCTCTTGTAGTACGCGCCGGCAACCTTGGTGCCGCCGGTGGAATCGAACTTCACGAGCTTGTAGGTGGTCGGGGAAGCCGGGGCGAAGGTCGCATCCTCGGAGGCCTTGTAGTCGGCGCCGAAGGCGACGGTCTTGTCGGCGTTCGCCGGATCGGTCCACGCGGACTCGGCGGTGTACTCGTCGCCGGCCTGCAGGGTGACGAGAGACGGCAGCTTCACGGTCTCGTCCTTGGCGACATCGACCTTGTAGTCCGTGTCGGCGGTGCCGTCGGTCTTGGCGCCCGGGACCTGGCTGTCGGCGTCACCGGTGAAGGTCAGGGTGACGACGGACTGGTAGTAGTCCTTCGCGGCCACGGTCACCGTGGTGTCCTGAGGGTTCTCCCAGGAGACGGTGGTCAGGTCCGTGACGGTCTTCGCGGACTCGTCGCCGACCTTGACGGTGTAGTCCTTGGCCAGAGTGCCGTCAGCGGCGTCCGTCGGCAGCTGGGCCGCGGTCAGCGCGGAGTTCAGCGGGGCGTAGAACTTGTACGCGTCGGCGTTGGCGGTGCCGGCGATCGGGAAGAAGGAGTACTCGCCCGCGTTGGAGAAGGTCACCTCAACGGCGTTATCGGCGGCCACGTACTTCGGAGTCAGGGTAACGTCTCCGGTCACCGGGGCGGAGAAGTCCACGGCGTTGCCGTTCGCGTCGACCCAGCCGACGAACACGGAGCCGTCGGAAGCGACGGCACCATCGGCAGGCGCGAAAGTCTTGTCGGCAATGTTGAGAGAATCGGACAGAGCGAAACCGGCGGTCAGTGCATCGTCGGTAGTGGTCTTGTTGCCGGCCTTGTCAACAACGATCAGATCAAACTTGCCATTCGGCGTGTCGGACGGCGTGCTGTCCGCAGCATTCGCCGTGAGCGCGCTCACGCCCATCGTGGCGAGCATGGCCACCGACGCCAGGCCGGCCAGCGACGCGCGCCACACCTTGTTGTTTCCTGTCATGTCAGGAACCTTTCTTCTAGGGACATGGGTTCATGCGTCGCGCCGAGCAACAAAACCCAGTCGGGAGAACGGTTCCGACGTCATCGTCGTGCCCAGTCCCAGCGATCAGCCACGTCTGGACACGAGGGCGGCGGTCACTTCGGCGTCCACGGCGTCGGCCACCTGTCCCAGCCGCTCGGGGAAGAGGAAGCCGTAGACGTCCAGGGTGAGGCTGGCGGAGGTGTGGCCCATCTGGCGCTGCAGGATCTTCACGTCGGCGCCGGCCTTGATGGCGATGGCGGCGTATGAGTGGCGCAGGCTGTGCGGGGTGAGGCCCTCCACGTCCTGCAGACCGGCGAGTTCCACGGCCTTGTGCCAGACGCGTCGGCGCCAGTTGTGGTCGTTCACGTGTCCGCCTTTGGCGGAGCGGAACACGTAGGCGGTTTCCGGCTGTCCTTTGATCTGTTCGCGCAGCGGCTTCACGAGGAACTTGGGGATGGCCACGGTGCGCGGCTTGCCGGATTTGGGCGGTCCCAGCCGCTGCTTGGAGGCGCTGTTCTTCCATGTGCGCCGGATGCGGATCTGCCGGTTCGTCAGGTCCAGATCGCCCACCTGCAGTGCGAACGACTCGTTGATGCGCGTGCCCACGTAGCTTTGGAAGCGGATGATGAGTCCGTCCACCGGGCGCCCGATCACTTCTGCGGAGCGGGCGAGCTGTTCGATCTCCGGTACGTTGAGGAACACCAGATCCTTGTATTCCGGGCGTGGCACCTCCACGTCGCGCGCCGGGTTCTCCATGAGGTAGCGCGCCTTGACGGCGTATTCGAGCACGCCGGCGAACACCACCTTGACGATGCTTTTGACGGATCTGGGGGAGAGGGGTTTGGCGGCGCGACCCCGATGCAGCTCCGCCGGATAGTCGCCGGTGGCGAGGCTCGCCACCCAGCGGGCGATGTCGTCGTGCGTGATCGCGCCTATGGGCACGTCGCTCCACCGCGGGTTCACGTAGACGCGCAGTTCGCATTCGTAGCGCAGCCGCACGCCTTCGCTCACGTTGTTCTTGGAGCGCAGCCACATGTCCGCCACGTCTCTGAACCTGCGTTTCGCGTCGTGCGGGCTGGCGTAGCGCCCGCGGCGCACGTCGTCCTCCATGGCGGCGCGGAACGCTTCGGCGTCGGCGAGCTTGGCGAACGACTGCGAGTGTTGTCGGCGCGTGGTGCCCTCCACGGTGTACCAGCGGCATCGCCATCGGCGTCCCCTGCCGTAGCGCGACGACCGCCACCGTTCGTCCACCTGCGCGCGCATCGGGTCGCGGCATGCCGCGAGCGACCGTTTCGCCTGCGGCGGGGGCGGGACTCCGTCGTCGTTCTTCAGCCACAGGTCATCGATCCATACGCGCGCCATGCCTTTCATTATCGGCGTTGCACGATGGTCGTCCTGGCGTTGTTTCGGCCGTGAAACCGTTGTGGCGACGGGCTTTCGGGGACACGATCCAGACACGATGAAGGAGAGCCGCCGTGAGCGTGGCGATACGGTGCTCATGGCAGCTCTCCATGAGCACTACGTAGTAGGGAACGATCAGTCGTTCGGGGTGTTCGGGCGCTTGCCCAGCGGTCCCTTGGCCGGGTCCTCGCCGATGCGATACAGCGGCATGCCCATGGCGTTGTGCACGATAATGCCCAGATACTCCGCCATCACGCCGATCGCCAGCAGGATCAGACCGCTGAAGATGAGCACCACCACCATGAGCGACGTCCATCCCTGCACGGAGATGGCGTGGCTGAAGAGCTGGATGCAGATGAGCACGATGGCCCAGATGATGCCCACGATCGAGGTCAGTGCTCCGAGGACGCTGATGAAGCGCAGCGGCCTGGTGCCGCTGGTGAAGACCATGCGCCAGAAGTGGCCGAGCAGGCGGGACAGGTTGTAGGTGGACTGGTGGTCGCCTTCGGAGCGCAATGCGACCGGGCAGGTGGCGATGCGGCTGGCGATCCATCCCAGAGCCACGTCCAGATAGACGTCGTTGCCGGACTGGTGGGCGAGCGTGCGCGCCACGCTGCCGAGGATCAGGCGAAAGCTCTGGTATTTGGGCGCGTCGTTGGAGCCGAGCAGATGCTTGGCGACGAACTTGGCGCCCCATGAGGTGATGTTGCGGAAGAACGAGTGCGGCGCGGCGTTGGTGGGATCGGCGTAGACGACGTCCGCCTGCTGTTCAAGGGCATGGTCGAGCATGTCGCCGATGCAGTTGGGATCGTGCTGGCCGTCCTCGTCCATGGTAACGACCCAGTCGCCGGTGCTCTGCGAGATGCCGGCGAGCGTGGCCGGATGCTGTCCGTAGTTGCGGGTCAGCCATACTCCGTGCACGAACGGGTACTGCCGTTCAAGGCTGCGGATGACCTCATCGGAACGATCGCGGCCGTGGTCGTAGGCGAGCAGGATCTGGCTGACGCGGTAGCGGTTGCCGCCTTTAGAGCGACGCACGGCATGGAACGCAGCCAGTTCGGAGACGACGCCCGTGAGCGTCTTTTCGCCGCCGTACACGGGGATGACGGCGGAAACCGTATGGATGTACTGCTGTTCCTCTGGTGCTGCTTCGCCCAATCCAAAAGCCTCCTCGCGTGATGACACGTGCTAACATGAGAGCGTCCACATAAAATATAGCAATCCATCAGTGCCGGCGGTACGAGAGCCCCGGGCGCTTCGTTTGCTTTGGGAATACTGCCGTCCGGCGGCTAACAGGAATGGGGCGGCGCAACGGTGAAAACACTGGTTCTGGGAGGATCGGGCTTCATCGGAAGTGCCCTGAACGCGCTGCTGCTTGAGTCGATCGACACGGACGTCGTCGTATTCGACGCGTCGCAGCCGCGGTCGTTTCCCGACGATGCGCGCGTGCGGTTCGTCAAGGGCTTCTTCGACTCGGGCACGGACTTCGACCAGCTGACCAAGGGAGTGGACGTCGTCATCCATCTGGTCAGCACCTCGGTGCCTGGCACGGAACAGGACGCGCTCCGCGAGATGAACCGGAACGTCATTCCCTCCATCGCGTTGTTCGAGGCCGCCGTGGCCAACGGCGTGCGTAGGATTGTGTTCATGTCCAGCGGCGGCACCGTCTACGGCAAGGGCGACGGCAACGGCACGCCGAACGCGGAGACGGATCCGCTGCGTCCCATGAACACCTATGGGTTCCAGAAGGTGATGATCGAGAACGCGCTGCGCTTCGTCTGCCGCAACTCCGCCACGGAGTATCAGATCATCAGGCTGTCGAATCCGTACGGGCCGGGGCAGAACCCGCACGGCCCCCTCGGTCTGATTACCAAACTGGTGTACCAGACGCTGCACCATGAACAGGTCACGATCTACGGCGACGGTTCCGTGACGCGGGACTTCATCTACATCGATGACGCCGTGCAGGGCATCATCGATATTCTGCGGCACGGCAACGCCAACGACACCTACAATCTGGGCACCGGCGTGGGCGTCTCGGTGCGTGACGTGGTGGAGACCATACAGCGTGAGCTGCCGGAACGCATGTTGCTCACGCATCAGCCCGGACGACCGGTGGACGTGCCGGTCTCCGTGCTCGACGTGGGCAAGTACCGGGCCATCAGTACGATTGCACGGTTCGTTCCGCTCGACGAGGGGATACGACGCACGGCGCGGTTCTTCGAAGGCCACTGACCGTTGGAGCGACCGATTGCCTAGGAGACCGACTGGAACCATGCGCAAAGGACGGCACGTCATGCAGACGATCGAAGAAGATGCAAGCTCCGGACACGGCCGGCATGGTCGCGGGCCGATCCGTGTGAGCGAACGTGTGCTGCTCTGGCTTGCCGTTACGGCGTACTTCCTGATGCTGTGCTACATCGCGTACCGCCTGCCGTTCAGCGAATATCCGAAGGCGTTCCCGGACGAGGACGCGCGTCTGAGTCTGCCGCAGTACTTCTACGACACCGGACGCCTGCCCACCGGCGCCGAGGAAGCCGTGCGCTACCCCGGGTGGGGATTCTCCTATGCCAGCTATCCGCTGATGCTCACCACGCTGGTCGCCGGCGTGCTGATGAAGGTCATGGGACTGTTCACGTCCAACCCGGACTGGATCGTGTTCGCCGCGCGACTGGTGAGCATCACCTCCGCTTCCGCCGTGGTGTACTTCGCGTTCCGGACCGGACGGGTGCTGTTCGGCAGACCGCTGGGATACCTGTTCGGGCTGTTCCCCATGCTGCTGCCGCAGTTCATCTTCTGCGGGCTCTACTTCAACAACGACATGCCCGCCCTCTGCGGCGCGTCCATGGTGCTGTACGCGTGGGCGCTGGCTCTGAGGAACGGTTGGCAACCCTCGAACGCCGTGTTGCTGGGTGCCGGCATGGGCATAGTTGCGGTGACGTACTACAACGCGTATTCGTGGATCCTGCTGAGTCTGGTCTGCTACGCCTGCGTCTGGCATTCACGCGTCAGGGACTGGGGGTTCCTGCGACCGGCACGTTCGGCGTTCTGGCGCATCACCGGTCTGATCGTCGGCGTGACCGCCATCATCGCGCTGCCGTTCTTCATCCGCGCCGCCGTCATCAACCACGGAGACTTCCTCGGCTTCGCCACGATCAGACGCTACGGCATGCAGTACGCCGTCCCCGAGCTTCGGCCCGATCTGCGTCCCACGCCGCAGCATCTGGGCATGTCGCTGGGGGAGATGCTCACCACCGATCACTACATGGGAGCCGGCACCAACTGGCTGCTGATGGTCTACAAGAGCTCCATCGGCCTGTTCGGCTACATGGCGGTGCCGGTGCCGAACGTCATGTACTGGGCGTACGGCGTCTTCATCGTCGCGGGACTGGTCGGGTTCCTGCTCGCCTGCGTGCGCCGTCTGCACCATAGGGGAGACGACGATACCTATGCCGTGCTCGACGCGCTCATGTTCGCCAACATCGTGCTGGTGATGGGATTGGCGATGTACTACAGCTACGCGACCGACTATCAGGCTCAGGGACGCTACGTGCTGCCGATGCTGCTGTCCGTCGTGTATTTCGTCGTCGGAGGATGGCGGTACTGGGTGAGGACGCTGGTCTCGCGTGCGACACCGTCCCTGCAGACGAAGGCGCAGTGGGTCTTCGTCGCGGCGGCCGCGCTGCTCATGCTGTTCGGCGACTACGTCGCCATCGCCAAGTACCTGCTGGTATAGGTATACGGACCGTGAGGCGCACGGCCGTTCTGGTCGCGCGCCTCACGGCGTCATGCTCACCGCTTCCCCTGCACCTTCCTCGCGACCACCTTCATCAGCTCGCGCTGCTTGGAGCCCACGGGGGCCACCACGTCCACGTACTTGCGGATGGGGCTGTCCTCGCGCAGGGCGCGGTCGTGGTGCACGGCGGGTTGCGGCTTCTCGATGCCGTCCAGGATGGCCATCATCTGCAGCGAGAACGGCGTGGAGTGCGCGTAGTGCCAGTAGAGCGGGCCGAAGTCGCACCACGGGTTCTTCCACGGCTTGTCGTAGCCGGCGTAGTGCACGATCTTCGGGTCCTTGCGCGAGGCGAGGTACGCCCTGTACATGGCGGCGGGGGCGAAGTTGAAGATGCCGTGCACGCGGCCGGCGCAGTCGTGCATCACGTTCCACTCGTACGGCAGGTAGTGCACGTCGCCGCGGCACTCCTTGTTGAGGATGTCTTGGTCGTTGTAGATGTAGTCCGGGTCGGAGGCGATGGCGAGCCACTCGTCCACGGTGTGCAGGTCGCGCATGCGGTTCAGGTCCATCACCAGCACGCCCGCCTGGAAGTAGCCGTACGGGTCCGCCATGCCCAGCTTCGCGTCCGCGTAGCGGCGGCGCTCGCCGTTCGGCATGTTGAGGTTGCCCACGAAGTCCAGGTCGTGCACGGCGCCCAGCACGTGCCCCTCCAGATCCGTGTCGAACAGCTCGGCCACGTCGCCGCGGATGATGAGGTCCGAATCGAGGTACAGGATCTTCGAGTAGTACGGCAGCGCGTCCTGGATGATGAACCGGTAGTAAGTCTCCATGCTGATGTGCGCGTTGCTGGTGGTCAGGTCGTAGCCTTCCACCGCGGGGCGCACGTCGTAGAAGCGCACGGTGGCGTTGGGGAACTGCTCCAGGTACTGGCGGATGAGCTGGCGGTTCTCCGGCGTGATGTCCTTGTGCAGCACGATCACGTCGTAGAAGCGGTCCGGGTTCGCGTTGCGCAGCATCGAGTACATCGTGGTGGTGAGCATCGGCACGTAGTTGTCGTCCGCGGCGAACACCACGGGCACGGTCAGGCGCGGGTTGGTGCTCAGCGGCTCCAGATCGCCCGCCGGCTCCGGGTCGGTGAAGTGCACGCACTGCAGCGTCTTCACCTTCCAGTCGCGTCCGGCGCCGGCCCTGCGCTGATGCGCCAGCCAGATGTTGAGCAGTCGCTCGGACAGGTGCCCCGGCGTGCGCATCGTCTCCATGTCCGCGTGCGTGAAGTCGCTGGTCTCGCAGAACTCCTGCAGGAGCGGGAACAGCCACTCGCAGTAGGCGAAGAAGATCTCCCGGCGCATGATGAACATGTTGCAGAACGCGGCCTCGTGCCCGTTCAGCACGGCGTCCGCGTCCTCTCGGTACTCGGGATGGCGCGCGCACAGGATGTCGTACACGTGGCGCAGGTCCTTGAGGCGCAGATGCGGGTTGTTCGCCCAGTGCTCCTTGAGGTTCGACGTGCCGTCGATGAGCTTCGTGTCGTTGATGGGCGACGTGATCACGTCCCAGCCGTCCACGGCGGCGGCGATGGACGCGTCGTCCAGCCCGTATTCGCGGATCGCCTTCTCGCTGATGAACGTGTCCATCACCTCGCCGTAGTCGTTCTGGCGGTGCGGCGTGTCCGAGAAGTCGAAGTAGCGGCGATAGTGGCAGAAGCCGTAGTAGTCGGCGTGCGCGTTCTTCCACGCCCAGTACTGTGCGGTCAGCTCGCAGTACATCGGGTTGAGCTGGGAGATGTTCTCGCCGACGTTGTCGTACAGCGTGCCCTCGAGCGTGCGCTCGGCGGTCTCCGCGCCCACCTGGATCGGCACGAGCGAGGCGCAGTCCGGGAACGCGGCGGGCTTGTGTGCGCTGATGAAGATGCGGATTCGCGCGGGCTGGGCGCCGGCTTCTGTGTTCGTCATATGGGTATTCTCCCCGCTCGTTCGCGATTATGGACGGTTCCCTCTAGAATAATGACAGTTTTTCCGCAACGGGGCCGCCGCAGGACGGCGCGCCCGCGTTCGCGGGGCGGCAGGATGCCCGTGGCACGTCGCCGGTCAACCGAGGAACAGGACGGATAGGACGCTCGTGAAAGACGCATGCAAGAAACTCGCCGAGAAGTACCGCTACTCGATCGTGGTCTTCCGTGAGCTGGTGAAGACCGACTTCCAGCTGCGCTACCAGGGGTCCTTCCTCGGCATGGCGTGGTCCGTGCTCAAGCCGCTGATGCTCTTCGGCGTGATGTACGTGATCTTCGTGCAGTTCCTCCACTTCACGGACGGCACGCCCACGTTCCCCATCTCCCTGCTGTGCGGCACCTGCCTGTGGAGCTTCTTCTCCGAGGCCACGTCCATGGGTCTGGCGTCGATCGTGAACCGCGGCGACCTGCTGCGCAAGGTGCACTTCCCGAACTACATCATCGTGGCCGCCACCACCATGGGCTCCATGATCTCCCTGGGGCTGGGCCTGATCGTGGTGATCCTCTTCGGCTTCTTCGCGCACGCCGAGTACACGTGGCGCGTGCTGCTGGTGCCGTTCAGCATCATTCAGCTGTACTGCCTCACGCTGGGCGTGGCGCTGATCCTCGCCACCATGTACGTCTACTTCCGCGACATCCAGCACATCTGGGAGGTCGTGCTGCAGGCGCTGTTCTACGCCATCCCGATCATCTACCCGCTCTCCTTCGTCTCCAAGAACTACCCGGCCGTGGCCAAGATCATGCTGCTCAACCCCATCGCGCAGCCGATCATGGACATCCGCCACAACCTGCTGTCGCCGAAGTACGTGCCCACGGTGTGGACCGAGATCAACTCGTGGTGGATCCCGATCATCCCGTACGTGCTCACCGTGCTGATCCTGTGGTTTGGCATCCACCTGTTCCGCAAGAACAGCTCGCGGTTCGCGGAGATGCTGTAGGCCGCTGCCGCCGCACGGCGTGCGCGCCGCGGACACCGTGGGGCGCCGCCGATACCTTCACCAGCCGTTCATCTGCGGGCCGGGCCGCGTCGCACGTCGGGCCGTTAAGCTGAAGTCATGTCGACGCCGCAACAATCGCCCCAGTTCCAGCCGCCGCAACCGCAGTATCAGCCGGCACCGCAGCCGCAGCCTCCGCAGTACTCCCAGCCTCCTCAGTACTCCCAGCCGCCGCGGCCGCAGTCAGCTCCGCAGCCGGCACCGCAGCCGCCGCAGTACCCCGCGCCCTACCAGCCACAGGGCCAGTACCCGCCCGCGCAGCCCCCGGCGCCGCAGCCCGCTCCGGCCCCGATCCCGCAGATCCCCGCGTACAAGCTCGCGCGCAGGATCATGCGCCGCGCGGTGAACCGGCCGGCCGGACTCGCGCTCATGTACGCGCTCATCGCGCAGACGCTGGGCATGGCCTGCTCCTTCGCGATCAGCTTCTCGCTCGGCTTCGCTCGCGGCGCCGGCGCCACGGCCATGAGCGCGCAGGACCTCGTGGCCGAGTCGAACCGGCTGGTCATGGAGCACATGGGCGTGATCAGCCTGGGCAGCTTCGGCGTGGCCATGCTGGTGCTGGTGCTCGTGGACCGTCGCCGGATCCTGCGCCGCGGCTTCTGGGTGGGAAGTCACGGCGAGGCAAAGCGCATGCGCGCCTCGTGGCTGGTGAGCTTCGTCGTGGTCATGATCACCGCGCAGGCCGCGTTCGCGCTGCTGGAGGCGCTCGCCTCGGCGGCGGGGATCAGCGTGGTCTCGCCGGCCATGCAGACCATCAACCAGTCGGCCGTCAACTGGCAGATGTGGCTGTTCGTGGGGCTCGTCGGCCCCGTCTTCGAGGAGATCGTGTTCCGTGGCGTGCTGCTGCAGTCGCTCGCGCCGTACGGGCGCAACTTCGCGATCGTCACCTCGTCGCTCATGTTCGCGCTGTACCACGGCGACTTCGCACAGGGGCTGTTCGCCTTCTTCGTGGGACTGCTGCTCGGGTTCGTGGGGCTCGAATACTCGGTCATGTGGTCGATCGCGCTGCACGTGTTCAACAACGCGGTGCTCGGCGGCGCGCTGCCCTCGCTGGCCGCGTCGTACGGCGACGCGGGCAACACGGCGTACGGGCTCGCGATTCTGGGCGTCGGCATCGTCGGCGGCATCGTGGTGTTCGCGCGCCACGGCCGCGAGATCCGCGCCTACGCCGCGCTCAACCGGTCGCCGCGCGGCACCTACTGGGGCTGGACGGCGCCGTGCTTCCTGATCTTCGTGGGGCTGGAGACGATGGTCGTGCTCGTGTCGCTGACCCTCGTGCTCGCCTCGTAGCCGCCGCCCTGTAGTCGTGCGCCAACCGTACGACGCAGCACAGATTTGGCGGAAGTGACCCCGGAGCGACGATTTCCGGGCTCTCCGGGGTCACTTCCGCCAAATCTGCCGTATGCGGGCGGATTCGCCGGGCACGCGTGACCGTGGCTGCTCGTAGGCTTGAGGCATGAGTGATTTCGAGCCGTTCTACGATGTCAACCGCACCTATGACGAGAACTACGCGGCCGGCCCGTTCGGCCTGTTCGCCGACGCGCTTGAGGATGCGTCGGACGACGTCGAACCCGCCGCGTCCGGCACCGCATCGCCCGCCGCAGACGCCGCGCACACCGCGTCCGCCGCGACCGTCGCGTCCGCCGTACCCGCCGCGAACGAGTCGCACGAATCCTTCCTCGGCTTCCGCGTGAACCTGCCGTTCGGCGTCCCCGCCGGACCGCTCCTCAACTCCCGCTTCACCACCGCCGCGTTCCGCATGGGCTTCGACATGGCCGTCTACAAGACCGTGCGCTCGCGCGCGTGGGGCTGCAACCCGTTCCCGAACGTGCTGGCCGTGCACCCCAAGGACCCCAGCGGCGAGCTGACGCCCGGCAGCGCCGAGCTCGACGAGGGCGTGCTCGCGGACACCAACTACGAGCTGCCCATCTCCATCTCCAACTCGTTCGGCGTGCCCAGCCGCAGCCCGGACGTGTGGCAGCCGGACATGGCGGAGGCCATCCGCGCGGCCGGCCCCGGCCAGCTGCTCGTGCCCAGCTTCCAGGGCTCGCGCACGGAGGGCATGACGCGCGAGGAGTACGTGGCCGACCACGCCTTCACCGCCAAGCTGGTGTGCGAGACCGGCGCGCGGCTCATGGAGATGAACACCAGCTGCCCCAACGAGGGCCACAACCGCCTGCTGTGCCACGACGCGCACCTCGTGGGCGAGATCACCGAGGCGGTGAAGAACGAGATCGGCGACCGTCCGCTCATCGTCAAGCTCGCCTACCTGCCGGACGACCTGGACCTCGAGCGCATGGTGCGCGAGACCGTGGCGCGCGGCACCGTGCAGGGCTTCTCCACCATCAACACCATCAGTGCCCGACTCGTGGACGCGCAGGGCCGTCAGGCGCTGCCCGGCAAGGGACGCGACCGCTCCGGCGTGTGCGGCAACGCGATCCGCTCCGCCGGCCTCGACATGGTGCGCCGACTCGCCGCCGTGCGCGAGCGCATGGGCCTCGACTTCGCGATCGTCGGCGTGGGCGGCGTCATCACGCCCGCCGACTATCTGGCGTATCGCGAGGCCGGCGCGAACGCGGTCATGTCCGCCACCGGCGCGATGTGGGACGCGAATCTGGCGCACGAGATCAAGGCCGCGGTCGCGCGCTGAGCGACGCACGTCCCGCGGGTCGCGCGCCCGCGGTTTCGCGCCGGGCTGAGCTGTTAGGCTCCGGGCGCATTTCACCGTGTCCCCACACGCGCTGTGGCAGACTAAGGGATAGTTCAACGGCGCGGGCGCGGTCCGCGCGGCGAGTGGCGGAACGTATTCGCGGGAGCATCGAAAGCATTCGGGAGGAAACGTGGCAAAGGACAACGACATCCTGCACGTGAACGGCGGCAAGCCGCTCAACGGCACCATCAAGGTACGAGGCGCCAAGAACTTCGTGAGCAAGGCCATGGTCGCCGCGCTGCTCGCCCCCGGCGTCTCCGTGCTCAGGAACGTGCCCGAGATCCGCGACGTGCACGTGGTCTCCGACCTGCTGCGCCTGCACGGCGTGGACGTGACCGTGGACGGCGAGAAGGGCGTGGTCACCATCGACGCCACGCACGTGCGTCTGGCCGACGTGGCCGACGTGGACACCCTCTCCGGCTCCTCGCGCATCCCGATCCTGTTCTCCGGCCCGCTCGTGCACCGCCTCGGCGAGGCGTTCATCCCCGCGCTCGGCGGCTGCGCGATCGGCGGCCGACCCATCGACTTCCACCTCGAGACCCTGCGCAAGCTCGGTGCCACGGTGGACAAGGAGCACAAGGACGGCATCCACATCACCGCGCCGAACGGCCTCAAGGGCGCGAAGATCCACCTGCCGTACCCGTCCGTCGGCGCCACCGAGCAGACGCTGCTCGCCGCCGTGCTGGCCGAAGGCAAGACCGAGCTGTCCGGCGCGGCCATCGAGCCGGAGATCATGGACCTCGTGGCCGTGCTGCAGAAGATGGGCGCGATCATCTCCGTGGACGTGGACCGCACGTTCCGCATCGAGGGCGTCAAGGAGCTCAAGGGCTACACGCACACGTCGCTCACCGACCGCATCGAGGCCGCTTCGTGGGCGTCGGCCGCGCTCGCCACGCACGGCGACATCTTCGTCAAGGGCGCCACGCAGCCGGAGATGATGACGTTCCTCAACGTGTTCCGCAAGGTGGGCGGCGAATTCGACGTGACGGACAAGGGCATCCGCTTCTGGCATCCGGGCGGGGACCTCAAGCCCGTGGCCATCGAGACCGACGTACACCCCGGCTTCATGACCGACTGGCAGCAGCCGCTCGTGGTGGCCCTCACGCAGGCGAACGGCCTGTCGATCGTGCACGAGACGGTGTACGAGAACCGCTTCGGCTTCACCAAGCCGCTCGTGCAGATGGGCGCCACCATCCAGCTGTACCGCGAGTGCCTCGGCTCGCTGCCGTGCCGCTTCCAGCAGCGCAACTACAAGCATTCGGCCGTGATCTTCGGACCCACGCCGCTCACTGGCCGCGACATCGACGTGCCGGATCTGCGCGGCGGCTTCTCGCACCTCATCGCGGCGCTGGCGGCGTCCGGCCCGTCCAACGTGCAGGGCATTTCGCTCATCGACCGCGGCTACGCCGACTTCCGCGGCAAGCTGCACCAGCTCGGCGCGGATATCGACTGACGGATATCGGCCGGGCGGACAACGGCTGACGGACAACAGCTGGCGGACAACAGCTGACGCCGGGATTGCTGGTTGTGTCGGCCGGCCTGCGGGTGGCGGCCCGTCTTCTCGCGCATGCATCCCCGTTCGCGGCGCCTTATGACCTGCGGCGGGGATTTTCGTTGCCGCCGGCGCGAGGGGAAGACGCGGGGACGGCGTTCCGCGGCGCCGGGTCTCGCCGGGGCAACTGAACCGCGAGCCGGGGTGTGACGCGCGCCGGGTCTCGGCCGGCGCCGGCACGGCGGACCGGTCTTGGTGTTGGCCCGGCGCCGGCGCAGCGGGTCATCGGGCACGGCGGGAGGCGTCGGAACCCGCGAGCCGGTCCCCGATCGCGCGCGCCGGCTCGGAGAGGGGTATCTGCGGAGTCAGGGGTAGATTCCGCCGTCTGCACGAAGGTATCTGCAGAGTCAGGGTGCCCGAAAGGCCATACCGCGGGTATGGCATGAGACGAATCGTTGCAATGACGCCAATCACCGGTGCCGGTCAGACACGGATGCGCGGTCTAGGCACCCTGACTCTGCAGATACCTGTCTGCACATCCGGGAATCTACCCCTGACTCTGCAGATACCCCTCGTTTCCGGCCGCCGGGACCCGCAGGCGACGCGCCGGCAGCCGGTCGCCGGTGCCGGTGCCTGGCAGACCGATGCCGGTGACCGGTGACCGGTGACCAGGCCGGCAGCCGGTAACCGGAGGACGGAAGAAGAGCCCCGCGCAATGTCGTCGAACCGCGGCACGACGTCCGCGAGCGATTAGCCGGCGGCTCGCAGAAGGCGCGAACAGCAACGAAAGTGCATGAAAAAGGGCCGCACCCTTGCGGATGCAGCCCCTGAAGCTATTCGGCCCGATGGCCGACGCGCCGATGCCGAGCGAAGACTCAGGCAGCGGTCTTGTTGTTGCGGCGCTCGACGATGCGAGCGGCCTTGCCGCGCAGAGCGCGCAGGTAGTACAGCTTGGCGCGACGCACGCGGCCGGAGCGCACGAGCTTGATGGAGTCGATCACCGGGGAGTGCAGCGGGAAACGACGCTCGACGCCCACGCCGAAGCTGATCTTGCGCACCACGAAGGTCTCGCGCAGACCGGCACCCTGACGGGCGATCACCACGCCGGTGAAGGTCTGGATACGGGAGTTGTTGCCTTCCTTGATCTTGACGTTGACGTCGACGGTGTCGCCGGGACGGAACGCCGGGATCTCCTCGGCGGGCTTGAGGTGCTTGGCCTCGAAGGCTTCGATGTAGTTAGCCATGATTGTCCTCCGCACTGCCGCATGTCAGCGCTGGTACGGGACCTTGCGGTCCGTGCGGTGTTCCCCTCGGTCTGCCGACGGGAAGCCTCGCCAATCCGCCGGGAGTCGGATCCGGCAACGCGCAGCCGATGCATGCGCGCGGATCGCCCGGCTGGACCTGATGAACGACGGGATCATGCGGCTGCCCGTCGTCCGGCACAGCAAAGCACGATATTACCGCGCCCCCTGCCCAATGGCGATGGGCATGGCCGCGTCGCATGGTCCGCGTGACGGTGAAGGGGAGGGTTGCGTCACGTGGGTCGCGCGGGCGTTTCGGACGCGGTGCTGGGATTGGCGGAATTCCGGGGTTTTGAGGGTGTGCGGTCCGCATGACGCACGGTCCGCGTGACGCACGGCGCGGTCCGCGTGACGGTGGTGGCGCGCGGGGGCGTGGCGTGCGGGGACGTGCTGTGCTGCGGGAAGGGTGTTGCGCGTCACGGGGAGCGCGGCATGTGTCACGGGGAGCGTCCGCTCCGCGTGACGGGGTAGATGGGAACGTTGGGATTCCGGGGTTTTGGGGTGGTGCGTCACCGGGAGCGGACGCTCCGCGTGACGATGGGGGCGCTCCACGTGACGCGGAGCGCGGCTCGTGGGCGATGGTGTGGGCGATGGCGTGCGGCGACGGCGAACGGCGACGCGCGTGCAACACACGAGCGCGTAAAGCGCATGCAGCGCATGCGCGACGGCGTGAAAGCGGCATGGAGGTGGCGTGGAAGTGGCGTGTGCGAGACGGCATGCGGCGACGCGCATGCGGCGCGTGCGCAATGGCGTGGGCGACGGCACGCGGCGACGCGTGTGCAACGTGTGCCGACGGCGTGAAAGTGGTGCGGAAGCGGCGTGCGGCGACGCGTGCGCGACGGTGCGGAAGCGGCGTGTGCGATGGCGTGACGCCGTGATCGAAACTGATCGTTTGGTGTGCGGCCGTCGCGGCGCAATCGCTTTCATCCGGCGTCGCGCGCCCTGCGGATTCGTCTGGCAATCATCCAGTGTATGATTGCTCACACCGCCTCGCGACACGCCGTATAAGACAATGTTTGCAACGGTTATAACCCTTTTTGACACCACCGACTGTGAGC
The DNA here is from genome assembly GCF_012932365.1 of Bifidobacterium moraviense. GTDB lineage: Bacteria > Actinomycetota > Actinomycetes > Actinomycetales > Bifidobacteriaceae > Bifidobacterium > Bifidobacterium moraviense. Next base: position 17,160 of record NZ_JAAIIH010000006.1, read on the forward strand.
GATAACATCGTCTCGGTTATCGACGATGATCGCTTTTGGGTGGTCATGATCGATTGGCTGGACCCAGTCGCCCGCCCGGGTGAGGAAACAAGGCAGTATCCCTGCGAGCGAAGGGGTCCAAAAGGGTGAAACAAATCAAGGGAAGAACAATGTCTCAGACTGCAACGAGCGCCGGCGAGAAGCAGGGCTCCATGAAGTATGTGGTCATTCTGGCGGTGAGCGCCGGTCTGGCCGGTCTGCTGTACGGCTACGACACCGTCAGCATCTCGGGTGCCATCACGTACCTGTCCGCGCTGTGGACGCTGAGCCCGGCGCTCGAGGGCCTCATCATCTCCTCCATCATGATCGGCGGCGTGATCGGCGTGGGCGTCTCCGGCTTCATCTCCGACCGCATCGGCCGCCGCCCGGTGCTGCTGATCGGCGCCGCGGCCTTCTTCGTGGCCGCCCTCTGGTCCGCCATGGTCAACGACCCGACCTCCATGATCATCGCCCGCATCCTCGGCGGCGTCGGCATCGGCCTCGCCTCCTCGCTGGCCATCACGTACATCACCGAGTGCGCCCCGGCCAAGTACCGCGGCACGCTGTCCTCGATGTACCAGCTGCTCACCATCCTGGGCATCTTCCTGACCAACCTCATCAACTTCTGGATCGCCGGCATGGGCGGCATCGAGTCCGACTTCGCCGACAAGGCCTGGCGCTGGATGCTGGGCATCGGCGCGCTGCCGGCGCTGATCCTCTTCATCGCCCTCGCGCTGTCCCCGGAGTCCCCGCGCTTCCTGCTGCAGAACGGCAACAAGGAGAAGGGCTTCGCGGTGCTCGAGCGCATCGGCGGCACCGCCTCCGCCAAGAAGGAGGCCGCCGAGATCGAGGCCTCCATCGAGGAGAACGCCAAGGGCAAGCTCTCCGACCTGTTCCACGCCCCGCTGGCGCACGCCATGCTCGTGGGCATCTTCCTGGCCATCTTCAACCAGGCCGTGGGCCAGAACGCCATCTCCTACTACGCGCCGACCATCTTCAAGCCGATCTTCCAGGGCGACACCGCGTCCTTCCTGTGCTCCACGCTGATCGGCCTCGTCGAGCTCGTGTTCACCGTGGTGGGCATGTACCTCATCGACCGCCTCGGCCGCAAGCCGCTGATGCTCGCCGGCTCCCTCGGCATGTGCGTCTTCTACTTCCTCATGGGCCTGTCCATGCTGCTCGGCTGGAGCGGCTACGCCACGCTGCTCTTCGCCTGCCTCGTGATCGCGTCCTTCGCGTTCTCCATGGGCCCGGTCACGTGGGTCATGATCTCCGAGCTGTTCCCGACCTACCTGCGCGGCCGCGCCGCCGGTCTGTGCACCGTGTTCCTGTGGGGCGCGAACTTCCTGGTGGCCCAGTTCACCCCGATGATGTTCTCCTCCTGGGGCGGCGGCACGTTCATCTTCTGGGCCGCGATGGATCTCATCGCGTTCCTCGGCGTGAAGTTCCTGGTCCCGGAGACCAAGGGCCGCACGCTGGAGGAGATCCAGAGCTTCTGGTCCAAGTGATCCGGCTCCGCGCCTCGGCTTCGGCATGGTGATGCCGCGGCGTTCCGGCGCGCGTGACGCGGTGCGATTCGTCCGCCGTTTCATGACGCGCCGGTGCGTTGCGGCGCACGATGCGCTATTGTTGGGCATGACGATGTGAGCGCTCACAACAGAGCCTCGCGCAGACGCTCAATTAATGGAGATTGATACCGATGGATGCACGGCGAACGGTTGGAACCCCGGCCTTCGCCGACGCATCCGCACCGGGTGCCCGGTGGCTTGTGAACGTACACAACGCGAACGCGCGCAGCGCCTCGCGACCGTCCGTGCACGACCCACTGGTCCGCTCGTGGCCCGGCAGGCACCGCGCCTAGCGGCGACCGGCCGGCACATACGAAGCAACACGACCACACAGACGATTACGCCACACACCAAGATTCGCGACAAGGAGTTGCACATGGCTGCCAGCAGCGAGGTTTCGCCTCAGGAGTTCGCCGAGAAGATCCGCGGCGGACGCACGTCCCTCGGCATCGAGTTCGGTTCCACCCGCATCAAGGCGGTGCTCATCGACGATCAGTACCGCACCATCGCGTCCGGCGACTACCAGTGGGCCAGCCACCTCGTGGACGGCCTGTGGAGCTACGACCTCGCCGAGGTGTGGCACGGCCTGCAGGTGGCGTACGCCGCCATGGCCAACGATGTCTACAACGCGTACGGCGAGCGTCTGACCCGCATCGGGCACATCGGCTTCTCCGCCATGATGCACGGCTACCTCGCGTTCGACAAGGACGGCGAGCAGCTCGTCCCGTTCCGCACCTGGCAGAACACCAACACGCACGAGGCGCACCTCAAGCTCTCCGACCTGTTCCAGTACAACATCCCCGAGCGCTGGTCCGTGGCGCATCTCTACCAGGCCGTGCTCAACAAGGAGGAGCACGTCTCCAAGGTCGACTTCATCACCACGCTCGCCGGCTACGTCCACTGGAAGCTCACCGGCAAGAAGGTGCTCGGCGTGGGCGACGCCTCCGGCATGTTCCCGATCGACCCCACCACCAAGACCTACGAGGCCGAGTTCCTGCGCAAGTTCGACGCGCTGCCCGAGATCGCCTCCCAGCCGTGGAAGATCGAGGACCTCCTGCCCACCCCGCTCGTGGCGGGCACCCCGGCCGGCGAGCTCACCGAGGAAGGCGCCAAGCTCCTCGACGTGGACGGCTACCTCAAGCCCGGCATCGTGCTGGCCCCGCCGGAAGGCGACGCCGGCACCGGCATGGTGGCCACCAACTCCGTGCGCGTGCGCACCGGCAACGTCTCCGCCGGCACCTCCATCTTCGCGATGGTCGTTCTGGAGAAGAAGCTCGCCCGCCTGCACCCGGAAGTGGACCTCGTCACCACCCCGGCCGGCGATCTGGCCGGCATGAGCCACGCCAACAACTTCACCTCCGACCTCAACGCTTGGGTGGGCCTGTTCGGCGACTTCGCCAAGGCCATCGACCAGCCCGTGAGCACCGGCGCCCTCTACGGCACCCTGTTCCGCGCGGCCATCAGCGACCAGGCGGACGCCAACTGCGGCGGCCTCATCAACTACCCGTTCCGCTCCGGCGAATTCCTCGCCGGCCTCGAGGAGGGCCGTCCGCTCTTCGCCCGCAGCCCCGAAGCCCACATGAACCTCGCGAACTTCATGCGCGCCCAGCTGTTCAGCGCCTTCTCCCCGGTCAAGATCGGCATGGACGTCATGACCAAGGACGAGGAGGTCAAGATCGACTCCCTCGTGGGCCACGGCGGCATCTTCACCACGCCGAAGGTCGCGCAGAAGATCCTCGCCGCCGCGTTCGACACCCCGATCAAGGTGATGTCCACCGCGGCCGAGGGCGGCGCCTGGGGCATGGCCGTGCTCGCCGACTACCTGTGGCACACCCCGTGGCCGCTGGCCGACTACCTCGACCAGCGCGTCTTCAAGGACGCCGAGTCCACCACCGAGCAGCCCGACCCGAAGGACGTGGAAGGCTTCGAGAACTTCTTCGCCCGCTTCCAGGCCGGCCTCGCCATCGAGAAGAGCGCAATCCGCAACATCGATCTGGAAAGCAAGTGAGCCTCCGGATCCCGGAACCTTTTTACGAACAACAACCCAACAATCGAACAACCACCGTCAGAAAGGTAGCCCATCATGGCAACGTTGGCTGATTACGGTCCCGAAGTCAGGGCCGAGGTCAAGCAGGTGCGCGAGGTCGTCGCCACCCTGCACGAGCAGCTCATCAAGTGGAATCTGGTCGTCTGGACCGCCGGCAACGTCTCCCAGCGCCTGCGCACCGCCGACCTCTTCGTCATCAAGCCCTCCGGCGTGCGCTACGAGTACCTCACCCCCGGCTCCATGGTCGTGTGCGATCTCGACGGCAACGTCGTCGACGGCACCGAGGCCCCGTCCTCCGACACCGCCTCCCACGCCTACATCTACCGCAACATGCCCGACGTCTACGGCGTCGTCCACACCCACTCCACCTACGCCACCGCGTGGGCGGCCACCGGCCAGAACATCCCCTGCGGCCTGACCATGATGGGCGACGAGTTCGGCGGCCCGGTGCCGGTCGGCCCGTTCCGCCTCATCGGCTCCGAAGCCATCGGCAAGGGCGTCGTCGAGACCCTCAAGAAGTACCCGAAGTCCCCGGCCGTCCTCATGCAGAACCACGGCCCCTTCACCATCGGCAAGGACGCGGAAGCCGCCGTCAAGGCCGCCGCCATGACCGAGGAAGTCGCACACACCATGTGGGCCGCCAAGCAGCTCGGCGACATCATCGAGATCCCGCAGGCGGACATCGACAAGCTCAACGACCGCTACCAGAACGTCTACGGTCAGCACTGAGCGGAGACGCGGAGCGCCTTGCGACGCGCAGTTTCCCTAGGCTCCCCTCACTGAGGGGAGCTGTCAGCGAAGCTGACTGAGGGGAGCCCCAAACCGGCCCTCCCGCCAGCCCCGCACCCAAAGATTTATAACTTAACACCACCACAATGAAGTCAAAGGAGCCAATCATGGCAATGGAAAACCCCTTCGAGGGCAAGGAAATCTGGTTCGGCGTCGGTTCGCAGGACCTCTACGGTGAGGAAGCCCTGCGTCAGGTTGCCGCCCACTCTGCTGAGATGGTCGACTACCTCAACAAGACCGGCGTGATCCCGGCCAAGATCGTCCTCAAGCCCACGCTGAAGTCCTCCGACGGCGTCAAGCAGTTCATGGTCGAAGCCTCCGCCAACCCGAACGTCATCGGCGTCATCGCCTGGTGCCACACCTTCTCCCCGGCGAAGATGTGGATCCGCGGTCTCGAAGTGCTGACCAAGCCGCTGCTGCAGCTGGCCACCCAGCACCACAAGGAGATCCCGTGGGAGACCATCGACATGGACTTCATGAACCTGAACCAGGCCGCCCACGGCGACCGCGAGTTCGGCTACATCGTGTCCCGTCTCGGCATCCAGCGCAAGATCGTCGTCGGCCACTACACCGACCCTGAGGTTGCCGCCAAGATCGGCACCTGGGCTCGCGCCTGCGCCGGCTGGGATGCGTCCAACAACATGAAGGTCATGCGTTGGGGCGACAACATGCGTAACGTCGCCGTCACCGAGGGCGACAAGACCGAGGCCGAGCGCGTGTTCGGCGCCTCCATCAACACCTGGGCCGTGAACGAGCTCGTCGCCGCCTACGACAAGGTGAAGGACGATCAGGTCAAGGCTCTCATCGAGGACTACAAGGCCAAGTACGACGTTGATCCGGCTCTGCTGGACGCCAAGTACGATTCCCTGTTCATCGCCGCCAAGGAAGAGGCCGCGATGGTCAACATGATGCGCGAGAACGGCTGCACCGCCGGCATCGACAACTTCGAGGATCTGGGCGCTCTGCCGCAGCTGCCGGGCGTCGGCCCGCAGCGCTTCCCCGCTGAGTACGGCTGGGGCTTCTCGGCCGAGGGCGATTGGAAGACCTCCGTGCTGGTGCGCATCGGCGCCGTGATGGGCTACGGCCTTGAGGGCGGCGCTTCCCTGATGGAGGACTACTCCTACAACTTCACCGAGGGCAACGAGCTTGACATGGGCTCCCACATGCTCGAGGTCTCCCCGGCCATCGGCACCATCGCGAAGCCGAAGCTGGAGATCCACCCGCTGGGCATCGGTGGCAAGGCCGACCCGGTGCGTCTGGTCTTCTCCGGCAAGCCGAAGAAGGACGCCGTCGTGGTCTCCATGGCCGACGAGCGCGAGCGCTTCCGTCTGCTCATGGATGTCGTGGACGTCGTCGAGCCGCAGGGCTCCCTCAAGGAGCTGCCGTGCGCCCGCGCCGTGTGGAAGCCGCAGCCGTCCCTGAAGACCGCCGTGCAGTGCTGGATCACCGCCGGTGGTTCGCACCACACCTGCATGACCACCTCCGTGGGCCGCGAGGCTTGGGAGGACTTCGCTCGCATGGCTGGCGTGGAGCTCGCCGTGATCGACGACAAGACCGACGCTCGTCAGTTCGAGAAGGAACTGCAGCTGTCCGAGATGTACCACCGTCTCAACAACCAGCACTGAGCCGGTATCGGCACCGGTGCGCTAGCGGGCTGACGCGGTGCGCCGGATGCTGCCGGCCCGTCGCGTAACGCGACGCATGCATGGGCAGGGCCCGATTCCATTGCGGAGTCGGGCCCCTGCCGCGTTTTCGGACGTGCTTCGGACGTGCTTCGGACGTGTCCGCCGTCCGGATGCACATCCGACGATGGTCCCGGGTGTGGTTTCGGACGATATTCGCCGTTCCGTCGTCCGTCCGGATGCACATCCGATGACGGTTCCGGGTGTGGTTTCGGACGATATTCGTCGTCTCGTCGTCCGGATGCACATCCGACGATGGTCCTGGGTGTGGTTCCGGACGGCGTGCCGACTCAGCGCTTGCCGGCGTACAGATCGCGGTCGATCACGTCCGCGAACACGCGGTTCACGGCCGGACGCACCACCTTGAGCGACGGCGTGAGGCACTTGTTGTCCTGCGTGAGCTGCACGGGCAGCACCACGAACTTGCGCACGGACTCGGCGCGCGAGACCGTCGCGTTGGCGCGGTCCACGTACGTCTGGATCTCCGCGCGCACCTCGTCGTTCGCGGCCGCCTCCTCGAGCGGCATGTCCGCCGGCAGCTTGCGCGTCGGCAACCACGCGGCCAGCCCCTCCGGGTCGAGCGTCACCAGCGCGCCGATGAACGGGCGCTGGTCGCCCACCACCACCGCGTGCTCCACGATCGGGCACTTGGCGATCTCCTCCTCCAGCGGGATCGGCGACACGTTCTTGCCGCCCGCCGTGATGATGATGTCCTTGATGCGCCCGGTGATCGTGATGCGCCCGTCGTCGTCGATCGTCGCGAGATCGCCGGTCCTGAGCCACCCGTCGGACGTGAACGCCTCGGCCGTCTTGGCGGGCAGGTTGTGGTAGCCGCGGAACACGTTCGGCCCCTTGACCTGCAGCTCGCCGCCCTCGCCGATGCGCACCGAGGAGCCGGGCGCGGGCTGGCCCACCGTGCCGATCACGTTGTCCGTGACGCGCGTGGCGGCGAACGGCGCCGCGGTCTCCGTCATGCCGTAGCCCTGGATCATCGGCAGCCCGATGCCGTTGAAGAAGTGCGCCAGATCGAGCGAGAGCGGCGCGCCGCCGCACGCCACGTAGCGGATCCTCGGGCCCAGAGCCCCGCGCACCGTGCGATACACGGTCGTCTCGAACATCGCGCGCTCCGCCACCTGCTTCGCCGTGGGACGCTCGCCCGCCTGTTCGGTGCGCGACCACGCGATCGCCGCGGCCGCGGCCTTGGCGAACAGGCGTCCCTTCCAGCCCGAGCCGGCCTTGCGCGACGCCGCGTTGTACACCTTCTCGAACACGCGCGGCACGCCCAGCAGGTACGTCGGCTGGAACGAGCGCAGGTCCGGCAGCAGCGAGCGCGTGTCCGGCAGATAGCCCACCACGCCGTCGTCCGAGGCGATGGACGCGTACTGGATGAAGCGCGCGAAGCAGTGCGCGAGCGGCAGGAACAGCAGCAGGCGCGGATGGTCGTCGGTGATCATCTCGTGCAGCGCCAGACTCGCGGCCTTGACGATCGAGACGAAGTTGCGGTGCGTCAGCTCGGCGCCCTTGGGCGCGCCCGTGGAGCCGGACGTGTACACGATCGTGGCGAGGTCGTCCGCGCGGCCGGCGGCGATGCGGCGGTTGAGCTCGATGTCCGTGACCGACGCGCCCAGCCCCTGCAGCGCGCCCATCGCGTTGTTGTCGAGCATGAGGATGCGGCGCAGCGCGGGGCACTGATCCATCACCGTGTACAGGCGGTGGAAGCGCTCCTCGTCGTCCGCGATGGCCAGCTTCACGTTCGAGTCGTTGAGGATGCGCTGCGCCTGCGCGGCGGAGTCGGTGTCGTAGATCGGCACGCTCACGGCGCCGATCGCCGCCAGCGCGAAGTCGAGCACGCCCCATTCCCAGCGCGTGGAGGAGAAGATCGTCACCGCGTCGCCGCGCTCGATGCCGAACGCCATGAAGCCCTTCGCGGCCTCGCGCACCAGATGATGGAACTCGCCGGTGGTGATGTTCGCCCAGCTGCCGGGACCGGTCTTGCGGCTGGCGATCACCGTGTCCGCGCCGGTGCGTTCCAGACGGTCGGCGAGCAGGCTGAAGATCGTCTCGTCGTCGGCCACGGTGATCGACTCGCCGGGCGTGGTGTATTCCTGAAGCATTGCGTGACTCCTGTCCGTGTGGTCCGTGTGTCCGCGGCGAGGCGCGGCCGGGATCGGGCTCGGGCGTTCGGATGCGTGACCGGGCTCGGGTGCGGCGACGGCGGCGGGGTGCGGGCGTCGCGCGGCACATGGTTCCAATGTGATCACTCTAGGCCCGATCGTCCGATTCGGGGTTGCCGAATCCTACAAAAAGCGGGGCGGACGGTTGGACGGGTGCGGCGCGGGGCGCGCGACGGGTGCGGGGTACGCGGCGGATGTGGGGTGCACGACGGTGCGGGGTACACGACGAGTGCGGCGCGTCACGCTGCGTCTGCCGCGACGGACGCGGTGCGGGCGGTGAGCGCGCGCACCAGACGCCGGGCGTTCGCGGCGTCGAGGACGTCGTGCGGATCGCGTCGGTCGTGAGCAGGGTCCGCGGCGTTCGCGACGCGCAGCGGGTAGGCGTCGACCGCACGCCCGTGGTCGATGGTGAGCACGTCGTCGGCCACGCACAGCGCGAACTCCGGGTCGTGCGTCACCACCACGACCGTGCGCCCGCTCGCCGCGAGCCCGCGCAGCAGCCCGGCCACCTGACGCATGTGGCGCATGTCGAGGCCGCTGGTCGGCTCGTCGAAGATGATGATGCCGCGCGCGGACGCCAGCGCCGCGGCGATCGCCACGCGCTGCTTCTGCCCGCCGGAGAGGGACAGCGGATGCCGGTCGGCCACGTCGGCCAGGTCGAGGCGCGCGAGGATGCCGCGGGCGGCCTGCTCGCGCGCGGATTCTGCGGATGCGGCGGATTCTGCGGGTGCGGCGTCGGCGTCCTGCTGCCCATCGCGGTCGCCGCGCTCCGGCATGGCCAGCAGCACCTCGTCGAGCACCGACTCGGTGAACAGCTCGCAGTTCACGTCCTGCAGCACGGTGAAGCAGGCCTTCAGACGCGCCTTGCGGTTGAGCGCGCGGGAATCGGGAGGCGGCGTCACCAGATCGCCCTTGCAGCGCCGGTCCAGCCCCTGCAGGCAGCGCACGAACGTCGACTTGCCGGCGCCGTTGAAGCCGGTGACCGCGGTGACGCGGCCCGCGGGCAGCGTGGCGCGGTCGACGCTCAGCGTCGGCGCCTTGGCGCGTCGGTACGTGTAGGAGAAGCGGTCGACGACGTAGTCGCCGCGGGAGGGCGTCGGCGTATCGGTCGCGGCGTTCGTGCGCGTCGCGACCGCCGCAATCGTTCCATCGGGCACGCCCGGCGCGTTCGGCGTCTCCGCCGCGTCGGTCATGTCCGGGGTCTGCGCCGCATCCGCCGAACGCATCATCGCCGCCGCCTGCGCCGCGATCTGCTCGGCGCGCACCGGACGCAGCCCCAGCCCGAGCCGCTCGTCGTCGGACAGCGCGCGCAGCTCGTCGCCGCTCATCTCGCGCTCGAGCCGGCCGTCGCGCAGATACAGCGCGCGGTCCACGAGCCCGTCCAGCCAGTACAGGCGATGCTCCGCGATCACCACGGTCTTGCCCTGCCGCTTCCACAGCGCCACGATGCCGCGCAGATCCTCGATGGCGCGCGCGTCCAGATTGCTGCTCGGCTCGTCCAGCACCAGCACGTCCGGGCCGGCCGTGGAGACCGAGGCACACGCCACCTTCTGCTTCTGCCCGCCGGACAGCGCCGTGATGGGCCGGCCCAGCAGGTCCTCCATGTGGAAGTCGCGCGCCACGGCGCCGATGCGCTCGCGGATCTCAGCCGGCGGCATGCGGAAGTTCTCGCAGGCGAACGCCAGCTCGCCGGTCACGTCGAGCGTGAAGAACTGGCTCTTGGGGTTCTGGAACACCGAGCCCACGTGCTGCGCGATGCCCGCGAGCCCTCCCGAGGCGTTCGCGGTGTCGAGGCCCGCCACGGTGACGCGGCCGGTGAGCGTGCCGTCGAAGTAGTGCGGCGCAAGGCCGTTGATGAGACGGGTCACGGTGGTCTTGCCGCAGCCGGAGTCGCCGCACAGCAGCACGGTCTGGCCGGCATGGATGCGGAAGTCGAGGTCCGTGACGCCGGCGTGCATGCCGCCCGCGTACTCGAAGGAGACGTGATCGAAGCGAATCATGCGGTCAGACCTTTCCGAAGCGGGACATCGGGTCGATGATGGCACGCGACGGACGCGAACGCCGCAAGAAACCAGAGTTCATCGGCAGAAAGTATCCTCTCTTGCGCGCGAGGGGCGCACTCAGAAGAAGGGACCCTTCTTCTGAGTGTCCATGCCGGATAGCAGCCCGCGGACGCGCGGAACGATCCTTGCAATATGGCCGTTGTTCCCCGCCGCCGGAGCGTGTCTTCCCGCCGAGGACACTCAGAAGTCGGGTCCCTTCTTCTGAGTGTCATGCCAGCACCCCGAATCCCACGCACGCCAGTGCGCCGAAGCATGCCGCGCAGCCCGCGATCAGCAGCGCGTCGGCCCAGCCGAACCCGATGCGCGCGATGCTCGTGCGCGTGGGCGAGGCGCCGAGTCCGCGCGTCAACGCCGCTTGGCTCAGCTCGTCCGCGATCTTCACCGAGTTCGTCACCATCGGCACCACGCGGTACTCGAACATCTCCGACGCCTTGCCGCCGCCCACGTGCACGCCGCGCATGCGCATCGCGTCGTTGATCTGCCGCGCTTCGGCCGTCACGGTCGGGAAGAAGCGGAACATCACCGCGAGCGGGATCGTTACCGCCTGCGGCACGTGCGCCCGCTGCAGCGCGGCGATCAGCTCGTCCGCCGTGGTGGTGAACAGCAGCCAGTACGCGGCCACCGCGCTGGGCAGCGTCTGCGTGGTCATGCCGATGCCCGCGTAGATGAACCAGCCCAGGAACCCGCCCACGTGCGGCAGCGCCCACTCGGCCAGCGCATACGACGCCGCGAGCATCAGCGCGAAGCACGCCGCCGCTCGCACGCGGCCGCACACGCCGAGCAGCAGGAACGAGACGGCCGTGAGCGCCCAGCGGATCGCGCCGGCCGTGGCCGAGTTGCCGCCGAGCAGCGTCAGGCAGAACGCGCCCACGGTGAGCGTGAAGAGGATCTTGGTGCGCGGATCGAACCTGAGGATGCCGCGGTAGGAGGAGGTGGCGAAGTTCATGCGATCATGCGGTGCGATTGTGTGGTGAGACTATGCGGTGCGACTAGGCGACTGTGCGACTGTGCGATGCGGCGCGGAGCGCGGATCGCGCGGATCAGACCAGTCCCGCGCGCTGGAAGTGCTTGCGCATGAGCAGCTTGGCGATCCACGCGCCGATCAGGCCGCCCGCCACGCCCATGAGGACGATCACCGGAAGCATCCACGTGGGGAACAGGTTCGCCATGCCGTCGGCCCATTCGGCGCCCTTCTTCGCGGCCATCGCGGCGAGGTAGTCGTTGCGCCCGATGTAGAACGGCAGGAACAGGCCGAGGTTCCACAGGTTGAACACGCCCGCCGAGACGATGTTGAGGCCGAGCTTGCGGTAGCCGCCGGCGCGCGCGATGAGGTCGGCCGCCACGCCCGCCACCACGGCGGTGACGATGGTGTACCAGTTGCCGTGGATGACGCCCATGATGAGCGCGAGCAGCACGCCCACGATCGTCACCGCGCCGAAGTTGCGGGACTTCATGAGCACGAGCATGTACGGCACGCCGCCCAGGATGCCGCAGGCGAGGCCCATGAACAGCTGGCCGCCGGGGATGAGGTTCGCGATCATCGCGGCCACGCAGATGAGCACGAAGTACAGGACGGTGTACACGCCGATGAAGATGTAGTCGCGCGTGCCGAGGCGGCCGGGCTTGGCGGGCTGCTCGGGGGTCGCGGACGTTGCCTGCGTTGCGGCGGAGGGCGTGGTGCTGTTGGTCATGATCGTTCGTTCGCTTTCGCTGGATTGCGTTGTTCGTACGGGAATCGGGCCGCGGCGCCGTTCGACGACGGGCCTCGGCCACACCTGATTCAGCACAGTAGGCGGTCGGCGGGCGAAAGTCACTACTTGTTTTTCGGGGCGATCCGTGCTAGCGCGCGGGGCGTCGTTCGCGTGGAACGTCGTGCGCGTGGAGCCGGTGTGCGCAGCGCGTCGTGCGCGTGGAGCCGGCGTGCGCAGCGCGTCGTGCGCGTCGTGTGCGTCGTACGCGCCGCGGCACGTCGTGTGCACCGCGGCACGTCGTGCGCCGCGCGTCGACACGACTCTCAGCAAGCGAAGGCCCGAGTTTTGGCGGACGGTGGCGTGATTCCGCCGATTTCGGGGAAACTCGGTCCTTCGTTTGCCTGAAGACCGGCGGCCGGAGTCTGCGTTCGGCAAGGGAAGGCCCGGGTTTTGGATGCCGGTGGCGTCATTCCGCCGATTCTGGGAAAACTAGGCTCTTCGTTTGCTGGGATGGGTGCACATCCGGCAAGGGAAGGCCCGGGTTTCGGGCGGATCGGCGTCATTCCAACGGCCGATGAGGAAACCCGGCCGTTCGCGTGCCCAAGGACCGATGATCGGGGTTCGCGTTCGGCAAGGGAAGGCCCGGGTTTCGGATGCCGGTGGCGTGATTCCGCCGATTCTGATAAAACCCGAGGCTTCGCTTGCCCGGGAGGGGCGGCGACCGACCGGCGACCGGAAGACGCGCGCGGATGCGGATGATGTCGAACGATGCCCGGCGTTGGTTCCACGGGCATCCCGGGCGCCGTTCGTAGCCGGTCGTCGGCACGGTTCAGGTTGGTCGCCCGACATATAATCGGCCCAGAGCATGGGCGGACACGTCGGAGCCCGGGGTCCGACGCCCGGCACGCGGCGCGTCGATCGTCATATGGCGCGTACGACGATGCGGCGACGTCGAACGGCGAGCGCGTCAGGCGTCGCGTCAGGTACCGATCGTGCATCGCGCCGACGTCGTGCGATGCGACGTCGGCACATGGCGCGGCGGTCGCGACGCGCACGACGTGCCGACGCGGCCGTGCGCCTGCGACGACCGCGACCGCGACCACGCCCCAACCACGACGATCACGAACCAGACCACGAACAGACCAAGGAGCGCACATGAGCGAGCGCGAACAGCACGAACAGAGCACCGGCACGGGCACGACCGCGGGCAAGGAGGCGCGCCGCAGCCGCCTCGCCGACGTGCTGGCGAACATCCCGCCGAACGCCCCCGCGCGCGATCTGGGCCTGCTGCTGGAGGGCGTGACGAGCGGCACCCCGATGCGCATCGTGGCCGAGGAGGACCTGCCGCACTCGATCGCGCGCCCCGCCGAGGTCCCCGAGAACTGGCGCGAGCTGGCCGACGCCCGCGCGAAGTCGTACGGCGCCACCGCGGAGGATCTGGCCGCCGCGGACGCCTTCGAGCATGAGCTCAACGAGCACAAGGCGTGGGGCCTGTGCTTCTTCGGCTGGTCGAACGCGGCCGGCTACGGCTACACCGACGACCACGACGCACGCACCGAGGCCGAGGACGGCTGGGATTCGTACGCGCACTTCGCCGCGCTGCCGTTCGGCGCGCAGACCGCGCTGGCCGTGCGCGCGCTCATGGGCGACACGGACGCCGACCGCGTCTCCGCATGGCACTTCCTCAAGCACGAGCGCCACATCACGTGGGACGTCGACTACCGCTGACAGGCAGGGGCCGACGAACAGAAGACCGGCAGAAGCTGACAGGCAGAACACGCAGAACACGCAGAACACGCAGCAACAGAGCGAGGAGCGAACATGAGCGAACTGGACAAGGACGCCGCCAAGGTCCCGATGATCGAACTGGCGGACGGCAACCGCATCCCGCAGGTGGGACTGGGCGTGCTGCGCATCGACGACGAGGGCGTCACCCCGGTGGTCGAATCCGCGCTGGCCGCCGGATACCGCCACATCGACGGCGCCGCGGGCTACAACAACGAGGGCGGCGTGGGCCGCGCGCTCGAGGCCGGCGGATGGACCACGGGCGAGCGTCGCCGCGACCTGTGGGTCACCACGAAGCTGCGCGACTCCGAGCAGGGCTACGACTCCACGCTCAAGGCGTTCGACCGTCAGATCGGGCTCCTCAGGCTCGACTACGTGGACATGTACATGATCCACTGGCCCACGCCGTTCGACTGGCGCAGCGACGTGAGCTGGAAGGCCATGAGGAAGCTGCGCAACGAGGGCCGCATCCGCACGCTGGGCGTGTGCAACTTCCTGCCTGAGCATCTGGAGCGTCTGCACGACGAGACCGGCGACTGGCCGGCGATCAACCAGCTGGAGATCCATCCCACGTGGCAGCAGCGCGAGACGGTGGCGTTCTGCAAGGCACACGGCATCGCGGTGGAGGCGTACTCGCCGATGGCGCGCGGCAAGGATCTGGCGGCCGGCGACGGCACGATCGAACGCATCGCGGCCGCGCACGGCGTGAGCCCGGCGCAGGCGATCCTGCGCTGGCACGTGGAGAACGGGACGATCATCATCCCCAAGTCGGCGCACGCGGCGCGTCAGCGCGAGAACATCGACCTGTTCGGCTTCGCGCTCACGCCCGAGGAGCATGCGGCGATCGACGCGCTCGACGGCGACGGGCGCATGGGGCACGACCCGATGACGTTCTCGTACGCCTGATCGGGCGCCCATGCCTGACCGACCACGCATACCGCACATACCACGCCAAGCGGCGCGACGCCGGCATCGGGGCCAGCCGCGCAATCCGCGGCGTGATTCGCGCGCCGACGCCCGCTACCGCAACGCGTCGTTCACCGCCACCGTGCGCGGACGCGCGGCGATCGCGCTCGCGGCGGCCGTGGCGCTCGGCGTGATCGTGGGCATCGCGCTGCCCAGGCTCAGTCCGGCGATTGGGCGCCTCACCGGTCTGTACACGGCCGTGGGCGGCGCGGCGGATGCGTTGAACGCGCTCGCGGTGGTGGACGATCCGCGCCCGGGGTCCGCGTACGACCGCGACGCGTTCGGATTCCGCCAGACCGACGATGATGGCGACGGATGCGACGTGCGCGAGGCGGTGCTGGCGCGAGACCTGACCGACGTGACGTTCACCAAACCCGGCGGATGCCAGGTGAAGTCCGGTACGCTGCACGACCCGTACACCGGCGCGACCATCGCGTTCACGCGCGGCGCAGGCACCAGCGCGGCGGTGCAGATCGACCACGTGGTGGCGCTGGAGAACGCGTGGAAGTCGGGCGCGAGCGCATGGAACACGGCGCGGCGCTACCAGTTCGGCAACGACCCGCTCAACCTGCTCGCCGTGGACGGACCGACCAACGAGGAGAAGGGCAGCGCGTCGGCCGCGTACTGGCTGCCGCCGGACAAGGCGTACCGATGCGCGTACGTGGCGCGGCAGATCGGCGTCAAGGCCAAATACGCGCTCAGCGTGACGGGCTCGGAGAAGCGGGCCATGCAGGGCGTGCTGCACGCGTGCCCCGGGCAGGACGTGCCGCGTTCGTAGCCGCCGCTTTCGTCGCGACGCGCAATGTCGCGCAACGTGGGCCGGCCCATGCGTCACCGGGAGCGGCATCTGCGTCACGCGGAGCGTCCGCTCCATGTGACGCGAGTGGTTAAATCGTTGAAATTCCGGGGTTTTGCGGTGGTGCGTCACGGGGAGCGTCCGCTCCGCGTGACGGTGGTGGCGCTCCGAGTGACGCACGACGCACGACGTGCACATGATGATGGGTCGGTGCTCCGCGTGGCGCAGGATGTGTGCGCGACGTGGGCCGGGCGTCCCGCGTCGCAGGGTGAGAGCGGTAACATGCTCGTCGCGCGACGGGGGTACAACGTGCCACGGAACAGAACGAAGAGGAGCGCATCGGCATATGGCAATTGAGCGCGACGACGCGGCCGTGAACGGCGGCAACAGGGGAACGAACGGCGATTCGACGGCATCGGCATCGGCGACGGCAGGCATCGGCATGGCATCGCACAGCGGCAACGGCACGGCCGCGACGTCAGACGAGGCGGCGGGCGCAGCGCAGAACGCGACGCGGGACGCGGCACAGGGCAAGCCCGGCGCGGGCAAGTGGCTCGACGCCAAGGCGCCCACGGGCACCGGCTTCGGCCGCCGGCGCCACGGCGGGCACGACGACTACGCGAGCTACTGGCCGTCCGGCGCGAGCGCCGACGGCGAGACCACGCAGTTCCCGCAGCTCGGCGTGCAGGTGGGCCATGCCGGGCACGAGGCGGAGATCGACGTGGAGCGCGGACACGCGCACGAGGCCGTGCGGACCGGCGCCGGCGCGAACGGCAAGCGCAAGGGCCATGCGCTCGCCAGTATCCTGGGCCCCGCGTTCGTGGCGGCCGTGGCCTATGTGGACCCGGGCAACGTGGCCGCGAACATCACGTCCGGCGCGCGCTACGGCTACCTGCTGGTGTGGGTGCTCGTGCTCGCCAACGCGATGAGCGTGCTCATCCAGTACCAGTCCGCCAAGCTGGGCATCGTCACCGGCAAGTCGCTGCCGCAGTTGCTGGGCGAGCGCATGAGCGATGCGGGCCGGTTCATGTTCTTCATGCAGGCCGAGGTGATCGCCATCGCCACGGATCTGGCGGAGGTGATCGGCGGCGCGATCGCGCTGAACCTGCTGTTCAACCTGCCGCTGTTCGTTGGCGGATGCGTGATCGGCGCGGTGTCCACGGTGATGCTCATGTTCGAGGGCGGGCGCACGCAGCGCGTGTTCGAGAAGATCGTGATCGCGCTGCTGCTGGTCATCACGTTCGGCTTCATCGCGGGACTCGTCATAGCGCCGCCGTCGCCGGGCGACGTGCTGGGCGGCATGATCCCGCGCTTCGCGGACACGGATTCGGTGCTCATGGCCTCCTCGATGCTGGGCGCGACCGTGATGCCGCACGCCATCTACCTGCATTCCACGCTGGTCAACGACCACTACGCGGGCGGCGAGCAGAAGCCGAGCGTCCGCACGCTGCTGCACGGATCGAAGATCGATGTGGTGTGGGCGCTGCTGCTGGCCGGCACGGTGAACCTGTCGCTGCTGCTCATCGCCGCGAACAGCCTGTACGGCATGCAGGGCACGGATTCCATCGAGGGCGCGCAGCGCGCGATCGTCTCGGTGCTCGGCCCTGGCATCGGCGTGATCTTCTCGATCGGCCTGCTGGCCTCGTCGCTGAGCTCCACGTCGGTGGGCACGTATGCGGGCGCGGAGATCATGCGCGGCCTGCTGCACGTCAAGGCGCCGATGTGGGCGTGCCGCGTGGTCACGCTGGTGCCGGCGCTGGTGGTGCTGTGGTTCGCGCCGAATCCGACGATGGCGCTGGTGGTGGGGCAGGTGATCCTCTCGATCGGCATCCCGTTCGCCATCGTGCCGCTGATGCGCTACACGCACGACCGGCAGCTCATGGGCGACTACGCGGACGGCATGGTCAAGCACGTGATCTTCATCGCCGTGGCGGTGCTCATCATCGCACTGAACGTGCTGCTGGTGTTCCTGACGCTCACCGGGCGCGCCTGAGCTGCGGCGGTTCGTGGCTCGCGATCTTCCTCGGCCGCTTCCGGCTCCGTTGCCGCTGCCGTCTCCCCGCGGGACTGATTCCGCTCATTGTGCGGCGGCGATTTCGCGGATTGAGCGAATCGAGTTCCGGGGCGCCTGTTTTGGCCGGCTCCCGGACTGGATTCGCTCAATCCATGGTTCGTCGGGACTGGATTCGCTCATTCCGTGACTGACGCCGTGACTGACGCCGTGGCCGACATCATGCGGCATGGGCGTCCGGGCTCCGATGCGGATGTGCAAACGGACGGAATCGGCCTCCGGAATGTCCGCATGCACATCCGTTGCCGGTATGCGGATGTGCAAACGGACGGAATTGGGCCCGGAAACGTCCGTATGCACATCCGAACCCGCCGCGTGCCGTCGGACCGTCAGCGACGCGCGCGGCGGACGCGGGCGGCGCGTGCCTGTGCGCGCTGCACCACGTCGTGCGTGGACCCCGCGCCGGCGCCCTTGACGCCGAAGAGCACGATGAGCAGCTGCACGAACACCAGTCCGGCGCTTACGCGCAGCGTCCATTCGGTGCCGAAGATGCTCGCGAGGACGTGGTCGCCGCCGTGCAGCCGGGTGAGCGTCTCCATGAGGATGACGAGCACCGGCGCGCCGATGGCGCCCGCGATCTGGCGCACGGTGTTCGTGACCGCCGACCCCGCGGACACCTCGTCCGGTTCCAGGCAGTTGAGCGACCACGTGGTGATGGGCATGATGATGAAGCCCATGCCGATCTGGCGCACGAACTGCCAGATGGAGATCCACCAGATCCACGTATCGGTGCCGATCAGGCTCATCATGATGGTGCCGAACAGCAGCACCACGGTGCCGGTGAGCGCCACCGGGCGCGCGCCGAGCCGGTCGAGCAGCTTGCCGCCGAAGAACTGCGAGATGCACATGCCGAACGCGCCGGGCATCATCACCAGGCCGCTGATCGTGGCGGAGAAGCCGCGGTCGTCCTGAATGTACAGCGGCATGATCACCATGATCGAGCTGAACGCGAAGAAGCTCAGCGCCGCGCAGATCGTGCCCACGGTGAAGCTGCGGTTCCTGAGCACCCCAAGGTCGAGCAGCGGAGGCTGCACTGAGTCGTCGCCCGCCGCCTCGGCCGCCGCGTGACGCCGCGCCCCGCGCACCTGCCGCAGCACGAACCACGCGATGCCCGCCACGCCGATGAGCGTGACCAGCCACACCATCGGATGCGTGAACGGATACGCCTCGATGTTGGTGAAGCCGAACATGAGCCCGCCGAAGCCGATCACCGAAAGGCCCACGGAGAAGAAGTCGGTCTTGGCGGAGGCGTCCACGCGGCCGAAGTCGCGCAGCCCGAAGAACGCGAGCGTGAGACACAGCACGCCGATCACCGTCAGGGAAAAGAATATGGAGCGCCACCCGAACGTGTCGGTCTGCGCGCCGCCGAGCGTGGGGCCCAGCGCCGGCGCCACGCTCATCGCCATGCCCACGGTGCCCATCGCGGTGCCGCGGCGCGAGAGCGGGTAGATGGAGAACACGGTGATCTGCAGCACCGGCCACATCACGCCCGTACCGATGGCCTCGAGCAGACGCCCGGCCATGACGAGCAGGAACGACGGCGAAAGCCACGCCAGCAGCGAGCCCACGGTGAACACCGCCATGGACGTGAGCACGATCTGCCGCGTGGTGAAGCGGCGCGTGAGGAACGCGGTGAGCGGGACCATCACGCCCATCACGAGCTGGAAGATGGACGTGAGCCACTGCCCGGTGGTCACGGAGATGTGGAAGTCGGACACGATGGTGGGCAGCGCGGGACTGAGCTGCAGCTGCGTGAAGTTGCCCACGAACGTGATGAACGTGAGGATGGCAAGCGAGGCGAGCGCGGGGCGCGTCAGGTGGCCGTCCACGTACGCCTCGGCGCTGCCGAGGGCGCGCGATGCGCCGCCGCGATTGTTGTCCCCCGTGATGCCCAGCCGTGATGCCATGCGCCGCCGTCCTTGATCGTTTCGTGGATCGAAAGCTACGCAAGTCTACGCTCACCCCGGGAGCGCGGCGGCGTGGGGTGTCGTGCGGCGAGGGACGACGGTGCGTGCGGACGATGCGGCGGCGCGATGCCGTGCGCGCGGATCGCCGTCGACCGGAAAGACGTGGCACAATGAGAGCATCCACATAACCGGGACCGAGAACCCCGGTTAGTTCTACACACAAGGAAGCCAAACCAACATGCCCGACGAGACGTTCGTTCCCCACAACATCATCGTGACCGGCGGCTGCGGGTTCATCGGCTCGAACTTCGTCCACTACGTCCGCAACAACCACCCGGACGTGCACGTCACGGTGCTGGACGCGCTCACGTACGCCGGCAATCTGGAGAACATCCGCCCGCTGCTGGGCGACCGCGTGGAGTTCGTGCACGGCGACATCTGCGACGCCGAACTGCTCGACAGGATCGTCCCCGGGCACGACGCGATCGTGCACTACGCCGCCGAGTCGCACAACGACAACTCGATCGCGAACCCCGAGCCGTTCCTCCGCACCAACGTGGAGGGCACGTTCCGCCTGCTCGAGGCCGCGCGCAAGTACGACGTGCGCTACCACCACGTCTCCACGGACGAGGTGTACGGCGATCTGGCGCTGGACGATCCGCACCGCTTCACCGAGGAGACCCCGTACCACCCGTCCAGCCCGTACAGCTCCACCAAGGCCAGCTCCGACCTGCTGGTGCGCGCGTGGCACCGCACGTTCGGCGTGCGCATGACCATCTCGAACTGCTCGAACAACTACGGCCCGTACCAGCACGTGGAGAAGTTCATCCCGCGCCAGATCACCAACATCCTGGACGGCCTCAGGCCCAAGCTGTACGGCAACGGCCTGAACGTGCGCGACTGGATCCACACCGACGACCACAGCCGCGCGGTGTGGACGATCCTCACGCAGGGGCGCATCGGCGAGACGTACCTGATCGGCGCCGACGGCGAGCGCAACAACCTGACCGTGCTGCGCGACATCCTGACCGTGATGGGCAGGGACCCCGACGACTTCGACTGGGTGCGGGACCGCCCGGGCCACGACCGCCGCTACGCGATCGACGCCACGAAGCTGCGCACCGAGCTCGGCTGGCGGCCCGTGCACACCGACTTCCAGTCGGGCCTGGAGCGCACCATCGCGTGGTACACGGACAACCGCGCGTGGTGGGAGCCCGCCAAGGCCGCCACCGAGGCGCGCTACAAGGCGCAGGGGCAGTGAGCGCGGCGCGGCGCAACGCGGAACGGCAAGGCACAGGACGGCACGGCACAAGACGGGACGGAAAGGCGATAGCGACATGGACTTCGAGAAGGAACTGAGCGTCACGGAGACGAACATCCCCGGACTGCTGGTGTTCGACCTGCCGGTGCACGGCGACAACCGCGGCTGGTTCAAGGAGAACTGGCAGCGCGCCAAGATGACCGCGCTGGGCCTGCCGGACTTCGGACCGGTGCAGAACAACATCAGCTACAACGCCTCGCGCGGCGTGACGCGCGGCATCCACGCCGAGCCGTGGGACAAGTTCATCTCCGTCGCGACCGGTGAGATCTTCGGCGCGTGGGTGGATCTGCGTCCGGGCGAGACGTTCGGGCGCGTGTACACCACCAGGCTGGATCCGAGCCGCGCCATCTACGTGCCGCGCGGCGTGGGCAACAGCTTCCAGGCGCTGCGGGACGGCACGGTGTACACGTATCTGGTGAACGCGCACTGGAGTCTGGAGCAGAAGAAGACCTACACGTTCGTGAACCTCGCGGACCCGCAGCTCGGCATCGAATGGCCGATCCCGCTGGAGGAGTCCGAGCGTTCCGAGGCGGACCTGCATCATCCGATGCTGGCCGACGCGCGCCCGATGGCGCCGCGCCGCACGCTGGTGACCGGTGCGAACGGGCAGCTGGGTCGCGCGATCCGGGACTACGTGGCCGCGCACGGCCTGCAGGGCTTCGAGTTCACGGACATCGACGAGTTCGACTTCTCCGACCCGGCCGCGTACGACCGGTTCGACTGGAGCCTGTATGGCACCGTCATCAACGCCGGCGCGTACACGGCCGTGGACCGCGCCGAGACGCCGGAGGGTCGCGCGGCCGCGTGGAAGGCAAACGCGCAGGGGCCGGCGCTGCTGGCGCGCGCGGCGCGGGAGCACAACCTCACGCTGGTGCACGTCAGCTCCGACTACGTGTTCGACGGCACCGCCGAGGTGCACAGCGAGACCGAGGCGTTCTCCCCGCTGGGCGTGTACGGGCAGACCAAGGCGGCGGGCGACATCGCGGTGGCGAACACGCCGAGGCACTACATCCTGCGTTCGAGCTGGGTGATCGGCGAGGGGCGCAACTTCGTGCGCACGATGATGACCCTGTCCGACCGCGCGGCGGACCCGTCGGACGCGCTGGACCACGTGACCGTGGTGGACGACCAGTTCGGCCGCCTCACGTTCACGCGCGACATGACGGAGGCGATCTTCCATCTGCTGGATGCCGCGGCGCCGTACGGCACGTACGACCTGACCGGCTCCGGCGCGGTGAGGAGCTGGGCGGACATCGCGCGCGCGGTGTTCGACCTGACGAACGGCAACGGCGACGCGGTGCGCCCGGTCTCCACGGCCGAGTACTTCGCCGCCGCGAAGGCGCCCGTCGCACCGCGTCCGACGCACTCCGCGCTGGATCTGGGCAGGATCACGGCCGCGGGGTACGCGCCCGCGGACTGGGAGGAGTCGCTGCGCGCGTACGTGCGCGCGGAACTCGCGAAGCGCTGAAACCGCACGTCGAATCGGCAGGCGCTGGATCAGCAGGCGCCGCATCATCACATCGAACCATCAGGAAACGCAAGGACGGCAACCATGAAGGGCATCATCCTGGCCGGCGGCTCCGGCACCCGCCTCTACCCGCTCACCACCGTCACGTCGAAGCAGCTGCTGCCCGTGTACGACAAGCCGATGATCTACTATCCGCTGAGCGTGCTCATGATGGCCGGCATCCGCGACATCCTCATCATCTCCACGCCGAAGGACCTGCCGAACTTCGAACGTCTGCTGGGCGACGGGTCGCAGTACGGCGTGCGGTTCTCCTACAAGGTGCAGCCCAGCCCGGACGGTCTGGCGCAGGCGTTCATCCTGGGCGAGGAGTTCATCGACGGCGAGCCGTGCGCGCTGGTGCTGGGCGACAACATCTTCTACGGCAACGGCCTGGGCAAGCAGCTCAAGGACGCCGTGCGCCACGCGGAGAACGGCGTGGGCGCCACGATCTTCGGCTACTACGTGGACGATCCCGAGCGCTACGGCGTGGTGGAGTTCGACGACAAACGCCGCGTGGTGAGCATCGTGGAGAAGCCCGAGCATCCCGCGTCCAACTACGCGGTGACCGGCCTGTACTTCTACGATTCCCGCGTGGTGGACTTCGCCAAGCAGGTGCGTCCCTCCGCGCGCGGCGAGCTGGAGATCACCGACCTCAACCAGATGTACCTGAAGGACGGCTCGCTGCACGTGCAGACGCTGGGCCGCGGCTACGCCTGGCTGGACACCGGCACCATGGACTCCCTGTACGAGGCCGGCGAGTTCGTGCGCACCGTGCAGCGCGCGCAGGGCCTGCCCATCGCCGTGGCCGAGGAGATCGCGTACGAGAACGGCTGGATCAGCAAGGCCATGTTGCTCGAGGCCGCGGAGCGCTATGGCAAGAGCCCGTACGGCAAGCACCTCAAGGACGTGGCGGAGGATCGCATCATCAAGCGATAGCGCGGTGATGCGGACGGCTACCGCCGCCTGCAGTGCTTGCCGCCCACGCCGGGGCGACCGTCCGGGCCCCACGGTCCGCGGCCCTGCGCGCGCAGTTTGGCGAGATGATGTTTCATGGCCACGAGCATGACGTGCGCGTCCTCGAGCCCCAGATGGCGCTCGTCCTGATCCGGGGACAGCGCGCCCTGACGCTTGGCGTAGGCGTCGAGGCGGTTGTCGCCGTGCGGGTGGTCGTCGTCCGGCATCGAGCCGGGATCCCACCGGCGGCTCATGGGCAGCGTGTCGATGATGGTGATGAGGCCATCGCGCCACGCCTCCGCGTATCCGGCCACGTTCAGCATGAAGAAGCCGTGCTCGAACGTCGCGTTGTGCGCCACGTACGGCTGTTCCGTGAGCCGCCGCAGCAGACCGGCCTGCGCGGCCGGCCACTCGTCGAACGCGCGCAGACCGGACTGCGGTCCCCGCGTGCGCACGTCGATGCCGGTCAGCTCGGCGATCGGCCGGTTCTCGCGCCGCGCCGCGCGCTCCGGCACGCCGAACGAGAGTCTCGCCTGCCCGAACGCGTCGCCCTGCTCGTAGCGGTCCTCCTCGTACCGGTACGCGTCGCCGGGCGTCTCGGGGCGCGGGGAGATCATGTTCATGTATTCGAATCCGGCGTCGATGACGTACACGCGTGCCGGATCGATGCCGGTGGTCTCGATATCGATGCCCATCACGCGGTCCACGTCGCGGCCGGGCAGATAGGCGTCGCGCCAGTCCGAATCGGCGTCCGGGACGTTGCGTGCGTCCCCGGCGCTGCCGCCGAAACGCCGCTGCGCGCGCTGCCGTTCGCGCTGCTCGCGCTGCTCGCGCCGGCGTTCGGCGCGTGCGTCGAGGATGTCCGCCGTGCGGTCCCGCACGTCCGCCAGGGCATCATCGCCGTTCACGTCGCCGTCGGTCGCGCTCAGCACCTGCACGGTGGCGCGCCCCCGCCGCTCCTCGGAGACCGACCAGCGGCCCTCGGCCACGCCGCGGTCGATCAGACACAGGATCTCGTCGTTGAGACGGCGGTTCGCGTACGCCATCGCGCGCGCCAGACGGTACGAGGGCAGCACGCGGTCGAAGTCGGTCATGAACGCCGTGGAGCATTGCGCGATGATCGGCTCGAGACGGTCGCGCACCGCATAGTCACGTCTGAGCAGGTCATGCACGTCCGATGCGGCGCCCGCCTCCAGATCGGCGTCCGAGGCGCACCCGATGCCGTGCTCCGGATCGAGCCCGGCCACCCAATCCCAGTCGATCGTGGCGCCGTCCGCGTCGCGCGGCATGATCTCCGCCCACGCCGCGATGTCCGCCCTGGCCTCGCTCAGCCATGTCGTGCGGTTCGTCCGATTCGCCTGCGCGTTGCGCATCGCGTCGTTCATTACGTCCATACCGGCGATTGTAGCGTCGGGTGAATGTGCGCAGGGTGGCGATGGCGCATGATGCCGTGCGAACGTGATGTTCGATATTCATCGCGATGCATATATGGATCGCATATGCGGCGCATGATGCATGCCGTGGTGCCGTCGCGCATGGCATGCATACCTGCAAGGCCATATGAAGAAGGCCCGGCGTGTTCGGCGCCGGGCCCGAGAGAGGAAACGGAGAAGAAGGGGTTCAGTTATGTGTGGTCTGCGGCCACGTTCCCCATATAACCGCGCGATGCTTCATGCGGCGTGCGCGGCGGCTGGGAATTTCATGGGATGTGGTCGCGGAGCGTTCGCTGAAAGCCCCTGCCGATCCGCTCGTTCCTATCGGTTCGCCTGATCCCGCCGGCTCACTTGCTCTTCTTGGGGCCGCGGTGCTTCATCGAGCCGGCCACGGCGTCGGCCACGTCGAAGATCACCACCTGCTCCTTGGGGAACTCGGTGCCGGGCACGGCCTTGTAGCTGGTCTCGCCTTCCGGCGCGGGCTCCAGCGGGAAGAACGGCAGCACGGCCTCCAGCACCTTCGGCGTCTTGACGGAGATGGACAGCAGCTGCTTCTCCACCGGCTTGCTGAACTTCACCGCGTTCGGCTCGTCCTTGGCGCACGGCTGGATGGCGATGCGCCTGCTGCGCTCGTTGATGAACACCTTCACGTACGCCGGATAGCCCAGCGCCTTCGCGGTGTCCTTGTTGAACCGCAGCACGGAATCGGTGACGGTGAGCTTCGGCTTCAGCGCCGGCTCGGTGAGGCTCACCTCGGTGAATCCCTGCAATGATGCTGCCATGATGCACTCCTTGCGAATCATATGTCGAACGATATATGCGAATATATGCGCGACGATGACGGTCATGAACATCACCAGCATAACATCGTTCGATCGAAAGACGAACATCGATGATGTTCCGATCGACGTGCCGATGATGTCACTGGTGATATCGACGCGATAATGTCGCCGCATATTCGGCGTCGATATCGCACTTCCACATCCGCTTCGTTGCCGTTCGTCGTCGCCGTACGCCTTGTGCGATGTCCGCATGATGTCCGCATGATGTCCGCATGATGTCCGCATGATGTCCGCGTGATGTCCGCGCACGACGGTAGACAGCACAGTATCGGGACGTTCCATCGGGAACCCGGAAGCAGTCAGGCGGGAGCAATCATGGGAGATCTCAGCACCGCGCAGACCGTGGCCGCCGTGGTGGTCGCGCTGCTCGCACTGGTCGTGGCGTGGGTATGGGGCTATCGCGTGGGCCGCATGCTCGAGGAGGAGCGCGAAATCGGCGATCGGCGCGGCGACGAGGAGGACCGTTCGCTGTTCGGCGACGACGTGCCGGTGCGCGAGGCCGAGCACGGGCTCATCGACGTGATGCCCAGCGCCGTGGTCATCGCCGACGAGCGCGGCATGGTCCACTACTATTCCCCAGGCGCGCGCCAGCTCGGCGTGGTGCAGGGCGGCTGGCTCTCGTCGCGCGAGGTGGAGGACATCGTGCGCGAGACCGCGGCGGCGGGGGAGATCGTGCAGCGCGAGATCGAGATGCCGGTCAACTACCCCGCGGGCGTGCGCCCCCGTACGCGCCCCAGCGGGCGCGGCATCAGGGCCGGCGACGCGGCGCCCACGGACACGCTGCACCTGCGCGTGCGCTCCGGGCGCATCACGCAGCGCCTGTACGCCGTGCTCATCGAGGACGTCAGCGAGCAGCGCCGCTTCGAGGCCATGCGCCGCGACTTCGTCACCAACGTCTCGCACGAGCTCAAGACCCCGGCCGGCGCCATCAGCCTCCTCGCCGAGACCATCGCGGACGCCGCCGACGATCCGGACATGGTCCGCTACTTCTCCGGGCGCATCTCCAAGGAATCCGCGCGCCTCACGGAGATGGTCAAACGCCTCATCGACCTGCAGAAGGCGCAGAGCGTGGGCATGAACCTGGCCGCGGCCAACGTCTCCGTGCTCAGGGTGGTGCGCGAGGCGGTGCAGGAGAACGCCGTGCAGGCGTCCGCCAAGCGCATCGCGATCGGCATCTCGTTCAACGGCGCGTCCGTCGCGTCCACCGCGGCGGAGGCGAGCGAGCGCGGCGAGCGCGGGGACGCCACCGTGTTCGTGGACGAGGAGTCGCTGCGCACCGCCGTGAAGAACCTCGTGGAGAACGCCGTGCGCTACTCGCCGGAGCGCACACAGGTGGGCGTGGGCGTGACCGTGGACGACGGGCGCGTGACGATCCGCGTGGTGGATCAGGGCATCGGCATCCCCGCCGATTCGCTCGACCGCATCTTCGAACGCTTCTACCGCGTGGATCCGGCGCGCTCGCGGGCCACGGGCGGCACCGGGCTGGGGCTGGCGATCGTCAAGCACTGCGTGCAGGAGTGCGGCGGCACGATCTCCGTGTGGTCGCGCGAGGGGGAGGGTTCGACCTTCACGATCGAGCTGCCCACCGCGCAGGCCGCCATGGCCGCCGCCGGCGTGGATGCGGATGCCGGCGACGGCAGGGCCGCCAAGGTTCCCGCCGTGCCCGCGGCCCCGGATGCGCCCGCGACGCCGGATGCATCGGGCGGCGCCGCCTGAAAATTACGTAGCGAAGCGCGACGCTATGTAGTTCGGGAAAATGTGCCCGGAAAGGGGAACGGGACGTGAAGCGGGGGTGTCCGCGGTGGGTATGATGGGTGGCGAATTCATGAACGTCGGACGTTCCGGGCGCGTTGCGTATGCGCCATGAGCGGTGTGGAAACGCCCGGCGATGCACGAGTAAGTCGGTAAGTCCAGAGCGTCCCGCCGAGGGGAGCGGAAGGAGAGAGTCGGACGCATGACTCGCATCTTGATCGTCGAAGATGAGGAATCGTACCGAGAGCCGCTGGTGTATCAGCTGCATCGGGAAGGCTACGAGGTGTCCGCGGCCGCCACGGGGGAGGAAGGTCTGGAGCTGTTCACCAAGGGCGGCATCGATCTGGTGCTGCTGGACCTCATGCTGCCGGGGCTCGACGGCAATTCGCTATGCCGCCGCATCCGCGAGCAGAGCCGCGTGCCCATCATCATGCTCACCGCCAAGAGCGCGGAGATCGACAAGGTGGTGGGGCTGGAGATCGGCGCCGACGACTACGTGACCAAGCCGTACTCGTTCCGCGAGCTGCTGGCGCGCATCCGCGCCGTGCTGCGCCGCAATCAGGGCGGTTCGCTCGACTCGTCGTTCGCGGACGAGGACGTGCCGCTCAAGTGCGGCGACATCTCGATGCTCGTGGGGCAGCATCAGGTGATCGTGCGCGGCGAGGTGGTGTTCTTCCCGCTCAAGGAGTTCGAGCTGCTCGAATACCTCATGCAGAACAAGGGGCGCGTGATGACGCGCCACCAGCTCATCGACCGCATCTGGGGATCCGACTACGTGGGCGACACCAAGACGCTGGACGTGCACGTCAAGCGCGTGCGCTCGAAGATCGAGGAGGATCCGGCGCACCCGCGCTACCTCACCACCGTGCGTGGTCTGGGCTACAAGATCGACGAGCCCAGCGGCGACTGAGCCGGTCGCGCCGCACGCGCGGACCGGTCGTGCGATCCGGCCTGCCGAGCCTCGCGGAACCCGCGGAAAACGTGGGTTCCGCGAGGCTTTTCGCATCCGCGCGCGGACGTGTTCGGCGCATGATTCGCGCGTGCGCCACACATCAGGAAGTGTTCATCTTCCGTTCACTCATTTTGGGTTCCCCCTCCTCCCCGCGACCCTAGGCTTGATGGTGTCATGAGAAGGGCGGTTCATGTGACCGTCCCCATTCGATAGAGGGAAAGAACATGCGCAAGATTGTGATTCGTTCGATCGCCGCCGTCGCGTCCATCGCGGCGATGGCTTCTCTGGCCGCGTGCGGCGACAACGCCCCGGCCGCCTCCAACTCCGGCTCCGGCTCCGCCGCCTCCGGCGAGCAGATCTCCGGCACGTTCACCGGTGAGGGCGCCACCTCCCAGGAGCAGGCCATCAAGGCTTGGATCAACGGCTACAAGCAGCAGAACCCGAACGCGAACATCTCCTACAACGGCACCGGTTCCGGCGCTGGCGTGACCAAGTTCCTGTCCGGCGCCACCGCGTGGGCCGGCTCCGACGCCACCCTGAAGGACGACGAGGCCTCCCAGAAGCCGAAGCAGTGCGCCGCCGACGCCAGCATCTTCGAGGTGCCGGTCTACATCTCCGCCATCGCCGTGGTGTACAACATCTCCGGTCTGGACAACAGCAAGCACATCCAGATGGACGCCGCCACCATCGCCAAGATCTTCGACGGCAAGATCACCAAGTGGAACGATCCGGCCATCACCTCCCAGAACCCGGATCTGACTCTCCCGGACAAGGCCATCACCGTGGTTCACCGCTCCGAGGACTCCGGCACTACGCAGGACTTCACCAGCTACCTGCAGGATGCCGGCGGCCAGGAGAACTGGTCCTACAAGCCCGCCAAGGCGTGGCCGAACAAGGTCGGCCAGGGCGCCGAGGGCACGGCCGGCGTGTCCAACACCGTCTCCATGGGTGACGGCACCATCGGCTACATCGACGCCTCCAAGATCGGCAAGCTCGGCTCCGTGGCCGTGAAGGTCGGCGACGCCTACGTGCCGTACTCGGCCGAGGCCGCCGCCAAGGTCGTGGACGCCTCCCCGATCGACGACACCGCGAAGTCCCCGCGCGTCGTGATCAAGCTCGACCACAAGACCACCGAGGCCAACGCCTACCCGGTCGTGCTCGTCTCCTACGACGTGGTCTGCTCCGCCTACGCCGACGCCAACACCGGCAAGTTCATCAAGTCCTGGCTCACCTACGAGGTGAGCGACGAGGGCCAGCAGCTGGCCGCCGAGAACGTCGGCTCCGCCCCGATGTCCGACACGCTGCGCGCGAAGGTCACCAAGTCCATCGAAACCATCAAGTGAGTCGGCCGCTGATCGGCTGAATTCACGCTCATTCACCGCCTTCAATGCTGTAGTCTCCCGCCTCGCGCGGGGCTACAGCATTGCTGGTGTGTGAACGATCGTAAGGAGAGCTTGTGAGTACCCCGCAAAGCAAGGCCGCGGCCGCGGCAGAGATCGACCACGCGGCTTCCGGCAAGAACGCGGACAAGGTGTTCAAGGGGATCGCCTACGGATGCGGCATCCTCATCCTGTTCACCCTCGCCGCCGTGCTGATCTTCCTGCTCATCGAGGCCTGGCCGCTGTTCGGCGGCGATCAGGCCGCCGTGGGCGATCGAGTCCAGGCCTACTCCCAGAGCACCACGTCGAACTTCTGGGTGTTCGTGGGCATCCTGATCTTCGGCACCGTGCTGGTGTCCGCGCTGGCCCTGATCATCGCGTTCTTCATCGCACTGGGCATCGCCCTGTTCATCTCGCACTACGCGCCCAAGAAGCTGGCCACCGGCCTGAGCTACGTGGTCGACCTGCTCGCCGCCATCCCCTCCGTCATCTACGGTCTTTGGGGCTTCCTGGTGCTGGTCCCCGCCATCCAGCCCGTGTGGGACTGGGTCGCGAAGTACTTCTACTGGACGTACATCTTCTCCGGCCCGGTCGCCAACCCGGCGCGTTCCGTGGCCACCGTGGCCATCGTGCTGGCCGTCATGATCCTGCCGATCATCACCTCCGTGTCCCGCGACATCTTCATCCAGACCCCGCGTCTGCAGCAGGAGGCCGCGCTCGCGCTGGGCGCCACCAAGTGGGAGATGATCAAGCTGGCCGTGATCCCGTTCGGCAAGTCCGGCGTGATCTCCGCCGCAATGCTCGGCCTCGGCCGCGCACTCGGCGAGACGATGGCCGTCAAGATGATCCTCGACGGCGGCTACGAGATCTCGGTGCGACTCCTGCAGGCGCACCAGAACCAGACCATCGCAGCGCAGATCGCCGCCAACTACAACGAGGCCACGGACACCACCAGCGTCGCCATCCTGATCGGCGCCGGTCTGGTGCTGTTCCTGCTTACCTTCGTGGTGAACTTCTTCGCCCGTAAGATCACAGAGAAAGCGAACGCCTGATGAGTGCCGCAACGAATTCATCCAGTCAGATCGAGGGCGCGCCGAACATCGACTTCTCCAAGTTCGAGACCACCCGCTCCCATAACGCGGCGCGTCAGCGCAAGGACAGGGTCATGACGGTGCTCATCGCGCTGGCCTTCGTCGTCGCGCTGATCCCGCTGATCTCCGTGCTGTTGACCACCATCGCGGGCGGCATCAAGCGCCTCAACTTCGATTTCCTGTCGCACAACATGCAGGGCGTGTTCGGCGGCAAGCCGACCCCGTCCGGCGGCTACGGTGGCGTGCTGCACGCCATCATCGGCACGCTGGAGATCACCGGCGGCGCCATGATCATCTCCATCCCGATCGGCCTGATGTGCTCCGTGTACCTCGTGGAGTACGCGCGCGGCGGCAGGCTGGCGCACACCGTGAGCCTGCTGGTCGACGTGATGAGCGGCATCCCGTCCATCGTGGCCGGCCTGTTCGCCTACTCGCTGTTCACCATTCTGGGCGGCCCGGGCACCATCAACGGCTTCGAGGGCTCCGTGGCCCTCTCGCTGCTCATGATCCCGACCGTCGTGAAGACCAGCGAGGAGATGCTCAAGATCGTCCCGAACGATCTGCGCGAGGCCTCCTACGCGCTGGGCGTCACCAAGCAGCGCACGATCACCAAGGTCGTGCTGCGCACGGCCCTGCCGGGCATCGTCTCCGGCGCCATCCTCGCCATCGCGCGAGTCATCGGTGAGACCGCGCCTCTGCTCATGACCGCCGGCTTCATCCTGAACACCAACGTGAACCTGTTCAACGGGCCGATGGCCACGCTGCCGGTGTACGTGTTCAAGGAGTTCTCCGACCAGACCGTGACCTGCCCGGCCGCCGCCGGCGCCGGCTGCGTCGAGGACATCCCGACCGAGCGCGCCTGGGCCGCCGCCCTCGTGCTGATCATCATCGTCCTGGTGCTCAACCTCATCGGCCGACTCATCGAGAAGATGTTCGCCGTGAAGACCGAGCGCTGAGTCGTCCGTAATAGCAAAAGGAAATTCACATGGGACAGCGTATTGATGTCAATCATCTGAACATCTACTACGGCGACTTTCTGGCCGTGGAAGATGTGAACCTCCACATCGAACCCAACAAGGTCACCGCGTTCATCGGCCCCTCCGGCTGCGGCAAGTCCACCGTGCTGCGCACGCTCGACCGCATGCACGAGATCATCCCCGGCGCCCACGTCAAGGGCGAGGTGCTGCTCGAGGGCAACAACCTGTACGGCAAGGACGTGGACCCCGTCTCCGTCCGTCGCCAGGTGGGCATGGTCTTCCAGCGCCCGAACCCGTTCCCCACGATGTCCATCCGCGAGAACGTGCTCGCCGGCGTGCGCCTGAACAACCGCAAGATCTCCAAGTCCGACGAGGACGATCTGGTGGAGTGGGCGCTGCGCGGCGCCAACCTGTGGCAGGAGGTCAAGGACCGTCTGGACAACCCGGGCATCGGTCTTTCCGGCGGCCAGCAGCAGCGTCTGTGCATCGCCCGCGCCGTGGCCGTGCACCCGCAGGTGCTGCTCATGGACGAGCCCTGCTCCGCCCTGGACCCGATCTCCACGCTCGCCGTGGAGGATCTGATCAACGAGCTCAAGGGCGACTACACGATCGTGATCGTGACCCACAACATGCAGCAGGCCGCGCGTATCGCCGACTTCACGGGCTTCTTCAACCTGAAGGCCGTGGGCCAGCCCGGTCACCTCGAGTACTTCGCGGACACGAACACCATGTTCAACAACCCGCAGAACGACGAGGCCGAGCGCTACATCTCCGGCCGCTTCGGCTGATCCTTTCCGTCCGCGGCGGACGGTCGCGGTGCGGATGCGCGTGCGCCCTCGGGTGGATGCGCGCCCGCGTCCGCGGCACGACGCGGCGGACGGATCTTTCCCTCTTGGGTCGACCCTCGTGCTTGCCGTACGGCGCACGGGGGTCTTCCCGTATTCGGGCGCGGTGGGGCGTGTGCTGCGACGGAGACGATGACGATCTTGTCCTCCGGGCGCGCGGTGACGTTCGCCCAGTCGGCGAGGTCCACCGGAGCCTGATGCGGGATGTGCGGGGTGGGCAGCGCCTTGAGCGTGGTGGGGAGATCCTTCGACTGCGGCTTCGCCTCCGCTCAGGATGACGGAGGAGGGGGCTTCGCTTTCGCTTGGGATGACGGAGGAGGGGGCTTCGCTTTCGCAGACGGAGGAGGGGGCATCGCTTTCGCAGACGGAAGAGGTATCGCCGTCGCCGGTGGGGCGTGTGTTGCGCGGTGCCGGTGGGGCGTGTGCTGCGAGGTGCGGTGGGGGCGCTGCGCTGTACGGTGCGTTGCGCTGCGTGCTGTGCCGCGCATCCGATCTGCTCATTCTGCGATGTGGCGATGTCGGATTGAGCGGATCCGATGCCGGGGGACGTGGAATCGGACCGTCAGACATTGGATCTGCTCATTGTGCGTAACGGCGGCATCGGATGTGCTCATTCTGCGATGCGGTGATAGCGGATTGAGTGAATCCGATGCCGTAGGACATGAAACCGGGTCGCCAGGTATCGGATCTGCTCAATTTGTGTAATGGCGGCATCGGATGTGCTCAATTTGCGGTGCGGAGGTACGGGATTGAGCGGATCGGATGCGCGGGGCACGAGGCGTGCGGTGCGGCGGCGGGACGAGGTCCCGGTGCATGCCGCGATGCCGACTGCGACCGGCGTGTGGCATACGACATCGGCATACGGTCACGGCGCTACATCGGCACGCGGCACCGGCACGCGGCATCGGCACGCGGCATCGGCACGCGAAAGACCCCCGCAGGGCAATCCTGCGGGGGTCTTACCGGCTGGCTATCTGGGGTTATCTGGGCTATCTGCCCGCTGCTGCGGCACGATCAGCGCGGATCGCGGATCACAGCACGGCCAGCAGGATGAAGTTGAGGATGAAGAGCGCGGAGACGATCCAGATGATCGGATGCACGCTCTTGGCGTCCTTCTTGCAGATCTTCACGATGCAGTACGTGATGAAGCCGCCGGCGATGCCGTAGCTGATGGAGTACGCGAGCGCCATGAACACGGCCGCGAAGAACGCCGGGATGGCCTCGGTGATGTCGCTCCAGTCGATCTCCCTGAGCGAGGCGGCCATCATGCAGCCCACGATCACCAGCACGCCGGCGGTGGCGGCGGACGGGATGGCGGAGATGATGGGGGAGAGGAACGCGGAGAGCGCGAAGCAGATCGCCACCACCACGGAGGTCAGTCCGGTGCGGCCGCCCGCGGCGATGCCCGCGGAGGACTCCACGTAGGTGGTGGTGTTCGAGGTGCCGCAGATCGCGCCGATCGAGGTGGCGATGGAGTCGGCGAACAGGGCGCGGTCGAGCTTGGAGGAGAAGCCCTTGCCGTCCTCCATGTGCTGCATGTCCTCGTCGGAGAAGATGCCGGTGCGGCGGCCGGTGCCGATGAACGTGCCGAGCGTGTCGAACGTGTCGGACATGGAGAACGCGAAGATCGTCACGAGCACCAGCGGCAGCTTGGCCGGGTCGGAGAACAGCGCGGGGAAGCCGTCGGCGGTGAAGATCACGCCGAACGTCTGCGGCAGCTGCGCGAACGTGTCGCCGATGGAGAGGGATTCGGACATGGAGGTCAGGCCCATCGGGATGCCGATCACGGCGGTCACGGCGATGGACAGCAGCATGCCGCCCTTCACCTTGAGCACGGTGAACACGATGGCGAGCAGCAGACCGATGAGGAACAGCCACAGCGTGGGCGTGTTGAGCGTGGCCAGGCCCGGCGTGGCACCCACGGCCTCGGTGGTGGCCTTGTCCGGCGTGAAGGTGATGAGGTCCACGTTGAGCATGCCCACGTAGGCCACGAAGATGCCGATGCCGCCGCCGATGGCGTTCTGCAGCATGGGCGGGATGGCCTCGATGATCATCTTGCGGATCTTGGTGACGGTGATGACGATGTTGATCAGGCCGCACAGGAACACCATGCACAGCGTCTCCTGCCACGTGAACTTCAGACCGAAGCACACGGTGTACGTGAAGAACGCGTTGAGGCCCATGCCCGCGGCCTGCGCGTACGGCACGTTGGCGAACAGGCCCATGACGAGCGTGCCGATGATGGCCGCGATGATGGTGGCCAGGAACACGCCGCCCCACGGCATGCCGGTCTGGCTCAGGATGCTCGGGTTGACGATGATGATGTAGCTCATCGCGAAGAAGGTCGTCAGACCCGCGGTGATCTCGGTGGAGACGGTGGTGCCGTTCTCCTTGAGGTGGAAGAATTTCTCCATGCTTGGAACTCTCCTTGGATTTCTCTCTCCTGCCGCGGATGCGGCGGAAGCGGACTCGGAACGCGGCGCGGCGCGGCGGTGCGCAGAACGCCGTGCGACACGTCGTGCGTGACGACGTGATCGCGGAGGTGGTGCGTCGGGTGCCGTGCGTCCGGTGATGCGGCTGCGATCCGGTCCGAACGGCTCCAGCCTAGCATCGCCGTGCGTCCATCGCGTGACGCGTGAGGCTGACGCGTGACGTGCGCCGCCCGCAACGAGAACGGCTCCCTTCCCGTGCCGGGGTTCGGCGGGGAAGGGAGCCATTCGGCGTCGCGCGTGAGCCGCGGGACGGATCAGCGGATCAGTACCACTTGTGCGAGAGCCAGAACGAGTATGCGCCCTGGATGGAGCCGTAGCGCGAGTTGCAGTAGTTGAAGAACCACTTGAGCTGCGTCTGGTAGTTGGTGCGCCAGTCGTCGCCGAACGCGGCCATCTTGCTGCCGGGCAGCGCCTGCGGCAGACCGTACGCGCCGGACGACGGGTTGGAGGAGTTGACCTGCCAGCCGGACTCGTGGCTGATGATGAACACGGTGGCGGTGAAGTCGGACTCGCTGTAGCCGTTGGACAGCAGGTAGTCGTGCGCCCACTGCTGCATCTCGCCCACGGGGGCAGTGGTGCCGATCGACGCGGACGAGGACGAGCCGGAGTTGGAGCTCGAGGAGCCGGTGGACTTCGCGGCGGCCTTCTTGGTGCCCACGAGCACCACCTTGTCCACCGGGGCGGTCTTGACGTACTTGGCGATGGTGGAGGTGGAGACGACCGTGCTGCCGTTGCGCGTGACGAGGTTGGTGGACTCGACCACGCCGTTGACGCCCTCGGTCTCCACCTTGGTGGTGCCCTCGGCGAGCGTGTCGTCCTGCTTCTCCACGGTGTTGAACGGGATCTCCTCGTCGGAGGTCTCGATGGTGGCGTCGGCGCGCGTGATGGTGATGGTGGTGGATTCGTCCACGGGCTGGTCGAGCGCCGGGGTGACGGTGTCCGTGGGCTCGAGCGTGATGTTGCCGGCCTCGAGGACCGACTTGACGGTGGTGAAGTTCTCGCCGAGCACGATGCGGCTGTCGCCGTTGATGCTGACCGTGACGTACGAGGTGTTGGCGGTGGCGCCGCCCTGGCCTTCGCTGATGGCCTTGCGGACCGTGTCGCGCGAGACCTCGATGCCCTCCATGTTGGTGGCGGAGTAGGCACTGATCTCGGTGGAGTCCGACGAGGCGACGGCGGTGGGCTGGCTGTAGAAGCCGCGCGAGGCGAAGCCGATGCCGATCACGGCAGCGATGACCGTCACTCCCGCTCCCAGGCGCATCCACTGGCGCTTCGTGATGAGCTTGATCGCGGCGGTGTGGGCTGCGTGATGGCGAGCCATATCACTCCTTGGATTCGTTTGCAGATCCTCGGCGGCTTCGGCCCTGTCATAGGCGCAACGTGTGCCGTCGGCGTACACAATTCCTACATACTAGTCCGAGGAGGCTAGATATGCCAATCGAGGGGATCCGGGCAAACTAGATATGGGATCGCGGTAAACGTTGGACCCGTTGCGGTCGCTACGATGCGGCCGTCGCGGGTCCAACGGGGAATCCGCGTGACGTCACTCGGCGTTGGCGGCGTTCAGGTCGAGCTTGCGCGCCTGGGCGATGAGGTCGTCCAGATCGGCGGCACGCAGCGCGCCGGCCTGCTTGAAGATGATCTGGCCCTTCTTGGCGATCATCAGCGTGGGCACCGCGGAGATGCCCGCGGCGGCGGCGAGATCTTGGTTCTGGTCGATGTCCACCTTGGCGAAGACGATGTCCGGGTTCGCCTCGCTGGCGGCCTCGAACACCGGTCCGAACGCCTTGCACGGGCCGCACCAGGTGGCCCAGAAGTCCACCAGCACGATGTCGTTGTCGGTGACGGTCTTCTCGAAATCGGCGGAGGTGATCGCACGCGTAGCCATAATCGGTTCCTTTCCCTTTCGGCGTTCATCAACGCGGTCGCTGTTCCATCAGCTGGAATCCAAGCATTCCAGCACCAATGGACGCCTCGGCGCCGCGTTCGCCGTGGGTGGAGCGCCCCGCGCGTCGCGGGTTCGCCGCGTGCGCGTGGCCCGTCGCGTCCGTGTCGCGTCATGCGCTCGTCATGCGTTCGCCCGATAATGGGGGCCATGCCAGTCTTGAATGATGAGGTGCCGGATCCCGACGACTTCGACGCCGACCGTCCGCGCGGAGAGTTCGACAACATCACGCCCGAGGACTTCGTGCGCGGCAGCGGCCATCACAATCCGCCCGGGTGGTTGGGCCCGGCGGACATCGACCGCGCCCGCCGCCAGCTGCCCATCGCGTACGTGGAGATCGTGCCGGTGCGCGTGGACGACCTGGGGCGCGTCAACCGCGTCGGCTCGCTGCTGCGCGTAGGCGACGACGGGGACATCGAGCGCACGCTGATCACCGGCCGCGTGCTGTTCCACGAGTCGCTGCGCGAGGCCATCGCCCGCAACATCGCCAAGGATCTGGGCGACATCGCGCTGCCGGTGCTGCCCAGCAGCCTGCAGCCGTTCACCGTGGCCGAGTTCTTCCCCACGCCCGGCGTGAGCGAGTTCTACGATCCGCGCCAGCACGCCATCGCGCTGTGCTACGTGGTGGCGATCGCCGGCGACTGCAAGCCGCAGGACGAGACGCTGGACGTGGAGTGGGTGGATCCCCACAGCGAGGTGCTCGACCAGTTCGTGGCACAGATGCCCAACGGTCACGGCCGTCTGGTGCGTCAGGCGCTGGCGTGGGCCGGCGTGTGAGCCGGCGTGCGGCCCGGCGGATGCCGGATCGGACCCGAACCCGTTGCCCGCGAAGGGCGTGATCGTGTGGAGGACGCGATGGATGCGATGCGCATAGTGAACCATGTCTACAGCCGGGCGCCGAGGCACGGCGTGGGCGGCGCGCAGGACGTGCCGCTCGTGCTGGTGCACGCCTTCCCGGTGGACCACCATATGTGGGACGAGTGCGCGGCCAGGATCGCCGAGCAGGCCGAACGCGAGGGACTGGGCACGCTGACGATCTGGGCGCCGGACATGCCCGGGGCCGGCGAGGGGCCCGTCCCGGACGCCGCGGCGAGCGGCCCGATGGCCGACGACGGCGCGTACCCGCAGGCGCTGGACCGCATGGCCGACGCCTACGTGGCGCTGCTGCGCGAGGCCGGCTACCGCCGCGCCGTGTGGGCGGGGCTCTCGATGGGCGGCTATCTGGTGCTGGACATCCACCGCAGGCACCCGGACGCGGTGGCCGGCATCGCCCTGTGCGACACCAAGGCGGACGCGGACGGCCCGGAGGCGCACGCCAGCCGCCTGTCCATCGCCGAGACCATGGAGGCCACCGGCACGCGCGAGCCGATCATGCACTTCGCGGCGGCCAACCCGCTGCGCGACTCCACGGTCAAGCGCTCGCACGAGTTCATCGCGCGCATGACCGCGCTCATCGAGGCGCAGGACCCCAGGGGCGTGGCGTGGCGCGAGCGCATGGCCGCCGGACGCCCGGACCTCAACGACCAACTGCAGCTCATCACCGTGCCCGCGGCCGTGGTGTGCGGCGACAAGGACCCGTCCAGCCCGCCGGCGGTGATGGGGCCGATTGCCGAGCGCATGACCGGCACCACGCCGGCGTTCACGGTGATCGAGGACTGCGGGCACTTCTCCGCGATGGAGCACCCCGACGAGCTGGCGCGTCCGCTCGTGGCGCTCATGGCGCGCGTGCGCACGCTCGACGCGATGCGCGAGGACGGCGACGCCGAGGACGCCGCGAAGGACGACGCCGCGAAGGAGGATCGCGCGTGACGACGCAGCAGACGGTGCAAACGACACAGACGCAGCGGACGACTCCCGCGGCTTCCTTTTCCTCGCTGGCCCTCACGCAGGTGCTGCCGTTCCTGCCGCTCGCGCAGGGCGACATCGACTATCAGGTGTCCCGCCGCGGCGAGGAGTGGCTCATCGACGCGACGCTCGCCGAGCCGTCCACGCGCGTGATGTTCGTGGACGCCGGCCGACTCGCGGTGCCGCGAGGCGAGAGCATGAAGGTGAACCAGTCGGCGGCGCGGATGCGTCTGGCCACGGTGCCGGGCGCGTACGTGGCGGCCGATCTGGCCGCGCATCCCGGCGCGTTCGCGGTCTTCCTGGGCGCCTACGGCTCCGGGGAGCGGCTCGAGCACATCGTGGCCGTGGACGTGACGCGCGCCTCGCGGCCCGTCCGTGCCGACGATGCGACCGCCATCCCGCACGCGGCGAACGTGGGCGCGGACGACGCGTTCGACGCCGACGCCGACCGTCCCGGCGCGTCCGACTCCGGGCGGTCGCCGTCGATCATCGAGCAGGCGCACGACCGCTTCGACTGGGTGGACCTGCGCGGCTTCGCGCCGCACGCCTCCGCGCGCGAGGCCGGACTGGCCACCAGCGCGGCCAGCATCAGCATGTGGCATCGCGGCCAGCGCCACTGCCCGTGCTGCGGCGCGCCCGTCGCCCCGGCGCTGGGCGGCTGGGCGCAGCGCTGCACCAACGCGGACGACGGCGAACGCATCCTCTTCCCGCGCATCGAGCCGGCGGTCATCACGGCCGTGGTGGACGCGCAGGACCGTCTGATGCTGCAGCACAACGCCGCGTGGCACGGCAACCTGTATTCGGTGTCCGCTGGGTTCGTGGAGGCCGGCGAGAACCTGGAGCACGCGGCGCGCCGCGAGGCGAAGGAGGAGACCGGCGTGAGCGTGGGCGAGCTGCGGTATCTGGGCTCGCAGCCGTGGCCGTTCCCCGCCTCGCTGATGATGGCGTTCAAGGGCCGTGCGCTGGACGCGGACATCCACGTGGACGGCAAGGAGACCACCGACGCGGTGTGGATGACGCGCGACGAGTACACGCAGGCGGTGATCGCCGGACGCATGGACCCGCCCGGCAAGGCCACGATCGCCCGCTACATGATCGAGGAATGGCTCGGGCGCGAGCTGTGAGCGTTCACGTCCCGGGGGACGAGGAATCCGTGTGTGATCTTCGTCTCATCGGGACGCCGATCACGCCTCCGGCGAAATCCGAGGGTCACTCTCGTCGCGTATAGTGAACGGCAGTGTGACCTTAGTGATTGTTAAGGACCAGCCATGAGTGAAGAGACGAAGCCGTTCGATCCGCAGGAGACCATGCCGATGCCGCCCGTGGGCGACACTCCGCAGCGGTTCGATTTCCAGTCGGCGGATCGCATTGCCGAGGGCGACGAGGCCCCGACGGTGCCGTTCGTGCCGCAGATGCCGGAGATGCCCACGGTGACCATGCAGCCGATCGATGCGACGTTCGCCGAACCCGCCGCCGCGCCCGAGCCTCCCGCGCCCGCCGCTGCCGCCGCGCCGCTGCCGCAGGCCGAGCCGGTCTTCGCGCAGACCGCGGCGCAGCCGGTCATGCCGTCCGCGTCCGCCCCGGCCCCCACCACCGAGCACATCCCCGCCGTCAGGACTGCCGTCATGTCCGACTTCGAGGAGCTCTCCATGCCCGCCGGCACGCGCGCCGGCCGAGTCCGAGGCCGCGGAGGCAGCGGCTCCGGCGACGGCGCCGCCGCGCTCGCCGCCCGGCCCGGCGGCAGGCGCCACGTGGGTCTCATCGTCACGCTGTGCGTGTTCGCGGCCCTGCTGGTGGCGATGGTCGGCGGCTTCTTCGGCGCCCGCGCCTACTTCACCGACCGCGTCGCCCCCGGCGTCACCTTCGCCGGCCAGAGCCTGACCGGCAGCACCGCGGACCAGGTCCGCGCCGTGGTGGAGTCCAAGGTGGCCGATTCCAAGGTGGCCGTCACCACCACGTCCGGCGCCTCCGTGACCGCGTCGCTCAAGGACCTCGGCGTCACCGCCGACGTGGACGCCACGGTGAACGAGCTGCTCGCGGCCAAGCCCGCGGACGGGTTCGCCGGCACGATCGCCCGCATCAACCCGTGGAGCGCGCAGGACGTGACGCTCACGCTCTCCACCGACAAGTCCACGCTCGCCACCTACCTCACCGGCGAGCTCGTGCACTCCGACCAGCAGGCCGTCGCCTCCTCCGTGGCCTACGACGAGGCGAGCAAGCAGTACGTGGCCACCACCGGCAAGGAGGGCCAGACCCCGGATCCCAAGCCGGTGGAGCAGGCCATCGCCTCCCTCGCCGCCGCGCCCGGCACCACGGTGAACGCCAGCGTGGACTACGAGTCCGTGGCCATGCCCATCACCGGCGAGACCGCGCAGCAGGCCGCCGCGGAGGGCAACAAGCGCCTTGCCTCCAAGCTCGTGGTGAACAACGGCGCCAAGCAGAGCTTCACGGTCCCGGCCGAGGAGATCGCCAAGTGGATCTCCTTCGACGCCGACCCCGAGGCCGGCACCATCGCCGTGAAGTACGACGATCAGGCCGTCAGGACGTACCTCGCCTCCCAGCTGCCGGACGCCCTCAAGCAGGACATGGTCAAGGCCTCCGTGGTGACCGACAAGAACGGCAAGGTGCTCATGAACACCGTGCAGGGCGTGGACGGCGTGAACGTGACCGACACCGCCGACGCCGCCGCGCAGGTGATCGACGCGCTGCACAACGGCGCCGACGTCACCGCCACCGCCAAGACCGAGGTCACCAAGTACGAGACCGAGACGCGCGTGGTGGACTACACCAGCCCCAACGGCGACCCGCACATGGTGGTCAACCTCAGCGAGCAGAAGGCCTACGGCTACCGCGGCTCCACGCTCGTGGCCACGTTCAACATCTCCTCCGGCAAGCCGTCCACCCCGTCCGACAACGGCACGTTCTTCGTGTACGTCAAGTACGAGTCCAAGACCATGCGCGGCGCCGACTACGTGAGCCCCAACGTCCCGTACGCCACGTTCTACAACGGCGGCGAGGCGTTCCACGCGGCCAAGTGGAACCCGGACGGCATCGCGTCCGGCCAGCCGCGCTCGCACGGCTGCATCAACATGAACCTGGCCGACGCCAAGTGGGTGTACGACAACATGCCCGTGGGCGCGATGGTCGAGGTGGTCGGCAGCACGCCGGCGTCCGTGAACCCGGCCGATCCGAACGCCTACGGCACCCCCGTGCGCAGCTGAGCGCGGCGGGTCGCGGGAGGCGCGGCCGGATGGCGGCGTCTTCACGCAATCATCACGCCGTGTTATGGTGTCGGTATGAGCGATGAAGACAACAAGCCGCTGAACCTCGACATCCCCGACCACCTGTCGTACTCCGAGGACCACGTGTGGGTGGACCAGTCGGCCGAGCCGTCGGTCGTGGGCGTGACCGACTACGCCGTGAGCCAGCTGGGCGATCTGGTGTTCATCGATCTGCCCGAGCCCGGCACGCAGGTGCAGGCCGGCGACGAGATGCTCGAGCTGGAATCCGCCAAGGCCGTGGAGCCGGTGATCGCGCCGGTGGCCGGCACCATCCGCTACGTCAACCAGGGCGCCGCCGACGATCCGAGCGTGGTCAACAACGACCCGTACGGCGAAGGCTGGCTGGTGAAGATCGAACTGGACGACGACGAGCCCGAACTGCTCGACGCCGAGGGCTACGCCAAGCTCATCCGATAGGCGGTCCGGCAGACGAATAGGCACGACATGAGCGATCCGAAGCACATGCGCGGCGAACGTCACGAACGCCACGAGCAGCGTCCCATCCGCGCGCGGCGCACCACCACCATCGTGGACGCCGCGTCGTGGCGCGAGCGCATCGAGAACCAGCCCATCATGGTGCGCGCCGGGCGGCGGCTCATCACCCGCGGGTTCGGCCTGTGGACCATGCTCTCCTCCCTGTTCACCACCCAGCTGGGGTGGTACCCGCGCGTGGAACCCTACGTGGGCTACGGCACCGAGGACTACTCGCGCCTGATCTGCCGCACCGTGCGCGCCCCGGAGAAGGGCGAGGCCGGCACCCTGATGCGCGGCATCCGCGGCATGCTCACCGTGCCCGCGCCGCACACGCAGGTGCGCATCCGCGTGGACGAGCG
This sequence comes from Bifidobacterium moraviense, assembly GCF_012932365.1. Taxonomy (GTDB): domain Bacteria; phylum Actinomycetota; class Actinomycetes; order Actinomycetales; family Bifidobacteriaceae; genus Bifidobacterium; species Bifidobacterium moraviense. The sequence continues at coordinate 60,166 of NZ_JAAIIH010000006.1, forward strand.
CCCGCTGGAGACCGTGCAGCTGGGCGCCTCCGAGGTGTACGACCGCGTGGACCCCGCGCGCTCGCAGCCCAGCCGCTTCGCCGTGTCCGACGACGCCGGCTACCTCGATCTGGTGGCGGACCACCATCTGGCCCCCGGCAAGCATCAGGTGGCGTACAGCGTGGAACGCCGGCACGACGTGACCGCCCCGCTGTTCACCATCCCGTCCACCGCGCAGGTGGGCATCATCTCCGACGTGGACGATACGATCATGGTCACGCAGGCCCCCACGCTGTGGAAGGCCGCGTACAACCTGCTGTTCCTCAACCCGCGCAAGCGCGCCGTGGTGCCGGGCATGAACGTGCTGTTCGCCAAGATCGCGGACATCTTCCCGGACGCGCCGTTCTTCTACCTGTCCACCTCGCCGTGGAACGTGGAGACCTCCATCCGGCACTTCATCCGGTACCAGGGCTACCCGGAGGGTCCGCTGCTGCTGCGCGACCTGGACCCCCGCCCCAAGACGTTCATCCCCTCCGGCGTGCAGCACAAGCTCGAGTTCGCCGAACAGCTCATGGCGGACTTCCCGCACATGCGCTTCATTCTCATCGGCGACGACGGCCAGAAGGACCCCACCACGTACGCCACCATCGCCAAGCGCTACCCGGGGCGCGTGATCTGCATCGGCATCCGCCAGCTCACGCCCAAGGAATCGCCGATGGTTCCGCAGTTCGCCGGCGTCACCGCCACGCAGCCGATCCCCGTCACCGACGTGCCCGTGTTCACCGGCACCACCGGATCGAACCTCATGAAGACGATGCTGCCGTATCTGCGGCACAACGCATAGGGCGAACGCATAGGGCGCCGGTGTAGCATGAGGGCACTATGACCGATATGCCTTCGTACCCCAGCGCCGCGGTGGAGCCGCACGAGCGCGTCTTCCACGGCGACACGTTCGTCGACCCCTACGAGTGGATGCGCAACAAGGACGATCCGCGCACGCAGGCGTACGTGCGCGAGCAGAACGCCTTCACCGACGCGCGCATGGCGCCGCTCGCCGGACTGCGCACGCGGCTGTTCGAGGAGCTCAAGTCGCGCGTGGAGCAGACCGACATGTCCGTGCCCACGCGCATCAACGACTACTGGTACTTCGCGCGCACGCAGGAGGGCAAGCAGTACGCCGCGCAGTGCCGCATCCCCATCGCCGGACCGGACGACTGGACGCCGCCCGAGGTGGACCCCAAGGCCGAGCCCGGCTCGCTGCCCGGCGAGCAGGTGATCTTCGACGCCAACCGCGAGGCCGAAGGCCACGACTTCTTCCGCCTCGGCGGGCTCGACCTGAGCCGTGACGGGCGCTGGATGCTCTACGGCGTGGACTTCACCGGAGACGAGCGCTACGACCTCAGGATCCGGGACCTGAGCACCGGCGAGGACCTGCCGGAGACCATCGAGCAGGTGTCCGCGGGCGGCTGCCTCACCCCGGACGGCCGGTGGGCGTTCTACGTGAAGGTGGACGACGCGTGGCGCCCGTACGCGATCTGGCGCCACCGCGTGGGCACGCCCGCGTCCGAGGACGTGGAGGCGTGGCGCGAGGACGACGAGCGGTTCTGGGCCGGCGTGGGGCTGAGCTTCGACGAGCGCAACATCGTGATCGGCACCGGGTCCAAGACCACCACCGAGGTGCTCACCCTGCCCGTGGACGACCCCACCGGCACGTTCACGCCGTTCATCCCGCGCCGCGAGGGCGTGGAGTACGACGTGAGCTTCGCGCGGTTCGAGGGCGCGGGCGACGCCGGCGAGGACGTGCCGGTGGCCGTGGTGTACCACAACGTGAGCAACCCGAACTTCCAGATCAACGTGATCGACATGCGCCGGCACGAGCCGCCGTACGACTTGGACGAGGGCACCGTGGTGGCGTCCGGCTCGCCGTACGGCTGCGAGACCGGCGGGCAGTACGCCGGCATGCCGGTGGGACGCCCGTGGCATCATCCGGGCAATCCGACGGTTCTCGACGGGGCGCGCGGCCTCGGCATCGAGGGCATCGCCATCCACCGGCACTTCGTGCTGCTCTCCTACCGCGCGGACGGCCTGCCGCATCTGGCGGTGATGACCAAGGACCGCGCCGTGGAGGACTGGAAGGCCGACCGTCCCTGGCGCTTCGAGGAGGTGCGACCGCATCCCGCGCCGGAATCCACCGCCAAGCCGTGGGCCGAGCGCCTGTATTCGATCGGCGCGAGCGGCAACCCGTCGTACGAGGCGCCGCGCCTGCGCTACTCGTTCGGCAGCTACACGCTGCCCGGCGAGCTGCACGAGCTCGATCCGGCCACCGGCGCCGACGTGCTGCTCAAGCGCGCGCAGGTCCTGGGCGACTTCAGCGCCGACGACTACGTGGAGCACCGGCTGTGGATCACCGCGCGCGACGGCGAGAAGATCCCCGTCTCGCTGGTGTGGAAGCCGTCCGTCTGCCATCCGCAGATCGAGGGGCGGCCGGCGCCGACGTTCATCACCGGCTACGGCGCGTACGAGATCAGCTCCGACCCGCACTTCGCGGTCTCGCGCCTGAGCCTCATGGACCGCGGCGTGCTGTACGCGGTGGTGCACGTGCGCGGCGGCGGCGAGATGGGCCGCGCGTGGTACGAGCAGGGGCGCAGGCTCAAGAAGCGCCACAGCTTCGAGGACTTCGTGGACGCCACGCGCGTGCTGCAGGACCAGGGGTGGGCCGATCGCACCCGCACCGTGGCCAACGGCGGCTCCGCGGGCGGTCTGCTCATGGGCGCGGTGGCCAACATGGCGCCGGACCTGTACGCGGGCATCGAGGCGGACGTGCCGTTCGTGGACGCGCTGACGTCGATCCTCGACCCGGACCTGCCGCTGACCGTGACCGAATGGGACGAGTGGGGCGACCCGTTGCACGAAGCGCAGGTGTACGACTACATGAAGTCGTACACGCCGTACGAGAACGTGCCCACGGCCGCCGAGCGCCGCGAACGGTTCGGCACCGACCACTTCCCGAAGATCTTCGTCACCACGTCGATGAACGACACGCGCGTGCTGTACGTGGAGCCGCTCAAGTGGATCGCGCGCCTGCAGGAGCCCGAGGTGGGCGCGGACGCGATCGTGAAGATCGAGGTGGAAGCCGGGCACGGCGGCATCACCGGGCGCTACAAGCAGTGGGAGGAGGTCTCCTACGAGAACGCGTGGTGCCTGGCCGCGATGGGCATCCGCGAGTAGCGTCGCCCGGCGGCGCGCTGCCGCGTTGTGCTGCCGCGTGGTGCTGTGCATATCTGCCTATCCTTGGCTCGAATATCGCAAGGATCTGCAGATATGCATGCTGAGCGGCCGATTCGGGGCTGGTACGACGCAGATCTGCCGATTCCTTGAATTTCGATGCCAAGGATTGGCAGATATGCGGTGCGGGGCCGCGCAGGCCGATGGGTCTCCGGCCGGCAGCCCGCCACGGATGCGCGTGTCCACAGGCTGAGCGCGTCCCGTTCGACCAATGGATGCGCGAGTAGTCTCGCGTGCTATGAGCAAGACATACACCATCGCGGTCATCCCCGGCGACGGCATCGGCAAGGAAGTCACTCCCTGGGCCCAGGCCGCGCTCGAGAAGGCCGCCGAAGGCGAAGCGGCCTTCACGTACGAACACTTCGATCTCGGCGCCGAGCGCTACCTGCGCGACGGCGCGATCCTTCCCGAGGAGGAAGAGGAGCGCATCAAGGCCACCGACGCCATCCTGCTGGGCGCCGTGGGCGACCCGCGCATCAAGGCCGGCATCCTGGAGCGCGGCCTGCTGCTGAAGCTCCGCTTCGATCTGGACCAGTACGTCAACCTGCGCCCGTCCAAGCTGTACAAGGGCGTCACGTCGCCGCTGGCCAACCCGGGCGACATCGACTTCGTCGTCGTGCGCGAAGGCACCGAAGGCCTGTACTGCGGCGCCGGCGGCGCGGTCCGTCGCGATACGCCCGCCGAGGTCGCCACCGAGGTGTCGATCAACACTGCGTACGGCGTGGAGCGCGTGGTGCGTTACGCGTTCCAGCTGGCCATGAAGCGCCGCAAGCACATCACGCTCGTGCACAAGAAGAACGTGCTCGTCAACGCCGGCGACATGTGGCAGCGCATCGTCGACCGCGTCGGCAAGGAGTATCCCGAGGTTACGCACGACTACTCGCACATCGACGCCGCGACCATCTACCTCGTGTCCGATCCGTCGCGCTTCGATGTGATCCTCACCGACAACCTCTTCGGCGACATTCTCACCGACGAGGCCGGCGCCGTGGTGGGCGGCGTGGGCTACTCCGCGTCCGGCTGCATCAACGCGTCCAACGAGTACCCGTCCATGTTCGAGCCGATCCACGGTTCCGCGCCGGACATCGCCGGCAAGGGCATCGCCAATCCGACCGCCGCGATCCTGTCCGCCGCGATGCTGCTGCGCCACCTCGGCTTCGACGAGGCCGCTGCGAAGATCGACGCCGCCGTGGAGGCGGACATCGAGGAGCTCGGCTCCACGCAGCGCTCCACCGAACAGGTCGGCAAGGACATCCTCGCGCGCATCTGACCGGCGCCGACCCGGCGACGTGATACGACAACGGACATCTGCCTCGTGCAGGTGTCCGTTTCTGTACGGGTTCGTACGATTTGCGCCGCTGAGGGGTGGTGAGCGTCCGTTTGTGTATCGTCTCGTACGGTTTGCGCCGCTGGGGAACGATTGGCGTCCGTTGTTGTATCGGCCCGTACGATTTCCGCCGCGGAGGTCTTCCGGCGTCCGGTTGCGTATGCGCGTATACGCAGATGCAGGTTGAGACGGGCGGCCGGTCGGGTGCGGCGGCAGAAGGCGGCCGACGCCGACAGTACATACACGCCGTCGTTCGCATAGGCAGCCCATATATAAGGTGCGGCCGCAGACGCGCGGCGGTGCGTCAGATGGACATCGGACGATGTCAACCAGACGGATGGACCGTCGCGGATGCGGAAGCTACGGGATGACGGCGGTCCAGGCGGGGGAGGAGAAGCGGTCCGCGGCGAGTTCGCGGGCCCGACGCAGCACCGATTCGGGGATCGCGTCGGCGGCCGTGCGCACGACGGGGAACGACGAGCCGACCTCGTGCGACGATGCGTCGGCGGCGTTGCCGTGACCATCGCCGCCGCCGACGAGCGTGGCGATCATGCGGGCGATGACGTCCTCGCGCGCCAGACCGGTCTGCGAACGCAGCGGATCGACGCGCTTGGCGGCGGACCGGACGGCCTTGTCGCTCATCTTCTCGCGCGAGACGTTGAGGATGCGCAGCATCTTGGCGGCATCCATGTCGTACGACATCATCGTGTGGTGCAGCACGGCGCCGGGGCCGTGCGAACCGTGCGGCGCGGGGAATCGTCGCTGCGCCGCGCCGCCGATCTTGCCGTGCGCCGAGGCGATGTCGTTGATGGGCTGGTAGCGCGCTTCGACGCCCATCGAACGCAGCGCGTCGAGCACCCAGCCGTCGCATGCGCGATACGAGTCCTCCACGTCGACGCCCTCCACGAAGTCCAGCGGCGCGACGAGCGAGTACGTGATGACCGCGTCAGGCTCGGCGAACATGGCGCCGCCGCCCGTGATGCGCCGCACCACCGTGACGCCCTCCGCCTCGGCGCGGTCGACGTGCACCTCGCTGCCGAGCGACTGGAAGCGCCCGATCACCACCGCCGCGCGGTCCCATCGCCAGAACCGGAGCAGCGGCGGCATCGCGCCGGCCGCCACCGCCTCGGCGCAGGCCTGGTCGAGCGCCAGCTGCATCGCCGGTTCGCGCGGATCGTCCAGCACCACCGCAAGTCCTGCGATGCGCCGTACGTCGGGCAGGGAACGACGGGCGTCCGGGGCGTCGTCGCGTGTGGTCGGCGTCGGACGTCGCGCCGGCGTCGGTCGCGGCGCATCCGCGATGCCCAGCGCGCGCGCCGCGGCCGTGGCGATCGTCCGCTCGTCCGCGCCGGCCAGCGTGGTGGCGGGATGCGCATCCATCGCCTTGCGCAGGCGCGCGGCCATCGCGGCGATCCATGCGTCGGCGCGACCGGAAGGAGCGGTACGGTCGATGCCGGCGCGATCGTCGCCGTGCGGCGTCGTTTCACGGGAAACATCGGCATTCGCGTCGCCGGCCGAAACCTGCCCGATTGTCCGCTGCAGCGCGTCGAGCAGCGTCCGCGCCCCGTCCGCGTCGCCCTCGACGAAGAAGTCGCCATCGATGCGCGCGACGTCGCCCGGCCGTACGCTCACCGCCACCAGCTTGCCGCCGGGCATCTTGCACTCACCGCGTCGCCATGCCGTCGTGTTCATCGGCGCCTCCCTGATTCCGTGATTCGTTCCGTGACTCGTTCGGTGGTTCATTCCGCGGTTCGCTCTGCGGCCCGTCTCGCGATCCGTTCGACGGGCGGTTCCGCGGTTCGCCTCCCACTGTATTGGGCGGTGCGGTCGGGCGGTGTGGTCGTGCGGTGCGGTCGGGCGGTGTGGTCGTGCGGTGCGGTCGGGCGGTGTGGTCGTGCGGTGCGGTCGGGCGGCGGCAATGCGTCCGGTCGCACCCGGTCGCATCCGGGCCGCCGTCGCCGCGCGGGGCTACAATGACATGCCATATGCCGGCCGGGAGGCCGAACGGTCGAAGACGCCAACTGGGAGGTTCGAGGACGTGGGGATGAGCGCCGACAAGCCCAACGGGATCGTTGACGAGGACAATGCGCTGCTGCACACCGCGCTGTTCAAGCAGGTCTCGCCCGAGGAGGCGGATCAGCTGCTGCCCCATCTCAAGCGCTGGACGCTCAACAAGGGCGGCTTCATCTTCCGCGAGGGCGACGTGGACCATCGCATGTACATCCTGGAGGACGGGCGCGTCAAGCTGACCCGTCAGGCCGACGACCGCCGCGTGCAGCTGCTCTCCATCCACGGCCGAGGCGAGATCCTGGGCGAGATCCCGGTGTTCGATCCGACCGGCGGCCCGCGCACGGCGTCCGCGGTGGCGATGACCAACGGCACCACCGTGGTCTCGCTGGAGCACGACGACCTGTTCGCGTGGCTGGATGAGCATCCGCGCGTGGCCGTGGACATGCTGCAGGTGCTGGCCGGACGCATGCGCGCCAACAACGAGCGTATCTGCGATCTGGTGTTCATGGACGTGCCGGCGCGACTGGCCAAGACGCTCATCGACCTGGCGCACCGCTTCGGCGAGCCGATCGAGGCGGGCCTCATGGTGCCGCACGACCTGACGCAGGAGGAACTCGCGCAACTGGTGGGCGCCTCGCGCGAGACCGTGAACAAGGCGCTCATGGACTTCGACAACCGCGGGTGGATCGCGCGCAAGGGCCGCGCGATCATCATCTTCCAACCGGGCATGCTCATCCGCCGCTCTCGCCGATAGCCGCCGCTGGCCTCCGTCGGCCTCCGGCAACCTCCGTCGGCCGGCCGCGACCGCCGCGGCTGCCGGCCGATCGCAGCCGCATTCAGGCGATTTTCCGCGGATTTCCAGCAAGTGAAGTTCTCGTGCATATGGGTGCGCGCCCTGCGCGAAGACCGGGCCCGCGGTAGACCCGCCCCCCTAGAATGGGCACCATGCCTGAAAAGAAATCGATGACCGCGAAGCGGCTCTTCACCCTGTTGCTGGCCTACGCCATGTTCTGCGTGGCCGGCGGCGTGGTGGCGAGCGGATTCCTGCTGCCCGGCGTGTTCGCCGCCAACTCCCTGATCCGCACGCTCAGCCCCAACCTCAAGGCCGAGGGCATCGACTTCTCCATCGCCGATCTGCCGCAGGCCTCCAACCTGTACGCGGCGGACGGCTCCAAGATCGCCACGTTCTACACGCAGAACCGCACCGTGGTGCCGCTGGACCAGATCTCCGAGGTCATGCAGAAGGCCGTGGTGGCGCGCGAGGACCGTCGTTTCTGGGACCACTCCGGCGTGGACGTGCAGGGCGTGCTGCGCGCGTTCGTACAGACCTACGTCAAAGGCGACGAGCAGCAGGGCGGCTCCACGCTCACCCAGCAGTACGTGAAGAACGTGCTCGCCGCGCAGGCGGAGGAGGACAACGACCCGATCGCCGCATACCACGCCAAGGAGGACACCATCGCCCGCAAGCTGCGCGAGATGCTCATCTCCGTGCAGCTGGAGCGCGAGTACTCCAAGGGCGAGATCCTGCAGGGCTACCTCAACATCGCGCAGTTCGGCAACCGCAGCATCTACGGCGTGGAGGCCGCCGCGCACCGCTACTTCGACAAGTCCGCCAAGGACCTCAACGTCGTGGAGTCGGCCACCATCGCCGCCATCACCAAGAACCCCGCGAACTACGACCCGTCCATCGAGGCGAACCAGGAGGAGTCGCAGAACCAGCGCAACATCGTGCTCAAGCTCATGCTGCAGCAGGGGTTCATCAGCCAGCAGGAGTACGACGACGCCGTCAACACCCCGCTCAAGGACACGCTGCACATCACGTCCGTGGCGCAGGGCTGCATGGCCGCCGGCGACGCCGCGTTCTTCTGCTCGTACGTGGTCAAGCAGATCGAGAACTCGCCCGAGTTCGGCGCCACCAAGGAGGAACGCCAGAAGCTGCTCAACTCCGGTGGTCTGGAGATCCACACCACGATGGACGTGAACGCCAACAACGCGGCGATGAATGCGGCCAAGACCGCCATCCCCGTGGACGACCCGAGCCACTTCGAGGTGATGATCGCGGCCATCCGCCCGGGCACCGGCGAGGTGCTGGGCTTCGGCATCAACCGCATCTACGACGCGACGAGCGCCGCCGAGGGCGACGAGACGCGCACGGCCGTGAACTACGCGGTGGACGAGCGCGACGGCGGCGGCTCCGGCTTCCCGATCGGCTCCACGTGGAAGCCGATCAACCTGGTGGCGTGGATGCGCGAGGGCCACGCGATCACCGAGGAGCTGCCCGCGGTGTACGCCCTGAACGAGGAGCACGACGTGCCCGACTACTACGCCAAGGGCATCACGTGGAACGTGCAGAACTCCGGCGGCGTGCGCGTGAGCTCCGAGTCGCCGCTCAACGGCCTCATCAACTCGCACAACACCACGCAGGCCGCCATGCTCAAGGAGATCGGCCTCACCCCGATCCTCAACGCGGCGTCCGACATGGGCTACCACAGCGCCGCGCTCGCGGACGAGGACAAGAGCCTGTTCGACCAGAAGACGCTCTACAACCCGCCGGTGGTGATCGGCTCCGGCGTGTCCGCGTCGGCGCTGACGATGGCGAACGTGTACGCCACGATCGCCGCCAACGGCGTGCAGTGCACCCCGATCGCCATCACCAAGGTGGTGGACAGCACCGGCAAGGACATCCCCGTGCCGAGCGCCAACTGCCATCAGGCCATCGACCCGGAGATCGCGCAGACCGCCGCGTACGCGATGAACCAGGGCGTGGTACAGCCCAAGGGCCAGGCGCACGACGCCCAGCTGGACAACAACCGCAAGACGTTCGCGAAGACCGGCACCAACGAGAACACGTACATGCTCACCGGCGGCTTCACGCCGGAGGTGGCCGCGTACACGATGGTGGGCAACGCGGAGGGCTACACCTACCAGGAGGACAAGAAGACCGGCATCTGGCACGCCACCAACGCGTTCTCCAACCGCACGATCAACGGCGTCTACCACGACACCTGGTACGGCGCGGACATCGCCACCCCGGCGTGGAAGAACTTCATGAACACGTATCTGGCGGCGGCGAACATCCCGATCAACAACGACTACGGCAACCCGTCGAGCAAGTACGTCACGGCCACGACGTCGAGCACGTCCAGGTCCAAGAGCTCCGCGGCGGACGAGTCGCAGTCCGATGCCGCGGGACAGAACGCGAGCCCGTCGCCCACGGCCACCGCCACGGCCAGCGCCGAGCCGCAGGCCACGCAGTCCGAGGCGCCGGCCGAGACGCAGCAGCCGCAGGCCACGGAGCAGTCCACCGAGTCCGCCCAGTAGCCGGGCCGGGTCCGGGGACGCCGCGGCGTTTCCCTCACAGGTCGCTCACAGGCCGCGCGGAGATTCCGCGCGGCCTTCGTCATACAATGGCTCACATGGCGGCCGCGACGCATGGTCGCAATGCATGGTCGCAAACGCAAAGGGGGACGAAACAATGACGCAAGAGGACAACGCCGCGAACGATCTGCCGGGATTCGACATGCGCGGATTCACCGTGGCGGACAAGACGTCGGCATACGACAGCGACGAGGACGAGACGCCCACGGGCGGGGATCCGGCTCCGGACGCCGCCGCGGACGATGTCACGGACGATGCCGCGCTCGCCGACGCCGATGACGACGACACGGACGCCGACGACACGGACGAAGCCGCGGACGACGACGCGCTCGACGACGATGACGCGGAGTCCCTCGCGGATCCGTCCGCGGATCCGCCCGCGAACGTCTCCGCCAAGCGCCGCAAGGGCAAGAAGGCGCTGTTCAAGTCGGCCAAGAACGCCGTGAAGGCGCAGTCGCAGGCGCTGTTCAGCCCCATCAAGCTGCGCGGGCTCACCGTGCGCAACCGCGTCTGGCTGCCGCCGATGGACACGTATTCGGCGTTCGCCCGCGACGGCAAGCCCACGCCGTTCCACTACCAGCACTACGTTTCGCGCGCCGTGGGCGGATTCGGACTGGTGTGCTTCGAAGCCACCGCCGTGGCGCCCGAAGGCCGCATCTCGCCGTGCGATCTGGGTCTGTGGGACGACGACCAGATCGCCGCATACCAGTGGATCGTCCGCGGCATCAAGGAGGCCGGCGCGGCCGCGGCCATCCAGCTCAACCACGCCGGGCGCAAGGGATCCACCGGCTGCTTCGCGGTGGGCGTGAACGGCGAGACCGTGCCGGAGTCCGAAGGCGGCTGGCGCACCGTGGCGCCGAGCCCCATCGCGTTCGGGCGCCAGGCCGAGCCGCGCGAGCTGAGCGTGGACGAGATCCACGGCATCGTGGCGCAGTTCCGCGCCGCCGCCATCCGCGCGGTGGCCGCCGGGTTCGACGTGGTGGAGATCCACGCCGCGCACGGGTACCTGCTCAGCGAGTTCCTCGACCCGCTCACCAACACGCGCGTCGACGAATACGGCGGCAGCCTGGAGAACCGCATGCGTCTGCTCGTGGAGGTGACCGACGCGATCCGCGGCGCCATCCCGAGCGCCATGCCGCTGTTCGTGCGCATCTCCGCCACCGACTGGGCGGCCGGCGGCTGGGACCTCAACCAGACCATCGAGACCGCGCGCGTGCTGCGCGACCACGGCGTGGATCTGGTGGACGTGTCCACCGGCGGCATCCTGCCGGGCGTGGCCGTGCCGGTCAAGCCGAACTATCAGGTGCCGTTCTCCGCGAACGTGCGTTCCAAGGCGCTCGTGCCCACCACCGCGGTGGGGCTCATCACCAAGCCGAAGCAGGCCGACCGCATCGTGCGCAAGGGCGAGGCGGACGCGGTGCAGATCGGCCGCGCCGCGCTGCGCGACCCGTACTGGCCGCTGCGCGCCGCCGCGAAGCTCGGCGTCGGGACGGCGAAGGCGCCGTATCAGCCGCAGTACGTGCGCGGCGCGTTCTGACGCACGCCGAAGACGGCAACGGCGCGGCTCCCGCATCATGCAGGGGCCGCGCCGTTCGTCGTTCGCGGGTCCGTGGGGTCCGATCGCGCCGGATCGTCTGACCCGTCGCCGCCGCGCGGACGTCAGTCCACGTCGACGCCCACGGCCTCGGCCACGGAATCGAATCCGTCGCGGCGCAGCAGGCGCGCCAGACCGCGCTTGAGCACGGTGATCTGCTGCGGGCCGCGGTACATAAGCGAGCTGATGAACATCACCAGGCTCGCGCCCGAGCGGATCTTCGCGTACGCCTGCTCCGGGGTGAACACGCCGCCGACGCCCGCGATGGCGAAGCGGTCGCCGAACTCGCGGTACGTGTTGGCCACCATCGCGTTGCTCGCGCGGTACGTAGGGCCGCCGGAGAGACCGCCCTCCCACTCGCGCGGGATCTCCAGGCCGGTGCGGTCCTTCTGCAGGTTCGCGATCGACACGCCCTGCACGTTGTGCTCGGCCAGCACCTGCAGCAGCTCGCGGAACTCGGGCCACGGCTTGTTGAGCGGCATCTTGACCAGCGTGGGCTGCGGGCGCTCCACCGTGTCCAGCGCGGTGAACAGGCGGTCCAGCGCCTCGGGGGTCTGCGTGAACGGCTCGCCGGCGTGCGTGTTGGGGCACGAGACGTTGACCTCGATCATCGCGGTGCGTCCCGCCGCGCGCTCCATGGAGATGCGATAGTCCTCGATGCCCTCGTCCAGATCGCCGCACTGCGCGTCGTTGGTGCGCGCGATCGACACGGACACCTGCATCGCCTTGGCGCGGCGCCACGCCTCCTCGGCGCGGGGGATCACCGTCTCCGAACCGTCGTTCGCCAGACCCACGTGCACCATCATCGAATCGTATTCGGGCAGACGATGGAACCACGGCTTGGGGTTGCCGGCGCAGGGGCGCGACGTGGTGGAGCCGACCGTCTCGAAGCCGAATCCGGCGTGGTCGAGCAGCACGGGCATGTCGCAGTTCTTGTCGAGACCGGCGGACAGGCCGAACGGGTTGGCGAAGCGCACGCCCATCGTCTCGGTCTCCAGGATCGGGTCGGTGTAGTCGAGCATCTCGCGCAGCAGCCACATCAGCGGCGGGATGTTCTTGGTGACGCGGCAGAACTCGATCATCTGGTCGTGCGCCACGTCGGGCGTGTGGTTGAACACGAAATGCGGCTTGACGACGTGCTTGTAGCCGAAGGTGAAGAGGTCGCACGTGGCCTTGTTGACGGCGTCGTGCCAGAAGGATTCGGAAACGTAGCTCATGCCTCCATTGTGGCACCGCGTGCTGCGGCGTGCCAGCGTGCGCCGATCCGTCCGTCCGCCCGTTCCTCCCGTGCGTCCGGCAGCGTCCGGCCGCATCCGTGCATATCTGCCGATCCTTGGCATCGATATCGCAGGAATCGGCAGATCTGCGTGCATTCGGGCCGTTTGGCGTCTCCTACGACGTATATCTGCCGATCCTTGCGTTCGGCGTGCCAAGGATCGGCAGATGTGCGGGGTGCGCGCGGGCGGATCGTCGCTACGGCGCGCGCGTACCGGTTGGCGCGAACGCACGGTAGAGTATGGTGCAGCGAAAGGGGGAGCGGATGCCTGAGTCGACCCGCACGGTGATCGTCATGCCCACCTACAACGAGGTGGCGAATCTCAAGACCACGCTGTCCGGGGTGTTCGCGCATACGCCGGAGGTGGACGTGCTCATCGTGGACGACGGTTCGCCGGACGGCACCGGGCGTCTCGCGGACTTCATGGCGCAGGGGGACCGCCGCATCCACGTGATGCACCGCGAGGAGAAGAACGGTCTGGGACCGGCGTATCTGGCGGGGTTCCGCTGGGCGCTGGACCGCGGCTACGACCTGATCTGCGAGATGGACATGGACGGCTCGCACCGTCCGGAGGACTTCCGCCGCATGCTCGACGTGGCCGTGATGAACCCGGACGTGGATCTGGTGATCGGTTCGCGGCGCGTGCCGGGCGGGCGCACGGTGAACTGGCCGTGGACGCGCGACATGATCTCGCGCGGCGGATCGTGGTACGCGCGCACGATGCTGGGGCTGCCGGTGCATGACATGACCGCGGGCTTCCGCATCTACCGCGCGCCGATGCTCGAGAAGCTGGGGCTGGAGGGCGTGCAGGCCAACGGCTACGTGTTCCAGGTGGACATGACGCGGCGCGTGGCGGCCGCCGGCGGTGTGATCCGCGAGGTGCCGATCGCGTTCGTGGAGCGCATCCGCGGGCAGTCGAAGATGAGCTCCGCGATCGTGGCGGAGGCCATGTGGCGCGTCACGCAGTGGGGCTTCGATCGTCTGCTGCGCCGCTGACCGTCGTTCGTCGCCCGTCGTTCGTCGCCCGTCGTTCGTTGCCCGGCACCCGTCGCAACGTTGCCGCAGAGGGCCGTGCATATGTGTCGTCGATCGCAATGTTGTGACGGGTGACCATCGAAGGTGCCGGTTGTGCCTCGCAAGGTGGTCGTTTGTGGCAACGTTGCGGTGAAGGACCATCGGATGGTGGCGGATGTGGTCGTTCGATGGTCGTTGATCGCAAAGTTGCGATGGGAGGCCATGTTGATGACGGTCGGAGGCGTTCTCGATGGTCGGTCGTGGCAAAGTTGCGGTGGGCGGCTGCGGGACGCGCGGTCGGCATGTTCCGTATGTCCGGGACGACGACACGAAACGCTCATAACGGTTTTGTTCAATGAGCGTATGTGTGCGATAATGTTCGAATGATATCGTCACAACGCCAACATCTGATCCTGAGCCGGCTGCGCACGCGCGGCGCGGTGCGCATCACCGCACTGTCCAAGGAACTCGGCGTTTCGGCGATGACCATCCGCAGGGACATCGCCGACCTTGCGGACAAGGGTCTGCTGAAACGCGTGCACGGAGGCGCGGTCACCACGTCGACGCTGCTGGCCGAGCCGCTGTTCTCCGTGAAGTCCCAGATGGACATCGGGCTCAAGGACGCCATCGCGCAGGAGGCCGTCAAGTACGTGGCCCCCGGCGACGTGATCGCCATCGGCGGCGGCACCACGGCGTACGTGTTCGCCCAGCATCTGCTCGAGTCGCAGCAGGCGGCCGGCATCACGATCCTCACCAACTCGATCCCCGTGGCCGAACTCGTGCAGGCCCTCGAATCCAAGGACGTGGAGGTGATCGTCACCGGCGGCGTCATCACGCGCTCCAACTCGCTCGTGGGCCCCATCGCGGACAAGGTCATCGGCTCCCTGCGCGTCAACACCGTGTTCCTCGGCACCCACTCCGTGTCCATCCCGCGCGGCTTCCTCATGCCCAACTCGCTGGAGGCCGCCACGGACATGGCGCTCATGGACATCGCCGACCGCACGATCATCCTCACCGACCACACCAAGTGGGCGTGCACGTCGCTGTCGCTGTTCGCACGCTTCGAGCAGGTGGACACCGTCATCACCGACGACGGGCTCGACCCCGTCGTGGCCAAGCAGACCAAGGATTTGGTGAAAACGCTCGTTCTGGCCAAGCAGATCGAGCAACCGTCACAAGAAAGTGAGCACAACCAATGAGTGATTTCGCACACTACGCCCCGGGGGAGTACGCGTCCGAGCACATCCGCATCACGCCGACCACGCTGGCCGACGGTCGCGAGTTCTTCTACCTCGACGACGACCCGGAGTACGTGTCCGGCGCCAAGACGCGCGAGCTCAAGGATCCGCGCAACCTGGCCTACCGCTTCGCCAACCAGCTCAACGCCGCCGGCGAGGAGGTGCCGTACGCGGCCCCGGAGATGCGCCGCGACCCGCTGACCGGCGACTGGATCCCCATGGCCACCGCGCGCATGAACCGCCCGATCACCGCCGGCCCCGGCGCCACCGCCAAGGGCAACCCGCTGGCCGCCCGCAAGCCCGGCGACCCGTACCAGGACGGCGAGGTGCCGGACACCGACTACAACGTGGTGGTGTTCGAGAACCGCTTCCCCTCGATGGTGCGCGTGCCCGGCCGCTCCGAGGACGTGACCTACGTGGACGGCAACCCGCTGTGGGAGAAGAAGATGGCCGCCGGCCGCTGCGAAGTCATCTGCTTCGACCCGAACGAGCACGGCCTGCCCGCCGACCTGCCCGTCTCCCGCCTGCGCACCGTCGTCGAGGCGTGGGCGTTCCGCACCGCCGAGATCTCCGCCATGGAGGGCATCGAGCAGATCTTCCCGTTCGAGAACCACGGCGCCGAGATCGGCGTCTCGCTGGCCCACCCGCACGGTCAGGTCTACTGCTACCCGTTCATCGCGCCGAAGCTCGAAGCCGAGCTCAAGCACACCGAGGCCTACCACGAGAAGACCGGCGGCAACCTGCTCAAGGACCTCATGAACGCCGAGCTGGAGGCCAAGGAGCGCGTGATCATGCGCAACCACAGCTGGGTGGCCTACGTGCCGGCCGCCGCCCGCTGGCCCCTCGAGGTGCACGTGGCCCCGGTGCGCGACGTGCTCACGCTCGACCAGCTCAACGACCAGGAGCGCTGGGACCTCGCCCAGATGTACTCCACGCTGCTCAAGCGCGGCAACGCGTTCTTCGACAAGGGCGACGGCAAGGGCATGGACCTGCCGTACATCGCCGCCTGGCACCAGGCCCCGATCCACGACCCGCGCCGCGCGAACTACCGCCTGAACCTCCAGTTCTTCAGCTTCCGCCGCGCCGCCAACAAGATCAAGTACCTCGCCGGCTCCGAGTCCGGCATGGCCGCCTGGATCTCCGACACCACGCCCGAGCTCATCGCCAAGCGCTTCCACGAGCTCGGCGACGTGGACATCGCCGACTGAACCGCGATCCCGCGATCGGACTCGATCAGACCGAAAGGAACCAACACCAATGACCGCTGTTGAATTCATCGAACCCATCAGCCACGAGGACGGCGTCGCCCGCGCCACCGAGCTGTTCGCCAAGACGTACGGCACCGAACCCGCCGGCGTGTGGGCCGCCCCCGGCCGCGTGAACCTCATCGGCGAGCACACCGACTACAACGCCGGCCTGTGCCTGCCCATCGCGCTGCCGCACCGCACGTTCATCGCCCTCAAGCCGCGCGAAGACACCGCCGTGCGTCTCGTCTCCGACGTGGCGCCGGACAAGGTGGCCTCCGCGGACCTCGAAGGCCTGCAGGCCGGCGGCGTGGACGGCTGGGCCGCCTACCCGACCGGCGTGGCGTGGGCGCTGCGCGAGGCCGGATACAGCCAGGTGCAGGGCTTCGACGCCGCGTTCGTCTCCTGCGTGCCGCTCGGCTCGGGCCTGAGCTCCTCCGCCGCCATGACCTGCTCCACCGCGCTGGCGCTGGACGACGTGTACGGCCTGGGCTACGGCTCCACCGACGCCGGCCGCGTCACGCTCATCGACGCCGCCATCAAGTCGGAGAACGACATGGCCGGCGCCTCCACCGGCGGCCTTGACCAGAACGCCTCCATGCGCTGCACCGCCGGCCACGCGATCCTGCTCGACTGCCGTCCGGGCCTCACCCCGCTCGAATCCGTCTCCCAGCAGGCGTTCGACCTCGACAAGTACGGTCTGGAGCTGCTCGTGGTGGACACGCAGGCCCCGCACCAGCTCAACGACGGCCAGTACGCCGAGCGCCGCGCCACCTGCGAGAAGGCCGCCAAGCGCCTCGGCGTGGACAACCTGCGCGTCATCGCCGACCAGGTGAACGCCGCCGACGATCCGGCCGCCGCGCTCACCGCCGTGCTCGACCAGCTCAAGGACGATCCGATGATGGTGCGCCGCGTGCGCCACGTCATCACCGAGATCGGCCGCGTCACCGAGTTCGTGGACGCGTTCGCCAAGGGCGACGTGGACAAGGCCGGCGACCTGTTCAACGCCTCGCACAACTCGCTGCGCGACGACTATCAGGTGACCGTGCCCGAGCTGGACACCGCCGTGAACGTGGCGCGCGCGCACGGCGCGTACGGCGCCCGCATGACCGGCGGCGGCTTCGGCGGCTCGATCATCGCGCTCGTGGACAAGGGCCGTGGCCAGGAGATCGCGCAGCTCATCGCCGACGAGTTCGAGGCCCAGGGCTTCAACGCGCCGCGCGCCCTGCCCGCCGTGGCCGCCGACTCCGCGTCCCGCGAGGCGTGACCCTTCCGGTCAGCCGGCGGCGGGTCGGCCTTCCCGGTCGTCCTGAGTGGAGGCAACGGGTTTCCTCCCGTCATCCTGAGCGGATGTGACGGGTTTCCTCCCGTCATCCTGAGCGGAGGCGGAGCCGGAGTCGAAGGATCCTTGACGTTCGGTTGTATGTCAAAGATCCTTCGACTCCGCTGCGCTCCGCTCAGGATGACCGGGGAAGGAACGCCCTGCTCAGGATGACCGGGGAAGGGGCGTGCTGCTCAGGAGGGCCGGGGAAGGGGCGTGCTGCTCAGGAGGGCCGGGAGAAGGAGCGTGCTGCTCAGGAGGACGGGGGACTCCGCGTCGTGCGAGGCATGACGCCGCCTTCGCGGGCAAACGCGCGACACGCCCGGCCTGACTTACGAAGACCCGCGAAACGTGTTACCTTGCGGAGCTGATCAAAACCGCATGGCCCCGCGCCGAAATACCATCGAGTATTCGGTGCGGGGCCATGCGGTTTTCTGCGTCAAGAGAGAGGTAACCTTGCATCAGTCATCTTCGCGCCAGTCGTCCGCGAACCAGTCGTCAGCACCCATGCCGTCCGCGCATCAGTCCTTCGCCCATCCGCACCGGATCATGTCCGGCCTGTACGCCGGCGTCTTCCTGGGCATGCTGTCCGAGACGTCCATGAACATCGCGATCCCGGACCTCATGGACGACTTCGGCGTCTCCGCCGGCACCGCCCAGTGGATGGTCGTCGGCTACATGCTGGCCATCGGCATCGTCCTGCCGTGCGTCGGCTTCCTGCTCAAGTGGGTGAGGACCAGGACGCTCGCCCTGGTCGCGCTCGCGTGTTTCCTGATCGGCGCCGTCGTGTGCGTCGCGGCCCCGAACTTCCCGATCCTGCTCGCCGGACGCATGGTGCAGGGCGTGAGCACCGGCATCATGCTGCCCACCATGTACGCGGCGATCATGCGCGTCTTCCCGCCGCAGAAGATCGGCGCCGCCAACGGCGTGGCGGGACTCACCATCATGTTCGCGCCGGTCATCGGCCCCACCCTGGCGGGCGTGCTCATCGGCGCGTTCTCGTGGCGCGCGATCTTCGCCCTGCTCGCCGTGGTGGCCGTGGCGGCGATCGCGCTCACCGCCGCGTTCTTCGTCACGCCGATCGACCTCACCCGCCCGGCCGTGGACGTTCCGTCCGTCATCGCCTCGGCGCTCGGCTTCGGCTGTCTGGTGGCCGGCGTGAGCCTGATCAGCGACATGGGCTTCTCCGCCGTGGTGGTGGCGCTGCTTGTGGCGGGCGTGCTCGTGCTCGCGTTCTACGCGCACCGTCAGCTCACCATCGCCGACCCGCTGCTGGACCTCAAGGCGCTGGGCATCCGCGCGTTCGCCGTGCCGGCCGTCATGGTGAGCTGCTCGTTCGCCTGCACGCTCGCGTTCATGTATCTGGTGCCGCAGGAGCTGCAGCGCGGCCTCGGCCTGAGTTCCGCGGTGGCGGGCATGCTCATGCTGCCCGCGGGCGTGGTCAACGCGCTGTGCACGCTGCTGGCCGGCCGCATGTACGACCGGTACGGCGCGAAGCGTCTGGTGTGGATCGGCGTGGCGATGGCCGCGATCGGCGGCGTGCTGTTCCTCGCGATCGGCGTCGGCTCTCCGGTGGCGCTGTTCCTCGCCGCGCACGTGATCATCATGGTGGGCATCCCGTTCATCCAGCAGTCCACGCAGTCCGCCGCGCTGCACGCCCTGCCGCGTGAGATGGCGGCCGACGGCAGCACGATCCTCAACACCATGCAGCAGGTCGTGGGTGCGATCGGCACCGCCATCGCCACCTGTCTGCTGGGGCTCGCGGACACGTCCACGCAGGCGGGCTTCGTGACCGGCTCGCGCTACGGCTACGTGTTCGGTCTGGTGCTGGTGGCGCTGGTGCTCGCCGGTTCGTTCATGCTGCGCGAGGATCGTCGCGCGGCTGCGGATGGCGTGGGCTTCGCCGACGCCGAGCGTTCCGCCGATGTCGAGGCCGAGCTCGTGGCCGATGGCGTGGCCGTCGTTGTGGCCGCGGACTGAGCGCGTGAAGGATTGAGCGGATACGGTCCGTGTGGGTGACCGGGCGTGGTCCGTGTGACGTCGTCGGGCCGGATCCGCTCGGTCCGGTTGGATGCAGGACTGGATTCGCTCGGTGTGATGCGGGCTCGGGACTGGATCCGCTCAATCCGTGACGGCTCCGGGAAGGATTGAGCGAATCCAGTCCGCAGGAGGGCTTGTTGGGCGTCTCCGGGACTGGATCTGCTCAATGTGATGTTCCGTCGGACTGGATCCGCTCAATCTGCGGCGTCGTTGGGGAGATTGAGCAGATTCAGTCCGATGCGATGTCGGCATGGGCGGGTCGATGGCAGTGCGATCGACCGCGGCTGACGTGCAACGTTGCGGCGGACAGTGCGATCGTCACACCTAGTGCAAAGCGCCGGCGGATGCGCGTCGCACGGCCGGATCGGGATCGCAGGCGCGCATGTTCGCCGATTCTCGCAATATCCATGCCAATTGTGGGTGAATCCGCACGTCGCGCGGGCACGTCGCGCGGACATACACGGCGCGGGCACGCGGCGCGGACGTACGGCAACGGAACGTCGCGCGGACATACACGGCGCGGGCACGCGGCGCGGACGTACGGCAACGGAACGTCGCGCGGGCGTCGTCGGCTCCGCACTCCACACGTCGCACTCCGTACGCGAAACGCAGTTGGCCCCGTACGGAACGGATCCGTACGGGGCCAACGCTCGATGTCGATCATGCGTCACATGCCGCGCATCACGCGGTACGTACCATGCGACGCACGATACGCGTCACGCGATCACTTGGCGTAGTCGGCGTTCTTGCCTTCCTTGATGAGGAACAGCGCCACGAGCGCGATCACGGCCATGATGGCCATGTACCAGCCCACGGAGGCCACGGTGCCGGTGGCCTGCACCAGCGCGGTGGCGATGGTCGGGGCGAACGCGCCGCCGAAGATCGCGGCCAGGTTGTAGGCGAGGCCGGCGCCGGAGTAGCGCACGTGGGTCGGGAACAGCTCGGGCAGGTAGGCGCCGCAGGGGCCGAACAGGCCGCCCATGAGCGCGAAGCCCACGCACAGGAACAGCATCACGGTGACGGGGTTGTGCTGCAGCGACTGCATGGCGAAGAGGCTGAACACCAGCGTGGCGAGCGTGGTGGAGATCAGCACGGTCTTGCGGCCCAGCTTGTCGGAGTAGACGCAGGTCACGAGGATGAAGATCGCGAAGAACACCACGGAGACCATCTGCATGGCCAGGTACTCGTTCTGCGTGAACGCCGGCTTCATCACCTTGACGCCGTAGCTCAGCGACCAGGTGCCCAGCACGTAGAACAGGGTGTAGGTGATGCCCATGGCGGCGGTGCCCAGAAGGACTTCCTTCCAGTACGGCACGAGGTCGCGCAGCGGGTGCTTGGAGACGCGGTCCTCGGCCTCGGCCTGACGGAAGATCGGGGTCTCGCTCATGTGCAGACGCACATAGAGGCCGATGATCACGAGCACGGCGGAGCACAGGAACGGGATGCGCCAGCCCCAGGCCTGCATCTGATCGGGGCCGAGCGTGGTGTCGAGCAGCAGGTTCAGGCCGTAGGCGCAGAAGAAGCCGATCGGGGCGCCGAGGTTCGGGAAGGAGCCGTACAGGGCGCGCTTGTGCGCCGGAGCGTTCTCCGTGGCCACGAGGGCGGCGCCGGACCATTCGCCGGCGAGGCCCACGCCCTGGCAGGCGCGGCAGATGCACAGGATGATGATGGACAGCATGCCGAGCTGCTCATAGCCGGGCAGGCAGCCGACCAGGAACGTGGAGATGCCCATGGTCATGAGGGCCACGACCAGCGTGGTCTTGCGGCCGACCTTGTCGCCGAAGTGGCCGAACAGCATGGAGCCGAACGGGCGGGCGAGGAAGGAGACGGCGAAGGTCAGGAACGCCAGCATGGTGCCGATCGCCGGGTTGGCCTTGGTGGCCGCCGGGAAGAAGATCGCGCCGAAGTAGCTGGCGGATGCGATGGAATAGCAGTAGTTGTCGTAGAACTCGATTGCGGTGCCGACCATCGACGCGGCGATGATCTCCGGCACGGAATCCTTCTTGACGGCCTTGGTCGCCGTGGAGGCGGTTGCCGTTGCGGACATGAGAAATCCCCTCTAATTCATTCTCAACTTCATCTGCGGGGCACGTCCGCGGCACGATGCGGTTGCGCGCGCCGATGGCCATGCCCCTGCCGCACGTCTCGCCTCCGCCCGGTCGTGCCAAACGGAAGCGCGCCGGTGCGGTTCATGTCGTTCCGGCGGTTGGCCGGAAAACTGGGTCACACCATACGGGGGACGCATCGGCCGTGCATAGGGCGGGATCACTATTTGGACGCTTCGGGGCGCGGTGTCGCGTTTGCCCCTTGCGACGCGGGCCGGGCGTCCCACGTCACGCGGCGCGTGGGACGGCGCGGGCGCGGCGCGGCGTCGGACAATATACTGGAACGGTCTGCTGTTTTTCTTCGATCGGGGGAACCCCATGAACAAGGCCATCATCACCGTCGTCGGCCAGGACACCGTCGGCATCATCGCCCGCGTCTGCACGTATCTGTCCGACCACAGGGTCAACGTGCTCGACATCTCGCAGACCATCATCGACGGGTTCTTCAACATGATGATGATCGTCGACTACGCCAAGGCCGACGAGGAGTTCGGCACCATCGTGGACGACCTCGACGCCCTCGGCGAGGACATCGGCGTGCGCATCCGCTGCCAGCGCGAGGAGATCTTCACCAAGATGCACCGCGTCTGACGCGCATCCGTGAAGCATCCAGACGGAAGGACAGGGGAACAGTCATGCTGAATATCATGGAGGTCCACGAGACCAACCAGATGATCGAGCAGGAGAAGCTCGACGTGCGCACCATCACCATGGGCATCTCGCTGCTCGACTGCGCGGCGGGCACCGTGGACGAGACGTGCGCCAACGTGTACGACAAGATCACGCGCTACGCCAAGGACCTCGTGCCCACGGGCGAGGCCATCGAACGCGACTACGGCATCCCGATCGTCAACAAGCGCATCACCGTCACGCCCATCTCGCTGGTGGGCGCCAGCTCGTGCAGGTCCACCAAGGACTTCGTGAAGATCGCGCACGCGATGGACCGCGCCGCCAAGGAATGCGGCGTCGACCTCATCGGCGGCTACTCGGCGCTCGTCTCCAAGTCCATGACGCCCGCCGAGGAGCTGCTCATCCGCTCCCTGCCGCAGGCGCTGTCCGAGACGGACATCGTCTGCTCGTCCGTGAACGTGGGCTCCACGAAGACCGGCATCGACATGAACGCGGTGGAGCTGCTCGGTCACGTCATCAAGGACATCGCCGCCGCCACCGCGGACAACGACTCCTACGGCTGCGTGAAGTTCGTGGCGTTCTGCAACGTCCCGGACGACAACCCGTTCATGGCGGGCGGCTTCCACGGCGTCACGGAGGGCGATGCCGTGATCAACGTGGGCGTCTCCGGCCCCGGCGTGGTGTCCCGCGCGCTGGATGCCGCCAAGGGCAAGGACTTCGAGTTCCTGTGCGAGACCATCAAGCGCACGGCGTTCAAGATCACGCGCGTGGGTCAGCTGGTCGCGCAGGAGGCGTCGCGTCGTCTGGGCATTCCGTTCGGCATCATCGACCTCTCGCTCGCGCCGACGCCGGCCGTGGGCGACTCCGTGGGCGAGGTGCTGGAGAAGATCGGCCTCGAACAGGTGGGCGCGCCCGGCACCACGGCGGCCCTGGCCATGCTCAACGACCAGGTCAAGAAGGGCGGCATCATGGCGTCGTCCTACGTGGGCGGCCTGTCCGGCGCGTTCATTCCCGTCTCCGAAGACAAGAACATGATCGACGCCGCTGGCTCCGGATGCCTGACGATCGAGAAGCTCGAGGCCATGACCTGCGTGTGCTCGGTCGGCCTCGACATGATCGCCATCCCCGGCGACACCACGGCCGCGACGATCTCCGGCCTCATCGCGGACGAGGCGGCCATCGGCATGGTGAACCAGAAGACCACCGCCGTGCGCGTGATCCCCGTGGTGGGCAAGGGCGTGGGCGAGCAGGCCAACTTCGGCGGGCTCATGGGCTACGCGCCGATCATGCCGGTGAACAAGGCGTCGTGCGCGGCGTTCGTGACGCGCGGCGGGCGCATTCCGGCGCCGATCCACTCGTTCAAGAACTGAGCCGAGCGTACGGGCCGGGGCTGCCGGGACGCCGGGCCTGGTACCGGTCGCATGTACGCCGGTCGCATGTACGGAAACACCGCGGAGCACGCCGTTCCGCGGTGTTTTCGTATGTGTTTGTACGGTTGCTGTCTCGGAGCGGACGCCTCGTGACAGTTGTCGTACGAGCTCATACGGAAACACCGTGGAGCACGTCGTTCGGCGGTGTTTTCGTATGTGTTCGTACGGAAACACCGTGATCGACCGGGGCCGCGCCTGGGTTCCCCTATCCGGCTCCGTCGTACTGGGGTCCTTTGCCCCGCGCGCGGCGTAACGGATGCGGCGTACACTCGAAGGGGAGAAGCATAGAGAGTGCGCGGCCCGCCGCGTTCACGTCAAAGGGGACAAATCATGAAGGGTTCTCCGGATAGTCGTCATCGCGTCCATGATCTCGATCTTCGCGCATACGGCGCGGACGATGTCGGCGGCGATCGTCGCGCCCATCGGCCCGATCGTCGACGCACCGCGCCGCGCACCGTGATCCGTCACGTGGCGCGCCGCATCGCCGCCGCGTTCGTCGCGCTGATGATGGCCGCGGTCGCCCTGATCGTCGCGCCCACCGCCGCATGGGCCGCGGGCGCCCCGCCGGTGCCGCAGCAGCGCGGCAACGTGAACCTCAAGAACTACGAGGACGTCGCCGTCAACGGCATCTCCGACGACGGCTCGGTGGCGGTGATCTACGCCAGCAACGTCGCGTCCGGCTCATCCACGTACTTCATGGTGACGCTCAACGACGTCTCGATCACCGAGCTCGCCGGCGCCGGCGTGATCTCCACGGACGGCAAGCAGGTGTATTTCGTGGACACCGATAGCGGCAAGCTCAAGGCGGCGGACGTCGCGTCCAAGCAGATCACCACGCTCAACGGCAGCGTGGGCGGCAGCGAGTACGTGGTCGGCGCCACCGCGGACCGCGTGCTGATCAGCGACTACTCCGGCAGCGGAGTGACGCTGAACACCTACGACGTCAAGCAGCAGCGCGTGACGGCAACCACGAAGATCAGCAGTTCGAGCGCGATGCTCGGCGTCGCGCCGGATTACAGCCACGTATTCGCGGTCGAGCCGTCGTCGAGCGGCTCCTCCGCCACGCTGCAGGCCTACGACCTGACCACCGGTCAGTCCTCGCCAGCGCAGCAGATCACCGGCCCGTCCGGCATCGACTATTCGAACCTCAGCGTGCTGTCCACCCTCGTCGACGGCAAGGCGCTGCTGGTGAGCTCGTATTCGTCGTCCGCCTCCGCGGCGCTGTACTACCGACTTGACGTGACCAACGGCAGACTGACGTATCTCTCCGATCACCCCTACACGCTGACGACGAACCGCAGCTACACGGAGGCGCGATACGTGCTCGGCTTCGACGGTCCGGCGGGCGATCCGGCCAACGGCGTCAACCTGTCCAAGGTGAGCGACGCGTCGTCGATGAGCGTGTACGACATCGCCGCGGGTCGCGCGGCATGGACCACCAGCATTCCCGCCGGCATCGACGCCAAATTCGAGTCCGGCAACTACCTTGGCTTGACCAACGACGGCAAGCACATGCTCGTGGCATCCCAGACCGGAACGTCCGGCGGTTCCCTGATCTCCATGGACACCAAGACCGGCGCGACGTCCGAGGTGCGCATCCCCGATGAGATCTCCGGCGGCTACGGCGGCGCGGCGATGCTGAGCGGCGACGGGGCCACCGTGGTGGTGGCGACGACCAAGGGCGACGATTCCCAGCTGCTGATCTTCTCCACCGGCGTGGGCGGCAGCCCGTGGACCAAGGTGGAGACGTGGCTCATGGTGGCCGCGGGGTCTCTGGCGGTGATCGTGCTGATCGTGGTGGCGATCATCCTGCTGCGGAAGCACGGCGCGAGGAAGGCGGTCGCGGGTGCGCCGATCGCGCCTCGGACGTCGGCCGGATACGCGCAGCCTCAGTCCGCGCAGCCTGCGCCGTCCGCACAGTCGTATGCGGCGGCTTCCGCGCCTGCTCAGGCTGTGTCCGTCCCCGCGCAGTCCGCGCCGCGTCACGCCGCTTCCGCGGCTCCGACTCCGGCATCCCCGTCTGCGCCGACGGTTCCCGCCACGCCTGCCGTGCCGACCGTCGCGCCGGCATCCGTCGCACCTGCGCCTACGTCGGCCGTTGCGCCTGCGCCCGACCAGTCCGCTTCTGACCAGTCCGCGCCGGCGGTGCGCTTCTGCACCGAGTGCGGCACGCGCGTGACCCGTCCGACCGCGAAGTTCTGCCCCGGCTGCGGTCATCCGCTGGGCAGCTGATCGCTCGCGGACCCGCCGGCCGATATGCGACGCGGGACGCCCGTCCCATGTCACGCGTGGTGCGCAATCGTTGCAATTGCAACGGTCTTGTGCGGTGTGTGACATGGGGTGGGCGTCCCGCGTCGCGTTATGGGATCGATGAGGTCACGGGCGCGCTCGGGCCGCGGTCATGCGGCCGCAGCTACGTGCGCTTCAGATCACTTGCCGCCGGCGAAGCCCAGCTGGCGCCACGCTTCGTAGATGGCGATGGACGCGCAGTTGGTGAGGTTGAGGGAGCGCAGCGAAGGACGCATGGGCAGGCGCACCTGCTCGGCCACGTGCGGCCCGGCCATGATGTCCATCGGATCGGGGATGTCGCCCGGTTCGGGGCCGAACAGCAGGATGTCGGTGGGACGATACTCCACTTCGGTGTACAGCTTCGTGGCGTGCGCGGTGAACGCGATGATGCGCGAGTTCGGCATCGACTCCACGAGGTTCTCGAAGTTCGGGTGCAGCACCACGTGCGCCATGTCGTGATAGTCCAGGCCGGCGCGGCGCAGCTTGGTGTCGCGCAGGTTGAAGCCCAGCGGCTCCACGAGATGCAGGATCGTGCCCGTCACCGCGCACAGGCGGATCGCCGAACCCGTATTGCCGGGAATACGCGGCGAGTAGTAGCACAGGTGCGGCGTCACGGTCTCCGTGGCCGCGGCCTTCTCCGCCGAGAGCATCGCGTCCACCACGGAGATCGGGTTGCCGTGCGCGTCGGTCACCAGTTCGTCCGGTCCGTAGTTCGACTTGCGGTAGCCATACTCGAACATCTTCTCGACCTTGGCTTCCGCGGATTCCTGTTCGCTCGTCTGCGATTCCTGCTCGTTCGTCATAAATGCTAAGAATATGGACGATGAACGACACCAGGGAACGCTCGACGGGCAACGGCCCGGGGAATCGCGTCGACGCCGTGCGCGCCGATCGGACGCACGTCGCGTCTCATGATCCGTCGGTCTCCGACGCGGTGCATGCCGGCGTCGTCGAGCATGAAGACGTCGAACGCGGCGCCGTCGAATCCCATGCCGCGGCCGTGGCCGAATCCCTGGGCGCATGGTGGCGCGCCAACGCGCGCGACCTGCCATGGCGCTTCGGACGCGCCACCTCGTGGGGCGTGCTCGTCTCCGAGGTCATGAGCCAGCAGACGCAGATGAGCCGCGTGGTGCCGTACTGGACCGCGTGGATGGACCGCTGGCCGGATGCGCGTGCGCTCGCCGCGGCGCCGAAGGCCGACGTGATCACCGCGTGGGGGCGACTCGGCTATCCGCGTCGTGCGCTGCGCCTGCAGGAGTGCGCGCGCGTGGTGGCGGAGTCGTGCGGCGACGTGCTGCCGCGCACCTACGAGGAGCTCACGGCGCTGCCCGGCATCGGCGACTATACGGCGTCCGCGGTGATGAGCTTCGCGTACGGCGAGCGGATCGCGGTGATCGACACCAACATCCGGCGCGTGCTGAGCCGCGTGCTGACCGGCGTGGAGTCGCGCGGCGGCGCGGCGTCCCCGGCGGAGCGCGCGTTGGCGGCTCGCGCGTTGCCGCGCGACGCGGCCTCCTCGGTGCTGTGGAACCAGTCGGTCATGGAGCTGGGCGCGCTGGTGTGCACGGCCAAGGCGCCGGCGTGCGACGCGTGCCCGGTCGCCGACTGTTGCGCGTTTCTGGCCGCGGGACGCCCCGGACTGGGGGAGCGCCGCACCCGCCCGCGGCAGCGGTTCGCAGGCACCGACCGCCAGGTGCGCGGCATTGTGCTCGACGCGCTGCGGCATCTGCCGCCGGAGGCGACCACGCTCGACCGTGCCGCGGCGCGTGCGCTGTGGAAGGATCGCGCGCAGCTCGACGCGTGCATCGCCAGTCTGGACGACGACGGTCTCATCGAGATGCTGCCGGACGGGTCGCTGCGTCTGCCGCGGTGAGCGGGGCATGGAAGGTGCGGCCGGCGTGCCGGTGATGCGAGCTGGCGTATCCGGACGCGGGTCGGCGTGCCGGTGATGCGCACGCGGCGGCGGCCGCATGCGGCGGTGACGCGGACGGTCCGGCCGTCGGCGGCGCGCGTGCCGCATGTGCGTGGCGTCGTGGGATGCGCCGCGTGACATGCCGCGTGAGGTGACGCGCGGCGTGCGTGGTGTGGCGCGTGATGTGCACAACCGGTGGGAGTGCCGCCATGCGCGGCGCGGCAGGACGGCGTGGCCGTAGACTGGAGTGGTTATGGCCACGGGTAAGAAGAAACGCAGGATGTCCCCCGCGAAGCGACGCATGTACAGGCGCCGCCGCATCGTCGCGGGCATTGCGCTCGTGGTGGTCCTGTGCCTGTGCGGCGCGCTGATCTGGGGCGTCGGCAAGGGCGTGACGTCGTTCTACACGTGGCTGCATCGCGCGGACATCAACGCCGTGAGCCGTTCCGCCGTGCCCACCGCGCGCAAGACGTCCGGCGTGCCGAACTGCTCGTCGTCCGACGTGACGCTCTCGCTCTCGTCCTCCGCCGCAACGCTGCCCGTGGGCGGGTCGATCGACTTCACCGCCACCGTCACCTACACCGGCTCGAACCAGTGCCTCATCAACGTGTCCAGCGCCAACCGCGTGCTCACCGTCACCAGCAGCGACCAGACGGTCTACCACTCCGACGTGTGCCCCGCCAACGCCCGCATGCTGCTGCTCGGGCGCGCCGCGGAACTCAAGGAGAACAGCCAGAAGATCACGTGGGGCGCCAACTCCAACGCCTCCGACACCGAATGCCGGCAGGATTCCGAGCTGCCCAAGGTGGCGCGCGGCACCTACGTGGCCCGTCTGAGCCTCAAGAACGCGCCGGACGTGCGGTCCGAACCCGTCACCATCGAGGTGCAGTAGCGGGGCGGACGCGTCGCATGCATGCGACGCGCTGGAGCCGGCGTGTCCTTGACGCGACACGCCGACGCTGCTAGAATATTGACTTCGCGTGAAGTGTGTCATATGGCGGGCATGCGTCATGGGGGAAGCGCCCGCCGAAGCATATGGTGGCTCGCGGGCGTGTTCCGGGGAAAAGCACCACAATCGATTAGCGAGCGAAGGACCAAACTTTTGGCTACCACCACTTACGCACGCGCCGACGAGCATGACATCAAGCTCCACAAGGCGCCGAACCGCGTGAACTTCGGCTCCATCAAGGAGCCCATCGACGTCCCCTACCTGCTGGGCGTCCAGACCGACAGCTTCGATTGGCTCATCGGCAACGAGCGCTGGAAGGCGCGCGTGGAGGAGGACCTCAAGAACGGCACCAACACCGTGCCGCACACCTCCGGCCTCGACGAGGTCTTCGAGGAGATCTCTCCGATCGAGAACTTCGCCCAGACCATGTCCCTGACCTTCTCCGACCCGTACTTCGAGGAGCCGCGCCACACGGTCCAGGAGTGCAAGGAGAAGGACTACACCTATTCCGCGCCGCTGTACGTGAACGCCGAGTTCGAGAACGGCGACACCGGCGAGATCAAGTCCCAGACCGTGTTCATGGGCGACTTCCCGCTGCAGACCCCGCACGGCACGTTCATCATCGGCGGCACCGAGCGAGTCATCGTCTCCCAGCTCGTGCGCTCCCCGGGCGTGTACTTCGACCGTCAGCAGGACCGCACGTCCGACAAGGAAGTCTTCGGCGCGAAGATCATCCCGTCCCGCGGCGCCTGGCTCGAGTTCGAGATCGACAAGCGCGACGTGCTCGGCGTGCGCGTGGACCGCAAGCGCAAGCAGTCCGCGATCGTCTTCCTCATGGCCATCGGCATGACCAAGCCGCAGATCGCCGAGGCGTTCGAGGGCTACCCGCTGGTGCTCGACGCCCTGGAGAAGGAGACCATCGCCACGCAGGACGAGGCCCTGACGGACCTGTACCGCAAGATCCGCCCGTCCGACACCGCCACCCCGGAGGCCGGCCGCAACCTGCTCGACTCCTTCTACTTCAACACCAAGCGCTACGACCTGGCGCGCGTCGGCCGCTACAAGATCAACCGCAAGCTCGGTCTCGAGGCGGACTACAACGAGCGCTCCCTGCAGCGCGAGGACATCATCGCCACCATCAAGTACCTCGTCACCCTGCACGCCGGCGACAAGACGTTCCCGGGCAGGCGCAACGGCGAGGACGTCGAGCTGCGCGTGGACGTGGACGACATCGACCACTTCGGCAACCGCCGCATCCGTCAGGTCGGCGAGCTGATCCAGAACCAGCTGCGCACCGGCCTGAGCCGCATGGAGCGCGTGGTGCGCGAGCGCATGACCACGCAGGACGCCGAGGCCATCACCCCGCAGTCCCTGATCAACATCCGCCCGGTGAACGCCACCATCAAGGAGTTCTTCGGCACCTCGCAGCTCTCCCAGTTCATGGACCAGAACAACCCGCTGGCCGGCGTGACCAACAAGCGCCGTCTGTCCGCTCTGGGCCCCGGCGGTCTGTCCCGCGACCGCGCCTCCATGGAGGTGCGCGACGTGCACCCGTCCCACTTCGGCCGCATGTGCCCGATCGAGTCCCCCGAAGGCCCGAACATCGGTCTGATCGGCTCGCTCGCGACGTTCGGCCGCGTCAACCCGTTCGGCTTCATCGAGACCCCGTACCGCAAGGTCGTGGACGGCCACGTGACCGACGACGTCGAGTACATGACCGCCGACCGCGATCTGGACCACGTGATCGCCCAGGCGAACCAGAAGCTCGACAAGGACGGCAACTTCGTGGAGACCACCGCCCTTGCCCGAGTGGGCGAGGACGAGGCGGTCGATGTGTCCGTCGACTCCGTCGACTACATGGACGTCTCCCCGCGCCAGATGGTCTCCATCGGCGCGTCCCTGATCCCGTTCCTGGAGCACGACGAGGGCCACCGAGCGCTGATGGGCACCAACATGCAGCGTCAGGCCGTGCCGCTGATCGAGTCCGAGCGCCCGCTCGTGGGCACCGGCTCCGAGTGGCGCGTGGCGTACGACTCCGGCGACGTCGTGATCGCGGAGAAGGACGGCGTCGTGACCTACGTGTCCGGCGACATGATCCGCGTCATGAACGACGACGGCACCACGTCCAGCTACAAGCTGTACAAGTTCCAGCGCTCCAACCAGACCACCTGCTACAACCAGCGTCCGCTGGTCAAGGACGGCGAGCGCGTGGAGAAGGGCTCCGTCCTGGCGGACGGCCCGGCCATCGACAACGGCGACATCGCCCTGGGCAAGAACCTGCTCATCGCGTTCATGCCGTGGAACGGCTACAACTACGAGGACGCCGTGATCATCTCGCAGCGTCTCGTGCAGGACGACACCCTGTCCTCCATCCACATCGAGGAGTACGAGATCGACGCCCGCGAGACCAAGCTGGGCGCCGAGGAGATCACCCGCGACCTGCCGAACGTCGGCGAGGACGCCGTGGCCAACCTCGACGAGCGCGGCATCATCCGCATCGGCGCCGAGGTGGAGGCCGGCGACATCCTGGTCGGCAAGGTCACCCCGAAGGGCGAGACCGAGCTGACCCCGGAGGAGCGCCTGCTGCGCGCCATCTTCGGCGAGAAGTCCCGCGAGGTGCGCGACACCTCCCTGCGCGTGCCGCACGGCGAGACCGGCACCGTCATCTCCGTCAAGGAGATCACCCGCGAAGACGCCGAGGAGGACGGCGACGAGCTGCCCAACGGCGTCAACCAGGTCATCCGCGTGTACATCGCGCAGCACCGCAAGATCACCGTGGGCGACAAGCTCTCCGGCCGTCACGGCAACAAGGGCTGCATCTCTCGCATCCTGCCCGAGGAGGACATGCCGTTCCTGGCGGACGGCACCCCCGTCGACATCATGCTCAACCCGCTGGGCGTGCCTTCGCGAATGAACCTCGGCCAGGTGCTCGAACTGCACCTCGGCTGGATCGCGCACGCCGGCTGGGACATCAGCCTCGACCCGGATCTGGAAGCCGAGTGGAAGAAGTACGTGCCGGCCGGCGCCGAGAAGGGCGAGCCGGGCACCCCGGTGGCCACCCCGGTGTTCGACGGCGTGCGCCCCGAGGTGATCCAGGGTCTGCTCAAGAGCACCCTGCCGGATCGCGACGGCAACAAGCTCGTGGGCGAGGACGGCAAGACCGTGCTGTTCGACGGCCGCACCGGCGAGCCGTTCGGCAAGCCGATCTCCGTGGGCTACATGTACATGCTGAAGCTCCACCACCTCGTGGACGACAAGATCCACGCCCGCTCCACCGGCCCGTACTCGATGATCACCCAGCAGCCGCTGGGCGGCAAGGCGCAGTTCGGCGGCCAGCGCTTCGGCGAGATGGAGGTGTGGGCCCTCGAGGCCTACGGCGCCGCGTACACGCTGCACGAGATGATGACCACCAAGTCCGACGACGTGGACGGCCGCGTGCGCGTCTACGGCGCGATCGTCAAGGGCGACAACCTGCCGCCCGCAGGCATCCCCGAGTCGTTCAAGGTGCTCCTCAAGGAAATGCAGTCCCTGTCCCTGAACGTCGAGGTGCTCAACGCGGAAGGCGAGGCCATCGACATGAAGGACGAGGACGACGATCCCGCCTCCTCCGCCAGCGATCTCGGCTTCAACATCGGCGCCCGCCCGGACGCCGCCGCGAAGGCCGATCAGGCGGCCCCCGAACCCGAATACCGCTGAACCTCCACGGTACGACCCCGCGGAACCGCATGATGCGTGCGGTTCCGCGGCATCCGCGCAACATAGCAAGATTTTCGAAAGACAGGACAAACAGTGCTGGACGTCAACGCATTTGACAAACTGAGGATCGGCCTGGCCACCGCCGACGACATCCGCGGCTGGAGCCACGGCGAGGTCAAGAAGCCCGAGACCATCAACTACCGCACCCTGAAGCCGGAGAAGGACGGTCTGTTCGGCGAGCAGATCTTCGGCCCCACCCG
This sequence comes from Bifidobacterium moraviense, assembly GCF_012932365.1. Taxonomy (GTDB): domain Bacteria; phylum Actinomycetota; class Actinomycetes; order Actinomycetales; family Bifidobacteriaceae; genus Bifidobacterium; species Bifidobacterium moraviense. Next base: position 93,143 of record NZ_JAAIIH010000006.1, read on the forward strand.
CGACTGGGAGTGCGCCTGCGGCAAGTACAAGCGCGTGCGCTTCAAGGGCATCGTGTGCGAGCGCTGCGGCGTCGAGGTGACCCGCAGCCGCGTGCGCCGCGAGCGCATGGGCCACATCGAGCTGGCCGCCCCCGTCACCCACATCTGGTTCTTCAAGGGCGTGCCGAGCCGCCTCGGCTACCTGCTGGACATCGCGCCGAAGGACCTGGAGAAGGTCATCTACTTCGCCGCCTACATGGTCACCAAGGTGGACGAGGAGCAGCGCCACCAGGACCTGCCGGACCTGCAGGAGGAGTTCGACCACGAGATCGAGCACATGGCCAAGCGCCGTGACAACGAGATCGAGGATCGCGCCAAGAAGGTCGAGGAGGATCTGGCGACCCTCGAGGCCGAAGGCGAGGCGAAGGGCCCGGCCCGCGCCAAGCTGCGCAACTCCGCCGAGCGCGACATGGCGGCCATCCGCCAGCGCTACGACGACCAGATCCAGCGCCTCAACGCCGTGTGGGACCGTTTCAAGTCCCTCAAGCCCGGCGACATGGAGGGCGACGTGGACCTGTGGCGCGAGATGGAGGACCGCTACGGCGACTACTTCGAGGGCTGCATGGGCGCCGAGGCGATCAAGAAGCGCCTGCAGGACTTCGACCTCGAGGCCGCGTCCAAGCAGCTGCGCGAGGAGATCGAGACCGGCTCCGGCCAGCGCAAGGCCCGCGCGCTCAAGCGTCTGAAGGTCGTCAACGCGTTCCTGTCCACCGGCAACAAGCCGGAGGCCATGGTGCTCGACGTGATCCCGGTCATCCCGCCGGACCTGCGCCCGATGGTGCAGCTCGACGGCGGCCGCTTCGCGACCTCCGACCTCAACGACCTGTACCGCCGCGTGATCAACCGCAACAACCGACTCAAGCGACTCATCGAGCTCGGCGCCCCGGAGATCATGCTCAACAACGAGAAGCGCATGCTGCAGGAGGCCGTCGACTCCCTGTTCGACAACGGCCGCCGCGGCCGCCCGGTCACCGGCGCGTCCAACCGCCCGCTCAAGTCCCTGTCCGACATGCTCAAGGGCAAGCAGGGCCGCTTCCGCCAGAACCTGCTCGGCAAGCGCGTCGACTACTCCGGCCGTTCCGTGATCGTGGTGGGCCCGTCCCTGCGCATGCACCAGTGCGGCGTCCCGAAGCCGATGGCGCTCGAGCTGTTCAAGCCGTTCGTCATCAAGCGTCTCGTGGACCTCAACTACGCGCAGAACATGAAGAGCGCCAAGCGTCTCGTGGACCGCGGCGACTCCGAGGTGTGGGGTGTGCTCGAGGAGGTCATCGCCGAGCATCCCGTGCTGCTGAACCGTGCGCCTACGCTGCACCGTCTGGGCATCCAGGCCTTCGAGCCGATCCTGGTGGAGGGCAAGGCCATCCACCTGCCGCCGCTGGCCTGCGCCGCCTTCAACGCCGACTTCGACGGCGACCAGATGGCCATCCATCTGCCGCTGTCCGCCGAGGCCCAGGCCGAGGCCCGCTCGCTGATGATGGCGTCCGACAACATCCTGAAGCCCGCCGACGGCCACACCGTGACCATGCCGTCCCAGGACATGATCCTGGGCCTGTACTGGCTGTCCACCGTGATCGACGGCGCCAAGGGCCAGGGCCGCGTGTTCTCCTCGCTGGAGGAGGCCGAGATGGCGCTCGACCGCCATGAGATCGACATGCAGGCCAAGGTGCTCATCCGCCTGCCCAAGGACTTCGTCCTGCCGGAGGGCTGGGAGCCGGGCGACCTGAACGTCGTCGACCCGGAGCCGGGCAGCCCCGAGGTCGTGCACGAGGAGCGCTTCCACGACGGCACCGTGCTGTTCGCCACCTCCTACGGCCGCATGCTGTTCAACGAGACCCTGCCGGTCGACTACCCGTTCGTCAACGAGCAGGTGGGCAAGAAGCGCCTGTCCAAGATCGTCGACGACATCGCGACCCGCTACTCCACCGCCCAGGTGGCCGCCTCGCTGGACGCCCTGAAGGACATGGGCTTCACCCGCGCGCCGTGGTCCGGCGTGTCCTTCGCGTTCTCCGACGTCATCGAGCCGGCCGAGCGCAACGAGCTCGTCGCCAAGTACGAGGACGAGGCCGCCACGGTCAACGAGAACTACGAGATGGGTCTCATGACCGAGGAGGAGCGCCGCCAGGAGCTCATCGACCTGTGGACCAAGTGCACCGCCGAGGTGTCCGAGGCCGTGGAGCGCGACTTCGACGCCAAGAACAACCTCGCCATCATCGTGCAGTCCGGCGCACGAGGAAACATGATGCAGATCAACCAGATCGCAGGCATGCGAGGCCTCGTGGCCAACCCGAAGGGCGAGATCATCCCCCGACCGGTGAAGTCCAACTACCGCGACGGCCTGTCCGTACTGGAGTACTTCATCTCGCAGCACGGCGCCCGCAAGGGTCTGGCCGATACCGCACTGCGTACCGCCGAGTCGGGCTACCTGACCCGTCGTCTGGTGGACGTGTCCCAGGACGTCATCGTGCGCGAGGAGGACTGCGGCACCAAGCGCGGCCTGACCATCAAGGTGGCCGAGCGCGACGAGAACGGCAATCTGGTGCTCGTCAAGGCCGCCGACGGCGGCCCGTACTCCCGTCTGCTCGCGGCCGACGTGATCGACCCGGCCGACGGCACCACCGTGCTCTACAAGCGCGACGACGCCCTGTCCATGGACGTGCTGCGCGACCTCGTGGCCCACGGCGTCGAGGACGTGAAGTGCCGTTCCGTGCTGACCTGCGAGTCCAAGCGCGGCGTGTGCGCCAAGTGCTACGGCTGGTCGCTGGCCACCAACAAGCTGGTGGACGTCGGCGAGGCCGTGGGCATCGTGGCCGCCCAGTCCATCGGCGAGCCCGGCACCCAGCTGACGCTGCGTTCCTTCCACTCCGGCGGCGTCGCCTCGGCCTCCGATATCACCCAGGGTCTTCCCCGTGTGACGGAGCTCTTCGAGGCCCGTACGCCTAAGGGCGAGGCCCCGATCGCCGAGTTCCCCGGCACCGTGAAGGTGGAGGACACCGACCGCGGCCGTCAGGTGGTGCTCACCCCGGACGACCAGAGCGTCGAGCCGATCACCTACCCGGTGACCCGCCGCGCGCCGCTCATGGTCAAGGACGGCGACCACGTGGAGGCCGGACGCCAGCTCATCGAGGGTTCCGTGGATCCCAAGAAGATCCTGCGCATCCTCGGCCCGCGCGCCGCCCAGGTGAACATCGTGGAGGAGGTGCACACCGTGTACCGCTCCCAGGGCGTGGACATCCACGACAAGCACATCGAGGTCATCGTGCACCAGATGCTGCGCCGCATCACCGTGATCGACTCCGGCGACACCGACCTGCTGCCGGGCGAGCTCGTGGACCAGGCGCGCTTCAAGGAGGCGAACAAGGAGGCCGTGCTCAAGGGCGGCAAGCCCGCCGCCGGCCGTCCGGAGCTCATGGGCATCACCAAGGCGTCGCTGGCCACCGACTCGTGGCTGTCCGCCGCCTCGTTCCAGGAGACCACCCGCGTGCTTACCGAGGCCGCCCTGAGCCAGAAGGTCGACGACCTCAAGGGCCTCAAGGAGAACGTCATCATCGGTAAGCTCATCCCGGCCGGCACGGGCCTCGCCCGCTACCGCAACGCCGTGGTGGAGCCCGACAAGGCCATCCGCGACACCATCTACCCGAACTTCGGTCTGGGTGGTGACGACGTGGCCGGCGACGTGGACCTCTCCGACGCCGATCTGGGCGATGTGGACTTCTCCAACATCGACTTCGGCGACCTGAAGCTCGGCGACGACTTCAACCCGGACGACTTCCTCAACGACCAGGGCGGCCAGGCCCATCTGGGCGACATCGACCTGGGCGATGCGTTCGGCGCTGACGACGCCTCCGACGCGTTCGGATCCGCCGATGCGGCTTCCAGCGCCGACGACGACGCGGCCGGTACCGACGCCTCCGACGCCGGTGCAGCCGACGATCAGGGCGACGACCAGAACGACGGCGACCAGTCCGACCAGCAGTGAGCGGACCCGGGTTCCCGCGCGCGGCAAGCGCGCATGAGCCCATGACGCGACTGCGCTGACGAGATGGCGGTTCTTCCCCGAGAACGGGGGAGGGCCGCCATTCGCGTATGCGGGGCGGCGCGGCACAAAGGGCGGCACCGCCCCGGCGAGCGACAGTCTGGCCCGCCACCGTGCGGGCGTGCTCAGCGCGGCGAGCATGGCGCCGCGCACATGATCCACGCGTTTCCAGTACGAGCGCGCCTGTTCCTCCCCGGCTTCGGCTTCGGGCCCGGTTCCGTCCCGATCTCCGGATCCGGGCATGGATGCGGCTCCGGACCGGGCCGAGAACGCGGCGCGGTCGGCCTGGCGCCCCAGATCCCGCAGTGTTTCGGTGCCGATGCCGAACCGTTCGGCGATGGCGTCCGCCTGACGCCGCGTGGTGCCGTGCACGGTTACGCCGCACTGACGGGCCAGCGACAGCACCGACCGCCATCCGTTGGCGATGACGGTCCTCGGACCGCCTCGTCGCCGCGCGCGTGCCAGCAGCCACGCCTTCCACGCCAGAATGGCGGTCGCGGCCAGCAGCGGCATCCAGAGTGGACTGCCGTACAGCGCGACGGCCCCGGCCGCGGTCGCGACGGCCCGCCACGTGCCGTCGCCGGCGTTCTCGGACGATGGGGCGTCGGCGTCGTCGCCTCCGGCCGCGCCCGCGCTGACCTCCGCATCTCTGTGCCGCGGCGGATCGGTGAGCGGCATCGAGGGCTGACGGACCACCGGCCGCGGCGTCGTGGGCGCGGCCGGCATGGACTGCGGCGTATGCGTCTCCTTGGGCGTGGGACGGAACGCCACCCATCCGTACCCCTGCAGGTTGATCTCCGTCCAGGCGTCGATGTCGTTGCCGGTGAACGTGACGAGCGTGGAACCGTCCGGCTGCGTCTCGGTCCGCTCCGGCGTGGGTAGACCGTCGTCGTCCTTCGGCACGAAGCCGACGGCCACGCGTGCCGGCAGGCCGAGCTCGCGCGCGGCGAGCGCCATGGCCGAGGCATACTGTTCGCCGTCCCCCACCATCATGCCGTCGCCCAGCAGCCGCTCGATCCGGTAGACGCCGTGTCCGGTCGCGGACGGATGGTCCCCGGGCAGCCCGTGCGAGAAGCGGCCCTGTTCGCGGAAATGGTCGGCGAGCGCCAGCGCGGCCTCGCCGTCGGTGGCGGCGCCTCCCGCCACCGCCACGGCCATCGAGGCGACGGCTGCGGGCATGCGCGTCACCTCCGGCTGGCGGACCGGAGCGGCCTGCGTACGCGCGATGTCCTCGCGGCCGGGCTCTGCGGGCATCGACCCGTGTTCGACGTAGGACAGCCCCGCTCGCAGACCGGTCTGTAGGATGACCGTGTCCGCGCGGGCGCTGGCGTACAGCGAACCGGCGTCGGAGTCGCTGCCGAACCGCAGCGAATCGGCTCGGCCCGCAAGCGGCAGCCAGAAACCGGACAGGCCGTCGTGCACGGTGAACGTGGCGGTGAAGGTCCCGGCCCGGTCTCCCGCGTCGGGATCGGGCGGGGACGCATCGTCGTCGGCCCACAGCGCGGGGCCGACGCGCCGGAAACCGTCGGCGGCGTCGTCCGCCCCGATGCCGGCGCAGTTCCACACCACACCGTCGAAGACGTCCAGCGTGGCCAGATGGATCGCCGCGCCCGCCGGCAGACCCCGGACCGTGACCAGCGGATCGTCGCGATGATTGCCGAGCATGGCACGCATCGCGCTGAGCGGACTCGACACGGATTGGTCGAACGGCGGAGGATCATACCGGTCGCGCAACGTCACCCTCTGCCGTCCGCCATCCGCCGCGAAACCCGTGGCGACGGCGGCGACGGCCACGGCGATGACGCAGAGCGTCGCCAGCGTGCGCAGGCGCCTGGCCGACGGGGCGCCGCCTCGTTCCTCGCGCGAGACGCCATGGCGCCACGCGCGCCAGCACAGGACGAGCAACGTCAGGGCGATGCCCGTCGGCGCGGGCAGGAACCCCGAGGTGTCTCCGAGCGTCGCCGACGCGGCGAATCCGGCCGCCAATGCGACGGGAACGGACGCGGAAACCGGTCCGCGGTTCCGCATCGCACCGGAGCAGACGGCGTACGCGGTCAGCAACGCCACGGTCCAGACCACCATCGTCGCGCCGCCGGCCGCGCCTACGGGCGGTTCCATGGCGACGAACGCCCTGAACGATCCCAGCGCGGCACGCAACGGAACGCCGTCCCGCACGGGGGCTTCCGGGAACGCCGCCAGAGGGCCGGCAAGACAGACGCAGACCGTCAGCAGCGCGGCGCAGACCCATGCCCGCCGACGCGAGGGGACGGCATCGGGCCGCGACGCATGCGCCAGCGCGGCGATGCCCGCTCCGAGCGTCGCCGCCGGGACCGCACCCGCGGCCCATGCGCCGACGGAGCCGTAGACGGGCAGCAGCGGCGCGGCGGCCAGCAGCGTGACCGTGACGGAGAGCATCGCGTTGACGAGTACGACGACCGCGCGGCGGAATGCGACGTGCGGCGTGCGGCGGAGCATGTGGCGCTTGGTTCGATGACTCGTCATGACGCCTCCTCCGATGCCGTGGAACGCCCGCCGGCGGCCGGCACGTACGCGTGCGACGCTCCCGGATCGCCGTGCGCGCGGAGCAGCGCGGGCAACTGGGACAGGGCACCGACGATGGTCACGCGAACACCGCCGTGCCGCCGCAGATCGCCGTCGGCGCCGAGACTGACCTGCAGCACCTCGACGTCACCCGTGCGCCGTGCCGCGCATGCCATGCCGCCGTTGCCGGATGCGACGGCCGCGCGGATGTCGTCGTCCGAGGCACGCGAACCGACTACGATCAGCCGTCGCGATGCGTGTGCCGTCATCGCCGACGCGGACGTCGCCGTTGCCGTGGGCGACGTCATTGCCGCGGGTTGCGCGCTCGCCACGGGTTGCATGACCGTCATGGGCTGCGCGGTCGATTCCCATGCCACGTCGGGCACGCCGTGCCGGGACGATCGGGTCTCCGGCCGGATGCCGCTGCATTCGTCCAGAAACGTCTGCACGTGCCGGGCGCCGGATCTCGGCATGACGGGCCGTGCGCCGCCGACTCGTGCGACGAGCACGCGGTCGTGCGTCAGACACTGCACGCCCAGAGAGGCGTAGACAGACACGGCGAGCTCGAATTCCTCCGCGGACACATACCTGCGGAGGTCGGTGGATAGCTCCAGCAGCATGTCGGCGCGCTGCGAGGCCCGGTACCGGCGGACCATGATCCGCCCGGTCCTGGCGCTCGCCGGCCAGTGCACCCTTCTCGGGTCGTCGCCGGGGCGGGCTTCGTCCAGGCCATGGAACTCGATGTCGTCGGGCACCACCGGACCGCACGGCACGCCGTCCAGATCCCGCGGCGGGCCGGAATCCGGTTCGGGAAGCCGCACGATCTCCGGATGCACGTAGACGGCGATGGCCCGGGAGAGCCGTCGCTCACGGTCGACCAGCCCCAACGGATCGCCCCGATGCACGGTGGCCGGTCCCAGCCGCAGCACCTCGCGTCGGGCGGCGACGACCTCGCCTCGGACGGACCGCGCCGCCCGCGCGGCAAGCGGCGGAACGGGGATATGGTGCATCCCGTCGCCGAGAGGCATCGCGACGGTCGTCCCGGAGGTTCGGGATCCGCCGAGGTTGCGGATCACCAGAGTGAACCGGACCGGCTCGCCTGCGCGCACCCGGTGGGATTCCGCCGAGACGTCGACGTCGAGGCGATCGCCGCCCGCCGCCAGCGCGCAGGAGCAGACCAGCAGCGTGATGAGCGTCGTGCCGCAGGCGAGCAGCTCCACCCAGCCGGTCGGCGGGAACGCCGCCAGACATGCGACGCCCCACGCTGCCGCGGCGCGTCCCGTCGCGGTCAGACCGGAGGCCGTGGCGGCGTTCGCGACGGCCCGCGCGACAGTTGCGGCGGTGGTCGCGATGGCGGGCACGCTAGCGGGCACGCTAGCGGACACGGTGGCAGGCATGCTGGGGCGGCGGATGAGGTCGTCATATCCGGTCATGCCGTGTCTCCCCTCGCGAGGAACCGGCGCCGCGTGACTCCGGCACCGGCACGGTCACGAGCGCATCCGCCACCACCGTGTCCTGCGGGACGCCGGCGAACACGGCGCGGTCGGTGAGTCGGAACCGGTGGGCGAGCACCGGCACTGCCATGTCCGCCACGTCGTCGGGCACCAGATAGTCCCGGCCGTCGGCCGCCGCGGCCACCCGGGCGCAACGCATCAACGCCAGCGCGCCGCGGATCGACGGGCCGGAGGCCACGCGTTCGTCCCCGCGCAGCACCTCCGTCAGCCGCACGGCATATTCGCCGATGCGGGAGTCCGCATGCAGCCGTCCGGCGAACAGCGCCATGTCGTTCAGATCCCGGCCGCTCAGCACGGGCGTCAGCATGCCCGCGCGGTCTCGGACGCCGCCGTCGCGCATGATCGCCAGACTCGCCTCGTGCCCCGGATGCCCGAGGGCGGTGCGGATGAGGAAACGGTCCAGCTGAGCCTCTGGCAGCCGGTAGGTGCCCAGCTGGTCCGAAGGGTTCTGCGTGGCGATGACGGCGAACGGGCACGGCACGGCATGCCGCACGCCGTCCACCGTGACCGCGTCCTCCTCCATCACCTCCAGCAGCGCCGACTGGGTCTTGGGGGAGGCGCGGTTGATCTCGTCGGCGAGCACGATCGAGGCGAACACCGGTCCGCGGCGGAACGAGAAGGTTCCGCCGGCCCGATCGTAGACGGTGGTGCCGGTCACGTCGCCGGGCAGCAGGTCCGCCGTGAACTGGATGCGGCTGAACGATACGGCCAACGACCGGGCGATCGCGCGCGCGAGCTGCGTCTTGCCCGTGCCCGGCTCATCCTCCAGCAGCACATGCCCGCCCGCGATGACCGCGATCAGACACCGGCGGATCGCCTCGTCCTTGCCCACGATCGCCGACGCCACGGTGCGGGCAAGGAGCCGGAACCGTTCGCGGAAGACGGCGGCGGTCATGACGCCGCCCGGTTCCGACGCCGACGGTTCCGACGCGGGGTTCCGCGCCGATGTGTTCCGCACGGGCATGGCACATACGGTCGCGTCCGTCACGTGCGTCGCGTCGTCCGCATCCGTCGCATGCGCGCTCGTGGCTACCGCACCGCCCAGAAGCGTCGCGTCGTCGAATGTATCCCCGAAGGCATCGTCGGTCATGTCCCCGAAGGGCAGATCGACACCGTGCGGTTCCCCGATGCACAGGTCTCCGGCGCGAGATTCCATCGTGCGGTCCATCGTGCGGTCCATTGTGCGGTCGAGGTTCCGCGTGGCATCCGAGTAATGCGTCGCGTCGTCGCGCATTACCATGGTGTCACGCAGTACTGTGCCATCGCGTATAACCGTGGCGTCGCGCATGATCGTTGCGTCGTCGATGGACGGTCGGCCCGCACGCGCGGTGCCGGCGGCGCGCGCATGACCTGCATGACGGGCCGGGACGGTCGGACCGTGCGCGCGGTGCTCCAGCCAGAGGTCGGCGCTCATGGCGTGCCTCCTTTCCCGCCCGCGAGGGAACCGGACGCAGCGAATGGCGATGCGGCAGACGACGATGCGGCGAACGATGACGCGACGAACGGCGACGCGTTCGGGACGAACGTGAACGGCGGGCGCATCGCCGGCATGTACAGCGTCGCCGCGTCGTGGGCGCGGCCCGGACCTTCGGAGGCGGAACGCGGATCGGCGGCCGCGCGCAGTCCGGTCACGATCTCGTCTCCGGTCGCGGCGTCGAGCGCGGGATCCACGCCGATCACCGTCAGCCGCCAGACGTACCGCGGGGCCGCGGGAACCGCGTTGGCGCCCAGCGCGATGGCGGTCGTGCCCGGCCTCCACGGCACGATGACGCCGTTGACGCTCAACACGTACTGCCGGACGGGCTGTCCGAAGGTCTCCGTCGTGCCATGCTCCACTCTGATGACGTCCGGGTCGCTGGGATCCCAGCGCAGCCGCATGTCCGCGTCGATGACCGCCGCGGTCCGGTACACGTACTGCCCGGACGCCTCCGCCGCGGCACCCCACGCCCCGTCGAGTCCCTGTCTCACCGTCGCCCTGCCGCACCGCTGCCAGGGTGCGAGCGTGAACGTCGCGGAGCCGTCCGTCGCGTCGACGACGCGCGCCCCCAGGCTGTCCACCTGCACTTCGACGGAGTCGGCTCGGCCTCTGCGCGTCCAGCGCACGGTGCAGCGGTCGTCCGCGCCGCTGACGCGCACGTCGGAGGGCACGCCGATCTCGTGAGCGAGCTCGGGCTCGAGCGAGGCGGATGCCGTGACGGCCCCGACCGCGGCGGACGGGATCACCGTCGCGGTGACGGTCAGCCGTCTGCCCAGATCTCCGGCGCCTACGGTGAAGTCGGCGGTCGCGTGTCGCCCGCCGTCCGGAGCCGCGCTCTGCGGACAGTCCAGCCGTTGCTCGACGGCGCCCGCGAGCATGATCGCCGCACAGCCGGCGTTGCGCATGTCTCCCGGCGTCACCGTGACGCGGACCGTTCGTCCGCCGGACTGCCGCGTCAGCGCCACGACGGGCGGATCCGGCGCGGACCATGGGGCGACGGGGCCGCTCGGCGCGCTCTCCTCGCCGTCGCCCGCCGCGTTGTGCGCGCGGACCGTGACCGTGAACCGCACGCCGTCCGCGATCGAGGCGCGCGGCACCGCGAAGTCCACCGACGTGCCGGGCGTCTGCACGGTGGCCGTCAGCCCGTTGGAGCCGCGCAGCGTCGCCGTGTACCGGTCCGGCGGCGTGCCTTCATAGACCGGCGGGTCCCAGGCGGCGTGCACCGATTCCCTGCCGGCCGTCGCGGACACCGCGCCCACGGCTGAGGGAGGCCGGTCCGGGCGCACCTCGACGGCGTTCGACGGATCGGACCACCCCACCGCGTTGAGGGCCAGCACGGTGAAGACGTACGTGCGGCCGTTGGCCAGACCGTCGATCCTGCAGACGGTGGACAGCCCGCATGACCGGCTGCCGCCCTCGTAGTCGACGCGGTATTCCGTGACGGGACTGCCGTTGTGGGCGCCCGGCGTGAACCGCAGCGTGACCGTGCCGTCGGTCGGCGTCTCGGTGACCGGGGACAGCAGCGGGGCGTCGGGCCGGTCGCTGACCGTGACCGTGAACGCGCCCGTCACATGGCGTGCGGGGTCTCGCGTGCCGTCCGCGACGGTGACGGTCACGACGGCCGTCATGACCCGCGCCGAGGACGGGACCGTCAACGTCAGCGTGGAGCCGTCATTCGCCCATTCCAGATGCGGCGCGGCGTCGTCGGAGACGTTGGCGGACGAGGCGCCGACGATGGCGAGCGGCGCGTCCGGGAAGGGGTTGTAGGCATGCAGGCCGATGTCGATCGCGACCGTCTCGCCGGCCCTCGCCTGTACGTCGGCCGGCGTGATGCGCGCCAACGGCCGCGTGGAGGCCACCACCCGCACCATGATCCCGGAGGTCAGCGTGCCCGCGCCGTAGTCGATGATGAACGGCACGGAGACCAGCGTGCCGGGGGTCGCGTCCCGCCGCGCGCTCACGGTCAGACGCCCGCTTCGGTCGACGCCGGCGGTCACCGGTCCGTCCAGTCCCTCGGAACCGTAGACGTAGCCGTCTGCTCCGTCCGTGCCGTCTGCTCCGTTCGCGTCCGCCCCGGACGTCCGCGTCAGCTCGGCCAGCGAGATCACCTGCGCGGGCTCGCCCGCCGCCACGTCGACGACGCCGGAGGAGAAGCTCGGAGGGGCGGTCTCTTCGCCGATCACGGTGATCGGCAGCGTGAGCACCGCGGAGTTGACGATGCGCGGCGCTCGCGGCGATCCGGACGGGTCCGGGGACGTCGCGCCGGAGTCCGCGTCGGCCGCGTCTGTGCCGATCCCGCCAGCGCCGATCCCGCCGGTGCCGATCCTATCCGTGGGGATTTCGGCTGCGGTGACCTCGTCGGTGGCGGTGAACGTGATCGACGCGGGTCCCGCGTATCGGGCGGGCGCGGAGAACCGCAGCGTGTACGCGTCCACGTATGCGGCGCTGCCGTCCGATTTGGTGGCGCTCACCGATTCCGGCGAGGCGATGGCTGCGGTCTTGCCTGCGCCCACACGCACGTGGTCGGCCACGGGTATGACGATCGTCTCGCCGGACCGTACCTCGAGGCGTGGCGCCCGGGGGCGCAGCGTCGGCGGAAAGACGCCGTACGCGGGCACGTGGATGAACGCCGTCGCGGACAGCCCCGAGGCGACGTCGGTCACCGTGTAGGGCACGGCGAGCGGCCGGTCCGCCAGCGTGACGGTGACGGCGGTGGACGTCGCCCCGCCGCCTTCCATGCGGGCGAACGCCGCGGCCGACTCGTGCACGGCCACGACGAGCCGCCCCGCGTCTCCCGAGGATCCGGAGATCCACGGCGCGACATCCGCCGTCACGCTGCGCTTGTCGATGGTGGCCTCCGGGGCGATGCGTCCGTCCCTGGCCGTCGGAGGCTCGGGCGGGGCGTCGTCGCTGACGGTGACGGTCAGGACCGCGGAGTCGCTCATGCCGACGCCGTCGCGCACCGTGTACGCCACGTACGCGGTCCCCTCCGCGAGGGCGGTGAAGCGGATCGTGCCGCCGTCCGTCATTACGTCGGAGACGCCCCGCGCCTCGGGTGCGCCGTCCACGGTCAGCTCGGCGCCGTACGGGGCGATGTCGTTCGCCGTCACGTCCACGGAGGCGGCGGCTCCGGGACGCATCGTGACGGCGTCGTCGAGCGCGTGGACGCCGGTTGCCGCGGCGTCCGTTGCCGTCACGCCGACGCGGACGGTGCCCTGCGCGCGCTGGCCGGTCCAATCCTCCACGGCGTAGGTGAAGACGTCGGTGCCGGACGAATCCCGGTATGCCTCGTACAGCAGGCCGGTGGCGTCGGACCGGACGACGCGCCCGAGCTTGGGCGGCGTGGTGCCGAGCCCGGAGAGGACCACGTCGTCGCCGTCCGCGTCTATCCCCGTCAGCGGGATCTCCACGCGCACCGTGCCTCCGGCGACGATCCGGGCCTCCACGTCGCGCGGTTCCGGAGCGGGCTTCGCGTCGCCGTCCGCGGCGTGGACGACGAAGGATATCGTGCCCGACGCCGTGCCGCCGGATCCGTCCTCCACCGTGTACGTGACCGGGAACGTTCCGGCCTCGTCCGAGGCCTGATATCGCACGGCGCTTCCGGAGACGAACGTCAGCCCTCGGAACGCCGCGGGATCGTCCGGTTCGCCGCCGATCAGGCGCGGGACGGATCCGTGCGGCGCGAGGACGTGGTCGAGCACGTCCACGGAGACGACGCCGCCGGTGCGCACCGATGCGGTCGCGTCCCGCGCGACGAGCACGTCGGACCGCGGCGCCGACGGCGGATGCACCACGATCCCGCCCGTCGCCGTGCCGACGCCGTTGGCGACCGTATAGGTCACCATCAGCGGGCCGGACGGCATTGTGCGCGCGGTGACGACGACGTCGCGATGATCGCGCACGGCCACCTCGACGCCGTCGACCGTCGACTGCGCCGACGTGACCGCGAGCACGCCGCCGGACGGGTCCACGTCGTTGGCCAGCGGCTCCGCGGTCGCAGTCAACGCCAGGTCGAACAGCGCCACGTCATTCACGGCGACGGGCCGCCGCTCGCCGCCCGCATCCGCCGCCACGTCGACGCGCGCGACGCCCGCGGACTCGACCCCGCCCTGCGCGACCGTATAGGGCACGTAGTGCGTGCCCGGCGTCGCCGTGCGGAAATCGAAGGCGAGCGCCGAACCGTCCATGGCGGCCTCCGTGCCCTCGGGGGCGCGCACGTCGACCAGTCGCGGCTCGGATGCGCCGGAGCCGTGCACCGCGGAGCCGAGACGGACGGCGATGGTCTCGCCGGGTTCGGCGCTCGCGGACAGCGGGTCGATGCGCGCGGGCAGCGTGCCGGCGGGGTGCACCGAGACGTGCAGCTCGCCGGTGGCGTTCGCGCTGCCGTCGGACGCGGTCACGTCGATGATCATGCGGCCCGGCGCCATCGATCCGGCGTGGACGACGAGCCTGCCGTCGGCCCGCACGGAGACCGCGGCCTGCGTGGTGTTGCGGACCGCGGCGTCCGTCAGCGTGAGCGGGTCGCCTTCGGGGTCGTGCGCGCCGTCCAGGGCGTTGACGGTGAGCGTGCCGCTCTGCTCCACGTCGTATGCCGGCGGCGTCCCGTCCCATACGGGCGCGGCGTTGGTCGCGGCGTCGTGCAGCCGCAGGGCGACGGTCGCCGAGGAACGCCGCCCGCGTCCGTCGTCCACGTCGTAGGTGAAGGAGACCGTGCCGGGCCCTGCGCCGGAGGCGTCCAGCTGCAGGAACCGTCCGTCTCCCACGACGTCGACGTCCACCGCGGGGTCGGACGTGGCGCCGACGCGGACGATGCGCAGCACCGAGCAGTCGGTCTGCTCGTCGTTGCGCAGCACGTCGAGCACGCGCATGGCGCCCGCGCGGGCGTCCGGCTCGTCGTCCACGGCCATGATGCTCCCGGATTCCTGCGCGCAGGACTCCCCGAACTCGGGACGCGTGTCCGTCGCGCGTTCCGCGGTGTCGTCGTCCTCGGCGCGCTCCGCCCGCGCGTCGTCCCATGCGAGGTCGAATGCGTCGCCGCCGGCGTCGGGCTGCCATGCGGCTCCGGTGACGACGTCGTTGAGCACCACGATCCGGTGGTTGACGCGAAACGTCGGCACGGCGGTGGCGGTCATCCCGTTGAGCGTGGAGAGGGGGAGTCGGTCGGCGGCGTCATTCCCCGCGACGTCTTCGGCATTCCCGGCGTCGCACAGACGCGCGAAGTTGTTCGCCTCCTGCGCCCATGCGGCGTAGACGCATCCGCCCACGGAGACCGGCACGGCCGGAGCGCCGGTTCCGGAGGTCGCGTGCGTCCGGATCCGCGCGCCGGCGAGGTCCACCACGGCCAGCGTGCCTTCTCCGGCGAGCGCCACCCAGCCGGACTGCCCGTCGTCCGCGGGAGGCAGTTGCGGCGACGGCGACGCGCCGGCGTCGACCCGCACGCTTCCCGAAGGCCAGACCGCCGTCCCCTCGGCCACGATCACCGGCACGCCGTCCACCACGGTGAGGAATCCGGCGTCCAGACGTTCGCCGCCGCTGAGCGAGCCGATCTCCCGCGCCGGTTCCGTCGGCCCGGCTCCGGACGGGAGCGAGAGCACCATGCCGTCCGCCGGCCGGTAGCCGTATGCCGTTCCGCGATGGTCCACCGCGATCAGCCCGCCTGCGCCGAGCGACATGCGCGCCGCGCCGCGCCTCGCCGCCATGGCGGACAGTGCGGAGGGATCCGAGGCGTCGGCCGTCCACACCTCGCCGGTGGCGTCGTCGAGCATGGCGGCCACGTTCCCGCCGAGCGCGACCGTCGCCGCGTCGGGGATGGGCGGCGCGTCGGTCATGTGCAGGGTCGCGGCGTCGATGCCGCCGAGGCGCGTTCCCGCCGTCATCAGCGTCACGTCGTCGTGCTGCAGCACGTCGAATCCGTGGGACGGCGCATCCACGCCGGCTTCGATCTGCGCCGCGCGGACGTTGAGCCGGGCGGCTTTGCGATCGACCTGCGAGGTGATCCAGACCGTGCCGTTGTCGAGCCGCACCTGACGGCGCACGACCGTCTCGGCGACGATCGCGCCGACGATCAGCCCCAGGACGAGCGTCAGGACGACGAGCATGGGAGACGGGCCGGCCGCGCGTCGGGGGATCCGACGGCGCCGGTCATCCGCGGCGCGTGCCGCGTGGCGTGGAGGTGTGCTGAATTTCATGCCCGCACGCTAACCGGGCGGGCCGCTCGGAGGGAAGCCGAACGGGGACATGTGGTCGAATGTGCCCTCGACACGCCGTGATCTCGGGCGTGTCGCGCTCGCATTCGACCACGGGACGGTGAGTTATCCACCGATTGTGGATAACTTTCGGGTCATGCGGAGGCCCTGATCGGTGGGGGATCGCTCGGCCCGGGGCCGCGGTCCGGAGCCTCACGGACTCGCGGTCGGGTAGCTCGGGCTTTCGTACAGCGAGGGACCCAGCGGCATATGCGGGGAGACTGGTGCGCCGGGGTCGGGTGGTGCCACGGCGATCATGCCGATCGTGGCGACCAGCGCGGCCGCGGCCGCCAGGGCGGCGAACGCGCCCTTCAGCGCGCCTCTCGTCGTGCCTTTCGGGGAGCCCGTCCGCGGACCCGTCTGCGCGCCCGTCGGCGCGCCCGTCGGCGAGTCTGCACCGGCCGCGGGCCGTGCGGGAAGCGCGGACAGTGCGGGGTGCCGCATGTGTGCCGACGCGTACGGCGTCCGATGCGGCGCTGATTGCGGCGTCGGTTGCGGCACCGGTCCCCGCGTCGGCTGCCGCGATGCACGGTCGTCGGCCGCATAGACGGACCGCATCTCCCGGAGCCGCTCTCCGAACGCCAGGGCCGTCGGGAAACGCCGGTCGGGATCGGGATCCATCGCGCGCCGCAACACGGTCCGCACGTCGCCGGGAATGGCCTCGGGGAGCATGCCTCCGTCCGGCGGACGCCCGGTCATCAGCGCGGCCAGCGTGGCGGCAAGCGCATAGCAGTCCGCGGCCTCGCTGCCGCCGGAACGCCCCTCCGTCACCTCCGGCGCGGCCCAGAGCGGCGACCATCCGGTGACGGCGCCGGAATCGTAGACTGTGGCCGCGATGCCGAAGTCCGCGAGTACGGGGCCGTGCTCGGTGATGAGCATGTTCGAGGGCTTGACGTCGCGGTGGACGATGCCCCGCGCATGCAGGGCGTGCAACGCGGAAGCCATGCGGACGCCCACGTCCAGGGCCTCGCCGGCGGCCAGCGTGACGCCGCGGCGCAGCAGGTCGGCGTAGCTGCCTCCCGCGGCGAATTCGAGGATCAGATACGGCGCTCCCGTTCCGAGGACGCCGGAGCCGAGGATCCGCAGCACGTGAGGGCTGTCCCGGACCGCCTCCATGAAGCGCGCCTCGCGGCGGAACCGTGCCATGGCGGCGGCGTCGGACATGCGCCCGGTCTTCACCGCGACCGGCCGCGCGGACCCGTCCCGCCTGCAGAGCGTCACGGTCGACGTGGGCGTGCGGGAGAGCGTGCGCATGGCGTCGCATCCGCGGGGCATGGGCGGATGGGCTGCGGTCTGACGGCCGGCCGCGCGGGCGTGCGGGAGGACGGCGTCGCGGCGTTGCGTGCGGTGCCGCGCGGGGTGTCGCGCGGGGGTCGAGGGGCGTGCTGGGTGCGTTGCGGATCCGGTCATCGTCGGCCCTTTCCGTCGTGGAGGGTGTATCGCCTTCATAGGCTCAGCCCCGGACCGGGCGCGACATGCCGAGCGAGGGCAAGCGGGAGAAGCGCTCGCAACCATTCGTACAAGTGTTCGAATATGCTGGAGTCGGGAGCCTTCGAACGGGGAGGGCTGCCGGGACGATTCGACCGAAGTTGGAGCAACGATGAACGACGAGGCACAGGTGCTGTTGGCGGTTGGTCCGCCGAGCTGCGGCAAGACCGAGTTCGCCGTGCGCGCGCTGCTGGACGGCATGCGGCGGTACGGCTCCGACCGCGCCTGCATGGCGGCGTCCGGACGCAAGGCCGCCGATCGTCTGGCGGACCGGGTGATCCGCGAGATGGGCGTATCCGCGCAGGCCAGGCCGGTCACCACGCTCGCCGCCGTGGCGTTCCGGATCATCGCGCTCGGCCGCGCCCGGCGGGGGGCGTCGTCGCCGCGCCTGCTCAACGGCGCCGAGCAGGATGCGCTGCTGCGCGGGGTGCTGGACGACCATGCCGGGCACGTGCGTGCGGGCGAGTCGGGAAACTGCCCGGTCTGCGGTCTGCTGCAGGAGTACTTCGCCGATGTCTCCTGGCCGGCGCTGGTGGACGGGCGCATGGGCGCCGCGTTCGTGGGGCAGCTGAGGGACATGCTGGCGCGCATGGACGAGCTCGGCGTCTCCCGCGAGGGGGAGGACGGGGTCCTTGCGGCCGTGGACACCCCCGACGTTCGCTCGATGAGGCTGCGTCTGCAGTGGCGCCTCGCCTTCGCGCTGCGCGCCCGGTACGATGCCGCCGTGGAATCCGCGTACCCCGGCGAATGCCGGCTGGACTCCTCGCGTCTGCTGGTGGAGGGGACGAAGTCGGTGGGAGGGCTGGACCGCGCCGATCTTCCGTCCCTGGTGGTCGTGGACGACTTCCAGGACGTCACGCTGGCCGGGCTGGGGTTTCTGGAGGCGCTGCGGGACGCCGGATGCCGGCTGGTGCTGGTGGGCTGCCCGGACGAGTCGGTGCAGTCGTTCCGCGGTTCCTATCCCGAGTATGCGCTCGCGCGCGTGAGACGGTGGCCGGGATGCGAGGAGATGGCGCTGACGGACTACGGCAAGGACGGCGAACCGCACGCCGAGGCATCGTGTGACGCGTCGCGGGACGGGGAACTGCGGTCCGACGCGCCGCGGTATCTCGATCTGGTCACGTCCCGCGTCAGTCTGTCGATCCTTTCCACGGAGGACGATCCGACGCCGGTCCCGCTGCGTGCCGGGAAGATGCACGCGTATCGCGGCTCATGGCCGATCGAGGCCGTGGAAGGGGGCCGATATGCCGACGACGGCAGCGTGGTCGCCTCGCTGTACCGTTCCTCGGGCGAGGAGACGGACGACGTCGTCTGGAGGATCAAGCGCGCGCATCTGGACGCGGCCGCCGGCGGCGAGGACGGGAAGCCCGGCGAGGCCGGGTGCGCGTGGAACGACATGGCGGTCATCGCGCACGACAACGCCACCGTGCGGGCCATCGGCGAACGGCTGCGCCGGGAGGGCGTGCCGGTCCTCTACTCGTCCGTGACGCGCCCGCTGAAGGACGAGCCGTTCGTGCAGGCGCTGTTCGCGCTCATCGAGCTCGCCGGGCTCAGACGGCGCGGGCTGGCGTCCTGCTCCATGGCGCCGGAGGCGCTGGCGGGGTTCGTGCGGTCGCGCGTCGTCGACATCATGAACAGTCCGCTCGTCATGGTGGGCGACGACGACCGCGGCAACGGGTATCCGGCGCGGCTGTCCGTGGCGGAGTCGGCCATGGGCGCGCTGCAGTCGCTGGCCGAGGCGTTGCAGGCGGAAGCTATGGAAGGCGCGCAGGACGCGCGGGACGAGGTCTCCGCCGCCGTGGACGGACCGTCGGGGCCCGATCCGGCGGCCGGCGGGGACGATGGCACGGCCGCCGGAGGCGGCGACGCGGTCACGACGCTGAACGGGCTGATCCGGGCCTGGGATCGTCTGCGCGGAGAGTACGAGACGGCGCGGCGCGGCGCGCACGGCCCCGGCGTGGCCGTGGACGACTCGCTGGTCGCCGGATCCTCGGCCGACGCGCCCATGCCGTTCGGGCGCGACGCCCTGTACCTGCTGCTGATGTTCGATCCTGCGGCCGGCGAGGAGACGCTGCAGGCCATCCATGCGATCTGCGGGTCTCATGCCGGCCGCTCGGACGGACACGCCGAGGCATTCTCCCGGGTATGGCGGCTGGTCGCCGACACGGCCGACGCGCTGTCCCGGCTGCCCGGTCAGGGACCGCAGTACGCTCTGTCCGCCGCGTGGACCGCCGCCGGCGTGGACCGCCGCTGGCAGCGTCTCGCATTGCGCGGCACGGAAGCGGGAAGGGCGGCGAACGACCGCCTCGACGTGGCGATGCGGCTGTTCCAGTTCGCGCAGGATTCCACCGCCGCCCGGGACATCGAGGGGTTCATCGAGCAGGTGCGCTCCATGGAGGTGGAGGCCGACTCGCTGGCCCACGTCGGCCCCGTGGAGCAGGCGGTCACGCTCACCACGCCGGCCGGCGCTGCGGGACGCCACTTCCGACTGGTCTGGATCCCGTCCGTCCAGCAGGACGTGTGGCCCAACCTCACGCCGCGCAACACGATGTTCGGGGCCGAGGACCTCGCGGACATCGTGCTTCGGGGCGGACTGGCCCGACGCGAGCCGGTCTCCGCGGGCGCGGCGTCCGACCCGCGCCTGGCGTCCGTGCTG
The DNA here is from genome assembly GCF_012932365.1 of Bifidobacterium moraviense. Classification (GTDB taxonomy): domain Bacteria; phylum Actinomycetota; class Actinomycetes; order Actinomycetales; family Bifidobacteriaceae; genus Bifidobacterium; species Bifidobacterium moraviense. The sequence goes on from NZ_JAAIIH010000006.1 coordinate 113,136, forward strand.
TACGCCGAGCGCAGGAGCCTGCTGGTGGCGCTGACCCGGGCCGAGACGCGGGTGTTCGTCAGCGCGGTGCACAGCGAGGACGTGGCGCCGTCGGAGTTCCTGTATGCGTTCATGCCGGAACGGTATCCGCGCGTGGCCGAAGGAACGCCGCAATACACCGAGGTGGGCGAGGGCGGCAGATACGCCGGGCTGGACGCCGATCCGCGCGGACTGGTGGCCGCCGCGCGCGTCGCCTTGGCCAGAGGCGTCATGGACGGCGCCGGGGAGAACGGGGACCCGCAAGACGTCCAAGCCGCCCAAGCCACCCGGGATGCCGCGGAGGCGTTGGCGCTGCTGGCGTCCAGCGGCGTCGAATCCGCGGACCCCTCGCACTGGATGTTCATGGATGCGCGGGATCGCGGAGAACGGACGACACGTCCGGGCGACCCGGAACAGGCGCCGGACGGCGGCAGGACCGTGACGCTCTCCCCGTCCGCGGTGGACGGCCTGTGGGCCTGCCCGGTCTGCTGGCTGCTCGAGAACCGTTTCGCCGGACCACGCCCCGGCAGCGTGGCGGCCGGATTCGGCACGCTCATCCACGCGGTGGCCGAGCAGGCGAGCCGCGAGGGGCTGGATCGTCCCGGCCGTACCGCGGAGGAGGTGCTGGAGCGCATGACGGCCATCTACCGCAATCTGCGCGCGGACCCCGATGCCATCGACCGCCCCGCGGACCGGTATGCGGCGCGGCGCAACGACGAGGCGGCCGCGGGCATCCTGGCCAACATCGCCGCGTACTTCGTCGACTCGAATGCGCCCGGCTACCCGGCGGGCAACGTGGGCAAGATCGACGTGGGCACGCTGCAGGACGTGCAGGTCGAGCGTCACTTCGGCGCCGCATTCGGCCTGGACGACGTGCTCGAGGCCTACAACGCCATCGACGGCGTCGACCCGATCGACGCCTCCACGCTGATGCTGGTCATGGGGGCGCTGGTGGGCGGATGGCCCGAGGCGATGGCCCCGGGGCTGCGCGTGCGGCTGTCCGGGCGCATCGACCGCCTCGAGACCCGGCTCGGCGCGGACGGGCGCGTCCGGACCCGTCTCGTGGACTACAAGACCGGCGGCAAGCCGGCGCTCGGCCAGCTGTTCTCCGACCTGCAGCTGGTGTGCTACCAGCTGGGGCTGGCGTTCCCCGAAGACGGGCCGCGCGGCGCGAAGGCCCTGCGGGCCATGCCGGACATCGCGCAGTCGATGCTGTTCCACGTGCGCGAGGATCCGTGGCCGGCGAAGAGCTGGGGGGCGGAGGGCGCCTACCAGCCGCCGCTGTTCGCGGACGGATCGCTCAACGCGCGCGCCTTCGCTCCGCGCTACCACTATCCGAACATGACGACGTTCTTCGACGCCGCCGACGTGCTGCCGCCCACGCCGCCGGACGGCGTGGGCGAGAAGGCTTGGGAGCAGTTCGTCACGCTGCGCGGCACCCACGCCGTGTGGGCCCTGACGATGATCTCCCGGGTCTTCTACGCGGCGGCGGCGAGCGTCTCCACCGTGCTGACGGCGCATCCGCAGGCCCTCCACGTGAAGCGCTGCCGATGCATCGGACAATGCCCGGCATGTTCGGGCCAGATCGACACCGTATTCGAAGTGAGGCAGCCATGAGCACATTCGCGAACACGACTTCGTCCGCGACGGCCGCGTCCGCGGCGTCCGCGGACGGTCCCGGTGCCGCGGCCGCATCCGCCGCCGCGCCGCAGTTCGTCCCCTCCCCGGAGCAGGCCGCGGTGCTCGGAGCCCCGACGGACGCGGACGTGCTCGTGGTGGCCGGCGCGGGATCCGGCAAGACCTTCACTATGACGCGCCGCATCATCGCGCTCACCGAGCATCACGTGCCCCCGGAGCGCATCCTCGGCCTCACCTTCACCAGAAAGGCCGCCGCGGAGCTGCTCTCCCGCGTCTGCGCGGCCATGCCGGACGGCATCTTCAAGCCCGAGGTGAGCACGTACGACGCCTTCTTCCAGTCGATCGTGCGCCAGTACGGCCTGCTCGTGGGATTCGACCGCAACACGCAGCCGCTGAGCGAGGCCGGGGCGCTGCAGCTCGCCGCCGACGTGGTCGGCCGGCACATGGACCTCGTCTCGGGGCGGGACATGGGCTCGTTCTCCTCGCTCGTGGGCGCCGTGCACGGCCTGAGCAACGCCATCTCCGGCTCCATGATCGGACGGGAATGCACCACGATGGAACAGGCCATCGCGCGCGTGAGGACATGGGACCGGGCGTTCGCCGCGCGGCTCGACGCGGCCATCGGCCAGGAGACCGTCCCCGAAGCGCCCCTGAAGCTCCCGACCAGGCCCAGAGGCAAGAAGGACATCGAACGCAGGACCGAGCAGTGGATGCGGGACAGCGAACCCATCCTGCACGCCAACTGCGTGTTCAACGTGGCGTCGCTGCGCGACGTGGCCCGCGACCGCGACGTGCTGCTTGCCATGGTGGAGGACTACGTGCAGGCCAAGCGGAAGCTGAACATGGCGGAGTTCAGCGACTTCACCGTGGCGGCGTACCAGCTGGTCACCCGGTTCCCGTCCATCGGCTACGAGTACCGGCGCCGGTACAGCCACGTGCTGCTGGACGAGTACCAGGACACCTCCACCACGCAGGCCATGCTGCTCGCGGCGATCTTCCACGCGGACGGGCGCGACCGTTCGGCCGTGAGCGCCGTGGGAGACCCGTTCCAGTCGATCTACGCCTGGCGCGGCGCCAGCCCGGGCGCGTTCCGCATGTTCCAGCGCGACTTCGGCCTCGATCCGGCGGAAAGGCCCCGCACGCTCAGCGTCACCCGACGCAACGCGCGCATCGTGCTGGCCGCCGCCAACAACCTCACCCTGCCGCTGCGCCGCATGCCGCGCCGGCCCGGTAGCTCGCTCCTGCGCGAGGTGGACGTCCCCGCGCTCAGCACCCTGCCCGGCAAAGAGGAAGGCACCCTCGGCGTGCTCGGCTACCAGACGCTCGGCCAGGAGATCGACGGCGTGACGCGCTTCGTCCGGCACGAGCGTGCCGCGGGCCGGTCCGTGGCGGTGCTGTTCAGATCCAAGCTGAACATGCCGCTGTTCCGCGACGCCTTCGAGGCGGCGGGACTGACCACGCTCGTCGTGGGGCATTCGGCCCTGCTGGAGCGCGCGGAGGTGCGTGACGTGCTCGCGCTGCTGCACGTGGCGGGCGACCACACGGACGCGAAGTCGCTGATGCGTCTGCTGGCCACGCCCCGCTACGCGATGGGCGCCGAGGATCTGGCGGCCCTCGCCGGGATGGCGGAGGACCTCAACGTCGAATACCGGTTCCGCGCCCTCGTCCAGGCCGGGCTGGCCCAGGCGGACGCGCCGAGAAAGACATGGGCGGACGCCGTCGCCGCGCACCGCGACAAGGTGGCGAACGCCGTCTTCCTGCCGGACCTGCTGATGCGCGCCGATCTGCCCGACCTGCTGCGCCGCGCCGGAACGGTGAGCGGGCCGGGCGCGGACGCCGCGGTACGGGCCGGCGCCGCGCTGCGCGAGGTGCGGCGGACCGTGGGCCGGCCGCTCGTCCAGACCGTCCGTGCGGCGGTGAACGCGCTGGACCTCGACATCGACGCCGTCGTCGCCCAGTCGATCGCCCACCCGGACGTCCCCGTGCGCCCCGCACTGGCGCACGCGCCCACGGACGCGGTCGTCGGGCTGGTGGACACCTACGTGCAGGAGATCGCCGAAGGCGCCAACGCCAGTCTGAGCGGCTTCATGACATGGGTTGACGCGCTGCGCGACGTCCCGGAGGAATCCCAGGGCGTGCCCGACGTGGCCGCCGACGTGACGCTCATGTCCATCCACCAGTCCAAGGGACTGGAATGGGACGCGGTGGCCGTGGTGGGACTGTCCAGATCGACGTTCCCCAGCGGCATCGGCGACGGCCTCACCGTCACGCCGGACGAATCGCACCCGGGGAATCTGGACGCGGACGGACGCTGGACGCCGCCCGAATACCGGGAGAAGGCCCGCACCTGGCTCACCAATCCGGCGGACGTGCCGGTGCCCATGCGCGTGGACGCCGGCATCCTGCCCCGATTCCCGAGAGACGCCGCGCCCGGCGCCGACCCCGTCGAGGCGCTCGACGCGCTGGACGACGTGGAAGGCATCGACGACGAGGTGTTCGGCACCATCCGCGAGGTCCCCGAATTCAACGGCGACGATCCCGACGGGGCGGACCACTGGGCGCTCACGCAGTGCGAGGAATACGGGCGGCGGCTGCACGCCGACGAACGCCGCCTCGCCTATGTGGCGCTGACCCGCGCACGCACCGACGTGCTGCTCACGTTCAGCGCGGGGAAGTCGCTCAGCCGTGACCCGTCCGACGGCGGCGCGCCCGCCAAGCCGCTCGACCCGGAGAAGACGGCGTCGAACTTCTGGCTGGAGGTACACGATTCGCTGCACGGCATGCCGGGCATCGTCGTACCGGGACGCGCCGCCGCGGAGACGGCACCCGAAGCGGCGGCCGCCGCAGCCAGAAGCGACGACACTGCCGAGACCGCGGCCGTCGTCCCCGATCCGCCCGCGGGATACTTCGTGGGCGACGACGCCGCGTCCCTCGAGGAGGACGTGGTGGAGACGGCCTGGCGCGAGCCGCTGCCGCGCCGATCCGCGGCGGAGACGCTGCCGTGGCCGGCCGAGATGTCCGAACGGGTGAGGCGCGTGCTCAACGACAGCGCGGACATCGTGCGCCGATGCATCGAACGGGACAACGTCACGCCGGCGGAACCCGGCGCGGCCGCGGAGGAACGCATTGCGGGGGAGAACACTGCGGAGAAGAACGCCGCGGAGGACTCGCTGCTGCTGCGTGCACGGCTGCTGTGCGCCGACCCCGATCTCATGGCGGAACTGAACGAGGGACGTCGGACGGGCCGCCAAACGGACGCGGACGCCTTCGGTCCAGAAGGCGCCGCGCGCTCCTTCGACGACGCGGTCCGCGAACGCGCCCTGCATCTGAGCGCGGGCAGGCGGCGCAACGTCACGGCGCTGCAGGCGCTCGACGGGCACATGTCCGAACGGGAGGTCCGCGAATACTGGCGCGGCATCGTACGCCCCATCCCGCGCGTCGCCTCGCCGGCGGCGGAGACGGGAACGCGCTTCCACGCGTGGGCCGAACGCCTGCTCAGCCGGCGCATGACCCCCGAGCTGGTCGACCTGCCGCAGCCGGAACCGGAATCCGACGTGCTGGGCGTCTGGCAGCGGCGGCTGCTCGACTCGCCGTGGGCGCGTCGCACGCCGGCGTGGGCGGAACGGCAGATCGTGGCCAGCATCCCCGAACTCGGCGGCATGATCGTGGACGGCAAGCTCGACGCCGTCTTCTACGGGCCACTGGACGACAGTGCGCATAGCGGCATCGACGCGCGGAACACCGACGTGCATGACAACGCCATCACGCCGACCGACGCCGCCACAGCGCGCAATCCCGCACCGAACGACCCTCCGCGCTACACCATCGTCGACTGGAAGACCGGCCGTCGCCCGCGCACGCAGGAGGACGTCGCGCACCGGCTCGCGCAGCTCGACCTGTACCGGCTGCTCCTAGCGCGCATCGAGGGCGTCCCCATCGAGTCCATCGACGCCGCGCTGTACTACGTGTCCGAGGCCGACCCGGGCCGTCGGCTCATCCCGGCCGAGCGCAAGAGCGAGGCGGACATCCTCGACCGGCTCCGCCGCGGCATCGTCCCGCAGTCGGAGCCCGAGGATCCCGAAGAACCCGAAGAACTCGAAGAGGAGGCTTCCACGGATCCCGAGGACCCCGAGGAGGAGACACCCCTGCCTACGCCCGCGCCGTCTACGCCCGCCTGCTAGCATCAGTGAGTCCTCCCCTAGGGCCGCACACAGACACCAAAGGAGCAATCATCATGTGCGCCGCACTTGCCGCATCGCAGGCAGACGCAGACCACCGACTCGCGGACAGCAGACCCATGGGCAGCAGGTCCACGGGCAACGGGCCCGACGTCGGGTACCGTCCCCTCGAGCGCAGCGACATCAGCACCATCGTCCGGGCGTTCGACGACATGTGGGGCAACTGGGGGCCCACGGCCGGCCACCCCGAATCGGCGCTGCTCTCGCGCCACTTCGTCCTGCACTATCTGGAACACGCCACGCGCGGCGACGTCGCCGTGGACGGGGACGGCCGCTTCCTCGGCGTCACGATCGCGCGCGTGACGGGGCAGCCCGTCCTGTTCCGCGACGTCACCGCCGAGCTCGAGCGCGTCGACGCCGAACTGCGCACCACGCCATTGGGCGCCGCCGGCCTGCGCGAGACGCTGCACTGGCACGATCTGGAGCACGCCATGGCGCACGACGTGGGCATCGACACGGGCGCGCAGGCCGAACTGTGCCTCTTCCTCGTGGCTGGGGCGGCGCGCGGCCGCGGCGTGGGCGGCACGCTGTGGCGTCGGCTGCTCGCCCACTTCGCCGGCAGCGGCGTGACGCGCTACTACCTGCACACCGACTCCAGCTGCGACGTGGGCTTCTACCGGCACAAGGGTCTCGCGTGCATCGCGGAACGCTACGCCAAGGACCATCCGGAAGACAACGTGTTCGGCGACGCTCCGATGGACGACATCTTCATCTACGCCGGAGACCTGCCCGCGAACGGTCCCGCCGGCGATCCGCCCGCGCGCGCCGATCTGCCCACACGCGCCGACCTGCCCGCGCACGCCGCGCACACCGACCTGCCCGCGCGCGGGCGGATCGCCGGCGGTACCTGGCTCCTATACACCTCTCCCAGCCCCCGAGACCCACCATTGCCTCGTATGCCGT
>NZ_JAAIIH010000007.1 GCF_012932365.1 Bifidobacterium moraviense
CATCAAACCCCCGGCACTCGCATCACCAGCTAATCACATCACCATCCAGAAGCATCTTCACCCGGTCGCGTCGTCGGCCGGACCTGACGCCGCCCGGCACCCGAGGTATCGACGGGAAATAGAAGGCCCCGTTTTTCTCAGAAACGGCGGACCGCCCACGATTTCTGAGAAAACCCGGTCCTTCGCTTGCTCGGAGATACCTCGCGTGCCGGGCGGCGGCAGGTCCGGCCGACGATGCGGCTGGCTGATGATGTGTTTGGCTGATGATGTGTTTGGCTGATGATGCGATCGACGGCGATGTGATTGGACGACGATCGAAGCGGGGATCGCCGCGCGGTCCATGGCGAGCGTCACAATGAAGGAGCAACCAAACGGGAGCTCGACAGGGCTGAGAGGAAGCTACGGCTTCGACCGTGAACTTGATGCGGGTAATGCCGCCGAAAGGAAGCGGGTTGCGGACGGCTTATCGTCATGGACCGTCCGATCTCTTGAACTTCAAGGTTCCGTAGTCGCAACCAATAATCGAACATTGCACTACACCAAGGGTCAATGAAGGGGCGCACCACCTTACAGGGTACGGTTCCTTCGGCGACCCTTTTCCGTATTCCATCGGGCGCCCGTGCGGGCGTCCGGCACATGAGGGAGGGGACATCATGATCGTCAACGGCGAGAGCGAATCGCTCGCGGAGCCCATGACCGTGGCCGCGTTCGTCGCCGCGCGCGGGCTGAATCCGGGGCGCGTGGCCGTGGAGGTCAACGGGCGCATCGTGCCGCGCGACGCCCGCGAATCCGTGACGCTCGCCGATACCGACACCGTGGAGATTGTGTCGTTCGTGCAGGGCGGCTGAGCGCCGCGCGTCACATCGCGCTGCGACACGTGTCACGCGCCGCGCCACAGCCTCAGGCAGCCAGCATCATTCGTCAGTCAGCATCATCAGCACCGAAGGAGATCACGATGAGCACTGAATCCACCGCAACGTCATTCGCCGAAGCCGCCGAGCCCACGCTCGACGAACTGGTCGGCACCGCCGTCAACACCGCCATCCTGCCCGAGCCGGACGCATCCGCCTACGACGACATCGCCACCGGTGACGCCGATCCGCTCATCCTCGGCGGCCACACGTTCCACTCGCGCTTCATTCTGGGATCGGGCCGCTACGATCTCAACCTCATCAAGGCGACCATCGAGAACGCCGGCACCGAAATCGTCACCATGGCGCTGCGTCGCTGCCGCACCACCGAAAACAACCTGCTCGACTACATTCCCCAGGGCATCACCATGCTGCCCAACACGTCCGGCGCGCGCAACGCCGAGGAAGCCGTGCGCATCGCCCGGCTCGCGCGCGAAGTCTGCGGCACCGACTTCGTCAAGATCGAAATCGAACACGAGACGAAGTACCTGCTGCCGGACAACGCCGAGACGATCAAGGCCACCGAGATCCTCGCCAACGAAGGATTCGTGGCCATGCCGTACATGTTCCCCGATCCGATCGCCGCGCGCCAGCTCGAAGAGGCCGGCGCGGCCTGCGTGATGCCGCTCGGCTCGCTCATCGGCTCCAACAAGGGCCTGCGCATGCGCGACTTCATCGAAGTGATCATCGCCAACGCGCACGTGCCGGTGATCATCGACGCCGGCATCGGACGGCCCAGCCAAGCCGCCGAAGCCATGGAAATGGGCGCCGACGCGGTGATGGCGTACACGGCCATCGCATCCGCCGGCAACATTCCGCTCATGGCGCGCGCGTTCAAGCACGCCATCGAAGCCGGACGCCTCGCCTACCTGTCCGGTCTGGGCACGGTGACCGAAGGGCACGCCGTGCCGTCCAGCCCGCAGATCGTCGAAGATCAGGTGCACTGAGCGTGGCGGGGGAATCCAAGCCTGAGGAGGCTGCGTCTGCGGCGGCTGCATCGGCACCGACCATCGCGCTCGCCGGCAGGCGCGTGCCGCGCATCGGCACTGGCACCATGGCGCTGGCCATCGAAGGCAGGCCGACTCTTGGAGGCGCCGCCGTGCCCGACCGGGCTGTCGCCATCGCCGCGCTGCACGCCGCGCTCGACGCCGGCGTGCGCTACCTCGACACCGCATGGTCGTACTACCTGCCCACGCGGGCCCCGTTCGGTGCGCCTGAGGACTTCGGCTACGGCGAGCGGCTCACCGCCGAGGCGCTTGCCACCTGGGACGGGCCGCGCGACGAGGTGCTCGTGGCCACCAAGACCGGATTCCTGCGCACGCTCGACGTGAGCGGCACGGTGACACTGTCGGCGTACGGCGACGGGCCCGCGGCCGCGGAGACGCTGCGCCGCCCGGTGTATCAGGCCCCCGGCAGCCGCTACGGATGGGCTCCGGACGGCCGTCCCGCCACCATCGCCCGTGACGCCCGCGAGTCGGCGACGCGGCTCGGGCTCGGCGACGAGCCGATCGACCTGCTGTATTCGCACGGCCCTGATCCGGCCGTGCCGTACGAGGATCAGATGGGCGCGTTCCGTGCGCTCGTCGATCAGGGCATCGTGCGCTCTGTGGGCGTCTCTCGAGTGAACGTGGCCCAGATCGATGTGGCGCGCAGCATTCTGGGCGATGCGCTGGTGGCGGTGCAGAACCAGTTCTCGCCGTCGCATCCGGACACGGACGGTACGCTGGATCGGTGCCGCGAGCTGGGGCTGGCGTTCGTAGCGTTCAGCCCGCTCGGCGGATTCCTCGACCCCGTGGACGCCAAGGCCTATGACCGGTTCCGCGCGATCGGCGCGCAGCTCGGCTGCTCGTACCAGCGCGCGGTGCTGACGTGGGAGCTGGCGCAGTACGATCGGCTGATCGCCATCCCGAGCGCCCGCAACCCGTACGAGGCTCGCGATTCGTTCGCCGCTACGACGCTCATGCTGCCGGACACCGCCGTCCGCTGAAGGCCGGTACATTGTGCTGCGGCGGCCGGCCGGTGCATCCGGCTCGGCTCGTCGGATTCGCCATGGCGGCGAAACAGGTGGCGAAGAGGTGGCGAGAGGCAGCGAAGAGGCGGCAGGGGAGGATATCTGCGGAGTCAGGGGTACTTTTCGCGTTCCGCCGGCAGATATCTGCATAGTGAGGGTGCCTCGACGCGATACGAAGCGCTTCGGCGACACCGGAAACCGCGGAATTCCGCCAACGTCATCACGGGCGCGGGCGGGTACGGGCGGGTATTGCGCCCTGCACCCACCCTGACTCTGCAGATATCTGCCCGCAACCGGCGAAAAGTACCCCTGACTCCGCAGATACCCTCGCATATCGCGCCGTGCCGGTGCCGACGGCGTGACCGGCAGGAGCGGTCAGTGTAGGAACAGCGTGCCGGGGAAGCCGGCGGACGCGCGGGCGGTGCGGTCGGCGCCGAGCAGCGCGCAGTCATAGGGGAAAGCCGCACGCAGCGCCGCCGGATCCGCCACGAACAGCGCGGTGGCCAAGCCGTCCGCCACGGCGGTGGGGAAGCGGCGCACGGGATCCGCGGCGTCCGACGACTCCGCAGCGGCCGCATCCGCGTTCGGATGAGGATGCGACGCGTCGGTCCCGGCCGGCCCGCCCGCGGCTTCATTCGCCGGGAATGCAGCCTCATGTCGCACGAACGCCCATGAGGCCGCCACGTCGTCCACCGGCCGCCCGTCCAGCGCGTTGATGAGGTGATGCGCGCCAGCCCAATGCCGCCGGCTCGGCGACGAGGCGCACAGCGACCCGGCACCCACCTCGGCCACGCCCACCGCGCGCGCGGCGTCGGCCGGATCCTCCAGCCCGATGCGCAGTGGCGCGTCCCGCAGTCCCTCGACGCGCAGATCGCCGCCGGCGTCGATGACCAGCGGACCACGCAATCCCGCCGAGCGCATCATGCCGGCCAGCAGATCGACCAGATACCCCTTGCCGCACGCGCCGAAGTCCAGCAATACCGGCCTGCGCGCGGTCAGCGTGACGGCCGTCGCACGGTCCTCGCCGCCGCAGTCCCCGGCGCTCCTGAAGGACCACCGCACGTCCCGGTCCCACTGCGGCCGTGCGGCGGACTCGGCGTCCAGCTCGTCCCACGATCGCGGACCCGGAAACGTGCCGGCTCCGTCGATCGTCTCGGTCTCGCCGGCATTCTCGCCGGTATTCCCGCCGCGGAAGGTTCGCCCCAGCTCGACGCCGTAGCCGAGCCAGACCAGCGTCTCGCCCACGCAGGGGTCGATGGCCCCGCCCGTGGCCCGGACCAACCGGTCGGTCAACGCGAACAGGCCCGCGGTCCATCGCGGGAACGCGGCCGTGACGCCGGCGTCCGCTTCGGCCGCGCCGGTTGCATCGGCCGCGCCGTCTGCGCCTGCGCCGTCCGATCCTCGTCCGCCCGCCGCCAGCCGCGCGACCGTCGAATCGCCGCGGAATCGCGACAGCGTCCGTTCGTACTCGCGGACGAACGTCTCAAGCCGCCCGCGCAGTCCGTCGTCGATCCGCTCCGCAGACCGCACGATGATTCCGCAGCCCAGCGCGTGCGGGAACGCGGCGACGAACGGCAGCAGACGGGCGAGATCGGTCATGTGGCCCATTGTAGGGAGGCGGTCCGTGCGGTTAGACTCGTCCATAGGTCGATGTCGCGCACAAGGAGGTCGTGATGGTCGCTCGCACAGGGCAAACCGCCGGAGCCGGCGCCGGAGCCGGAACCGCAGCCACAGCAACAGCCGCCGCAGTCAAGGATCTGCCCGCCGCCAAGGTGTGGGCCTTCGCCGTGGGCCAGTTCGGCTGGGCGCTGCTGTCCGGCATCATCTCCAACTGGCTCGTGTACTTCTACCAGCCGGACGCCGAGACGATCGCGCAGGGCCAGACCGTCTTCGTGCCGCAGGGGCTCGTGATCCTGGGCATCGTGACCGTGGTGGGCGGCATCACCGCGTTCGCGCGCTTCTTCGACGCCTTCGTGGACCCGGCCGTGGCGAGCCTCTCCGACCGCAGCACGTCCCCGCGCGGCCGCCGCATCCCGTTCCTCAAGTTCGCGGCGCTGCCGCTCGCCGCCGTGACGGTGCTGGTGTTCTGGAGCCCGGTGAACGGCACGAGCTGGGTCAACGCCGCGTTCCTGTTCGTCACGGTGATCGGCTACTACATCGCGCTCACGTTCTACTGCACGCCGTACAACGCGCTGATCGCCGAACTGGGGCACGATTCGCGCCAGCAGCTCAACATCTCCACCGCCATCTCGTTCACGTGGGTGGTGGGCACGGCCGTGGCGTACGTGGCGCCGGTGGTCTGGGGCGCGTTCGTGCCGGCGCTCGGACGCGTGAACGCCATCCGTCTCACCTTCACGATCATGGCGGTGGCGGCGTTCGCGTGCATGCTCGTGCCGGTGCTGGCCATCGACGAGCGCGAGTACGTAGAGTCGAAGCCCACCAGCGAGTCCACGGCCGAGTCGCTCAGGCAGACGTTCCGCGACGGCGAATTCCGCAAGTTCGTGTGCTCCGACGTGGTCTACTGGGTGGCGGTGACCACGTTCCAGACGGGTCTGCCGTTCTTCGTGACGAGCCTGCTCAAGCTGCCGGAGGCCACCACCACCGTGTACTTCGTGCTCATGACCGGCATCTCGGTGCTGTTCTACGTGCCGGTGAACGTGCTGGCGGTGCGCGTGGGCAAGAAGCGGCTGCTGCTGTCGGCGTTCGTGATCTTCACGTGCGCGTTCGCGTACGCGGCGGCGCTGGGGTCCGGCGTGCTCGGCGCCGTGCCCGCGATGGCGCAGGGCGTGGTGCTGTCCGTGGCCGCCGCGGTGCCGATGGCCGCGTTCGGCATCCTGCCGCAGGCGATCGTGGCGAACATCGCCGACGCGAGCTCCAAGGTGACCGGACAGGACCGGCAGGGCATGTTCTATGCGGCGCGCACGTTCGCGATGAAGATGGGGCAGTCGGTGGCGATGCTGCTGTTCACCGGCGTCTCGACGATCGGCGCGGCGTCCGGCTCCGGCGCGGGCTACCGCGTGGCGGCCGTGTGCGCGGCGGTGCTGTGCGGCATCGGCGGCGTGGTGTTCGCGTTCTACGACGAGCGCAAGGTCACCGCCGTGCTGGAGCGCTGAGGCAAGGCCGCGTTTCCGATCGTTCCGCGGCGTGGTCTGCCTTCTTGGTCATCCTGAGCGGAGGCCGTAGGCCGGAGTCGAAGGATCTTTGGCTGTGCCGTGGTGTCAGGGATCCTTCGACTCCGCTGCGCTTCGCTCAGGATGACGGAAAAGGGACTGCTTCGCTCAGGATGACGGGAAGGGACTGCTTCGCTCGGGGCGACGGTGCGCGGGCGGGGGGGTGTTTTTCCGGTTATCCGAGTCGGTGTCTGGCTTCCTGGTCATCCTGCAACGGTGTTTGCTTTTCTGGTCATCCTGAGTGGAGGCCGTAGGCCGGAGTCGAAGGATCTTTGGTTGTGCCGTGGTGTCAAGGATCCTTCGACTCCGCTGCGCTTCGCTCAGGATGACGGAAAAGGGACTGCTTCGCTTGGGCTGACAGAAGAAGGAACTGCTCCGCTCGGGAGGACGGAGAGTCCTGCCCGGAAGGCGCGGGCATTATACGCCGGAAAAAAATAAAAACAAGACTGTTCTTCCCTCCCCTTTTCTTTTATGTTTGGTCGGTGGCAGCGCTGGATCATCCGCCGCTCGCCATGGACGAGGAGAGGAAGCGCTGGTATGTCGTCGTGTGTCATCAAGCCGATCGTTCGGTCCGGGCGTCGTCCGAGCCTGCCGAAAGGCGTGGCGTCCGTGCTGGCCGCTCTGGCCGCCGTGCTCACGATGGTCGCGTCGATGGCCCTCCCGCTGGCCTCCGCGCAGGCCGACGACGCCTCCGAATTCGCCACGTGGTCGGACATCGCGACGAAGATCAACCAGCAGCTCGAACAGGGCGTCAAGGACTACGCCGCCGGCGACCAGGCCACCGCCCGCTCCGACTTCAACTCCGCGTACAGCGCCACCTATGTGTCCACCTACTTCGTGACCGTGGTGCGCGACACCATCGGCGCCGACAAGCAGCAGAGCCAGGCGAACCAGTTCCAGACGCTCATGCAGCTCGCCTTCCAGCAGGGCAAGCAGGCCGACGTCGAATCCGGCGTCAAGGCGCTCTCCGAGGACATCACCGCGTCCGCCGCCACGCTGGACGCCAAGGCGGACCTCGCCAAGCCCGCCGACTACGCCAAGGCGTACGAGGCCAAGCGCGCGCAGGAGCGCGAGCAGCTCGACGCCGCCAAGGTGCACAAGAACGCCGGCAAGGGCGACCGCACGTGGACCGACGTGGCCAACGAGATGATCCCGATCCTCGACCAGGCGCTCGCCGACTCCAAGACCGACGGCAAGAAGGGCTCCGACGGCGTCAACAACGCCTACTACCAGTACTACGAGAAGCTTGGCTTCGAGAAGAACGTGATGAACGCGATCGGCGGCGACCGCGTCTCCAAGGTGGAGTCCACGTTCAAGGAGGCGCGCAAGGCGATGGTGGCCGGCGAGGACGCCACGCAGTACGTCACCGAGCTCAAGGCCATGCTTGCCGAGGACGCCACCAAGCTGGACGGCGGCGCCGGCGCCAACGTGAACGGCTTCACGAAGTTCATCACCAGCTCGGTCGGCCAGTCGTTCATCATCCTGATCCGCGAGGGTCTCGAGGCGCTGCTCGTGGTGGCCGCGATCATCGCGTACCTCGTGAAGTCCGGCAACCGCAGGCTCGTCAAGTGGATCTATCTGGGCGTGCTGGCCGGCCTGGCCGGCGCCGGCGTGGTGGCCGTGATCTTCGTGCTCGCGTTCGGCGGCTCCGGCCCGCTGCAGGAGAACATGGAGGGCGTGTGCGCGCTCGTGGCCATGCTCATGCTGCTGTGGACCAGCAACTGGATGCTCAACAAGCGTTCGGTGGCCTCGTGGAACGCGTACATCCGCAGGAAGACCGAGGCTGCCGTGGGCAAGGCCGGCGACGCGCTGTCCGCGGGTGAGCAGGTGACGTTCGGCATGGCCGTCTCGCTGGCGATGCTGAGCTTCCTCGCGGTGTTCCGCGAGGGCGCCGAGACCGTGATCTTCTATCAGTCGATCTACACGATGAGCCAGGATTCGCGCGGCATGTGGATCGGCGGCATCGCGGCGGCCGTGGTGCTGGTGGTCATCTTCCTGATCATCCGCTTCACGTCCGTGAAGATCCCGATCGGCCCGTTCTTCCTGGTCACGTCGATCCTCATGGCGGTGCTCGTGGTCGTCTTCGCCGGCGGCGGCGTGCACGCGCTGATCGAGGGCGATCTGGTGCCCGGCGTCTATCTGGCGGGCATGCCCACGAACGACTGGCTCGGCTTCTACCCGTATGTGGAGACGATCGTGGCACAGGCCGTCGCCGCCGTGGCGGTGATCGCGCTGTTCGTGGTCGGGTTCGTGCGCGACCGTCGTCGCCGCGCCGAACTGGCCTCCTCCGGCACCGAGGCCGCGACCGCAGCCGCAGCCGCGGCCAAGTGACCCGTCGGCCGGCGACGGCCGGCCCCATGCAGGATTTGTTTCTGTAGACAACCAACAGAAAGCAGAGAAAGAAAATGAAGAACAAGAAGATGAGCAGCCTGCTGGCCCTGATCGCGGCCGGCGCCATGGCCTTCTCGCTGTCCGCCTGCGGCAATTCCAACACCGCGTCCAACGGCAACAGCTCCTCCGACGCCGCCCCGGCCGCCTCCGCCTCCACCACGACCGCCGAGGCCGCGGACGGCGGCACCGGCTTCGAGGAGATCCCGATCGGCACCGATCAGGAGATCTTCCCGCTGAACATCGCCGCCGTGTACTTCCAGCCCGTGGACATGGAGCCCGCCGGCGTGGGCCTGTCCGCCGCCGAGGCCAACCTGCACCTCGAGGCCGACATCCACGCCCTCAAGGACAACAAGCTCGGCTACGGCGAGGGCGACTTCATCCCGAAGCTGACCGTCAAGTACAAGATCCAGGACAAGTCCGACGCCTCCAACGTCCAGGAGGGCACGTTCATGGAGATGAACGCGGACGACGGCCCGCATTACGGCGCCAACCTGAAGCTGGACAAGGACGGCGAGTACGCGCTGACCTTCACCATCTACAGCCCGGAGACCAACGGCTGGACCCTGCACGTGGACAAGGAGACCGGCGTCGAGGGCCGCTTCTGGACCGAGCCGATCACCGCCACCTTCGACTGGGACTACACCGTTCACCAGTGGTGACGCCCGCGGTGACCGTCGCGTCACCGACGATGCTGCCGAGGTCCGGCATGGCCGGGCGGTAGCATGACGACCATGGGAGAGGCCGGATCGCCGCGCCTCTCCCTTTCATGCGTTTGGGGACGTGCGTGCGCGCGCGGCCGGGGATGCGGGGGCGGCGACGTGCCGGCCCCGACGAAGGAGGACCGATGCTGGGCCAATACGTGCAGGCGCTGCCGGGCATGCTTGCCCCGTGCCTGCTGGTGATGTCGATGAGCGTGCTGCTCACCGTGGGCGAGGGGCGCGACAAGCCCGTCAGCGTGCGCTGGCGGCTGTACGGGCTGCTGGTCGGACTGGCCGGCGCCTGCGTGTTCGCGGGACTCAGGGGCACGGCCGTCATCACGCGCCGATCCAACGTGAACCTGCCGGCGCTCATCGGCTGCGTGGCGTTCGACGTGGCGATGATCGCCGTGGTGCTCCTCGCGCGGCGCGCCACACGCGACTGGCACGCGCGTCCGGCGCGGCTGCACGTCGCCAACGCCCTGTCCGCGCTGGGCATCGCGTTCACCGTGTTCTACGCCACCCCGGACGTGATCCTGCAGCTGACGAACTTCGTGGAGACCGGCGACTCGCCGTTCACGTCGGCCATGCTGCTGCGCGCGCTCGGCTTCGCGCTGGGCATCGGCACCGCGGTGGTGGTGGCCGCGATCTTCCGCACGCTGCGCACCACGGCGGTGCGCTGGGCGTTCACGCTGTCCGCGCTGCTCGTGGTGGCGATCGGGCTGGTGCGCCATCTGGCGGACCTGTTCTCGCTCATGATGTCCATGCGCATCCTGGTGCTGCACGGCACCGCGTTCCGCATGATGATCCGCGTGCACAACGCCGACCGCTGGCTGGCGATCGCGCAGATGCTGGTCTTCCTCATCCCCGTGGTCGCCTCGCTGGTGGCGGGCTTCCGCACGAAGACCAAGGGGGCCCCCGAGCTCAACGACGCCACGCTGCGCCTGCGCAAGGCGTTCCGCCGTCGCGCCGTGGCCGCCTCGGTGTGGAGCCTGGTGGCGATGATCGGCGTGACCACGATGCTCACGTGGGGCGTGGCCGAGGTGAACAAGAAGCCGGTGCTCTCCCCGCCCGAGCCGTATTCGCTGGTGGACGGCACCGCCACCATCACGTTCGCGCAGGTGGAGGACGGGCATCTGCACCGCTTCGAGTACACGGCCGCGGACGGCACGGTGATGCGCTTCATCATCATCAAGAAGAACGGCGGCGCGTACGGCATCGGCCTGGACGCGTGCGAGACGTGCGGCGACGCCGGCTACTACGAGAAGGACGGCAAGATCATCTGCAAGCGCTGCGACGTGGCCATCAACCTGGCGACGATCGGCTTCAAGGGCGGCTGCAACCCGGTGCCGTTCAATTACAAGGTCGCCAACGGGCAGATCACCATCCAGACCGCGGATCTGGACGCGCTGTCCGCGCACTTCAAGAAGTAAGGAGGCGGTCCGATGTTCTTTCTGCGTATGATCGCCCGGTCGTTCACCCGGCAGCTCAAGCGCCGCCTGATGATCGCCCTGACGGTGTGCCTGTCCGCCACGGTGAGCGTGGCGATGCTGGGCATCGTGTTCGACGTGGGCGACAAGCTCAACGCCGAGCTGTCCACCTACGGCTCCAACATCACCGTGCAGCCCAAGGCCGACGCGGTGATCTCCGAGCTCTACGCCACCGATTCGACGCTCGGCTCCGGCTCGCAGAACGCCGCCGATCCGACCGCGTTCCTCAGGGAGTCGGACGCGGCCAAGATCAAGACGATCTTCTGGGCGTTCAACATCACCAACTTCGCGCCGCAGCTCAACGTGCACGCGCAGGCCAGCGCCGGCACGTCCCCCTCCGCCGACGCCGTCACCGTGCCGCTGGTGGGCACGTGGTTCCACAAGACGCTGCATCTGGACACCGGCGAATCCACCGTGGCGGGCGTGCAGGGCATGCGCTCGTGGTGGAAGGTCGAGGGCGCGTGGGCCGGCGACGACGCCGACGAGGCCATGGTGGGCCGCACGCTCGCCACGAGGCTCGGGCTCAGGGTGGGCGATTCGCTCACCCTCGCCAAGACCGCCGCGTCCGGCGCCGCGAACACGCGCACGCTGAAGGTGACGGGCATCTACGATTCCGGCGACGACGAGAACGGCTCGGTCTACCTGCCGTCCTCCGTGGCGCAGGATCTGGCCGGTCTGCCCGACTCGGTGGACAAGATCGAGGTCAAGGCCCTGACCACCCCGGAGAACGATCTGGCGCGCAAGGCCGCCAAGAACCCGGCC
Source organism: Bifidobacterium moraviense (assembly GCF_012932365.1). GTDB lineage: Bacteria > Actinomycetota > Actinomycetes > Actinomycetales > Bifidobacteriaceae > Bifidobacterium > Bifidobacterium moraviense. Next base: position 11,431 of record NZ_JAAIIH010000007.1, read on the forward strand.
GCGCTGAGCCAGGAGGAGTGGGAGACGTGGTACTGCACCGCGTACCCCAGCTCCATCGCCTACCAGATCGAGGAGGTCATCCCCGGCGCGGTGGCCAAGCAGGTGCGGCAGGTGGCCGCGCTGCAGGGCGACGTGCTGCGCAAGACGCAGGCCGTGATGATCCTCATGACCGCGCTGAGCCTCATCGCCGCCGCCATCGCCGTGGCGAACCTCATGGCCGCGTCCATCGGTGAGCGGTCGGCCGAGCTGGCGCTGCTCAAGGCCATCGGCGCCACGGACGGCGCGGTGAGCCGCCTCATGCTGGCGGAGACCGCCGCGATCTCGCTCGTGGGCGCGCTCGTGGGCGCGGGCCTCGGCTCCGCGGTGGCGCAGCTCGTGGGACACGTGGTGTTCGGCTCCGGCATCACCATGCGCCCGATGGTGTTCGTGCTGGTGTTCGTGCTGCTGGCGCTGACGATCCTGATGGCCTCGTTCTCGTCCATTCGCTCGATTCTGAGCCTCAAGCCAGCGGAGGTGCTTCATGGCCGGTGATTCGCTGAGCCGTGCGCGCGACGCGCGCGGCATGACCAACCGCAGGATGTTCGTCGCGATGCTGTTCGGCGCGGTGTTCCGCCGCCGGGGGCGCGCGATCATGGCCGTGGTGGCCTCGATGGTGGGCGCCGCCACGCTGTTCTGCCTCGCCGCGGTGTGCCTGGTGGTGCCGCAGCAGATGAACGACGAGATGCGCGCGTACGGCGCGAACCTCATCGTCACGCCGCTCGACTCCTCGGCCGGCTCGCAGGGGCTGACCGACGACGAGGTCGCCGCGGTCAGCGCGGACGTGGACCGCTCCGGGCAGGCCAAGTCCGCCGCCTACCGCTACGAGAACGTGCGCATCAACTCGGCGCCGTACGTGATCGGCGGCATCGATCCGGCGCAGGTGGCCGAGCTCAACCAGCATTGGGTGGTGGACGGCGACTGGCCGTCCGTCGGCAACGTGATGATCGGCCGCGACGTGGCCGACGCGATGGGACTGGAGATCGGCTCCACCATCACCATCGCCTACCGTGCCTCGGACAACGGCGCCGCCTCGTCCGACGCCTCGGCTTCGGCTTCCGCATCGTCGTCCGCGTCCTCGTCGTCGACCGCCGCGCCCACCGCCAACCCCACGCAGGCCGCGGCGTCCGCCGCCAACGGCCAGCAGGTGCGCGACGGGCGCGTCTCCACGGACATCATGGAGGGCGGCGGCACCGAGTTCCGCGTGGCCGGCTTGGTGGACACCGGCGGCAGCGAGGACGAGATCGTCTACGCGCTCGCCTCGGACGTCGCCGCGCTCGCGGGCAACCGCGGCTGGGACGTGGTGGAGTACTCGTCGCCGGCCGAGGGCGACGGCCTGACCGCGCTCACCGACGAGCTCAACCGCGCCGGCAAGGTCAAGGCGCAGCAGGTCACCAAGATCACCGCCTCGAACCAGCGCATCGTCGCCATGCTGCAGACCCTGTTCTGGATCGTCTCGCTCGTGGTGCTGCTGCTCACGCTCGTGGGCGTGTCCACCACCATCAGCTCCATCGTCTCGCAGCGGCGCAACGAGATCGGCCTGAGGAAGGCGCTCGGCGCCTCGTCGCGCGGCATCGGCGCGGAGTTCTACGCGGAGTCCGCCATCTACGGTCTCGTGGGCGGGCTCATCGGCACCGCCATCGGCTACGGGTTCGCCGCCGCGCTCACCGTCACCGTCTTCAGCCGCTCGCTCGGCTTCAACTGGTGGCTGGGCCTCGGCTCGGTCGCCCTGTCCGTGCTCGTCGCCGTCGTCGCATCCGTGCCGCCGGTGCACCGCGCCACCCGCATCGACCCGGCCGTCGTGCTGCGCGAGGAATAAGGAATAGGAGTCTTCCATGACCATGCTGCTTGAACTCGACCACATCTCCAAGATCTACGGCGACCTGAAGGCCGTGGACGACCTGTCCCTGACGGTGCCCGCCGGTGAATGGCTGGCGATCGTCGGCTCGTCCGGCTCCGGCAAGACCACGCTGATGAACATGATCGGATGCATGGACTCGCCGTCCAAGGGCTCGGTGAAGCTCGAGGGCCGCCGCCTCGAGGACCTCAACGCCACGCAGCTGGCGGACGTGCGCAAGAACATGATCGGCCTCGTGTTCCAGAAGTTCTACCTCGTGCCGCATCTGACGGCCGTGGAGAACGTGATGGTGGCGCAGTACTACCACTCCGTGGTGGACGAGAAGGAGGCGCTGGAGGCGCTCGACCGCGTGGGGCTGAAGGACCGCGCGCACCACCTGCCCGGCCAGCTCTCCGGCGGCGAGCAGCAGCGCGTGTGCATCGCCCGCGCGCTGATCAACTGTCCGAAGATCATCCTCGCCGACGAGCCCACCGGCAACCTCGACGAGAAGAACGAGAAGATCGTGCTCGACCTGTTCCGCCAGCTGCATGAGCAGGGCACCACGATCATCGTCGTCACGCACGACGCGCTCGTGGCCAGCTGCGCCCAGCGCGAGATCATGCTCAACCACGGCGTGCTCGTGGGGGAGAAGTGGAACGACGACGCCGCGCGCGCCGCGTACGAGGCCGACGGCGGACGTCCCGCGTCCACCGGGTCCGACGCCGAGGACGCGCAGCGCGGCGAGACCGCCATCGGCTTCGCGGACCCGACCAAGGCCGCCAAAACCGGCGGTGAGGACTGACCGGCGGCGAAGACCGGGCGACTCGGAACCGGGCGACTCGGAACCGGGCAGCTCGGGAACCGCGATCCGCATCCGCGGCGATAATGAATGCTATGCAAAGGACGACCATGACGAACGAGACGAACGACGAACGGAAGACCCCGGCGGCGAGGGGAACCGCGATGAAGGCCGTGGCGCTCACCGCTGCCGGACTGGCGCTGCTCTCCGCCTGCGGCGAGCCCAAGGCCATCCCGATGAACGACGAGTACGCCGGCGACTCGGGCGAATCCAGCGCCGACGCGGGCACGGACACGTCCAACGCCACGAACCCCACCGCGCAGTCCACGCACAGCCAGCCCACGTCCGACAAGCAGGACACCGGCAACTATGCGGACGGCGACTACAAGGTGCAGGGCGTGTACGGCCCGATCGGCGAGGACACCATCGACGTGACCATCACCGTCAAGGACGGCAACGTGGAGCACGTGGACGTCGTGGGTCATCCGTTCACCACCATCTCCAAGGGCCACCAGACCGACTTCGCCAACGCGATCAACGGCGTGGTGGACGGCAAGCCGCTCAAGGACCTCAAGATCGACACGGTCGCCGGCGCCAGCTGGACGTCCGACGCTTTCAATGAGGCGCTCAAGGTGGCGCGCGAGGAGGCTTCGATCCAGTAGCCGGATGATGGCGAGCCGGCAGTTGCTCTGGCCGCGATCTGACGGCGTCTCGGCGGGTCGGCGTCGGTTCCCGGACTGGATCCGCTCATTCTGCGAGGTACCTTGACCAGATTGAGCAGGATGCGTCCCGTGGGGTGTGTTTCGGCCTTGCCCGGGACTGGATCTGCTCATTCCGTGTGGGGATGGGACTGGATCCGCTCATTTTGCGTGGTGCCATGGGCAGATTGAATAGGATGCGTCCCGTGGGATGTATTTCGGCCTTGCCCGGGACTGGATCTGCTCATTCCGTGTGGGGATGGGACTGGATCCGCTCATTCTGCGAGGTACCTTGACCAGATTGAGCAGGATGCGTCCCGTGGGGCGTGTTTCGGCCTTGCCCGGGACTGGATCTGCTCATTCCGTGTGGGGATGGGACTGGATCCGCTCATTTTGCGTGGTGCCATGGGCAGATTGAGCAGGATGCGTCCCGTGGGGCGTGTTTCGGCCTTGCCCGGGACTGGATCTGCTCATTCCGTGTGGACTTGGGACTGGATCCGCTCATTTTGCGTGGTGCCGTGGGCGGATTGAGCGGATCGCGTTCGCGCGGCGAATGCACGGCGGCGTACGGCGGAAGCGCGGCGCGTCGAGGCTTCGCGCGAAACTGATGCCCATGAGAAGGGGCCGCAATGGGCCCGAATCCCCCACAGATCCGCGAAGAAGAAGTAAAGTCATGCCGCGTTCAGTGTCCTCGTCGTCCCCATCCCCGTCGTCCTCGCGCAGGAGCTCCCCGAAAACGGGCGCGCCGAACGCCCGCGTCCGTCATGCGGCGCACGGCATCCACGCGGGCTCGGGATCCTCGTCGCGCAGCACGCGCGGCGGCGCTCGCAAGGGACGCGGGAACGCGCGCGGCAACGGCGGATTCGGCCGCGTGCGGATGCTCAAGGGCGAGACGTACACGCGCCGCCGCATCCTCGTGGCGTGCCTGGGCGTGCTGCTGCTGGTGGAGCTGTTCCAGCTGTTCTGGCCGTCCGACAAGTTCTTCCCCATGGCCACGCTCGACGGCCACGCGGTGGGCGGACAGTCCGCCGCGCAGGTGGCCGAGACGCTGAACGCCGAATCGCTCGCGCGCAACGTGACGCTCACGGACCAGTCCACCGGGCGGCGCATCACCCTCGCGGCCAAGGACGCCGGCATCACCGTCGACTACGCCGGGCGAGCGCAGGCCGCGGCACACCATTCGTTCGCCTCGCGCATCATCCCGTTCTCCTGGCTGTTCGTGCACAACACCACCGCGGACACCCTGCCCGACGCCTTCGGCACCTCCGCCGACCCGGTGAAGTCCGACGTGCGCAACGCGGGGCTCGAGGTCAGGGACGGCGCGCTCGCCACGGTCGCCGCGCAGGACGGCTACTCGTTCAATCCCGCGGACGTGCGCACGGCCGCCGGCAAGGCCTTCGCCGCCACGACCGACGGCGATCTGGCCGCGGCCACGCTGAACCTCAACATCGTGGAACCCACGGTGGCCACCGCCACGGCCGACCAGCTGCGCGCCACGCTCACCACCGCGCTGGGCGGCGGCGTCACGTTCACGTACGGCAGCGGCGCGGACGCCGGCACGTACCAGCTGTCCGCGGTCGACGTGGCCGGCACCATCGCGGTGGCGCAGGACGCGCAGGACCAGTCGAAGCTCGTCGCTTCCGTGGACTCCTCCAGACTCAGCAGCCTGTTCAAGGACAAGGGCGTGGCGATCGACGTGGCCAAGCGCGCCGTGGCCGCCGGCGCCGTGCCCGAGACGTTCGCCACCGACGCTCGCGCCTCGCGCGCCGTGGACGTGGCCAAGACCGCCGACGCGCTGGCGGACATGCTCAACGGCGGCGCGAGCCGACCGGTCGAGATCACGTCGCGCACCATCACCAACGCCGCGCTGTACGAGAACCTGCCCGCCGAGGGCACCATCCAGGACAAGCTCAAGACGCTGTTCGGCAACGCCACGTACTCGGTGGCCGTGTACGACCTGAAGACCGGCGAGGAGAAGCTCACCGTGGACGCCGACCGCGTCACCACGTCCGCCAGCACGTACAAGCTGTTCATCGCGCATTCGATGATCGAAGCCGTGGAATCAGGCAAGCTCACGTGGAACAGCCCGCTCAACGGCATGACGCTCAACGCGTGCCTGACGACGATGATCGTCAACTCGGACAACGCCTGCCCGGAGGCGTGGCTGCGCCAGTACGGCTTCGACACCGTCACGAAGCAGGCGCACGAGATCGGCGCGAACAACACGAACTTCGCGCGCGGCAACATGCGCACCACGGCCAACGACCTGGCCACCATCCTCAAGGGCTACTACAGCAACACCATCGCCACCAAGGCGTCCACGGACCGTCTGTTCCCGCTCATGCAGACGCAGGTGTACCGCGAGGGCATCCCCACGGGCATCGGCTCGGACGGCGTGGTGCAGGACAAGGTCGGCTTCCTCAACGCGCTGCTGCACGACGCGGCGATCGTGCGCTGCGACAAGGGCGACTACGCGATGGTGATCATGACCGAGCATTCCAGCTGGTCGAAGATCGCACAGGCGAGCCTGCTCATCTACGACGAGCTGTGATCGGGCTTCCCATCCTCATGGGCGGCGTGCTTCTCCGTCATCCTGAGCGGAGGCCGTAGGCCGGAGTCGAAGGATCTGTGTCTTGCCTTGTCGGGTTTTTCCGTGAGGTCAAGGGTCCTTCGACTCGCTTCGCTCGCTCAGGATGACCGGGGGAAGGCGGACCGGGCGGCGGGCGGCCCGCTCAGGCGGCGATCGCGGGCCAGATCAGCGCCGCCATGCGCGTCGGCCACGCGTCGTCCACGCCGCCGTCCAGCGCCTCGCACGCCACCATCGACCCGATCGCCGTATCGAACAGGAAACGCGCGTCCACGCCCTCGCGGAACGCGCCGGCGCGCACGCCCTCGCGCATGAACGCCTCGCAGCGCTCCTGCTCCGGGCGGATCGCCTCGTCCACCACGTGCCGGAAGAACTCGTCGTCGGAGGCGAGCACCATCCCCACGGCCTTGACGCCGATGCCGGTGCGGAAGCGTTCCACGATCGCGCGCAGCAGCGCTTCCAGATTCTCGCGCGTGGGGTCCGAGGCTTCGAAGGAGAGCGCCGCGGCGTCGGGCAGGCCCAGCGCGCGCAGTCCGCGCAGCAGGTCGCCGGCGTTGCTGTAGCGGCGGTAGATGGTCGTCTTGGCCACGCCGGACCGGCGCGCCACCTCCTCGATCGTCACCGCGGCGATGCCCCGCTGCAGGGCGATCTCCATCGTGGCGCGCAGGATCTTGCGGTCCGTCGCCTCGCGCGTGCGCATGCCGCGCGAGGGGGAGTGGGCCGCGGGCTGCGCCGTGCGGGCCGTCGTCATCGTGTCCGTCACGTCCGTCGCCTCCCTACAGCAGCTTGGTCGACTCGACCTTGGCCACGTACCACGTGTTGAACCGGATCAGCGGCTTGCGCAGCACCAGTCCGAGCAGCAGCAGCGGCGGGATGAACAGCAGCATCGCGCCGAGCGAACGCCACAGGTCGCCTTCGAAGATGCCGGCCACGGAGGCGCGGAACGCGCTGATCGCGTGCGTGGCGGGCAGGAACGGGCTCACGTAGCGGAACAGGGCGGGCAGCACCTGCAGCGGGTAGGCGCCGTTCGCGCCGGAGACCTGCACGATGAGCACGATCACGCCGATCGCCTTGCCCACGTTGCCGAACGATGCGAGCATCGTGTACACGAAGAACGTGAACACCAGCGACGCCACCCACCCGGAGAGCATGTACGCCCACGGATGCACCGACTGCACGTGCATGAACAGCAGGCTGCCGCCGTTGAGGAACGTGCTCTGCATGAGGCCTATCAGTCCGAAGATGCCGTAGTGCCCCAGGTACATCTGTCCCGCCGTGGGGTTGCCCAGTTCGCGCCGGACGCGGCGGGAGACCGTGGGCTTGAGCGTGACGCAGATGAGCAGCGCGCCCACCCACAGCGAGATCACCGAGTAGAACGGCGCCATGGACGAGCCGAAGTTGGCCACGGGGAACACGGCGTTGCGCTGCAGCGCCACGGGGGTGGCGAGCGTGGCGGCGAGCTCCTCGGGGCTGGAGGCGCTGGCGAGCAGATCCTTGACCTGCGCCATGTCGCCGCCGGCCAGCGCGCCGCCGAGCTTGTCCGAGAAGTCGTGCAGCGCGCCGGATGCCTCGGAGAGCTTGGTCTTCACGTCCGTGAGCGTGGTGCGGATGTCCGTGAGCGTGGCGGAGGCCGATCCGGCCGCGTCCGTCAGGTCGCCGATGGCCTGGTCGAGGTTGCCGGACGTGCCCTGCAGCGCGGTCGCGGCGTCGTTCACCGTGGAGGCGAGCTGGTCGAGCCGCGGCTTGAGCGAGTCCTCGTAGCTCGACTTCAGGTCGGCGACGCTCTGCGAGGCCTGCGTGGCCAGATCCCTGACGTCCTGCCTGCCCTGTTCGGCGGTGGCCTTGCCTTCGGCCACGGCGTCGGCGGCGGCGTTCAGACCGTCGCGCAGGGCCTCCAGGCGTCCGATGGTCAGGTCGATCTTGGCCAGCAGCGGCTGCGCGAGCGGTTGCACGTCCGCGGGGAGCCTGCCGATCGCCGTGTTCAGCGCGTCGCGCAGCGCGCGGTATTCGCCCACCTGCGCGTCCACGTTGCCTGCCTGGTTGCGGATCGCCGCGGCCGTGTCGTCGGCCTGCTTGCCGGCGCTGGCGTACAGCTGGTCGATGCTCGTGCCCACCGCGGCGAAGCTCGACGAGCTGGCGTTCAGCGCGTCCGTGAGCGTGCCGGCGGCGGCCGTGAGCGCGGACGTGATGTCCGACGCGGACGACTTGGCCGTGTCCACGCCGTCCGTCACGCTCGTGGCGGCGTCCGACGCCTGTCCGAGCAGCGTCACGGAGCTGTCCATCAGCGTGCCGGCGGCGGTGAGTAGGCCGTCGTAGGCGTCGATCGTGGCGCCGAGCGAGTCGAGGTCGTCGGCCAGCGAGGCGACGTTGTCGTTGAACGTGGTGAGCCGCTGCTGCGCTTCGGGCTGGCTCATCTGGTTGACGAGCCCCTCCGCCAGGCTCAGCGCCACGTTGCCGATGGTCTGCGCGAACACCTGGTTGACCTGCGCGGACACCTGGTCGGCGCCCTGCCCGGTCACCTTGGGGGCGAGCGCGTTCTTCTTGTCGTTGAAGTAGTAGGAGATCGTGGCGTGTTCGGCGTTGTCGGTGAAGAACGTCATCATGTTGCGGCTGAAGTCCTTCGGGATCACCACGGCCGCGTAGTATTCGCCGGACTTGGTGCCTTCGATGGCCTGGTCGGCGGTGGTGAAGGTCCAGTCGAGCTGGCTGTTGGCGCGCAGCGTGCTCAGCACGGTGTCGCCCACGGTGATCTTCACGGGCATGAGGTCGCTGGAGTAGCCCTCGTCCTCGCTGGCCACGGCGAACTTGAGGTTGCCGGTGTAGGAGAACGGATCCCAGCTGGCCGCCACGTTGAACCACGTGAACACGGCCGGGATGGCGGTCAGGCCGATGACCACGATGACCGAGACGATGTTGGAGAACATGCGGCGCACGTCGCCCACGAACAGGTTGATGATCTTGCTCATGCCGCATGCCTTCCTCGGTTGGCGGGATCGGCGCCCGCTGCCGTGTTTGCCGTTGTAGGTGCCGCGTCCGTCGTCGCCACCGTCGTCGCGTGATCCGACGCCGGCGCGTGATCACGCGCCTCGTCGAACACGGAACGCGTCGCGTCGTCGCCGGGGCGCGCCCGCCAGCCGCGTCCGAAGCGCGACCGGCCGCGGGACCGCGCCTTCCTGGCCGCGTGCCGCTCGTACTGATGCTCGTAGATGAGGTTGCGGATCGCCTCGTCGCTCAGGTTGCCCAGCTGCATCTGACGCTCCAGACGGTCGCGCGTCGTCTCGATCACCAGCAGGAATCCGATGATGAGCAGCAGCCAGATGATCCAGCTGGCCAGCGCCGCCAGCTTGAGGTTCGTGTTGATGCCGAACACCACGCAGAACACCGCGGGCACCAGGATGCCGGCCACCAGCGCGCCCCGCTTGAGCTTGGGGTAGAGCGCCGCGAACCGCGCCACGCGCAGCTCGATCGAACGCCGGTACTCCTCGTGGTCGGAGAGCACCAGGATGGCCTGCGAGAGCTTGGGACCGCGGCTCGGCGTGTGGAACTCCTCGCCGTTGATCATGTCGCTTTCGGCGATCTGGCGCGCGAACATGCTGTTGAGGTTCGCCAGATACGGCCGCACCGCGATGCCCAGCACGAACGAGAGCGCCACGAACACCATCAGGCACGCCGCGTTGCGCAGCCACAGCCCGTCGTAGAAGCCGCCCACGGTCTCGCGCATCGCGTCGATCGAATACGTGAACGGGAACAGCGGGTAGACGCGGCGGAAGAACGCCGGCATCATCTCGATGGGGTACAGGCCGGACGCGCCCGGGATCTGCACGATCACCAGCAGCACGCACAGGCCCTTGCCCACGTGCTGGAACGAGGTGGCCAGCGCGTAGATGATGCTCAGATACGTGAGCGAGGAGAGGATCGCGGTGAGCACGAACATCGGCGCGTTCACCGTCTGCACGCCGAGGACCAGATCGCCCACGGTCACCAGGATCGCCTGCGCCACGGCCAGCGGCGCGAGCAGCAGCCAGCGGCCCATGTAGCGCTGCGTGGCCGTCAGACGCAGGTCCTCGAGCCCCTCGTCGTCCACCTCGAGCTTGACGATCACCACCAGCGCGAACGCGCCCACCCACATCGCCAGATCGGTGAACAGCGGCGCCATGCCGCTGCCGTACGAGTTGAGCGGGAACAGCGTCTGCGTGCTGAGCACCGTGGGCGACATCATGAAGTCCGCGATCCTGGCCACGTCCAGCGAACCGTCCTTGCCGAACAGCTGCTCGAGCATCGCCGAGGCGGACAGCGCGCTCACGTCGGTGGACACGGTCTCCAGCCGCGTCTGCAGCGTGGCGAGGTTCGCGTCGGTCTTCCGCAGCGCGTCGCCGGTGGTGGCGAGCGTGGAGTCGAGCTGGTCGAGCACGGCGTTGGTCTGCGCGATGAGGCTGCGCTGCGCGGCGATCGTGGACGACAGCGATGTGCCGGCGCCGGCCAGCTGCACGATGCCGTTGTTGAGCTGCGGCAGCGTGGTGCCGTTGATCGCGTCGGCCGCGCCGCCCATCGTGGCGAGCGTGTTCTGCGTGGCGGCGTTCAGCGCGTCCGCCGCGTTGCCCACGGCCGTGGTGGTGGCCGTGGCGTCGTCGTTGAGCGTGCCGAGGTCGTTCAGGGTGCCCGCGGTGCGCTCGTTCTGCGCCTTGAGGCGGGCGATCACGTCCGCGAGCTCCGGGCGGTTCAGCGCCTCGAGGGAGGCGATCGCCTCGGCGTTGGCCTGGTTGACGGCCTGCCCCACCTCGATCGCGAACCCGATGTGGTGCCTCGCCTCCACCATGCCCCCGGTCACCGCGGAGATGCCCAGATTCGCGCCACTCGACGCCTGCGAGAGCAGCAGCGCGCCCTGGTCCAGCGTGCCGGACATCGCCGCCGTGAACGTGCCCGCGTCGCGCTGCGCGTTGAGGATCAGGTCGGATCCCTGCCCGAGCGCGCTCGCCGCGTCGCCGGCCACGCGGTCGGCCGTGGCGATGGCGTCGCGCGCCGACTGGATCTTGGCGGGCGTCTGGTCGAGCTCGGTGAGCAGCGTGGCGATCTTGCCGCGCATGTCGTCCACCTTGGCGCGCGCCTCGTCCGTGTCCTGCGCGATCTCCTGCTTGCTCTGGTCCGCGGCGCCGCCCGCCGACTGGATCGCGGTGTTCGCCATCGAGGAGATCACCTGGCTCACGGTGGAGACGAACGTGGAGTTGATGGTCTGGTCCAGCGTGCTGGCGCCCACGTCGGTGATCTTCGGGGCCACGGCGCTGGCCTTCTCGTTGACGTAGTAGTCGATCTGCGGGCGCGTGCCGCCGCCGGTCACCAGTCCGCTCATCGACGAGCTGAAGTCCTTGGGGATCACGATCGCCGCGTACGCCTGCGCGGACTCCACGGCGTGCATCGCCTCGGCCTCGCTCATGAACTGCCAGCCGAGCTGCGTGTTCTGCCGCAGCTGGTCCTCCACCTGGTCGCCCAGATGCATCTCGCCCATGACCGCGTTCGTGGCGCCCTCGTCCTCGTTGGCCACCGCCACGGTGATCGCGCGCGTGTTGTTGTACGGGTTCCAGAAGCCGTAGATGTTCACCCACGCGTACAGCGCCGGGATGCCCACCAGACCGAAGACGATCACCCACGCGGTGGGCACCCGCAGCACGCGCCGCACGTCCCGCCTGACGATCCGCCATACGTTGCGCATGTCACCTCTTCTTCCCGTCGTCCGTCGTTGCTGCTGCCTGCCTTGGCCCTGATTTGGTCCTGTCCGGCCTTGTCTTGTCGGCATTGTCCTGCTTGACCTTGGTTCAGTCCTTGCGGTCTCGGTCGTCGCCTTGGTCGTCTCCCCGGTCTTCGCCTTGGCGCGACTCCGGCGGACCGACGGCGCCGATCGGGCGCTACGTCGCACGTAGCGCTACGCCACGTGTAGCGTAGCATGGGCGCGATCGCCGCATAACCGACAGTCGCGTCGCCGGTGTCCGTTTCCCGTCGCCTCGCGTCGCCGTCCTCGTTCGCCATTCCCGTGTCGTCGTTCCCGCGTCGCCGTTCCCGCGTCGCAATGTTGCGACGAAGGACCATGATGCGTGGCTTGGCATGGTCTCTCGATGGTCCTTTCTCACAACGTTGCGATGATCGGCCATCGGAGGGGCGCGGCGCGGGTGCCAAAGTGGCCGGTTCTTGCAATGTTGCGATGATTGGTCATCGGGGGAGCGTGGTGAGGGTGCCAAAGTGGCCGGTTCTTGCAATGTTGCGACGGAGGGCCATGATGCGTGGCCTGACGTGGTCTCTCGATGGTCCTTTCTCACAATGTTGCGATGATCGGCCATCGGGGGAGCGTGGTGAGGGTGCCAAAGTGGCTGGTTCTCGCAATGTTGCGACAATCGGCCATCGGGGGGCGTGGTGAGGGTGCCAAAGTGGCCGGTTCTTGCAACGTTGCGATGATTGGCCATCGGAGGGGCGCGGTGAGGGTGCCAAAGTGGCTGATTCTCGCAACGTTGCGACGATCGGCCATCGGGGGAGGGCAATCCGATTGCCAAAGTGGTCCTTTCTCACAATGTTGCGACGATCGACCATCGGAGGGACGCGGCGCGGATGCCAGAACGGCCGATCCCCGCAACGCTGCGAAGATCGGCCGTCGGCAATTCGCGGATCGTCGGACCCTACAGCCCGTACACCTCGTGCGCGAACTTCTCGAGCACCGGGATGGAGCGCTTCACCTTCTCGGTGTCGATGCAGTACGCCATGCGGAAGTATCCGGGCACGCCGAAGCTGTCGGACGGCACGAGGATCAGGTCATGCTCCTTGGCCTTGAGGCAGAACGCCACGGCGTCGTCCTCCAGCGCCTTCGGGAAGATGTAGAACGTGCCGCCGGGACGCACCACGTCGAAGCCGATCGACGTGAGCGCGTCGTACAGCAGGTTCATGTTCGTCTCGTAGACGCCCAGATCGGCAGTCTGGCCCAGCACCTTCGACACGCCCAGCTGGATGGAGCTCGGCGGGCAGTTGTGGCCGGTGCCGCGCGAGATCTGGCCCATCATCGGCACCAGCAGGTCGGCGTCGGTGGCTTCGGGGTTCACCGCCACGTAGCCGATGCGCTCGCCCGGCAGGCTCAGCGACTTCGACCACGAGTAGCAGCTCAGCGTGTTCGCGTAGAACTTCGACGGGTACGGCTGCTCGGCGCCGTCGAACACGATCTCGCGGTACGGCTCGTCGCTGATGAGGAAGATGTCGTGCCCGTACTCCGCCTGCCTGGCGGTCAGGATGCCGGCGAGGCGCGTGAGCGTTTCGGCGGAGTAGACCGCGCCGGACGGGTTGTTGGGCGTGTTGATGAGCACGGCCTGCACGTTCGGGTTGAGCGCCTGCTCGAACGCCTCGAAGTTGATCTGGAAGTTCGCGGTGTCGGCGGGGATCACCGTGAGCTTCGCGCCCGTGCCGCTGACGTACGGCTGGTATTCGGGGAAGTACGGCGCGAACGTGATGATCTCGTCGCCGGGCTTGGTGACCGCGCGCATGGCGTGGGCGAGGGCTCCGGCGGCGCCCGTGGTGGGGAAGATGTGGTTGCCGGCGTAGTTCATGCCGAAGCGCTCGTTGAGGTGCGCGGCGATGGCGTCCTTGACCTGCGGGATGCCCAGCGACGGGGAGTAGCCGTGGATGGCCACCGGATCGCCGTGCTCGTACAGGTCCACCATGGCATCGGCGAACGCCTTGGGGGCGGGCACCGACGGATTGCCGAGGCTGTAGTCGAACACGTTGTCGTAGCCGATCTGCGCGCCGCGGGCCGTGGCGTACTCGCTCAGTTCGCGGATGACGGACTTGCCGCCCAGCATCGCCTTGTATTCCTCGTTGATCATGGCTGCTCCTCAGATCTGTGCCGTGTACGTGCCGTCGCCGCCGTCGTGGCGTTGCGACGTCCGTCTTTTACTACTACCACCAGCCGTGGGCGGCGCGCGGCGGCGACGCGGCATGCGGGCCTCACGGGTCGGATTCCTATGGAACGTTCAGGGAAGTCGGACGTTGCTTTACGGTTGGTGCGGTTATATGAAGTCACGGCCGCAAAGGCCCGCATAATTGAATCCCTTCTTCTCCTTTTCCTTCTCCTCAAAGCCCGGTTCTCCGCCGGGCTTTTCCTTTGCCTTTGTGGGCCGCGACGCTGCGCCGCATCACGTCTCGCGATCTTGCGCGTCGCGCCGATCCGGCGGTATCATGAAGTCAACTTCACATGAAGCAAGCTTCATGTTTCCGTCGGTCGAAAGGCGGGTGATGCGGGTCGATGAGGACCAGGATTCGCGAATATCGCAGGGCGGCGGGGCTCACCCAGCAGGAGCTGGCGGACGCGGTGTACGTGTCGTCGCGCACCATCATCTCCATCGAGAAAGGGCAGTACAGCCCCTCGCTCATGCTCGCCTACCGCATGGCGCGGGTGTTCGGCACCACCGTCGAGGACCTGTGCCTGCTCGAGGAGAACAGACGCATCGACGACGAGGAGAACGGCTATGCGTAACCACAACGTCAACAATGATGGCGGCGACTTCGCCGGCCGCGGCAATGGCGCCGCGCACGGCAGCGCGCACGGCAACGCGAGGCCGCTGCGCGATATCGCCAACCCCCACGGCCTGCGCGCGCCCGTCTCGCCGCGCGGCCGGGTGCGCGGCATCCCGTGCGTGACCGGATTCGCGCTGCTCATGGCGGCCGTGCTGATCGGCTGCATCCTCGCGGACCGTCCCTCGGTCTTCCCGTGGGGCGTCGGGCCGACGGTCGCGGCCTGTGCCGTGCTGGCCGTGGCCGGCGTCGCGCTGATCGCCGCCGCGTTCGTCCGGCCGCATCCGCCGACCGACGACGAGCGCCGTGCGATCGCCCGCGCCGCGAGGCGTCCCGCGGAGTCCGTGGCGAAGGAGACGCGCAGGGGACGTCTGCGGTTCCTTGCGGCCGCTGCGCTGATGCTCGTGTGGGGCGTGGCGTGGATCGTGACGGGCGGCGTCCGGTTCGGCTGGGGCGCGCCTGCGTTCCGCGACTGGGCGGCCACCGGCCTGTGGGCCGTCGCAGCGGGCGTGATCCTGATCGTGGCCGGACTGCTGCTGGGCCGCGGCGGGTACGGCGTGCCCGTGCCGCGCGGCGACGAGCGCGACCGGCTGGTCAGGCTCAGGGCCGAGGCGGCGACCGGTCGCATCATGGCCCTCGCGTGCATCCTGCTGGAGGTCGCGCTCATGACGGCCTCGCTGGCCTTCGACTCCGCGCCGCTCATGTACGTGGGGCTCGGACTCCTGATCGCGTTCGTCCTCCATTCCGTGGTCTCCGCGATCGCCGCGGCGTACTACGAGCGCCGGATGTGACGGTTCGCGGCGGCCGTGTTGTCCGCATGTTGTCTCGGAGCGTCGAACCGGCGCGCAGGCGCGCTCATTGCACACGATGGCACACAACATGAGATCCGACGGGTATGGGAAAAGACCTCGGAGCGGCGTCAATCATGGGCGCGGCCTATGCGCGATGATGCCATGCGTTGCTATCAAATGTGCGGAATAAATGCGGAATGACGTCCTATTTATCTCGTTTCCGCGAAAAGGAAAAGGGCTTCGGAACCAAGCAATTGCAACGGTTCTGAAGCCCTTCGTGGTGCCCCCCGTGGGATTCGAACCCACAACCCACGACTTAAAAGGACGCTGCTCTAACCGTTGAGCTAGAGGGGCAACGTTTCTAAGATACACGCGGCCGGCGGACAACGCGCGCGGCGGCGTCGCACAGACGGGTCGGTCCTGTGCGGCGGTCCCTGTGCGGGCAGCGCGGACAAGAGAAAAGCCCGGCGGAGAGGCCGGGCTTTGAGAGAGAAGAGAGAAGAAGGGATTCAGTTATGCGGCCTTGCGGTCGTGATTCACATATAACCGCATGAACCACAGGGGAACGTCGGTGTTGGCTGGGAATTCCATGAGAATCGACGGTTCCGGCGTTCCGCGACCCGATTCCGGGCGGCCGCCGGCGGCGTGATCGCGTCGCACCTAGGGCAATCAACGATGTGCCGGGCGGCGTCGGTCAGACGTCAGTCGTCGCCGGCCGTATCGTCGTGCGATGCCTCGCCGTCCGGCTCCGCCTCGCCGCGTCCTTCGTCCGTCTCCTCGGGAACCCGCGCCTCGTCGCGCCGCGCGTCGGATCCGGCGTCGACGTCGACGTCGTCGGAGTCGGTGTCGACGCCCGCCTTCGCCGCCTCGCGCTCCTCGCGCGCGGCCCGCTTCGCCTCCTCGCGTCGCGCCTTCTCGCTCTCGAAGCGCAGCTCCGGCTTGGGGGACAGGCGGGACAGCCCGTGCCACGCCAGATCCACGATGTACGCGGCGAGCTGCTCCTTGCTCACCTTGCGCCGATCCGCCCAATACTGTCCGGTGAACACGGTCATGCCCACCAGCATCTGCGCGTAGTACGGCACGCCGCGCACGGGCAGCTTCTGGCGCTTGAACGCCGCGGTGAGCAGGTCCTCCACGCGGATGCTCACGTCGCCCAGCAGCGAGGAGAACGATCCGGCCGGGTCGGTGCTCGGGGAGTCGCGCACGAGCACCTGGAAGCCCTCGGTGTGCTCCTCGATGTAGGTGAGCAGCGCCAGCGCGGCGCGTTCCACGATCCGGCGCGGGTGCGCGTCCTGATCCGAGAGCGCGGCGGCGAGCGTGTCCGTGAGGGCGCGCATCTCGCGGTCCACGATGACGGCGTACAGGCCCTCCTTGCCGCCGAAGTGCTCGTAGACGATCGGCTTGGACACCTTGGCGTTGGCGGCGATCTCCTCGACGCTCGCCGCCTCGAACCCCTTGGAAGCGAACAGCGCCCTGCCTACGGCGATGAGCTGCTCGCGGCGCTGGAACGATGTCATCCTCGAAGAATTTGCCATGCGTCCCATTGTTCCACGGTTCCGGGGCGCCGCGGCGCGGGTCTCGCGACGGGTGTTTCCGATGGCGGCTTCGGCGTCGATTCGACGGTCGAACCGGTTCGAAACCGAGGCGTGGACGCAAATGTGAGAAAACGGGTCCGATCGCGACATGAACCGCGGCGGTTGTGATGGGGTGTTGGCACAATATCCGTATGCTCGTGGCGATTCTCATTTGGTTGGCGGTTCTCATCGGTGCCATCCTGTTCGTACTCAGGTTGGCGCGCGGCGAATCGCATGACGGAACGTTCAGCGAGCGCCTGTACGAACGCAGCAATCCGCGTCAGGAGCCGCCGCGCGTGCGCCGCGTGGGCGGCACGATGCCGTCGTTCACGCCCCAGTCCACGGAGGGCCGTCCCAAGCGCCCGCATCACGCCGACGGCGACATCCCCGAGGTGGAGCAGACCATGGAGAATCCGGTGTACGTGATCAACGGCACCGTGGTGGAGGTGCGTTCGCTGCGCACGCCGCAGTCGGGTGCGCCGCAGCAGCGCGCGGGGGAGACCCGGCGTCCCGACGGCGCCGCCGCGTCCGGCACTCCCGCACCCGGCGCCGCCGCGTCCGCCAGCTCGCCCTCCGGCGATCGCCGCTAATCCCCGGTCGCCCCGCTTCTCTTCTGACCCGATCCTGAGTATCTTCCGGCTCCGGTCCGTTCCCGGTCCGTGCGCTGATTGCCCCGGCTGTGTCCCTTGCGGTTTTTAGGCTTGGGGACATGGAACCCAATAGCATTCTGGCGGTCGTAGCCGTCGTCATCGTCGTCGCCGCGCTGATCGTGGGCGGCTATCTCATGGACCGCTCGCGCAAGCGCCGCATCGCGCGCGCCGAGGAGCGCATCAAGGCCGATGCCGCATCGGTCCCGCCCGCCGCGACTCCCGAGCCGACGCCGGCGGAATCCGCGACCGCATCCGAGTCCGAGCCGAAGTCCGAGTCGAAGCATGAACCGGGCGAAGACGCCGGGAGCGCCCCGGCTCCGGCAGCCGAGTCCGCCGCTCCGGCGCCGGCCGAGCCCGCGCCCGCCCCGGCTCCCGCGCCGGCCAAGGCCGAGACCCCGGAATCGGTCGGCTCGCGCCTCACGCGCCTCAAGGCCAAGCTCGCCAAGTCCGCCAACCCGTTCGGCAAGGCGCTGTTCGCCATCCTCACCAAGGACCACCTCACCGAGGCCGATTGGGAGGACGTGGAGGATACGCTGCTGCTGGCGGACGTGGGCGCCGAGGCCGCCGAACAGCTGGTGGACGAGCTGCGCTCCGACGCGCGCGTGACCGGCGAGAAGGATCCCGCCGCCGTGCGCGAGATGCTGCGCGGCAAGCTGCTCGATCTGGTGGGCCGCGACACGGACCGTCGCCTCAACGTGAACAAGCCGGGCGCGGCCAAACCGTCCGTCATCATGATGGTGGGCGTCAACGGCACCGGCAAGACCACCACGGCCGGCAAGCTCGCGCGCCTGTTCGTGGCCGACGGCAAGTCCGTGGTGCTGGGCGCGGCCGACACGTTCCGCGCCGCCGCCGCCGACCAGCTCGAGACGTGGGGCGCGCGCGTGGACGTGCCCGTCGTCCGCTCGGACAAGGACGGCGCCGACCCGGCGTCCGTGGCGTTCGACGCGGCCGCCCGCGCCAAGGAGGCGGACGCCGACGTGCTCATCATCGACACCGCCGGCCGTCTGCAGAACAAGGCCAACCTCATGGACGAGCTCGGCAAGATCCGCCGCGTCACCGAGAAGAACCTGCCGGTGGACGAGGTGCTGCTCGTGCTGGACGCCACCACCGGTCAGAACGGCATGGCGCAGGCCAAGGTGTTCGCCGAGGCGATCGGCATCACCGGCATCGTGCTGTCCAAGCTGGACGGCTCCGCGCGCGGCGGCATCGTGATTTCGGTGCAGAAGGAACTGGGCGTGCCGGTCAAGCTCGTGGGACTGGGCGAAGGCCCCGACGATCTCGCGCCGTTCGACCCGGAGGGCTTCGTGGACGGCATCCTCGCCTGACGGTGGCCGCCGCTGCGCGCGATCAGGCATTGCGCGGACGATGATGGGCAGTTTTCACATGGAAGCTGCCCATCATTGATATTCGGAGGCGGGTTGCGCGGCCGGCCGTCGAGGCATTTTCGATTCGTGTGGTGGAATTCGGCCGTCCGGTCGGGTACCGCCGGCGTCATATCGCCGATATCGCAACGGGGATATCCGGCGGAGCCGGCGGCGACCGCCACACGAATCGAAAATACGTGCGACGCGTGGACTACGTAGCTGTGCCCGCACCCGGCGTTTCCGCATCCGCGCCATCGTGAAACCCCAAGCGCCCCAAGGCCTTTAACCTCCCCGTAACAGGGCGTAACAATCCCGGAAACCAGCCGGTCGTTTCATAACGGTGTTGGCTCCGTGGGGAGCCGCGAGAAGTGAACCGCCGGAATCCTCCGGCACAATACAGAAGAGAGGGAGGTAGCCATGATCCCCGAAGTAGCAGCGACGACCGGCAATGCCGCGTGGATGCTTACGTCCGCTTCCTTGGTTTTCCTCATGACGCCCGGTGTGGCGTTTTTCTATGGCGGCATGGTCCGCGCCAAGGCCATTCTGAACATGCTCATGCTGTCCGCCGCGGCGCTGTCCGTCACCGCCGTCGTGTGGACGCTGTGGGGCTGGTCGATCGCCTACGCCGGTAACAGCATCGGCGGCATCTTCGGCGATCCCGCCACCGGCTTCCTGCTCAAGGACTCCATGGTCGCCACCGACGGCGTGTTCGGCTCCGTGAGCGACCCGTCCACCTACACCGCCGCGGCCGACGACATGCCCTCCTACCCCGGCTCCATCGACGTCGCCTTCCAGGTCACCTTCGCCATGATCACCGTGGCCCTGATCTCCGGCGCCCTGGCCGAGCGCATCAAGTACAGCACCTGGATGATCTTCGTGGCCCTGTGGATCACGTTCGACTACGCCCCGATGGCCCACATGGTGTGGAACCACGGCCTGCTGAGCGGTGACGGCGCGATCTCCACCGCCATCGGCGCCGCCGCCCACGACTTCGCAGGCGGCACCGTCGTGCACATCAACGCCGCAATGGCCGCGCTCGTGATCGTCCTGATCATCGGCAAGCGCAAGGGCTTCGGCGTCTCCCCGATCCGTCCGCACAACGTCCCGTTCGTGATGCTCGGCGCCTTCCTGCTGTGGTTCGGCTGGTTCGGCTTCAACGCCGGCTCCGCCTTCGGCGCCAACGGCACCGCCGGCTACGCCTGGATGTCCACCACCGCCGCCACCGCGGCCGCCATGCTGGCCTGGGGCTTCACCGAGAAGATCCGCACCGGCCACTACACCGCGATGGGTGCCGCGTCCGGCATCGTCGCCGGTCTGGTCGCCATCACCCCGGCCGCCGACGTGGTCTCCCCGCTGTGGGCCATGGTCCTCGGCGCCATCGCCGGCGTGCTCTGCTGCTTCGCCTGCGGCCTCAAGTTCAAGCTCGGCTACGATGACTCGCTCGACGTCGTCGGTGTCCACGGCGTGGGCGGCCTGACCGGCACCGTGCTCATCGGCTTCTTCGGCGAGGGCACCGGCCTGTTCGCGGGCGGCGACTTCAAGCAGCTGCTCGTGCAGATCGTCATCGCCCTGTGCGCCATCCTCTACTCCGGCGTCATCACCGCGATCATCGCCTTCGCGCTGGAGAAGACCATCGGCTGGCGCGTCACCGAGGCCCAGGAGGTCGGCGGCATCGATCTTGCCGACCAGGGCGAGCGTGCCTACGATTTCGCTGGTACTGCCAGCTCCGTTCTCAAGGAGGTGAAGTGAGATGAAGCTCATCACTGCTATCATCCAGCCCCATAAGCTCGACGACGTCAAGGAGGCCCTCGCGGCCGCCGGCGTGCACGGCCTGACGGTTTCCGAAGCGAACGGCTACGGCCGTCAGCGCGGACACACCGAGGTCTACCGCGGCGCCGAATACACCGTCGACCTGATCCCGAAGATCCGCGTGGAGGTGCTGTCCGACGACGCCGACGCGGAGACGCTCGTGGGCGTGATCGCCAAGGCGGCCGGCACCGGCACCATCGGCGACGGCAAGATCTGGGTCGCGCCTCTCGATTCCGTGACCCGCGTGCGCACCGGCGAGACCGGTTCCGCGGCGATCTGATGAAGGACGCCCGCGCCGGCCGGCCGTGAGCCCCGGAACGGGTAATGAGACAGGAATCCCCGCGTGCGTGCTCCGTACGCGGGGATTTCGTCATACATGCATCAATCCATACGCATCACAATCCATACGCAAACATCCATGCGCACATGCGCGTCGCGGAAGGAAACAGACAACGGTGGCCAGCGCAGTCGACGGTCTCAAGCAACGATTCATGGCGATGAGCCAGCCGGACGCGGACGGCATCTACCGCGATGGCGCGGCCAAGCGCAGGGCGCGCACCGAGCTGGCCATGGCATGCCTCACGAAGCTGTGGGGCGAGGCGTGCGAGGCCGTGCCGTTCGACGTGCCGGCGCAGGGCATCGGGTTCGCGGCGGTCGGCTCGCTCGCGCGCGGACAGGTGGGACCCAGCTCCGACCTCGACCTCGTCATCATCTACGACAACCACGCGCTGGGCGACGAGCAGCTCAACCAGCTCGCCAACAAGCTGTGGTACCCGCTGTGGGACTCCGGCCTGGACCTCGACCATTCCGTCCGCACGCGCGCCCAGTGCGAGGCGGTCACCGACTCCGACCTGCCCGCCGCGATGGGCTGGCTGGACGTGAGGCCCATCGCCGGGGACACGGCGCTCATCACGCGCACGTCCACGTCCATCCTCGAACGCTGGCGCAAGGCGGCGCGCAAGCGCCTGCCGGAGCTGCTCGCCTCCGCCAAGTCGCGTCTCGACGAGTTCGGACGGCTCGCGTACATCAACCAGCCGGACGTCAAGGAGGCGCGCGGCGGCCTGCGCGATGCGGTGCTCGTCTCCGCGCTCGCCGCGTCCTGGCTGGCCGATCGCCCCCACGGCCGCTACGACGAGGACGTGGAGCGTCTGCTCGACGTGCGCGACTGCATCCATCTGGTGGCCAACAAGGACACGAACCTGCTGCTCGCGCCCTACCAGCCCAGGGTGGCGGCGATGCTGGGCCTCGCGGATCCCACGTGGCCTCAGGCCGAGCGCGACGCGCGCGCCATCGACGATCTGCAGACGCGTCTGGCCGGGCTCGGCCGCCAGATCTCCTTCGCGCTGGACTCCACGGCGTCGCGCGCCGAGCATTCGCTGGTGCACGAGAAGCCGCGGTTCGCGTTCTTCCAGATCCTGCAGCCGCGCGGCGGCGGCAGGCGCGAGGCGCCGACGTTCGACGTGGTGGCTCCCGGCGTGGCGCGGCATGAGGGCGAGATCGTGCTCGCCCCGAACACCGAGCCGGAGGCCGACGCGAACCTGGCGCTGCGCGTGGGCGCGGCGGCCGGCGAGTACGGGCTGGAGATCAATCCGTCCACGCTGCTCAACCTCCGGCGCTGCCCGATCCGCGACTCGGTGTGGGACGACGAGGCGCGCGCGCTGTTCGTGCGGCTGCTCGCCTGCGGGCCGGCGCTGCTGGACGTGTGGGAGGAGCTCGACTACGTGAACCTCCCCGGCCGCTGGATCCCGGAGTGGTTGGGCATCCGCAACCGTCCGTCCGCCTCGGCCGCGCACCGGTACACCATCGACCGCCACATGGTGGAGGTCACGTCGCGGCTGGGGCGCGAGACGCCGTCCGGCGGCCGCTACGACGACGCGCACTACGCGGCGCTGCTGCTGGCGGGCATCCTGCACGATCTGGGCAAGCGCCCGGGCGTGACCGACCATGCGGCCGAGGGTGCACGCCACGTGCCGTACATCCTGCGGCGCATGGGGTTCGACGCCGAGACCGTGGACCGGGTGACGCTGCTGGTGCGCGAGCATCTGACGCTCTCCGAGTTCGCCAGCGGCAGGGACCCGTCCGATCCGGCCGTGACCGGCGAGCTGGCCGACCGCGTCCGGCACGATCCGCTGCTGCTGGACATGCTGTTCGACCTGACGCGCGCCGACGGCTCGTCGCTGGGCGCCACGGCGGGGGAGTCCATCACCAAGCAGTACGGGTGGAGCAAGTGGCGCGCGGCTGTCGTCGGGCAGATGTACGCCGCGGTGCGCGCGGCGCTGTAGCCCGCGCGTGCGTGCCTACGCGCGCATCCAGCGGTCGCCCCGGGCGCGCAGCCCGTTCGCCACGCCTCGCCCGCCCATGAGCACCACGTTGAACACGGTCCACAGCGCGGCCGTGCGCGCCGCGTCGCCGGGCAGCAGCGGCGCCGCGGCGTCGGCCACGGCGAGCACGAGCGCGATGTAGAGCGCGGCGGTCAGCGTGCAGGTGACGGCCAGATAGCGGTAGTCGCGCGCGCCGATCAGGATGCCGTCGAGCGCCATCATCCACCCCTGCAGCGGGAAGAACAGGCCCATCGTCACCATGCCCACGGCCGTGAGCAGCTGGATGGCCGGGCTGGGGGAGAACACGTGTCCGGCGAACAGGCCCACGCCCGCGAATCCCAGTCCGATCACGGCCCCGGCGGCGAGCCCCGCGCGTCCGGTGGCGCGGGTCAGGGCGCGCGCCCGCGCGATCTCGCCCGCGCCCAGCGCCGTCGCCACGAGCGTCTGCCCCGCGATGCCCACCGAGTCGAGCATGTTCATCGCGAAGTTCCACGAGGAGTTCACCGCCTGGAACCCGGCCAGCACGTCGGTGCCCATGCGCGCCGCGCAGGCCACGGTCGTCACCATCGCCGCGCGGATGGCCAGCGTGCGCACGAACAGCGGCATCCCGTCGCCGCCCGCCGAGGCGATGCCCGCGAGCCTGGGCCGCAGCGTCGCGCCGTCCGCCCGCGCCCACAGCACCGCCGGCACCGCGAGGAACAGGCCCATGTACCACTGCGCGATCAGCGTGGCCGCGCCCGAGCCGGCGATGCCCCAGCGGAACACGATGACGAACAGCACCTCGAGCACGGTGTTGAGCGCCGCGCCGCTCACGGCCGCGACGAGCGTGATGCGCATCTTCTGCAGGCCGCGGAAGATGCCGTTGGCGGCGTAGACGAGCAGCATGCCGGGCGCGCCCGGCACGATCGCGCGCGTGTACGCCACGGCCTGCGGCAGCACGTCGCCGCGGGCGCCCAACGCGAGGCACAGCGGCTCCGCGGCGGCGAACAGCCCGAGCCCGAGCGCCGCGCCGATGCCGAGCGCCAGCCACAGTCCGTCGATGCCCGCCTGCATGCCCTCGCGCCGGCGTCCCGCGCCGAGCAGATGCGCCACCTGCGCGGTGGTGGAGTAGGCGAGGAAGATGCACAGGCCCACGGCGGTGAGGATGATGGTCGATCCGATGGACAGGCCGGCCAGCGCGGCGTCGCCGATGTGCCCGACGATGGCGGTGTCGATAAGGATGAACGTGGGCTCGGCGATGAGCTGTCCGAACGTGGGCAGGGCGATGGCCCAGATGCGGCGGCCGACGGGTTCGATGGGCGGTTCCGGTGCGCCGGACGACGCGGGAGTGCCGGGCGTTGCGGGGGCGGCGCCGCGGATCCCGTTGCGGCCGTCGCCGCGTCCGTCACTGTGTCCGTCACTGTGTCCGTCACTGTGGCTGCCGCCGCCGATGTGCTGATGTCGATCGTCCCGTGCGCTCATGGTTGCCCAACCTAGCCGGACGAACTGACGGCCTGCGGCTCAGGGCCCACCGCCGACCCCGCGCAGGTACGCGGAATCGCGTAGAAAACCCGCGGACGACGTTCCCATAGCACGGTGTTTACCTGACGGCAAATCGCCGTTCCGGATCGAACGCGTTATCCCCAAGTTTTACACAGCATTATCCCCATAAGGTGCATAACTCATGGCGATATCCACCGAGATATCCCCGTATTGTGGATAACTCACTTTTCTATCCACAATCGCGCTCGTGCGTGTCGCCGCACGGCATCGCACACATGGAATGTTCGTTTCCGTGCGCCGCGGTGCGCATCACGGTCGTGCCCCGGCCGCGTCGGACCTGCGCTGCACCCGCGCCGCGGGACGGTTCGCCGCGACTCCTATACTGGGGAACCATGGCTGAAGGAATGGTTGGGGCGACCGCCCCCTCGCGCGACGGGCGCGACGTGATCTTCGACCGCATCCCCCCGCATGACGACGACGCGGAGATGGCGGTCCTGGGCGGCATGCTCATGAGCAAGGACGCGATCGGCGAGGTCTCGCAGATGATCGACGTCACGGACTTCTATCAGCCCAAGCACCAGACCATCTACGAGGCGATCATCAGCCTGTTCTCCCAGAGCCAGCCCGTGGACGCCGTGCTCGTGGCGAACCAGCTGCTCAAGGACGGCGACCTGGAGAAGGTGGGCGGCGCCGACTACCTGCACAGCCTCATCAACGCCGTGCCCACCGCCGCCAACGCCACGTACTACGCGGAGATCGTGCACCAGCGCGCGATCCTGCGCAACGTGATCGCCGCCGGCACCAAGATCGCGCAGCTCGGCTACTCCGCGGAGGGCTCGCAGGCCGAGGACGTGGTCAACCTCGCGCAGTCCGAGGTGTACGAGATGTCCGTGGGCAAGGTGCGTCAGGACTACACCGCCATCGGCCCCGTGGTGCACGACGCGCTCGACCAGCTCGACAAACTGCAGAACGGCGAGGTGGAGCGCGGCGTGCCCACCGGATTCCGCGACATCGACGACCTGACGCAGGGCCTGCAGCCCGGCCAGATGATCGTCGTGGCCGGACGCCCCGCCATGGGCAAGTCCACGCTCGGCATCGACTTCGCGCGCGCCGCCGCCCTGCACCACCACATGACGTCGATCGTGTTCAGCCTGGAGATGAGCAAGGTGGAGCTCGCCCAGCGCATCATCTCCGCCGAAACGAACATCCCGCTCGTCGCGCTGCGCCGCGCCGACGACATCACCCCCGAACGCTGGAACACGCTCAACCAGTTCTGGGGCAAGCTGGAGGACGCGCCGCTGTTCATCGACGACAGCCCGAACATGAGCCTCATGGAGATCCGCGCCAAGTGCCGACGCCTCAAGCAGACCAACGACCTCAAGCTCGTGGTCATCGACTACCTGCAGCTCATGAGCTCCGGCAAGCAGGTCGAATCGCGCCAGCAGGAGGTCTCCGAGTTCTCGCGTGCGCTCAAACTCCTCGCCAAGGAGCTCGAGGTGCCGGTGGTGGCCCTCTCCCAGCTCAACCGAGGCCCGGAGATGCGCAACGACAAGAAGCCGCAGCTCTCCGACCTGCGCGAATCCGGCTCGATCGAGCAGGACGCCGACGTGGTGTTCCTGGTCCACCGACCCGACTTCTACGACAAGGAGGACCGTCCGGGCGAGGCCGACATCATCATGGCCAAGCACCGCAACGGCCCCACCGAGACGTTCCATCTGGCGTTCCTGGGCGCCACGTCCAAGTTCAAGGACATGCCGCAGGACTACAACGCGAATCAGGGGGTGTGAGATGTTCGCAGCCGTGGCCATCGGACGACTCGTCCGCTTCGCCTCGCGCCTGACCCGCCACGGCGGCTCGGCGCTGCCCGGCAAGGTCGTGGAGAGGATCGATCCGGGGTTCCTGGCACGCACGCTCGGCCGGCTGCCGTACGGCGTGGTGCTCGTCTCCGGAACCAACGGCAAGACCACCACCACGCGCATGGTGGCCTCGATGCTCACCGATCTGGGGCTGAAGGTGTTCACCAACCCCACCGGGTCGAACTTCACGCGCGGCGTGGTCTCCGCGCTCCTCACGCAGGTCTCGCTCGGCGGCAGGCTCGACGCGGACATCGCCGTGCTGGAGCTCGACGAGGCGTACGCCGTGCACTTCGTGCGGCAGGTCAGGCCACGCTACGCGCTGCTGCTCAACGTGATGCGCGACCAGCTGGACCGCTTCGGCGAGATCGACAACACCGCGCGCCTGCTGGGCCACGTGGCCGAGGCGACGACCGGCACCGTGGTGCTCAACCGCGAGGACCCGCGCATCGCCGCGCTGGCGAAGCTGGCGCCCGAGGGCACCGAGGTGCGCTACTTCGGGCTCGCCGATGATTTGAAACGCTTCTTCCCCTCCGACGACGACATGGCCACCACCGTGGCGACCGAGGAGCGCGCGGAGGCGCAGGATGCCGGTGCTGCGGCGGGTGCTCCCCTCAGTCCGTCTGTCGACGGACAGCTCCCCTCGGGGAGGGGAGCCGAGACGGCGGGCTTGTCTGTCGACGGACAGCTCCCCTCGGGGAAGGGCGCCGAGGTTGGTGCTGTGGGCTCCCCTCTGGGAGGGGAGCTGTCGGTGCAGCCGACTGAGGGGAGCGCTGAAGGGAGCGGTCGCGACGACTCCGACGCGCCCGTCCTGCCCGCCGACGTGACGCTCGCCGCCGTGGGCGACCACGAGGCCACGTTCCTCATGGACGGCGCGGAGCATCGCGCCAAGGTCCGGCTCGAAGGCGTCTACAACCTGTACAACGCCGCCGCCGCGCTCGCCGTGACGCGCGCCGTCAGACCCGACGCCACGCCCGACGAGCTGGTGCGCGCCGCCGGCAACGTGACGCCCGCGTTCGGCCGCGGCGAGATCATCGACGTCAACGGCTCGCCCGTGGAACTGCTGCTCGTCAAGAACCCGATGGGCTTCCGCCTCGCGCTGGCCAGCTTCGACGCCTCCCAGGCCACCACGATGATCGCCATCAACGACGAGTACGCCGACGGCCGCGACATGAGCTGGCTGTGGGACGTGGACTTCACGTCGCTGCGCGAGGGCGGCGTGGCCATGGTCTCCGGCGTGCGCGCGTGGGACATGGCGCTGCGCCTCGAATACGACCAGGTGCCGGTGGGCGCCGTCGAGACCGACCTGGACAAGGCCGTGGAACGCTTCGTGACCGAACCGGGGCCGCTGGGACGCCCCCGGCACATCTACTGCACCTACACCGCGATGCTCAGGGCGCGCGCGGCGCTGGGGCGCATCACCGACGTAAGCGACGCGGGAGTGGGACGATGAGAACGATCGACGTGGTATCGCTGTACCCCAAGGACATGAACATCTACGGCGACTCGGGCAACGTGCTCACCGTGCGCCGCCGGCTCGAGCTGTACGGCTACGCGCCGCGCGTGCACATGGTGGATCAGGACGACCCGTGGCCGGAGCACGTGGACGTGATCCTCGGCGGCGGCGGACAGGACGCCGGCCAGCGCAAGGTGATCGACGACCTGCACGAGCGCGCCGACGACCTGAGGGCCATGGCCGCGGACGGCGTGCCGATGCTCATGATCTGCGGCATGTACCAGCTGTTCGGCGAATACTTCAAAACCATCGACGGCGACCGCATGGAAGGCATCGGCGTGCTCGGCGCGTACACGATCGGCAAGCCGCAGCGCCTCATCGGCAACCTCGTGGAGCACAGCGACGAGTTCGGCGACATCATCGGCTACGAGAACCACTCCGGGCAGACGTTCCTGCGCGAGGACGCCGAGCCGCTCGGCTACGTCAAGTCGCTCGACGGCGCCGGCAACAACGGCTCCGACGACACCGAAGGCGCCCGCGCGCACAACGTGATCGGCACGTACATGCACGGCTCGCTGCTGCCCAAGAACCCCGCCGTGGCCGACTTCCTCATCCGCAGGGCCGTCGAACGCCGCTACGGCGCGTTCGACACGGATGAGCAGACGCCCGAGCAGCGCCAGACGCTCGAACACCTCGATCGCGTCATCCGCTCGGCGCGGCACGTGGCCGCGTCGCGCCCAAGGTAGGGGAGGATTCCATCGCATGGCCACCGCACGCGCATCGCACCCGCGCCGTCGCCGCATCGACGGACTCGACGGCATCAAGGGACTCGCCATCATCGCCGTGGTGGCCTACCACTGCATGCCGGACCGCCTGACCGGCGGATTCGTGGGCGTGGACGTCTTCTTCGCCGTCTCCGGGTTCCTGGCCGCATGGGGCATCCTCGGCAGGCTCGACGACGGACGCTTCGACCTGGGCGACTACTGGCTCGGACGTCTGCGGCGCCTGTGGCCGGCGATGCTGCTGCTCGTCCCCGTGAGCGTGAGCGCGGCGTGGTACGTGCTGCACGACGCGCTGGTGGGCATCCGCGACCAGGTGGTCGCCACGCTGCTCAGCTGCTACAACTGGTACGCCGTGGCCACCGGCAGCAGCTACTTCGCCGCCAACAACCCGCAGCTGTTCCGCCACCTGTGGTACGTGGGCGTGCTCGCGCAGAGTTATCTGGTGATCCCGTTCCTGCTCGTGGGGCTGTGGACGCTGTGCGGCGAACGAGGGCGCGGTCGCCGGAACGGCAGCGTGCGCGGCGCGGCGGGCGGCGGGATCGTGCGCGGACGCGCGTGGATCGGCTTCGCGGCGCTCGTGGCGCTGGCCGCGGCGAGCGCGCTCGCGATGGGCGCGCTGTACCGCCCCGGCCAGGACCCCACGCGCGTGTACTTCGGCACGGACACCCACGTCTCCGGACTGCTGCTCGGCATGGCGCTGGGGTGGGCGCTCGTGCACGTCGACCGCGCCCGCGCGGCGCGTGCGGACGGCGGCGATGCGTGGGCCGCGGCGCGTGCGGTGCTGCGCCACGCCCTGCCGTGGATCGGCGCGCTGGCGCTCGCGGCGCTGGTCGCGCTCGCGGTGACGATGCGTCAGGACGACGCGGCCTTCCGCGGCGGCATCGCACTGGCCGGCGTGCTGGCCGTGCTGCTCGTGGCCGGCGTGGCGGTGCGCGGATCGTGGCTCGGCCGCGCGCTCGACTGGGGGCCGCTGGGCCTGCTGGGCCGCTACTCGTACGGCATCTACCTGTGGCACTGGCCCATCTGGATCATGGCCAAGCACGCCATGCCGGGATTCCTCACCGGGCAGCTGCCGAACCTCATGCCGCAGGCCGTCGCCGTCTCGCCCGTGCCGCCGCTCGTCGTGACGCTCGTGCTGACCGCCGCGGCCACCGCGCTGTCGTGGACGCTGGTGGAGCGTCCCGCCGCGGCCGGCGGGCTGCTTCGCGTCTTCGTGCCCGCCGCTCCGCGCACCGTGGGCCGATGGGTCGCCGCCGCGCTCGCGATCGTCGTGTTCGCCGTGAGCGGCTACGGATTCGTAGGCGCGCTGCTGCACGCGCCCGCCAAGACGGGCGTGCAGGCGCATCTCGAGCGCGTGGCCGCGCAGGCCGCCGCCCAGCGCGCGGCCGATCTCGCCAGCGGCGACTGGCGCCGCGAACGCATCCCCGACCTGCGCGCGCCGCGCAACCAGATGCCGGACGGATCGCAGATCACCGCCGTGGGCGACTCGGTGATGCAGTCGTCCACCTACGGCTTCAACAAGGTGTTCCCGGGCGTGGAGCTCGACGCGGTCATCAACCGCACCGTGGACAAGGGCATCGAGGCGCTGGAGCAGCACCGGTCCAACGGCACGCTGCGGCGGTGGGTGGTGATCGGGCTCGGCACCAACGCGCCGATGAGCGAGGACCAGCTCGACCGCATCCTCGACATCATCGGCCCCGACCGCATCCTCGTGCTCGTGGGCACCCACTCGCCGGACGAGCCGTGGGCGGTGCAGAGCAACCAGGAGATCCTCGCGTTCGCTCCGCAGCACCAGAACCGCGTGGTGCTGGTGGACTGGGACCGCGTCATCACCGCCGACCCCTCCGAGCTCGACGCCGACGGCATCCACCCCAAGGAGAACAGCACCATCTACGCGCGCGCCGTGCGCGACGCCATCGACCGGTGGATCCGGCAGGGCCACTGACGCTTCAGAGCCGCTGAAGTGCCATGGTCGCTGATGCGCCTATGGCAGCTGATGTCCTAGGGCTGCTGACGTTCTAGTGCCACTGACGTTTTATGGCTGCTGATTTCTAGGGCCACTGACGCGCCGCCGCCAGCGCCGCTGACGGGGACCGCCGTCGTACCGCTGACGACACGCCGCCGTGCCACCCTACGCACCGCCTGCGCCTACGGCCGGTCCGCGTCGCCGTCCTCCTTGACCGTGCGCGCGACTCCAGACCTTCGTCGCAACGTTGCGATGATCGACCACTATGGGGCAGTCGGAGCGGTCTTTCGATGGTCGTCCATAACAACGTTGCGATGATCGACCACCATGGGGCAGTCGGTATGGCTCCTCGGTGGTCTCCTGCGGCAATGTTGTGATGATCGGCCGGTTCGCGGACGTCTGCCGGGTCTTTCGATGGTCGTTCGTCGCAACGTTGTGATGATCGACCACTATGGAACGGTCGATGCGGCTCTTCGATGGTCGTTCGTGACAATGTTGCTGTGATCGACCGGTTTGCGGATGCCTGCCGGGTCTTTCGATGGTCATTCGTGACAATGTTGCTGTGATCGACCATCGCGGAATGGTCGCGGTGGCCCTGCGATGGTTTCTGACGGCAACGTTGCTGTGATTGGCCACTATGGGACGGTCGGAGCGGTCTTCCGATGGTCGTCCATAGCAACGTTGTGACGAGCGGCCACCATGCGGTGGCCAGAGCGGTCCGTCGATGGTCTCCTGCGGCAATGTTGTGATGATCGGCCGGTTTGTGGATGCCTGCCGGGTCTCTCGATGGTCGTTCGTCGCAACGTTGCGACGAACGACGCATGGTCATGTTTGGTGCTTCCGAGAATGGACTTCCGCATGTCCGCGATGCATCGCTGCGACAACGGTCCTTTCGCAAGGCTGCGCATGGCCCCGCGCGCGAACGCATCGACGCCGTCACGGCGCGTGCGGGCCACGCTTTCGGTCTGCCGCCCTGGGGACCCCGGCCATGTCGAGCTTTCGCCGCACCAGCTCCGGTTGACGGACGAGCTGATCGAACGTCCAACGCACGAACACCACCGATCCGTCGAGCGCGAGATTGCTCTCCCGATCCTTCTCCTCGAATACGATGCTTTCGATGTCGCGTCCCGCCGTCATCGCGGGATCCACGTATTTGCCTCGGCCATCCAGCTCACCGATGATGATCTTCCCGTCGTCTCGACGCCACAGGAAGTCGACTCGTCGCCTTGCCCCGGTGATCGGATCGACGCACGGTACCTGCTGCTCCGGCACGGCGTACCCCCAGAGCACGAGATACCCCAGCGTGATGGACTCGCCCCCGTTTTCGCTCAGGCCATTGGCGCAGACGCACGCCTGTCTGGCCTTCTCCACGCCCTTGTACCCTCGTCTTGTCTCGAGAAACGCCTGGAACTGCGCCTTGTCGGTCTTGCCGGAGCGCATCGCGGTCTCCAGAACGGCCAACGCGTCAGGCAGCTGCAGGGAACGCGCGCAGTCGAACAGGGTCTGGTGCAGATCCGTGACGCGCATGCCTTCCACGACGGTGACCGGTCTGATCGGCAGTGCGTGAAACACATAGTGGTTGCGGTCCGTCGAAGCATGCGTCAGGTCGGTCGCCCAGTGCACGTTGCGGTTGAGAAACACGCTGTCCGTGAGCCGCCAGACCGTCGCGGCGCTGACGTGGCCGAGCACCCAGCGCGGATGCGACGCACATTCCGCACGCAGCACATGCATGATGCGCTCATGGTTGCTCAGGGTGCTCCAATATGATGGGCGCGCGTAGAGCCCGGTCATGATGTGCAGCACGTCGTCCGTCTCGCGTCGTTGGGTCAGGGCGCGACGCAGCCCGCGGTCGCCGGGGCGCAGACATTGGCGACGACGTTCGGCTTCACGGAATGCCTGTTCCAGTCGTGCGTTGCTTCTCATATGCGGAACGATATGCGGAGAGAGGCGGCGTTCGGAGGGTTTTCGGGCAATGTGGTCGGATGTGGCTTCTTCGGACGTTCTGGCGGCGTGTCGCAGGTGACATTCGACCACATGATTCTGCGATCCGCGCGATAACGCCGTCCTACCGTCGCAACGTTGCTGTGATCGACCACCATGCGGTGGCCAGAGCGGTCTTTCGGTGGTCTCCTGCGGCAATGTTGTGATGATCGGCCGGTTTGCGGATGCCTGCCGGGTCTTTCGATGGTCATTCGTGACAATGCTGCTGTGATCGACCACTATGGGACGGTCGATGCGGCTCTTCGATGGCCTCTGACAGCAATGTTGTGATGATCGGCTGGTTTGTGGACGTCTGCCGGGTCTTTCGATGGTCGTTCGTCGCAACGTTGCTGTGATCGACCATCGTGGAATGGTCGCGGTGGCCCTGCGATGGTTTCTGGCGGCAATGTTGTGATGATCGGCCACTATGGGACGGTCGATGCGCCCTCCCGATGGTCGTTCGCCGCAACGTTGTGATGATCGACCATCGAGGAGGAGCCGGGGTGGTTCCCCGATGGTCATTCGTAGCAATGTTGCGATGACGGCCGTGCCGCGCCACCGGTCCACGGCAGGAGGCGCCGCGGTGTCGATGCGGCCGGGCGTGTGCGGCGCCGGTGGGGTAGGCTGGAAGCGTCCGAGCAACCCAAGGAGGCGTATCATGGCTGGTTTCGATCTGGGAGAGGGCCTGCGCAAGGTGTTTCTGGCGGGCGTCGGCGCCCTGGCCACCACGTACGAGAAGGGCAGCGAGATCGTGGACGACCTCGTGAAGAAGGGCGAGCTGACCGTCGAGCAGGGCAAGACCCTCAACGAGGAGCTCAGGCGCACGGTCAGGGAGGCCACGAGCAAGCCGGCCTCCGAACCGACCGTCGATGCCACCGCGGCCGACGAGCCCGGCAAGGACGATGCCGCCGAGGCCGAGCCGAAGGCGTGAGCGCCCCCGAGAATCCGCGTCATCACGGCGATTCCGCCGCGGCCCCGCAGCGTGCGGACGGTCGCGGCGAGGATCCGTCGCGCCCCGACGGGACGGCGGACGACGTGAATCGCATTGACGGTGTCGCGCCAGTCGACGCCGCTTCCGCCGACGGCGCCGGGCCGGCCGACGGCCCCGACGGCCCCGCCGCTCCCGCCGCTCCCGCCGACGCGCACACGGACGCCGGGAATCACGGGAACGACGACGAGGACCACGCCGAACGCCTGAGGAACCAGTTCGGCCCCACCATGCCCATGCCCGACGCCGTCGCGGACGCGCTGCAGGGCGCCACGCCCGACGCGGTCCCCGGCGCCATGCTCGGCGAACTGCCCGACGACCTCGCCTACGTGCCCCCGGCCGAACGCGACCAGACGCTCGCCCTGTTCGGCGGCCGCCGCAACGACTTCTCCTCGCGCTACCATCTCACGCGCCGCGGCAAGGTGAAGCGCATCAGCCAGATCTGGCGGATCTGCTCGCAGTTCGACGTGTTCCACGGCCTGACGCCGGTCAAGATGCGCCTGATGTTCGAGGCGCTCGGCCCCACGTTCGTCAAGGTGGGGCAGATCCTGTCCATGCGATCGGAGATGCTGCCGCAGTCGTTCTGCGACGAGCTCGCCAAGCTGCGTGCCGACGCTGACCCGATGCCGTACGACACCGTGCTCACCACGCTGGAGAGCGAATACGGCAGGCCCGTCAGGGAGATCTTCAGCCACATCGACCCCACGCCGCTCGGCTCCGCGTCGCTCGCGCAGGTGCACCGCGCCACGCTCGTCACCGGCGAGGACGTGGCCGTCAAGGTGCAGCGCCCCGGCGTGCGCGAGGTGATGGCGCAGGACGTGGACATCATGCGCTCGGCCGCCAAGTACGCGTCGCGCTTCGTGCACGCCGCCCAGGTGGTGGATCTGCGCGGCGTGGTGGAAGAGCTGTGGGAGACGTTCGAGGCGGAGACCGACTTCCTCGTGGAGGCGCGCAACCTGCGTGACTTCAAGGAGTTCTGCAGACCGTACAAGTACATGGACTGCCCCACGCCGTACATGCGCCTGTGCACGCAGCACGTGGTGGTGATGGAGTACGTGGACGGCATCTCCGTCTCGCACCCGGACCGGCTCGTCGCCGCCGGCTACGACCTCAAGGACATCGGTACCAAGCTCGTGGACAACTACGCCACGCAGATCCTCGACGACGGCTTCTTCCACGCCGACCCGCATCCCGGCAACATCATGGTGCGCGGCGGGCAGATCATGCTCATCGATCTGGGCATGACCGGTCGGCTCAACGCCAAGACGCGCTCGGTGCTGCAGGAGATGATCTTCGCGGTGGCCAAGCAGGATTCGCCGGCGCTGGCGGACGGCCTGCTGCGCTTCGCGGGCGGCGAGGCCGATCCCGAGGACTATCCGTCGCTGCTGGCCGACCTCGACGTGATCGTCAAGGAATTCGGCACGATCGACCTCAAGGACCTCGACATCGCGTCGTTCCTCAACTCGCTCACCCAGCTCGCCGCGCGGCACCATATCGAGGTGCCCAGCTCGGTGACCACGGTCGGCCGCGCGCTCGTCACGCTCGAGGGCCTGCTCGACGAGTTCATCCCGGACGTCAACATGATCGAGATCATCTCGAACCACATCGCCTCCTCGCGCTCCAGGCGCGACGTCGCGCGTGACGAGGCCCGTTCGCTCGCCGTGGAGGGCACGAAGGCGCTGCACGGGCTGCTCGCCACGATGGGCGAGGCCAAGGTGGCCACGCGCATGCTCACGCGCGGGCAGCTGCGCGTCAACGCCGAGCTCGTGGGGGCGGACGAGCCGATGCGCATGCTCAGCGACATGGTCAACCGCATCGCCATGGCGCTGATCGTGGTGGGCCTGTTCGTGGGGTCGTCCATCGTGTACTACGCGGGCATCAAGCCGGTGGTGTTCGGCATCCCGATCGTGGGGTTCATGGGCTACGTGGTGGCGTTCGTGCTGTCCGTGTGGATCGTGTTCGACATCTACTTCAAGGGCCGGCGGAGCAAACGGCGTTGAGCGCGCGGCGTCGCGCCGATCATGCGGCGTCGCGCCCTTCTTGCGCACGCTATAAGAAACGCCGATAGCATCCGATGGCGAAAAACCGCCGTTCGGAACAATTCACGCGATTCGGTTCGCTAGGGTGGGGAACAAGTCAAGGAAGAGAGGAAAACCCATGACCACACGTACCCTGCGCGCCAACGCGCTCGTCAAGAAGGTCGCGGCGCTCGTCGTCGCCTCCGGCCTGTTCTTCACCGCCGCCTGCGGCGAGGCCCCCAAGGCCGCCGAATCCGCGTCCGGCGACGCGTCCGCAGCCGCCAGCACCGACCTCAAGGTCTCCGACTACGACGCGATCATCAACGCCGGAGCCGTGGCGGACGACGCCACCATCGAGGCCAACGCCTGGGCCAAGTCCGTCAAGGAGGCCGGCGTGCTCAAGGTGGGCGGCACCAAGACCTCCCAGCTGTTCTCGCTGCAGTCCACCACCGACAACAAGGTGCGCGGCTTCGACGCCGGCCTGAGCCAGCTGCTCGCCCGCTACATCCTGGGCGACGCCAAGACCGAGCTGACCGTGGTCGACTCGTCCACCCGCGAGTCCGTGCTGCAGAACGGCACCGTGAACTCCGTGTTCGCCACCTACTCCATCACCGACAAGCGCAAGGAGAAGATCTCCTTCGCGGGTCCGTACTACGTCTCCCAGCAGGCCATCCTGGTGAAGAAGGACAACACGTCCATCACCGGCACCGACTCGCTCAACGGCAAGAAGGTGGCCGTGCAGGGCGGCTCCACCGGTCCGCAGATCGTCGCGCAGGTGGCGCCGCAGGCCACCGTGCAGGAGTTCCAGACCGACGCCGAGGCCACGCAGGCGCTGCGTCAGGGCCGCGTCGACGCGTACGTCGTGGACCAGACGCTGCAGCTCGGCACGCTCGTCAAGTCGCCCAACGACTTCAAGATCGCCGGCGAGCCGTTCGGCAACAAGGATCCGTACGGCATCGGCCTGCCCAAGGACTCCGACGCCGCCGCGTTCGTGAACGCGTGGCTCAAGAAGATCGAGGACGACGGCACCTGGGCCAAGCTGTGGCAGGTCACCATCGGCGACCGCACCGGCGTGACCACCGTCCCCACCCCGCCCGAGATCGAGCAGTGAGCCCGGTCCGATAGCGTCTTCTGGCTCCCCTCGGCCGCGTTCGGTCGCGAGGGGAGCCGCTGTCGTATGTGCCGTCGTTCGCGGACGGAACGTCCGCGACAATCGTGAAAGGAGGTGCGCCCCGTGATCCACGACTTCGCCTATCTGGTGACCAACTACGGCCAGGCGTTCGTCCAGGCCTACCTGGTCTCGCTGCGCATCGCGGTCCTCGGATTCGTGGGCGGGTTCCTCGTGGCCATCGTGCTCACCGTGGCTCGCGTGAGCCCCATCCCGCCCCTGCGCAGCGCCGTCACCGCGTACGTGGAGATATTCCGCAACATGCCGGTGCTGTGCCTGCTCGTGTTCATCGTGTACGCGCTGCCCGATCTGGGGCTCGTGGTGGACTACGAGCCCGCCGCGATCCTCACGCTGGTGCTCGTCTCGTCGTCGTTCGCGTGCGAGAACCTGCGCACCGGCATCAACACCATCGACGCCGGGCAGATTCAGGCCGCGCGTTCGCTGGGCCTCGGCTTTTCGCAGATCGTCGGTTCGATCGTGCTGCCGCAGGCCCTGCGCGCCGTGGTGCAGCCGATGGTCACGCTCGCCCTCTCCGTGATGATCAGCTCGTCGGTCGGCTCGCTCGTGCCGATCGCGCACAAGGAGCTCACCGGACTCGTGGCCGAGATCAACAACACCGAGGCGCTCGGCGTCACCACGTTCCTCGTGGCCGCGCTCATGTACGTGTTCACCGGTCTGCTCATCGCGTTCGTCGGCCGCCGCATCGAAAGGAGGTTCGCGCTATGGCGATGACACCCACCGAGGCCGCCCTGTTCGAGGCCGGCGGTCCGCGCGCCCGCCGTCGCATCCTCATCGGCACCGTCCTGTCCGCGCTCGCGCTCGCCGCGCTCGTGGCGTGGATCGTGTACCGCTTCTACGTCAAGGGGCAGCTCGCCTCGCAGTACTGGTACTTCTTCGCCCAGCTCAACGTGTGGGAGTTCATCGGCATGGGTCTGGTGGGCACGCTGCGCGCCGCCCTGGGCGCCGGCGCGATCGCCCTGGTGGTGGGCCTCGTGCTCATGCTCGGGCGCACGTCGCGCTGGGCGCCGGTGCGCTGGATCGCCACCGCCGTGATCGAGTTCTTCCGCGGCACCCCCACGCTGCTGTTCATCTACGCGATGTTCCTGGTGCCCGCGCAGATGGGCCTCAAGGTGAGCACGTACTGGATGGTGGTGATCCCGGTCTCTGCATACGCGTCCGCGGTGCTGGCCGAGGTCTACCGCGCCGGCGTGAATGCCGTGCCCGACGGGCAGAAGGAGGCCGGCATCTCGCTGGGCCTGAGCCCCGCGCAGAACTTCGTGCACGTGATCATGCCGCAGATGTTCCGCATCGTCACGCCGACGCTGGTCACGCAGCTCGTGGTGGTGGTCAAGGACACGTCGTTCGGCTACGTGGTCACGTACCCGGAGCTCATGGTGAACGCCAAGGTGCTCATCGCCAACTTCTCCAGCCTCGTACCGGTGTATCTGGTGGTGGCGCTGATCTACGTGCTGGTGAATCTGGCGATCTCGCGCTTCGCCAACTGGCTGTCGCGCCGGCAGGACGCGGAGATCCTCAAGGTGGACACCGTCATGCCGCACGCCGTGGAGGTGTGAGCGGGTCGTGTGAGCGCGGTGATGGCGCAGCAAGGGCGCGGCGATGGCGCGGGTGAGCGTCGTTCGGTCCGATCGGGCCGATTCCGTGTTGCCGCTCTGCTGGTCTGCTGCTCTGCCAAACTGTCATTCTGCCGATCCTTGGCATGCGAATCGCAAGGATCGGCAGATCTACGTCGTAGCAGGCTCGATAAGGTCCGTATGAACGCATTTCTGCCGATCCCTGCAAATGTCATGCCAAGGATCGGCAGAATGACATCGGAAACCGACGGCCACGGACGATTTGCGCATTCGAGGCGACGCGGGTGCTAGGTTGTGTGATGAGATGGGGATCGCCCCCGCCCGAAGGAGGTCCAACATGGGCAAGGGATTCGGCAAGACGTTGGTGGCCGCGGGCGTGCTGGCGGCCGGAGCAGGAGCGCTGGCCATCGCGCCGCGTCTGAACATCGACAAGCGGCGCTACCGCGTGCCCGGCATCCCCGAGGTGCCGTACGCGCATCGCGGCCTGCACGACGCCGGCTCCGGACTGACCGACGAGTACGCCGGCGCGGAAAGCGAGGCGTATGTGGCGCTCGCCCGCGAGATGGCCGTGAAGGCCGGCTACGCCAGCGCCGACTTCGAGGGAAGCATCGCCCCCGAGAACTCGCTGGCCGCGTTCGCCGCCGCCTGCGAGGCCGGATACGGCATCGAACTGGATCTGCAGCTCACCGCCGACGGTCAGGTGGTGGTGGTGCATGACTCCGATCTGGAACGCGTGGCCGGCGATCCGCGCCGCATCGCGGACCTCACCTACGCCGAGCTCGTGGACATCCCGCTGTTCCCCGCCCCCGCCAAGCCGGGCGACGCCGAGGCCAAGCCGCTGGACGCCGCCGGCGCGGGCGCCACGGCGGGCTACAGCCAGCACGTGCCGCTGTTCGCGGACGTGCTGCGCGTGGTGGCCGGACGCGTGCCGATCATCGTCGAGTACAAGTTCGACGACTACGAGTGGACCGA
The DNA here is from genome assembly GCF_012932365.1 of Bifidobacterium moraviense. Lineage (GTDB taxonomy): Bacteria > Actinomycetota > Actinomycetes > Actinomycetales > Bifidobacteriaceae > Bifidobacterium > Bifidobacterium moraviense. The sequence continues at coordinate 50,695 of NZ_JAAIIH010000007.1, forward strand.
TCGCGACGACGAGCTCATGGAGAAGGGCGACGCGCTGCTGCGCGCCTACGACGGCCCGTACGTCATCGAATCGTTCCACCCGGGCGCGGTGAACTGGTACAAGGAGAACCGTCCCGAGGTCAACCGCGGCCAGCTCGCCGAGGCAGCCCCGTTCGGCACCGGCGGCAAGGCCGTCACCGAATGGTTTGCCGGGCTGCTTGCCTTCGACTGGCTGGGACGCCCGGACTTCATTGCCTACGACTGGCACGGCGGCGCGACCCCGCAGGTGCGCCTCGCCCGCACAATGGGCGCCACCACCGTCTCCTGGACCGTGCGTAGCGCCGCCGAACTCGCCGAGTCGGCCCCGCACTTCGACCGCTTCATCTTCGAGTCGTTCGTCCCCGCGGAGGGGTGAGCGGGCGGCCGCAACATTGCGAAAAGCGGCATCCGCAGGCCGGATTCAGGCTTGTGGATGCCGCTTTTTTGGTCGTTCGTCGCAGCGTTGCGATCCGGGGACGGACGCGGCGCGACACGGTTGCGCAGTCGCGCCGCCGCTCAGCTGCTCAGTCGATCGGTCTGCGATCGGTCCGTGCTCAGTCGATCACGGCTCAGTCGATCACGCCGTACAGGCGGTCGCCGGCGTCGCCGAGGCCCGGCACGATGTAGCACTTGTCGTTGAGCTTCTCGTCGACCGCGCACACCACGACCTTGAAGTCGATGGACGGGTCGATGTGCTCCTCGACGTACTTGATGCCTTCGGGGGCGGCGATGATGTTGATGGCCGTGACGTCCTTGGCGCCGCGCTCGGCCAGGTAGTGCGTGGCGGCGACCAGCGTGCCGCCCGTGGCGAGCATCGGGTCGATGAGGAAGCACTGGCGGCCGGTGAGGTCGTCGGGAAGACGGTTGGCGTACGTGATCTGCTGGGTGGGGTGGTCCTCGTCGCGCTTCATGCCGAGGAAGCCGACCTCGGCGGTGGGCAGCAGGCGGGTCATGCCGTCGAGCATGCCGAGGCCCGCGCGCAGCACGGGCACGATGATCGGGCGCGGCTCGGCGAGCTTCTTGCCGGTCATCGGGGCCACCGGGGTCTCGATCGGCGTGGCCACGACGGACAGGTCGCGCGTGGCCTCGTAGGCCTCCAGCATCACGAGCTCGGAGACGAGCTCGCGGAAGGTGGAGGAGGGGGTGTTCTTGTCGCGCAGCACGGTGAGCTTGTGCTCCACCAGCGGATGATTCAGTACGTGAAGTTCCATGGCTCCTAGGGTAAGCCACGCCGGGCGAAGAGTGGTAATCGCGCCGTGTGCGTGGCGGGGGGGCGGACTTCCGCCGATCTGTTGGCAGATCTGCAGATCTGCCAATCCTGGGCATCAATATTGCAAATGTAGGCAGATCCGCGCTCTGAGGGGTTCCGAGAAGACCGAACGGATGTCGATCTGCCGATTCCTGCGATTTGCGTGCCAAGGATTGGCAGATCCGCACGGAACGCGCATGACGCTCGGACGGACCGCGGAGATCAGGCGGTCGGCCGATGCAAAGGGGCTGCGAAAGGATGCAGGAGAGCAAAGGGGGCTGCGAAGGGATGCAAAGGCACTGCGGAGGCGACGCAAAGGGGAACGCGCGAAAAGAATAGAAAAAGAATAGAAAAAGAATAGATGCGCCGAACCGTGAAAGCGCCTGTCGGCGCAAGGGCCGCTCGCGGCGGCAAAAAATGGAGCCCGGGGCTTAAGCACGGCCCGACGCGCCATCTACTGTACGGCATGCCCCGTCGCGACACGACGAACCGCGCGCGGTCTCGCCTCGCGCGGGGACGGAGCAGGGGCGGATCAGAGGACGGAGCAGAGAGCGAGGCGGAACCCGACGATGCTCGGCATGGGTACCGCCTTACGCCTCACGCCGTACGCCGCGGAGCGGATCGGTCGCCGGCCCCCGTTGCCGTTACTCCAGCTTCCCGCGCCTCCACAGGGCGGCGCCGTGACGGAAGTCCTCGGCGGTGTGGCGCAGCGAGGCGGCGTTGTGCAGCATGCGCGCGGCCGCGGCGCGATGGGCGTGCTCGTCGGCGGAGGTGACCGCGGCGGCGGCCAGATGCGCGGAACGATGGTGCGCCTCGGCGCGCAGCCCGGCCACGATCACGTCGCAGAACGCGCTGGCGCGCTCCAGCGCCACCGCGAAGTCGCCCACGAACGCGCCGGAGAGGATCGAATCGGCGAGGCGCGCGATGTCGTCCTCATCAGGCGCCTGATCCACGCCCGCGATCGCCGACGCCGTGGTGGCCACCGGCTCGCCCACGCGCCACAGCCGCGAGATCGCGTCCCGGTCGCGCCGCATCCACGTGCGCAGCATGTACAGTCGCCACAGAATCCCCGGCAGCGAGTCCGGTTCGGCGTGGCTCCACAGTTCGGCCACCAGATCCACGCCCTCCACGTCCACGAGCGTGAGCACGCGCGCCACCACCTGCGGGTCCTGCGTGTGGTGCACGCGGTCGAGCAGCGACGCGGCGGTGGCGTGGCTCAGCTCGCTCAGCTGCTCCGGGTCCACGCCGCCGGCGATCTGGTTGACGAGCGCGGGATCGAGCTGCGAGGGGCGGGCGGGACGCGACGCGCCGAGACGCGCCGGGGCGAACGCGGAGCCCGCCGCGTGGACGGAGCCGGAGGAGCTAATAGACAATCGGTCTCACCTTCTGGATGTCGATGATCTTGGGGCCATCTGGCGTCCTGACGACGCTGAGCATCATCGCCGTGCCGGTGGTCATGTACGGCGTCTTGGCGACGAGGCGCTTGGCCAGTGTCTTCGTAGCACACAGTGTACGCAGGTGGGCGAAGATGCCGCCGATCACGGGCCGGTGCATGGAGATCGCGGTGGGGCGGCGGGTGTCCAGCGCGTCGTCGATGTTCCCCAGGAAGCACCGCCATGCGGCGTCCGGGTCGGCGGCGTACGCGTCCTCGGTGAGCGGTTCGGCGGATTCGATCGGCATGCCGCACTGCCAGGAGAGCGGCTGCAGCGTCTGGCGGCAGCGGCGCCACGGCGAGGAGACCAGACGGGACGGGGCGTAGCAGGCGAGTTCGCGGCTCAGCGCGTACGCCGCGGCGGCGCCTCGCGGGGTGATGGGACGGTCGGCGTCGGTGCCGGTCCACGTCTTGCGCGCCTCGGCCTTGGCGTGGCGCACCAGCAGCACGGTGACGGCCGCGGTGGCGCCTTCCTCCACGCGGTCCACGAACTGGTCGAGGATGTGGCGGTCGAGCGGATGCGTGAGCACGTGGCGCGCACGGAACACGGGCAGCCACACCACGTTGTCGATCTCGGCGCGGTCCGCCAGATGCACCGGGCCGAACGCGTCGTACAGGCGCTCGCCCGCGGCGTCGTCGAGGGGCGTGGCCATCCAGTAGAAGCAGTGCTTGGTGTCGACGCCCTTGAGCTTGGCGGATTTGGGCGCCTTGCCGTCGTTCCGGCCGTCGTCTTTGTCGTCGTCGTTCCCGTTGCGCTCGTGCTGCCCCTCCAGCGCCAGGGGGTATTCGATGTCGCCGATGTATGCGCCCAGCCGCACGTGCAGGCCGGTCTCCTCGCCGATCTCACGCACGGCGGCGTGGCGGCGCGTCTCGTTGACGTCGAGCTTGCCCTTGGGCCAGGTCCAGTCGTCGTAGCGGGGACGATGCACCACGCACACCTCGAGCTCGTCGAGCACCGCGTGCGCCGCGGTGCCTTCGGGCGGCGTGCCGTGGTCCGAGAACTTCATCCATCCCGGGAAATCGTTGCGCCATCGGTACAGGATCCCTCCGGCCGCTTCCACGACCAACGCCATCTTCATGCCCCCTCATGTGCTGCGGTATGCGTGCCGGCATGGGCGGGCGCGGCGTCGGCCGTACGGCGTCCGACCGCTACGTGGTGAGAACGATGGACGCCGTTGTTCGACCCGTCGTCCCCAGGCTACGCAAAAGGCCGATGCCCCGGCGAAGGGGAATCGGCCTAACGCTCATGCCTCGTTAACGATAACACGCCCGTGGCGCGTCCGCTGCGGCGACTCGCTCAGTGGCGCGCGCGTCCGCGCATGTGCTTGCGGATGAGGTAGTCCTGGCAGTCGACCAGCGGCTTGCCCTCCTCGTCGAACGCGTGGCGCACGTACGTGCCGTCCGGCTGCATGTGCCAGGAGCTCGTGGTGTCCGCCATCTGCAGATCCACGTACTTGATCAGCTCGTCCACCTGCTCCGGGGCGCTCACGCGCACCAGCGCCTCCACGCGACGGTCGAGGTTGCGGTGCATGAGGTCCGCGGAGCCGATCCACACCTCGGGGCCGGAGATCGGGCCTTCGCCGATCTGCGGGCCGTCGGAGTTGCAGAACGCGTAGATGCGGGCGTGCTCCAGGAAGCGGCCGAGGATGGAACGCACGCGGATGTTCTCCGAAAGTCCCGGAACGCCGGGCTTCAGGGCGCAGATGCCGCGCTCCACGATGTCGATCTTCACGCCGGCCTGCGAGGCGCGGTACAGCGCGTCGATCGTCTTCTCGTCCACGATCGAGTTGACCTTGATCTTGATCCACGCCTCCTTGCCGGCTTTGGCGGCGTCCTCCTCGCGGCGGATGCGGGCGATGAGGCCGGAACGGATGGTGCGCGGGGCCACCAGCAGACGGTGGAAGCTCGACTTGGGAGCGTAGCCGGAGAGCTGGTTGAACAGGCGGGTGAGATCCTGGCCCACCACCGGGTCGCAGGTCAGCAGGCCCAGATCGGTGTACAGGCGTGCGGTCTTGGGGTTGTAGTTGCCGGTGCCCACGTGGCAGTAGCGACGCAGGCCGTCGGCCTCCTGGCGCACCACTTCGATGAGCTTGCAGTGGGTCTTGAGACCCACGATGCCGTACACCACGTGCACGCCGGCTCGTTCGAGCTTGCGCGCCCACGCGATGTTGGCGTCCTCGTCGAAGCGGGCCTTGATCTCCACCAGCGCCAGCACCTGCTTGCCGGCGTGGGCGGCGTCGATCAGCGCGTCCACGATCGGGGAGTTGGAGCTGGTGCGGTACAGCGTCTGCTTGATGGCCAGCACGTTCGGATCGGCCGCGGCCTGCGCCAGGAACGCCTGCACGGACGTGGAGAACGAGTCGTAGGGGTGGTGCAGCAGGATGTCGCGCTCGCGGATGGCGGCGAAGATGTCCTGCGCGCGGCTCGACTCGACCTCGGCGATCTGGCGGTTCGTGGTCGGGATGAACGGGCGGTTCTTGAGGTCCGGGCGGTCGATGGCGCCCAGCTCGAAGAGCACGGTGAAGTCCAGCGGCGCGGGCAGGCGGTACACCTCGTCGGCGGTGACGCCGAGCTGGTCGGCGAGCAGCTGGGAGAGGAACGGGCTCGTGCTGTCGGAGATCTCCAGACGGATCGGCGGTCCGAAGCGGCGGCGCAGCAGCTCCTTCTCCATGGCGTTGAGCAGGTTCTCGGCGTCGTCCTCCTCCACGTCGATGTCCTCGTTGCGGGTGACGCGGAAGGAGCGGGCCTCCTTGATGATCATGCCCGGGAACAGCGATTCGAGATGCGCGATGATGAGGTTCTCCATCGTGATGAACCCGTAGCGCTCCTCGCGGCTCTCCTCGTCGGTCAGATCGTCCACCGGCACCAGACGGTTGAGGTTGCCGGGGATCTTGACGCGGGCGAAGTGCGACTTGCCGGACGCGGGGTTCTCCACGATCACGGCGAGGTTCAGCGAGTTGCCGGAGATGTAGGGGAATGGGTGGGCCGGGTCCACGGCGAGCGGCGTGAGCACGGGGAAGACCTGCTGGCGGTAGTAGCGCGAGAGGCGCTCCTGCTCCGGGCCGGTGAGCTTGTCCCAGCTGAGCAGCACCACGCGCTCCTTGGCGAGGTCCGGCAGGATGTGGTCGATCACGTAGTGCGCGTGCTCGTTCTGCAGGCGGTGGGCCTGCTCGCTGATGGCGCGCAGCTCCTGGCGCGGGCTCAGACCCGCGGCGGAGGGGACGGCGATGCCGGTGTCGATGCGGCGCTTGAGGCCCGCCACGCGGACCATGAAGAACTCATCGAGGTTGGACGCGAAGATCGCGGCGAAGTTGGCGCGCTCCAGCGTGGGCAGGGTCTCGTCCTCGGCGAGCTCGAGCACGCGCTTGTTGAACAGCAGCCAGCTCAGCTCGCGGTCGAAGAAGCGGTTGTCGGGCAGGGGCTGCTCGCCCGGAGCCGACTCGCGCTTGTCGTTTTTGTCGGTTTCGGCGATGTGCTCCGCGATCTGGGATCGCAGGATCGCCTTGGAGGGTGCATCGAATATTTGGGCCATGCCTACCATGCTATGCGCCGGAAGGCGGCGCGCGCCGGCTCGGTCCGCATAATTCAACAGCAATTCACGTAAGCGGGGTTGCGGGGGACGGATGGGGCGATGCGCGACGGCGTCAATGCCGGGCGAACGCGGCCATGTATTCGCCCGGAGTGACGATCACGGGGCTGGGCAGCGCCACGTCGGCGAAGTCCTTGTCGCCGGTCACGAACACGTCGGCCGCGCCGATGATCGCCGAATAGAGCACGGGATAGTCGAGCGGGTCGCGGATCTCGAAGAGTCCGGGCTGCGGGGTCGACGGAGTCGCGACGGTTTCGAAATTCAGCGCGCGCAGATACCGCTCGAGCGCGTCGACGCGTGACGGCCATTTGCGCGCCACCACCTCGCGTGCCTCGTCGATCGCGTAGGTGGACAGCAGCAGCACGTTGTCCCGCCGCCCGCGTCGCCGATCACGCCGACGGCGTTGGATGATGCGAAGATCACGGCGGACAGCAGCACGTTGGTGTCGATCATCACGCGCATGGGGACTCACCGTTTCGCGGCGCGCTCCTGGCGCATCGACCTGATGAGAGAGACCAGATCGTCCTCATCGCGGATCCCCGCCTCCTCGGCGGCTCCCCGGAAGTCCGCCTGCGCCTGACGGATGGCTTCGAGGTTCGCATTGCGCAGCGAGACGGTGCCGTCGTCCATGCGCACGAACACGACCTTGTCGCCTTCGCGGACGCCGATCACGCTGCGCACGTCGGCCGGGATGGTGATCTGTCCTTTGGCCGTCACCTTCGCCACGTCCATCACGGCGCTCATGATTGTCTCCTTCGGTAATGCAATCCTTACTTTTCTTCCATTGTAGGCGAACGTTCCGAACCGTGAGACGCATGTGGGGCGCCGGGGCGCGGAAAGTCTGTTGGCTTTGAGGTCCAAGACGATGCTTCGAGAAGACGGTCGCGGCATCGCGCTCGCCTACCTCGTGCTTCGTAGTGCCGGACATACGAAGAAGGCTCCCGGTTGGGGGAGCCTTCTTGGTGCAAGTCCAACTGACAGGCAGAATCTCTGCACAACATCCTCGTTGTAACGGTAAGTCTATCCAATACCCGCTCAACGGAACAGTCCTCGTGACCATAACCTTTGTGGGTCTGCGCTGTTTTGTTGTCCTTGTGCTTTGCACTTTAGTCAGGGTTCCCCGATGGTGCAAGCCGGTGCGAGAGGTTGCGCGCTCCGGTCGGCGGCGGTGTGCGAACGCGCGGAATCTGGGCTGTTGGCGTACGGTGATGTTCGTTTGCAACGCTGTATCGAACCCGATTCGTGCGCTTCCGTGTGTTTGCGTATGCGGGGACGTTGGGCTCCGGCGTGTCGTACGGGGGCTGTGTGCGGTCGCTCAGCCGGGAGTCGGCGGGGTGGTCGCCGCGGCGGTTCGCGGCACGGCGTCCGAAACCGCGTTCCGCCATGCGGAACGATCGGGCACGTTCGACCACATCGCCCCGCGGTGGTCGAACATGCCCCGCGACACGCCGCGGAGCCGCCGTTCCGGCCCCACGTTCGACCACATGTCCCGTCCGGGATTGCGCCGCGGAGACGGAACGTCGTTCCATCGGACCATGCGAGAGATTTCATTGCGGCCGGGGAGCCGTTCGACCATCCCCAAGCCGCCGCCGAGGTACTTCAGCGGCGAGGGCGGCACGCTGACCGGCGTGCGGCAGGCCGACGCGCGCCGCCGCGTCGCGGTCCGCACGCCCATGCGCCGCGCGGACGAGGAGCCGCGCGGGCTGCCGCAGCTGGCCACCGCCGTGGACGACTGCGCCAACGTGGTGGTCTGCGTGGCGGCGAGCGGCGGCGTGGGGCTGAGCGTCACCGCGGCGCTGCTGGCGCTGACGTTCGCGGGACGGGACCTGTCCTGCGCGCTGGTGGACGCCGACTGCGGCTACGGCGGTCTGGACGTGCTGCTGGGGCTGGAGCGCGATCAGGGCATGCGCATGAGCGGCGTCGAGGCGCCGCTGGGACGTCTCGAAGGCGATGCGCTGGCGCAGGAGCTGCCGAGCTGGGGCGGCGTGCGCGTGCTCGGTGCGGATCCGTGGAACGGGGAGTCCGACCGCTGGTGGGAGGTGCAGGCGGCCGTCGTCGCGCTGGCGCAGGTGCATGACGTGGTGGTCGTGGACGCGGGACGCGGCGAACAGATGGGGCAGATACCGGCGCTCGCCGGCGCCCCCGCGGTGCTGGTGACGGAGATGACGGTGCTGGGACTGGCGCGTGCGCGCGTGCTGGCACGGCGGCTGCGGTCGTCCGGCGGCGAGGCGAGACGGGAATGCCGGGTGCTCGGCATGCAGCCGCGAGGGGCGCCGCGCCAATGCTGCCGCATCACCGCGGCGCAGGCGCAGGACTATGTGGGCGTGCCGGTGGCAGGCGTGCTGGAACCGCGGCGCGCGTTGTACGGCGAGGTGCTGGACGGTCTGGGCGTGGCGGCGGTGCCCCGCGGATACCGCAAGGTGCTCGGCGAACTCGCCGACCTGATCCGTGAAGCGGATGGCCGCGGCCATGGAACGGCGTGATCCTACGGTGCGTTTCGGGCCGCTGGAGGCGCTGGCCAGCGATCCTTCGGTCACGGACGTGGCGGTGACCTGCGACGGCACGGTGTGGGTGGACCGCGGATCCGGCATGCGCGAGGCGAGGACGGGACTGCCGCTGCGCGGCGAACGGAGTCTGCGCGACTACGCGGTGCAGCTGTGCTCGCAGCTGGGCAGACGTCTGGACGACGCCTCGCCGATCGCGGACGCCTCCACGCCGGACGGCATCCGCGTCCATGCCGTGATCGCCCCGCTGGTGCCCCGCGGCGCCGCGCTGTCCATCCGGTTTCCCGACCGCGTGGGCGCGAGCCTCGAACGGCTGCGCATGGAGAGGATGATGCCTCCGCTGTGGGAGCGCGCGATGCGGTGTCTGGTGCTGGGACGCGCCAGCATGCTCATCACCGGGGGAACGGGCACCGGCAAGACCACGCTGCTCAAGGCGCTGCTGGCGGCCTGCCCGGCCGCGGACCGCATCGTCACGGTCGAGGAGGTGCGCGAGCTGGGCGGGCTGAATCATCGCAATCACGTGTCGCTGGTGACGCGCGAGGCCAACGTGGAGGGCGCCGGCGCGGTGGGGCTGCCGCAGCTCGTCAAGGTCACGCTGCGCATGAGGCCGGACCGCGTGGTGCTGGGCGAATGCCGAGGCGAGGAGATCGCGGATCTGCTGCGCGCGTTCAATTCCGGGCATCATGGCGGCATGGCCACCCTGCACGCCGACGGCGTGGAGCGGGTGCCGTCGCGTCTGGCCGCGCTGGGGCTGCTTGCCGGGCTCTCCCCGGAGGCGCTGGCGATGTTCGCCGAGGGGGCGTTCGACGCGGTGCTGCATCTGGATCGCGTGGGCGGTCGGAGGCTGGTGACGCAGATCGGGCGTCTCGCGGTGGGACAGGACGGTCGACTGGTCGGCAGGACGCTCGGCATGTGGGACGGCGCACACCTGCGCGTCACGCCGCAGTGGCGCGCGTTCGCCGTGCGGTGGGGCATCGAGCCGGGCGAGCCGGGCATGGGGCGCCGGCCATGAGCGCCGTGGCCGCCGCGGTGCTGACCGGTCTTGCCGTGGGCGTCTGGCCGTCGGGGCGCGACATGGTCCGACGGCGTCTCGCCGCGCTCGACGCGCACGATCGGCGGCAGGTGGCGTCGATCGGCATCGCGGCCACGATCGCCGCGATGAGCGCGTCGGTGCGTCACGGGGCGACGGTCGTCGAGGCGTTCGAGGAACAGGCGGGCCGTCGATTCGCCACCGCGCGCGTCACCGCGCCGCGTGCCACGGAGGCCCTGCTGCGCCGGACGACGCCGGACGAGACCGAGTTCGTGGACCGCATCGCGCGGCGTCTGCAGGCGGCGTGCGCGCTCGGTGACGAACTGGGCGGCGGAACCGCGCGATGCCTGGATGCCGTGGGCGCCGCATGGCGCAGGGAGCGGCTCGTGGAGGACCGCCGTCGCGTCGCGGTCGCGGGGCCCCGCTCTTCGGCCCGCCTGATGACGGGGCTGCCCGTGGCGACGCTGCTGCTCGGCGAGACGATGGGGGCGCGGCCGCTGCGGTGGCTGCTGGGATCCACGCCGGGCATGGTCGCGCTGGCGGCGGGGATCGGATGCTACGCATGCGGCGTGCTGTGGATGCGGCGGTTGCTGGCCACGCTGCACGGGACGGGGGATGCGCGATGAACGGCATGGCGCTGCTCGCGGGAGGTCTGGCGGCCGCGGCGGCACTGCTGTGGAGTCCGCCGCCGCGCGCTCTGCCGCATGCGGCGACCGGTCCGGGCGGCGATGCGGAGACCGACGCGCTGCCGCCCGGCCTCGCCCTGGAGATGCTGGCGGCGGCGGTGAGCCAGGGCGCCTCGATCCCGCGCGCGCTCGAGGCCATGGGGCGTGCCTGGTCCGGGGAGACGGGCGAGGTGCTCTGCGGCGTGGCGACGTCGCTGCATCGCGGCGCCGACTGGCACAACGCGTGGGCGCTCGCCTGCGCGCACCCGCGTTGCGGCGGGGTCATGGGCATGCTGTCGGACACGCTGGAACCCGCGCATCGGCATGGCACGTCGCCGCTGCCGCGCATCGAGGCGGCCGTGGACCAGATCGACAAGACCGAGCGGCGGCTCATCGAGGAACGCGCCGCGAAACTGGGCGTGCGCATGCTCGTGCCCACGGGCGCGTGCTTCCTGCCCGCCTTCGTGCTCATCGGCGTGCTGCCGGTCATCGCCTCGTTCGGCGCGGGTGCGTTCGGCTCCGGGGCGCTCGGCTGACGCGCGCCGTTCGTCACCCATGGCCGCCATCGGCCGCGCGGGCCGTCGCACCCTCCGTTCCATCGTTTACCCTCCGGAGTGCCCCGTGTCGCCCGGCGCGACACGCCGAAGCACCGCTCGGGCCCCACATTCGACCACATGCGCCCGAAACCCATTAATTCAGCGGTCGAACCAGCCATGATGGCCGCAATCCGGCACGACGGCCGGCAACCATCACACGAAAGGAACCATCATGACCCTCTCCACCCTCGCCACCGCACCGGCGTCCGCGGCGGTCACCGGGCCGTCGGGAGCGCTGCAGCGGCTCAGAGGCAACATCCATCGCAACGTCTGTCTGCTCGACGCGCGGCTGCGGACCATGGCGGCGGAACCGGAACGCGGCGCGGCCACCGTGGAATACGCGCTGGTGATCGTGGCCGCGGCGGCATTCGCCGGCGTGCTGCTGGTCGTGATCAAGTCGGGCTTCGCCAAGACGCTGCTCACCGACCTCATCAAGAACGCCCTCGGCGGCAAGTGACGATGCGCGGGCGCGGATACGGGAGACGGCCGGCCTTCGCGGCATGGCGCGGCGGCGACCGCGGAACGGTGACGGCCGAATTCGCGGTCATCCTGCCGGTCGTCATGACGCTGGTGCTTCTGCTGCTCGGCCTGACGCAGGCGATCGGCGTGAGTCTGGCCTGCCAGGACGCGGCACGCGCCGCGGCATACGAGGTCGTGGTGGCCGGGGCGGACGCGGATCCGGTCGCGGCCGCCCGGGCCGCCGCCGGCACGGTCGACGTGGCGGTGAGCGTCGACCACGGCGACGACGGCACCCGCATCCGCACCACGTGTCCGGTCATGCCCGGTCCGCTGGACGTCCTGCCGGTGACCGTGGGCGGCACCGCGATGGCGCTGGGAGACGGATCATGACGTGGCGACGCGGAGTGCGCGCGTGCGCGCACCGGCTGCCGCGCCGTATTGGTCGCGGTCTGCGGCGCGCCGACCGCGGCTCGGGCACCGTGCTCGGCGCCGCGCTCATCATGGTGGCCGCGGTGCTGCTGTGCATCGTGGCCGCCGTGGGGCAGGTCATGGCGTGCCGCCTCCGGGCGCAGGGCGCCGCGGACGTCGCCGCGCTCGCCGTCGCATCGGCGCGGTACGAGGGCCGTGACGGGCCGTGCGCCGAGGCGGAGCGGATCGTAGCCGCCCACGGGTTCCGCCTCGACGGCTGTCTGCTCGACGGCGCCGACGCGCAGGTGACGGTCTCCGCGGACACCGGCGTGCCGCTGGCCGGCGCGGTGACGGCGCGTGCGCGGGCCGGGCCGACGCCGTGCGTGCCGTCCGAGCGGGATGGCGGCGCATGAGGAGACCGGCGCATGAGAAGCGCGGCATGTGATGATGCCCACTCGTGACGCACTGGCGCGGCCGGGCGCGGCTGGGTTATCGTGAAACGCATGACTCAACAGCGCAGGACGGTGGCGATGATCGGCAACCCGGTCTCCGACAAGGGGCGCGGAGCCAAGGTGGGGGAGCGGGTGCGGGGCCTGCTCGAGGCCGCCGGCGCCGAATACGGGTTCGACGTGCTGGACCTGACCGGCGCGAGCTTCGACGACTCGCTGGCGCGGGCGCGCGCCCATGCCGCCGAGTACGACCATCTGGTCGTGGTGGGCGGCGACGGCATGATCGCGCTCGGCGCCAACGCCGTGGGCACGAGCGGCATCCCGCTCGGCATCGTGGCCATCGGCTCCGGCAACGACTTCGCGCGAGGGCTCAAGCTGCCGATCGACCGCGTGGACGTGGCCGTGGAGGGCATCGTGGGTGCCATCGTGCGCGGATCGCATCTCGACGTGGACATGGGACACGTCACGTCGCTGCCGGGCGGCCGCGCGGTGGATCCCAGCACCGGCGCGGAGATCGGTCCGTCGGACGGGTCCGACGGGTCCGACGGGTCCGGGGACGCGGACGGCGATGCGCCCGCTCCCGTGCCCATCGACCGCTACTACGCCGGCATGCTCTCGTGCGGACTCGACTCCAGCATCAACGACCGGGCCAACCATTCGCGCCTGCCCAACGGCAAGCTGCGCTATCTGGCCGCGGCGCTGGTGGAGCTGACGCGCATGAAGCGCTATGGCTACCGCATCCGCGTCACGATGGCGGACGGCACGGTGGATGAGCGCGAGGTCGTCACCCCGCTGCTCACCGTGGCCAACTCGCGCCACATCGGCGGCGGCATCGAGCTCGCGCCGTATTCGCGCTTCGCCGACGGTCTGCTGGACCTGGTGTGGGCGCGGCACGTGCCGAACGCGCTCGAATGCGTGGAGGCGGTCTCCAAGGCGTACGGCGACCGGCTGCTCGGCTGCCGGTGCCTGGACTGGCGGCGCATCCGCGAGATCGAGATCGACCGGGCGTCCGAGGGCGACGAGCCGCCGGTGCTCATGGCGGACGGCGAGTACGTGGGGTACCTGCCCGTGCGCGTGAGCGTGCGTCCGCGTGCGCTGCGCGTGCTCGTGCCGCCGGCCGTGGCCGCGGAGGAGTCCCGGCGCACGGAGATCGCGCTGGACGACATGCTGGCGCGCGACGGACGCGATCCGGAGACCGGCGCGTTCGCCGACGGCCGCTGAGGGCGAGATAGCCGGGTGACGGTAGGTTAGAACGGGACCGGTGCGCGGGACCCGCACACGCGGGTCCGCATCGGCATGACGGAATCAGGCAAGGTAGGTAACGGTTATGGCTCTCGCGTTGTATCGCCGGTATCGGCCGGACACCTTCGAAGGGGTGGTCGGACAGGATCAGGTGACGGTGCCCCTGATGCGCGCCCTCGACGAGGGCAAGCTCACCCACGCCTACCTGTTCTCCGGCCCGCGCGGCTGCGGCAAGACCAGCTCCGCGCGCATCCTGGCCCGCTGCGTCAACTGCGCCAAGGGCCCCACCTCGCATCCGTGCGGCGAGTGCGAAAGCTGCCGCGACCTCGCCACCGGTGGACCGGGATCGATCGACGTGGTGGAGATCGACGCCGCCAGCCACAACGGCGTGGACGACGCCCGCGAGCTGCGCGACCGCGTGGCCGCCATGCCGGCGCGCGACCGCTACAAGATCTTCATCCTCGACGAGGCGCACATGGTCACGCCGCAGGGCTTCAACGCGCTGCTCAAGACGGTCGAGGAACCGCCGGACCACGTGATGTTCATCTTCGCCACCACCGAGCCGGACAAGGTGATCGGCACCATCCGCTCGCGCACCCACCACTATCCGTTCCGCCTCGTGCCCGCCGAGGTCATGGGCCCGTATCTGGAGACGATCTGCGGCAAGGAGGGTATCAGGCCCGAGCCGGGCGTGCTGAGGCTCGCCATGCGCGCCGGCGGCGGTTCGGTGCGCGATACGCTCTCCGTGCTCGACCAGCTCATGGTGGGTGCCGTGGACGGCGTGATCACGCAGCAGAGCGCCGTGGCGCTGCTCGGCTTCACGCCGGACGCGCTGATCGGCGAGGCCGTGGACGCGGTCATCGACCGTGACGGCGAGGCGCTGTACGGCGTGGTGCAGAAGGTCGTGGTGGGCGGCTACGACCCGCGCAGGTTCGTGGAGGACCTGCTGGCGCGCGTGCGCGATCTGCTGGTGCTCACGCTGGGCGGCGCCCGCGCCGAATCGGTGCTGGGCGACGACGCGGCGGCCGGCGACATGGACGATCTCAAGCGTCAGTCCGCGGCCCTAGGACTGACCCGGCTGACCGGCATGGCCGACGTCATCAACGATGCGCTGGGCTCCATGAGCGGCGCCACCTCGCCGCGCATGCGTCTCGAGCTGCTGGCGGCGCGCCTGCTGGCCGGGCCGCTGCCGCAGGCGGCCGCGGACGGTTCCGTTGCGCCCTCCGCCGCGCAGGCCGGTCCGGCCGCCGCCGGGAGCTCCGCCTCCACCGGCGCGGGCACGCCCGGCGGGCACGTGGGCTTCGCGGGTTCCTCCCGCGCCAAGGCCTCCGGCGGATTCGCCGGGTCGTCGCGGCATGCGCAGGATCGGCCGGCCGACGGGGGAACGGAGCCGGCGCAGGCCATGCAGTCCGCGCAGACCGCTCAAGCCGAGGCGGGCGCGCCCGGGTCCCCGACGGCTGCCTCGGCGCCCGGGACTCCTTCCACCGCTCCGGCTGATGCCGAGCCTGCGGGGTGGGGCGCTCCCGCCTCCGCCGCCGTCTCCGCCACTGCGCCCGTCGCCACGTCCGTCGCCACGTCCGTCGTCGCAGAGCCGGCGGTCTCAGGCCCCGCGGAACCGGGCGCGGCCCAGTCGGGCGACGATCACCATGAACCCGACCGCCGTACGCCGGACGAACGCTGGGACGCGCTGGTCGCCGCGCTGCCCGACGACGTGGCCAGGTACGTCCGCCGCGACAAGGTGCCGCGCATCCATCTGACGCTCAACGAGCAGACCGGCGCCGGCAAGCTGTGGATCAAGTTCGACGTGCCGCTGAGCAAGTACGCGTTCGCCATCGCCATGGCGGACGAGACCGTGGACGGCACCAACAGGGTGGTGGACATCCTGCGCGCCGAGACGCGCAAGGCGTTCGGCGAGCACGTGCAGCTGGCCCCCACCGAGAAGATGGCGGACGGTCAGGTGGCGCCGCCGATGAGCAAGCTGCCGCCGGACGAGCAGCGACGCATCAAGTCGCAGATCGCCATGGCCAACGCCGGGCTCGCCGCTGCGGGGCTCGCCGCGTCCATCGGCATGGCGTCGGCGGCCGGACCCGCCGGTTCGGCCGCCGACGGCGCCGCGAAGGCCGACGCCGGCTCCGGCGCGTCCGACGGCGACGACGTTCACCGAGGCATGCCCCATCCGGGCGACGACGTCGACCCATGGGCGCAGCCTCCCGTTGTTCCCGTCGCTCCCGCCACTCCGGTAGCGTCCGCCGCCGCGTCGGCCGGACGCGAGGGAAACCCGCAGGAGCACGACCACGCCAGGCACGTGGCCGTGCCCGACCTGAGCGACGACGTCGACCCGTGGGCGCAGCCGCCGGTCGGCGCCGCGCGGCCGGCGGCGGAACCCGTCCGGCCCGCGTCGGCGCCGTCCCCCGCCCCCGCGTCGTCGTCTCCCGTCCCTGCGTCGCACGCCTTCGCGGACGAGGAGGATCCGTGGGCGCAGCCGCGAACCCCGCAGCCGCAACAGGCGCCCCGGCCCGCGCCGCAGCCGGAACCGCGGAACGCCGGCGGCCCGCAGCCGCAGCATGACGGCGGCCCGCAGCCCGGAGGCTGGCAGCCGCCGGACGACCCGTTCACCCCGCCCACGATGGGCCAGCCCCCGCGGCCGCAGGTGGACGCCGAGGACGACGAATACTCGCTGAGCGACGCCTCGCTCGGCCAGGCCGCGGCCATGAGCCTCGACGACATCAAGCGGATGTTCGAGGTCAAGAAGGTGGAGGAATTCGCCGCCGACGACCCGAACAACCCCGCCAACGCGCAGCACAAGGCCCGCGAGACCGAGTAGCGCGCAGGACCGGGCGACACCCCGGCAACCCCACAACCCGCAAGCCGAACGGCCCGCATGACGCGGGCGGAAAGGACGTTCCATGGCGCTCGCATACGACGGCGCGATCCAGAACCTCATCGACGCGTTCTCGCGCCTGCCGGGCATCGGACCGAAGGGCGCGCAGCGCATCGCCTTCTACCTGCTCGGCGCCCCGGACGCCGAGGCGCAGGGACTCGCCGACGCGATCAGCGAGGTCAAGTCCAAGGTGCGCTTCTGCGAGATCTGCGGCAACGTGTGCGAGACCAGCCCGTGCCCGGTGTGCCAGGATCCGCGACGCGACCGCGGCGTGATCTGCGTGGTGGAGGAGCCCAAGGACGTGATGAGCATCGAGCGCACGCGCGAGTTCCGCGGTCTCTACCACGTGCTCGGCGGCGCCATCAACCCCATGGCCAACGTGGGGCCCGCGGACCTCAGGATCCCGCAGCTGCTCGAGCGTCTCGGCGACGGCTCCGTCACCGAGGTGATCCTGGCGCTCGACCCGAACATCGAGGGCGAGGCCACCACGCGCTACCTCGCGCAGCTGCTCGGGCCGCTCGGCGTCAAGGTCACCAGACTCGCCAGCGGCCTGCCCGTGGGCAGCGACCTCGAATACGCCGACGAGATCACCCTCGGGCGCGCGCTCTCCGGTCGCCAGGCCGCGTAGCGAAGCCCGCGGCGGAGCCCGGCGCGGGTCCGCATCCTGAATGCGCCGGGCAACAGACGGCACCCGGCCCCTATAATCGTCGCGATTGCGTAAGCTGGGTAACCACTACCGAGCGGCAGAGAGAATAGGACTTCCAGTGGCTCTGATTGTGCAGAAGTACGGCGGCTCGTCCGTCGCCGACACGGATTCGATCAAGCGCGTGGCCAGGCGCATCATCGAGACGAAGAAGAAGGGCAACAAGGTGGCCGTGGTCGTCTCCGCCATGGGCGACACCACCGACGACCTCATCGACCAGGCCAAGAGCATCGACTCCAACCCGCCCGAGCGCGAGATGGACATGCTCATGACCGCCGGCGAGCGCATCTCCATGAGCCTGCTCGCCATGGCCATCCACGCCGCGGGCGACCGCGCCCACTCGTTCACCGGCCAGCAGGCCGGCTTCTTCACCGACGCCCGCTACGGCGCCGCGCACATCAAGGCCGTCAAGCCGGACCGCGTCAAGAACGTGCTGTCCGAGGGCGAGGTGGCGATCGTGGCCGGCTTCCAGGGCATCAACGACGAGGGCGACGCCACCACGCTGGGCCGCGGCGGCTCCGACACCTCCGCCGTGGCGCTCGCCGTGGCGCTCGGCGCCGACGTGTGCGAGATCTACACCGACGTGGACGGCGTGTTCACCGCCGACCCGCGCATCGTGCCCACCGCGCGCCGCATCCCGTACATCGACTACGACTCGATCCTGGAGATGGCGTCCTGCGGCTCCAAGGTGCTGGCGCTGCGCTGCGTGGAGTACGCCCAGCGGTTCAACATGCCGCTGCACGTGCGCTCCTCCTTCTCGCACCGTCCCGGCACGCTGATCGTCCCCGAGGGCGTCGATCCGCGCTCCCTGCCCAACATCGACTGACGTCGACCGACGTCGACCGACCCGCGCGCCAAGCGCAAGCGACTTCCAAGCATTCTTCCGAAAGGCAACACAATGAGCGACAACACCAAGTCCATGGGCGACCTGTTCCCCGACCTCGGCCCCGAAGCCCCCGTCATCTCCGGCGTGGCGCACGACCGTTCCGAGGCGCTGGTCACCGTGCGCGGCGTGCCGAACGAGCCCGGCATGGCCGCCAAGGTGTTCACCGAGCTGGCCACCGCCGGCATCAACGTGGACATGATCGTGCAGGCCGGCGCGTCCGTGGGCACCGCGGACATCTCCTTCACCGTCCCGGAGACGGCGCGCAAGAAGGCCGAGGAGGTGCTGCAGACCGAGCACGACGAGCTGGGCTACCGCGACTTCGACGTCAACACCGCCGTGGGCAAGGTGGCCGTGGTGGGCGTGGGCATGAAGACCCACTCCGGTCTGGCCGCCAAGTTCTTCACCGCGCTGAGCGAGAAGGGCATCAACGTGCTCATGATCTCCACCTCGGAGATCCGCATCGCCGCCCTGGTGCCGCTCGACCAGCTCGACGACGCCGTGCGCGCGCTGCACACCGCCTACGGTCTGGACGCCAACCAGATCGAGGCCGTGGTCTACGGCGGCACCGGCCGCTGATCGCCGACCCGCGTCGCGCGTAGGCGCGCGTAGGCGCATAAGACGATGCGCGCGTAGGACGACGCGTGAATACGACGAGTGGGGCGTCCCGATGATCCGATTCATCGGGACGCCCCACTCGTCGTATCTGCACGTTTTGTGTTTTGCGCTGTATGCCTTGTCGTCATCCTGAGCGGAGTCCGCAGGACGGAGCCGAAGGATCCTTGACCATCGCGTGATCCTTGACCATCGCGTGATCCTTGACCATCGCGCGCGAAGTCAACGATCCTTCGACTCGCTTCGCTCGCTCAGGATGATTTCCGGTTGTGTGCGGCCCGGCCGCACACAACCGGAAATCACTTGGCGGCGATGTAGCCGAGCGCCTTGAGCATCTCGGCGCATTCGAGCGCGCCGCCGGCGGCGCCGCGCAGCGTGTTGTGCGCAAGCCCCACGAACTTCCAGTCGAAGATCGAGTCCTCGCGCAGACGGCCGATCGACACGCCCATGCCGCCCTCGTAGTCCACGTCCAGCTTGACCTGCGGACGGTCGTCCTCGGTGAGGTACTGGATGAAGTGCTTCGGCGCGTGCGGCAGACCCAGACGGGCCGCCTCGGACGTGTAGCTGACCAGACGGTCGATCAGCTCGTCCTTGGTGGGGTTCTTGCCGAAGTTGATGAACACGGTGGCGGTGTGACCGTTGAGCACGGGCACGCGGATGCACTGCGACGTGATCTTCAGCGGGCCGTCGAACGGCACGATCTCGCCCTTGGCGTCGTCCACGTGGCCGAACACCTTGAGCGGCTCCTTCTCGCTCTTGGCTTCCTCGCCGGAGATGAACGGGATGATGTTGCCCACCATCTCGGGCCAGTCGCGGAACGTCTTGCCGGCGCCGGAGATCGCCTGATAGGTGCTCACCACCACCTCGTGCGGCTCGAACTCCTTCCACGCGGCCAGCGCGGGCGTGTAGGCCTGGATCGAGCAGTTGGGCTTGACGGCGATGAAGCCGCGCGTGGTGCCGAGGCGCCTGCGCTGGTGCTCGATGACGGCGAAGTGCTCCGGGTTGATCTCCGGCACGACCATCGGCACGTCCGGCGTCCAGCGGTGCGCGCTGTTGTTGGAGACGACCGGGGTCTCGGTCTTCGCGTAGCGCTCCTCGATGGCGCGGATCTGGTCCTTCGGCATGTTCACGGCGGAGAACATGAAGTCGACGCCCTCAGCCACCTTCTCGGCGTCGTCGCCGTCGACCACGGTCATGTGGCGCGCGTACTCGGGCATCGGCGTCTCGATCTTCCAGCGGTCGCCGACGGCCTCCTCGTACGTCTTGCCGGCGCTGTGCGCGGACGCGGCGAGGGTGGTCACCTCGAACCACGGATGGTTCTCGAGCAGGGTCACGAAGCGCTGGCCCACCATGCCGGTGGCGCCCAGGATGCCGACCTTCAGTTTCTCGGACATAACAACCTTCTGAGTCTGGTGGTGTGGGATATCGTTCCCATCGTACGGGCGGCGCGGCGGCGGCGCGGCGGACGTCCCATATGGTGACTGGAGCGCGGCGGCGCGTCCGGATCCACATCCGTCGCCGATGTCGGACGTGGATCCGGACGGATTCGGGCCCGGACTCGTCCCGATCCACATCCGAAACCACTGATGGATGTGGCGGCGGACGGATTCGGCCCCGTACGTGTCCGGAACGCCATCCATGGCCGGTGGCGGATGTGACTTCGGACGCGTCGGGCACGCGGAACGTCCGAAACCACATCCGGATCCCGCGTCGGGCGAAGTGCCCCGCGCCTGTCCTACACTGGAGACATGTCGAAGGCATCCGTGGAAGCGCAGCATCAGCTGGACCGCATCGTGGCGCTGGGGTATCCCGACGTGGCGGACATGAGCGCCGCCGCGTTCCGCGCGCTCGCCCGTCCGCTCATCGAGGCGCTCGAACACACCGATCTGGACGAGCGCATCCTGCTGGTGCCCACGCGCGAGCTGGTCTCGCCGGAATCGCTGATCTCGCGCACGTCCATCAACCGCATGGCCGGGTTCACCACCATGCCCCCGCGCGACATCGCGAGCTTCCTGCCGCAGGACGGCTTCGAGCCGCCCGAAGGCCCGTTCTACATCGTCGTGGAGCCGCACACCGGCACCAAGTACACCAACCGCGAGCCGGACGTGGCGCGCAAGCTCATCGACTCCGACGAGCGCATCCCGCTCACGCTGGAGGAGGGGCTGGCCATCGCCACGCAGCACCCGGACTGGCTGCGGGAGAAGAACGGCTTCAACCTGCTGGGCTCGCGCAGCGCGGACGGCCGTGTGCCGAGCATCTGGATGAGCCAGAACGCGCCGCGTCTGGGCGCCGTGTGGCCCAACTCCCGCCACACGTGGCTGGGCAACGCGTTCTGCATGGCGCGTCGCGGCGTCTCGCTGTTCCGCTGACCGACCGGTCCGTTCCGCCGTCGCAACGTTGTGACGATCGGCCATGCTGCGGGGCAGCCGGGTGGTCTCCGATGGTCGTTCGCGGCAACGTTGTGGTGATCGGCCGGATCGGGCAGTGGCCTGTGTGGTTGGGTGGTTTCCGATCGCAACGTTGCGGTGATCGGCCATGCTGTGGGGTGTCAGGGTGGTCTTCAATGGTCGTTCGTAGCAATGTTGTGGTGATCGACCATCTTGCGGGGTAGTCGGGAGAGCTTCGGTGGTCGTTCGTCGCAACGTTGCGATGAGCGGCCATGCTGCGGGGCGATCGGGGGCCTCCGGTGGTCGTTTGCGGCAACGTTGCGGCGAACGTCCGGCGCGCCGCGGCTGACGGTCTGTTTCCGCGAGGTTTCCTGCGGGGCGCGCCGTTAACACGGTAGACATCAGACGTCTGATGATAGTACGATAAGAAATGTTCGAGGCACGAGCATTTCAAGGAGGAAACCAGATGCCATCATTCGTCGTCGGCGCGTACGCGTCACTGCCGCAGGGGCGCGAAGCCCAGGAATCCTACTACGACCTGCTGGGGGAGCAGCCGTGGATCGACGGCACCGAACTGCCGTTCCCCGGCGACCTCAGGGAATCGGCCGACCGCATCTGGCTGGCCGCCCACCTGCCCAGGCACTGGCGCAGCAACACCGTCACCGTCATCCCCGGCACCATGCAGCACGTGTGGAAGGACCCGAACTTCGGTCTCGCCAGCCCGGACGAGGACGGCCGCAGGGCCGCGCTCGCGTTCATGAAGCAGCTGCGCGAGGCGCTCGCCGACTTCGCCCAGTGGCGCGACGGCCAGGACGTGAAGTACGTCGAGATCCACTCCGCGCCCACGAGGATCGCCAGCCGCGACGCCATGGCCGCCTCCCTCGAGGCGCTGGCGCAGCTCGACTGGTCCGGTGCCAGGCTCGTCATCGAGCACTGCGACAAGTACGTGGAGGGCCAGAAGCCGGAGAAGGGCTTCCTGCCCATCGAGGACGAGATCGCGCTGTGCCGCGAGGCGGGCATCGGCCTGACCGTGAACTGGGGCCGTTCGGTCGTCGAGGGCCGCACCGCCGAGACCGCCGTGGAGCACGTCGCCGAGGCCGCGAAGGCCGGGGTGCTCTCCGGACTCATGTTCTCCGGCGCCGGCCCCGAGGAGACGCAGTACGGCTACGGCTGGATCGACGGCCACCTGCCCATGAACCCGGACGAGCCCACGTCGCTCATGGACGCCGACGCCATCCGCGCCACCGTCGCCGCCTCGCTGACGCAGGACCATCCGCTCGACTACGTGGGCGCCAAGGTGTGCGTGCCCAAGGACGCCACGATCGAGGAGCGTCTCGGGTTCCTGTCGCGCATCCACGAGGCGGTCGCGGCATGAGCATCGCCGGGCCCACCTATCTCGCGTTCGACATCGGCGGCACCAAGATCGCATCCGGCTTCGTGACGCTGCCCGCCGGCGGTGCCGCGGACGATGTGGCGGACGCCCGTCCCGCGACGTCCCACGAGCGCGCCATCCCCACCGAGGCGTCGCGCGGCGGCGACAGCATCCGCGAGCGCCTGACGGCCCTGTGCGCCGAGCAGTTGGCGTGGGCGGCGGACAACGGCGTGGAGGTGTCCGGCATCGGCATCGCCGCGGCCGGCGTGCCGGACAGCGCCACCGGCGAGATCGTCTCCGCCACCGACATCCTGCCCGGATGGAAGGGCCAGAACCTGTACCGCGCGTTCGCGGCCGTGACCGACCTGCCGGTGCACATGGTGGGCGACGTGGGCGCGCACGGTCTGGGCGAGGCCGGCTACGGCGCGGGCCGCGGCCGGGGCATCGTGCTCTCGATCGGCGTGGGCACCGGCATCGGCGGCGCGATCGTGATCGACGGCCGGCTGTTCCAGGGCGCGCACGGCGTGGCCGGGCACGCGGGGCACGTCCCCGCGGCGCTGGGCGAGGGCTTCCTGTGCTCGTGCGGCACCACGCGCGGACACATCGAGCCGGTCGCCTCCGGCACCGGACTGCGCGACCTGTACAACCGCAGGCTGGAGGAGCGTTCCGGCGGCGCGGACAGCGGCGGGACCGTCCCCGCCCCAGCGGCGGACGGCGCCGACGTGGCGCGTCGCGCGGCGGACGGCGAGGCGCTCGCCCGCGGCGTGATCGAGGACAGCGCCCGCGCGCTGGGCGAGTGCATCGGCGGCATGGGCAACCTCATCGACCCGGACGTGATCGTGGTCTCCGGCTCGGTCGTCAAGGCCGGACCGCTGTGGTGGGACGCGCTGCGGGAGGGCTTCGCCGATTCGGCGCTGCCGCTCGTGCGCCCCACGCCGCTCGTCGAGGGACTGCTCGGCGGCGACGCCCCGCTCGTGGGCGCGGCCGTGGCCGTGCACCGGAGCATCGCGTAGCGCCGCGGGGCCGTCGGAGCCGTCCGAACATAGCGACATAGAGACACATAGGTACAGCAGGAAAGGAACACAGGACATGCATCAGGCAATCGAGAAGATCAAGGGCGGCCTCGTGGTGAGCTGCCAGGCGTACCCGGGCGAGCCGCTGCGTCACCCGGAGACCATGGCGCAGATGGCCATGGCGGCCGTAGAGGGCGGCGCCGTGGGCATCCGCTGCCAGGGGCTTTCCGACATCGCGGCCATCAAGGGCCAGGTGAGCGTGCCGGTGATCGGCATCTGGAAGGACGGCGAGGAGGGCGTGTACATCACGCCGACGCTGCGCCACGCGCGCTGCTGCGCGGCCGCCGGCGCCGACATCATCGCCATCGACGCCACCGGTCGCCCGCGCCCGGACGGCCTGACCTACGCCGAGACCGTGCACGCGCTGCACGACGAGGGCGTGGTCGTGATGGCCGACTGCGGCAGCTTCGCCGACGCCGAGCGCGCCGTGGAGGCCGGCACGGACATCATCTCCACCACGCTGTCCGGCTACACCGGCGAGCGCCCCAAGACCGACGGCCCGGACTTCGAGTTGCTCGGCCAGATGATCGAGGCGTTCCCGGACGTGCCGGTGCTGTGCGAGGGCCGCATCCACACGCCCGACCAGCTGCATCAGGTGATGCAGGCCGGCGCGTGGGCCGCGGTGGTGGGCACCGCGATCACGCATCCGACGAGCATCACGCGCTGGTTCGCCGCCAAGCTGTGACGCCGCGTCCGTCGCGGCGCATGACGCGCACGCTGCAGTCCATGCGCGGGTAGAACGATTGACGATCGCCGTCCGAGGGAGCGCAACGCCGCCTCCCCGGGCGGCGATTCGCGTAGGACACGCCGAACCGAACAGACATCAGACGTCTTATTTCGTGGATGTGAACAACCATTATCACTTCGGTAACGAGCTCGGAACCTTGAAATATGGCCGATATCTTCGGCTGGTGGACTGTAGGACAGGTCGATGGAGGGGTCCTGGAGAGTGAACACCCCAACACACCGACTTGAAATCAGACATCAGACGTCTTACCATTAAGGAGGTTCGACAACGACGTTAGCGGTTCAGCACAGTGGACCTCCGGCATCGTCACCCGACCGGCCACGCGGCCGGTCACGCGACGGGGCTCGGCAAGAAACCGCGCAACCAGTAACGACACAGGAAAGGATCACGTCGCGGGTCGAACGGTGGTCCAAGTTCACTCAACGATGAGGAGATCACATGATCAGGAGAAATGGAAAGTTCAAGGCCGCGGTGGCAGCTGCGGTCGCCGGTCTTATGATGCTCGCCGGCTGCGGCGGCGGCAACGCCCAGACGCAGACCGCGAAGGTGGGCACGTCCGTGGCCGACACCATCACCGCGCAGGTCGCCTACGCCAGCCGCGACTTCAGCCCGACCACCTCGGGCGCGCTCCCGCTGGCCGCCAACTGGCACGTCACCGAGCCGCTGTACGCGCTCGACTACACCACCTACGAGCCGTACGCCGCACTCGCCAAGGGCGACCCGCAGAAGGTCTCCGACACCGAGTACACCGTCACCCTGCGCGACGGCGCCAAGTTCTCCGACGGCACCGCCGTCACCGCCAAGGACGTCGTGAGCTCCTACGAGCGCTCCACCGCCTCCGGCTCCCTGTACATCTCGATGCTCGACTTCATCGACTCCGTCGAGGCCAAGTCCGACACCGAGGTCACCTTCAAGCTCAAGAAGGCGTTCCCGCTGTTCCAGCAGCGTCTGGCCCTCATCCCGATCGTCCCGACCGCCAAGAGCAACGACGAGCTCAAGAGCATGCCCACCGGCTCCGGCCCGTGGAAGTACACCGAGATCACGGATCAGCAGGTCAAGTTCGAGAAGAACGACCAGTACAACGGCCAGTACCCGGCCCAGACCAAGTACATGGTGTGGAACGTGACCGTTGACGACACCGCACGCGTCACCGCCATGCAAGGCGGCAAGACGGACATCATGGAGATGGTCCCGGCCCAGGCCTTCCAGACCCTCCAGTCCTCCGGCTCCGAGCTGCAGACCGCCCAGGGCTTCAACCTGCCGTTCCTGATGTTCAACACCAAGAAGGCCCCGTTCAACGACAAGCGCGTGCGCCAGGCCGTGTTCTACGCGATCGACGTGGACAAGCTCATCTCCAACCAGATGAGCGGCCAGGCCGAGGCCGCCACGAGCTTCCTGCCCAAGGAGTCCGCGTACTACCACCAGGCCAAGAACGTGTACACCAAGGACACCGCCAAGGCCAAGGAGCTGCTCTCCGAGGCCGGCGTGACCACCCCGATCAGCTTCACGCTGTACACCACCGACCACTCCTGGATCACCCAGCTGGCCCCGCAGATCAAGAACGACCTCGCCGAGATCGGCATGAACGTGGACATCCAGTCCATGAAGTCCTCCGCCCTGTACCCGTCCATCACGGACAAGGACGACGCCGACTACTCCATGGTCCTCGCCCCCGGCGACCCGTCCGTGTTCGGCAACGACCCCGACCTGCTCATGAACTGGTGGTACGGCGACAACGCCTGGACCAAGCAGCGCACCTTCTGGAAGGACTCCGAGGGCTACACCCAGCTGCACGAGCTCATGGACAAGGCCCTCTCCGCCTCCTCCGACTCGGAGCGCCAGGAGGACTGGAACCAGTGCTTCGACCTGCTGAGCGAAGAGGTCCCGCTGTACCCGCTGTTCCACCGCAAGACAACGACGGCCGTCAAGAAGGGCGTGTTCTCGTCCTGGGGCGCCATCGGTTCCACCGGCATCAACCTGGTCAAGGCCAAGCTGAACAGCTGACGTCAATCCATCCATAGCATCGTCCACGCCCCCAAGGGGCACGGACCATAGGGAAACGGGGGAGTCCCTTCGGGGAAACCCGGGGGCTCCCCCTCACTATGCCCGCGCACGGGCGCGACGGCGCGAATCAAGGAGCATCGAAGCAAAGTGAGCAATCTGTTACGACTGTTGGGCAGGCGACTGGTCGCCCTGCCGTTCATGGCATTCGGAGTCACCTTCCTGGTGTTCTTCCTCATGTCCTTCTCCCAGTACGACCCCGCGGTGGCCGCCCTCGGCGAGAACTCCACCCCGGAGGCCCTGGCCGCGTTCCGCCACGAGATGGGCTACGACCTGCCGTGGTGGCAGCAGTTCTTCAACTACATCGGCGGTCTGTTCCACGGCGACATGGGCGTCTACGGCGTCAACAAGGACTCCGTCGCGGCCCGCGTCGGCCAGGCCTTCCCGATCACCCTGCAGCTGACGTTCATCGGCCTGCTCATCGCGATCGTCTTCGCGATCGTCTTCGGCGTGCTCGCGGCTCTCTACCGCGACACCTGGGTCGACCAGCTCATCCGCGTCGTCTCCATCATCGCCATCGCCACCCCGTCCTTCTGGCTGGGCGTGCTGCTCATCTACGTGCTGCAGATCAAGATGGCCCTCCTGCCCGGCTCCGGCGACCTGGTGCCCTTCACCCAGGATCCCGGCGCCTACCTGGCCCGCATGGCCATGCCGTCCTTCGCTCTGGGCCTGCCCGTGGCCGGCCAGCTGACCCGCATCATCCGCACCTCGATGGTCGAGGAGCTCGACAAGGACTACGTGCGCACCGCCATCGGCGCCGGCGTGCCCAAGCGCGTCGTCGTGGCCCGCAACGTGTTCCGCAACGCCCTGATCACCCCGGTGACCACCCTCGGCATGAAGATCGGCTACCTCATGGGCGGCGCGATCGTCATCGAGGTCATCTTCGCCCTGCCCGGCATGGGCACCGCGATGTTCGACGGCATCAACGGCAACCAGCCGATGCTCGTCCAGGGCGTGGTGCTCGTGGTGGCCCTCGCGTTCATCATCATCAACATCATCGTTGATCTGCTCTACGTGCTGATCAACCCGCGAATCAGGACGGTGTGACGATGCTCTTCGGCAAGAACAAAGCAGCCGCGGCCGCAAGCAAGCCCGGCGTCAAATTCAATCGCTTCAGCAAGATGACCCTGGGCAGCAAGATCTCCTTCGTGGTGATCGCCCTGCTCGTCATCTGCGCCGTCTTCGCCCCCGTGCTGGCCCCGCACGACCCGCTCGAGATCACGATGAGCTACCAGGCGCCCACCGGCGAGCACTGGTTCGGCACCGACAACCTCGGCCGCGACGTGCTCTCCCGCGTCCTGTACGGCGCCCGCTACTCGCTGGTCATCGGCCTGAGCTCCATCGCGTTCGCCCTCGTCGTCGGCTCCCTGATCGGCGCCCTCGCCGCCGTGACCCGCACTTGGATCTCCGAGCTCATCATGCGCGTCATCGACGTGTTCATGTCCGTCCCGGGCATCGCCCTGGCGGCCGTGTTCGTGTCCATCCTCGGCCAGTCGATGATCGGCATCATCATCTCCATCGGCGTGCTCTACGTGCCGCAGATCGCCCGCATCGTGCGCGCCAACATCATCAGCGAGTACGGCAAGGACTACGTGCGCGCGGTCATCGTCTCCGGCGCCCGCGCCCCGTGGATCCTCTACAAGCACGTGATGCGCAACATCGCCGCCCCGGTCATGGTGTTCACCACCCTGTCCGTCGCCGACGCCATCGTGTTCGAGGCCTCGCTGTCCTTCATCAACGCAGGCATCCCCGAGCCCACCCCCACCTGGGGCAACATCCTGTCCTCCGCCAAGGCTGGCGTGATCTTCGGCTACTGGTGGCAGGCCATGTTCCCGGGCCTCGCGATCATGATCACCGTGCTGTGCCTCAACATCCTGTCCGAGGGCATCACCGACGCCATGGTGGCCGCCCCGACCGCCCCGATCGAGAAGACCGCCGCGGACGCCGCCGCCGAGCGCAAGGAGGACCGTCTCCTGACCGACCCGGTCGCCGCCTACAAGGAGCAGGCCGCGTCCCTGGCCGAGTCCCTTGCCGCCCTCAAGGCCGCCGAGCTCAAGCGCACCGACCGCTTCGAGCCCAAGAGCACCGCGGCCCCGGTCATCGAGGTCAAGGACCTGTGCATCCAGTTCCCGCGCCACGGCAACGTGAACGTCGTGGACCACGTGAGCTTCTCCGTGCGCCCCGGCGAGACCATGGGCCTCGTGGGCGAGTCCGGCTGCGGCAAGTCCATCACGTCCCTGTCCATCATGGGCCTGCTGGACCCGAAGGCCAAGATCAGCGGCGAGATCCTGTTCGACGGCAAGAACCTCGTGGGCATGGATCCCAAGGAGCACAACGCCCTGCGCGGCCACGAGATCGCCATGGTCTACCAGGACGCCCTCTCCTCGCTCAACCCGTCCATGCTCATCAAGGCGCAGATGAAGCAGCTCACCTCCCGCGGCGGCACCCGCACCGCCGAGGAGCTGCTCGAGCTCGTGGGCCTCGACCCGAAGCGCACGCTCGAGTCCTACCCGCACGAGCTGTCCGGCGGCCAGCGCCAGCGCGTCCTCATCGCCATGGCCCTGACCCGCGACCCGAAGCTCATCATCGCCGACGAGCCCACCACCGCCCTCGACGTGACCGTGCAGAAGCAGGTCATCGACCTGCTCAACGAGCTGCGCGAGAAGCTCGGCTTCGCGATGATCTTCGTCTCGCACGACCTCGCCCTCGTGGCCAAGGTGGCGCACTCGATCACCGTCATGTACGCCGGCCAGGTGGTGGAGCAGGGCTCCACCAAGGAGATCCTCACCGATCCCCGCCACGAGTACACCCGCGGCCTGCTCGGCTCCGTCACCTCCATCGAGGCCGGCGCCGGAAGGCTCCACCAGGTGCCCGGCACCGTGCCGTCCCCGGCCGACTTCCCGAAGGGCGACCGCTTCGCGCCGCGCTCCAGCCACCCGGACGTGGGCCTCAACACCCGCCCGATCATGAAGCAGGTGCCCGGTACGTTCCACTTCTACGCGGCACTGCCCGAGAACGCCGACGTGGCGGACGCCCCCGCGCCCGTCGCGGCCACCGCCCAGGAAGGAGGCAAGCGATGAGCCACGCGATCGAAACCCCGAAGACCGACCCGAACGTGCCGATCATCGAGCTCAAGGACGTCGAGGTGGTGTTCACCACCCGCGCCGGATCCGGCCTGTTCCACAAGAACAGGATCACCGCGGTCAACAAGGTGAACCTCAAGCTCATGCCCGGCCAGACCATCGGCATCGTCGGCGAGTCCGGCTGCGGCAAGTCCACCACCGCGAACGTGATGTGCGGCCTGCAGCAGGTCACCGGCGGCAAGGTGTTCTTCAAGGGCCAGGACGTCACGCACCGCACCGCCAAGGAGCGCATGCAGATCGGCCGCGTGGTCTCCGTGGTCTTCCAGGACCCGGCCACCGCCCTCAACGCCCGCATGAGCGTGATCGACCAGCTCATCGACCCGCTGGTGGTGCACCAGCTCGGATCCAAGGCCGACCGCGACAGGCGCGCGCACGAGCTGATCCGCATGGTGGGCCTGCCCACCTCGGTGCTCGGCGCCCTGCCCGGCCAGCTCTCCGGCGGCCAGCGCCAGCGCGTCGCCATCGCCCGCGCCCTGTCCCTGAAGCCCGACGCGATCATCGCCGACGAGCCCACGTCCGCCCTGGACGTCTCGGTGCGCGCGCAGATCCTGAACCTGCTCTCGGACCTCAAGAAGACGCTCGGCCTGTCGATGGTGTTCATCAGCCACGACATCCAGACCGTGCGCTATATCTCCGACGAGGTCATGGTCATGAACCACGGCACCGTCGTGGAGCGCGGCAAGACCATGGACGTGATGCGCAACCCGCAGGACGAGTACACCAAGATCCTCATGGGCGCCGCGCCCTCCCTGCTGCACCCGACCGCAGCCGAGTGCGCCCCGCGCGCCTGACGCGACGCACGGCACGCCGACAGCCAAACCGGCCGGGGCCTCCGCGGGCCCCGGCCACCAGAACCCAACAACCCATCCAAGAAGGGACACAACAACTATGGCAACCCAGTTCCGTGGCGTCATCCCGCCGGTCGTCACCCCGCTCACCGCCGACGGCGAGGTCGACAAGGTCAGCTTCGCCCGCTCGCTCAACCGCATGATCGACGCCGGCGTCGACGGTCTGTTCACCCTCGGCTCCTCCGGCGAGGTGGCGTTCAGCACCGATGCCCGCCGCCGCGAGATCATCCAGACCGTCATGGAGATCGTGGACGGCCGCGTCCCGGTGTTCGTCGGCTGCATCGACACCGAGACCAACCGCGTCATCGAGCACGCCAAGGAGGCCAAGGAGCTCGGCGCGTCCGCGATCGTGGCCACCTGCCCGTTCTACGCCCTCGGCGGCGTGCCGGAGATCGAGCGCCACTTCCGCCTCATCCACGAGGCCGTGCCGGACCTGCCGCTGTTCGCCTACGACATCCCGGTGTGCGTGCACACCAAGCTGCCGAACGACCTGCTCATCAAGCTCGGCAAGGAGGGCGTGCTCTCCGGCGTCAAGGACTCCTCCAACGACGACGTGGCGTTCCGCTTCCTCGTGGACGACAACAAGAAGGCCGGCCACCCGCTGACGCTGCTCACCGGCCAGGAGGTCGTGGTGGACGGCGCGTACATGGCCGGCGCCGACGGCTCCGTGCCGGGCCTGGCCAACGTGGAGGCCACCGGCTACGTGCGCATGTGGAAGGCCGCCGAAGCCGGCGACTGGGCCACCGTGCGCAAGGAGCAGGACTGGCTGGCCGCGCTGATGCGCATCGTCACCGTGCCGCAGGGCGTCGCCGGCTTCGGCTCCGGCGTGGGCGCCTTCAAGACCGCCATGGCGCTGCTCGGCGTGTTCGACACCAACCAGATGCCCAACCCGGTGCTGCCGCTCAAGGGCGACAACGTCAAGCGCGTCGCCGCCGTTCTCGAGGAGGTCGGCATGGAGCTCAAGCGCACCCCCGAGGAGGTCTCCGCCTCCACCGAGGCCTGACGGCCCCGCGGCCCCGGTCCCGGCACTCCGGTCCGGGGCCGCTCGGTTCCCGGGCGTCCGCGCTCCCACCCGCCGGACGCCCGCCATCACGTCACACGCATCACGCATACCACGAAAGGATCCAAGCATGGCAGAAGTCATCATCGTCAAGAACCAGGAGGAGGCGGGCGAGCTGTACGGCCGCTGCGTCGCCGATCTCATCAAGGCCAAGCCGAACGCGGTGCTGGGCCTGGCCACGGGCTCGAGCCCGCTGGCCGCCTACCAGGCGCTGGCCAAGATCGTCAAGGCCGAGGGCATCGACGTCTCCGGCGTGCAGGGCTTCGCGCTGGACGAGTACATCGGCCTGCCGCTGACCCACCCCGAGTCGTACCACGCCACCATCCACCGCACCGTGGTGGAGCCGCTGGGCCTCGACCCGGCCAAGGTGCACGTGCCCGGCGACGTGCTCAACGGCACCCCGCTGGAGGACGGCGAGAAGGTCGCCGGCGCCGGCGCCGCCTACGATGCGGCGATCGAGGCCGCGGGCGGCATCGACGTGCAGATCCTCGGCATCGGCACCGACGGCCACGTGGGCTTCAACGAGCCGGGCTCCTCGCTCGCCTCCGGCACGCGCGTCAAGACGCTCACCGAGCAGACCCGCATCGACAACGCGCGCTTCTTCGACAACGACATCAACCAGGTGCCCACGCACTGCATCACGCAGGGCATCGGCACGATCATGAAGGCGCGCCACCTCGTGCTGCTCGCCTTCGGCGCCGGCAAGGCCGAGGCCGTGGCGGAGACCGTGGAGGGCGGCATCAGTTCCTACTGCCCCGCCTCCGCGCTGCAGCTGCACCCGCACGCCACGATCATCGTGGACGAGGAGGCCGCCTCCAAGCTGCGCAACAAGGACTACTACCGCTACTCCTTCGAGCACAAGCCGGCCTGGCAGGCCATCTGATCGAGAGGCTGAAGACACATCATGGTTGATCCGATTCATCAGGCGCAGGCCAGGGCCATCGAGGACGCGTTCGCCGCGCCCGCCGGCACCTTCGTGATCCGCAACGCGGTGAAGGCCGACGCGCAGGGCGTGGATCTGGGCGCCTGGGTGAGCGTGGTGGACGGGACGATCGACGCCGTGGGCACCGGCGATGCGGACTGCGAGGCCCGCATCGCCCACCTCGGCGGCCCCGACCGCGTGACGACGGTGGACGCCGGCGGCATGCTCGTCACCCCCGGCTACGTGGACATCCACGTCCACGGCGCATGGGAGTGCTCGTTTGACGACGGTGCGGACGCCATCTCGGTGGCGCGCGCGCACCACATGCTGCACGGCACCACCCGTCAGGTGCTCTCCCTGATCACCAATCCGCTGGACGTGATGGAACGCAACCTCGCCACCGTGCGCGACGTGATGGCCAGGCGCCCGGACGTGCTCGGCTCGCACCTGGAGGGCCCGTTCCTGGCGCTCTCCCGCAAGGGCGCGCACGACCCGAACTGCCTCGTGGACCCCACGCCCGAGCGCGTGGAGCGTCTGCTCGAGGCCGCCGACGGCACGCTGCGCCAGATCACGCTCGCCCCCGAGCGCGAGCACGGCATGGAGGCGATCCGCCGCTTCGCCGAGGCCGGCGTGGTGCCCGCCGTGGGCCACTGCGACGCCGACTACGCCACGGCGCGCCGCGCGTTCGACGCCGGCGCGAGGCTGATGACGCACATGTTCAACGCGATGAACGGGCTGCACCACCGCGAGCCGGGCCCGATCCCGGCCGCCGTGGAGGATCCGCGCGTCACGATCGAGCTCATCAACGACGGCTTCCACGTGCAGAACCCGATGGTCCGCCTGGGCCTGGGCTTCGCGCCCCACCGCATCGCGTTCGTCACCGACGCGATGGCCGCCACCGGCTGCGCGGACGGCGCCTACAAGCTGGGCGCGCTCGACGTGAACGTGGTGGACGGGCACGCCAGGCTCGTCTCCAACGGCGCGATCGCCGGATCCACGCTCATCCTCGAGGTGGCCGTGCGGCGCGCGGTGCACGAGCTCGGCATGGGCCTGACCGACGCGATCGAGGCCGCGAGCCTCACCCCGGCGAAGGCGTTCGGCTTCGACCGCCCGAACAAGGTCACCGGCGCGCCGCTGGGCCTCGTGGCCCCCGGCTACGCCGCCGACCTGCTGCTCACCGATCCCGGCACGCTGGCCGTGCAGCACGTCTGGTGCGCCGGCCGCCGCGTGAAGTAGCGCGGCCCGACCGAGGTCCCGACC
Organism: Bifidobacterium moraviense; assembly: GCF_012932365.1. Classification (GTDB taxonomy): domain Bacteria; phylum Actinomycetota; class Actinomycetes; order Actinomycetales; family Bifidobacteriaceae; genus Bifidobacterium; species Bifidobacterium moraviense. The sequence continues at coordinate 84,292 of NZ_JAAIIH010000007.1, forward strand.
GGCTGCCGCCCATACGCCGGCATACCGCCCCGCACATGGGAAGACCCCTTGGAATCCTGCGATTCCAAGGGGCCTTCCCGTTCCTGGCCGCTCACTGCTCCTGGATGCGGTGCTTGAGGATCGACTCGATCGGCTCGTAGTGGTCGCTCACGGCCTCGCGGTAACCGTCCACGTCGCCGGCCAGCGCCGCGTCGAGCATGCGCCGGTGCGCGTCCGCCGTGCGGTCCAGCTCGCTGGAGACCGGCAGACCGAGCTGGGGGAGCACGGCCATGTGCACCAGCCACAGCGAGCGCACCATCTGCTTGACGATGGTGTTGTCGAGCGCGTCGAGCACGCCCATGTGGAAGTCGATGTCCAGCGAAAGGAAGGTCTTGCCCTCCTTGGCGGTGGAGGACATGGCGTCGGCGAGCTCCATGAGGTGCGGCTGCTCGCTGCCGGCCAGCGAGGCGACCACCTCGTCGGCGCAGCCCAGATCGAGGAAGCGGCGCATCTCCACCACGTCCTGCAGGTCGGTGAAGTTCTTGCCCACGGAGATCATCGAGCGGAACGCGAGCGTCTCCACCATCGGGTCGAGCGAGAGCGACCCCACGAAGGTGCCCTTGCCGTGCTCCACCCTGACGATGTTGAGCGCCTCGAGCTTGCGCACGGCCTCGCGCACGGAGGAGCGGGACGCGCCGATGTCGTCGCACAGCTGCGTCTCGGTGGGCAGCACGTCGCCGGGCTGCAGGCGTTCGCGCAGGATGTACGACTTGATCGCGTCCATCGTCTCGTCGCACCGGCTGCGCGACGCCACCGGCGTGGCCGACTGCCCCATGGACAGACGGACGAGCGTGGCGAGTTCCATCTCGCCGTATCGGTTCACGTGGTCGGCATCCCCATGGTCTGCCTGGACTGCTGGGCTGGTCATGATGACTCCTTGCCTTGGTGGTGCTTGCGTTCTGCGACCCTGGCGCCCTCGCCGTGGCCGCCTGACAACCATGCGAAGGGGATATACGTAATGTAGACCCCCGACGTTTCTATCTCCCAGAGCATCCCGAGCGTCGAATCGTCGCACGCGGCCATGCACTGGTAGACGTGATGATGGGGATGCACGCACAGGCTGCGGCTCCATGTGCGCGCACCGTCGACGCTGAGCCGCACCACGCCGCGCCCGCGATAGGGCAGCATCTGGCTGGCGTTGGCGAACAGCACCGCGTCGTCGCCGAGTCCGGGCGCGGCGATCGCGTTCGGCTGGCTGAAGATCTCCGGCAGCGCGGGGTCGAACTCGAGCCCGTCCCACGTCTCGCCGCCGTCGTGGCTGACGGCCTTGCCCACGCGGCCGCTCGCATTCTGGTTGCGGAAGAACGCCACCACGTCGCCGTCGGCGCGCTGCACGAACACGGTCTCGCTGCCGGTGGCGTCGTCGTCGCGCATCGTGACCGGATCCACCGTGCGGCCGTTGATCGTGCGCCCCTCGTTGACCATGCGGCCCCGGCGCCACGTCTCGCCGCCGTCGTCGCTGATCAGCGCGCCGTTCGAATAGTGCACGCGGCTGTCGCCGCTGCAGTAGAACGGCACGAGCAGACGCCCGGCATGGGCTCCGCGCGTCAGCTGGATGCCCGCGCCGGGGCACACGCCCATGAAGCGCATCCACGGCTCCTTGACCATGTGGTCGATGAGCCGCGGCTCGCTCCACGTGGCGCCGTCGTCGTCCGAATGGATCTCGGCGACGTAGCAGGTGCGCGCCGCATGCCAGCGCTGGCCGGCCGGGGCGCGGCGGGGCGATCGCCACACGTCGCCGGCGTCCGGCACGCGGCTCAGCGTGGTCTCGTTGCCGTCGGCGTCCCACAACTTCAGGTCGCCGTGCGCGTCCACGCCGAGACCGCGCTCGCAGTTGGTCAGGCCTATGCCGCCGGGGTTGAGGTCGATGAGCACCGTCACGCGGCCGGTGCGCGCGTCCGCCACGGGGCAGGAGTCGATGGCGCTGGCGCCTTCGAGCCCGTCCTCGCGCCCGGGCATGGCGATGACCGTCTGCATCGGCAGCCAGGTGCGTCCGCCGTCCGTGGAGCGGCGGATCACGAAGTCGATGTGGTTGGGCGCGTCGTTGCTGATCGCGGTGCGCCGGTCCGCGCCGGCGATCAGCGTGCCGCGCGGCGTGCGCACGAGCGAGGGGATGCGGTAGCTGGCCGAGCCGGCGTATCCCGCGTCGAACAGGGCCGTGGTGACGAGCGGGGCGGCGTGGGCGAGGCGCGCGATCTGCCCGTCGGTGGGCGCCTGGAACAGGACGCCGCCTTGGCGCACCTCGCCCATGAGGCGCACGCCCCTCAGGTCGCAGCCGACGGTCAGGCGGTCGATCGGGGCGGGGGAGGAATCGGGGACCGTTGCCGTTGCCGCGGCGCCGCGCGCCAGATCGGCAAACCACATCTGCCCGCTCTGGTGCAGCACGCTCACGCCGTCCATGAACAGCTCCACGGCCCCGCGGCAGGCGCGGACGGCCAGATGATGCCAGTCGCCGTCGTCCCAGTCGCCGGGCGCGCGGTAGGTCGTCGGGCCGTCGTCGTCGCGCATGGTCAGCGCGATGCCGTCCGGCTCGATGCGCACGGTCATGCGCTGGTCGTCGCCGATGCCGGCGGCGAGGATCACGCCGTTCTGCCCGCGCCCGCGCACGCGGAACTGCGCCGCGATCGCCCCCTCGCGCAGGTGCGCGATGCGCCGCACGTCGCGCGGGGCGAGCGCGGGGCCGGCGAAGACGACGTCCGGCTCCACGGCCGGGGCGGTGCGGGCGATCTCCTCGGCGCGGAGCGGTTCGGGACGCGTGGCGAGCGTGGCCTCCTCGGCGAGGATGAAGCGCCCGGAGGGGCCGAGGCGCGTGGGCGCCAGATCGCCGGCGGAGGCGAAGCACTGGTAGCCGTCCAGATGGACGCGCGTGCCGAAGCGTCCGAAGGTGAGCGTCAGCTCGTGCGCGGTGCCGGGGGAGAGGTTGAACGCGTCCTCCATGTCCAGCACGGCGTCGCGCGGGGCGTTCGGGTCGTGGGGATCCGGCGCCATGCCGCGGGCCTCGACCAGCGCGTGGCCGTCGCGGATGCCGATCGAGAGGAATGCGTTGGTGCCGGCGGTGTCGGTGGTGTTGACGGAGCCGGTGGAATCGGCGGGGGCGGGAGAGGCATCGGGCACCGCGCGGCAGAGCTCGCCGTCGCCCCGCGCGATGAAGGCGACGCGGAGCGTGCCCTCGCCGTCGGGGAAATCCGTGGTCTGCCAACGCATGAGAACCTCTGTTCCTCCGGTGCGTCGGGGCGCGACGCCGCCGGATCGTGTGATCGTGTCGGATGGGATGCCGTGTGACGATGCGCTCAGCAGTGAGACATCAGACATCAGATAACATACATCTTATCACACCGACGGTCGCGACCGGCCCGGGCGATGGCGTTCCGTTCGCGCCGGCGTTTCCTCCCATGTGCCGATCCCCGCGCCGTCCGTACATCGCAACGTTGTGATGGGAAGCCATTTTTGGGGGTCTGTGAGCAGCGCTTCGTCGGTCGATGGCCGCAACGTTGCGACGAACGGCCATTGTAGGGGCCGGCGGACAGTGTCTCGATGGTCGATCGTCGCAACGTTGCGATGGGGAGTCGTTGTGACGGGGTGCATGCGTTGCCGTGTTGGCCAGTGATCGCAACGTTGTGACGATTGGCCGTCTTGGGAATCTACGGATGGTACTTCGGTGGCTGATCGTCGCAATGTTGCGATGAATGGCCATTTCAGGGATCGGCGGATAACCCTTGGATGGTCACTTGTCGCAACGTTGTGATGGATGGCCATTTTGGGGGATGCTAGGCGGTGCCTCGACGGTCGGTCGTCGCAACGTTGCGATGAACGGCCATGTTAGGAGGTGGCGACGTCTGCGGCGGCACGTTTCGGGCGACTCTCGTGCGGCGATACGTGCGGAGACTACGATGGACGGCGAGAGATGACGCCCGAGGAAAGGGATCCGATGTTCTGTACGCAATGCGGTACCAAGAACGAGCCCGGCACGCGGTTCTGCATGAACTGCGGCCATCCGTTCGACGTGGAGGAGCCGGCCGCGACCGCCGGTCCCGCCGCGCCTGTCGCGCCTGCGGCTCCTGCGCCGGTGCCGACGCCCGAGGCCGCGCCGCAACCCGCGCAGCCTGCGCAGCCGCCGCAGCCTGTTCCTGCCCCGGCTCAGCCCGCGCCCGTGCAGCCCGCTCCCGCCCCGGCTCAGCCTCAGCCGGCGGCTCCTGCGCCCGCCCAGCCGGCTCCGGTCCATCCCCAGCCCGCACCGTCCGCGCCGCAGCCGGTGCAGCCCGCGGCGTCGCCCGAGCAGGCCGCGCCCGCAGAGCCTGCCAAGCCCGCCAAGCCGCGCAAGCGCCACGGCAAGCTGATCGCCGCCATCCTCGCCGTCGTGCTGGTGATCGCCGCGGGCGGCGCCGGCGCGTACCTCACGTGGCGGCAGGGCCTGTGGGGCGGCGTGGTGCTGCCGCAGGCGTCGGACGTCAAGGTGGAGGCCGGCCAGCAGCTCACCGCGGACATCGTCGTCGACCAGCTCAAGGCCAAGGGCGTGACCGCGCAGAAGAAGACCATGTTCTCCGGACAGCCCAAGGGCGCGTTCGTCGGCTACGACGGCCTGAAGCCCGGCGACCGCGTAAGCAAGGGCCAGACCGTCACCGTGCAGGAGTCCGCCGGCCCCGGCGTGCCCGACGACGTGATCGGCAAGCAGGCCGCGGACGTGAAGTCCACCATCGACGGCATGAACGTGCCGGTGAAGTACAAGCAGATCATCGTCAACGACACCTCGAAGACCCCCGAGGGCTCCGTGGTCGTCACGTACCCGGCCGCCGGACAGCCCGTGTCCGACAAGGATAAGGACAAGGGCATCGCCGTGGGCGTGGCCGTGAAGGGCGACGGCGTCGGCTGGGACATCATCGGCCAGGACAAGGACTCGGCCAAGTCCGATCTGGAATCCAAGGGCTACGACGTGACCGTCGTGCCGCGTCTGGCGTCCAAGGACAGCATCGGCAAGGTGACCGGTTCCAAGCCGGAACCCGGTTCCACGATCGACGGCATGTCCGTCACCCTGTACTACGGCGTGGACGCGAAGGGCGTGCAGGACGCCTACTCGTACGATTCCCCCGAGGTCGGACACAAGATGCTCATCGGCAACTCGGACCTCGCCGCCGGCACGTGGTGCACGAACGCCGGCGACTGCATCACCCTAGACGGCGACGGCGAGACCTACGACGGCCTCGGCTACATGGGCGGCATCACCTACGATCAGGGACGCGACGGCACGAAGTACAGCTACGGCACGATGACCTCGTGCCCGGCCGGCATGTCCGACCCCTACTGCGAGAACGACGCCTTCCTGCTCAAGCAGAACGTGGGCGCCTTCGAGCTGATGCCGTCCGAGAGCGTGTACAACTTCTCCTGCAACGGCACCATGCAGGACTCCGGCACCTGCTCCGGCACCGCCGAATACCGCATGCAGGACTTCTTCCTCGTGGTGCCCACCGGCACGGACATCGGCGCGCTGGAGTCGAAGGGCTACTTCGACCAGTCCGCGCTGGACGCGGCCAAGGGCCAGAAGGCCGTGGACTCGGACCGCCCGTACCTGCTGTACCGCGATCCGAAGCTCTACGACACCACCACGGCGCCGTACACCGACGCCTCGTCGCCGAACCCGTTCATCCCGGCGAACATGACCACGAACACCGCCAACACGATGGTGGGCATGAAGCCCGCCCCGTCGGACGAGACCGCCTACTACCTCGTGGGCGCCGAGCCCGACTGGGACAAGCTGCCCGACGCGACCGTGGGCGGCGCCTCCGCCTCGCCGAGCGCCTCCGCGTCCGGTTCGACGTCGGCTTCGCCGAGCGCGTCCGCCTCGCCCTCGACCAGCAAGGCCATGAGCTTCTCCGACGTGAGCTCCGCCGCCAAGTCCGGCGACTTCTCCGGCATCGCCGGCAAGTACTGCATGAAGGACGGCTCGGTGTGCATCACCATCGACAAGTCCGGCAACGCCACGTCCTCCGGCAGCCAGGGCTACGCCTACATGAGCCCGGACAACCCCACGTCCGTGAAGCTGCACGTGCCCGGCAACCAGAGCGGCGACTCGTGGTTCCCGCCGGACTCCGACACGGGCCTCGAGCTCGCCGGCCCGCTCACCGACTACCGCTGCGGCGGCAACAAGGGCGTCGACGCCTGCTACAACGGCAGCACGTTCTACTCCGAGGCGGAGATCAACAAGCCGTTCCACGCCATCTACGTGCGCGCCGGGGCGGACATGGACAAGGTGGGGGAGATCGGCGGATCGTCGTTCAGTGATCCCTCGGCGTCCGGCCAGAGCAAGCCGGACACCTCCAAGCCGTTCCTCAAGATCGTCGACTACCACATGAACGTGCCTCCGCTGGACAGCAACGTGCTCTACCTGCAGCAGTAGAGCCACGGACCTACTCCGCGACGCGGTCCGGGAATCCCCCGTCACGCACTCCCTGTTTTCTTTGGAACCAAGCTGATTTCAAGGGAGGCGCGACAAGGGACGCCCGGACCGCGTCGCATTGGGGGCGTAGATGCCGTCGCCGGCGGCGTCAGCGTCGGCGACGGAACGCCCGTGCGAAGGCCCCGGCGGCACGCGCGAACGCCGCGGCGAGCGCCGTGCCCGTCAGCGCCGTCGCGACGAACACGCGCGGCCGGCGCAGCTGCGTGCGCAGCCCCGGCAGGTCGGTGGCCAGATGGTCGCCCATGAACACGCGCAGCTCGTTGCCGGAGAACCGCCCCACCAGCGCGCCGTAGGTGAGCATGCGCGTCACGTAGGCGGACGGGTCGGACTCGTGGAACTCGAACAGGCGCACGCCGCGCATGCGCGAGGCCGGCCCGTACGACGCGAACCCGCACGTGGGCGCGTACCCCAGATCGATCCCGTCCACGCGCCCCACGAACGCGTTCTTGTGGTCGTGCCCGCAGAACAGCGCGAAGTAGCCGCCGGCCTCGCGCAGCGTCTCCACCTCGCCGCAGTTGACGTCCGGGCAGCCGATCGACTCGCCCAGCACCGAGCCCGGGCGACACGCCTCGCGGTCCAGCACGTAGCAGCGTCCGGCGAACGCGCGCACGCCCTCCACCGCGTTGGGCGTGTACGCCGGCACCTCCTTCAGGCACCGGTAGAACTCCTGCGGCGGGATGTGCTGGAAGACGATCGACGGCACCGGGCGGCCGTCGCCGTTGCGCGCGCCGAGCGTGCGCTGCACGTCCGCCAGCCACGCCAGCGCTTCGGGCGACGGGGTGCCGTAGCCGTCGGAGTCGGCCAGGTCGAGCGCGCGGGAGTGCCGTGAATACAGGGCGCGGGAGTGCGCGAGCGCGGAGACCGCGTCCGTTCCCGATGTCCCGGCCGTTTCCGCGGCCCCCGCGGCGTCCGGATCGTCGGCGTAGTCGCCGGAGTTCACCATCATCACGCTCATCGCCACGCGCCCCGATCCGTCCGAGGCCTCGATCGGCAGCGCGAAGGTGCCGGGCTCGACCGCGTCCGCGCCGCCGGACGCGGGGTTGAGGCATCCGGGGAACTCGCGGTACATGGCGTCCTGCTCGCCGGCCAGGACGCCGCACTGGAAGTCGTGGTTGCCGTAGGTGGCGGCGAAGGGCACCCCGGCGCGCGTCACCGGCCCCAGGAATCCCGCCATGCACGAGCGCACCTTGGCGCGCGCGTCGTCCAGCGGAGCGGCGTCGGCGTCCGCGTCGGCCTCCTCACCGCCGTCGTCCGCGCCGCCGAACCGTCCGCGCCACCACGCCTCGAACCGCGTCACCACGCGCACCCGGTCGCCCCGCCGCTCGCCCCGGCGGCGCAGGAACGTGCGCATCCACGCCGGGTCGTAGCCGCGGATCTGGTCGCCGGTGAACACCACCAGATCCGGGTCCGCCTCGCGGATCGCCGCCTCGAGGAGACGGACCGTGTCCGGGTCCACCTCGGGACCGTCCTGCACGTCCGCCATCTGCAGCACGCGGAACGTGCCGTCGTGTCTGAAACGCAAAGTCGTCGCCATGGCTCCACTGTATCCGACGCGGATTCCCGCGGATATCGCTATGTGGCACGGGCGCGGCGTTGGGATGCGCCCTCGGTACGATGGAAGACTGTTACGAGAATGTAACGCATGCATATGCCGATACCAAGCAAAGGAGGAAGATATGGGTCAGGATCAATCGTCCGTGTTTGATCTTGCGGCCGTCGCCGCAGCGTCCAATGGAGGGAACAACGACCCGCTGCTGCCGCCGGCGCGATTCATCGGCTCCCCGCAGAAGCCCAGCCGCATGCCGTACAACAAGTACGCGTCCTACAGCGAGCAGATCCCCTTCGACTACCCCGAGCGCACGTGGCCGGGCAAGCGGCTGCAGCGCGCGCCGCGCTGGTGCTCCGTCGATCTGCGCGACGGCAACCAGGCGCTCGTCAACCCCATGGACTCCGAGCGCAAGCTGCGCTTCTGGAACCTGCTCGTCTCCATGGGCTTCAAGGAGATCGAGGTGGGATTCCCGTCCGCCTCGGAGACCGACTTCGACTTCATCCGCATGCTCATCGAGCGTGAGCTCATCCCCGACGACGTGACCATCGTGGTGCTCACCCAGTGCCGCGAGCACCTCATCCACCGCACGTACGAGGCGCTGCGCGGCGCCAAGCGCGCGATCGTGCACTTCTACAACTCCGTGTCCGTGCTGCAGCGCGAGGTGGTGTTCCGCAAGAGCAAGGACGAGATCAAGCAGCTCGCCACCGACGCCGCCAAGCTGTGCAAGCGTCTCGAATCCGACGCCAAGGGCATCGACCTGTACTACGAGTACTCGCCGGAGTCGTTCACCGGCACCGAGCCGGAGTACGCCGTGGAGGTGTGCAACGCGGTGATCGACGTGATCAAGCCCACGCCCGAGCGCCCGATGATCATCAACCTGCCCGCCACGGTGGAGATGACCACGCCGAACGTGTTCGCCGACGAGGTGGAGTACGTCTCCACGCATCTGCAGGACCGCGACTCCGTGGTGCTCTCGCTCCACCCGCACAACGACGAGGGCATGGGCGTGGCCGCCACCGAGCTGGGCATCCTGGCCGGCGCCGACCGCATCGAGGGCTGCCTGCTCGGCAACGGCGAGCGTACCGGCAACGTGGACCTCGTCACGCTGGGCCTGAACATGCTCACGCAGGGCATCGACCCGCAGATCGACTACTCCAACGTGCCGGAGATCCGCAGGACCGTGGAGTACTGCAACCAGATCAAGATCTCCGAGCGCCACCCGTACGCCGGCAACTTCGTGTTCACCGCGTTCTCCGGCTCGCATCAGGACGCCATCAAGAAGGGCCTCGAGGCCCGTCAGGTGGCCGCCGACCGCGCCGGCGCCGATCTGGACAACTTCGTGTGGCTGGTGCCGTACCTGCCGATCGATCCGAAGGACATCGGCCGCACCTACGAGGCGATCATCCGCGTCAACTCGCAGTCCGGCAAGGGCGGCATGGCGTACCTGCTCAAGACCAACCACAACCTCGACCTGCCCAAGCGCCTGCAGATCGAGTTCGACAAGATCGTGCAGAAGTACGCGGACGAGACCAAGAAGGAAGTCAAGGACGAGGACATCTGGCGCCTCTTCAAGGACGAGTACCTGCCCGTGGAGGAGTCCGGCGTCACCGCCGCCGGCGCCGTGGTGGGCGACGTGCGCGACGAGAGCCTGGAGCAGTGGGGCCGCCTCAAGCTGCTCAAGGTGTCCGTGAGCTCCGGCGAGGACGGCTCCGACACCGTCATCAAGGTGCGGATGCTCGACCGCGGCGCCGACCCGGCCCGCGCCGGCGAGCCGCAGGTGCGCGAGCTGTCCGGCATCGGCAACGGCCCGATCGCCGCGTTCCTCAACGCGGTCTCCAACCTGGGCATCAACGCCTCGGTGATGGACTACGTGGAGCACACCATGTCCGTGGGCACGGACGCCATGGCCGCCTCCTACGTGGAGTGCCAGATCGGCGACGACCCGGAGACGCAGATCATCTGGGGCGTGGGCATCGACTCCTCGATCATCACGAGCTCGCTCAAGGCGATCATCTCCGCCATCAACCGGTCCGAGCGCTGAGCGTGAGGCGCCGGGCGGTGAGGCGCCGAGCGTAGCTAGTCCGGTGCGCATATGACTGAGGCTCCCCTTCGGGGGAGCCTCAGTGCGTTTCGGGGCGTTCGTCGCCCTGCGATGACCGCCGCGCGGCAGCCGCGGTACTACTGCGCGGTGCTACTGCGCTACTGCGCGTCCGCCGCTGGCGCGGTCGCGTTGTCCCCGGTTGGCGCGTCGTTCGGCTTCGTCTCGGATCCCGAGCCCGAGCCGCTGCCGCCGGAGCCGCCGCCGTCGTTCGGCTTGGACGTCGACTCGCCGCCGCCAGTGCCGCCGCTGCCGGAACCGGAGCCCGACCCGGACCCCGAACCCGCTCCGGAGCCGCCGCCCGAGCCGGACGTGTGCCCGCCGTTCGCCGTGGGGGAGGCGGTGGGCGCCGGCGCGGACGTGGAGGCGTTCGCCGAAGGCTCGCCCGCGCCGTCCGTCGCCGTGCCGTCGCTCGCGCCGTCGGTGGGCGCGGGGGAGGCGGACGCGGAGGAGGACGCCTTTTTGCCGGTGCCCCACGTGCCGTCGGAGCCGCCCACGGTGCCGTTGTCCTTGGCGTCCGGGAACTTCTCGTCGGCCGCGCCCTTGAGCGCCTGGCTCATGTACTTCTTGACCAGCGTGACCGGGTATCCCATGCCGTACGCGTAGCCGTTGATGCGCGGCAGCGTCTGCGCGGAGCCGTCGCTGCCCGGATTCCACAGCGCCACGGTGGTCACCATGGACGGCGTGAACGCGATGAAGCTCACGGCCTTGTTGTCGTTGGCCGTGCCGGACTTGCCGGCCATGGTCTTGCCGATCGAGCTCAGCGTCTTGCCGGTGCCGGACTCCACCACGCCGGTGAGCGCCTTGTCCAGCAGCGCCACGTCGTTCGCGTCGAACACCTGCTGCGTGGAGGTGGGCGCCTTGTACAGGTCCGCGCCGTCGGTGTCGATCACCTGCGCCACCATGTGCAGCGTCGGCTTCGCGCCGCCGTTCGCGAACGTGGCGTACGCCTGCGTCATGTCCTTCACGCTCAGGCCGTCGTTGCCGAGCACGGTGTACGCCGCGCCCGAGCCGTCGGTGGTGATGGTGCCGCTCACGCCCGCCGTCTTGGCCGTGGCCGCGATCTCCGAGGCACCGAAGTTCTGCCCCAGATGCGACGCCAGATCCATGTACACGGTGTTCACCGAGTTGGCCGTGGCCTGGTACAGGTCGATGTAGCCGTAGCTCACGTTGCCGGAGTTGCTCATCGAGGCGCCCAGGCCGGTGAACTCGCGCGGCGAGTTGCCGTTGAACACCGTGTCCAGGCTCGTGCCCTGCTGGATGGCGGTGAGCAGCGCGAACGGCTTCATCGTGGAGCCCACCTCGTACGTGGCCTGCGTGGCGTTGTTGAGCTGGTGCGTCAGGTAGTCCTCGCCCGCGTAGATCGCGATGATCGAGCCGTCCTTCGGGTTCGCGCTCATCGCGCCGGCCTGCACGCCGTCGGGCATCGAGTTGGCCGTGGGGCTGGCGGACTGGTACAGCAGATCCTGCTTGTCCTTCTGGATGGTGGTGACGATCCTGTACCCGCCGGTGTCCAGATCGTCCTCGGTGAACGCGCCGGAGGACGTGAGCTCGTCGCGCACCATGCGCAGCAGGTAGCCGTTCGTGCCGGCGTACACGTTCTCCTGGTTGTATTCGACGGTCGTGGGCATGGCGGCGGACGCCTTCTGGTCGGCGGTGATGTAGCCGTCCTCGCTCATGATCTCGATGACGCGCTCGAAGCGCTGCGTGGCGCGGTCGGGGTTCTTGGCGGGGTCCCACGTGCTGGGGGCGGGGATGATGCCGGCGAGCATGGCCGCCTCGGACAGCGTCAGGTCCTTGGCGTCCTTGTTGAAGTACGCCTTGGCCGCCGCCTGGATGCCGTACGCGCCGCGGCCCAGGTAGATCGTGTTCATGTAGTTGCACAGCACGGTGTCCTTGCTTTCCGTCTGCGCGATCTTCGTGGCCATGATCGCCTCGCGCAGCTTGCCGAGGTACGTGGTGGTCTCGCCCATGTAATAGCGCTCGGCGTACTGCTGCGTGATGGTCGATCCGCCCTGGCGTGTGCCCTTGGTCACGTTGTTCACCAGCGCGCGCGCGATGCCCTTGAGGTCGATGCCGCGGTCGGTGTAGAACGTGCGGTTCTCGGAGGCGACGATGGCCTTGCCCACATAGTCGGGCAGCACCGCGCAGTCGATGATCTCGCGGTTCTGCGAGGCGTACGATCCGATCTCGGTGGTGCCGTCCGCGTAGTAGACGCGCGTCTTCTGCGCCATGGCGAACTTCTCCGGCTCGGGGATCTCGGTGCTCACGTACAGGTAGGCGAACGCGCCGATGCCGGCGACGAGCACCGCTGCCATGAAGCCGAGCACGCACTTGAGCACCGTGTGGCGCCTGCGTCCGGCGCCCTTGCGGGGCGGCCTGCGATGCGCCGCGGCGCCGTGCCGCCCGCCGCGGTTGCGCGTGCCGGAGGTCCTGCGGCGCGTCGCGGCATTGGAGGAACGGGAGGTGTAGCTCTTCGTGGTCATGTGCATCCACGGTAGCGACGGGGGCTGAACAAAGCGGGCGCGTCGGGGCAAACGTCCATAGGTTCCGTACGATTCGCGCGGCCGCGGTGCGGCGTCCGGGCACGGAACGGATAATTGGACACCCTGTTGACCGATGTCGCAATCGGCCCCGTTTTCTCGGCATTTGCACGGGCGGCGCTCGCCCATCCGCAGGGAAAGACGGTAGACTGAGCCATCGGATTCACCGTTATATATGTCCGCGGGCGCGTGCCGGCGGGCGTATACCTACCAAGGAGTGTCTGTATGAGCATCCGCGTTGCCATTGCCGGTGTGGGAAACTGTGCCTCGTCCCTCGTGCAGGGCGTCGAATACTACAAGGACGTCGACGATGACGCCAAGATCCCCGGCATCATGCACACCAACTTCGGCGGCTACCGCATCCGCGACATCGAGTTCGTCACCGCGTTCGACGTCGACGCCGCCAAGGTGGGCACCGATCTGTCCGAGGCCATCTTCGCCTCCCAGAACAACACCTACAAGTTCTGCGACGTGCCGAACCTGGGCGTCGAGGTGCTGCGCGGCCCCACCGGCGACGGTCTGGGCAAGTACTACCGCGAGATGATCACCGAGTCCGACGCCGAGCCCGTGGACGTGGCCGCCGTGCTGAAGGAGAAGAAGGTCGACATCCTCATCTCCTACCTGCCGGTCGGCTCCGAGCAGGCTGACAAGGCGTACGCGCAGGCCGCGCTCGACGCCGGCTGCGGCTTCGTCAACTGCCTGCCCGTGTTCATCGCCTCCGACCCGGAGTGGGCGCAGAAGTTCCGCGACGCGAAGCTGCCGATCGTCGGCGACGACATCAAGAGCCAGGTGGGCGCCACCATCACCCACCGCGTCATGGCCCGCCTGTTCGAGGACCGCGGCGTGCGTCTGGACCGCACCTACCAGCTCAACGTGGGCGGCGACATGGACTTCATGAACATGCTCGAGCGCTCCCGCCTCGAATCCAAGAAGATCTCCAAGACCCGCGCCGTCACCTCCGTGGTGCCGCACGACATGGACCCGAAGAACGTGCACATCGGCCCGTCCGACTACGTGGCATGGCTCAACGACCGCAAGTTCGCGTTCGTGCGCCTCGAGGGCACCACGTTCGGCGACGTGCCGCTGAACCTCGAGTACAAGCTCGAGGTGTGGGACTCCCCGAACTCCGCCGGCGTGGTGATCGACGCCCTGCGCGCCTGCAAGATCGCCAAGGACCGCGGCCTGGGCGGTCCGGTGCTCTCCGCCTCCGCCTACTTCATGAAGTCCCCGGCCGTGCAGCACGAGGACAACGAGGCCAAGGAGCTCGTGGAGAAGTTCATCACCGGCGAGTCCGAGGGCACCGAGGCGCAGCTCGACGCCGACGTGGCCGCCGCCAAGGCCGCCGGCAAGGACGTCTGGCACGCCTGATCCGCATCCCATGGCGTGACGAAACCGCCGCACGAATCGGAATCATGATTCGTGCGGCGGTTTCGTTTGCCGTATGGTTTGGCCGCGGTTCGGGCCTGCCCGGTCTGCGCGCGTCGGCGTGTGCGGATTGAGCGGATCGAGTGCGCAGATGACGTAGATGGTGCGGATTGAGTTCGGGAGAAGGTGTTTTTGGTCTCCTGAAAACTGGATCCGCTCAATCCATGTGATTCCGGGACTGAATCTGCTCAATTGGCACGGCCGGGACCGGATCCGCTCAGTTTGCGTGTTCGGGACTGGATCCGCTCAATCCGTGCGGACCGGGGCCTGATCGGTGCGGCGCGTATCTGGCTCCGCCGTCGTATCTTCGATTCGTGTGGTGGTTTCCAGCGGGGAAGCCGGATGGCAATGGCGGAATTTCGGCGATATGACGCGGATCGTATGGGCCATGGCATAGCAAAACCGCCACACGAATCGAGAACACGATTCGCGTGGCGGTCTGTTTCGAGCGGTTCGGCCGCCGTAAGACGCGGTGTCGCGCCTCACGGCCGTCATGCCGCCGGCGGCACGGTTGCCGTATGGTGTTCGGCCGCACGGCAGTCGATGGTCAGCGCTGCGTCACCTGGCCAGCAGCGGGGCCACCTGCTCCTCGTAGGCGGTCAGCGCCGTGTCGATGACGTTGTGCATGTCGTAGTACTTGTACGTGCCCAGACGCCCGCCGAACACGACCTTCGGCTCGGCGGCGGCCTTCTCCTCGTACTTGGCGTACAGCGCCTTGTCCTCGGCGGTGTTGACCGGGTAGTACGGCTCGTCGCCGCGCTGGGCGAAGCGGGAGTACTCCTCCCACACCACGGTCCTGTCCGGGTTCTGCCGGTCGCGGCGCTCGGGGTTGAAGTTCTTGAACTCGATGGCGCGGGTGTACGGCACGTCGGAATCCGAGAAGTTCATGACCGGGCATCCGAAGTGGTCGCCCTCGTCGTAGCGGACCTCCTTGAAGTCCACGGTGCGCCACTTGAGGTCGCCCAGCTCGTAGTCGAAGTAGCGGTCCACCGGGCCGGTGTACACCACCGGCACCTTGCCCACGAGCGCCTTCTTGTTGAGCGGCTGGGACTCGTCGAAGAAGTCCACGCCGAGCGTCACGTGGATGCGCGGATCGTCGATCATGCGCTCCATCCACGTGGTGTAGCCGTCCTTGGGCAGGCCCTCCCACGTGTCCTTGAAGTAGCGGTTGTCGTAGTTGAGGCGCACCGGCAGGCGGTTGATGATGCCGGCGGGCAGCTCGGCCGGGTCGGTCTGCCACTGCTTGGCGGTGTAGTTCTTGATGAACGCCTCGTACAGCGGGCGGCCGATGAGGCTGATGCCCTTGTCGTTGAGGTTGGCCGGATCCGTGCCGGCGAGCTCGCCCGCCTGCTCGGCGATGAGCTTCGCGGCCTCGGCCGGCGTGTAGTGCGCGTGGAAGAACTGGTTGATGGTGCCGAGGTTGATGGGCAGCGGGTACACCTCGCCGTCGTGCGTGGCGTAGACGCGGTGCACGTAGTCGGTGAACTCGGTGAAGCGGTTGACGTAGTCCCACACGCGCCTGTTGGAGGTGTGGAACAGATGCGCGCCGTACTGGTGGATCTCGGCGCCGGTCTCCTCGTCCACGTAGCTGTAGGCGTTGCCGCCGATGTGCTGGCGCACGTCGATGATCTCCACCTTCGCGCCGGTGTGCTCGACCGCCTGCTGGGCGATGGTCAGGCCGAACAGGCCCGCGCCCACGATGACCAGGTCCGCATCCATATGGGGTTCCTTTCCTAAGAAGACAATGATCGGGTTCGAGTGCGCCTTCCATGGTACGCACCGGTCGGCCGCGTCCCGGAGCCGCCCGGCGTGGCGCCGCCGTCCGGGGATGGTGTACACTGGTCCCCAGCCTCCACGTGGCGTTACGTCACCCAACTCCCCCAGGGCAGGAATGCAGCAAGGGTAAGTGGCCTCTTGCGGGTACGTGGAGGTTTTTCCATACCCGCGCACGGGTGCCGGCGGCGTTGCCGGCTGGGGTTACTCTCGTACGTATGACCGATTCCCTTTCCGCAACGCCTTCGCAGCCTTCGGCTCCCGCGCCCATGCCCGCGCCCATGCCCGCGCCAGCGCCCGTGCCCGCGCCCGGCGCCTCCGACGCCGCTGCCGCCGATCCGCTTGTCTCCCGTCCCCGCATCTCCTCGATCGTGCTGTGCGCCCTGTTCGGCGCGCTGTTCCTCGCGCTCGCTGCCGGGACATGGTGGCTCGCCGTGCGCACGATGATGGGCCAGCAGTTCGACGATCTGGCGCTGAGCTCCTTCGCCTCCGTGATGCCCGCGTGGCTGAGCGCGCCCACGGTGCTGGGCCTGCCGCTCGGATCCTCGTGGCTGATGATCTCCGTGGCCGTGGCGATGGCGGTGGCCGGTCTCGCGACGGCGCTGGCGCGTCGCCGCTGGTGGCTCGCCGGGCAGATCGCGGCCTATGCCGTCGTGGCGTACGCCGCGGCCAAGATCCTCAAGGAGGTGCTGCCGCGCGAGGTGCTGGTGCGCACGGCCGTCACCGAGTCGGGGGTGCCGCTGGGCAACACGTCGCCGTCCGGGCACGCCGCGCTGACGGTCGTGGCGGGGCTGGCGCTCACCTGCGCGGTGCCGCGTGCCGCTCGCGCGGTCACGGGGCTGCTCGCGGGGGCATGGTCGGTGCTGGTGTCCGCGCTGCTCGTGGCGCAGGGGTGGCACCGTCCCTCGGACATCGTCGTCGCCTATCTGCTGGCGGCGGGTCTGGCGCTGGTCGCGCTGGCGTTCACGCGCGCCTCGGGCATGGACCGTCCCGGCGCGCGCGCCGCGTCCCCGGGCGTGCAGGTGACGTGCAGCGTGCTCGTCACCGCCGCCGTGATGGGGCTGCTGTACTCCGTCTACGTGATCTGGCAGCTGGTGCCGGGTCTCGAGGTGGGTGCCGAATGGGCGCAGACCTCGGTGTGCGCGGTGTCGATGGTGGCGATCGCCTCCGTGGCGGCGCTCGCCTTCGGCGCGACGGTCGCCATGCGCCAGCTCACCGCGAGCCCGCTGAGC
>NZ_JAAIIH010000008.1 GCF_012932365.1 Bifidobacterium moraviense
GTCCACTGGCACGGTTGCTGTACCAGGCATCTCCATCTACTCATACCTCGCTGCCATGTCGTGTTAGGTGGCATGTTCTCTCGCTGGGGTGGTTCGCACAATTTTGGACCACTGCGCATGTCGGACTGCGGTCGCACATTCCCGCTGTTACAATCAAGGTCAATCTTCGCAATCGTGAAACGATACGATCGTTCGCGATACAGAGAAAACGGCGAACTACAGCGCGATGCAGCGGAATGCGGCGCGACGACGGGTTGGGAGCGCAATCATGGTACGAAGCAACGTTGGCGGCGGACGCGCCACACTGCACGACGTGGCGGCCGCGGCGGGAGTCTCGGTCACCACGGTCTCGAACTACCTGAGCGGCTACCCGTACATGCGACAGTCCACCAAGGACCGCGTGCGCAAGGCGATCGACGAGCTGGGCTACGTGGCCAACACGGCCGCGCGCACGCTCAAGACCGGCCGCACCGGACTGCTCACCCTGTCCGTGTCCGACCTGCGCCAGTCGTACTTCGCCGAACTGGCCGAGCGCATCATCGCGGCCGCGCGCTACCGCAACTACGGCGTGATGATCGAATCGACCGGCCTGAACCGCGACCGCGAGATCGGCAGCATCGACTCGGTGCGCCGGCGCATGACGGACGGTCTGATCACCAGCCCCGCGTGCATGGGCGCCGGGGACGCCGCGGCGTTCGAGGGCGACTACCCGCTGGTCATGCTGGGCGTGCAGCCGTTCACCGCGCCGTGCCACCACATTCTGGTGGACAACGTGCAGGCGGCGCACGACGCCACCGCGCATCTCATCAAGGCCGACTGCTCGCGCATCGCGCTCATCGGCGGCGCGGAGGGCGGCGAGGAGTCGAGCCGTACCACGCGTATGCGCGGCTACTGCGAGGCGCTGCGCGAGGCGGGAATCCCGGTGCGCCACGAGCTGATCCGCGAGGTGCGCGACTGGAACGCACTGGGCGGCGCGCGTGCGGTGACCGCGCTGTTCGACGACGGCATCCGCCCGGACGGCATCCTGGCCTGCAACGACCATCTGGCGTTCGGCGTGATGCGCCAGCTCAAGGATCTGGGGCTTGCGATCCCGGGCGACGTGCGCGTGGTGGGCTTCGACAACATCGACGAGGCTCGCTTCGCCATCCCGTCGCTCACCACCGTGGACCAGAGCGCGGATACCGTGGCGATCAAGGCCGTCGATTCGGTGATCGGCCAGATCGAGGCCGGCACGCGCGCGCCCGCGAGCGTGGAGCACGTGCCGCACAGCATCGTCTACCGCGCGTCCTCGCCCGAGGCGTAGCTGGCGTACCGCCGCGTGGCGCCGTGCGGCGGGCCGGGGCTCCGGAGCGCGTTCGGCGGCGCGGGGCTGCCCGATGTTCGCGTTGCTTGCTCCGATTTGTTCGCTTCGGATAATTGGAGTGCTTAGAAGCGCAGAAACTACCTGTTGTTGCTTTGTGGGTGGACACTCAGAAGTAGGGTTCCTTCTTCTGAGTGTGCGTCTCGGGTAATAAGTCCGTTCGCTCGTAGTTGCCGCTGTGCACATTGGCTTGATTCCGCCGTTTTGGGGATGGTCAGTTTGGCGGGTTGGGACTCGCTTCCGGCGATGGACACTCAGAAGAAGGGACCCTTCTTCTGAGTGCGTCCGGATACGCTCGCGGCGGGCTGCTGAAGGCCTCGTTCGTCGTCTCGGTCGCGCAGATTTGGCGGATCTGACCATCATCGGAATTGCGTGGTTTGCAGATTTGGCGGAAGTGACCCCGGGGCGACGTTTTCGGGTCTCTCCGGGGTCACTTCCGCCAAATCTGCGAACCAAGGCAGCGTGCGGATGGTCAGATCTGCCAAATCTACGCCGGTGTGCGGTGTGTGCCGGTGGAGTGCGGGGAGATCGGTCATCCAATCCGCGATCGGACGGCGCCGACTGCCGGACTTCAGCCAGATGGTGTGCTGCCATCTGATGCGCGGCCGTTCGAAGGCCGGCCGTTCCGCGAAGCGTCGGACAACGTGCGACCATGCGGCGTGCGGTCAATCGGAATGCGACTGGGGTATGTGCAATCAGGCAGCGTGCGGCCACTTGGTGCGCGACTGTTTGAGGCGCGACCGTTCCGCAGATTGTCGGGCGACGTGTGGTTCGGCGCCGTGCAACCGGACATCACGCGGGCAATCGGAGTACTGTCGGGCTGCGCGCGACCGGACGGCCCCGCAGCCGAGCAGCGTGCGGCTGGATGCAATGCGGCCATATGGTGTGCGGCCGCTTGTTTGCGCTACGGCTATTCTGCGGATTGTCGGACAACATGCCGGCCCGGTGCTGTGCAAACGGGCAGCGTGTGGCCGGGCGACGTGCAATCAGGCGACGTGCGGCCGCTTGGTGCGCGATTGTTTGAGATGCGGCCGTTTTGCAGATTGTCGTGCGACGTGCGGTTCGGTGCTGGGCAACTAGACAACGTGCGGCCGCTTGATGTGCGATTGTTTGAGGTGCAGCCGGGTTTGCATGCGGCCATATGGCGTGCGGCTGGTTGCGCGCAGTCAGACTGCATGCGCCCGGCGATCTACGTGCAACCCGCGCCCGACCGGCGCGCCCGGCCGACGTGCACCTGGCCG
Organism: Bifidobacterium moraviense; assembly: GCF_012932365.1. Taxonomy (GTDB): domain Bacteria; phylum Actinomycetota; class Actinomycetes; order Actinomycetales; family Bifidobacteriaceae; genus Bifidobacterium; species Bifidobacterium moraviense. The sequence continues at coordinate 2,602 of NZ_JAAIIH010000008.1, forward strand.
ACGTGCACCTGACCGACGCGCGCCCGTCCGCATACCCAGCAAGACCGCATATGCCGCGTCTGTGTCGTTGCATCGCCTGTGCGGCGAGGCACTTCGGCACCCCGTAAGGTTGCGTCACTGATCTGAAACGTTCTATACTGACCGAAGTTGATTGCGGTCTTCGTCGATCGCAGTCGCTGACGGTCGTTGAACGCAAGCGGTGAGGCTAGGAAACTCAAGGAAGACGCGGGCCGAGACATCGGCGGCGGGTTGCCGTGCGAGGTCTTTGAAACGTTCAATGGGCGTACAGGAAGGACCGGGCAACCGGGACGGGAAAGCAAGGAAGCTGGAGGACACATGACCACACGGACGAGACTCGTGGCGTCGCTTGCGGCGATCGCCACGCTGGGCGCGGGGCTGGCCGCCGCGGCGCCCGCGACGGCGGCGACCGGCACGGGAGGAGACGCCTCGGCCTCCTCGGAGATTCAGGTCGGTCCCTCGTGGACGGACGTCGACGGCAACATCGTGGAGGCGCACGGCGGCGCGGCCAACAAGTACAACGAATCCGAGTTCGGCATCGACGTCACCGGCGACGGCGACACGGACGACGACGTCTACCTGCTCTACGGCGAGAAGAAGACCAACGCCACGCGCCCGGTGGACGGCATCAACGGCTACTGGTCCACCGATCTGGAGCACTGGCACTACATGGGCAACGTGCTCAGGACGCACAACGTGCTGCCGGACAAGGTGATCACCATCACCGGCAACCAGTCGTACACTGACTACGATTCCCAGCAGTACTTCGCCGACCACAAGATCTCGCAGGACGGCAAGACCACCTCCTACGCGGCCGGCTCCCAGAAGTACACCGTGCTCGACGAGGCGAACCTGCAGGAGCTCAAGGACCTCGCCAACTCCGGCGCCGACACCGAGGACGCCAAGTCCGCCAAGGCGTTCGTCGAACCGTACGTCAAGACCAGGGACGCCAACGGCAAGGCCCTCGAATACTACGAGGACGACCTCAGGCTCGGCTTCGAATACCTGTACGGCATGTACAACATCGTGGAGCGCCCGAAGGTCGTCTACAACAAGGCCACCAAGCAGTTCGTGGCGATCTTCCACTCCGACGGCGCCACCAACGCCAACGGCGACCGCATCAGCTGGATCGAAGGTCTGACCAACTCCGGCCTCGGCGCCACCGGCGGCAAGGAATACTTCGCGCAGAATGGCAACACCGGCTCGCGCTACTCGCGCGCGCAGATCGGCTACGCGGTCTCCGACAGCCCGTTCGGCCCGTTCCGCATGGTCAACTCCACGCGCATGAACTTCGACAAGTCGCTGCACGCCACCCGCTTCGGCGAATCGCGCGACATGACCGTGTTCGTGGACTACGGGCACGACGTCAACAACGACGGCGTGGACGACGCGTACGCCGTGTACTCGTCCGAGATGAACGCGAAGATGTACATCTCGCTGCTCAACAAGGACTACACGGGTCCGATCGCGGACGGCAACTCCGAGCCCGAGAGCGACCACACGTGGCGCTCCCGCGTGCTGCCGGACAATTCCCGCGAGGCATCCGCGCTGTTCTACTGGGACGGCTGGTACTACATGATCACCTCCGGCACCAACGGCTGGAACTCCACGCCGGTGATCTACTACCGCGCCAAGAGCGTGCTGCAGGACGCCGTCTGGGAGAAGCTCGGCAACCCGTTCACCGGCGACAACCCGTCCATGGGCTACGATTCGCAGCCCACGTACGTGATCGCCAAGGATCAGGAGAAGGGCCAGTTCATCTACATGGGCGACCGCTGGGTGGTGGATTCCAAGACCGGTTCCGCGGGCAAGAACTCCAAGCTCATCTGGCTGCCGATCGAGCTGACCGACGACGACTCCGCGCCGATCCGGATCTCCGGACGCGCCTCGTGGAATCCGTTCGACGACTCGCTGTACGCCGCGCCCAAGAACTACGGTTCGCTCGTGCTGGAGCGCGGATCGCTGCTGCCGTCCACGCTGAGCATCGGCGGCAAGGACGTGGCCGTGACGTGGGCCGACGGCGCCGACGATCAGGTCGCCGCCGCGTCCGCCGGCGACACGCTGCAGCTGAACTTCACCGCGGACGGGGAGCGATACGTCGCCTCGGTGCAGGTCATCGCCGCGGGACTCACGTACTTCATCGACTCCGGCGCCAAGGACGCCGCGTCCGCCTCCGAATACGCCGCCGTGCAGGCCGCGGTCCGGGGGCTGAAGAACCAGACGCCCGATCAGGTGTCCGACGGCACCTCGTGGGGCTATGTCAGCACGAACGTGGTGGCGAAGAACGACGCCGGAGACGGCAAGGACGACACCGGCCTGTACACCAACAACAACGGCGACGTGATCTCTTACAGGCTGCCGCTCGACGCCGGTTCGTACACCATCACCGCCGGGTTCCATGATTGGTGGGCGCAGTGGACCGACAACCGCACGGTGCAGCTCAGCGTCTCCGGCGAGACCGCGACCGCGGCCGCCGACGCCCAGAGCGGCGTCATCGCCACCGGAGACACGGTGACCATCACCAACAACAAGGTGCAGCAGAACGCCACCGGTTCCGTGTCGTTCACGCTCGACAAGGCGCAGACCGTCACGTTCTCCGTGACGCGCACGGCCGCCTCCAAGGCTGACCCGATCCTCAGCTGGCTCACCGTAGCGCAGCAGGCGAAGAGCCTCGGCTCGATCGGCGTGACGAAGGGCGGCGCGCTGCCCGAGACCGTGACGATCGACGGCAAGGACGTCAAGGTGACGTGGAGCGACGCGAGCAGGCGCCTCGCCGCGAGCGCCGCCGCCACGGTCGCCGACCTCGGCATCGCCGGCACCACCGAGACCGGCGCCCCGGTGACCGCCACCGCGCTCAGCGTGCCCGCCGGCACCGTGTACTTCGCGGACTCCGGCGCCACCGCGACCGGCGTCACGGCCACGCCCGACTACGACGCGGTCAAGGCCGCGCTGGGCGACCAGCTGCTCAACGCCGACGCCGCCGACCGGCAGTGGGACGGCAAGACGGACGGACCGACGTGGGGCTGGTCCGGCGGCGGCACGGGCGCGGGCGTGACCTCCGCCACCGCCACCGACTGGGGCAACAGCTTCATCGCCGCCGACTACGACGCCAAGAACGGCCAGATCACCTATCATCTGACGCTGCCCGCCGGCAGGTACGACATCGGCGCGGTGCAGTCGCCGCTCAAGTACCCGAACGGCATGTACTCCACCGTGACGATCGGCGACCAGACGATCGGCGCGCGCAAGGTCGTCTCCGGCATGAGCGACGCGAACCGCACCGTCGTGCAGTCCGTGGAGGTCCCCGAGGACGCCGTGGTGGACGTGACCGTGGGCACCGATGGCAATTCCGGCTACAACGTGCGCCTCGCCGCCGTGTGGGCCGCACGCACCGGCGACATCGCGCCGGACGTGGACAAGGCCGCGCTGCAGCAGAAGGTGAACGACGTGGCGGCCGAGATCGCGTCGGGCGCGCTGAAGGCCGACGACTACACGACCACGTCGTGGGACAACCTGATCAAGCGACTGGACGCCGCGAAGACGGTGATCGCCGACCAGGACGCCGCGCAGGACGCCGTGGACGCCGCGCTCGACGCGCTCGCGAAGGCCCGCGCCGGGCTGATCAAGGACGCCGGCACGTCCGGCGGCAACGGCGGCGGCACGACGATCATCTCCAAGAAGCAGGCGACGATCACGGGCGTGACCGCGGCCGACGCGTGGTTCGATGGTCAGCCGCACGCGGGCTTCGCGGGCACCGCCACCAGCGAGTTCAAGGGTGCGTACGAGATCACGTACACCGGTTCCGGCACCACGAAGTACGGTCCGTCCGCCGCTGCGCCGACCGCCGCGGGCACGTACCGCGTGACGATCAGCGTGCCGTCCTCGGATCCGACGTGGCACGGTTCGCTGATGATGGAGTTCGCGATCCGCTCCGGCTCCACGGTGGTGAGCCGCTTCTATTCCGCCGGCGCGAACCGTCACATGTGGACGGCTTCGGCGGCCGAGTCCGGCGTCCTGCCGGGCATGGGCTGGGGCACCGAGGGGGATGCGTTCACGATGGATGCGCAGACCGGCGTGCCGGTGTATCGCCTGTACGATCCGGCGGGCAACCAGCATCTGTGGACCACGTCGACCGAGGAGCGCGACCACCTGCTGGCGAACGGCTGGAACGACGAGGACATCGCGTTCTACGAGAACCCGACGGCGACGGTCGATGTCTACCGCTTGTACAACCCGTACACGGGCGAGCATCTGTGGACCACGTCGCTGCTGGAGCGTGATTCGCTGTGGTCGCAGTCGGGCGGCGAGTGGACGTACGAGGGTGTGGCGTTCAAGGCCATGGCTCAGGAGTGATGCGCCGACGGCCTGCGACGGTCTGACGGAGGTTCGGCATGACGTGCCGCGCTGCCGGGTGACCGATTGATCGGTTTCCGCCGACGCGCAACGTTTTGCCGAGCGACTTCCCCGGGCGGTCCGGATGGTTGAGATGCCATCCGGGCCGCCTTTTGCATGGCTGCGGTGTGCTGCGGAATCGGGCGGGCGATGCCGCTCCCTGCCGGAAATCGCAACGTTGCGATGACGTGCCGTCGTCATGCGACGACATGGCCCTCATGGTGCCTGCCTGCCGCAACGTTGCGATGGGCGACCATCGTGGGTGGTGGCCCGGGCGTGTCCAAAGTGGCCGATCGTCGCAACGTTGCTATGGCAGGGCATCGTAGACGATGGTGTGGGTGCCTACAGTGGTCGTTCATCGCAACGTTGCGACGAACGGCTGTGCGCTCGGTCGATGGCCTGCCTTGGTCGGGATGCGTCCCGGCGGGAACGCGCCGTTGAGATGACGGCTATCGAGCTATCGGGCGCATCTTCGGCAAACGAAGGGCCGGGTTTTCGGAGAAACCGCGGAATCGCAACGGCGCGACGGGAAACCTGCCCCTTCCCTTGCCGGTCGGACGCGCGTCTCGGTACATGACCTCGTTCCGGGCTGCCGGGCTGCCGGGTCGCAGATAATGAAAAACCCTCCCGCGGTGGAATGCAGGAGGGTTCTTCGTGGAGCTAATGGTAATCGAAACCACGACCTCTTCGATGCGAACGAAGCGCTCTACCAACTGAGCTATAGCCCCTTGGATGTTGCCTTGCTTCGCAGAGCAACTTTTGACATGCTAGTACGTCTCCCGAATTTTGGCAAACCCGAGACACGCCGGAAACGACGCGCCTCGGGTGGGCTCGGGCAACGCGCGCACGTCGCCCGGACGACGTCCGGTGCGGACGCTGCCCGATGCACGTCGCTTAGCGTGCGCTGCCCTCGCGTTCGTCGAGCGTGCGGTGCAGCGTGTCGCGCGCGGCGGTGATGTCGGCGTCGGCCGCCTGCGCCTGCTCCAGACCGGTCTCCATGCGGTCGAGCTCGGAATCGGCGACGGCGGAGGTGACGTCCTGCGGGTTGACGTCCTGCTCGTCGGTGGTCTCGGACGGCGTCTTCTTGCCGAACTTCGCCTTGCACAGGCCGATGATGGTGGGCAGCAGCGAGATCACGAGGATCAGCACGATCACCAGCTCGAAATGCTCCTGCACGGCGGGGATGCCGCCGAAGAAGTAGCCGAGCAGCGTGAACAGGGTGGACCAGGTGAGGCCGCCGAGGATGGAGAACGGGGTGAAGCGGCTCCAGCGCATGCCGGAGATGCCGGAGATGAACGGCATGAACGTGCGGATGAACGGGAAGAATCGGCCGAGGAACACGGCGAGCGGGCCCCACTTCTCGATCATGCCCTCGGTCTTGGCGATGCGCTCCGGGGTCATGGCCTTGACCTTGCCGGAGGCGATGATGCGACGGCCGAAGAAGTGGCCGATGAAGTAATTGCACTGGTCGCCGATGATCGGCGCGAGCCACACGACGGGCAGCAGGAACATGAGCGGCAGCGAGCCGGGGGCACCGGTGGCCGCGTCGGGGGCGGCGAAGAAGCCGGCGGCGAACAGCAGCGAGTCGCCGGGCAGGAACGGGAAGAACACCACGCCCGTCTCGATGAACACGATGAGGAAGATGAAGCCGAGCGTGGGCGCCACGCCCATGGCGATCCAGCTGGCGATGGCCGCACGCGGATCCTTGAGCAGCTCGATGATGAAATTGACGAATCCCATGACAATCCTTGAGGTATGCCGGCCGTGGATGCCGGTGCGGTCGCGGCGCGTGGCGCGCGACGTCGGCGATGCCGGTCGATGTCGTAATCGCACACCACCCTAGCAGTTCGTCGGCTTTGCGCTGGGTTCGGGTCGGTGACCAAGCACAATCCTCACAAACGCCAAGGCTTGGCTAAGACGTCGTACGATTGGGGCCCGCCGCGTCACGCGGAGCGCCGGTTGCGTCACGCGGAGCGTCCGCTCCCTGTGACGCACTTCGCCAAAACCGCGGAATTCCGCCGATTTGCGGTATCCCGCTCCGTGTGACGCGCGCTCCGCGTGACGCACGCCGCGCTCCCTGTGACGCCCGCTCCCTGTGACGTGGCCTGCGACGGTCGCATATGTGGTTCCGTGGATCGCTAGATCCACGAGTCGAACCACATATGCGACAGCCAGAATTCGTACGGCACGGGGATGGCGGTCCAGATCGGGTACCAGTACGCGGCGGCCAGCCCGATCACGCCCAGCGTCACGCCGCACGTCACGTGGTAGGCGCGCGGCGAGACCGATTCGCGCAGCCAATCGGCCACGTAGCAGATGGCGAGAATCATGGCCGGCAGGATCACGATCGAATAGAACGTGAACGTGGTGCGGTTGAGGTACTGCGCCCACGGCAGCCATCCGGCCAGCAGCCCCGCCAGCACGGCCCAGATGCGCCAGTCGCCGCGGCGCACGAACGCCGCCACGATGATGCCGATGACCACGCACAGCGTGCCGATCCACCACACGAACGGGTTGCCGATGGACGTGACCGCCGCGATGCATCGGCCGCCGGGGCTGAGCGAGCACAGGCCCGGGGCGCCGGCGAGATGGTCCTGCCAGTAGAAGCTGGTGGGACGCACCTGCAACGGCCAGGTGAGCGGATTGGCCATGTAGTCGTGGTGCGCGGTGAGCGTGGTGTGGAACTGCCACATCTGCACGTGGTACTGCACGAACGAGCGCAGGCCCTCCGGCAGCCACTGGATGCCCTCGCCGGGATGCTTGGCGGCCCAGTCGTGCATGTATGAATCGGGGTGGATGAACCAGCTGGTCCATCCGGCCAGATACGTGGCGGCGTAGATCGGCACCATGTAGGCCGCGGCGGCGAGGCCGTCCTTCCAGATGCCCGTGCCGAGCCACCCGCGGTAGCCGGCCTGCCGGCGCTCCCACGCGTCCCAGACCACCGAGATCACGCAGAACACGGCGAAGAAGTAGGTGCCGGACCATTTGACGCCGGTCGCAAGGCCCAGCAGCACGGCCGCGCCCACGCGCCACCACGAGAACGCCACGAACGGGCCGCGCGCGTCGAGCACCCAGCGCACCGAGGCGTTGCCCGGGGTGCCGCTGCCGGAGAGATCGTGGCCGCCTCGCCCTCCGCGACGCCCGAATCGCGCCGGCGCCGCGGGGATCCAGCGCGCGGTGCGGGCGCGGCTGTCCACCGCGAACGCGTCGCGCAGGCGCCGTCGCGCCCAGTCGCGGTGGATGAGCATGAGCGAGAGCGCGCCCAGCGTGAAGATCATGATGAAGTTGTCGAGCAGGCCGGTGCGGCTCATCGTGATGCCCACGCCGTCCACGCTCATGAGGAAGCCCGCCATCACGGCGATCGGCAGGTTGCGGAACAGGCGCAGCGCCACGCGGCACAGCACGAGGATGGCCAGCGTGCCGGCGATCGCGGTGGCCGCCCGCCACGCGAACGGGTTGCCGGCGCCGCCGAAGAGCTTCAGTCCCAGCGCGATGCACCATTTGCCCACCGGCGGATGCACCACGTATTCGGCGCTGGTGAGCCAGTGGTCGGTGTCGCCGGCCGCGAACAGCGCGTTGACCTGGTTCTCGCCGGTCACGGCCGTGCCCACGTCCTTGGGCCAGTTGCGCGGCTCGCCGGTCATGAGCATCGTGTACGCGTCCTTGACGTAGTACGTCTCGTCGAACACGATCGACCGCGGCTCGCCCAGGCGGATGAAGCGCAGCAGACCGCCGAACAGCGCCATGAGCATCGGCAGGATCCAGCCGAGCAGACGCACGCCCACGCGCGTGCCGATCGCGAGGCTCAGACGCGCGAACGGACCGGGGCGCGACGCCTTCGCCGGCTGCGCGGCGTCCGCGATGTCTGCGGCATCTGTGATGTCTGTGGTGTCTGTGGCGTCCGTCACGGCTGCGACCGTGTTCTGCATCGCCGCGTCCGGCTCCGTCATACCCGTCATTTCCCGAGAATTTACGTACCCTACCGTCATCAGGGCCCAGACTAGGGGATACTGGGACGTATGCAGACCGTAAGCGACCAATCCACACAAATCTCTGGCGATCCGACGACCGCGCCCGATCCGGCGACCGACCCCGCCTCGGCGCCGCAGGACTCCGGGACGCCGCAGTCCGCGCTCGCCGCGAACGTGCGGGGCGTGGCGGTGCCGCGCGGCACGGTGGTGCTGGCGGCCACGCCGATCGGCAACACCGGCGACGCCTCCGCCCGCCTGATCGCGCTGCTCGCCGACGCCGACGTGGTGGCCGCCGAGGACACGCGCCGCCTGTACGATCTGGCGAACCGCCTCGGCGTGCACGTGAACGGGCGCGTGATCGCGTACCACGACCACAACGAACGCGCCAAGTCCGACTCCCTGCTCGACCAGGTGGAGCAGGGCGCCTGCGTGCTCGTGGTCTCCGACGCCGGCATGCCCACGATCAACGACCCGGGCATGGCGATCGTGCGTCGCGCCATCGAACGCGGCCTGCCGGTGACGTGCGCCCCCGGTCCGAGCGCCGTGCTCGACGCGCTCGCCATCTCCGGCCTGCCCACGGACCGTTTCTGCTACGAGGGCTTCCTGCCGCGCAAGCACTCCGAGCGCGTGCAGCATCTGCGCATGCTGCAGTCGGAACAGCGCACGATCGTCTTCTACGAGACGCCGCACCGCATCGCCGACTCCATGGACGACCTGCTCGAGGCGTTCGGTCCGAACCGTCCGATGGCGTTGTGCCGCGAGCTCACCAAGGACTATGAGGAGGTGCGCCGCGGCACCGTGGCCTCCGTGCGCGAGACGGTGGTCAATGACCCGCCGCGCGGCGAGATGGTGCTCGTGATCGGCGGGGCCTCGGCCGACGAGGCGCAGGCCGCCGCGCCCAGCGCGCTGAGCGTGGAGGATCTGGCCGTGCTGTCCATCGACCGTGCGCTGGAGGACGGCCTGCGCATCAAGGAGGCCATCAGCCAGGTGATCGAGGAGCATCCGCTGCCGGACGGCTCGCTGGCCAACCGCAAGCAGGTCTACGCCGCGGTGCTGGAGATGAAGGCCTGAGCGCTTCCCGCTCCCGCCGTAGCGTCACCTCCCTCGCGTCGTCGCCGTCTTGCGTGCGGCCGCTGCTGCCGGTCCAGCAGATCGAGCAGCACGGCGATCGTCTCGTGCACGCCGGGGCCGCCGGCCTGCGCCACGTATTCCAGCAGTTCCGCGCCGGACCGCGGGTTGGCCACGAGCCAGCGCCGCAGCTCCGGGGCGTTGCGCGCGATGTGCCATAGGATCTCCAGTTCGGTGTTCGGATCGCACGCCAAAGCGGGCGTGAGCTTGACCGGCGGCTTCGGCGGATGACGCAGCGCCACGGCGGTGGGCGCGTCGTACGGTCCCGCGCCGGCCTCGGTGCCTGCGCGCGCCGTGCTCGTGCCGATGGCGGCGAGATGCTCCAGCCGCGCGTCCGACGCGTCCGGCGCGTTGCTCCGCGCGGCGTGCCGGATCAGCCCGCGGCGGCGGCCCGGCGGCGGCGCGTTCCTGCAGTTCGCCGTCCGGTCGTCCCCGGCGTCATGCCGGTTCTCGGGGCGTTCGACGTTGCGCAGACGCCGGTGCCTGCCGCGCAGCGCCCGGTGCCCCAGACACAGGCGGGGCATCTCCAGCGGCGGGACGGTCAGGGATCGCGCCGGTGCGGCGACGTTCTGCGGCATTGCGATGCTCATGGGTGCTCCTCTTCGTGGTGTGCGGTGTGTTGGGATGTGGTGTGTTGGGGTGCGTTGTGCCGGGATGCGGTGTGCGGGTGCGTGTCGGCGCGACGATGCGCGTCGTTGTTGCGATACATCGCGTTGCGGTGCGCCGCGTCGTGGTGCGGGGCGCCGGTGGTTCCCGAGGAGATCGGGAACGCGGCGACGTCGAAGTTGCGTCCGTCCGCGAAGCCACGGTCGTCCGTGAATCCCCGGTCGCCCGCGAAGCCGCAGTCCTCCGCGAGCCCGAACGCGTCGGCTTCGGCGTCGGCCCCCGGCGGCGCGTACGACCCGCGCAGCGTCATGAACGTCTCCAGCCCGCGCCGGCGCCCGGGCCATCGCGGGTTGCGCTGCAGCAGCGCGATGCAGTCGTCCGGGGTGAAGTCGAAGTCCTCCATGAGCTCGATGATCCCGGCCGCCGTCACGCGCCCGTCCGGCAGCGGCGACCCATCGTCGTTGCACGCCAGATCGCAGGCCGTGCGCAGGGGCGACGTCACCCAGACGCCGCCCAGGCGTGATCGCTCGTCCGCGGCCAGCCGACGGTCGTACGCGCGCATGCGCCGGCCGTACACCAGCGCGCGGAAGTGCGTGTGCGAGATCACGGTGAGCGTGCCCGGGAACGCGCCGCCGGTCCAGATCCACAGCGCCAGCGCCGCGCAGGCGGTCGCGTCCGGAGGCACGATGCGCTCCACGATGGAGGCGCGTCCGGGCACGGTGCCGGCGCGGTTGGCCAGATAGCAGCCGGTGGCGTCCAGCGGGACCAGCGCGCCCATCCGCGCCAGACTGGCGACGCTGAGCGGTCCGGGCAGGTCCTTGCACGGGATGATGGGGGAGAGATGCTGCGTTGCGTTCATGACCCCGACCGTAGGCGAGGCGCGCCCGCGTCTCCAGTCGCCGCCCGCCGACCGTGGATAAGTGGACAACTCGCGTCGCGGGCCCTTCGCCGTGGATAACCGCGTGCGCAACCGGCGGTCGTCGCCAAGGTCCCGGAGTGTCGTCACCGCGCCCGATAATCGGGCCTTATGACGAATATTCTTGTGAACGTTGCATGGCCGTACGCCAACGGCCCCCGCCACATTGGCCACGTCGCCGGCTTCGGCGTGCCTTCGGACGTCTACGCGCGCTTCGAGCGCATGAAGGGCAACGACGTCCTGATGGTCTCCGGCACCGACGAGCACGGCACCCCGATCCTCGTGGAGGCGGAGAAGGAGGGCGTCACCGCCCAGGAGCTCGCGAACCGCTACAACCGCGTCATCGCCAAGGATCTGTGCGATCTGGGCCTGAGCTACAACCTCTTCACCCGCACCACCACCGGCAACCACGAGCACGTGGTGCAGGAGCTGTTCAAGCAGTGCCTGAAGAACGGCTACATCTACAAGGGCACCCAGCAAGTGGCCATCAGCCCGTCCACCGGCCGCACGCTGCCGGACCGCTACATCGAGGGCGAATGCCCGATCTGCCACGCCGAGGGCGCGCGCGGCGACCAGTGCGACGCCTGCGGCAACGAGCTCGACCCGGACGAGCTCATCAACCCCGTGTCCAAGATCAACGGCGAGACCCCGCGCTTCGAGGAGACCGAGCACTTCTTCCTCGACCTGCCCGCGCTCGCCGAGGCCAACCTCGCCTGGCTCAACACCCGCGAGGGCTGGCGCACCAACGTCATCAACTTCTCCAAGGGCCTGTTCAAGGAGGTCAAGCCCCGCGCCATCACGCGCGACATCGACTGGGGCATCCCGGTGCCGGTGGACGGCTGGATCGACAACCCGAACAAGAAGCTGTACGTGTGGTTCGACGCGGTGATCGGCTACCTGTCGGCCTCCATCGAATGGGCGCGCCGCAAGGGCGACCCGGACGCGTGGCGCAAGTGGTGGAACGATCCGTCGTCCCCGGCCTACTACTTCATGGGCAAGGACAACATCACGTTCCACTCGCAGATCTGGCCGTCCGAGATGCTCGCCTACAACGGCCAGGGCTCCAAGGGCGGCGAGGCCGGCCCGCTCGGCCCGCTCAACATGCCCGAACAGGTGGTGGCCAGCGAGTTCATGACCATGGAAGGCAAGAAGTTCTCGTCGTCGCGCGGCATCGTGATCTACGTCAAGGACATCCTGTCGCGCTACCCGGTGGACGCCGTGCGCTACTACATCTCCGTGGCCGGCCCCGAGTCCTCCGACTCCGACTTCACGTGGGCCGAGTTCGTGCGCCACAACAACGAGGAGCTCGCCTCGAGCTGGGGCAACCTCGTCAACCGCGTGGCCACGCTCATCAACAAGAACTTCGGCGAGATCCCGGCGCTGGACGAGTCCAAGCTGACGGACGAGGACCGTGCGCTGCTGGACGAGGGCCTCAAGGCGTTCGATGTTGCCGGCCGCTTCCTGGAGACGCACCACCAGAAGGCCGCGCTCGGCGAGGCGATGCGCTTCGTGGGAGACATCAACAAGTACATCTCCGCCACCGAGCCGTGGAAGATCAAGGACGACCCGGCGCGTCTGGGCACCGTGCTGCACGTGGCCGCGCAGGCCGTGAGCGACGCGAACCACCTGCTCGCGCCGTTCCTGCCGCACTCCGCGCAGAAGGTGTGGGAGGCGTTGGGCGGCACCGGCACGTTCTCGCCGCTGCCGCGCATCGAGGAGGTCGAGGATCTCGACAAGCCCGGCTTCCACTACCCGATCATCACCGGCGACTACCAGATGGGCGTGAACGTGCACCCGTGGGCGCGCGAGGAGATCGTGCCCGGCACCCCGGTGGCCAAGCCCGCGCCGATCTTCGCCAAGATCCCGCAGGAGGCCGTGCAGGAGGAGCTCGACCGCTTCGAGACCGCGCTTGCCGCCCGCCGCGAGAAGGAGGCCGAGCGTCTGGCCGCCGAGAAGGCCAAGCTCGCCGAGGAGGAGCAGGGCAAGTAGGGCAGGCGTGACAAGGCGGCGCAGAGCGGCAGAAGCTGTCTGTGGCTGCCGCTGACGTGGAGTCGGCATGGGCCGCTGCCAGGGGCCGATTCGGATACGTCCGGGTCGGTCCCTTCGCACGTCGTCCCCGTGCGTGCCTGCCCCCGTGCGTGCCTGCCCCCGTACGTGCCCTGTCTGCCGTACGTTCGCGGTCCCGCATCGACTGCGTCACGCGGAGCGGGTATCGCGTCACGCGGTCCGTCCGCTCCGCGTGACGGTGTGCCGGAGATCCTTGGAATGGTGCGGTTTTGGGGCGACGCGCTCCACGTGACGTCCGCTCCGCGTGACGCACCGCACGCTCCGTGTGACGCGGCGCGCACAGCATCGGCACACAGGTCTCAGGATTTTTTGAGGTTGCCGCATCGTTTCACCAAGAAAGCGGCGCTTACATGGAACATGTCAGCGGGCAGCACCGCAGGCGAGGTTCCTGCAGAACCCCATAACTGAACCCTTCTTCTCTCTTCTCTCTCAAGCCGGCGGCCCGCACCGCCGGCTTTCTCTTTGCCCGCGCGCTTTTTGCGCGTTCTTTCCCGCTCCTCGCCCGCGGTCAGTGCCGCACCCGGCCCCGCGCCTCCGCATCGCGCCGCGGCATCGCCCGCCCCGCACGTACACTGGGCCCCATGAGCAAGCATCATCGGGACCGCAGCTGGGCCCCCGCCCCCGAACCGCTGCCGCGCGAGGCGTGGACCATCGACAACCACACGCACGTGGCGTCCGTCGTGCCGTTCGCGCGCGCCATGAGCCACGAGGCCGAGGTCAAGGGACAGCCCCCCGTCCCCGTGTACGGCGTGGACGAATTGCTCGCGCAGGCGCAGGCTGTCGGCATTGCGGGTATCATCGACGTGGGTTGCGAGCTGCCGAACCTGATGACCGCCGTCCAGATGGCCGTCGATCACCCGGGTCTTGTGCATGCGGCGCTCGCAATCCATCCCAACGAATCCGTGCTCCACGGGCACCGCGGCGTGCCCGGGCCGGACGGTCTGGAACTCAAGTACAAGCCCTGGCACGAGACGCCGTTCGAGGACGCGCTCGCGGAGGTGCATCGTCTTGCCGTCGCCTACCCGCAGCAGGTCGTGGCGATCGGCGAGACCGGCATGGACCTGTTCCGCACCGGCGAAGGCGCGAAGGAGCTGCAGCGCGAGGCGTTCCGCGCGCACATCGCGCTCGCCAAGGAGCTGAACCTCCCCATGCAGATCCACGACCGCGACTCGCACCGCGAGGTCATCGAGACGCTGCTCAGGGACGGCGCGCCCGAGCGCACGGTGTTCCATTCGTATTCCGGCGACGCCGAGATGGGCGAGATCGCGCGCGAGCAGGGCTGGTACCTGAGCTTCTCCGGCACCGTGAGCTACAAGGGCAACGAGGGCATCCGCGCGTCCGCGCGCATCGTGGGCCTCGACCACGTCATGGTGGAGACCGACGCGCCGTACCTCACGCCGATGCCGTACCGCGGCCGCACCAACGCACCGTACATGATCCCGTACACGCTGCGCGCGCTCGCCGACGCGATGGATCTGCCGCTGACCACGGTGGCCGCCGCCACGCGCCGCGTGACGCACGACGTCTATGGCGTGTGACGCGTGTGGCGTGTGGCGTCGCATGATCGGCACCGCGTGATCCGTACGATCGCCCCCATGTTCGTCTATCGTTCATCCGGCGGATTTCCCCTGTGCGCCGAATGGGACTAACGTAACGCACTGCAAGAGATGTGTGCGTACCGTGAAGACGGGGACACAGCGAAGACGGAGTCAAGCCGAGGGGGAAGAGCATGTCGCACGATGATCAGCGCGCGCCGGAGGCCGGTCGCGCGACGACGGAACCGCAGCGAGAGCCCGGACGACCGGTTCGGTCGGCCATGCAGGCCCAGCTCGACGACACGCTAGTGCTTCCGGTGCTCCAGCAGCAGGCCGCGCAGGCGCAGGCCAAGGCGCGTGCGCGCGAGCAGGCGCAGGAGCAGGCGCGATCGTCCGGCGTGACGCAGCCGCCGGTGCCCGCGCAGCCGCTGCCGCAGCCCCAGTCCCCGCAATCCAAGGCGGCGCAGTCCAAGGCCGCGCAGCCCAGACCGTCCCAGCAGCGCATCGACGACACCGTCGTCCTGCCGCGCGGCAACTTCACCAAGGCGCCCAAGGTGTCGCGCCGCGTACTCACCAAGGAGGAGCGCGCCGAGCTCGCCGTGGAGGAGGAGCGCCGGCGCAGGGAGTCCGAGCGACTGGCCCGGGCGAGTCAGGGCGGTCCGGTCTCGCGTTGGTGGGCGCGCCTGCAGTCCGGTCCCGACCGTGTCACGGCCGCCATGGCCATCGTGGCGCTCGGCGTGGTGTACGGCGACATCGGCACCTCGCCGCTGTACACCGCGCAGACGTTCCTCGCCGGGCAGGGCGGCATCGCCAACGCGAGCCAGGAGGCCGTGTACGGCATGCTCTCGCTGGTGTTCTGGTCCATCACGCTCATCACCACCGTCAAATACGTGCTCATCGCCATGCGCATCGACAACAAGGGCGAGGGCGGCATCTTCGCGCTGTACTCGCTGATCCGCCGCCACGGCGCGTGGCTGGCGATCCCCGCCATGCTGGGCGGCGCGGCGTTCCTGGCCGACTCGGTGCTCACGCCGGCCGTGTCGATATCGTCCGCCGTGGAGGGCCTGCGCACCCTGCCGCCGCTCACGCACCTGTTCGACGAGAACGAGAACCTCACGCTCATGATCACCGTGGTGATCATCGTGGCGCTGTTCGCCGTGCAGTCGCGCGGCACCGAGAGCATCGGCAAGGTGTTCGGTTCGCTGGTGCTGGTGTGGTTCAGCTTCCTCGCGGTGGCGGGCGTGGCGAACATCGACGGCGACTGGGACGTCTTCGCGGCGCTCAATCCCGTGTACGGTGTGCGCTTCCTGTTCAGCCCGCACAACGCGGCGGGCATCGCGCTCATGGGCACGGTGTTCCTGTCCACCACCGGCGCCGAGGCGCTCTACTCGGACATGGGGCACGTGGGGCGCGGCAACATCTACTTCACGTGGCCGTTCATCAAGATCGCGCTGGTGCTCAACTACTTCGGGCAGGGCGCGTGGATCCTGCGCAACCAGGGCAACGCCGACCTCATCAACGTGAAGGGCCTCAACCCGTTCTTCCAGATGATGACGCCGAACGTGCGTTACGTGGCCGTGATCCTGTCCGTCACCGCCGGCGTGATCGCCTCGCAGGCGCTGATCACCGGCGCGTTCACCATGGTGTCCGAGGCGACCGGCCTCAACTGGATGCCGCATCTGCAGGTGCGCTACCCGGCGCGCACGCGCGGCCAGCTGTACATCCCGGCCATCAACGTCGTGCTGTGCGCGGCCACGCTGGTGGTGCTGGCGATCTTCCGCGATTCCGAGCACATCTCCGCCGCGTACGGTCTGGCGCTCACCATCACGATGATCACCACCACCGTGCTGCTCGCCGTGTACATCTGGCACAGCGGGCGGAGGCTCGGGGCGATCGTGTTCACCGTGGTGTTCCTGGCCGTCCAGATCATGTTCTTCATCGCGTCGATGGCGAAGTTCCTGCACGGCGGCTGGTTCACGCTGCTGCTCACGGTGGCGATCCTGACGATCATGTACACGTGGAACGAGGGCACGCGGCTGGAGCGCGCGCAGCGGCGGCACATGGCGCCCAAGGACTGCCTGCCCGCGCTGGAGCGCCTGCACGGCGACTTCCGCATCCCGTACTTCGCGGACAACATCGTCTACCTCACGTCCGACGCGGACATGAAGCGGCTGGACACGGACATCTTCTTCTCGATCTTCGCCGACCATCCCAAGCGCGCCCGCGCGTGGTGGGCCGTGTCCGTGCAGACCACCGACGAGCCGTTCACGCGCGAGTACTCGGTGGAGAACTTCGGCACCAGCTACCTGTTCCGTGTGCGCATCCGTCTGGGCTTCAAGGTGAACCAGTCCATCCCCGCCTACCTGCACCAGATCATGCACGACCTCTCGAAGTCCGGCGAGCTGCCGCAGCAGAAGTCCATCTACCCCAAGGTGGACGCCGATCCGCAGATCGGCACGATCCGCTACGTGCTGATCCACAAGGCGCTCATGCCGGAGTCGAAGATCTCCTCGCGCGGCGCCCTCTCGCTGCAGATCAAGTACGCGATCCGCCACGTGGCCGGCTCGCCGGTGAAGTGGTTCGGTCTGGCGCCGTACAACCCGCTGGTGGAGACGCAGCCGCTGTTCGTCTCCACGAGGCGCGTGCCCCGGCTGCAGCGCGTGGCGGCGCGATCGCAGCAGTCGGCGCAGCGGTGACGTTGCGATGCGGCGTGCGCGTGCGCGATGCGCGTCGATCGTTCGCTATAGGAGATTGTTATAACCCGGCGCGTGTTTGCCGCGCGCCTGCTCGTTACAGTAGATAATCATGTGCAGATTGCTTGGATACGCCACCTCCGGCCGCAATCTCAGCCTGCAGGACGTGCTGGGAACGCGGCTGGCCGAACAGTACCGTCAGCAGTCCATGATCCACAACGACGGATGGGGCTGCGCCCTGATCACCGAGCCCACCGTCACCCGCCACTTCTCCGACGGCGGCGCGCGCACGCCCGAGACCGCCACCCGCGTCTACAAGTCCACGGTCGCGGCGCGCTTCGACCAGATCTACCAGCTCGTCTCCCGTCAGGGCGCGCGCGGCGGCATCTACCATCTGCGCCTCGCGTCCTCCGGCCTGCCGCTGATCATCGAGAACCAGCAGCCGTTCTTCTGCGACGGCCTGAGCTTCATGCACAACGGCGACATCAGTTCCGAGGAGACCGGGCTCAACATCGTCACCAACCGCGACTTCCCCGTGGACCGCGAGATCCTGGCCGAGACCGGCGGCCGCAGCGACTCCGCCATCTACTTCGCGCTCATCCTGGAACGTGTGCGCCGCGGCTGCACGCTCGCCGAGTCCGTCTCGCAGGCCGTGGCCCAGCTACGCCGCGAGTACCCGCTGAGCTCCTACAACTGCATGCTGCAGAGCGAGAACGAGCTCGTGGTGCTGCGCGCATGCACCCGCACCACGGTCTCGCCGCGCGTAATCGAGCTGTACGAGTCCTACGGCATGGAGCAGTACGCGCACGACTACCGCGTGATCCGCTACCGCAGGCTCAACACCGGCGGCGTGGTGGCCGCGTCCTCCGGGTTCGACCAGCCCGCCGAGTACGGCTGGACCGAGCTGCCGAACGACCACATGATCGTGGCGTCGAACCGCACCGGCCAGTTCCGTCTGCGCACGCTGTGAGGCCGCCGGTTCTGATCGCTTTCCCGGTGCATTATTGCCGATCCTTGGCATCGATTTCGCAAGGATCTGCAGAAATGCGTTCTGAGGGCGCCGAAACGGTCCGGTACGACGTCATTCTGCCAACTCCTGCGAAATCGATGCCAAGGATCGGCAGAATGGGACGACCGGACCGTCCGCCGCACCGACGACAACGTTGTACCACCGTAGGTACTATCATGGATCCCGTTCGATGAAGCCTTTCAGGCAGGCGTGCAGTCGATGACGACACGAGAGCCTCGTGCCCGGCCCGAGCGGCCCCGAGACCCTCCCGAGGAACAGCAGACCACCGAGAAGGAGCGTCCCTTCCGCATGCAACGGCCCGACCTTGCCTCCAACGTGCACTACCAGCACGTGCTCAACGCGTTCCGCGGCAGCCACTACTCCGCGCGCGCCGTGTACGACCTCGTGTTGCCCATCTTCGTGGACACCGTGTTCATGGCGCTCGTGGAGTTCTGCAACACCGGCATCATCAGCTCCGACGGCCCGGCGTCCGTGGGTGCGGTCAACACCGCCAACGCCGTGCACTGGCTGATGTTCGGCACGTTCAACTCCATCGCGCTCGGCACCTGCGTGCTGGTCGCGCAGCACTTCGGGGCCGGCCACCGCGAGCAGATCGGACGCGTCACCGCCGCCGCCGTCCACGGCATGCTCGCCGTCACCGTCGTCTACTCGGCGCTCGTGCTCGCCTTCGAGGACCAGGTCATCACGCTGCTCTTCGGCGCCGCGCAGCCGGACGTCTTCGCCAACATCCGCGTCTTCCTGTTCGGCCTGCTGGTGAGCTATCCGCTGCGCGGGTTCTACACCGCGGTGGCCGGCGCGCTGCGCGGCATCGGGCGCACCAAGGTCACGCTGGCGCTGTCCGTGGTGGCCAACGGATCCAACATGGTGCTCAACGTGGCGTTCGTGATGGGGCTGCACATGGGCGTGGCCGGGCTGGCGTGGTCCGTGGTGATCTCGCAGGTGCTGGGCGCGGCGATGGGCGTGCGGCTGCTGCGCGCGTACTCGACGGAGCTGCACGTCACGCGCGCGATGCTGCTGCACGTGGACGCGCGTCGCATCGGCACCGTGCTGTCCGTGAGCCTGCCGTTCATTCTCGAGGACCTGTTCTTCAACGGCGGCAAGCTCATCATCCAGATGTTCATCGTGCCGTTCGGCACCCTGCAGCTCGCCGCGAACGGCATCATCGGGTCGTGGGTGCACCTCATCGAGATCGTGCCGCGCACGCTGTGCACCGCCATCGTGCCGATCGCCGGCGCCAGCCTCGGCGCGCGCGACGTGGCCTACGCGCGCAAGATCACGCGCACGTTCATCATCACCGGATCCCTCGTCTCCGCCGTGATGGGACTGGCGCTGGCCGCGGTGTTCCCGTGGGCGCTCACGTCGTTCTACCACGCCGACCCCGCCACCTACGGCATCCTGTGGATGCTGATGTGGATGAACGTGGTGGCCTATCCGCTGCTGTTCTCCGCGCAGTCGGTGCTGCCGGGCATGCTGCGCGCCGCCGGCGACGGCAAGTGGACCACCATCTGCTCGCTGAGCTCGATGTGGATCTACCGCATCGGCCTGGGCTACTTCGTGAGCGTGACGCTGAACTACCAGATCGTGGGGCTGTGGGCCGTGTGGCTCACCGAGTGGGGCGTGCGCACGCTGCTGTTCTACCTGCGCTACCGCACCGGGCGGTGGGCGCAGCACGATCTGGTGGGGCGCGACGCGTGACCAGCGCGTGATCCGCGCGATCGGCGCGCGGCCCGTGCGAGGACCTGTGCGCGGGCCCATACGCGGCCGTGGCGCTTCGCTCCTCGGAATGCGACCTTCCCAATATATGGCAGCTCTTCTAGACTAGGACCGGAGCAATCGAACAGCAGTCAACACGAAAGGTGAAAGCTGTGGCTGAAGCACTCGCAAACATCGGCGTGGTCGGTCTTGCCGCCATGGGCGCGTCCCTGGCGCGGAACCTCGCGCATCACGGCAACACGGTGGCCGTCTACAACCGTCACTACTCGCGCACCGAGACGCTCATCAACGAGCACGGCGACGAGGGCAAGTTCGTCCCGTCCAAGACGCTGGAGGAGTTCGTGGCGTCGCTGGCCAAGCCGCGCACCGCGATCATCATGGTCAAGGCCGGCGAGCCCACCGACGAGATGATCAACGCGCTCGCCGACCTCATGGAGCCGGGCGACATCATCGTGGACGCCGGCAACGCGTACTTCAAGGACACCATCCGCCGCGAGAAGGCCATCCGCGCGCGCGGCCTGCACTTCGTGGGCTGCGGCGTGTCCGGCGGCGAGGAGGGCGCGCTCAAGGGCCCGTCCATGATGCCCGGCGGCACCGAGGAATCCTGGCAGACCCTCGGCCCGATCCTCAAGACCATCTCCGCGCAGGCCGAAGGCGAGCCGTGCGTCACGCACATCGGCGCCGACGGTGCCGGCCACTTCGTCAAGATGGTGCACAACGGCATCGAATACGCCGACATGCAGCTCATCTCCGAAAGCTACGACCTCATGCGCCGCGGCCTCGGCCTGAGCGTCGACGAGCTCGCCGACGTGTTCGCCGAGTGGAACAAGGGCGATCTCGACTCCTACCTCATCGAGATCACCGCCGAAGTACTGCGCCACAAGGACGCCAAGACCGGCAAGCCGTTCCTCGACGTCGTCGTGGACCGCGCCGGCATGAAGGGCACCGGCACGTGGACCGTGCAGACCGCGCTCGCGCTCGGCACGCCCGTCACCGGCATCGGCGAGGCCGTGTTCGCGCGCGGCCTGTCCTCCGAGGCGGATCTGCGCGCCGAAGCGCAGGAGAAGGGCCTTGCCGGCCCCGAGCCGCAGGGCGCCTTCAGCGCCATCGCCGCCGACCCCGAGGAGCGCGCCGCGTTCATCGAGGACGTGCGTCAGGCCCTGTACGCCTCCAAGATCGTCGCCTACGCGCAGGGCTTCAACGAGATCGAGGAAGGCGCGAAGGAATACCACTGGAAGATCGACCTCGGCGCCGTGGCCCGCATCTGGCGCGGCGGCTGCATCATCCGCGCGAAGTTCCTCAACCGCATCTCCGACGCCTACGACTCCGGCGAGCAGTTCGGCTCGCTGCTGTTCGACCCGTTCTTCAAGGCGGCCGTCGAGGGCGCCCAGGCGTCGTGGCGCCGCGTGGTGGCCCGCGCCGCCGAGGCCGGCATCCCGGTGCCGGTGTTCTCCAGCTCCCTGGCCTACTACGATGGCCTGCGCTCCAAGCGTCTGCCCGCCGCGCTGATCCAGGGCCAGCGTGACTTCTTCGGCGCGCACACCTACGGTCGCGTGGACGAGCCCGGCGTGTTCCACACGCTGTGGGCCGAGCCCGGCCGCAAGGAGATCAAGCAGGCCTGAGCGGTTTGACGACGGACGGTCGGCTGCCGGGGCGGCTGTTGCCGGGTTGGCAGCCGACCGTCCGGTCCGTTGGGATGTCTGCCCGTTGGGATGTCTGTCCGTCGGGCCGTCTGCCCGTCGGGATGTCTGCCCGTCGAGGTGTCTGTCCGTCGGGATGTCTGCCCGGCCCCGTCGCCGACCGTTGCCGTATGCCCCTCGCCGGTGTCCCCGATGCACATCCGATTCCAGCAACGGATGTGCATCGGGACACGGCGAGGGGCATTGTTGTCCGCAATCACAGCCATTGCCGACTTTGGCGGTGATTCAGGACGCGAAAAAGCCCTTCCGCGTCCCAATCCACATCCGATTCCGACAATGGATGTGCATCGGGACGCGGAAGGGCGCGTATGAGTCCGGAATCACATCCGATTCGGCAATCGGCAGTGACTCCGGACATGCGGACCGTGCGAGCGGGCGCGCCTACGGCCATGGGACGCCCGCGGCCACGGGTCTGGGGTATCCGTCGCGCAGGCCGACGGACTCGTTCAGTCCCGCTTGACGTTGGTTGTGGCGTTGGCGAAGGCGTCGCGGTCCAGCAGCCACAGGGACCTGTCCGCGCCGGCCGCGAACGAGCTCGGCACATGCGGATTGTCGGGCTGCGCCAGCGCCGCGGCCACGGCGTCCGCCTTGCCGGGGGTGGACGCGAGCATCCACACCTCGCGGCACGCATGGATGAACGGCACGGTGAGGCTCACGCGCAGCGGCGGGAGCTTGGGGGAGTGGTTCACGCCGATCGCTCTGACCGCCGGATCGTCCGCCAGCACCTCGGGATGATCCGGGAACAGCGAGGCGAAGTGGCCGTCCGGTCCGATGCCGAACATCGCCACGTCGAACGCGCCGTCCGGTCTCAGTTCGCGCCCGATCTCCGCCTGATAGTCGGTGGCGGCGCGCGCCAGCACGGCGTCGTTCTCCTCGTCCGTGGCCGCCGTGATCTCCGCGGCCGACCGCACGTCCGCGGGCATCTCGTGTACGTGCGATGCGGGGATCACGCCGGCGTCCACGAGCGCGCCGAACCACGCCTCGCGCGCCTGCACGGCGTTGCGGTCGGGATCGTCGGCGGGCACGAAGCGCTCGTCTCCCCACCACAGGTGGACGCGCGACCAGTCGACGATCGCGTTGAGCGGATGCGCGGGCAGCGCGGCCAGAATCGCGTTGCCGTCGCGGCCTCCGGTCAGCGCCACGTCGGCGCGGTCGGCCACGGCGAGGCGGTCGGACAGCGCCAGCAGCAGACGGGACGCCACGGCCCGGTGCAGGGTGGCGCGGTCAGGGTAGACGACGACCGTGCGCGGCGCGATGGGCGCGGACGTCGTGGCGGATGCGGACGAAGGCATGATTGCGGCTCCTTGGGATGTGGTTGCGGACGTGGCTCCTCCGGTCGTCCTGAGCGCGGGCCGTGGGGTGGCGAAGGATCCTTCGCTTCGCTCAGGATGACCGGAGGACGGGTTCAGGTCGACCGGAGAATGGGCTCAGACCGACCGGAGGAGCGGGCTCAGGATGACCGGGGAGCGGGCTCGGGTCGACCGGGGACGGTTCGGAGCGACCGGGCCCTCTTCAGGATGACCGGGGACGGGTTCGGGACGTCGGCGTCTATTCGTGATCGACCAGCGCCCAGCCCTTGGTGATCACCTCGGCATAGATCTCGTCCGGGTCGAGCCGGCGCAGCTCCTCGCTCAGGCAGTCCTCGAGCGGGCGCGCGGGCATGGACATGGTCTGGTCGGCCTGACCGGGCTGGCGGATCGTCGCCTGGTCGTCGGCCGGACGCAGCAGCGCCACCTCGCCGTCCTCGCGCCGGAAGTAGACGCCCTGCACGGCGTTCGCGTCCGGGTCGCGCTCCACGCTCACCGGCACGCCGAGACGCAGCGCCAGCCACGAGACCAGCAGTTCGGTGGGGATGTCGTTGGTGGGGCCCACCACGCGCACGCCGGTGATGGGCAGGTGCGGCGGCTGGTCGAGCATCGTGGCGAGCAGCGCGCGCCAGATCGTGAGGCGGGTCCACGAGAGGTCCACGTCCTGATCGCTGTAGTGCGCGCGCAGGGCCGTGAACGCGGCCTCCGGGTTGGGGGCGTGCATCGCGTCGGTGATGCGGCTGCGCGCCATGCGGCCGATCGGATCGGCGGACGGGTTCTCCGGCGCGCGCGTGGGCCACCAGGCCACCACGGGCGCGTCCGGCACGAGCAGCGGGATCACCAGCGTGTCCAGATGGCGCGTGAGCGCGGAGGTGGGCTTGAGCACGATGATCTCGCCGGCGCCGGCGTCCGCGCCGAAGCGGATCTGCCCGTCCAGCGTGGAGCTGTGGTCGGAGATGTCCGTGGCTACGTGCCCGTCCATCACGATGGCGATCACGCGGCACGGATGCTCGCGGCTCGCGGCGTTCGCCACCTCGAGCGACTCCTCCAGATGCGCGGTGTCCGTGACGATGAGCAGCGTGAGCACGCGTCCCAGCGCCGCCTCGCCGCGCTCCTCGTGCAGCTCGTCGATCTTGCGCGAAATCGCGCCGGTCGAAGTGTCCGGCAGTTCCAGAATCATGGCATCCTCCAGTGGTGTCCGTCGCGGGCGAGCATGGCGTCGGCCTCCTCGGGGCCCCATGTGCCGGAACGGTACGGTTGCGGCTGGCCCAGCGTGGACCAGAACTCCTCGATCGGGTCGAGGATCTCCCAGCTCAGCTCCACCTCGCGCGTGGTGGGGAACAGCGGCGGGTCGCCGAGCAGCACGTCCAGGATCAGACGCTCGTAGGCCTCCGGCGACGCCTCGGTGAACGAACGGCCGTAGCTGAAGTCCATGCTCACGTCGCGCACCTCCATCGCGGTGCCCGGCACCTTGGAGCCGAAGCGCATGGTCACGCCCTCGTCCGGCTGCACGCGGATCACCACCGCGTTGTGCCCGAGTTCCTTGGTGGCGGTCGTCTCGAACGGCAGGTGCGGCGCGCGCTTGAACACCACGGCGATCTCCGTGACGCGCTTGCCCAGTCGCTTGCCGGTGCGCAGGTAGAACGGCACGCCGGCCCAGCGGCGCGTGTCCACGTCGAGGCGGATGGCCGCGTACGTCTCCGTGGTGGAGGCGGGGTCGATGCCCTTCTCGTCCAGATAGCCCACCACGCGCTCGGAGCCCTGCCATCCGGCCGCGTACTGGCCGCGCGCGGTGTGCGCCGCCAGATCGTGCGGCAGCCGGATCGCGGAGAGCACCTTGGTCTTCTCCGCCGTCAGGTCCGCGGCGGTGAACGATACCGGCTCCTCCATGGCGGTGAGCGCCATGAGCTGCAGCAGGTGGTTCTGGATCACGTCGCGCGCCGCGCCGATGCCGTCGTAGTAGCCGGCGCGTCCGGCCACGCCCATGTCCTCGGCCATGGTGATCTGCACGTGGCTCACGTAGTTGGCGTTCCAGATCGGTTCGAACATCGTGTTGGCGAAGCGCAGCGCCAGCAGGTTCTGCACGGTCTCCTTGCCCAGGTAGTGGTCGATGCGGAACACCGATTCGGGCGCGAACACCTCGGAGACCACGCGGTCGAGCTCCTTGGCGCTGGCCAGGTCGTGCCCGAACGGCTTCTCGATGATCACGCGGCGCCAGGCGCCTTCGGTGGAGTGCGCCAGACCGCAGGCCGCGAGCTGGCGGGACACCACGGGGAACGCGCGCGGCGGCACCGACATGTAGAACGCGTGGTTGCCGCGGGTGCCCAGATCGCGGTCCAGTTCGGAGACCGTGTCCGAGAGCCGGCCGAACGCGGCGGCGTCGTCGAACGTGCCGGTCACGAACCGCAGGCCCTTCCTCAGCTGCGCGAACGTGTCCTCGTTGAACGGCGTGCGGCAGCGCTCGCGCACGTGCTCCTCCACGAAGTTCGCGAACTGCTCGTTGCTCCACTCGCGCCGGCCGAAGCCGATCAGACCGAACCCGGGCGGCAGCAGGCCGCGGTTGGCCAGATCGTATACCGCCGGAAGCAGCTTCTTCTTCGCCAGATCGCCGGTGACGCCGAAGATCACCAGACTGCACGGGCCGGCGATGCGCGGCAGGCGCAGATCGCGCGGATCGCGCAGCGGGTTGGTCCAGGCCATATCCCCTCCTTGAAAAGTCCTGTGCGGGGGCATGCGCCCCACACGCTACCGACGATTCTACGGGCGCTTGCCGATTCCTGCCCGGGATATGCCGAATCTTGCTGTGGGCGTGAGGTGGCCGCAGACGGGGCGGACGTGCGGCCGCGCGGCTAGGATGGGCGGCATGGGCATGATTCCGACCGTCGAGCAGATCGACGAGCTGCACCGCAAGTACGCGCCGAGCGACGACGCCTATGACCTCATCCACACCCACTGCGTGATCGTGGCGACGATCGCGCGCCAGATCGCCCGGCACGCCAACGCGCTGTTCGTGCGCCGCTGCACGCTGCCGGCCGACGCCCCCGAGCGCACCGGCGACTACGGCGAGGGTCGCGCCCCGGCGGCGAGCGTGCCTGACGACCCCGTGACCGGCGGCGTGGTGCCGCCGCGCCTCGTCGACGAGCATCGCGTGGTGATCGGCGGTCTGCTGCACGACATCGGCACCTACACCGTGCTCAAGCACGACGGCACGGACGGCGAACCGCTCAAGTTCAGCGGCAAGCGGTACATCCTGCACGGCCTCAACGGCTACCGGCTGCTGCTGGACGAGGGCGTGGACGAGTCGGTGGCCGAGTTCGCACGTAACCACACCGGCGTGGGGCTCACGCGCGAGGCGGTGATCGCGCAGGGGCTGCCGCTGCCGCCGGATGACTACGTGCCGGTGAACCTCGAGCAGGAGATCGTGATGTACGCCGACAAGTTCCACAGCAAGTCGGTGCCGCCCAAGTTCCTCACGGTGGACGCCTACACGCGCCGCGCCGAGCGGTTCGGGGAGTCCAACCGTCGCGAGTGGCTCGATCTGGTGGCGCGCTGGGGCGTGCCGGACGTGCCGGCGCTGGCCAGGCGCTACAACATGCGGATCATCTGATCCGGGGGCGGCCAATCGGCCTGATCGTTTTTCGCAGATCGAGCAGATCGAGTCCCGTTGCCGCGCGGAATGAGCGGATTCGATTCCGTGGAGCCCTGAAGGGCGTCGTCCGGAACTGATCCTGCTCTTTCCGCGAATCGGCCTCCGTGGATTGAGCGGGTCGAGTCTCGGGAGAGGGAAGCACGCGTGCCGTCGGCGGTCATGCGCGCGACGGGCGCAGCGCGCATTGGCCGCACCCCGCAAGTACAAGGTTGTATCGATGTCGGACGGCGTGCTAGATTGGTCCGTACCACATAAGTACAAGGTTGTACCGGCCTATGGCCCGCAACCGGGAAGGACCTGCCATGGTCGCTCAGGCCGCATCCGTCACATCATCCGCTTCGCCGGCCGCATCCGCGCCTCACCTCGCCGCGCACCTCACCGTCGACCCCGCGTTCGAGCTCGCCCCCGTGCGCGACCGGCTGTTCGGCTCGTTCGTCGAGCATCTGGGCCGCTGCGTGTACGGAGGACTCTACGAGCCGGACCACCCCGAGGCGGACGAGGACGGCTTCCGCAGGGACGTCATCGCGCTGGTGCGCGAGCTGGGCGTGACCACCGTGCGCTACCCGGGCGGCAACTTCGTCTCCGGCTACCGCTGGGAGGACGGCGTGGGCCCCAAGGACCGCCGCCCGCGCCGCCTCGACACCGCATGGCACTCCACCGAGACCAACCAGTTCGGCCTGCACGAGATGGCCGCATGGCTCAGGAAGACCGGCGGCAACGAGCTCATGGAGGCCGTGAACCTTGGCACGCGCGGTCTGGAGGACGCGCTCGACCTGCTCGAATACGCCAACGTCCCCGGCGGCACCGCGCTGTCCGACCGGCGTCGCGCCAACGGCGCCGAGGACCCGTTCAACATCCGCATGTGGTGCCTCGGCAACGAGATGGACGGCACCTGGCAGCTCGGGCACAAGAACGCGCACGACTACGCTACGCTCGCCGCCGACGTGGCCCGCGGCATGCGCCAGATCGACCCGGACGTCGAGCTCGTGGTGTGCGGATCCTCCAGCCACGGCATGCCCACGTTCGGCGAATGGGAGGAGACCGTGCTCGCCAAGACCTACGACCTCGTGGACTACGTCTCCTGCCACGCCTACTACCAGCCGCACGACGGCGACGTGGCCAGCTTCCTCGCCTCCGGCGTGGACATGGACGGATTCATCCGCGAAGTGGGCGCCGCGATCGACGCCACCAAGGCGCGACTCAAGTCCGGCCACGACGTGGCCATCAGCTTCGACGAGTGGAACGTGTGGTACCAGGGCTGCGAGCCGAGCAAGGTGCCCGAGGGCATCGGCAACTGGCCGGTGGCGCCGCATCTGCTGGAGGACGTCTACTCGGCGCTGGACGCCGTGGTGTTCGGCGACCTCATGATCACGCTGCTCGCCAACGCCGACCGCGTGCACGCCGCCAGCCTCGCGCAGCTCGTCAACGTCATCGCGCCCATCATGACGGCCCCCGGCGGCCCGGCGTGGCGCCAGACCACGTTCCACCCGTTCGCCCTCACCGCGCGTCTGGCCAGGGGCGGCACGGTGTTCACGCCCAAGATCAGCTCGGACGCGGTGCACACCGACCGCTACGGCGACGTGCCGGGCGTGGACGCCGTGGCCGTGCGCAGGGCCGACGGCGGCATCGCGGTGTTCGCCGTGAACCGTTCGCAGGACGCCGCGGCGGACTTCGAGATCACGCTGCCGGGGCAGGCCGGCGGCGCCGGATACCGTGCCGTCGGCGCCCTCACGCTGCATGAGGACGACATGGCCGCAGCGAACACGCTCGAACACCCCGACCGCGTGATCCCGCGAACCAACCCGACCGCCGCGTTCGCCGGCGATTCCCCGGAGGCTGCGCCCACGGTCCGCGTGACGCTGCCGCCGGTCTCGTGGACCGCCGTGGAGGTGCGCTGAGCTTGGATCCGGGGCGCACGGGCCGCAAGCGGGCCACCAGATGACGGGGCCGTCATCTGGTGACCCATGACCGCACGCATCCGCACGGATGCGAACATGGCGGATCGGCGTCGTTCCGCCATTGCCGGCGGAAACCGAACATGTCCTCCGGGTCACAAGATGAGCACCCGGAAATCTTGTGACCCCGCGTCGATCGGACGAGATCCGGATACACTCGAACCATGAGCAAACGAGTCACCATCACCGACGTGGCGCGCGAGGCCGGCGTCTCCATCAAGACCGTGTCGAACGTGCTCAACGAGACCGGCTCGATGCGCCCCGAGACCCGCGAGCGCGTCAAGGCCGCCATGCGCGACCTGGGATACCGTCTCAACGTGTCCGCGCGCGCGATGAAGGCCGGGCGCACGATGCTCATCGGCCTGGCGCTGGGCGGCTTCGACCAGCCGTTCATGCCGTATCTGGCGGACAGCGTCATCGCGGCGGCGCGCGACCGCGGCTACGGCGTCATCACCGACACCTACGGCGACAACCCGATCGAGGAGATCATCGACGAGACGTACCGGCTCGGCGCGGACGGCTGGGTGTTCTTCGCCGCGCACGGCTACCGTGCGGGGGAGCGCGTGCTCGACCAGCCGTACCCCGTGGTGACGCTCGGCGACTTCGACCCCGCGCCCTCCGGCAGTCTGGCCGACTGGGTGACGATGCCGAACACCGAGTCGATGCGCGCGCTCACCGGGCGCCTGCTCGACGGTGGTGCGCGCACCATCGCGCTCATGGGCACGTGTCTGCCGAGCAACACCGAGGCGGAGCAGCGGCGGCTGCTGGAGCGCGTGGACGGCGCCACGGCCAAGCGCGTGCGCGGGTTCGTGCAGGCGTTCCACGACCGCGGCCTCGAGCCGGACTGGCGCTACATGGACACCCCGTCGGCGTGGTCGCGCGCGGGCGGCGCGCAGGGCGTGCGGCATCTGCTGGCGTCCGGGCTGCCGCTGCCGGACGCGATCATGTGCCTCAACGACGCCTCGGCGCTGGGCGTGATCGCCGAACTGCAGCGCGAGGGCGTGCAGGTGCCCGCGCAGGTGCAGGTCACGGGGTTCGACAACGTGCCCGAATCCGAGTTCTCCACGCCGGCGCTCACCACCGTGGATCCGAAGGTGGCCGACTACGCGCGCTACGCCGTGGACATGCTCATCGAACGCATCGAGGGGTTCGACGGTCCGGCGCGCACGCGCGTCACCGACTATGCGATCGTGGAGCGCGGTTCCACGCGCTGACGCGATCGCGCCTGCGCCCGTATGCGAATGCCCGGCCCCTCCTTGGCGAAGGGACCGGACATTCGGCGTCATGCGCCGCGCGGCGTCACGACGACGTCATTGCGGCACGACGTCACAGCGCGTACGTCTTGTCCGCCACGGACGCCAGCGAGGCGTCGGTCGTGACGATGACGACGGTCTTGTTCTCCTTGCGCGCCACCTGCTTCAGCACGCCCAGCAGCTGCCCGCGCACCGGTTCGTCGACGCCGGCCACCGGATCGTCGGCGATGACCGCCGCCGGCTCGCAGCACAGCGCCTTGGCCAGCGCCACGCGGCGGCGGTGGATCTCCGGCAGCTTGGCCACGCGCGTCTCGTGCAGCTCGGACGGCAGGCCGACGCGCTGCAGCAGCTCCTCGGCGATGATGTGCTTGGGCTTGAGGAAGTTGCGCCCGGAGGCCTCCATCGCGTTGGTGACGTTGTCGATGGCGCTCAGGTCCGCGCGCAGGGTGTTCCGCTGCAGCATCAGGCCCACGTAGTGGCTGCGGTACTCGGTGCCGGTGAGCTCCTGCATGTCCTTGCTCTTGAACATCACGTGGCCGCCGGCGGGGCGCGTCATGCCGGTCAGCAGACCCATGAGCGCCATGCGCTGCGCCTCGGAGGACACGGTCACCACATAGACGCGGCGGTCGTAGAACGCCAGGTCGAGCGGCTCCGGGAACGGGGACCCGCCCTGCTTCGCGGCGACCTCCACGCGCTTGAACGCCAGCGTGGGGTAGGTGGCGAACACCGTGGAGTCGGCGTCCGTGATCTCGCGGTCGATGCGCGACGCCATGATGACCGGCGCCGCCTCGGCGGGCTTCTCCGCGGAGACGGGCTTCGCGCCGGCGGCGTCCTTGGGGGCGTCCGTGCCGAGGAACGACGCGATCAGCGCGTCGGTCTGGTCGAGCGCGGGGCGGTGTCCGGCGTCGGCGGCGTCCGCGGGCGCGTCCTCCTCGTCGTCGTACACGATGTCGATGGGCATCGGCGTCGCGGCGTCCTTCGTCTCGGTGTCGGTCTCGGCGTTGTCGTCGGCGTCGGCGGTGGTCTGGTCCGTGGTCTCGGCGTTCGTCTGATCGGCGTTCGTCTGATCGTCGTCGTGCTGATCAGTGTTCTGATCGTCGCTCATGGTCTGCTCCGTCTTCTCGGTCGGTTCGGGCTGCTCGTGCTGGTCACGTTCGTCGGTCATCTCAGGCCTCCTTGGCGTCAGAGCCGGCATCGGACGTGGCGTCGGCGGACGTCTGCGCGGCCGAGCCGTCGCGTGCGGCCAGCAGCGTCGAAGTGCGGTAGAGGCCGGAGCGGAACCAGCACACGATCGCCACCACGCACATCACGCCCAGCGCGCCCCAGATGCACGGCCAGATCGTGTTGCCCAGCGGCCATCCGTGCACCTGCGTGGTCAGCTTCGCCACGATCGGCGCGGTGCCGAACCCGGCGCCCAGATAGCCCACGAGCACGCCCACCAGGCCGGGCAGCAGCATCTCCAGCGCGAACTGCCAGCCGATGCGCGGCTTGCTCACGCCCATCGTGATGTCGTAGCCGATCTCCTCGCCGCGGCGCGCCAGCGTCCACGCCAGCAGCAGCGCCAGCAGCACGCCGCCCGCGCTCCACAGCGCGATCAGCGCCGGCGTGAGCTTCTCGCCCAGCGCCTTCAGGGGCTGGATGTCGTTCTCGTACGCGGTCACCTTGGGGGCGGCGATGTCGTAGTCGTCGCTCAGGCCGGCCTGGCGGATCGTGGTCTTGAACGTCTCGTAGTCGGCCAGCGAGTTGAGCTTGAACGTGATGTTCAGCGCGTTCTGGTTGTTGGTCTCGTCCGTGGGGGTGAGGGCCGCGGTGCCGAAGGTGTAGTAGCTCACGTAGATGGCGTTGTCCGGGTCGATGTCGTTGCCGGTGAGCGGCGTGGCCTGCGAGGCGTCCGTGTTGTTGGTGTAGATGCCCACCACCTTGAGCGGGAACGTCTTGGAGGTGTCGGAGGGGATGGCCAGGTTGATGGTGTCGCCCACCTTGGTGCCGTTCTTGTCCGCCATGGACTTGGGGATGAGCGCGTTGGTGAGCGTGGTCTGGTCGAAGCCCAGATCCTCGCCGTCCACCACGGTGTAGGCGCCCAGCGGGCCGTTCTGCGAGGAGCCGGCGTCATAGAAGCCGGTCACCGTGAAGTTCGACCCGTTCACCGGCTGCAGCTGTCCCTCGGCGCTCGGCACCACGGCGGTCTCGTCGTACTCCGGCGTGAAGGAGACGTTCACGCCGTCCAGCGCCTCGGCGTACTTGGACCATGTGCTCCACGAGATATTGTACTCGTTCCAGTCCACCTGCTTCTCGTCGCTCACGCCCTTGGACGCCATCACGCGTGCGCGGTCCACGGACACCTGCGCGTTCGGGGCGAGCGCCTGGTAGATGGGGCCCACGGCGCTCTCGTACGAGTAGCGGGCCGACATGCCGAACATCGAACATGCCGATACGATGAGGCTCACCAGAAGGATGAGGACGGTGCGGGTCTTGTGCCGCATCATCGCGGTCCAGGCGTTTTTCAGGACGAACATACTGCTTGCTCCGGTCGTTTCTTCCGTTCTTCGTGCGTACCTCACTATGGGCGCGAGGCGTCAACGTTTTCTTGTCGATCCCTACAGTAGTACTGCAAGGAGTCTGAAAGAACGCTGGCAGCGCGGGGTGCGGACGGGGGAGGGGCCGGACGGAAGTTCACTGTGCGGCGCTACACTGTTGTAGCAGTTCAGCCGACGATCGCACCGCAAGAGGGGTGGCCATGCATCAGATCCCGCGCCATACCGGCAGAAAAGGTCGACGCAACCTGACGGTGCCGGAGGGCTGGACGCTGGTCGCCAAGGTGCTGTACGTGGTGTTCGCGTCGTTCGCCGGTCTGCTGCTGTCCACGGTGATCGTCTACGGCAGCTCGGTGGTCAGGATGACGTACGAGGCGGACCGCATGATCGGCTCCGCGCAGAACCTCGCCAACGCGGCCCTGGGCTGCGGCGGCGACGTGAACTTCGCCGACGCCTCGCACGATCTGGTCGACTCCGCCGGCAAGCTGCGCGACGAGCTCGACACCGTCAAGTGGACGCTGGTGCGCGACCACACCGCCTACGGCAACGACATCACGGCCGTGCGCACCATGCTCAACGCGGTGGGCGACCTCGTGGACGGTCCGTTCGTGGACCTCATGAACCTGGCCGGCAGCCTTTCCGGCTTCTCCATGGAGGACAAGACCATCGACGTGAGCGCGCTGCTGCAGGTGCCGGACATCGTGCAGCGCGTGCACGCGGACATCGCGCAGGAGGTGCGGGCGCTGGGCGAGCTGCGCCAGCCGCGCATCACCGCCGTGGGACGCGTGGTGGAGTCCGGGCGCTCGGCGCTCGAATCCGTGGACTCCCTGCTCACGCAGTACGACGATCTGGTGTCCCTGATCCCCTCGCTGCTCGGCGCGGACGGCGCGCGCACGTATCTGGTGGCGATCTACAACCCGGCCGAGCTGCGCTCCGGCGGCGGCATGGTGGGCAACATCGCCGCGGTCACGGCGGACCGGGGCAGGGTCACCATCGGCGACTTCGTGGTGACCACCGACTACCAGTACGCC
This sequence comes from Bifidobacterium moraviense, assembly GCF_012932365.1. GTDB lineage: Bacteria > Actinomycetota > Actinomycetes > Actinomycetales > Bifidobacteriaceae > Bifidobacterium > Bifidobacterium moraviense. Next base: position 36,100 of record NZ_JAAIIH010000008.1, read on the forward strand.
GACCAGCCGTTCGACAAGCAGGGCGCGCTCGAGGCCGCGATCTTCGGCAATCAGGTGTATGCGTATCCGCAGACCACCACCGTGAACCCCAACTTCCAGCGCGCCGCCGTCACGCTCAAGAACCTCTGGCAGGCGCAGGAAGGCAACCGGAACACCGACGTGGCCGGCGTCTTCGCGCTCGATCCGGTGTTCATGCAGGCGCTCATCGGTGCCACCGGCGACGTGACGCTCTCCGACGGCACCGTGCTCAACGGGCAGAACGCCGTCTCCTTCTTCCTGAGCGACCTGTACACCAAGCACCCCGACTTCGTGGAGCAGAACAACTTCACCAACGAGTCCTCGAAGCGCATCATGTCGTCCGTCATGTCGAACGTCTCCGCGTCCACGGCCTCCGCGGTGCTGCGCGCCGTCAAGTCGTCCTCGTCCAGCGGCCACTTCAAGGCGTGGATGAACGACGACCGCGAGCTGGCCGCCCTGGTGCGCACCAACGTGTTCGACGCGAACGTGGCCGGCGTGCTGCCCAGCGATCCCAAGACGCCCACTGCCGGCGTCTACTTCACCGAGGCCGTGGCCAGCAAGCTCGACTGGTATCTGGACGTGGACGTGCAGGTGAGCCGGACGTGCGGCAAGACGCTGGCCGCCACGAAGCGCCGCCTGAGCGACGCCGTGGACGCGCGCCCGCGCTCCACCGCGATCTCCGCCGTGGACTCGAGCACGCTCGGCGACGAGTACACCGTGGAGGTGACGCTGCACAACATGCTCTCCAAGGAGCAGGCCTCGCTCATGCCCACGTTCGTGGTGGGCGAGGACGGCAGCGGCACCATGCAGCCGCGCCTGTTCCTCATGGGCCCCACGGGCGGCGCCATCACCTCGCTGGCCTACGAGTCCGGCGACTTCGTGTCCAACGGCGTGCTCGACGGCCACCAGTTCGTCAACCTGCGCCTGCCGCAGGGCCTGGCCCCGGAGGAGACGGTCACCGTGGCGTTCACCGTGCGCGTGGCCAAGGACGCGTCCACGCCGCTGAACGTCGTCACCACGCCGATCATCACGGCCGACGGCACGTACACCGGCACCAACGGCCAGGTGACCGACAAGTGCGCCGCCGAGGGCTCCGACCAGTCGACGGACGGCTCTTCGGCCGCCGCGTCCCCGCAGTCCTCCTCGTCCTCCGCCGACGCATCCGACCCGGCCTCCCCGTCCGCCTCGTCGTCCTCGTCGTCGGACGCGACGCCCACGGACGCGCCCACCACGATCATCGACGACCAGAGCGGCGCCGACACGTCCTCCGCCGGCGCGCTCGACTCGCTCGACAAGCTGCGCGGCGAGCTCAGCTGCCCGGTGGACGTGAAGGCGATGCTGTAGGCGGCGCGCCTCGGCCGGACGTTGACGTAGTCCAGCCCGGGGCGTACTGTCGGAAAAGTTGTGCGGGCTCGCGCCCGCCAGCACACGCATACACACTCCTGTCGCGGAACGTCCGCGGCCGAATAGTCCGAAGGAGGTGGGTGATGTCTGCGCATAAGTACGAACTGATGTTCATCGCTGATCCTGAGCTTGACGAGCGCGGTCTGAAGAAGCTGACCGAGCAGTACCTCGAGATCGTCACCAACGAGGGCGGTTCCGTGGATGGAACCGACTACTGGGGTCGTCGCAAGCTCGCTTACGAGATCGCCGGCAAGTCCGAGGGCAACTACGTCGTGGTGAACTACACCGCCGAGCCCGCTACCAGCGACGAGCTGGACCGTGTCCTCAACCTCAACGAGTCCGTGATCCGTACGAAGATCCTTCGTAAGGACGCCAAGTAAGCTTCGCTCGGCATCCCGCCGAACCAGCACGAGGCAAGACCTCGGCCCAGGGCCGGGGCGACAGGTAAGAAGGTAACGTCATGGCAGGCGAAACGGTCATTACCGTCATCGGCAATCTCACGCGCGATCCGGAACTGCGTTCCACGAGCCGCGGCAACGTGGTCAACTTCACGGTCGCGTCGTCCACGCGCACGTTCGATCGCAACACGAACCAGTGGCAGGACGGCGACACGCTGTTCATGAACTGCTCGGCATGGGACACCGCGCGCACCTCGCTCGCCTCCAACATCGCCGGCAGCCTGTCCAAGGGCATGCGCGTCATCGTGCAGGGCCGCCTCACCCAGCGCTCGTATCAGGCGCAGGACGGCACCCAGCGCACGGTGGTGGAGCTGCGCGTCGACGAGGTGGGCCCGGCCCTGAGCCGCGCCACCGCGCAGGTGACGCGCCAGACCAGCCAGGGCGGCTTCGCGGGCCGCAACGACGGCAACGGATTCGGCGGCAACGGCGGATTCAACGGCGGCGGCTACAACGGTGGCCAGAACGCCGGCCAGTCGTCCGGCTTCGGCGGCTACTCCGGCGGCGCGTCCACCGGTTTCGGCGCCGCGCCCGCCCAGTCCGCTCCCGCGTCCGCGCCGCAGACCGGCGCCGACCCGTGGGGCTCCAGCGCCCCCGCCGGCGGCTCGTTCGGATCCTTCGGGGGATCCGGCGACTTCGGCGGCAACGGCGACGAGCCCGAGTTCTGAGCCGCGCCCCCGCACCCGTAGGTCTTACCGACAATCATCAGCACGCTTAGTTCAAGGAGAACATCAACAATGTCACGCAAGAGGCCGCAACCGCCGGTCAAGCCGTTCAAGAAGAAGCCGAACCCGCTGAAGGCCGCCAAGGTCACCGAGATCGATTACAAGGACGTCGCGCTGCTGCGCAAGTTCATCTCCGATCGCGGCAAGATCCGCAGCCGTCGCATCACCGGCGTCACCGTGCAGGAGCAGCGCGAGATCTCCAAGGCGATCAAGAACGCCCGCGAGATGGCCCTGCTGCCGTACGCCACCTCGGGTCGCTGATAGGGAGGACGATTAGAAATGGCAAAGGAAACCAAGGTCATCCTCACCAAGACCGTCGCCAACCTCGGTCACTCCGGTGACGTCGTCGACGTCAAGCCCGGCTACGCCCGCAACTACCTGATCCCGCAGGGCCTCGCCTTCGCGTGGAGCAAGGGCGCCGCCTCCCAGATCGAGGCCATGCGCCGCGCCCGCCTCGCCAAGGCCGCCGCCACCCGCGAGGATGCCGTCGCCGCCAAGGCCGCCATCGAGGGCGCCGTCGTCGAGATCGCCGCCAAGGTGTCCGAGTCCGGCAAGCTGTTCGGTGGCGTGTCCACCGACGTGATCGCCAAGGCCCTGGCCGACAAGGCCGCCGTCGATCCCCGCACCATCACCGTGGAGACCATCAAGACCACCGGCGACTTCGCCGCCAAGGTCCAGCTCCACCCGGAGATCGCCGCCAACTTCACCGTCAAGGTCGTCGCCGAGTGAATCTCGGTTCGCTGACCTGAGCTTAAGCAGAGCGAGCCCCCGCACCGGAAGTTCCCGGTGCGGGGGCTCGCTCGTTGTGCGGTCGTACGCGCGGGCGGCCGGCGCCGCCAGACCGCCAAGGCCGCGAAGGAACGGTGGCTAGAAAGAGAACGGTGGGCTAGAAGTTGCCGCCCTGAGCCGTTAAGCCGGCAGTCCGGTGGACTGCCGGTAGGCGAGGTGAGCGGCCGCCAAGGCTGCGAAGGAATGGTGGCAACTAGAAGTTGCCACCATTCCAGCCCCAGTCCGTGGTGGCCGTGTAACGGATGTACGTGCGGTCCTCCGGGATGCCGAGCGTGCCGTTGAGCGCGGCCATGATCTGCTCGGTGAGCTTCTCCCATGCGCCCTTCGGCACGGAACGGCCGAACACGTTGACCTCCACGTAGGCGGCGGGCGTGGAGTCGTCGCCGGCGAAATAGATCGGCATGTTGTCCTCGAACGGGCACATCAGCCAGCCTTCGGACTTGCCGGGCACCGCGGTGATCGCCTTGCCGTACGCGGCCTTGAGGGCCTCGCGCTGCTCCGGGGTGGTGGAGACGCTGACGTGGGTGTGAATGACGGGCATGATTCCTCCTTGACGGGCTGGCGTATCGTCGCGCCGCGGTCCGCCGACGCGCGCCGCGGCTACGCGGCCATTGTGTCACCGCCCGTACCCGCCCGCAACGGGCGTCCGGCGTACGCGCAGCGGGGATTGTGGGGAGATCCAGCCGACGTCCCGCCGCCGGTCAGCGTGGCTGTGTATAAATTCCCTCGTGAGAAAACTGATCGAACAGCTTATGAAATTCGGCATCGTGGGCGTCATCGCGTTCGTCATCGACTACGGCCTGATGAACATCCTGCTGATGTTCCACATGCACAACGTGCTCGCCACGTCCATCTCCTTCTTCGTCTCGCTGATCTTCAACTATCTGGCGAGCATGAAGTTCGTGTTCAAGCATCGTCCGGACATGGCGCGCTGGATGGAGATCGCGATCTTCTTCGTGTCGTCGTTCATCGGCTGGATCATGAACGAGGTGATCGTCTGGCTCAGCACCTCGTGGATGCCGCACGACTCCATGTACACCATGCACACGCAGTACGTCATCTGGACGAACGTGGGCAAGCTCGTCGCCACCGCGATCGTGATGGTCTGGAACTTCGTCATCCGCAAGTGGCTGCTGGACGACACGCACACCAATGCCATGAACCGCCTCAAGTCGGCGGACAAGCGCCTCACGCCGGAGCAGCTCGAGGCCAAGTGGGAGCGCAGCTTCTCGCACCGCCTCGGCGTCTGGTCGCTCGCGCACACGCCCAAGGGCTGGCCGAAGTAGGCCTTCTGAGAACGGCGCTGGCGCATGTCCGGCGGATGACCGCGCTGAGTGTGCCGAATGCGACGAATGCGGGCTGCACGGACCGGGAATCGGTTCGAGCGGCCCGCATTGCGTTGTGCTGCCGTGCCGCCGCCTATGCGGTCAGACCGTGACCTCCTGCAGCAGCGGCTTCTCGGTGCCGTCCTTGATCTGCTTGAAGCCCACGAGCGCGATGACCAGCGAACCGATCGCCAGCGTGGTCACCACGAGGAAACCGCCGTGCGAGCCCATGCGGTCGATGAACTGGCCCGCGATGGCCGATCCTGCGGAGGCGCCGATCGAGTTCATCGCGCCCATCCACGCCATGCCCTCCGTGAGGCGCGTGGGCGGCACGAGATGCAGCATGAGCTGGTTGCCGTTGATCCACGTGGGCGCCTGGCACACGCCGATGACCAGATAGATGATCATGATCGTCCACAGGTTGTGCGCGAACAGGAACATGCTCACGCCGATGTTCACCACTGCCAGGCACACGTAGAACCGCTTCCACAGCGGGATCGCCCAGTTCTTCGCGCCGTAGACGAGCGCGCCCATGAGCGAACTGAACGAGAAGCACGCGAACACGAAGCCCGTGTACTGCTTCACGCCCTGCTCGGTGGCGAACGAGATGATGGAGATGCTGGCCGCCGACTGGAACGCGCCCAGGCTGAACCACGTCACGCACACGGCGATCAGGCCCGGTCCCCAGATCGACTCCTTGCGCGCCCTGGCATCCGCCTTGCCCGCGGCGCCCTGCAGCGCCGCCGCCTTGGCCGCCTCCCGCGCGCGGTACTCGCGTCTGGTCATGCCGGCCTCGCGCGCCAGCTGCGACTGCGACGGCGGCTCGGTGGAGAGCTCGGTGAGGAACATCAGTGCGCCCACCACCACGCACATGCCGGTCACGGAGAAGGCGAGCAGGCCGGAGATCACGGCCAGCGTGGAGGACAGCGGGTTGCCCACCACCCACATGCATTCGTCGAACACGCCGCACAGGCTCAGCGCACGGTCGGTGCGCACGCGGTCGCCCTTGAGCAGGTGCGTCCAGCGGCCACGGCTCATGGCGCCCCACGGCGGGATGGCGGCGAGGAACGGCGCGAGCAGGTACAGCACCCATTCGGGCGCGCGGTTGGTGATGGCCGTGGTGAGCGCGGTGGCCGCCACGATCCACACGATGATCGTGGGGATGGAGACCTGCCGCTGGCCGAACTTGTCCACCAGCTTGCCGAGCAGCGGCGTGGCGATGGCCAGCGCGATGGCCTGCACGGCGGTGAGCGCGCCGGCGAGCGAGTAGTTGCCGTAGTAGTACTGCACGGAGATGGTGATGGTCATGCCGACCATGGGGAACGGCATGCACGCGATGACCGACCCGATCGAGAACCGCGCGGTGTGCGGGATGCGCAGCAGCTCGGCGTAGCCGCCGAAAACCCGTGACATGACGTCCCTGAAGCCGTCGATCGCTGTGCTGGCCATGGGTTGGTGTCTCCTCCGTCTCCTCGTTGGGATGGGTGCGCGACGGCGCGGTAAAAACGTTCTACGACAAGGTTGTACCGCCGGAGCCGCACGTCTGCGCCGATGTTCGCTCTCAGTCATGCTATGCCGCGGCGAGTACATTGGTCGGCATACATTGTGAGGCATGAGTGCCACCACGATCCATTTCGTCCGTCACGGCGAAGTCCACAACCCCGACCACGTGCTGTACGAGCGTCTGCCCGGATTCCACCTTTCGGAGCGCGGCCGACGCATGGCCGACGCCACGGGCCGCTACCTCACCGCCAACCCGCAGACCAACACGGCCGCCGCGGTGTGGGCGTCGCCGCTCGACCGCACGCGCGAGACCGCCGACATCATCCTCAGCCACCTCAACGCCGCGCGCATCGACCGCGGCGAGCCGACGCTCGAGCTCAACACGGACGAGCGCCTCATCGAAGCAGGCAACGAATTCCGCGGCAAGCGCATCGGCCATGGCGAGGGCGCGCTGTGGAAGCCGCAGAACCTCAAGCTGGTGAGCAACCTCTACAAGCCCAGCTGGGGCGAGAGCTACCGCCACATCGCCGAGCGCGTGGGCGCGTTCGCCTCCGAGAAGATCGACGAATACCGCGGCCGGCAGATCATCGTCGTCACCCACGAGTCGCCCATCTGGACGTTCCGCCACCTGCTCGAGACCGGTCGCCCCGAGCACAACATGCTGCTGCGCCACGCCGCGCTCGCCTCGGTCACGTCCATCACGTTCGACTGCGACAGCCATCAGGTGATGAGCATCACATATGTGGATCCGGCGGCCAACGTGGCGTGAACGCCGCGGCGATTAGAATGGGCGATATGACAACGTTTACGCTTGATCGCGCCACGGTGGCGCATGTCGCGGGGCTTCCCGCCGTCGTTCAGGCCGCTCGTCAGGGCGAGGAGCTGGTGTCGCTGTGGCCGCTGACCGTTGCCCTGCAGATGGACAACGACGTCAAGTACGCCGAGAACCTGCAGGTGCGCATCACGCGCACCCTCGCGCAGGTGATGACCGGCGAGGACGTGACCGTGCCCGACGCCGAGTTCGTGTACGAGGGCGCCGACGAGATCCCCGGCCGTCCGCAGAACATCGTGGACGCGCTGCTGGAGGCGAACGACGCCTACGAGGACGTGTCCGACTACTCCGACGACGCCGACGCGTCGCTGGTGACCGAGGCCGCCGACGCCGTGGAGGCCGGCTGGTCCGACGCCGTCAAGGCCAGGGTGACCGACGTGCTGCACGGCGTGGACGCGGACGTGCAGGGCGACGACGTGGCCTCGCGCTTCGCGCTGGCGCTCGTGGCCGCCGACGCGCTGCTGTCCGCCGCCACCGCCGAATCCGCCGACGAGGACGCCGCCCTGCGCGCCGCCCTGCCGGTGCTGCTGGCGGTCAACGAGATCAACGAGCGCATCGCGCTGCCGCGCCTCATGCTGGGCCGCGACGATCTCGCCGCGCTGCTGGCGCGTCGCGCCGAGGCCGCCGACCCCGCTGCCGCGCTGGACGCCGTCGCCGAGTTCGTGGCGCCGCTCGCCGCCGCCGAATGGAAGAAGCATCTTGACGACGTGCTGTGGGACCCCGACGAGGCCAAGAAGAAGGCCAAGGAGGAGGACGAGAAGCGCAACAAGGAGGCGCTCGCCGCCAAGTTCGCGCACGTCAAGGACGATCCCGGCAAGGAGCACGTGGAGCTGTAGTCCGCGGAGTCCGCGAGGCTCGCAAGGAAACGAACGACGGCCGGCATGCGGAGTGCATGCCGGCCGTCGTTCGTTGTGGGGTGCGCGTGCGCTCAGACGTCGAAGCGCGCGCCCTCCGGCTTGGTGCGTCCCGCCAGCATCACGATCATCACGATGGTGCCCACGAGGCTGAGCAGCGAGATGAGGCCGATCAGCACGAACGTGTTGGCATACTGCTCCATCAGGTTCATGATCCATGCCTCGAGCTGCGCCTCCGACTGGATCGACATCAGGCTGGGCGCCGCGTTCTCGAGCTCATGCATCAGCGGGCGGGCCGTCGTGGCGCCCACCACCCAGTTGAGCACCGTGGGCACCGCGTAGAACAGCACGAACCAGCCCGAGCGGTCGGTGTCGTGCAGACGGCGGATGGCGATGGGCAGCAGGATCAGCGACGAGGCGATGTTCCAGACCGCGCTGACGCCGGTGGAGAGATCGCCGAGGAACGATCCGACGAAACCGATGCCGAAGCCCACCAGCCACAGGAACAGGATCGCCCACCAGAACTCGCCGCGGGAGGCGCGGCCCTTCCACACGACGATCTTCTGGAACAGGCGTTTGATCGCCTCGCCGAATCCGATGCCGTACCACGGCATGTTCAGCGGCGGCTCGGTCATGTACGCCGCGGCCGGGGCGCCCTGCGGCAGCGGCGCGCCGTACGTTCCCTGCGTTCCCTGTGCATAGGGGTTCGGGTTCGCGTACGGGTTCGCGTTCTGCTGCGCGAAGGGATTGGGGTTCGCGCCGGGCTGGGCGTACTGCTGGCCGTACTGCGGCGGCTGCTGCTGGTACTGCGTCTGGTACGGCTGCTGATACGGGGGCTGCTGGTTCTGCGGCGCGTACTGTCCGTATTCGGGCTGCGGTTGTGCGGGCTGCTGGCCCTGCGGGGTCTGATACTGCGGCGTTTGGTACTGCGCCTGATACTGCGAGGCGTAGGCGCCATACTCGGGCTGCGGCTGCTGATATGCCGCCTGCGGCTGCGCGGATTGTGTGGGTTGTGTGGGCTGCTGCGCCGCCTGCTGCTGGTATTGCGGATTCTGCGGATCGGACGGCTGCTGCGGATTGGGATCGGTCATCATTGCCCCTTTCGTGGACGCGATCACTCGCTCGATCCCCATCTTTCCAGCATCGCCGCGTCGCCGCAAGGACCGCCGCGCGCGGTCGTCGTCGGCATGACGGTCATCCGCCGTCGGCAGCCCCGTCGACCGCCTCCGTCGATCGTCCCGTCAGTCGCCGTCGTCCAGCGCCGTCGCGTCGTCGTCGCCCAGCAGCAGCCGCTCGGCCGCACCCACGCACAGCAGCACCACGCCCGTCAGCGCCACGATCATGAACGTCGCGCAGAAGATCAGCGGCGTGCGGAACGAGTTGTACGCCATCTGCAGCCAGATGCCCAGACCCTTGCGCGCGCCCATGTACTCGGCCGTGGTGGCCGTGGCGAACAGGTACGACGCCGAGATGCGGATGCCGCCGAAGATCTGCCGCGCCGCGACCCGGAGCTTCACGTGCCACAGCGTCCACCAGCGCGTGGCGCCGCAGGTGAGCGCCACGTCCTCGTAGTACTGCGGCACCGCCATGAGGCCGCGGATGGTCTGCACGGCGATGGGGAACAGGCTGAACACGGCGACGATGGCGATCTTGCCGGAGATCTCGAAGCCGAACCAGATGATGAACAGCGGTGCGATGGTGATGAGCGGCATGGTCTGCGCGGCCGTGAGCAGCGGGAAGAACGCCGCGTTGAGGATCGGCGAGCAGTAGAACAGCACGCCGAGCAGGATGCCCAGCGCCACCGCCAGCACGAATCCTGCCACGGCCTCCTGGATCGTCACCTGCGTGGCCGCCCACATCTTGGGCCACACGTCGACGGTGGCCTGCACGATCTCGCTCGGCGCGGAGAACGCGTGCCGGTTCACGTGGCCGAAGTCCACCCACAGCTCCCATGCGACGAGCAGCGTCACCACCGCCACGAGCGTGGGCAGCCAGCGACGGCAGCGCGCCGCCGCCCATGCGCACAGACCGGTTCGCGCCGCGGTAGTCGAATTCGTGCGTATGCGTGCCTGAGAGGCCATGATCACCTTGCTTTCCGCCCGCGGTAAGGTGAGGAGCCCGCAGGACTTGGCGGCTCCATTATAAAGAACGCCGGTCTCACCCCTGCCGGCGCTCGCGCGCATGCCGATTCACCCACAATTGGCATGAATATTGCAACAATTGGCGGATATGCACGCCGCGGAGGCCGAATACGCCCGCTGACGTGCGGATTCGCCCACGATCGCAATATCCGTGCCAATTGTGGGCATGATTGCACGCGTCGACGCCGCCCCCACGTCCCGCTTGCGCGGCACAATGGAGCCTATGACTGAAGCCGAAAACAGCAAGAACACCAAACCCGAACTGCCGAAGGACGTGCGCGTGCGCTTCTGCCCGTCGCCCACCGGCACGCCGCACGTCGGCATGATCCGCACCGCCCTGTTCAACTGGGCCGAGGCCCGCGCCACCGGCGGCAAGCTCGTCTTCCGCATCGAGGACACCGACGCCGCGCGCGACAGCGAGGAGAGCTACAACCAGATCCTCGAATCCCTGCGCTGGCTGGGCATCGACTGGGACGAGGGCATCGAGGTGGGCGGCCCGCACGGCCCGTACCGCCAGTCCGAGCGCACCGACATCTACAAGGACGTGGCCGCCAGGCTGCTCGAGGCCGGCTACGCCTACGAGTCCTTCTCCACGCCGGAGGAGATCGAGGCCCGCAACGTGGCCGCCGGTCGCCCGAAGGCCTTCGGCTACGACGGCTACGACCGCAACCTCACCGAGGAGCAGAAGGAGGCGTTCCGCGCCGAGGGCCGCAAGCCCGCGCTGCGCCTGCGCATGCCGGACGAGGACATCGCGTTCGACGACCTGATCCGCGGCACCATCGAGTTCAAGGCCGGCTCCGTGCCGGACTACGTGATCGTCCGCCCGAACGGCGACCCGCTGTACACGCTCACCAACCCGGTGGACGACGCGATGATGGACATCAACGTCGTGCTGCGCGGCGAGGACCTGCTGAGCTCCACCCCGCGCCAGATCGTGCTGTACCGCTACCTCGAGGAGCTGGGCATCGCCAAGCAGACCCCGCTGTTCGGCCACATGCCGTACGTGATGGGTCAGGGCAACAAGAAGCTCTCCAAGCGCGACCCGGAGTCCAACCTGTTCAACCACCGCGACGCCGGCTTCATCCGCGAGGGCCTGCTCAACTACCTCGCGCTGCTCGGCTGGTCCATCGCGCCCGACCGCGACGTGTTCTCCATGGACGAGATGATCGCCAAGTTCGACGTGCGCGACGTGAAGGCCAACCCGGCCCGCTTCGATCTGGACAAGGCCATCTCCATCAACGCCGAGCACATCCGCATGCTCGACGCCGACGACTTCCTGCGTCGCTCCGTGCCGTACCTGCATCGTGACGGCGTGGTCTCCGCCGACGCGTGGGATGCGCTGACCGACCGCGAGCGCACGATCCTCACCGCCGCCGCGCCGCTCGTGCAGCCGCGCGTGCGCCTGCTGGGCGAGGTGGCCGGCATGGTCGGCTCCCTGCTGAGCGAGGAGGGCTACATCGAGCCCGATGCCGACGCGCGCAAGACGCTCAAGGACTCCGCCGCCGAGGTGCTGGACAAGGCCATCGCCGCGCTCGAGGGCGCCGACGAGTCCGAGTGGAAGGCCGAGCCGCTGCACGAGCTGCTCAACGTCAAGCTCATCGAGGAGGGCGGCTACAAGCCGCGTCTGGCGTTCGGCCCGGTGCGCGTGGCCGTGTCCGGCCGTCGCGTCTCCCCGCCGCTGTTCGAGTCGATGGAGATCCTGGGCAAGGATCTGACCGTCGCCCGTCTCAAGGGCCTGCGCGAGCATCTGTGATGCCTGACCGCGCGGCGGTTGCGGCGGCGCGGCGGTTGCGGCGGTGCCGTGGTCGCCGCATGCCGTGATTGACGTGTCCGTGGCTTCGTGTGCTGCGGCTGCATAGTGCCGCGACTGTGCGGTGTCATGATCGCTGTCGCGGTCGCATGATGTGCCGACGGGCGCTCATCCGATGGGATGGGCGCCCGTTCGTCGTTTCGCGTCCGCTGTGGTCGCGGGATGTCTGCGGGGCGTTCGCGACGTGTCCATGATGCGTTCGCAGCGCGTCACGACGTGTCCGATCGGTCGCGACACGCCGGGAGTGGCGCGGGCGCGCGATCTCCGGTAAATTATGGAATTCGTCGCGGTTCTCGCTGCGGCGGATAACTCAAGCCCCCATCGTCTAGCGGTCTAGGACTACGCCCTCTCACGGCGCCAACACCGGTTCAAATCCGGTTGGGGGTACGACTTCCAAAGGCCTCGGCACCCGCCGAGGCCTTTTGCGTTCCCCGCCACCCCCGTTCTCTGCGCATGGTTCCTCCGTCACCCTGCGCGCAACACATGGCTTTCCTCCGTCATCCTGGACATCACGCATGGGTTTTCTCCGTCGCCCTGAGCAGGGCACATGGCTTTTCGGTCATCCTGAGGTCGTGCGTGGCTTTCCTTCGTCATCCTGAGGTCGTGCGTGGCTTTCCTCCGTCATCCTGAGCAAAGCGCATGGTTTCTTCGTCATCCTGAGCGAAGCGCGCAGCGCGGAGTCGAAGGATCCTTGACCTGCAAAAATGCCTTGCCCGCCGCGCCGTCAGCATCGTCCTCGTCCCCCTGAGCAACAACATGGTCTTCTCCGTTATCCCTATGCGATGCATGGGTCTTCTCCGTCGCCCTGAGCAGAGCGCACGGCTTTTCAGTCATCCCGAGTACCGTGCACGTTTTTCCTCCGTCATCCTGGGTGTCGCTCATGACTTTTCTTCGTCATCCTGAGCGCAGCGCGCAGCGCGAAGTCGAAGGATCCTTGACCCGCAGCCAGCCCCCAAAACGCCGGAATCTCGCGCGACACGCCGTGATTTGCGCCCCTGTGGGCATTCGCGTATATTAATCACTCGTTGCGCGGTTCGCCGAGCAGCCAGTGAAAACTGAATAAGCCCCCATCGTCTAGCGGTCTAGGACTACGCCCTCTCACGGCGCCAACACCGGTTCAAATCCGGTTGGGGGTACGACGAGCAGCTCCTCCGAGTTGCTACGCCAGCCAAATTGGGGTGTGGTGTAATTGGCAACACAGCTGATTCTGGTTCAGCCATTCTTGGTTCGAGTCCAGGCACCCCAGCCAAGGATCCTCGCAGGTTTTCCTGCGGGGATTTTTTGTTATCCGCCGCAGATCGCGAACCGCAGATCGCGAACCGCGGGCCATGTGCCGCAGACCGTCGCACCGCAGTCATTTGTCGCAACGTTGCGACGATCGACCACTTTGCGGTGGCGGGATTCCCAACAACTTGGTCGTTCATCGCAACGTTGCGACGATGCGCCATCGTGCGATGCCTCCGGACCATCGTCGGTGGCCTTGTGCGGCAACGTTGTGATGATCGGCCACTTTGCGGCAGCGGGATGCCCAACAACTTGGTCGTTCATCGCAACGTTGCGACGATCGACGCGACGACGCACGCCGCGCGGGCGCACGAACGCCCCGGGGAACCGTCCCAAGGAACCGCTCCGGCGGGCCATCAAGGTCGCTGCGGTAGGGTGGTGGCTATGCATGCTCAGTCCACCCGCGCGCGCATCCGCCCGCATGATCCGACGAACGACGATGTCCCGGTTTCGGTGTCGGCCGCCCGACTGGGACGCCTGCAGTTTCATGCGTCCGGCAAGTTCCGCGTGCTGCAGCTCGCGGACATCCAGGACGGTCCGGTCATCGCCAAGGACACGGTGCGGCTCATCGCGGCCGCGCTCGACGCCTCGCGCCCCGATCTGGTGATCTTCACCGGCGACCAGATCGCCGGCTACGACTCCGCCTACTCCAAGACCTACCGCAAGCGTCGCTGGGACACCGGCTGGGACGGCATGGTCGAGGCGGGCCGCTCCGTGGGCACGCTCGTCGGCGGCGCCCTGCAGTCCATCACCGCCGCCCCCGAGCTGCCGCAGGCCAAGCGTGACGAGGCCCGTGCACGCGCCCTCGCCCACACGCGCGATCTGGTGCGGCGCGGTGCGGCGCAGATGCTGCAGCCGCTCATCGACCGCGGCGTCCCGTTCGCCGTCACGTACGGCATCCACGACTTCCAGTGCGGCCTGAGCAACGCCGAGCTCGACGCGATCTACCGCGAGTTCCCCGGCTGCATCAACCCCGAGTCCACGGCCGCCAGCCCCACCACGCCGCGCACCCAGCCGGGCTGCGGCATGCCGGACCAGCCGATCTACGCGTGCGAGCCCGGCACGTTCGCGCTGCCGGTGCGCAACATGGAGGGCACCGCCAACGCGCTCGGCCTGGTGCTGGTGGATTCCGGCGACTATGCGCGCGAGGGCGGCTACGGCAGGCCCAGCGACGCGGCGCTCGCGTTCCTGGCGCAGGTGCCCACGCTCGTCGGCGCCAGATCGCTGGTGTTCCAGCACACGCCGCTGCCGCAGTTCTACCGTCTGCTCAGGGAGGTGCCGTCCACCACGGCGTACGCGATTCAGGGGTACCGCGCGTTCGACCAGCACTGCTACGTGCTGGATGAGTCGAAGACGCTGCCCGGCAGCTATCTGGGCGAGGGCGTCAGCTGCCCCGACCGCGACAGCGGCGAGTTCGACGTCCTGCGCACGTCCGGCGGATACGTGGGGCTCTTCGCCGGACAGGACCACCGCAACGGGTTCGTGGGCACCGTGGACGGCCTGCTGCTGGGCGCCACGCCCACGTCCGGGTTCCAGGCGTACGGTCCCGCCCCCGCGCGTCGCGCCGCGCGTCTCATCGAGTTCGACATCCGCCATCCGTACGAGCCGCGCACGCAGCTGCTGGAGTTCGGCGAGCTGGTGGGCAAGCCGAGCGGCAACAAGGCGTATACGTTCGCGCTGAGCCACGTGCCCACGTCCGCCGGCGACGCGGTGAACCTGCTGCGCAAGCCGGGCGTGCTTGCCACTGCGGCTGGCGTCGCGGCCGGTGTGGTGGCGGCGCTGAACGCCATGCGTCCCAGACGGCGATAGCGGGCGGTGTCGCGTCTGCCGTGGGGCAGCGGGACGATAGCGTCCGCGATCGCAACGTTGCGATGATCGACCACCGTATGGGAGGACTATGGGATGACTGACGGTCTCAGGACGGCCCATCGTCGCAACGTTGCGATGATCGACCAAGTTAAGGGGCGTCGTGGCTCGCACGATGGCCTATCGTCGCAACGTTGTGATGATAGGCCATCGTGCGGGGTGCCGGAGCGCTCTGGGATGGTCACTTGTCGCAACGTTGCGACGGACGCCCACGGATACGGAAAGGCCCCGCGGATCTCGCGATCCCGGGGAATCGGGCATGCAAGATCTGCGGGGCGAAGATTCGGTGCGACCGGTGCGATCACATCGCGCCGACGGTCGACGCCTTGATGAGCGCGTCGGTGAGGTACTTGCCCGCCGCCATGACGAGCGGCGCGTAGTGGCGGCCCGGCTGCACGCCCATGCGGCCGGTGGGGCCGGAGATGGAGATGGCGGCGATCACCTGGCCGGAGGCGTTGCGGATGGGCGCGGAGATGGAGCACACGCCGTCCTCGCGTTCGTTGACCGATTCGGCCCAGCCGCGCTTGCGCACCTGCGTGAGCTTGGTGGCGGTGAACTTGGCGTGGCGCAGGCCCTGATGCATGCGTTCGCTGTCCTCCCACGCCAGCAGGATCTGCGCGGCGGAGCCCGCCTGCATGGACAGCATGGCGCCCACGGGGATGGAGTCGCGCAGACCGGAGGCGCGCTCCACGGCGGCGATGCACACGCGCTGGTCGCCCTGACGGCGGTAGATCTGCGCGGATTCGCCGGTGCGGTCGAGCAAGGTCCTCAGGATCGGACCGGCGGCGGTGAGCAGACGGTCCTCGCCGGCGGCCGCGGCCAGTTCGGCGAAGCGCGAGCCGAGCACGAAGCGTCCGTGGGCGTCGCGCAGCACGAAGCGATGGCGTTCGAGCGCGATGGCCAGACGGTGCGCGGTGGGGCGCGCGAGGCCCGTGGCCGACACGAGCTGCCCGAGCGTGGAGGGGCCGGATTCGAGCGCGTCCAGAATCTTCACGGTCTTGTCGAGCACGCCTACGCCGGAGTGGATCTCACCGTCGTCGTGCGTGTCGGCGGTCTCGGCGGGGCGTGCCGCCGCGGCGCGCGGTGCGGCCTTGGTCTCTTCGGGTTCTTCGGAAGTCATGAGGTGCATTCTGCCATCTCATATTTCGAAATGCAAATTCGCTGAAGTGTCCATCAAGCGAGAAAATATGAGGTTTCGCCATGCGGTCAATGTCCACGAAGCGGAGACGTCCCCGCAATCGTTGCAATACCAATGAAGGGCGCGGCGGGCGGTGTTCCGCCATCTCATATAACGGCCGCAAACGGATCGCCCCATGGGCCGATCCTTACGCTGTATAGCACAACGCAGGCGCGAAGACAATACCTCGCGCCAAACAAAGCGAGACAAATTCGAGGAGGTCCCCGCATGGGAACGACATTGGCCGAGAAGGTCTGGGCCGATCATCTGGTACGCAAGGGCAGCGATGGGGCGCCCGATCTGCTGTACATCGACCTGATGCTCATGCATGAGGTCACCAGCCCGCAGGCGTTCGAGGGCCTGCGTCTGGCCGGCCGCAAGCCGCGTCATCTGGACCAGCTCATCGCCACGGAAGACCACAACACCCCCACGGTCGACATCGACCGCCCGAACCCGGACAAGACCAGCGCCCTGCAGCTGAGCACGCTGGAGAAGAACTGCAAGGAGTTCGGCGTGCGCCTGCACCCGCTCGGCGACGCGGACCAGGGCATCGTGCACGCGTTCGCGCCGATTCTGGGCCTGACGCAGCCGGGCATGACCATCGTGTGCGGCGATTCGCACACGTCGACGCACGGCGCGTTCGGCGCGCTCGCGTTCGGCATCGGCACGTCCGAGGTGGAGCACGTCATGGCCACGCAGACGCTCAGCCTCAAGCCGTTCAAGACCATGGCCATCAACGTCAACGGCACGCTGCCGGCGGACGCGACCGCCAAGGACGTGATCCTCGCGATCATCGCGAAGATCGGCACCGGCGGCGGCCAGGGGCACGTGATCGAATACCGCGGCGAGGCGATCCGCAACATGACGATGGACGAGCGCATGACCGTGTGCAACATGTCCATCGAGGCGGGCGCCCGCGCCGGCATGATCGCGCCCGACGAGACCACGTTCGAGTACCTCAAGGGCCGTCCGCACGCGCCGGAGGGCGAGCTGTGGGATCAGGCCGTGGCCTACTGGAAGACGCTGAAGACCGACGACGACGCCGTGTTCGACAAGGTCGTGGACATCGACGCGAGCGAGATCGGCCCGTTCGTCACCTGGGGCACCAACCCCGGCCAGGGCCTGCCGATCACCGCGAACGTGCCGGTGCCGGAGGACATCGCCGACGCCACCAAGCGCGCCGCCGCCGAGCGCGCGCTCAAGTACATGGACCTCAAGCCGGGCACGCCGATCAAGTCGATCCCCGTGGACACCGTGTTCATCGGCTCCTGCACCAACGGCCGCATCGACGACCTGCGCGCCGCCGCCGCGATCATGAAGGGCCACCACAAGGCCAAGTCGATCCACCGCGTGCTCGTGGTGCCCGCGTCGTCCCGCGTGCGCCTGCAGGCGGAGCAGGAGGGCCTCGACCGCATCTTCAAGGACTTCGGCGCGGAATGGCGCAACGCCGGCTGCTCGATGTGCCTGGGCATGAACCCGGACAAGCTGGTGCCGGGGGAGCGTTCGATCTCCACGTCGAACCGCAACTTCGAGGGACGCCAGGGCAAGGGGTCGCGCACGCACCTCGCCTCCCCGCAGGTGGCCGCCGCCACCGCCATCCGCGGCACCATCTCGTCGCCCGCCGACCTGTGACCGGGCGCTCGGACGACGCCCAATCCCCAAGACGTTCCCTGAGACGTTCCCCAAGACGTAAGGACCTGTGATTATGGAGAAACTCACCACCCTGACCGGCGTGGGCGTGCCGCTGCGCCGCTCCAACGTCGACACCGACCAGATCATTCCGGCCGTGTTCCTCAAGCGCGTCACCAAGACGGGCTTCGACGACGCGCTGTTCTACGCGTGGCGCCGCGACCCGAACTTCGTGCTCAACCGCCCGGAGTATGCGCCGGGGCGCATCCTCGTGGCCGGACCGGAGTTCGGCATCGGCTCGTCGCGCGAGCACGCCGTGTGGGCGCTGCACGACTACGGCTTCCGCGTGGTGATCGCGCCGAGCTTCGCCGACATCTTCTACGGCAACACCGCCAAGAACGGCGTGCTGGCGGCGATCATGCCGCAGGAGTCCGTGGAGCTGCTGTGGAAGCTGCTGGAGGAGGAGCCGGGACGCGAGATGACCGTCTCGCTGGAAGATCGCACCGTAACGTGCGGCGACGTGACCCTGCCGTTCGAGGTGGGCGACTACGTGCGCTGGCGTCTGATGAACGGCTACGACGACATCGATCTGACGCTGCAGCACGAGGACGACATCGTGGCCTACGAGAAGATGCGCGCCGAGCGCTTCCCGTTCAAGCCCAAGACCATCCCGGCCAGGCACCTGCCCGAGGTGCCGGTCGTCTCCGCGCGCGAGCCGGAGAACGAATCCGAATGGGCAGGGCCGGTGTCCGAGCGCGCCTAGCGGC
The DNA here is from genome assembly GCF_012932365.1 of Bifidobacterium moraviense. Lineage (GTDB taxonomy): Bacteria > Actinomycetota > Actinomycetes > Actinomycetales > Bifidobacteriaceae > Bifidobacterium > Bifidobacterium moraviense. Next base: position 54,679 of record NZ_JAAIIH010000008.1, read on the forward strand.
GCGATCGGACAGGATGGAAGCCCGGTGGGCTTCCGGCGAATATAGCGCACGTCGTCCTGCCTCGTCGTGAGGCAGGACGACGATGGTCGAGAGGGAGCGTCCCGTTGGGGCGCTCCCTCTCGGTCGTTTCGGGGGCGCGATTCTCCGTGCGACGTCGTTTCGGATCGTCCCTTCTGGTCGGAGACGCTGTGTGCTTTCGTGCTTTGTGTCCTGACGCTGTGCGCCTTGCATATTGGTGCGCATCGCAACGTTGCGATATGCGGCCATGTTGGTGGGGGGTGCTTTGGTCTTCGATGGTCGATCGTCGCAACGTTGTGGCGAACGACGGCAAGGGAAGGACCGGGTTTTCCGACGAATGGTGATGTTTCGCCGATCGGTGACGAAACTCGGTCTTTCGCTTGCTGTAGAGGATCGGCGATGGGCAAGGGAACGGGCGGGTTTCCGATCGGGACGGCGGTATCGTGCCGATCTGTCGAAAACTAGGCCGTTCGCTTGCTGGGATGATGTGACCGCAGGCAAGGGAATGACCGGGTTTTTCGGGGAATGGCGATATTCCGCGGTCCGATCGTGAAACCTGGCCCTTCGCTTGCCGTAGGGGATCAACGATGGGCAAGGGAACGGGCGGGTTTTCGATCGGGACGGCAGAATGGTGCCGATCCATCGTGAAACCCGGGCCTTCCCTTGCCCGGGAAGGGTGGATCGCACGCTCGCCGTTGCCCGCGGAGCGCCGGAGATAAGGAAAACCCGCACCGCGGAGAATCGCGATGCGGGTGGAAACAACCAAGGTGCGAGCCAATGGCAGCCGGCTCGCCGTTGGGAAAATCTTGAGGAGCTTACTTGCGCACGATGCGCTTGATCAGCTTGACGATGCCGTCGGTCATGGAGTAACCGTCGTGATCGTTGGAGGCAGCCATGGCGCGGACCAGAGCCACGTCCCTATCGTTGTACAGCATTGAGATTCCTTCTTAGCTTCCATCTATCGACCGGCGGTATTTGGCCGGTCCAACGTGTTGCGGTTGCCATGATAGGAACTTGTGAACGCTCACGTCGTGTCGCGTCCTTCGTATCTTTGGCATAATCATCGGTTATTCGATGAATTATGTCATCGTATGGGATCATGATGCGCCGATGATGTCACCGTCATGTGTCGTGGGGCCATCGGAGCGACCGTCGCGAAGGAGCCGCGAAGGGCGTCGCGCGGCCGTCGCAAGGCACCGCGCAGCAGTCGTGCGACGTTGTGGCGCGGCGCCACTGCAGCGCCCCTGGCGCAGCGCTGCCCGTCGCACGACGTCGTCCCAACGTCACGCAACGGGCCGTCCCTCACGCCGCGCGCAAACCGTTGCGTGCAAACCGCCGCGCGCAGGCGTCGCATGGTGGTCCGCAAACGACATGCGGCCTCACGCGCAACGTCGCATGGACGCCGCACGCGAGGCCGCATCGAACGTCGTCGCGTCAGATCGCCGCCCCCGGGTTGAGGATGCCCAACGGATCGAACACGCGCTTGATGCCGCGCTGCAGTTCGCGCACCAGCGGCTCCTGCTCGAGCTCCAGCCACGGCAGCTTCGCGCGTCCCACGCCGTGCTCGCCGCTGATGGTGCCGTGGTGCGCGATGGCCAGACGCATGATCTCGTCCACCGTGCGGTCCACGGCCTCCGGCGATGCGCCCTCCGCGAGGATCAGCGGATGCAGGTTGCCGTCGCCCGCGTGCCCCATGATGAACACCTTCACGCCGTTGCGTTCGCTCACCGCGTTGATGTCGTCGATGATCGCGGTGAGTTCGCCGCGCGGCACGGCCACGTCCTCCGGGACCACGCGCCCGAGCTGCTGGATCGACGTGTACCCCAGTCGCCTCGCCGCGGTGATGCGCGCCGCCTCGTCCGGATCGTCCGTGGTCTCCACGATCGCCGCGATGCCGCGGATCGCGTCCGCCATCACCGCGATCTCCTCGGCGGCGCCCAGCGCGTCGCTCTGCGCGAGCAGGAACGCGTTGCCGCGCGAGGCGTAGTCGGTGCCGGCCACGGCGTCCACCTGCGCGAGCGTGGCGTGGTCGATGAGCTCGAGTTGCGAAGGCGTGATGCCGGTGCCGAGAATCGCCGTGACGCCGTGCGAGGCGTCCGCGATCGAGTCGAAGTACGCCGCGAGCGTGGCGGAATGGCGCGGCAGTCCGCGCAGGCGCAGCGTGGCGCCCACCACCACGGCCAGCGTGCCCTCCGAGCCGACGATCAGACGGACCAGATCGTAGCCGGCCACGCCCTTGATGGAGTCGTGCCCGATGTGGATCAGCTCGCCGTTCGCCAGCACGCAGTCGAGCGCCAGCACGGACCCGCTGGTCACGCCGTACTTGATGCACGCCAGGCCGCCCGCGTTGGTGGCGATGTTGCCGCCGATCGTGGACGTGGCGTAGGAGGCCGGGTCGGGCGCGTAGTGCAGTCCGACCTCGCGCGCCGCCTCATCCACGTCCTTGGTGATGACGCCGGGCTCCACGGTGATCGTGGAGTTCTCCACGTTGATGTCGAGGATGTGGTTCATGCGCTCCAGGTCGAGCGAAAGCTGTCCTGCGGTGGCGATGCCGGCCGCCGCCACGCCGGATGCCGCACCGCGCGGGATCACGGGGATGCGATGCCTGGTGGCCCAGCGCATCACGGCCTGCACCTGCGCCACGTTCTCCGGCAGCGCCACGGCCAGCGGCGGCTTGCGGTCGGGGCCGGCCCAGCCGCTCTCGTCCACGCGCGCGCGTTCCAGCCCGGCCGGGGTGCGGTCCACGGGCACCTGCGCGGCGAGCTCGTCGATCGCGCGCTCGAACGCGGCGGGGTCCGTGGCCGCGGTCGCGTTCGCGTCGGTCGCGGCTGCTGCGTGCTCGGGGTCTGTTGCGGTGATGTCTGCCATGATTGCGGTCCTTGGTGTTGTTGCGCGGCGATGCTTGTGCGGCGATGCCTATGCGACGGTGTCTGTGCGGCTGCGTGTGTGCTGCGGTGACTCGGTGCCGACCCGGTGTCGGCTCAGTGCGTCACCTTGCGCGCGATCCAGTCGCCCACCCACTGGATGATCTGCACGATGATGATGAGGATGACCACGATCACCACGAGCACGCCGGTCTCGTAGCGGTTGTAGCCGTACTGGATGGCCATGTCGCCGATGCCGCCGGCGCCGATGGTCCCCACCATGGCCGAGTAGCCGATGAGCGAGATGATCGTGAGCACGATGCCACGGATGAACGACGGCAGCGCCTGCGGGAAGATCGCGTCGGTGATGATCTGGCGGGTGGGTGCTCCGGTGGAGATCGCGGCCTCCAGCAGACCGGGGTCGATCTCGGCGAACGCGCTCTCGGCGATGCGCGCGAAGTACGGCACGGCCGCGATGGACAGCGATATCGCGCCGCCGGTGGGCGTGTACGGGTCACCGATGATGATCTGCACCACCGGGATGAGCACCACCATGAGGATCAGGAACGGCAGCGATCGGATGGCGTTGACCACGAATCCGATGATCGCGTTGACCACCGGGCTCGGGCGGAACAGCTGGTTCTCCGTGAGGTACAGCAGCAGCGCGATGAGCGTGCCGAGCACGACGCCGATGAGCGTGGACACCAGCACCATGTAGGCGGTGTCCGCAAGGGCCTTGGGCAGGTTCTCGACGAGGATCTCCTGGGTGCTGTTCATGCGTTCGTCTCCTTCTCGCCGCGGTTCTCGTTGCCCGCGTCGTCCGCGTCCGTGCCGTCCTCGTTGTCCGCGCCGTCAGCGTCATGGATCTGCGCCAGCGCCGTCCTGTCGAGCTTCCGGAAGCCGAACACGTGCGACTTCAGCTCGTCCAGCGCCGCGTTCACCGCCGCGTCTCCGCCGGACACCAGCACGATGAGGATGCCGATCGCGTGCGGGCCGAAGTACGAGACGTTGGCGTGCAGCACGTTGATGGAGACGCCGTGGCGCTTGGCCACCTCGCTGATGAGCGGCTCGAGCGCCGCGTCGCCCTTGTAGCGCAGTTCGACGATCTGCCCCGCCGGCAGCGACGGCACCAGCTGCGGCGGCACCGCGATGCCGAGGTAGCGCTCCACGAGGGAGCGCGTGGTGGCGTGCTTGGGCGCGCTGAACACGTCGAACGTGTCGCCGAGCTCCACGACCGAGCCGTTCTCCATCACGGCCACGCGGTCGAAGACCTGCTTGGCCACGTCGAGCTGGTGGGTGATGAACACGATCGTGATGCCCAGCTCGCGGTTGATGCGCTGCAGCAGGTCGAGGATCTCCTCGGTGGTCTCCAGGTCGAGCGCGCTGGTGGCCTCGTCGCACAGCAGGATCTCGGGCTTGTTGGCGAGGGCGCGCGCGATGGCCACGCGCTGCTTCTGGCCGCCGGACAGGCTCGAGGGGTACGTGTCGATCTTGTTCTCCAGGCCCACGAGGCGCAGCAGCTCGCGCGTGCGGCGGTCCCAGTCGGACTTCTCCCAGCCGCCGGCCTTGAGCGCGAACTGCACGTTCCTGCCCACGGTGACGTTGGAGATCAGGTTGAATCCCTGGAAGATGAAGCCGATGCGCTTGCGGATGTCGCGCAGCTGCGAGCCCTTGGCGTCGGTGATGTCCGCGCCGTCGAGCAGCAGGCGCCCGGACGTGGGCCGCTGCAGCAGGTTGATGACGCGCACGAGCGTGCTCTTGCCCGCACCGGAGAAGCCGACGATGCCGAAGATCTCGCCCTTCTCGACCGTCAGGCTCACGTGCTTGACGGCCTCGATGGTCTGCCTGCGCTCATGGAAGGTCACGGAGACGTCCCTGAGTTCGATGACGCTCATCGCGGCCTCCTTCGGATCGTGGTTGCGGTTGCGGACATGGCACTCCCTCTTCCTGTGTCTGGTGATGCTTCGTAGCGTACCTGCGGCGGCGCGAATGCAATACGGATTCGTTATCGGCGTTCATTATGACGACGTATCAAACGGCATGGTTCGGGGCGGTGCGCGCCGTTCCTCCGTCGATCGGTGATGCTGATGCATCGGTATCAGAAAAACCGATATCCGTCCGTTCAAACCGTTGCTTATACATCGTTATCAGCACGTGATGTTCCGTCGGTCAGACGCTATATCCGGCGCGTGGCCGGACGCGATATTCACGATATGATGCAGTGACGTTCGTTATATAAGGAGGGACGATGGTCGAGCGATCATCCTTCGGATTCGAGACGCGCGCGGTGCACGCCGGCAACATCCCGGACAAGGCGACCGGCGCCCGTGCGCTGCCGATCTACGAGTCCGCGGCGTTCGTGTTCCAGAACAGCGACGACGCCGCCGCGCGCTTCGCGCTGCGCAAGTACGGCGAGATCTACTCGCGCATCGTCAACCCCACGGTGGCGGCGCTGGAGGAGCGCGTGGCCAGCCTGGAGGGCGGCCTGGGCGCCGTGGCCACCGCGAGCGGCCTGTCCGCCGAGTTCATCACGTTCATCGCGCTGGCCTCGCAGGGCGACGAGATCGTGGCCTCCAGCCAGCTCTACGGCGGCACGATCACCCAGCTCGACGTCACGCTGCGCAGGCTCGGCATCGTGACGCGGTTCGTGGACGGCACCGACGCCGCGGACTTCGAGGCCGCCATCACCGAGCGCACGAAGCTCGTGTACGTGGAGGCGATCGCCAACCCGTCCGGCGAGATCGCGGACATCGAGGCGCTGGCCGAGGCGGCGCACCGCCACGGCGTGCCGCTCGTGGTGGACTCCACGGTGGCCACGCCCGTGCTGCTGCGACCCATCGAGCACGGCGCGGACATCGTGATCCACTCGGCCACCAAGTTCCTCTCCGGCGCCGGCACCGTGCTGGGCGGCGTGATCGTGGACTCCGGCACGTTCCACTGGGGGCGCGACCGCTTCCCGAACTTCTACGAGCCGGTGCCGTCGTACAACAACGTGACGTGGGCCGGCAACTTCGGCCAGTACGCCTTCCTCACCAAGGTGCGCGCCGAGCAGCTGCGCGACGTGGGCCCCGCCATCTCCGCGCACTCCGCGTTCCTCATCGCGCAGGGCATCGAGACGCTGCCGCTGCGCGTGGAGCGGCAGGTAGCCAACACGCGCCGCATCGCCGAATGGCTGGCGTCCGATCCGCGCGTGGAGGCCGTGCACTGGGCCGGTCTGGCGTCGCACCCGCACCATGCGCTGGCGGAGAAGTACTTCCCGAACGCGGATTCCGGCTCGGTGTTCTCGTTCGACATCCGCGGCGGGCGCGAGGCCGGGCGGCGCTTCATCGACGCGCTGAACCTGGTGAGCCACGTGGCGAACATCGGCGACGTGAAGACGCTGGCCATCCACCCCGCCTCCACCACGCACGCGCAGCTCACCGCCGAGCAGCTGCGCGAGGCCGGCATCGGCGAGGGCACCATCCGCCTGAGCATCGGCATCGAGACGGCGGACGACATCATCGCGGACATCGCGCAGGCCCTCGATGCGGGCGAAGCGAGCCAGACAGACGAAGCGGACAAGACGGACGGGGAGGCGTGACATGAGCGAGAACGGCAAGAGCGCGGCGATCGGCGGCCTGAACGTGCCCACGGCGGCGCAGGGCATCGGACTTTCGGCGCCCGCGTCCGCGTCCTCGGCGGCATGCGGCGTGCAGGGCGGCGCGTGCGGCGTGCCCGCGGCGTCGGATGCCGGCAAGGCGAACCGGCGCTGGAAGGAGCCGAGCGCGGACATGCGCCGGCGCATCCTCGAACGGGCGCGGTCCGTGGCCATCGTGGGCGCGTCCTCGAACCCCGCTCGCGCCAGCTACTTCGTGGGCACCTACCTGCTGCAGTCCTCGCCGTACCGCGTGTACTTCGTCAACCCGCGCGAGAAGGAGATCCTGGGACAGCCGGCGTATCCGGACCTCGCCTCGCTGCCCGAGGTGCCGGACATCGTGGACGTGTTCCGCCGCGCGGAGAGCATCCCGCCCATCGCCGACCAGGCGGCCGCCGTGGGCGCCAGGGTGCTGTGGATCCAGCTGGGCATCTGGAGCGACGACGTGGCCGAATACGCCGAGTCGCTGGGGCTCGAGGTGGTGATGGACCGCTGCCTCAAGATCGAGCACGCGCGCTTCCACCAGGGGCTGCATCTGTTCGGCTTCAACACGGGGGTGATCTCGTCCCGGAAGGCGTCGTGACGCCGCGCGATGCGTCGTGACGAGGTCTCCGACGCAGCATCGGTATAACCTCGATATATGGCCCGCCATTATTACCATAATGGCGGGCCTTTCAATAAGGTCATATAGAAAACCGTAATAGCGAATATCGTGTTTCGCATTGCATTCGAATATGCGCGTGGGATATCGTCTTAACCATCACCAACCAATCGTGATGAACGCGCCGACCGACATCGGGGAATACGCCGATACGACCGTTCGAGAACAGAGAAGGGAACGTCATGCAGCTCAAGAAAGCACTCGCCGGAGTCCTGGCCGTGGCCGCGCTCGTGGGCCTGACCGCCTGCGGCTCCGCCCAGGCCAGCACCACCGACGCCAACGGCAACAAGGTCATCAACGTGGGCGTGGTCCCCGGACCCTACGGCGACGAGATCGAGGAGGTCATCGCCCCCATCGCCGCCAAGCAGGGCGTCACCCTGAAGCTCAAGCAGTTCAACGACTACGTGCAGCCCAACAAGGCGCTCGCCGGCGGGCAGATCGAGGCCAACCTCTTCCAGCACACCCGCTACCTCAAGAAGTTCGCCGCCGACAACAAGCTCGACCTGACCGCCATCGGCGCCGTGCCCACCCCGCCGATGATCATCTACTCCAAGAAGGTCAAGACCGTCGACGAGATCCCGAACGGCGCCACCGCCACCCTGCCCAACGACGCGTCCAACACCGCCCGCGCGCTCAACGTGCTCGAGCAGAACGGCCTGATCAAGGTCAAGGACGGCGTGGACGACACCAAGGCCACCGTGGACGACGTGGCGGAGAACCCCAAGAACCTGCAGTTCAAGACCATCGACGCCGCCCAGCTGCCGCGCTCCGCCGACTCCGCGGACATCGCGCTGGTCCCCGGCAACTACGCGTGGGACGCCGGCCTCGACTTCGCCAACGCCGTGGCGCGCGAGCAGCAGAAGGAGGACACCATCAACGTCTTCGTGGTGCGCACCGAGGACAAGGACAGCGACTGGGCCAAGACCATCGCGAACATCCTGACGAGCCAGGAGTTCAAGGACGGCATCGCCAACTCCAAGTTCAAGGACTTCGGCAAGCCCGCCAACTGGTGATCGGCGCATCGCGCACGATCGGCACCGACCGCACCCAACGCGTCGGCATCACACGTCAGCATCGAACAAACCAAACACAGACCGCACAGACCACACACAAGGAGCAACCATCATGACCGCAACCGCCACCGCACCCGCAGCAACCGCGCCCGCCGAGGACGAGACCAAGCCGCTCGAGGCCTTCCGCAACCTCCAGGCCCCCTACGACTGGGAGGACGTGGAGACCCTCACCTACCAGGAGGGCGGCAACACGTTCAAGGGCGTCTCGCGCAAGCTGCTGTTCGACGAGCGCGCCCAGCAGGACAACCACGTGCGCTACTTCGAGGTGCAGCCCGGCGGCTGGTCCACCTTCGGCCACCACTGGCACACGCACGAGGTGATCATCTACCGCGGCAGCGGCACCGTGCTGGTGGGCTCCGAGCTGCGCCACGTCAAGGAAGGCGATCTGGTGTACATCGGACCGGACGAGTGGCACCAGCTGGCCGCCACCGACGGCGTGACGTTCGGCTTCATCTGCATCATCCGCACCGAGCACGGCAAGACCATCCTGCCCACGCAGGAGGATCTGGACAAGATCTACGCCGAGCACCCGGAGCTCAAGGGCCACATCTTCGCCTGATCCCGTTCGCCTTCCGAACTCTCCTGTCTCCTGATTTTTCCGTTGCCTAACGCTTCGGCCCCCGTACTGCCATGCGGGGGCCGAAGCGTTTTTCGTGCGTCGTGGGCGTCGTGGGTGTTGTGAGGCGCTGCGTTGCGCGGGGCGTCGCGTCTCAGAAGCGCTGCTGCGGCTGGTTCGGATTCCGCTGCGCCTGCTGCATCTGCGCCGCTTCCTCCTGCGCCTTCTTCGTGGTGTAGAGGTACTGCGCCACCCACGTCACCGCGAGGATCACGTCGAACGCGACCGCCGGCCATACGCTGCCGTACTCGTTGATGCAGTAGAACGGCGCGATCACGCCGATGATCACGCACAGCGGCAGCATCACCAGCGTGCGCCGACGCTTGCCCCTGTAGTTCATGCTCCAGTAGATCAGCGACTTGTCCTTCTTGCCGGCCATGGCTGCCTCCTTGTCGTGCTCGATGCGCCGCGCCCGCCGTGCCGCGTTGCTCGTCGTGCCGCGTCCGTTGCGCCGCGACTGCCGTCGTGCCGCGTCCGTTGTGCCGTGCCGACGCCGGCGTGGCGCTTCCCATGGTATGGGCCGCGCCGTTCGGCCGTGCCATGGGCGGTCGACTGTTCATGCAGCGTTCATGGTGTGTCCGTAACGATCCGCAGATCGTGTGCAGGCCGGCTTTTCGCAGACCGCCCTTCCGCCGCCCGATTCCGCAACGTTGCGATGATTGGCCGTCGTGGGTGATGGTTCGGGCGTCTCCGGTGGTCGTCCGTCGCAACGTTGCGATTTCCGGTCGCGCGTCGGCCCGTGTCCTCCGAATCCCGGCAAGGGAAGGGCCGGGTTTTCGGGGAATCCACGGAATGGCAACGGCGTGATGGGAAACCCGCCCCTTCGTTTGCCGGTCACCCGTCGCAACGTTGTGATGATTGGCCGTCGTGGGTGATGGTTCGGGTTTCTCCGGTGGTCGTTCGTCGCAACGTTGCGATGGACGGACGCACATTCTGGGCCTATAACCCGAGATCGTCATATCGCCGCCATATTTTCGGCGCTGCGCCGGATACGAGAAAACCCCGGAACCTTGGTATTTCAAGGTTCCGGGGTTTCCCTACTGCGTGCGAGTGGGGGGAGTTGAACCCCCACGAGCATACACTCACTGCCACCTGAAGACAGCGCGTCTACCATTCCGCCACACTCGCAGACAATGAAATAACTTACACCCGGGTCGGCGATCGTGCAAAGCTCGGCGTGTCGCGCTGTGTCGCGCACGTGCTGTGCGCATGCCGTGCGGCGGTGCGCGTGTGGCGCGTGCGCGGAACGGCGGTCGTTCGCGTCGTCGGATGCGCGGTTCGCCGCGTGGTATCGATTGGCGGAATTCCGCCATTCCCCGGCAGGCAATGTCTATATGCTGGGATGCTGTTGCTTGGATATTGGGATGGGGATCGCGTGAATCGCTTGCAGTCAAGGTCGCATTGCCTGACGCTGATGGTCGTGCTGCTGGTCGTGGCGGGCGTGCTGCTGCCATGCGCGCAGTACGTGCCGGCGGCGGTCGCGGCAGGCGCCGCGGCGGTCGCCGGCCTGAGCGCGCGGCGCGAATGCCGCATCTGCCATCGCTTCGCGTGGCTGGCCGATGCCGGACGCTACGGGCGCATCTGCCCGGTGTGCGATCGCATGATCGCGGAGGGGCGGCAGCAGGATCTGCTCGAGCGCCGCTCCTCCGCGCCGGTGCCTGTCGCTCAGCCGCGCGAGCCGTTCGCGTAGAACCGCGCCAGCGTCTCGTCGCGGTACTCGTCGAAGTAGCCGCCGTCGATCGACGCGCGGATCTCGTCGAGCAGGCGCACGAAGAACCGCTCGTTGTGGATCGTGGCGAGCGTGAATCCGTTGTATTCGTGGGCGCGCAGCAAGTGGTCCACGTAGGCGCGCGAGTAGTGCCGGCACGTGTAGCAGTCGCAGTCGGCCTCGATGGGGGAGAAGTCGGTCTTGTGCTGCGCGCGCTTGATGTTCCAGCGTCCGTCGCGCGTGAAGATCGCGCCGTTGCGGGCGCAGCGGGCGGGCGCCACGCAGTCGAACGTGTCGCCGCCGTTCTCCACGGCTGCGAAGATGTCGTCCACGGCCGCGATGCCCAGCACGTGGCGCGGACGCTCCTCGGGCATCGCGTCGCAGATCCAGGCGCAGGTGTTGCCGAGCAGGCGCTTCTCGATCGCGCCGCCGATGCCCACGCCGTCGAAGTCGAGCGACGCGATCTGCTCGGCCGCGTGGCGCCGCAGATCCTCGTAGTTCGCGCCCTGCACCACGCCGAACAGCGCCTGGTACGGCTTGCCGAGGCGTGCTTCGGTGAGGCGCTGATGCTCGGCGACGCAGCGCTTGGCCCAGCGGAACGTGCGCTCCACGCTGCTTTCCTGGTAGGAGCGCGTATTCATCAGCGTGGTCAGCTCGTCGAACGCGAACATGATGTCCGCGCCGATCTTGTGCTGGATGCCCATGGAGATCTCGGCGGAGAAGCGGTGCTCGTCGCCGTTGAGGGGCGACTTGAACGTGACGCCGTCCTCGTCCACGAACGCGAGGCGCTCCTTGCCTTCGGCGATCACGTCGTCGGACTTGAGGCCGGTGACGTCCATGGCGAGCGTCTTCTTGAAGCCGGCGCCGAGCGAGAGCACCTGGAAGCCGCCGGAATCGGTGAACGTGGGGCCGTCCCAGTTCATGAAGCGCGCGAGGCCGCCGGCGGCGTCGAGCACGTCCTCGCCGGGGCGCTCGAACAGGTGGAACGCGTTGGCGAGCAGGCACTGCGCGCCGAGCTCCTTCATCTGCTCGGGCAGCACGGCCTTCATGGCGCCCTGCGTGCCCACGGGGACGAACGCGGGCGTGCGGATGTCGCCGTGCGGGGTGTGGATGATGCCGGTGCGGCCGTAGCGCGCGCCGTTGCGGCCGAGGCCGTGCGGGGAGTCGGGCAGTCGGGTGAGGGTTTCGAAGCGGAAGGCGCCGCGGTCGCCGGGCTTGCCGGGCTGCGCGCCTCGCGGATGATCCAGGAAAGACGTCATGGCTCCACTGTAGCGAACGCGGGGCTTCGCGGGGAGGGGCCGGCCCTTGCGAAAACTGGCGGCGGATTCCATCGGCGCTTTCAATGAACATTCAGGAAACTTGCAGAGCCGATGTCTTTACTCTGAAGTTAGCAAGCGACGGACGCCGACGGCGCGTGGGGCGCAGGACCGGCGGAACGTCGCGGCGATGCACGCATGGATCAAGCAAAAGGAGCAGACATGGCTGACGATCAGCAGAATCCTTGGCAGGTGCCGCAGGGCGATTCGACCCCGGCCAATGCCGATTCTTCCCAGACCTCCACTTCCGAGGAACCCGCGGCAACGACCGCCGCGGGCGGGGCTGCGGGGGAGCAGCCCACCCAGACGATTCCCGCTCCGGCCGATGCCGTGACGGGTGACCAGCCCACCACGCCGCTGCCCGCGGTGCCGACCACGGCACCCGTCTCCGCGACTCCGGCGGCCCCGGCCGCCGCGCCGGCACCCTACCGCGAGGCCCCCGAGTACGGCGCCTACACCGCCGGCTCCGCGTCGGCCCCGACCTCCGCGTCCGCGACGTCCGCCGCCGGAACCTCCGGCGAGCCGCAGTACGGTCAGCGCCTGCCCTCCGGCCCGTTCAACCCGTACCCGTTCGGCGCCCCCGAACCGTCCGACCAGCAGCCGCAGCAGTCCCAGCAGCAGGGACAGGGCGCGCAGGGCGGCCTCTTCGGCTTCAACCCGTTCGGCGCGCAGAACGATCAGCACGCCCAGAACGCCCAGAACGCGAACGCGCAGAATTCGCAGGGCGCCCAGAACGCCGCGCAGGGCAACGCGCAGAACGTCGCCGGCAACGGCCAGGTGCCGCCGCAGGCCCCGCAGGGAACCCCGTACCCGTTCGGCCAGCAGCCGCAGGGCGCCCCGTTCGGTCAGGGCGGCCAGTTCGTCCAGCCTGCGGCCAAGGGCGGCAGGGGCGGTGCGGCCACCGTCGTCACCGCGGTGATCGCGGCGCTCGTCTCCGCGGCCCTGATGCTCGGCCTCGGCTGGGGCGCGCTGTCCAACGGATGGATCAAGGTGCCCACCTCGTCCAGCCTGAGCTCCATCGGCTCCTCCAACTCCGGCGGCTCCGGCTCGGCCACCACCGCCGAAGGCACCGACTGGCAGACCGTCGCCAGCAACGTCTCCGCCTCCGTGGTGTCCATCACCACCACGCTGTCGAACGGCACCGGCAAGGGCTCCGGCGCCGTGCTGGACACCCAGGGCCACATCGTCACCAACAACCACGTGGTCTCCGGCGCGCAGAAGATCGTCGTGACCCTGTCCAACGGCAACCTGTACACCGCGCAGCTCGTCGGCACGGACACCACCACCGACCTCGCGGTCATCAAGCTGGACAACGCCCCGTCCGACCTCACCCCCGTCACCTTCGCCGACTCCGACACGCTCGCCGTGGGCGAGGGCGTGATGGCCGTGGGCAACCCGCTGGGCTACGAGAACACCGTGACCACCGGCATCGTCTCCGCGCTCAACCGTCCGGTGACCGTGCAGGACGATGACGGCAGCGACATCGTCACCAACGCCGTGCAGATCGACGCGGCCATCAACCCCGGCAACTCGGGCGGCCCGACGTTCAACGCCGCCGGCCAGGTGATCGGCATCAACTCGTCCATCGCGTCCACCGCCACGTCCAGCTCGTCCGCCGGCTCCATCGGCATCGGCTTCGCCATCCCGGCGAACCTGGTCAAGCGCGTGGCCGACGAGATCGTCTCCAACGGCAAGGTGCAGCACGTGGCGCTCGGCATCCGCGTCCAGACCGGCGAGGCGACCGCCGACGGCGTGACCCGTGCCGGCGCGCAGGTGGCGTCCGTCACCGCGAACGGCCCCGGCGCCAAGGCCGGTCTGCAGGCGGGCGACGTGATCGTGGGCTACAACGGCAAGTCCGTCTCCGACGTCTACTCGCTGCTCGGCTACGTGCGTGCCTCCGCCATGGGCGACACCGCCAAGCTCACCGTGGTACGCAACGGCAAGGCCGTGGACCTCACCGTGACGCTGGATCAGGAGGAGACCGCGGTGAACGGCTCCAGCAGCTCCAACGGTTCGTCCAACGGCAATTCCAACGGCAACGGTTCGAGCAACGGCAACGGGTCCAACGGATACGGCAACTCCGGCAATGGTTCGGGCAACGGCTCCGGCAACGGCGGCCTGACCGATCCGTTCAGCCAGCTCTTCGGCCAGAACTGACGTCGGCCGGCGTCCCGCAGGTTCGCGGACGTCCGGTTCCGCCTGCGGCCCCCGACGACACACCAGCATGGTGTGCGGCGGGGGCCGTTTGCTATATTGAGGGCGAATCTTTACGCCGTGTATCGGCGCGAGGCTGTGCCGCGCTGCCGATGGGTTAACAAGGCGTGACAGGCAACTCGCCGGTCGCGCTCGCACGGTGGTCTCTTCGACTGCGCTCCTGCGCGACCGGCCCCGATACCAACGTAAGGAGTCCCCCTATGACGGGCACAGCCGGCACATCAGGCAATCCATCGTCGTCTCGTTCGACGTCCGATTCTTCATCCACTGCCTCATCCACAGCTTCATTCGCCGCATCCGCCGCATCGACCGCATCGGCCGCGGTTCCGTCCGCAGCGGTCGCTCCGCGCGGCATTCCGCGGCGCATCGCTGCACGCGTCGTCGACGTCTGCAGGCTCGTGCCGCTGCTGCCCATCGTCCTCGCCGCCGCGGTCCCGCTCGCGCTGCTCTGGGACTGGCGCCCGTGGGGGCCGGTCGCGCCGTGGGGCGAACTGGTGCTGTGGGGCATGTCGCCCAATCCGAGCGTCGGACAGTGGATCGTTATCGCGCTCGTCGTCTACACCGTCGTCAGCACGCTGCTCGGCATGATCGACGACGTGCGCAACGGGCAGGTGGGCATCGACCTGCTCGCCGTGCTCGCCATGCTCTCCACACTGGGCGTGGGCGAATACTGGGCCAGCTGGGCCGTGATGCTCATGGTCGCGTCCGGCGAGGCGATCGAGGAATACGCGCAGTCCAAGGCCGAACGCAGCCTCACCGCGCTGCTGCAGGCCGCGCCGCGCACCGCGCACGTGTTCGACGCGCCGGGCATGGCGCGCGGGGGCGACGGCGCTGATGGCTCCGACGGCGCTGCGGAGGATTCGCCGAACGGATTCCGCCGCGTCGTTCCGCGGCATGGCAGTCAGCATGGCAGCCAGCAGGAGCCGGCATCCGCGCACGCCGCCTTCCGTACCGTGCCCGTCGACGACGTGCATGTCGGCGACACGATTATCGTGCTGCCCGGCGAGACCGTGCCCGTCGACGGCACCCTGCTCAGCGGCTCCGCCACGCTCGACCTGTCCGCCATCAACGGCGAACCCCTGCCGCGCGAGGTCTTCGCCAACGCGCGCGTCATGTCCGGCGCGGTCAACGGCGCCACCGCGCTCACCATGCGCGCCACCCGCCCCGCCGCGGACTCGCAGTACCAGCGCATCATGTCGCTCGTCGCCTCCGCGCAGGAATCGCGCCCGGCCGTCGTGCGCACCGCCGACCGGCTCGCCGTGCCGTTCACCGTCCTCGCGCTCGTCATCGCCGGCGCTGCATGGGCGGTCGCCGGCGTGCCCGTACGGTTCGCGCAGGTGCTCGTGCTCGCCACGCCCTGCCCGCTGCTCATCGCCGCGCCCGTGGCCTACGTGGCCGGCACCGGACGGCTCGCCAAGGCCGGCATCCTCATCAAGACGCAGAGCGTGCTCGAACAGCTCGGTCGCGTCACGCACGTGTTCTTCGACAAGACCGGCACGCTCACCGTCAAGCAGCCGCAGGTGGTGCGCGTCGAACTTGCCGCAGGGCAGCGGCTCGACGCGGACCACGTGCTCATGATGGCCGGCGTGGTGGAAGGCTACTCGGTGCACATCCTCGCGCAGGGCATCGCGAAGGCCGGACGCGAGGCGGGCGAGCGGCTGCGGCGGGAGCGTGGCGCGGAACCGCGCGCCTACCCGGTGGTACGGGACGTGCGCGAGGAGTCCGGGCAGGGCATCGCCGGCGAGGTCGACGGGCGCGCGGTGCGTGTGGGCCGGCGGGCGTTCGCCACGGCGGCGGGCGGCTTCCGGCCCACCGGCGCCGAATCCGAGCGGTCTCGGTTCGGCGCGCTCGGGCCGGGTGAAATGGGCTCGTACGTCTCGGTGAACGGCGTGCTCGCGGCGCGCATCGTGCTGCGGGATGTGCCGCGCGCCGATGCGAAGGCGACGGTGGAACGGCTCAGCAGGCTGGGCGTGCGGCGCGTCACCATGCTGACCGGCGATCGGCGGGCGTCGGCCGGCATCATCGCCGAGGAGGTCGGCATCCGGGACGTGCGGGCCGAGCTGTTCCCGGAGGACAAGGTCGCGGCGGTGCGGGACGAATCCCGCACGCCGGCGGGCCGGGGAACCTCGGCGCGCCCGACCGTCACCATGATGGTGGGCGACGGCGTGAACGACGCGCCGGTGCTGGCCGCCGCCGATCTGGGCGTGGCCATCACCGACGGCACCTCCACCGCGGCCTCGGAATCCGCGCAGATCGTCATCATGAACGACGACGTCGCCGCCGTGCCGCAGGCCATCGCCATCGCCCGCCGCACCCGGCGCGTCATGCTGCAGGCGGTGCTGGCCGGTCTGGCGCTCGCGGTGGTCGGCATGCTGGCCGCCGCGTTCGATCTCATTCCGGTGGTGGTCGGCGCCTTCCTGCAGGAGGCGATCGACGTGGTGAGCATCCTGTGGGCGCTCACCGCGCTGCTCGACCGGGAATGAGACCGGCCGCGGGCCGATGCGAGGGGTATCTGCAGAGTGAGGGGTATTTTCCGGGATCCGCCGGCAGGTATCTGCAGAGTCAGGGTGCCCTGGCTCCGATAAGCCGACCGGCCGGCACCGCCATTCCGCCGTTTTCGGGCCCTGGGACGCGGCCATAGACGGGTTTGAAGGCTCCGAGGCACCCTGACTCTGCAGATATCTGCCCGCACGCGGCGAAATCTGCCCCTCACTCTGCAGATACCCGCGAATGCTCGCGGATATCCGGGGGACATTCGATCCGCATGGCCGGTGGGCGCCGGCCGTCGGCGGCCGGACGGCGCGATTCGGCTCTTCCGCGGCGCGGGGCGGTGCGCTAGGCTGTAACGCGTGACTGAATCCGTGAACACTGAACTTCGCATTGCCGTTATCGGCGCCGGTCCGGCCGGCGTCTACTCCTCCGACATCTTCCTGCGCCAGCTCAGGAAGCTCGGCGAGGAGCTGGGCCTGGGGACCAAGGCCCGCATCGACCTGTTCGAGAAGCTGCCCGTGCCGTTCGGCCTGGTGCGCTACGGCGTGGCCCCGGACCACCCGTCCATCAAGTTCATCGCCGATGCGCTGGAGAAGACGCTCGACAACCCGGACATCCACCTCTACTGCGACGTGGAGTTCGGCAAGGACGTGACGCTCGAGGACCTGCTGGCCCGCTACGACGCGGTGTTGTTCGCCACCGGCGCCGTGAAGGACAAGCCGCTGCGCATCCCCGGCGCCGACCTGGACGGCGTGTACGGCGCCGCCAAGTTCGTCGAATGGTACGACGGCTACCCCACGGGCGCCCGCACCTGGCCGCTGACCGCGGAGAAGGTGGCGGTGATCGGCGGCGGCAACGTGGCCATGGACGTGGCCCGCGAGCTCATGCGCAACGCCGACGACCTCAAGACCAAGACCGACATCCCGGACAACGTGTACGCCGGCATTCAGGAGAACAAGGCCAAGGAGCTGCACCTGTTCATCCGCCGCGGCGTGGCGCAGGCCAAGTTCAGCGTGCAGGAGCTGCGCGAGATGGAGAAGCTGCCGGGCGTGCAGCTCATCATCAACGAGGACGACTTCGAGCTGGACGACGACACTATCGAGGTGGCGCAGAAGGACAAGCTCACGCGACAGATGGTCGAGGAGCTGTACACGATCCGCGAAATGGCCGAGGACATGGAGGACGACGGCGACGTGGATTACGAGGGCAATCCCGCCGACCGCAGGTACTACGTGCACTTCAACTCCGCGCCCACCGAGATCCTGGGCGAGGACGGCAAGGTCAAGGCGATCCGCGTGGAGCGCACCGAGACCGGCGCCGACGGCAAGATGCACCGCACCGGCGAGTTCACCGACTACCCGGTGGAGGCCGTGTACCACGCGATCGGCTACCAGCCGGCCGAGGCGCCCGGCATCGCCTACGACGCGAAGGGCGCGCATCTGGCCAACGCGAACGGCGACGGTCGCATCACCACCGAGCCGGACGGCGGCGAGGTGCGCGAGCGCCTGTACGCGACCGGCTGGGCGAAGCGCGGTCCGGTGGGCCTGATCGGCTCCACCAAGTCCGACGCGCTGGCGATCGTGACCAACATGCTGGAGGATCTGGCCAAGGCCGCCGAGGGCGGTCGCGTGGCGGAGGATCGCGATCCCGAGTCGATCGATCGTCTGCTGGAAAGCCGCGGCATCAGGCCGATCGACTTCGCCGGCTGGAAGAAGGTCGATGCGTTCGAGCGTGCCGAGGGCGCCAAGGAGGGCCGCGAGCACAAGAAGGTCATCGAGCCGGAGCAGATGCGCGAGCTCGCGCACGCCTGATCCCGCTCCCGGACGAGCGGTTTCCCGATGCCGCCGGTCGCCGCTGCGAATCGCAGTGCGCGCCCGGCGGCATCGCCGTTCCGGGGATGTGGATCACCCACGGCAACTGGAGGGAACGTTCAGAAAAACCCCAGCCTCGATCCGTAGCCTGTAGGCATGAATGGGCAAACGGGACGACTGCGCGTGCACGGCCATTGCAATGGCCTCAAGACCACGCTGCTGTTCGGGCTGATGTGGGCCATCATCATGCTGATCTGGTGGCTCACCGGCGGCAGCCGCGGCACGCTGGGCATCTACATCGTCATCGGTCTCGGCACCACGTTCGTGTCGTACTGGTTCTCGGACCGCATCGCCATCGCGTCGATGGGCGCGCGCGAGGTGTCCGAGGCGGAGGCGCCCGCGATCTACCGCATCGTGCGCGAACTGTCCGCCACCGCCGGCAAGCCCATGCCGCGCATCTACGTGGCCCCCACCATGAGCCCCAACGCCTTCGCCACCGGCCGCAACGAGCATCACGCGGCCGTGTGCTGCACGCAGGGCATCCTGCGCCTGCTCAACGAGCGCGAGCTGCGTGGCGTGCTGGGCCACGAGCTCATGCACGTGTACAACCGCGACATCCTCACGTCCGCGGTGGCCTCCGCCATGGCCACGGTGATCACGTATCTGGGCTATTCGCTCATGTACTTCGGCGGCGGTTCGCGCGACGACCGCGAGGGCGGTTCCGGGCTGGGACTGCTCGGTGTGCTGGTGAGTTCGATCCTGGCGCCGATCGGCGCGTCGCTGATCCAGCTGGCCATCAGCCGCACCCGCGAGTTCGATGCCGACGAGGACGGCAGCGTGCTCACCGGCGACCCGGCGGCGCTCGCCTCGGCGCTGAGCAAGATCGAATCCGGCATCGGCATGGAGCCGATGCGCCAGACCGCCGGCACGCAGTCCGCCGCCGCGATGATGATCGCCAACCCGTTCCGCGAGGGCGGCATCAGCCGGCTGTTCTCCACGCATCCGCCCACTTCCGAGCGCATCGCGCGCCTCATGCAGATGAGCCGCGAGATGCAGGCGGCGCAGATGGGCATGCAGATGGGCGCCGGTCCGATGGGAGCCGCGCAGATGCCGTACGCGCAGGAACCGCAGTATTCGCAGTATTCGCAGTACGCGCGCTGAGGCGCCGCGCCGCTCCCGGGATCGGAACGGGGGAACCGGGGTGCCCGGCCGGTGCGGACCGATGTGGTACACTGTCCTCTTGTGCGCACGGCAGTCGCCTGCGGCGCATCGCGGATGTAGTTCATCGGTAGAACGAAAGCTTCCCAAGCTTTAAAGGCGGGTTCGACTCCCGTCATCCGCTCCACATGGCAACGGCCTCCGAAGCTTCTGGCTTCGGAGGCCGTTGTGTTCGCTGATGTCAGCAGTCCGTCGCAGCCGTCGTCACTGCTTGGCGGACTCGCTCGGGGAGGCCGAAGGGGTCGCGGTGGCCGCGGCGTCGCCGGACTGCGCCGCATCGCCCGAAGTCGGCGGCATCTCGCCCTTGATGGCCCAGTCGGGGAAGCGCTGCTCCTTGTCCATGGCCATGAGCTCGCCCACGGTCACGAACTCGTAGCCCTGGCCCTTGAGGTCGTCGATGATGCTGGGCAGCGCGTCCACGTCCTGCTGGCGGTTGCCTCCGCCGGTGTGCATGAGCACGATCGCGCCGTTGTGCGCCTGCGCCATGACCGTGTCGTGGATGGCCTGCGCGCCGGGCAGCTTCCAGTCGAGCGTGTCGATGTCCCACAGCACGTTCGTGGAGATCAGGTCGCCGGCGCGGTCCCAGTCGGCGTTGGTGAACGCGCCGTAGGGGGAGCGGAACATGCGCGTCGTGACGCCGGCCGCGGCGAGGTCGTCGAATCCGGCGGTGAGCTCGGCGCGCAGCGCCTCGGTGGTCATCTTGGGCATGTTCGGGTGCGTGTTGGAGTGGCTGGCCACCTGATGGCCCTCGTCCACCATGCGCTGCACCACGTCCTTCATCTCCTCGGCCTGCGTGCCGATGTTGAAGAACGTCACGTGCACGCCCTTCTCCTTGAACAGGTCCAGCATGGGCGTGGTGTACTGGCTCGGGCCGTCGTCGAACGTGAGCGCGATGACCTTGCGGCCGTCCGGCACGTGCGGGCGGTACGCGGTGGTCTGCTCGTCCACGGGCTCCTTGGTGACGCCCTTGTCCACGGTCTCGCCGGAGACCTTGCCGACCCACGTCTCCTTGGTGCCGTCGGTGCCGGGCACGTGCAGCTGGATGGTGCCGCCGGTCACGATGTTGGTGGCCTTCTTGCCGTGCGGGATGGCCTCGGTCTTCACGTCGTGGTCCTCGGTCTTGTCGCCGCCGTTGGTGAGCGTGATCTCGTCCTGCTCCTTGAGGTGCGTGGAGGCGAGGGCGTCCTCGGACACCGCGGCGCCGTTGAGTGTCACGGCGACCGGGTCGCCGTCGGTGGTGTTGATGACCTTGCCGGTCAGGGAGATGAGCTTGCCGGGCGTCTTGCCGAAGTACGCGTTGTCCTTGAGGATCTTCGCGAGCGATTCGCCGCTGCGGATGGTCACCACGTTGCCGTCCACGATCACCGGGTACGGGCGCAGGTTGTGGTACCAGTACCAGCCTCCGCCGAATCCCGCGCCGGACAGCACCAGCACCACCGCCAGCACGATCGCCACGATCCTGCCCGCGCCGCGCCTGCGTCCGCCCTTGCCGCCCTTGCCGCCGTTGCCCGGTCCAGCGCCGTACGCGCTGCCGTTGAAGTCCAGCTCCTGCACGTCGTCGTCCGAGACTCCCTCGAGCTCGCTTGCCATGCGGCCGTCATTCTGATCCGCCACGAATGGATCCTTCCTCTACTACTCTTCAATCATCGGTGCGCCCTCATTCTAGGGACTGCCTTGGTCCGCTGAGCGCCGCCGATGTGTTGCGGCCGGGGCGTGTGGGAGGACGTGCGGGATGGCGTGCGGGAGCGCCCTCGGCGGCCGCGGTGTTCGATGGCGTTCGATGCGTCCTTCCGCGCATCGGGCGCATGCCGCCGCCGGTTTAGGGCTCACGGTATGCTGTCAACCGGCTTATGCGGCGCTGGCCGCGAGCAATGTGACGTTGAGACGGCTGCGGAGGTCGAGGATCATGCCTGGAATCGTGTTGATCGGTGCTCAGTGGGGAGACGAGGGCAAGGGCAAGGCCACCGATCTCATCGGCACCCATGTGGACTACGTGGCGCGCTTCAACGGCGGCAACAACGCCGGCCACACCGTGGTGGTGGGCGACGAGACGTACGCGCTGCACCTGCTGCCCTCCGGCATCATCTCCCCGAACGTCACGCCGGTGATCGGCAACGGCGTGGTGGTGGACCCGGAGGTCCTGTTCCAGGAGATCGACGGCCTCGAGTCCCGCGGCGTGGACTGCTCGCGTCTGCTGGTGAGCGAGGCGGCGCACATCATCGCCCCGTACCATCGCGTGATCGACAAGGTCACCGAGCGCTTCCTCGGCAAGCACAAGATCGGCACCACCGGCCGCGGCATCGGCCCGGCGTACGCCGACAAGATCAACCGCGTGGGCATCCGCGTGCACGACCTGTTCAACGCCGACCACCTGCACGACAAGGTGGAGGCGAGCCTGCACCAGAAGAACCAGATGCTCGTCAAGCTGTACAACCGCCGTCCCATCGACGTGGACGCCACCACCGAGGAGCTGCTGCGTCTGGGTGAGCGTCTCAAGCCGTACGTCGCCAACACGTCGCTGATCCTCAACAAGGCGCTCGACGAGGGCAGGACCGTGCTGTTCGAGGGCGGCCAGGCCACCATGCTCGACGTGGACCACGGCACCTACCCGTTCGTCACCTCCTCCAACCCCACCGCCGGCGGCGCCTGCACGGGCACCGGCGTGGGCCCCACGAAGATCGACCGCGTGATCGGCGTCGCCAAGGCGTACGTGACGCGCGTGGGCGAAGGCCCGTTCCCCACCGAGCAGTTCGGCGAGGAAGGCGACTGGCTGCGCGCGCAGGGCCACGAGTACGGCGTGACGACGGGGCGTCCGCGCCGCTGCGGCTGGTTCGACGCCGTGGTGACGCGCTACGCCTCCCAGGTCAACGGCCTGACCGATCTGGTGCTCACCAAGCTCGACGTGCTCACCGGCCTCAAGGAGATCCCGATCTGCGTGGCCTACGAGGTCACCGAGGCGGACGGCACCGTGACCCGCTACGACGACATGCCCACCGACCAGGCCGCGTTCGCCGCCGCCAAGCCGGTGTACGAGACCATGCCCGGCTGGGACGAGGACATCTCCAAGGTGCACGCGTTCGAGGATCTGCCCGCCACCTGCCAGGCGTACGTGAAGCGTCTGGAGGAGATCAGCAACTGCCGCATCTCCGTGATCGGTACCGGTCCGCAGCGCGACCACATCATCGAAGTGCATTCGCTGCTCGGCTGATCCGGCCTCGGCCGTTTCACCCCAGCACGGATCCCGTTCCAGCGAAGAGCCGCCTATGTCGACGTCCACCTCCATCGCGAACACGCCCCACGACCCCGTCGCCCCCGAGACGGTGACGCAGGTCGCCATACCTTCGTGCGCCTCGCGTGACGGACGCGACGCGCACGACCGCAACGGGGCGCGCTCGCCGCTGGAGGACTGGCCGCTGTACGTGGTGGTGTTCGTGGGCGGCTGTCTGGGCACCGCGCTGCGCTACGCTCTGAGCCTCGCGCTGCCGCGCCCGCTGGCGGACGAGGGGTTCCTCGGCGCGTTCCACACGGCTACGTTCGTGGCGAACATGTGCGCCTGCTTCATCTACTCGTGGCTCACGATGATGCTCGCGCAGTCGGTGTGGATCTCCAAGCGCACCCGCAGCCTGATGAGCCACGGCATCGGCATGGGCATGTGCGGCGGATTCTCCACGCTCAGCGCGCTCGCGGTGGAGGAGCTGCTGGCGGCGCGCGGCGGCAACGTGCTCGGTGCGCTGGGGTATGAGCTGGTGAGCTTCGTGTGCGGCGTGGCCGTGGTGTTCGGCGGCGTGAAGCTGGCGCTGGCGATGACCGCGAAGCGGCAGTCCGCGCAGGTGCGCGAGACCGTGCAGCGGCAGACTACGGTGGAGGAGGCCGATGCGGCCGCCGAGGCGTTCCTGGCCGCGCATCCGGCCGATCCTGCGCCGATCCACGTCCGGACGCGCCCGTGGGTGGCGCCGGAGATCCCCTCGGAGGTCGTCGTCCCCGCGGAGGGGAAGCGTGACGCGGCCGCCGAGACGTCGACGCCGCTCGTGGCGGATGCCGGCGCCGCGGCCGAACCCGAAGCCGGGTCCGAGCCTGAGTTCGAGGCCGAACCAGATACCGACGAGATCCCCGCGGTCGAACGCAGGACGACGGCGGAGGAGAACGAGTCGAACGCGGACGCGCCTGCTGCGGAATCGCCCAGTGCGGCATCACCGGTCGCGGACGAGGAGGACGCCGCAACCGCCGAGCCGTCCGCCGGCATCGCCGCCGAGCCTGCGCCGGTCGTCATCCCGCAGGTCGTGGACGACCCCGACGGCGACGCCCCCAGCTTCGACCGCATCGTGCACGTGGTCAACCATCAGCGCGGGGAGGCGGTCTGATGCTCACGTTCCTCGGCGTCTGCCTGTGCGGCGGACTCGGCGCCATGGCGCGGTTCGTGCTCAACGTGTCCGTGCAGCGCTGGTGGAAGCGCCCGTTCCCGCTGCACACGTTCATCATCAACGTCATCGCCACGTTCTGCGCGGGCATCGCTGCCGGCGCCTCCGTGGCCGGCGTGGTGCCGCACTCCACGTACCTGCTGTTCCTCACCGGGTTCCTGGGCGGGTTCTCCACGTTCTCCACGGCCATGAACGAGGTCGTCTCGCTGGCACGGTCGGAGCGCTTCGGCGTGGCCGCCGCGTACCTGGTCGCCACGATGGTGGTGCCGATCGTCTGCGTGGCGCTCGGCTTCCTGCTCGTCACCGCGCTGCGTTGAGCCGCACCCGCGCCGTGCCGGGCCGCATTCGCGCGCGAGAGGAAACGCCGCGTCGCGCATGCGGCACAATAGAGGCATGGCATCCAAAGGAAAACCGTCGCCGCGCTCGGCCGTGAGCCCGCTGAGCGACGCACAGGTGGCGCGCCTCGCGCAGCGCCACACGCTCGTCGACCCCATGCACGACTTCCCCACCGGGCCGGACCGCAAGGCCAACGTGCCGGAGATCAACGCGCAGAACCCCAAGGGCACCCGTCGCCTGCTCAAGGGCGTGGACGTGGTGTTCCGCGCCAGCTGCAAGACGCGCGCGTGGGGGCTCGACCGCGTGCCGGAGACCGGGCCGTTCATCACCGCCGCCTCGCACGTGACCATGTTCGACGTGTTCGTGCCGATGGCCTCGCTGTTCCACATGGGCCGTCGCCCGCGCTACATGGCCAAGGCGGAGATGGCCAAGTGGCCGATCATCGGCAAATGGTTCCAGATCGTGGGCATGCAGCCCGTGCAGCGTCACGCCGGCAAGGCCAAGGCCATCGAGGAGACCAGCGTGGGCATCCTCACGTCCGGGCGTCCGCTCACCGTGTGGCCGGAGGGCACGGTGACGCGCGACCCGCAGAAGTGGGTCATGAGCATCAAGGAGGGCGTGGGGTACATCGCGCTCGAGGCGTCGCGCCGGCTGGGACGCGAGGTGCCGCTGTTCTGCGCCGCCACGTGGGGCGCGGCGAGCATCAACCACTGGTGGCCGTGGCCGCGCAGGAACGTGGTGATGTGCTACGACGAGCAGCTGCACTACGCCGACCTGCTCGAAGGCATGGAGTCGTGGGGCGAGGAGCCGCCGGTGGACCGCGTCAACGAGCTGACCGACCGCGTGTTCCGCAGGCTCAACGTGGTGCTGGAGGAGATCCGCGGCGAATCGTTCCCGGCCGAGGGCTACTGGGACTACCGTTCGATGAGCCGCAAGCCGATCGACATCCACAAGGCGCTCGGCGAGCCCGGCGCCGGCAGCCTCGGTCTGTAGGTCTGCGGGCCGTATCCGCTGGTCCTGCAGCCGCAGATCTTCGTCAGCCTGCAATTATGCCGATCCTTGGCATGACTATTGCAAGGATCGGCAGATGTGCGTGCAAATCGGTCTTTTCGAGCTTGTCAGAACGCATATTTGCCGATTCTTGCGTGTTCCGTGCCAAGGATCGGCAGATGTGCACTCGGATGCGCATCCGCGGGACTGCCGCGGCCGGCGCGGACGGTGTAGGCTGGTGCCGTTATGCGGTCGTTCGAGGAGGGCCTGATTCAACGATGACGAATGTGACTGTGCTGGGAGCCGGAGCGTGGGGCACCACCTTCGGTCAGGTGCTGGCCGACGCCGGCAACGACGTGACGATGTGGGCCATCGAACCGGAGATCGTGGAAGGCATCCGCGACCACCACCACAACGGCGTCCGACTGCCGTCCGTCGAACAGCTGCCCGCCAACATGACCGCCACCGGCGACCGCGCCGAAGCCGTGCGCGACGCCGAGATCATCGTCGTGGCCATTGCCGCGCAGGCCGCGCGCAGGGCGCTCGCCGACTTCCGCGACCTCATCCCCGAGCGCGCCATCGTGGTGAGCCTCATGAAGGGCATCGAGCGCGGCACCAACAAGCGCATGGACGAGGTGGTGCGCGAGGCGCTCGACCTGCCGGAGAACCGCTTCGTGGCCGTGTCCGGCCCGAACCTGAGCAAGGAGATCGCCGCGCGCGAGCCCAGCGCCACCGTGGTCGCCTCCACCAATCCGTACGCGGCCGCCAAGGTGGCGAACGCGTGCTCCACGAGCTACTTCCACCCGTTCACGTCCACCGACGTGATCGGTCTGGAGATGTGCGGCAGCCTCAAGAACGTGGTCGCGCTGGCCGTGGGCATGGCGCGCGGCGCGGGCTACGGCGAGAACACGGCCGCGATGATCGAGACGCGCGGCCTGGCCGAGCTGACCGCGCTGGGCAAGGCCGCCGGCGCCGATCCGAAGACCTTCGCCGGACTGGCGGGCGTGGGCGATCTCATCGCCACGTGCGGCTCCCCGCTGAGCCGCAACTACACGTTCGGCGCGAACCTCGGCAAGGGCCTCACGGTGGAGGAGGCGACGCGCGTGTCCAACGGCGTGGCCGAGGGCGTGCCCACCACCGACGCCGTGGTGGCGCTCGGCGACCAGCTGCACGTGCCCACGCCGCTGGCCTTCGCGATGAGCCACGTGCTGCACGAAGGTATTAGTTGTGAGCAGATGCTGGGCGAGCTGTTCGGCACCGAAATCACCGCAGAGTAGGCTGTAGCGCGGCACAGGCGATTCGGCGCGCCGCGGGCGGCCGGTCGCGGGAAGACCAGGCAGAAGACCACCGGAGAGTCAGCGGGCGGAGAGCCCCGGACGGAAGAGGAGTTAACGGAGATGGCCAGGAAGCGTATTGCGGTGTTGTACGGCGGGCGTGCGGACGAGCACCCCATCTCGTGCATCTCCACCGCCGGCGTGCTCAAGGCGCTGGACACGGACAAGTTCGAAGCGGTGCCGATCGGCATCACCAAGGACGGACAGTGGATCGTGAACGGCGAGGATCCGCGCGGCTGGGACCTGAACGGCGCCGAGCTGCCCACCGTGAAGGTCACGCCGGAGTCCCGTCCGGTGATCCTGGACATCGCGCTGGGCCAGGACGGCTTCTTCGCCGGCGAGCATGCCGATCTGACCGACGCCGCCGGCCACGGCCGCCACGGCGCCGCGGTCTCGCTGGGCCACATCGACGCGGTGCTGCCGGTGCTGCACGGCCCGTACGGCGAGGACGGCACGGTGCAGGGCCTGCTCGAGATGATGAACGTGCCGTACGTGGGCTGCGGCGTGTTCGCGTCCGCCGCCTGCATGGACAAGCACTTCACCAAGGTGGTGCTCAACGCGGCCGGCATCGCCACCGCGCCCGGCATCACGCTGGACACCCGCCTGTTCGACGCGGCATCCGAGTTCGCGGCGAACGCCGACGCGGTGCTCGCGCAGGTGCAGGATGCGGGCCTCAAGTACCCGCTGTTCGTCAAGCCGTCCCGCGCCGGCTCCAGCTTCGGCGTGACCAAGGTGGAGCGCGAAGGCGACGCGGCCGCGCTGATCGCCGCCGTGTACGAGGCCGGCAAGCACGACTGGAAGGTGCTGGTGGAGCAGGGCATCAACGCGCGCGAGATCGAGTGCGCGGTGCTGGCCCCGAAGCCCACCGACGAGCCGGCCGCCAGCTGGCCGGGCGAGATCGTGCTCGACCGTCGCAACGCCGGCGACGACCAGTTCTACGACTTCGATTCCAAGTACACCGACTCCGAGGCCTCCCACGTGGAGGTGCCGGCCAACCTGCCCGCCGAGACGCTCGAGCGCGTGCGCGAGACCGCCGTCAAGGCGTTCAAGGCGCTGGATCTGGCCGGTCTGAGCCGCGTCGATACGTTCGTCACGCCGGACGGCGAGGTGATGATCAACGAGATCAACACCATGCCCGGCTTCACACCCATCTCCATGTATCCCAAGGCGTGGGAGGCGACCGGCGTGAGCTACACCGAGCTCATCACGCGCCTCATCGAGGGCGTGCTGCGCTGAGCGCGTTCCTCCTGCCGTGATGCCGGCGGCCTGCATTCTGCCGGCTTCATCGGTTTCGGTGATTTGCCGGACGCCCGGACATGCATCGTGCGATGCGTGTCCGGGCGTTTTTATTGCGGCAGCGGTGCGCGGCGGTGCAAGGGGCGCGGGGCTGTGCGGGGTTGTGCGGGACCGTGCGGATTGGTGCGCGGAGCTGTGCGCATCCGTGCGGAAGCGGGAATGCGGGCGGACACTCAGAAGAAGGGACCCTTCTTCTGAGTGTCACCTCCGGGTAGACCCGCGTCGTCTGCCTCAAAAAATGGTTATTTTCCGGCGGCCGATGCGCGGTTTTCGGGCTCGATACCTGCCGGGCACACTCAGAAGAAGGGACCCTTCTTCTGAGTGTGTCATGAGCGCTCAAGATCAGATAGTTCCCAAAGCCTTGCTGCCTTCTGTTGCTCCAGCATTCATCCAGCAACCGCGCACTACGATGAAAATCGGAATCCGAACGGCTTTCGATGCGTCAGTGATTCGATGCGTCAGTGAAGAGGCAACGATGGGGAATGCACAAGTGGGGAACGAACACATGGGGAACGAGCAGGCAGGGAACGGCCGATTCCGGCGCGTGCGCCCGCCGGCGGTGGCGGGCGCCTTCTACCCGGCGGATCCGCGCGAGGCGACCGCGATGCTGGACGAACAACTGGCCTACGCGCGCCGGCTGCTGCGCGACCGCGACCGCGGTACGGGCGCGTCCGGCGGTGCGGGCGAACCGGCCCGCGCGAACCTCCGCCCGTGGCCCAAGGCGGTGATCGTCCCGCACGCCGGCTGGGTCTACTCCGGCACCGCCGCGGCACTCGCCTACGCGCTGCTCGAGGCCGGCCGCGGCACCGTCCGCCGCGTGGTGCTCGTCGGCCCCACGCACCGCGTGGCCGTGCGCGGCGTGGCGATGAGCACCGCCGACGCCTGGCGCACCCCGCTCGGCACGCTCGCCGTGGACGTGGAGGCCGAACGCCGCGTGCTGGACGCCGGCAGCACCCGCCTCATCGTCAACGATCCCACCCATGCCCGCGAACATGCGGTGGAGGTGCAGCTCCCGTTCGTCCAGCGCACGCTCGGCGGCGACGTCTCCATCGTGCCGCTCAACGCCGGCGACGCCACGCCCAAGGAGGTGGGCGACGTGCTGCGCGCCCTGTGGGGAGGCCCCGAGACGGTGATCGTCATCAGCTCCGACCTTTCGCACTACCACCCCGAGCGCGAGGCCCGCGCGATCGACGACGAGACGATCCGCCGCGTGGGCGCGTTCGACTTCCCGATCACGCCGGACCGGGCGTGCGGCGCGTATCCGATCAACGGCCTGCTGGACGTGATCGCCCGCAGCATCGGCGCGGTGGACGGCGACACCGCAGGTGGCGATGCCGCAGGCGTCGATGCCGCGGACGGCGCTTCGGCCACCGTCGATCTCGAGTTCCTGGGCTGCTCTACCTCCGGCGACGACGGCGTGGTGGCACTCGCCGGCGAGGATCGTCCCGCGATGCGCGACCCGGACGAGCGCGTGGTGGGCTACGCGGCGTGGGCGCTGTGGGAGCACGATGCCGACACTGATCCCGGCACTGACCTCGGCACCAGCCCCCGCCCCGGCACCGACTCCGATGCCGACGCCGCCACCGTGCTGCTGGGCGTGGCCCGCGCGTCCCTGGCCGAGCGGCTCGGCATCGCCGCGGACGGACCGTCCGCCGCGGAGCTGATCGCCGCGCATCCGTGGCTGGACCGGCTCGGCGCGAGCTTCGTCACGCTCACCGAAGGCGGGCGACTGCGCGGCTGCATCGGCTCGATCATCGCGCATCAGTCCCTCGGCCGTGACGTGGCCGAGCACGCCGTGGACGCCGCGATGCGCGACCCGCGCTTCCGTCCCGTCTCCGCGCAGGAGTATCCGCTGCTGCGCATGGAGGTGTCCGTGCTGGGCGTGCCCGAACTCATGGAGCACGTGCCGTCCCGCGCGGCGCTGGAAGCCGCGCTGCGCCCCGGCATGGACGGGCTCATCATCGAGGACGCGCACGGGCACGCGGCCACGTTCCTGCCGCAGGTGTGGGACGAGCTGCCCAACCCGCACGCGTTTGTGGGACATCTGCTGGCCAAGGCGGGTCTGCCCGCCGATCTGGACTGGGACGACGGGCGGATCATCGCGCGGCGATACACTGTTCACGCATATCGGGAGTAACGTTCGGAAGTAGCATGCGGAAGTAACGTTCAACAAGTTCAACAACGACGCACGCGCCGACGGTTCGGCGCGGCGCGTCGGACGGGACCTATCGGATGAGGACCTCGGACAACGGGAGGTGACATGGGCACGGAAACGGGAGCGCGGATCATGCATCCGGTGTTCGGCCGCTGGCAGCACCAGCTGGACGACGGCCGCGCCCAGTGCGACCTGTGCCCGCGCGAATGCAAGCTGCGCGAGGGGCAGCGGGGCTTCTGCTTCGTGCGCTCCAACCACGAGGGGCGCATCGAGCTGGACACGTACGGCCGCTCGTCCGGATTCGGCCTCGACCCGGTGGAGAAGAAGCCGCTCAACCACTTCCTGCCGGGTTCCTCCGTGCTGAGCTTCGGCACGGCCGGCTGCAACTCGGCGTGCCGGTTCTGCCAGAACTGGGACCTGTCCAAGGCGCGCAGCTGGGACCGCGTGGCCACCGAGGCCGAGCCCGACGACGTGGCCGACCTCGCCGTGCGGCATCGCGCGCGGTCCGTGGCGTTCACGTACAACGATCCGATCGTCTTCGCCGAATACGCCATCGACACCGCCGACGCCTGCCGCGAACGCGGCCTGCACCCCATCGCCGTGACCGCCGGCTACATGAACGCGTGCGCGCGCCCCGAGTTCTACAACGCGATGGACGCCGCGAACATCGACCTCAAGGGCTTCACCGAGGAGTTCTACCGCAGCGTCACCGGCACGCATCTGCAGGACGTGCTCGACACCATCGAATACGCGGTGAACGAGGCGCGCACCCCTTCGGGCGAGCGCGTGTGGGTGGAGCTCACCACGCTGCTCATCCCCGGGCGCAACGACGACGACGCGCAGCTGCACGCCGAATGCGCGTGGATCCGCGAGCACTGCGGTACGGACGTGCCGCTGCACTTCAGCGCGTTCCACCCCGACTACAAGATGCGCGACGTGCCGCCCACGCCGCTGGCCACGCTGATCCGCGCGCGCGAGATCGCGTACGCCGAGGGGCTCAGCTACGTGTACACCGGCAACGTGCACTTCCCGGAGGGGGACACCACGTACTGCCCGAATCCGGAGTGCGGTGCGGCGCTGATCGAGCGCGACTGGTACCGGATCGAGTCCGACCGGCTGGTGCGCGACGATACCGACGATGCCGCGGGCATCGGCGGTGCCACCGGCAACGCGGCCGCCGACGACGTCCGCACGGCGCACTGCCCCGACTGCGGCACGCCGATCGCCGGCCGCTGGTAGCCGCCGGCGGTCTGCTGAGTCCTACGCGCCGATCGCCGCGCGCTGCTCCAGGAAGTCCGCGTCCGCCAATGCGCGCACCACGGCGTCCTGCATCGTGGAGGCGAACACGCCCGGCTTCGCGAACGCCCACACCTCGCCCTCGATGCCGTACGGCGAGAATCCGGTGAACTTGACCAGCGGATTGGAGCCGTCCAGTGCCATGTCCGCGGTGGCAGCGCCCACCACGGCCGTGATGCGCGCGCTCACCGCGTCCGGGTCGCTGCCGGCGCGTGCGGTGAACGGCACCTTGACCAGCGCCTCGTTGGCGGCCGGCATCTTCTTGAGCTCCTTGGTGTTGAGCACGGAGTTCGGGATGACGAGCTCGTTGCCGTTGCGCTCGCGGATCACCGTGTGTCGCCACGTGATGTCCTTCACGGTGCCGGTGGCGCTGGCGATGGTCACCTCGTCGCCGGGCTGGATCACCTTGCCGAGCATCAGCCCGAATCCGCCGATCACGTTGGCGATGGTGTCCTTGAGGCCCAGCGAGATCGCGACGCCGCCGACGCCGAGGGCCGTGACGATGGTGTTGGGGTTGATGCCGAACACCGGCTGCAGCACCATGCTGATGGCCACGATCCAGATCACCACGCGCACGATGTTGATGAAGATCGTGGCGGTGGGCACGTCGGTCTTGTCGAGCAGCCGCCGCATCCACCGCTTCACGATGCGGTTGGCGACGAACGCGGCCACCATCACGAGCACGAAGAACACGAGTTTGCCGGAGTTGGCATGCAGCCACTGCAGGGCGAAGTTGACATCCATGCGGCCCATCCTAGGCGTACCCCGCGTTCGGGAGAGGCGCGGATGCTGCTCATGCGCTGGGAAGATGCTGGCAATGGGCTGGGAAGCGGTGTCGTCCGTAGACCGCGCAGTCTACAGTGGAAGCGGTGTGAGTAAGTGCCCCGATCGATGACGATAGGAGGCCGGGATGGACATCTACGAGGGACCTGCCCGTACCGCGGACCGTGCGGACCGTGCGGCGGACCATGCGTCGGACGCGACGCGGGCGACGCGGCGGACCGTCACGCTGCGCGACGGCGGCGCGATGCCGCTGTTCGGCATGGGCACGTGGCACATGGCCGAGGACCCGTCCAGGCATGACGCGGAGGTCGCGGCGCTGCGCGAGGGGCTGGCGCTCGGCGCGCGGCTCATCGACACGGCCGAGCTGTACGCGGACGGCGGCGCGGAGACGCTGGTGGGGGAGGCGCTGCGCGGCGCCGAGCCTTCAATCCGGCGCGAGGATCTGTTCGTCGTGAGCAAGGTGATGCCGTCGCACGCCGGGCGCACGCACATGCGCGAGAGCTGCGAGGCGTCGCTGGAGCGGCTCGGCACGGACTATCTGGATCTGTATCTGCTGCACTGGCCCGGTTCGGTGCCGCTGCGGGAGACGGTGGCGTGCATGGAGGCGCTGCGCTCGGACGGGCTGATCCGCCGCTGGGGCGTCTCCAACTTCGACGTGGCGGACATGGAGGCGCTGTGGCGCGTGCCCGGCGGCGATGCCTGCGCGGTCAATCAGGTGCTGTACCACATCGAGTCGCGCGGCACGGAGGTGGCGCTGCGCCCGTGGATGGACGCGCACGGGGTGGCGATGATGGCGTATTGTCCGATCGCGCAGGGCGGGCGTCTGGCGTACGGCGTGCTGGACGACCCGACGGTGCGCGGGGTGGCGCGCAGGCACGGCGTGACGCCGGCGCAGGTGCTGCTGGCGTGGGCGATGCGCGACGGGCGCACCGTGGCGATCCCCAAGGCCGGCACCGTGGAGCACATGCGCCTCAACGTGGCCGCGTCGCGATTGGAGCTCGACACGCGCGATCTGGCCGAGCTGGACGCCCGGTTCCCCGCGCCGCGCGTCAAGCCGCCGCTCGACTGGCTGTGAGCTGTCGGAGCGTGAGCGCTACATCACCTTCATCACGACGGCGCCGATGCCGAACACGAAGAGGACGAAGCCGCAGATGCGCGCGAACAGCAGCGCGCCGCGGCTCGGATCGGTGTAGGTGTTGGTGACGCGGCACACCAGATCCCACACCCATTCAGCGGCGAACAGCAGCGCCGACCCCCACAGGGCCAGCACCACGCATGCCACGATGAATCCGATGTCCCCGCCGGTCATATGCCGCTCCTTGCTCCGGGTTGGTGTCCGATTGCGTTGTTGTGTTGTTGCGTTCTGCGCCCATCCTACGCACGCCGCGGGATGGGAGCGGAATGCGGGACGATGCCGCGGGATGATGCCGCACCGATCGTCAGCCGTCGTCCGTCAGCCGAGCAGCGCGACCGCGAGGAGCGCCAGCGTGACGAGCGGCGGCACGAGCTGCAGCGTGGCCCACTTGCGCCGGTACGGTTCGGCGATGATGGACATGAGCGCCGCGAACGTCATGCACAGCGTGGACGCGGTCATGAGCGTGGCGGCCACGATCGGCCACGGCTGCGCGCTCGGGATGAGCAGCAGCGCGCCCGCCACGGCCATCGCGGCGAGCATGAGGTTGTAGCGCCCCTGCTGCCGTGCGGCCTTGAGTGTGGCGCGCGCGTCCTCCGCGGAGGTGATGCCGAAGAAGTCCATCGTGCGCGGCTCCAGCCAGTGCCGCGTCTGCAGCACGTACAAGCTTGCGTGCTCCGCGCCGGACAGCGCCGCGCCCAGCGCCGCGATGATCATGACAATATGCATGCGTCCCAGTGTACGGGGGAATGGGGGAGGTTTGGGGTGTGTGGGCGTGCGGATGGGCGGAGGTGAGGCCATGCGCCTGTGTGATCGTGAATACTAACGTTCGGCATGTGCGATTGTGTGCGTGTTGCGACATTTTTTTGCCACGGTTTTCATGGCTGCGGTTCGTGTGTCGCCGTGCGTGCATGCCGTCAATCGTTGCCAGCAGTGGGATACTGTCGTCGGGCTGTGCTCGAGGAGCCTGCGCGCTGGTGCGGGGAGACAGGTGTAAAACGATACACACTGGCCGCGGTCCTGCTGATTTAGGGGGTATAGTAAGGGGTCTAGAAGGTTTTCGAAATGTGGGATGAGACTCGTATGTCCAACAGCAGAGAGAGCGGCAAGGGCGCGGCGCGACGGCCGGCGCGTTGTGCGATGCGAAGGCTGACCGCTGCAGTTTCCGCCGTCGTGATGCTCGTCACCTTCGGGGTGGCGGCCGGTGCGTTTGCCGACGACGTTGTAGGCACCCCCGAACTAACCCCCGATGTGACGGTCAATGCGCAATCAAGCATCTCACCGAACATCACCTCGTCGGCCCCCGCGCAGGAAACCACCACGGTCCCGACCCCTCCCGCCGAGCTGTCCTCCGCCGATGCGTCCGCGTCCAATGCCGCATCGTCTCCCACTGCCGACACCGCAGCAACCCAGCCCGCCCCCGCAGCCGTCGCCGCCGCCAACTGCTCCGCCGTCACCACCTGGACCGAGCTGAAGGAATGTGTGGAAGGTGCGACTGCAGACGCCACCGTGACCATCACTGCGTCGGTGACCGACGTCCCGTCCGACGTCAGCATCATCGTGCCGAGCCATAAGATCACTATTGTCACGGCCATTCCTGCGAATACGGACGGTACTGTGCCGGCCGCCATCCGGCCTGCCGGCAACGTCACCGGCGATTCCCTGTTCATCATCAATCAGGGCGCCAGTCTCGCCATCGGCAGCGATGCGAACGACAAGTTCGCCTACTCCGGCACCGCCGCCGCCGTTGCCGTCCGGCGCTTTGCCACGGTGAACAATGGCGGTGTTCTCACCGTCAACGCCGGCACGTTCGAATACATCACGGTGGGTGGATAAGGGTGCGCTTGCGCTCAGCTATGGTGGTACCGTCACCGTCAATGCGGGCATGTTCCAGAACATCGTGACCACGTACGGCGATGGCTCGCAGGGCGGCGCCATCATCCATCAGGAGACTGGCGGCACTATCGTTATCAACGGCGGCACGTTCCAGAACAATAAGGGTACGCGAGGAACCGTGCTGTACGTATATGACGGCGACATCTCCAAGGTCGAGATCCACGGCGGTCAGTTCCTCAACAACAAGTCGAACATGGCCGGCGGCGTCATCATGCAGAACGCGGCGAAGGGCACCATGATCATTGACGCCCAATCCGGCAATATCCCGCTGTTTTCCGGGAATGCATCCGGCAATGCGGGTAATTCCAAAGGCGGAGCCATCCACAACAACGGCAAGCTGACGGTCAGTGCCGGTACGTTCCAGAACAACACCGCCTACGGGATTGGTGGCGGCGCCATCTCACAGGATGGGGGTTCCACCACCATCGTTCCCGCCGATGGCCAGACGGTCACGTTCCA
Organism: Bifidobacterium moraviense; assembly: GCF_012932365.1. Lineage (GTDB taxonomy): Bacteria > Actinomycetota > Actinomycetes > Actinomycetales > Bifidobacteriaceae > Bifidobacterium > Bifidobacterium moraviense. Next base: position 90,397 of record NZ_JAAIIH010000008.1, read on the forward strand.
AGGCAATGCGCACAATGTGCGTGACGCCGATGGCAATCCAGCGCAATGCAACACCACGAGCGGCGAGGCGGATGCCTGTTGGGGCAACAACTGGAAGGCGGGCGGTGGCGCGATCTACGTGACCGCGGGTCAGCTCAACGTGCAGGGCAAGGTTACGTTCAACGGCAACTACACGCGCACTTGGGGATACATGGACGGCGGTGGCGCCATCTACGTCAAGGGTGTGTTCTGGCTCCAGAACGATGCCAAGGGCAACAAGCCGCTGTTCGAGAACAACTACGCCGGCGTCGAGCAGCGTGAAACCAATACTGCGGATGGCACGGTGAAGACCGCGTTCCGCGGCAGCGCCGGTGGCGCGATCTTCCTGCAGGAAGGCAGCGTCGACAACAAGAAAACAGACGAGACTCAAAAGTACTCGTCCCGCGCGTACATCATGGGCGGCGAGTTCAGGAACAACACATCTGGCTATCTGGGTGGCGCTGTCTACACTGAGGCCGGCACCTTGACTTACATTGCCAAGGCCGTGGCGACGGGCAATGTCGCTGGCCACTTCGGCGGCGGACTGTGGCTGTGCCCGTCCGGTACCGGCACTGCGTCCAAGGGCGGCAACATCGCGTTGTTCGACAATAAGGTGGACAAGTCCATCGACCTGAACAATGAAGCAAATCGTTCCCCGTATCCGAATGACAAGCCGTTTACTGGTGATGCACTGGTAAGTTGGGATAACGGTGGCAGCGATAAGCAGTATGGTACGGTAAACGGAACCGGTACGGAGGCCGGCGACGACTTTGCCATCATGAACCCGATGTGGAAGGGCGAGATCGGAAGTACCAATTTCCAGCTGATGAACACGTGGTTCACCGATCGCACCAAGACGGTTGTGGATTGGTATTACGATGGCACGCCACTCAAGTCGGCCAGCGGCTTCCAGGATTATTTCCAGGATCCCGAGATCCAGTCCAAGGGCGGATGGCACGGTCACTATACCAATCCTGAGGGCAACGACGGCGGTGGCACCAACCTTGCCGTGACGATGACCGGTGACCGGTTCAGCGAAACAGGCAGCAGCAATGAGAAGATCCCGGATGATGAGTACACGGATCATGTCCGCACTCTGAATCTGACGCGTAAGGCATCGAGCGATAATAAGGGCGTTTTTACCACCGGCATCGCTCTCAAGGCCCAGAAGGCCGACGGCATGTCTGACGAGGAGTGGGCCGCCGCCAAGGATGGTGCGCTCAACAGCGCGTCCGTGGTGCTCACCGGCAATGCCGCGCGTCTGTCCGGCGGCGCGTTCGCCACCAACGGCGACGTGAAGTTCTCCACCCCGTACACGGCTTCGTGGTCGAAGGTGGACAACAACACCACTAACCCGGCTCCGCTTGCGGGTTCCGAGTGGACGCTGAGCACCACGGGGACCGGTGTTTCGGAGGATGCAGCTCGTAAGAATACTGAACTGGGCGGCCCGTTCAACACCGACTTCTACCCGACGATCTGCCCGACGGACAAGGACGGCAATCTCGTCGGCACCGGCTACGCGGATGGCGCCTGCTGGGAGGAGACCGTCGAGACGAAGGACGGCACGACAACCGTCACCCGCACGGCCATCGTCAAGGACAACATCGCCAACGACTCCAATGCCGGCAACGACTACGCGTACGCCGGCTTCGACAACAACCCGGTCGGCGGCGGCTTCGACATCAACAATCTGGCCAACGGCACGTATACGTTGACCGAGCGCAAGGCTCCGACCGGCTATCAGCTCGATAGCACGCAACACACGTTCAAGGTGAACAATGCGCAGGCGAAGTGGAACAACGCTCAGGGACGATCCACAGAGAACGTCGACATCGACATCGTCAACACGCCGCTTCCCGGTGTGTCATGGTCGAAGGTCGACGCAGACAACAGTGGTGTGCTGGTCGGCGGTTCCGAGTGGACCGTGACGAAGCTTGACGATCAAGGCCGACCGATTGATCATACCGCACGTACCGTAACCGACTGCGTCGATCCGTCGAATGATACCAAGGCCACGCCGTGCGCCGATGGCACCAGTACGACCAAGACCTACGCCGATACCAACGGTGCGGTTGGCGTTTTCTCCATCAAACTCGACGAAGTCGGCACCTATCAGTTGAAGGAAATCGTCGTGCCTGATGGCTATTGGCATCCCGAGGCATCGACAACGTATCAGTTCACCATCACATCAACTGACAAAGCCGACGCCAAGGTGGCTGTGTACCCGACCGACGGCTCCTCCAACCCGTTGCCAAGCAACAACATCCCGAACAAGCGCACGCAGGTGGCGTGGAGCAAGGTGGCTGCGGACAACCCTGACGGTGATCCGCTCTCGGGCGCCGAGTGGGAGATCTCCGGTCCGTATGACTCCGCCGGTAAAACGATCAGCGGCGTGAAGCCTGTGACGGCGAAGGTAACGGATTGTACCAGTGAGCCCAACGCGCACGACCCCTGCGGCTCGCATCAGAACAGTCTGGACAGCGCCAACGGCGCAACACCCACCTACGCCGACCTTGACCCTGCCGCCGGCAAGTTCAAGGTGGCCGGTTTCGCGCTGCCAAGTGACGCGAACACGCATTACTACTACCACCTCACGGAAACCGAGGCGCCGACGGGCTACATCAAGACCGACACGGTGTACGAGTTCGTGATCGACTCCACGGCCCCGACCGGTACTCTAAAATTCGTCAAGATCTGCCCGGCGGATTCGTCGGCCACCACGTCGTCGTCCGTCACGTTCGCGTCGCTGTTCGCATCCGGTACGAATGCGAACACCACGGAGTGCGGCGACGACAGCGATACGTCCGCCAACCTCATCCTCAACTACAAGGCCGTGGCGGCGCTGCCGCTGACGGGCGGGCCGGGCACGGCGCGCGACTGGATGACGGTCGGCGGTGCGTTCGTGGCTGCGGCGGGCATTGTCGCGGCGCTGCTCGACGCGCGTCGGCGTCGGATGGCGGCGATCGCAGGCGACGCAGGCACGGGGGCGATGGTGTTCACATCGGCACCTACGTGGCCTAGCGGTGGTCCGAGCTTCGCAAACGGCAGCCATGCGCGTCCGATGCACGGATCAGGACTCGGGACCTCCATGGGGCGCACACCGAAGGGGCGCCATGCGATCTGACCCGAACACAGTATTTGCGGATCGCGGAACGCGGCCGCCGCACGGCAATCCAACGGACTGCCGATGCGGACGGACGTGCGCCGGTACGGGTACGTCGGCGTCCGACTCCAGCCTCCGCGACCCCCACAACCGAACCATTGCAGAAGAAACACAGAAAGAAGAAAGAAGGGTTCTCTCATGAAGATGAGGAAACTGTTCGCCGGCCTCGCCCTCGGCACCGCCCCCGCCAGTGCGGCGGATGGTGCAGGTGCTGCCCAAGCGGAGGGGACGATTGTGCTGAAGGCCGCTGACGTGCATGACCTGACCTCGAACGCCGAAGGAACCACTGCGCGACGGTTCAAGTACGTGAAGCTCGCCGCATACCAGCTGACGCCGGACTCGACGACGGGGCCGAATCTGACCTTGGCGACTCCTGACAGCCTCAAGACCCCGGTGGAGAACGCCATCAAGACGCTTGATGGCTACGAGAACACTGATTTTACCGGTAAAGGCGATCCGCTTGCTTGGTTTGCGGGACAGACTGTCAAATCAGAAACTTGGCGTGCCTTCGTTGCAAAGCTGAAAGAGCAGACCGGATTCGCTCTCTCGGCAAATGCGGTATCTCCGATCTTGGATTCTTCTGCTGATCCTAAGTCTTTGACTTTTGGGACTAATTCTCTTGGAGATCCTGGCTTGTATCTTCTGGTGGATCAGACCACAGAATATACGACCGATGTTGACAGCAGCACTCATTGCACTACGACCTATGGTCCTCTGCAGGACATCATCATTGGTACACGTATTACCACTCCCAGTGGCATTTCTAATGCTGACGGTACGCTGAACCTTGATGCCAAGAACTCAAGCGGACAAGGGAATGTGCCTAATGGTGCTGCCGAGGTGAAGACCACGAAACACGACAATTGCTACCCGGATATCAACTTTGTCAAGAAGGGCGTTAACGGCGATTCGGCTTACCTTAATGGCGCGAAGTTCACCATTAAGAAGCTTGCTGACGAAAATGAATCTGTTGCCGATAAGAATGCGTTTGATGCGCTATGGAAGTCCGCTAATAAGTTCGATGCGACTTTTAAGTCTCAGGAGCAGGTCTCTACCGGTAAGGGTAACTTCAGTTTTTCGAATCTGACGCCCGGAAAGTACCTAATCTTCGAGACCGACGTCCCGAGCCCGTATCTTGACGATTACGCTGCGCGCCTTGTGCTGACTGTCACTCAGGTGAAGGACGGTGCGAGTGTCAACAATACGCTGGAATTCAAGGTCTCCGAGATCGGTGATAACGAGTTGCTTACCGCGACCGGCAAGGATGGCAGTACGAGCAAGCCATTCGAGTACAAGAACATTCAGAACATCACGCAATTGCCCAAGACCGGTGCGGCGGGTACGGCGATCTTCTCGGTGATCGCGGTGCTCATCGCGGCGGCGGCCGGCACCGTCTACATGAAGTCGCGCGCCACCAAGCGCGCGCTCAACGCCTGACGGTCGATCGCCCGGCGTGACGTGCTGATCAACGGATCGGTCCCCAGCCAGCTGCTCTGGTTGCGGGACCGATCCGTTTTTCGTTGCCGCTCCAGCCGGTCGGTGCAGCCTGCTTCAGCCGTCACCGGCCTGCACCGTACGCAGATTTGGCGGATCTGACTATCGTTTTTGCGCAGCGCACCTCCCGCTTCCGCAGGTTTGGCAGATCTGACCTCGTAGAGCGGTTTTGGGGGCTCTCCGGGGTCGCTTCTGCCAAATCTGCGGATCGGCGTCCCAGTGCGATGGTCGGATCTGCCAAATCTGTGCGGTTGGTCAGTGCAGTCGGTCAGTGCGGTTGCTCGGTGTGGCTGATCTGCATCGTTCGGCCCGCACCGTACGCAGATTTGGCGGATCTGACCATCGTTTTTGCGCAGCGCACCTCCCGTTTCCACAGATTTGGCAGATCTGACCTCGTAGCGCGGTTTTGGGGGCTCTCCGGGGTCGCTTCTGCCAAATCTGCGGATCGGCGCTCTAGCGTGATGGTCGGATCTGCCAAATCTGCAACGAACCCCGGCGCAGGCGCAGAGTATCGTTGGGCGTATCGCATCGCGCGGTCGCGACCTGCGTCACCGTGCAACGTACAAGGAGGCACACGTCATGGCAGAGGCTGAGGCACAACCCGGCTGGTACCCCGACCCCTCGGGCGACCCCGACAGGCTGCGCTGGTGGGACGGCGAGGCGTGGGCCGAGTACTACGCGCCGGCGCCCAAGTCTCGCGACGATGACGATGACGACGATGCCGACAACAACACCGATCAGGCCGACTGGCAGTCCGATCGCCCATCCGCGCCATCCGACTACGGCCACGACTACGACCCCGCGCAGGGCCACGGTCGGCACCGGGCGCCGCAGTCGCAATCGCAACCGCAGCAGCCGTACGCGCAGACGTCGGGCTACGGGTCGCCCTACCCGCAGAACGATTACGCGCAGAACGGCTACCCGCAGAACGGCTACGGTCAGCCTCCCTACGCGCAGCCCAACTACGCGCAGTACTCCCAGACCGCCTACGCCCAGACCTCGTACGCGCAGCCGCAGACCCCCGGCCCGCAGCAGCCCGGCTACGCCCCGCAGTCGCAGCCGTTCCCGTACGCGCAGTCGCCCGTGCCCCAGCAGCCGTATCCGCCGCAGCAGTACGGCCAGCAGTACGGCCAGTACGGTCAATACGGCGCCGGCGTGACGCTCACGGACACCGACCGCACCCTGCGTCTCATCGCGTTCGTGCTCAACCTGCTCACCACCGTGGCCCTGTGCTGGCTGTTCGTCCCCCTGATCTGGATGATCCCCATGACCGTGCACACGTGGTCCCTGTACAAGGGCGACCGCCCCAACACCGTGGGATTCGGCGTGTGCAACCTCATCTTCCTCAACAGCATCGCCGGCGTGCTGCTGCTGGTGAGCACCAAGAACGTCTGACGCGCGCCCGGGCCGTGTGCTCTTGGTGTGTACGCTCTCGGGCTGTGCGCGCCTACGCTGAGAGGCGACGGGGAATCGACGGAATCCTCGGAATCGTTCGGATGGGAGACGCGATGACGGACACGGCGAACAAGACGGATCGCACGGATCGCACGGAGTTCCACGGCAAGGCGGAGGCGTACGCGCAGGCGCGACCGGGGTATCCGGCGGAGGCGATGGCGTACATTGGCACGCTGATCGGCGGCTCGTCCGTACCTGATGCGGCGTCCGCGACTGAAGGTCTGCCCGTACCCGCCGCCGCGCCCGATGCTTCGCCCGTCACCGTGGCCGACATCGGCGCCGGTACCGGCAAGTTCACCGTGCCGCTGGCCGCGCTCGGCCACCCGGTGTTCGCCGTCGAACCCGACGCGGACATGCGCGCCGCGCTGCGCGGAGCCGTCGCCGACCTGCCCAACGTGACCGTGGTCGACGGCAACGCCGAACGCACCGGGCTCCCGGACGGCAGCGTCGACGTCGTCACCTGCGCGCAGTCGCTGCACTGGTTCCGCCACGACGCGTTCCTCGCCGAATGCGCGCGCATCGCACGGTGCGATCGGGGCAGGTGTGGCGATCGGGGCGGGCGTGGCGATCGTCGCATCCTGCTCGTCTCCATCTACAACCGCACGTCGTTCGACTCCGGCATGCGCCACTGGGACGGCGGCCCCGCGCTCGCCGGCAGCGTCGACCACGTGCGTCGCACCACCACCGAATATTTCCGCCACCCCGCCGTGCGCGAATTCGCCAACCCGATCCGCTACACGCTCGACTCCTGGCGCGCCTTCATGGACTCGCACTCGCACAGCCCGCTGCCCGACAGCCCCGACTATCCGGCGCATCGCGCATGGGTGGATCGCATCTTCGCGCAGCGCGCCGTGGACGACAACGTGTGCGTGGTCACCGGCGAGGTGCTGACGTTCTGAACGCCGATTTGCCCCACGGTAAAATCTTGCGCCCGACCCTTCCGCTTCGCCGCGATCCGCCTACCGTAGGAGGCATGAGCATTGCAGCGAAATATCCTATGAGTCAGTACCTCGGTGGCATCGTGGAAGCGCTCAAGGCCGCTCCCGGCAACGGTGCCAACCCCAACGACGTCGAGACCATCCGCTTCTACGGCGAGCTCGGCAACGACATCCCCTCCTCCCAGCTGCCCAACCTGCTGGTGGCTATCGCGCACGCCACGCGCGCCGTGTCCGAGAACGCGGACGCCAAGTCCAGGTTCTCCGCGGCCAAGGGTTTCGCGTACGTGAAGGAAGCGCAGAACGCGATCATGGACACGCTCGACGAGGCGTCCGAGGCGCTCGTGGAGAAGCGCGGCTGACTGCGGCTGACTGCGTCTGACTTGCATCGGCGCCGCCGGGTTACTTTCCGCCCGACGGCGCCGACGCATGTTTGGCGGGGCGGCGTGATGTCGTGATCGCGAAGCCGTACGATCATACCCGTTGCGTCGTTGGAGGCGCACCGACTTACCGCCGCGATGACGCTCCGTCGTGGCGTCGCAGCATGGCGTCGTACCGTACGTCGCGCCATCGCGACACGCCGAAGACGCGCTCGATTGGCGCTTCGCGCGATGGTCGTGTATTATCTCCATCTGTTGCCTGTTAGGGCAGCATGCGGACATAGCTTAGTTGGTAAAGCGCAACCTTGCCAAGGTTGAGACCGCGGGTCCGAGTCCCGTTGTCCGCTCGCAGCAGACCCGGGCGGTTGGCGCAGAGGTAGCGCACTTCCCTGACACGGAAGGGGTCACAAGTTCGAATCTTGTATCGCCCACTCTGCCGGAGCAATCCGACGGGCATGCATGACTGCTGCACAGCGCCGGGCGATTGGCGCAGCGGCTAGCGCACTTCGTTCACACCGAAGGGGTCGTAGGTTCGATTCCTACATCGCCCACTGTTCATGCATGCACAACTTGGGGCTATGGCGCAGCTGGTAGCGCATCTCCATGGCATGGAGAGGGTCAGGGGTTCGAATCCCCTTAGCTCCACCCACTGAGGCCGGTCATCGCGACCGGCCTTTTTCGTTTCTGCGCCGCGGTTGCCTAAGCCGGCGTCTTTTCCGCGGCGGCGTCTTTCCGGACTATGCCCCAGAACCCGCGTCCCGAGATCGCAACGTTGCGATGATCGACCAGGTTAGGTGTCGCGGATGCCGTCTCCGATGGTCGTTCGTCGCAACGTTGCGGTGATCGACCAGGTTGGGTGTCGCGGATGCCGTCTCCGATGGTCGTTCGTCGCAACGTTGCGGGATCTGGCGGCAAGCGTAGGGGCGGGTTTCTCGTCGCGCCGTTGCGGTTCCGCGGTTTCTCCCAAAACCCGGCTCTTCGTTTGCCGGGATTCGGAGGATGCGGGGCGCGGGCCGGCACTCGACCGGGAATCGCAACGTTGCGACGATCGACCAGGTTAGGTGTCGCGGATGCTGTTTCCGATGGTCGTTCATCGCAACGTTGCAGGATCTGGCGGCAAGCGAAGGGGCGGGTTTCTCATCGAGGCGTTGCGGTTCCGCGGTTTCTCCAAAAACCTGGCTCTTCGTTTGTCGATCTTCGGTTGCCGGGGTCTGTCTTCCGGGGGCTGCCCGCCTGGACGTTCGTACCAAAGGCTTCGTTCGACGGGAGTCTTCCGAGACGCATTCCTGACCGGGACGCTTCCTGATTGGCGCGCTGCCTGGCGCGACCATCGATCGCAACGTTGCGATGATCGACCATCCTGCGCGTCGTCCGGTCCCTGCCCCGGTGGCTTCCCATAGCAACGTTGTGATGATCGACCGTTGTGCGTGCCAGTTGCGCTCCCTCGATGGTCCGCCGTCGCAACGTTGCGATGATCGACCGTCGTGGGCGTCCGTGTGCGTCGGTTTCGTGTTTCCCGATGGCTTTTCGTCGCAGCGTTGTGGTGATCGTACGTTTGCGGGGCGGAGATGGGCGGCCGCGGGACCTCGTCCGTGGCGCGGTGTCGTTTGGCGTGGTGTCTGACACGGGGTCTGACATGGGACGCGGTGTTTGGCACGGTGCGTGACGTGGGGCCCGTCGTCGTTCGGGCGCGCGACACGCCGATGGTCGGGGTGCCGGGAGCGGTTTTCGGGGCGTCCGCATGGCCCCGGTCGGTGTTCGGGGCTTGTTTCTGGGTGTGTGCGACACGCCGATGGATGCGAGTGTTCCGTAGGGTTTTCGGGTGGTCGCCCGGTGTCTGGTTTGCGTGATCCGGGGGAGTCGTGTAAGTTACTTACTCGCTGCCGCTGAGCGGTCCGGTTCCTCCGGTTCGGCTGGTTCCGGGGTTCGCTTGGCTGGTGTGGTGGTTTGAGAACTCAAGAGCGTGTTTGTACTACTTCTTTATGCAAGTTGTCATTTTCATATGATTGCCAGTTCATTTCCCGCCCTTGGCGGTTTCGCCTGGGGTGCCCGGGAGGGCCTAACGGGGAGTGAGGTTTTTGTGTGGACGTCCTTCCTTATAGGACGTCTCGTCAATTAGTTTGAAGAGTCATCTATTCGGATGTCTTTGCAAGTTTTTTTGTGGA
>NZ_JAAIIH010000009.1 GCF_012932365.1 Bifidobacterium moraviense
GAAGCCAACACCCCGCGAGACCCTCAATGAAATCCCTGCCTTGAAGGCAGGGAGACGTGCCGAGGCCGGGGTTGTCGGAGCGCCACACGTCCCCTCAATGAAATCCCTGCCTTGAAGGCAGGGAGACCCTGTTCGACCTTCTGCTTGCCGTAATCCTTGACCGGCCCTCAATGAAATCCCTGCCTTGAAGGCAGGGAGACGACCCGAACAAGGAAAACGAAGCCAACACCCCGCGAGACCCTCAATGAAATCCCTGCCTTGAAGGCAGGGAGACGTGCCGAGGCCGGGGTTGTCGGAGCGCCACACGTCCCCTCAATGAAATCCCTGCCTTGAAGGCAGGGAGACAGTCGGCGGCAACCGGCTGGACTCTTTGCTTCAAACCCCTCAATGAAATCCCTGCCTTGAAGGCAGGGAGACTCCCATGCCTGTTCGGCGATGCGCTTCTCACGTTCGCCCTCAATGAAATCCCTGCCTTGAAGGCAGGGAGACCCCGGATATCATCTTCCTCCGTCATACTGTGTCACAGACCCTCAATGAAATCCCTGCCTTGAAGGCAGGGAGACGTCACCAAGTCATTCTCACAACAGATCACCGACAAGCCCTCAATGAAATCCCTGCCTTGAAGGCAGGGAGACTTGACGGTTGGCACCGTGAGAGATGGCGTCATGTTACCCTCAATGAAATCCCTGCCTTGAAGGCAGGGAGACGTCGCTGCAATCGGGGAATTCGGTCATGCCCTCGGCAGCCCTCAATGAAATCCCTGCCTTGAAGGCAGGGAGACGGCACGCAAGCCATCGCATATCCGGTAGGATTCGAACCCCTCAATGAAATCCCTGCCTTGAAGGCAGGGAGACCTTCCGGCGCGTAGCGCGTCACGATATCGGGTTCAACCCTCAATGAAATCCCTGCCTTGAAGGCAGGGAGACGCGACCACGTGCCCGACTGGCTGATCCCGTCGCGCGTCCCTCAATGAAATCCCTGCCTTGAAGGCAGGGAGACGCGCACCACGCGCACGCCCTGCCGCTCCAGACAGCGCTCCCTCAATGAAATCCCTGCCTTGAAGGCAGGGAGACGGGCGACCCGACCGTCGAGGCGCGAATGCGCTTCACCCCTCAATGAAATCCCTGCCTTGAAGGCAGGGAGACCGGCGTGTACGACGGCGTGGGCGTGTAGGTCGGCGTCCCTCAATGAAATCCCTGCCTTGAAGGCAGGGAGACGATTGTTGCGTGCACCCACTTGGGGTGGGTCACGCACCCTCAATGAAATCCCTGCCTTGAAGGCAGGGAGACCAGCGCATCAACATCACGGACGAACAGGCGGACGCCACCCTCAATGAAATCCCTGCCTTGAAGGCAGGGAGACGATCCGACTCAAGGAACGACTCACCTTGCAGGTCAACCCTCAATGAAATCCCTGCCTTGAAGGCAGGGAGACGAGCGGGCATCGAGACGGCCCTGACCGAACACGACCCCTCAATGAAATCCCTGCCTTGAAGGCAGGGAGACGGCGGCCTCAAGTTCGGAACGCAGCCACCAGAACTGCCCTCAATGAAATCCCTGCCTTGAAGGCAGGGAGACGAGGACGGCGAGACCGAATGGTGGACCGCCGTCGACCCTCAATGAAATCCCTGCCTTGAAGGCAGGGAGACTCGGCCATGATGGCCTGCGCGGCCGCAGCCAGGGACGGCCCTCAATGAAATCCCTGCCTTGAAGGCAGGGAGACCGTGGTCTGCTTCAGACCGGTGTCCCCGCCGACCCACCCTCAATGAAATCCCTGCCTTGAAGGCAGGGAGACATCAGGCTGGCCGAGAACGACGTGACCTGGTTCATCCCTCAATGAAATCCCTGCCTTGAAGGCAGGGAGACCGCCGACACGACCTCGATAGGACAGACGTTCCCGTCCCCTCAATGAAATCCCTGCCTTGAAGGCAGGGAGACCCCGCACCCACAGCTCCGCATCCGTCCGCAACCACCCTCAATGAAATCCCTGCCTTGAAGGCAGGGAGACATTCCGTTTCACCGTAAGCTCCTTATATATGGGGCCCTCAATGAAATCCCTGCCTTGAAGGCAGGGAGACCGGTGCTCTTGCATTCGACGCACACGGGGTCGCTCAGCCCTCAATGAAATCCCTGCCTTGAAGGCAGGGAGACTTTTCAGCCTAAACTAGGCTGACGCCGTTCGCAACCCTCAATGAAATCCCTGCCTTGAAGGCAGGGAGACAGCCTATTGGTTAGGCTAGCACCTGAGCCGTACGGAACGTACTGCTGCGAGAGGTCCGCGGCAACCTGCGACGCTCGGCTCATCATGAGAGCCTCGGCACCGCAGAATCGGCACAAATGCAGCCGCGAGCGCTGCAGCGGATGTGAACGAATGATCCAGCGCTCGCATGGGACGTCAATCACACTGTGCAGTTATCAACCATCAATTGCATGCTCGGTGCAGCCGCGCAGCAACGACAACTTGTCTTCGCATCGGCAACGGATGCCAATCGGTCTCGATTCGCAAGCGAATCTAGATCACGGTGGGCACGGCCACGTCCTCATAGCTGCGCGAGCCGATGAACTGCAGCGCGCACAAGGCGTGATCGCTCGTGCCAAGATCGCACACCACCACGGAGTCTTCCGCCGCGTTCATCTCGCGCTGCAGCGAAGCCCTGACCCTGAGCATCTTCGCCGGCCGGATGAGCAGTAGGAACACGCTGTATTGCAGCCGTTCCCCATGGCTTTGCAATACCTTGGCCACATGCGATCGACGATAGTCGTCTTTGATGTCGTATGCGACAAGATAACCACGCTTCTCGTCAGCCATATCTCACACCTACCTATCGTATGCGAATGCCGCGATACGCGGATTGCGTACCGTCCAAGTAGCCGAGAATCAACCGCGCCTGAATCTCCACGATGCGCCGCCATGATGCCTTGTATCCGAACAGCGGATGCGTGAGCTCCGTTTGCATGCGCCGCTCATAGGCTCCGATCAGCGCTTTTCTTGTCGCATCATCCATGCGCACCGATCCCAAAGCGAATACGAAGCCCTGCGACGACACTTCGCCGTTGTTCACCACGGTCTGCACGACGGAATCCGCGACCGGAGCGCGAAACTCCTCCATCAGATCCAACGCCAGCGCCGGCTTGTTGCGCTTGCTGCTGTGCAGGAAACCGGCGTGCGGGTCCAGTCCGCACGAGACCAGCGCTCGGATGCAGTCGGCAAGCAGCAACGAATACGCGTAGTCAAGCAGCGCGTTCAGACGATCGGGCGCAGGTCTGCGCATTCGGGCTTTCCAGACCCAATCGTCACGCCGCTCCGGTTTGATAAGCTGACCGAACTGCGAGAAATACAGCGATGCCGCCTCGCCTTCCAATCCCAGCACGTCCTGCCAGCGGTTGGCATTGCGGACCGTGCGCTCGATACCACGCAGCCGGTCAAGCACCGGATTCGTTCGATCCGATCGCCGCAGCAGCACGGACTGATTGTGCACCTTGGCGATGATGAATTCCCTCGCAAGCCCCAGTCGTCCCTCGTGGGACGCCACATGCTGATCGACGCGCTGTTCGCCGTTCGGTCCGTACGACGATGTGGCCCAGCCGTACAACTGTCCGGTGCCGCTGCACCAGAGAATCGGCACGTTGCGCCACATCAGTTCGCGCATCAATCCGCTGGACAGATCCGTATTGCCGTGCACTTGCAGCCCCTGAATGGTGTCCAGCGGCACCGACGCCAGCTCTTCGCCGTTCTTGCTCACCACCATGCGCCCTGCTTTGCTGTATGCGCGAGCGCCGGGCGTCGCCAGATGCGTCACCTGATTGTCCGGCGACGTCACCATGATGCGTCGACTGACCGCAGTCAGCTTCCGTTCCTCAGGCAGGCATATGCCCACGTGCGAGCAGCGCAGACAGCGAGGGCTGTCGTCCAGCGGGTCCGGCGCCGTGTCCGCGTTGATCAGCGCACGTGTCTCTTCGACGGCGATGCGCGCACGTTCGATGTCCTCTGCGCCGATGTCCACGACGACGTTGCGGTGGTGCGTTGTGAAGAAGATCTCCGTGCGCGCAACGCGATACCCCATGCTTTCCAGACATGCCGTCTGCAAGGCAAGCTGCGTGCGCATGGCGTCGGTCACGATCATCGCCCGCTTGACGGGCGTGGCCTTGTATTCGCGGATGACAACGCCGTCATCGGCCATCCGCGCCGCGTCAAGGCGCCCGATCACGCCCCACTGCTCATGCCTGATGTTGATCGCCTGATATTCGCCGGCATCCGCGGCGCCTCCAGTGCGATCCACGATCCGGTGATCGTAGTCGCCTTGCGCGATCTGCGCCGAATCCACGCGCTCGCCGGCAGCTTCCAGCCATGCTCTGCGCGGACAGAACATGTAGTTGGCGACCAGACTGATGGGGATGGGGTCATCGTCCATGAGATGTCCTCACGTCAGGAGGCTGAATTCGCCGACCGGTTTCGAGCCAGCGTTCAGGAGCGGACTTGTTGTCCGACACGAACTGCGGGAACAGCATGACGGAGTTCACGCCTTGCGCTGCCAACCATTGCCAGCTCGCGCTGACCGTTGCCTCGTCAAGACCATACTTCTCACACGCATCGGCCTTATCGCCGCCCACCGTCGCATCCAGCCCTGCTATCAGCAAGGCCTGGCTGCGCACCACGGCACGATATTTGTCCACGGTCCATGGATGCAGCCAGATCGGCAGTACCGCATATGGCCCTTGTCCCGTCACCTGAAACAAGGCAGCACTGCCGCCACGCTTCGGCTGCGTCGATTTCATCGTCGGGAACGCCGATACGCCAACAAGCGCGCACCATGCCTGGGCATTGTCCGTGATCGAAGGATGACGCAAGCCGGTAGGCGTGCGGCTGTCATCCTTGTTCTTTCCTGCTTCGTCGACGGCGGCGATGCCTCGCAAACCGTCCACGATCCGCTTCGCATCACGCTTGGCAACGGCATCGGCCAACGGCGCCAGTCTGCCGGCAATGAATTCCTGACCTCGGTTACGCGCGACCATTTCCCAACGGGAAGCGCCTCGATCAGGCGTATAGCCCTGCGCCGTGCGATCACCTGACCAATATGACGGCTCGCCCAACGCACCGAGATAGCGCCGATCCAACGCGCTCCCCAACCCGTCGATAAGCTGTTCGCGGTCCTGTTCCAGCTGCCGCCAGCCTTGATCTGACGGGGTACCTAGGCGCGGCGCCATGGTGGATCGAGCCGCATCACCTGAATACACGCCTTGCGCGTGCAACCAATGCGACTCGTTCCACCGCGCTGCGTGACTGCGAACGATGTCGCCCACGTCATTCCACGACAGTTCGCCGCCACCGTCGCTGTGTACCTGCACCACGACCGTGTTGGCGTTGGTCCAACGCACCGTGCAGCAACGCGTCGCATCGTCATCATCCAGAATCGAAGCCAGCCCGATGGCCATGAGATGCGTGAACGCGCTGTCGTAGCGGCCGTGAATCTCCAGTTCCGTTGTGCTCATGCCGATTCACCGTCCTTCCGTGGAGACATTGACGTCGGCGGCGCGCAGAATCGCTTCCAGATAGGCCATGCCCCAGATGCCGTAGCGCGCATTCGTGCGAGTGATGATGCGCTCCCACAGGCCGTCGCCGAACAATGCTTCCGCCGACTTTCTGATGCTCGCCATGTCCAGATCCGGGTCGGAGGACTGCGCCATGACGCTCTGCGGAATCAGACGCTCGGCGTTGTCGCGGAAGCAGGACCGACCATGGCCGTGCGAAGTGCCGGCAAGCCGTGTGACAAGCTCCGCATCATGGGCATGATAGGCGTTCCGATTCGCCCAGATATCCGCGGCGGAGCGCTGTTCATGCCTCCAGCCCTGCAGATCGAGCTCTCGACGCAGTCGTTGCTCGACCGCCACAACGCGGAACCGGCTTTTCGCTAGGTAGGTTGACGCATCGTACTGATCAGGTTCCGGCAGACGATAATGCAGCAACCGCTGAAAACGACGATCCTTCTTGCCGTCATCATGATGACGAGCCGCCAGCGCCACGTCCTCGCGAATACCATCGACGATGCCAAGAACGTCAAGGAATCGCGTGGCGCGAACTTCCACAGAACGCTGGTGCCCGTCGTCACGATCGAGATACACCAGCCCGGAGTTCTTCCGCGGCACCCGCATCTCCTGCTGCGCGGCACCGCCTGACAAGGCGTCGACTGCAGTGCGCAGAACCATCCATACCGGGTCGTCGCCGGCGTCTTCAAGCGGAACCACGAGACGATCCGTCGCAGCATCCATCCACCACTCAGACCGATCCTTCAGCGAATCGTCTTCCTGTGAACCGTACACCTTGTCGATCGCCTTCTTCAGCAGCTGCTGTTCCGTTTCGTCGAGCAGTTGCTTCAGCGATTCAGCCTCATCATGTTCCGCCGCCAGATCAGCATCGCGAATCTTGACCAATGCCTGAGCGAGCGCAGAATCGACGCGCGCAGGCTGATTCGTTGCATCGTTCTGCTTTGCTTCAACGCTCATCGTGGTACTCACCACAATGGCATCGCGCTGGCATTGCGCTTGCACGTCGCATTCGCGTTCGCATTTCTTCTCACCGAGCTCGGGTGTCAGGACATGAAGTCCCCTATCGAACAGCTTCGCATTCGCATCCACGACGAGCACGTCGCCAGCACGCACAACGTCACTCAGCTTCAGATCAGGCTGCGGCTGCCATGCAGTCACCGCATCATCGCCATCGCGCGAACGCACGATGAGGATGCGGAATTCTTCCTGCGGCTTCTGCTGTGCTCTGCGCTGCGCTTTGTCGATATCGTCCAATTGTCTGCGATTGCGCACTGGAAACACTTCGTCGGGTACCGGTCGCGCCGCGTTCAGCACAGCGCAGGCGTCGGCATCCCCTTGAGGCAGATCGCGCACCACGACGCCGACCGAGACGTCATCAGGCTGCAGGTCGTCACGAAGCCACAGATTCAGATCGGCAGCTCCCTGCATCGGCAATGACATGAAGCCGCTCAGCTGTTCATCGGTATGCGACAGGTTCTCCACGTCCCATGCTTCCAGTCGCTGCAGCGCCGCACGACGCAGTGCATCAGCCGGGGGCGGGCACTGCACCGTGTTCCACGCGGCCATGTCCGGCACCGAAGAACCATCATGCTGTGCGATCTGTGGCAGGGAATCGATCCAGTCCTTTGCCTGCTGGAGTTCCTCGTCCGTGTACACGCTGTTCTTGGGCGTTGCGTCATGCGCGACCACGATGATCGGCCCGGCTTCGCGTTTGCCCCGACGGTTCACGCGACCGGCGCGCTGCGCCAATGCGGACGCCGAAGGCAGCTCCGTGACCAGCGCCGCAAAGTCCGCATCGACGCCCACTTCCATGGTCTGCGTGGCAATGACGAAGCACAAGCCGGTCTCAGCCTGAGCCGTCGAATCGCCTTGAATGGCGTCGAACAGCCGGCCGCTCATCAGCTGGCGCTTGTCGTATTCGCGCATCGGTCCGACGAAGCTCTGAATTTGCTTGTCGATCGGAATCTCGCAGCGTTTCACTGACTCATCTGTTGCT
This sequence comes from Bifidobacterium moraviense, assembly GCF_012932365.1. Taxonomy (GTDB): domain Bacteria; phylum Actinomycetota; class Actinomycetes; order Actinomycetales; family Bifidobacteriaceae; genus Bifidobacterium; species Bifidobacterium moraviense. The sequence continues at coordinate 7,540 of NZ_JAAIIH010000009.1, forward strand.
GCACTTTTCTTCTTCCGCAGCCGAAGAACCTCCTCCATCGCCCTGCGCACGTCCCGCGCCATAGCCACGGAGTTGACGATGACGCCGATGACGCCGCCATCGCCATAGGCCTCCGCAGTCTTGACGCACAGCTCCGCCATGGACTGCGCAAACTGCTTGTCATTCCCGGCGTATTCCTCCAATGCAACGGGCTTCGGTTTGGTCAGGCGGCTCTTGAGTGCCTCATCGACAGCGAAGTCGCGCTCGTCAACTCCTACGGTGTGCTCAGTCTCGGCGCTTCCAACCTCTGCGTTGTCAGGCGCGGCAGCACCGTCGTTCTGCTGCGTGGCCGTCGTAGACACCACCTGAAGCGGCGTGACGCAATCCGCCACCGGATTCGCCTGCAGCCGTTCAAGCCGCTGCACCGACATGGCCGTCTTCACCAGCTGGCGGTTGAGATGCGCTTCGTCCGCCACCAGCACGGTGTCGTATGCCAGCAATCCTGCCTCGATCGGGCTGGCTTCCGGCGTCACGCCGTAGCCGTGGAACAGCAGACGGCTGCCGAACATGTCCGGCGTCGCACAGATGATCTGGCATGCCGTGGGCCGGTACCGCCACGACCGTGTCTCGGGGTCGATGGCCGCGCCGCCGCGCAATCGTGTTACGCGACAGTATTCCGAGGAACTGAATTCGCCATCGCCAAGATTGCCACGTTCGCGAACGATCAGACCCTGTCGAACGGCGTGCAGCAGATCGTTCTGACCAGGATCATCAAGGCACGCAGCCAGTGCGCACGCGGCCTCGTACTGATCGTCAACCAGCGCACGGCGATTCACGGTCATGACCAATCGGCGCGGCAGCCTCGCCAGCGCATCCCGATACGCTGCCACTGTATCCGCCAGTCCATCAGGTGCTGTACGCGATGGCTGCTTTGCCAAGCCCGCCATCGCGCTGAGGAACACATGTACGTCGATGGCCATGGTTTTGCCGGCTCCGGTGGGAGCTGCGATGCGCTCAGGCCAGCGGCCGTGCTCGATGATGAAGCGCACGAGCCTGCGCTGCCACTGATACGGCTTGCGTCCATCGTGTACCGCACTGACGAATGCATCGAACTGGCCGAGCAGTTCATTCATCGCATCCATAGCAGGTTTCCCTTCTCGTCAAACAGCTGGTCAGGCACGTCCACCGGCAGCAGCAGACCGCCGCCCATATGACGGCTTTGGCCGATCGCCAACGCCGTGCGTTCCACGTTCCATGCCTCGTCGAACGCGATCTGCGCGCTCAGCCCGGTAATGAGCGTGTTCGGCTGGGTCTTATGCACGTAGTCGCTCATCTGCGACCGATACGTGCCATGCGCACCGTAGACGCGCACCCGGTTCTGCCCGTTCAGCACGCATTCCGCCTGATCCCAGTACTGCCAGTTCCTTCGTACGCTGGACTTCAGCTCCTCGTGCCGACGATCCGGGAGCTGACCGGCAATCACGTCACGCCATACGTGAGCTATGGCCAGTGCCACGCCCTGCGCCGCCGTCCACTTGCCGTGGCTGCCGTCGGGATCGGGAATCGGCCTCGTTTCGCTCACGCACATCGGATACGGCACCCACAGCCGGCGACATCCCGGCTGCACCGGACGCCACACCGCATCCACGTCAACCGTGGTATCGGCCTGGCCCAGCTGCAGTGTTCCCTGACCGCTGCCGTAGTACAGCCGCTGCCCTTGCAGCGATGCGCAGACATCCGCCAGCGCATTGACCTCATCCTGCGGCATATCATGCGGCAGCATGAGCAGGAATCCTGGCAGCTGGTCGCGCAGCGATTCGTCGACCAGCTCCCGTTCCCTGGCGGTCAGCACCTGAATGGCAACGTTGTTCGCCGGTCGTTCAACGCTTTTCATGGCATACCTGCCGGTCAGCATCGGAGATGCGCCGTATCCCCAGGTCCTTACCAGCAGACGGTGCAGGGCTACGCACCATGCCACCAGCGACGACGGTTGTGGTGTCCAATCGTCGACGACTCCATCGGATTGACTCGCATCGTCACCGACCATGAGGGCAGGAATGAAGAACCCCAAATTCCACGGATGCACGATCCGGTTTGCAGGCTCGTCCGACTCAGGCTCCGCATATGCGATGTACCGCGTACGCACCGTCAGCGTATTAGGCATGGGAATCCGCTCCGTGCCCCATTGCGGCGGCTTCTTGGAGGAATCGCTGAGCTTCTTGGGATATGCGGCAGCGTATCCGGCCTGCAGCTCGGCAAGGTGCCCTTCGTCGGGAGCCTGGAATTCCTGCACCGGCCGCGTGGAAGTGAACATCGAATCGGCATCCACGCGCGTCCACGTATGGTCCTTGTCGAACGGGTACCCCTCAGGGAAATCGCTCGGCTTGCTCAGTACTGTCAGCCGCACCGGTGAGCACGCTTCGCCGAGATACGGCACCTCATAGGCCAGCGCCGCCAAAGTTGCGCGAGTATCGGAGGACTCCGGCCCATGCTCCCATTGCCAGATCAGCTCTCCCTGCTCGCCATCGACGTATGCCGTGAACTGCGCGGCCTTGTTGGACTTGGTCTCGTATTTCTCTGATTGCTTCATCACGCTTCCGCGCTTCCGAAATACGATTGCCGATGAGACGTTTCTTCGGATTCGATATGGCAGTCGAATGGCATCGGGCGGGTTGGATTCCAGCCAATGCAACGCATCGTTGATCTGATCATCGGTCAGTGCGGATTCATTGTCGGTTTGACCAGCGTGGAATCCAAAGACGCCATATGCGGTAGCGACCAGCGCCTTATACAAGCGCTCCGCTGATGGATATGTCTCGCTGACGCCAGCGGAATCGGCGCCTTGATACGTATCCATCAGGAAGCGCGCAGCAATAGCGAAAGGCATGACGCCTCCTCATTACTCGTTGTCGTCTTCGGCCGACCCGGACTTGATGACCAGCGGATTGCCTTCGACTTCCAGCGTCTGCCCGTGCCAGTCGATGCCGGCCTTGTCATGAGCAGCCTCGTACGCTTCCTTGAGCAGCGCATTGCCTTGTTCCAGCGAAATCGGCTCGATCTCCTCCGCTTCGCCGTAACGCTTGTCGAGCAGCAGCGAAGGAGCCGCAAGCTCGCGCAGCTCACAATTCGCACGCAAGTTCAGCTCGGCGTTGCTGCCGGCCATCGCAGCAAGGATCATGGCTGCGATCAGCGCTCGGATGGATTCGTCGCCCTCTTTGCCCTTGCCGAACCTCAGCGCACGCAGCGTCGTGAAGCTCAGCACATGCGTGCGGATGATGCGCCGAACGGCGATGCCGTCCAACGCGCTCGTAGCCGGAGGAATGGCGCCCAGACCGATCGTGGATCCAGCTCCCGGCTTTTTGTCTTTGTCACCTTTTTCGAATTTATCCTTCAAATTCTTACTAATATCACTACTGACAATCCGACTAATTTCCTTAATATCATTACCTTCAAACCTGATGCTTGGCTCAATAGGATCGACGCGTGCACCAGATCGCTTCACCGGATTCTGAGCATCCTGATTGGCCAGCACGCCGATAATCTCACCGTTAAACGGCGAGGGAATGCGAAGCTGGTTCTTGGGACGAGTGGAATCCCAACCACCAAATGCCACGGTGATCGGCGACAGATTGAACAGCGACAGCATATTATTGGCATTCGAGTTCCTTGCCTGAACATAATCAGGCAAGCTCGAAACAGACTGGCCGTCAACAGTGCCAACGCGAATATGTCCATCGAATGCACGATGCGGCAGCTCAAAATCATACGCCGTTTTGCTGCCGACACCGCTCTTGTCGTTCGCGTCGTACGCATAGGTCACCCGAATGCGCGGCATCTGAGCAAACATCGAATCAACATCGTTGTCTCTGACCGTCCGAGCGATGTATTCCTCAAGACGATTGCTTTGCGACGTACGCGAATCGATCAGCACAGTATTGACCACTTGCTGGTCGACAAAACGATCCTCGAACACGTATACGGAATCGCTCCGTCCCAAATACTTCGCTGGCGCAACCAGACCGTCAAACCCGGCCGCGGGCTCAAGCTCGGTCTTTTCCGTCAACGTGCTCGGTCCGCCAATGTGCGCAGCCTCGAGCAGATCCTTATACGTAAGCTCTCGTACCATTGTATATTCCCTTCGTTGCGATCAGAACCACTGTGTTCCGAGCAGATGATGCAGTTTTATACTACCACAACATGCGTCACTGTACGATCGACTCAAGCAACAAGTTCATATCGCAGTAGTCAATAATTCTGCTCAGTTCCACAGAAGTCACATTACAAGCCAAGATGAGGGTGTGGTGAAGCATCAGAGTCCTGACACCTCACCACATCCAACAACCCGACCATAGGGTCGTGTTCCATCGAAGGCCCCTTCGTGGAAGAGGCATATTCTATCTACTATGTGGTTGCTCAGATCTAGAGCAATCCTCAATGAAAGGATGCAGGCGCGCAGCCAATCCATCGATCAACCGTTCGTCACGCCGACATAGCACCGCCAGCCGAAAAAGTCAACTCGAATTCTTCGCTTAACGCCTGCCGTCAGGCAATCACTGCACATTGACATCGATGCACACGCTGACGCTCAGCCGAGTTGCACCCATCAATGCCGCAATGATCAAAACCACATGGACCATGGCTCTCCTTTCGCTTATCTATAGCAAGTATGGAAACTTGCCGACTTGAGTGTAACACATCTCCCCGCCTAGCGCCTCCCCAAAAACGCGACTGGGCCCCGCACCTTGTAGTGCGGGGCCCAGTCCACGGCTATGCGAGGCTCATCGCCTCAGCGGCTCACGCCTCGGCAGGAGCGAGACGCTTGGCGATGGCGGTGTAGGCGGCGGCGAGAGCCTTCTGACCCTTCTCGCCGAACTCGGCCTTGAGCTGCGGGTCGGCGTTGACGGCCTTCTCGATGCGCTCGAGGGTGTTCCACAGGTTGGGCAGCTGCGAGTTCGGGGCGGACTCGCCAAGCACGGAGTAGAAGTTGACGTGCTCGACGTCCCTGGCAAGCTTGTCGTTGTCGGACTTGACTGCGGCGAACGCTTCGACGACGGCGCCGAAGGTCTCCTTGATGGTATCTGTAGTGCTCATACCTCTAGGTGTACTCGCCCCGCGCCCCACCCGGACAGGGTGTTGCCGGTATTTGTCATCAAAAGCAAACAAAAAGCAACAATAGGCATCCTTCGTGCACGGTCACGTCGTCTGCGCGGCGCACGGTTTGGCATCGCGCAGATACATCGCTCAGACGCATCGTACAGATACGTCGCATAGACGCATCGCTCAGACGCATCGCACAAGCGAACCGCGCAGGCACATCGCGCAGGCGAACCGCCGCAACGACCGCACCGCAACGCGTGGATCATCCCCAGTTTGCGCGGGGCAGACCAAACCTCCACCGCGGCCTTGCCACCAAAGGACGGATCTTCCCGCAAGGCATGCCGATCTGCCCACGATTGGCATGAATATTGCGAGAATTGGCGGAGCCGCACGCCACGCGGCCGAATCGGAACCGCAGACGTGCATATTCGCCAATTCTCGCAATATTCATGCCAATTGTGGGTGAATCCGCATATCGCGCGCGCGAACGAACGACACGACCGCCTCACGCGGACAGCAGTCCCAGCAGCTCGTTCTTGGTGAGCGACGCGAGTCCGGTGATGGCCGCGGCACCGTCCGGGGCATTCGTGCCTGCAGAGGTCGCGCCCACAGAGTCCGCAGCAGTCGCGCCCGGCCCCACAGTACCCACGGTACCCGCAACACCCACGGCACCAGCACCGCCGATGCCAGCGGCACCGCCGCTCCCGCCGACCACCTGCCGCGCGATCTCGCTCTTGGTGCGCTGCAGCCTGAGCATGCGCTCCTCCACGGTGTCCTTCGCGACGATCTGGTACACGTTCACGTCACGTGTCTGCCCGATGCGGTGCGCGCGGTCGGTGGCCTGGTCCTGCGCGGCGGCGTTCCACCACGGGTCGGCGTGGATCACCACGCTCGCGCCCGTGAGATTCAGCCCGGTGTTGCCGGCCTTGAGCGAGATGAGGAACACCGGCACGGCGTCGGCGTTGAAGCGGTCCACCAGCTCCACGCGGCGCTTCTTGGGCGTGGATCCGGTGATGACGTAGTACGGCACGTCGTGCGCCCTGAGCCGTTCCCCAATGAGGTCCAGGAACGACGTGAACTGCGAGAACACGAGTACCTTCTTGCCTTCGTCGATGCAGGTGCCCACGAGCTCGTCTATGGCGGCGAGCTTGGCCGAGCGGTCCTTGGCGTTGGCGTACAGCAGGCGCGGGTCGCAACAGATCTGCCGCAGCCTGGTCAGTTCGGCGAGGATGCGGATGCGCTCCGCGTTGAACTCCCTGACGTCCGTGTGCGTGAGCGTGGCCTTGAGGCGCTGTTCGTGCGCGGCGTACAGCCTGCGCTGCTCGCCCTCCAACTGCACGGTGATGACGTTCTCCAGCTTGTCCGGCAGATCGGTGAGCACCTGCGACTTGAGCCTGCGCAGGATGAAGACGCCCACGAGCGCCTTGAGCTTGGCTGCCTGCGCGCGTCCCTCGTCGCCGTACGCGTCGGACGATATCGGCAGCTCGTAGCGTTCGTGGAACCGCTTGAATCCGCCCAGAAGCCCCGGCATCAGGTAATCGAAGATGCTCCACAGCTCGGCGAGTCGGTTCTCCACCGGCGTGCCGGTGAGCGCGAAGCGATGCCGCGCGTCCACGGTCTTGACGGCCCTGGCTACCTTGGTGGCGTGGTTCTTGATGGCCTGCGCCTCGTCGAGCGCCATCGCACAGAACGTGATGCCGCGGTAGTCGTCCGCGTCGAGGCGCAGCAGGTCGTACGACGTGACGATCACGTCCGGGCACGGTGCCGCCGCCGTGCCCGCCGCGGGTGCCGTGTCCGACGTGTCCGACGAGCGCGACGAATCCCCGTCCGCGCCGTCGTCCCCGGCACGGGCGCTCCCGGCGTCCTGCGCCTTCCGTATCGCCGCGAGCAGCGCCCGACGGTCCGCCTTGGAGCCGGCCACGGCGCGCACGTCCAGTTCCGGCGCGAACTTCGCGAACTCCGCGGTCCAGTTGTACACCAGCGACGCCGGGCACACGATGAGCGCCGGCGCGGGCGCACCCGACTTGTCCACCGCGCGCTCCCCTGCGGTGGACGCGGGCGCACCCGGCGAACCCACCTGACCGCAGGCGTGCCGAGCCAGCAGCAGTGCGATGAACTGCACCGACTTGCCCAGGCCCATCTCGTCGGCCAGAATGCCGCCGAATCCCTTGTCCCACAAGGTCTGCAGCCACCGGTAGCCGGTCACCTGATACGGCCTGAGCACGCCGGCGAGCGCATCCGGCACGGCGTAGCGGTTCGGATCGATCACCCTGAGATCGTTCACGTAGCGCGCGAACGAGGCGTCCTTGTCGGCGTCGTCCACCTCGCCGTCCACCAGGAACGCCTGGAATCCGGGGATCGTCACACGGCCGTCGCCGCGGTCGAAGGCGTCGGCGTCGAGTCCCAGATCGCGCGCGACGTCGGCGAGCGCGTCCATGCCCTCGTCCCGTGCGGCGAGCGGCACGAGCGTGCCGTCCCTGAGCCGGTGGAAGCGCTGGCGGCGTCTGTAGCTCGCCAGCAGCGCGCCCACCTCGTCGGGCGGCACCTCGTCGGCCAGCACGGAGACCTCCACGAGTCCGCCGTTCATCGCCGCGCCGAGACGCACCTTGGGCGGTCTGGGCGCGAGCAGACGGTCGAACGCCGGCGTGGTGAACACCTTGCCGGCGTGCCGCAGCACGGCGAGTCCTTCGTCGAACAGCCGCACGAGCGCGTGGGTGTCGTCACGGTCGATGCGCCCCGGATGCCGCGTGTCGTCCACGGCGAAGTATCGGCGCACCATCTGTTCGGCGATCCGTTCGGCGGCGAAGTCGTGCGATCCGCCGCGGTCCGCGGGCACGAACGGGATGATGCCCACCTCGCGCGCGCCGTAGCGCGCCCTGAGCATGCAGGTGACGCCGTTCTCGTTGCGGTCGAGGTAGAACTCGGGTTCGCAGGGCAGCGGCTGCAGCTGGCGCACGTCGTCGGGGATGTCGCCGTCGAGTCCGGCCTCGCGCAGCATGGGCAGCAGGGTGCGTGCGAACAGCGGCAGGTCGTCGTCGGCGACGAACCGTCCCTCGGGGTCGCCGTCGCACAGCGATGCGATGACCGGGCGCACCGGGGCGCATGATTCGGGCAGTCGACAGAACCAGCGATGCTCTCCGGGGCGGTGCAGCGCGCCCGTCCGGCTCCCGGCGTCCGCGGAACCCTTCGAGGCCGCGTCGGCATCCGCGCCGGGCGCCAGCAGCCCCAGCCGCACCAGATCGTCATCGGAGAGGTCGGCGATGGCGCCGATGCCCATGGACGACAGCGCGCGTGCGGTCTGCGCGCCGGTGCGCGGGGCCTCGTCCGAGGTCTCCGCGGCCGCCGTGTGTTCCGGCGCCGGCCCCACGAGCAGGTAGGTGCGGTCGGCGCCTTCGATCAGCGCCTCCACCGCCACGTTGCCGTGCAGCGCGTATCCGGAGGTCGCGCCCTGTCTGGCCCGGCGCATGGTGATGCGGATCGGCTGCTCTCCGGCCTCCACGGCCGTGGGCGTTCCCTCGGCCCGGTCCCACGGGTCGAACGCGAGCCCGATGCGCCGTCCCTCGCTGGCGTGCAGCAGCTGGACGACCTCGTCGTCGGTGAGCGCCATGTCGCGTTCGATGACGGGAGCGGAGTAGTAGCGCGCCGCCCTGAGCGCGACCGCGCGAGTGTCGGCGACGCGCCGCATGAACCGCAGCATGGCGCGGCCGTGGTCGTCGAGCATGTCCGGCGTGTGCGTGAACGCGAGCCTGACGCCGTACTGTTCGTATTCGCCGCATCGCATGTTCAGCACGAAGCGCGACACGGACTTGAGCACGTAGGATGCGCCGTTGACGCGGTTGACGATGCGGAACGACACGCTCCACGCGCTGCCGGACGAGGAGCCCGTGTGCGAGAGCGCGGGTTCGATGCCCACCTTGCCCGGCGCGGCCATGGATGCGGGCATCGCGGATGGTGCCGCGGCGCGTGCGGAGGAACGCGACGAGGACCGCCCGACGCCGAACGTGCCGGTGCGCTCGGCCAGCGTGCCTCCGCGCCCGGATCCGTCCCGCCCGCCATCGTCCGCGGGGTCGACGCCGCTCTCGCGCAGCAGCGCCTCGTGCCGCGCGCGCCTGCGCAGCTCCTCGGCCTCGTCCATGCGGCGCATGTAGTCGAGCAGGTCCATGGAGCTGCCCGCCGCGGCGGCGCCCTCGAATCCGGCGAACCGGTTCGGATGGTCGGCGAAGTGCAGCACGAGCGCGGCCATGTGCTTGCACACGTCGTAGCGGTACCCGGTGTATGCGGGGCAGGTGCAGGCGCCGTCGTCGTATTCCTCGGTGTGCGGGTCGAACGAGACCCAGACGCGGTAGACGCTGCCCGGCGAGCTGGAGCCGTGCACCTTGCCTCGGATCGTCGCCAGGTTCCCCTCGGAGTCCGTCTCGTACGTCAGAGAGAACATCATGACGTCGGCCTTGGCGGCGATGGCGCGGCCGCGCATCATCACCGCGGCGGCGCAGTGGTCCTCGAGCTCCTCGGGCAGCACGGCGAACACGCGTCCCGCGCTTCGGCCCGAACCGGCGGCTCCACGCGATGCGGCGGCACGCGAACCGTCCGCAGAACCGTATGACGCGCCGTACACGTGCCCGTATGTCCCGAAACCCATGCCGCTCACTGTAGCGGCCGCGGCTTACCGGCGCCGCGCGGCGGCCCCGTCAGACGCCGGCGCACCAGCCGACGTGCATGAAGTCGGGCACGCGGTACCACTTGACGGGGTATCCGGCGCCGTGCGCGCAGAACACGGAGTCCGGCGTGTGCTCGAGATCGGCCTCCGGATCGTAGGCGGCCTCGGCGATCACGCGGTCGGCGTCGTGGCACGGACGGTAGCCGCCGAACGTGGCGGAGAACCTGCCGCGGCCGTGCGTGTAGGCGTTGATCTCCATGGCGTAGTCGCGCATCTCGGAGACCGGCGCGCGTCCGACGATTACGGCGTACTCGCCCGTGCCGTCGGACGACGGCGGATCGAACTCGCCGCCCATGCGCTGCACGTCCGCCATGGCCCGGCCGATCATGTCGCCCGGCACCTCCAGACGGAACGCGTACCACGGCTCCAGCAGCCGGCAGTTGCCCGGGTCGACGCGCACGTCGCCTTCGCCGTCTCCGCCCCGACCGGCGCCGTCCCGGTCCTTCTCCGCCTCGGCCGCCACGTCCAGCGGCCCTTCGGGGCGGCCCGCGGCGATCTGCTCGTCGCTCGGATGCCCCGTCACGCCGGAGCGCGCCTCCATGAGTCCCTGACGGATCGCCCGGTACGTGGCCTGACGGAAGTCGCCACCCTCGGTGTGCTTCTCGTGCGCGCGGCCGCCCACCAGCGTGATCGTCATGTCCGTCAGCGAGGAGCCGGTGAGCACGCCCAGATGCTCGCGTTCCCGCAGATGCGTGAGGATGAGCCGCTGCCAGTTGCGCGCGAGCACGTTCTGGCCGCACGCCGTGGCGAACCGCATGCCGCTGCCGGGCGCGCCGGGCTCCAGCAGCAGATGCGCCTCCGCATAGTGCCGCAGCGGCTCGAAGTGCCCCACGCCCTCCACGGGAGCCGTGATCGTCTCCTTGTACAGCACGGATCCGGCGCCGAACGCCGCGTCGAGGCCGAACCGCGCGTGCAGCGTCTGCTGGATGATCTCCAGCTGCACCGCGCCCATGAGCTGCACGTGGATCTCCTGCAGCCGCTCCTGCCATGCCACGTGCAGCAGCGGCTCCTCGTCCTCGAGCTCGCGCAGCGCCGTGAGCACCCGATGCAGCGTCAGATCGTCGAACGCGCCGCCATCCGGCGCGGTGACGGCATAGGTGAGCACCGGCTGCAGGCTGGGCGGCTCGGCGTCCGGCTCCGTCGCCAGCCCCTCGCCGGGGAACGTATGCTCCGGACCGGCCACGGCGCACACGCCGCCGGCGGGCACCTCGGTCACGGTCTCGAACCGCGCGCCGTCGTAGACGCGCAGCTGGTCCGCCTTCTCCAGCGGACGTCCGTCGTCGGCGTCCCCGTCCGCGGCGGACGCGGAGCCCTCCGACCCGCCGAGCATCGCCTTGGCGCGCAGCGTACCGCCGGTCACGCGCAGCCATGTCAGCCGGTTGCCCTGGTCGTCGTGGCTGATCTTGAACACCCTGGCGCCGAACGCGTCCGGCCACCGCCGGCTCGGCGCGAACCGCTCCAGACCGTCCAGGAACGCGTCCACGCCGTCCAGCTTCAGCGCGGACCCGAAGTACACGGGCACCACCTCGCGCGCGGCGATCATCGCGCGCAGCGTGGCGTCGCCGACACGCCCCGTCTCCAGAAATTCGTCCATCGCCGATTCGCTCTGCGTGGCCAGATCCTCCCACAGCGACTCGTCCACGTCCGCGACGCCCGCCGCGTCCCCTTCGGCGTCCTCCCGGTCGCCGCCGAACGCGCCGAACGGCATGCACGCGTCGGACAGCCTGCGTCGCAGCTGCGCGAGCACGGCGTCGCGGTCCACGCCCGCGGCGTCGCACTTGTTCACGAACACCACCGTGGGCACACGGTACTGCGCGAGCAGCCGCCACAGCGTCTCGGTGTGCCCCTGCACGCCGTCGGTGGCCGAGACCACGAGGACCGCCATGTCCAGCACGCGCAGCACGCGCTCGGTCTCCGCCGCGAAGTCCACGTGCCCCGGCGTGTCGAGCAGCGTCAGATGCAGGTCCCCGCGTTCCACCACCGCCTGATGCGCGTGAATGGTGATGCCGCGGCGCTTCTCCAGCGCATCCGTGTCCAGGAACGCATCGCCATGGTCCACGCGCCCCAGCCTGCGGATCCGTCCCGACCGGTACAGCAGCGCCTCGGACAGCGTGGTCTTGCCCGCATCCACATGGGCCACGATGCCCGCCACGATCCTCGCCATGCCACGCTCCCCTCGTGTCTCGCGGGTGTTCGGCGCGACCGAGCCGCCCGCAACGAAAAAATCCCGCAAACCTTGGGCTTGCGGGATCGGTTGGTACCCCCTGAGAGGGGGATACGGCCCAGCGTCGTACAAGTCCACATCCACCACTCCGGGGGCAAATAAATTCACTTTCATTTCTTACAAAACCAATCATAGCAACGGTTCCCGCTTTCTTCCAATAGACACGCAAGCAGTGTTGCTCCTTAGCGTCATCTTCATGCGGCTGATGGTCGAAACGACCTGTGACGAGTGATCGAATCATCCTAAACCCCAATGATTGCAAGGCCTAAGGTGCCGTAGGTGCATTTTTAGGTGCAATGGCTCGCCGAGAGCCCATTCGGCCACTTGGTGGCATTTTTGGTGGCATTTTTCCGAGGCCGTTATGCGTGCCATCGATCCTGGATTCAGCACAAGGAGCATCATCATGTCCGCAAGGACGAAGAAGGACAGAATGGGGCCGTCGCCGGAGCGGCGGAGCAGATTCGGCACCGTGACGCCGCGCTACGACGCCGCGGGCAATCTCATCGCCTGGCAGGTGCGCTACCCGGACCCGAAACGACCGGGCAAGAAGGTCCAGCGCCAGTTCAAGCCGGACATGGAGCACGAGGCGCACCAGTGGCTCGAAAAGGAGCGGCATCTGGTGGAACTGGACCGCAAGAACATCCAGGAATGGGTCCATCCGTCCGAACGCCGCCGCAGGAAGCGCGCGAGCCTTATCTCGTTCGAGGATTACGTGACCCGATGGGCGGAGGGATACCGGCTGCCGAACGGCGAGAGGATAGCCGGCGGCACGCGCCGGAACCTGTATCTCGACATCGCGCACTTCATGCCGGGCTTCAAGGGCAAGCTCCTGACCGAGATCACGCCGAAGGACATCAAACGCTGGTACGACGCACCGCACCCCGAGGGGCAATGGGCGTTCCGTCGCTCATGCATGCGCCTGAAGGCGGCGTTCGCCAGCGCCACGAAGATGAGCATGGACGGCTCCCCGCCGCTGATCCGCGACAACCCGTTCATCCTGCCCATACCGCCAGCGCCACGATCCGCCAGGGAGGACGTTCCGCCGGTCACGCCGCTGGAACTCAAGCTGATCGCGGAGAACATGCCCGACTACACGAGACTGGCGGTGATACTCGCCACGCTCGTCGGAGGTCTCCGTTGCGGCGAGCTGTGCGGCCTGCAGGTCAAGGACATCGATCTGAAGGCCAAACGCCTGACCGTGCGCCATTCCGTCAACAGGGGCTATGCGGATCGCGGTTCGACACGCATCGCCAGGACCAAGACCGACTCCAGCCGGCGCACCGTGCCCATCCCCGACGGTCTCGTTCCCCTGATTCACGACCATCTGCTCAGGCACTGCGAATGGACGGACCCGGAAGCCATGGTCTTCCGCCCCAGACGAGCCTCGGTGATGAGTCAGACCACCCTGGAGGCCCAGTTCCGCAAAGCCAGGGAGAAAGCCGGCCGACCCGACCTGACCTTCCAGTCCCTGAGGGCGAGTCACGCGACCCTGCTCATGCTCAAGGGCGGCACCTTGAGGGAGGTCATGGACGAACTCGGCCACGTCAGCGAGAAGGTCGCCATCAAGCACTACCAGCGCATCGTCGCCCGACACCGCAACCAGATCGTCAACCAACTCGCCGAAGACTTCATCAAAGCAGCGCAATGACCACATATGGACGAATACGGATTGAGATGTCCTGCCGTCCGATGTATACAGAACTATTCCCAATATGGAATAGTTCTGTATACAATAGAGGTATGGCTATCAGAACGAATCGGACGCTGCTCACACGGCGGGAAGCCGCCCGCCGACTCGGAGTGAGCGAACGACGGGTCAGCGCGCTTCGCGCTGCCGGCCGGCTTGAATCGTTTCCCGTGGGAGGCGGCTCGCTGGTCACGGAGGATTCCGTACGCCGCCAAGCACAGTGGCAGGGGGCGGACGGGCGCCCGTATTCACCGGACATGGCGTTCGGGGCACTATACATGCTTAGCGGGCTCGACGCGCCATGGCTGGGCCGGCAGCAACGGTACCGGCTCAAAGGCTACCTGAGACAGATGGATGCCGAGAATCTGACTCGTCTCACCCGACGGCGCGCAATGATGGTCGAATACTGGTGCAGAGATTCCAACCTCGCCAAGGTCGAAGCCCTCATTCGTCCCTCCGCCGCCACCGGAGCATTGGCCGCCTCGTTCCAATTGACCGCCACGAACGTGGTGGAAGGCTACGTCACCGCCGATGCTCTAGATGACGTCATTCGGCAATGCCGGCTGAAGCAGGGGACGACGCCGGTTCGGGTGCGACTCCATGTCACCGACGGTCTTCCCGCCGGTGAGGGCCCTATGCCTCTCGGCGTATGTGCGGCCGACCTGGCCGAATCCAACGACCCGAGGGAACGCCGCGCCGGTCTGGAAACCCTCCAACGGCTGATCGATGAATATCATCGCAAGGAGCATCAGGCATGATTCCGACAATCCACATTCCCAGCACGGGCCATCCGTGGAGCACCGTGTACGCGGTCGCCGCGGCGGACATCCCGGAATCATGGCTGCTTACGGGCGGGCTCATGGTCCAGCTGCACGCCATCATGGGCGGATTGACCGCGCGTCCCACCACCGACGCCGACCTGCTCGCCGATCTCATGACGGACCGACGCGGCATCGCCAGACTGCGCAGTATCCTCGCCGCCCGCGGGTTCGAGACGCAGCCGGGCACGCTGACCGGATACACGACCCGCATGAGCGCGCCGAACGGCGACGTCGTGGATCTGCTGGTCGCCGACCACCTGCCCAAGTTCCTCGGCAACGACGCGACCATCGCCGGCACGCCGGTACTGTCCATGCCGGGCGGCGCTCAGGCCGTGGAACGCAGCATGCAGGTCGGACTTATCGACGACCAGAGCGGAACTGAAGTCACAATCCGTATCCCGGACCTGCTCGGCGCCCTGATACTCAAAAGCGCGGCCTACAGTGCCGACCACGCCGGCTACGGTGAACGCCACCTCTACGACGCCGCCCTGCTGGCATCACTCATCCCGGACCCTGACGCTGAACTCATGCGCCTGCACAGTGGTACCGACCGCAAACGCATCAAACTCCTGCGCGACCAGCTCACCGAGGATTCCCCCTACTGGGACAACCTCGACGAACCACACCGTCAGGACGGACTGGATGCCATCGAAACACTCGCCACATGGTAAATCATTTCCTGTAGCTTCGGCCGATGTTTGGCGACAACCTCTAGAGAAACGTGCCGTCTCGCATGGTGAGGGTGGTTTCGCATTGGGCCGCGACGCGTGGGTCGTGCGTGGCGAGGATGAGCGTGGCGCCTTGCCTGCATTGCGCGAGGAGCATGGTCATGATGACGTCGGCGGTGTGCGTGTCGAGTGCGGCCGTGGGTTCGTCGGCGATGATGATGGCCGGGTGCATCACGGTCGCCCGGGCGATGGCGATGCGTTGTCTTTCGCCGCCGGACAGTTGTCTGGGCATGCGTCGTGCCTTGCTGGCGAGTCCGACTTGTTCCAGTGCGGCCGTGGCGCGTTGCCGGCGTTCGGCGCGTCCGATCCGGGGGTTCGCGTATTCCATGGGGATGGCGACGTTGGCCCATGCCGGTTCGTCTTCGAGGATCGCGTAGTCCTGCGGGATGAAGCCGAACATGCGGTTGCGCCATGCGGAACGGTCCGTGTCGTTTTCCGGTGCCGGGCGCCCCTGCAGGAGCAGGGAGCCGGAGGTGGGTTTCATGGACAGTCCGATCATGCGCAGCAGGGTGGATTTGCCGCATCCGGACGGTCCCATGATGGCGATCGACTCCCCGGCCGAGGCGTGCAGGGATACGTCGTGCACGGCGAGGAGCTGCGCCTGCCCGTCCGTGTATCGTTTGGTCAGGTTTCTGGCGTCTATGGTCGTCTGTGGCATGGTCGGTGCTTCTTTCATTGGATGTGTGTGGTTGCGCGTCGCGCGGCGGTCGTCCAGATCGGGATCGCCATGACGAGGATGACGGCGATCATCGTCCGGGATGCGGTGGCCACCGGTTCCCCTATCAGCTGGAAGCATGCCAGTACCACGGTGGCGGGCAGCAGCATGCTGAGGATGAGTCCGGCGACGCGGATCGCCTCGTCCACGGCGGTGGCGCCGTAGAGCCGGCGGACGAGCATCGACGGCCGTTCCCGTGCGAGGGTCACGGACAGTGTTTGGATGATCACGATGACGGTGAGCGTGAGGAAGGCGGACAGTCCGAGCAGGTACATCAGTGCGCGTACGATGAGGTCCTTGTCCCGTTGGGGTTGTTCCGTGTTCAATCGGTGTGGCACGAGTATCAGGCCGGCGTCGCGGCTTCCCGTGATGAACTCGTCGAGCCGGGTCCGGGACGGGTTGAACATGACCGTTTTGGTCACCGCCTCTTCGAGTTCGATGTCGTTGAGCCGGTTCAACGAACTCGGGTCGAGCCGGATGACGAGATACCGGTCCAGGTTGATGCCGGCGGTGTTCGGGTCGAATATGGCCGCCGAGGCCGGTAGCGTGCCGGTTACCTTGACGTCGGTGCCGGCGATATGCACGCTGTCGGGCGCCTGCGCCCGGTCCACCCGGTAGCCGATGGACGCGCAGGGCGCGTGGGAGCACAAGCCCAATCGGGGGAACACGTCGTCGACGTTGCCCATCAGGATGATGGTCGGTATGCCGTTGGCGAACCCGGGATCGTCGATCTCGATGTTGTTGATGATCGCGGAGTACGCCCTGCCCTGTTCCAGCATGTCCTGCAGGCCATCCGCCACCTTGGGGTCCGTCTTGCTCGGGGACTGCAGGAGGTATTGCGGGGAGAACGTGACCGCGTCGGCGGCCCGCAGGCGGGCCTCGCCGCCGATCACGCTGGACTCGGTCAGCACGTCGCTGAGCGTCATCGTGAACACGCTGCCTGCGAAGACTACGAGCAGCGTGATGCCGAGGATCGATCCCCATCGCCTCAATCCCATACGGACGCCGGTCATCAGTTCATGGATCATCGTTCCACCTCGTCATTCGATCGTATGCCGAACCATTCGGCCAGACCCGTCACCAGCACCGTCAGGGCCGTCCCGCCGATGAAGGCCGCGGCGAACGCGACAGCCGGGCCGATGCCGGTCCTGCCCGACACCACGGTGATGAGCACGGCACTCAACATGGTTCCCGCCAGCACGCCCGTCACAATCGAGGCAACGGCCCCGCGCACCCGGCCCGCCCACACCTGCCTGCCAGTGGCACCGAACAATCGCCTGACATGCAGGTCGGCCTTCCTCGCCGTCTCCATCGTCGTCACGCACACGCAGGCGCAGACCAACGCCAGTACGAGGAACAACAAGGTGACGCCCACGAAGGAATCCCCGGCAAGGGACGACCACAACGACTGCGCCTGAGGCCGGGTCACGTCCATGCCACAGCGCGCGAACAGATCCGAAATCTCCCGGAGCCGCTGCGGGTCGCTCGTGTTCACGTACACGCTGCCGGGAAACAAGGGAACCGCCCCCAACGGGAGCACATACTGCAGATTGCCGCCCACGTTCACCCCCGGAACCCTGGCGACGCCGCCGACGGAAAACCCCTGGGGCAGCAGCGGGGCATCCCCATGCTCGCGCCATTGGCCGGCCGAGAACGACGACTCGATCACACAAGCCATGCGACTGTCCATGTCCCGGCATCCGCGCGGAAGCGCATCGGCCCATCCGATGGAGGACCCCGACGACTGGAACACGATCGCCGGCCAACCGTCCCCCACGGAACCCTCCAACAGGGAAATACCGTGACCGGAAAGATACCTGGCCAGATCACGCGTCGCCTCAAGATTCTTCCCGTCGTCGTGCTCGGCATCCGCCGAAGCGGTCAGCACCAGTTGCGTCCGCGCATCGGACATGCCCCACTGCGAGCCACGCCAATCAAGAACGCTCCAGTACACAGCCCACGCAAGAAACGAAGACAACACACCCAACAGCAACGATATTGCGCAAATGGATGTAGAAAAAATCTTTAGATGATGGGTAATTTTTAGCATTCCGTATCTTTCCAATCACGGTATTTCTAGATGGGTGCAATAAGAAATGCGTCAGAAGTATTCAACGCCCCAGTAATAGTGCGTGACGTACTTATCGCCCCACAATACGGAATCCCAGACGGAGTCCGTCCTGCTTCGAACCTGAGTGTCTCCTGAATAGGAAGCAGCTGATGTATACAGGCGTCCGGTATCCAGACTGGGGCCGGCCTGTCGGGTGAAGCGCTGATATCCGCGACGCGCGTGACGCCCGCCATCATTATAGGAGGCCTGAATCTGTACATAGCCATTCACCTTGATGCCGCCAATGCTGCTTTCCCATGTGCGACCATAATTCGGACCGCCGGCAAAAGCGGTAGAGGGCAATGCGATGCCAGTTATACCCAGAATTGTCGCAAGGACAATTGCCGTAAATTACTTTCGCACAATCATGATTACTCCTTTGTTTTTGTTGGGAAATTTGGAATGTGTAAAGGCATACGTAAAAACTAGATGGTAATTACTTTCCTTTCTGCTAGGTGTCGAAGCCCTATGACTTCATCTTGCAAGATTCAGTCTTCTGCCCAAGCGAGAGAGAAGCAATCAGAAAAGGAGTTATTGACATCTAGAGATGACTTGCAATACGTCAATCGCGGGAAGGGAGAGATACAACTAGCTGCTTCTATAACCCGCTTAAGGCCGATTATGTTTGTTTTTGTCATCTCTGGATGACAAAAACAAACAACGGTTCTTTCAGCATATCTGCCTACACTGGTTTTTGGTTTCAATCTCCCCACAAGGCGCACGCAGGGTGCGCCTTTTCGCGATCGAGGGAGATCAATATGCCGAAAATCAGGCATTCCCATGGAAACCATCCGCAGAAGCCTCCGCGAAGCAAGTGGGGAACCGTGCTGGCCCGTTATGACGGAACCGGCATGCTAATCGCATGGCAGGTTCGATATCCGAATCCATTAGAACCTGGCAAACGCGTCCAACGCCAGTTCAAGCCGGATCAGGAGCTCGAAGCCCGTAGGTGGTTGGAAGCCGAAAAGTATCTTGTCAGTCTCCATCGTAACGGCATCGCCGAATGGGTTCATCCAACGGAACGAAGCCGACGAAAAGCCGTCGCGGAAAAGAGCCGGACACAACGCAATATGCTGTTCCGCGACTATGTGATGCGATGGGCCGAGGAATACCGGCTGCCCGACGGCAATGGTATCGCCGGTGGCACGCGTCGCAATCTTTATCTGGACATTGGCCATTTTTTGCCAAGTCTTGGGGACCTGCCGCTTAACGAGATCACTCCGTCCATTATCAAGGCTTGGTATGATGCGCCTCACCCGGAAGGACGGTGGGCGTTCCGACGCTCATGCATGCGACTGAAGGCGGTACTGGAGTCAGCCACCCGTGGCGGATTGGACGGTTCGGAGCCATTGCTGTCCTTCAATCCCTTCATATTCCATATTCCGCCAGCGCCACAGCCCGCCCGCATCAATGTACCGCCGGTGACTCCTTCCGAACTGATCCTGCTGGCTGACGCCATGCCCGATTACACCAGACTGTCCGTATTCCTCTCGACTTTAGTGGGTGGTCTGCGATGTGGTGAACTATGTGGGCTTCAGGTGCAAGACATCGATCTGAACAGGCAGATACTTCATGTCCGGCACTCCGTGAATCGCGGTGACGCTGACAGAGGGGATCTCCAATTCGGTAAGACGAAAACGGAATCCAGCATCAGGAACGTACACATCCCGGATACCCTGATTCCTCTTATTCGACAGCACCTTTCTGATTACTGCGATCTGACACGACCGGATTCGCCGGTGTTCGTGCCCAAACGTGCAAGAATCATGTCCCAGACAACGCTGGACGGCCAGTTCGCCAAGGCCCGGCTGAAAGCAGGACGCCCTGATCTGACATTCCAGGCATTACGAGCCAGCCATGCAACATTACTCATGATTCAGGGTGGAACGTTGCGGGAAGTCATGAATCAATTGGGACACGTCAGTGAGAAGGTGGCTATCCGGTACTACCAGCTCACCGTCGCCTCACATCAGAGTCAAGTGGTTGACGAGCTTGCCGAATCATTTATGAGCGACATTCAGCGGCGTGAGTCCTAGACCAAAGTGATGCACCATCGCGATACGTGACTCACCTTCATATAGGAAATGCCGTGAGGGATCTGAATCTGGTCCCTCACGGCATTTCGGTCTCTGACTGGTCGAAGTCTCACAATCGCAGCATCAGACGGATTGGAAGCGCAGATAGTCCGTTAACTCCCACACCGTATCTTGCAGCCGACGAAGTTCGGAGTCTCGGCTGAGAGTACTCCATTGCGCCGCATACGCCTCCATCCAGATTTCCAGCGCTTCGGCAAGACGCGCCGTATCATCATGCTGAGATGCGGCACTTGACTGCAAAGAGTCGATGACCCCGACATCGGACGCAAGCTGGAGACCAACTCGGTTCAACAGTCGTTGCCCCTCGATGGCTACGCGGAATGCAGCGGCGTTTCCTGCGATTCGCGGTCCTGCGGTCGCGGTGATCGCGGAGATTCGACGGGCGCTGGTCTGCAGAAGGTGATCTGCGGTTTCACCGAGCGAGATGTGGTGCTTCAGATAGCGGAGCAGCATCCGTCGGGATTCCACAAGTGACGGTGCCCGGCTTCCGTCCTGAAGGGCGCGGATCACATCGTCTGGTCGTTCGTTTTCCGGCAGCAGTCCTGGGATGGTTTGCAGGACACCGGTGTTGACGCCGCCCCGTCCGTCATCAAGTTCCAGCCAAGTGATCAGGTGGTTCCATTGGAAGCAGGCCGCATGGCTTGCGCGAGCAAGGATATCAAGCAGTTCTCCGCTGGCGTCGTGGTATTCGAGTCGGGAGATGCGTCGGAGCATGTCGGTCTCGTCGGGGATGCGCCCGGGGTTCCAGGATTCCTGTGCGCCGATGATCATGCCGGGGATGGCCATGCGCGGGTCGTTGACGTGGCCGAGGTCGCCCCAGTCGGTGACGAGCATGCCTGCCGCTTGGTATTGCGTGCCGTAGCGGGCCATGCGGGTGATGTTGTTCCAGGCGTCGTCGATGCGCGGCAGGAGCGCGTTCCAGCACCATACGGCCGGGCACACGATCTGTGTGGCGCCGGATTGGGCGACGGTGCGGACCTTCTCGTCGGTGACCTGCGGGTCGTACTGCCAGTTGAGCAGGGTGACGGCTTCGGGGAGGCGCTCCAGGATCTCGGGGTGTTCGAGGGCGATGTCGCCCCACATCATCGGCTGTTTGCCTTGGGCTTCGAGGTGGCGGCACAGGCGGGTGACGTAGTCGACGTACATGGCGGCGACGCCGATCTCCTCGGCGAAGGTCTTGGAACGACCCCTGCCGAGGTCGAAGGTCTCGTCGGCGCAGATGTTGAACTTGTCGGAGCGGAACAATTGCAGGTAGTCGTCGATGAGCCGGCATGACAGAGTGAAGGCGCGTTCGTCGCTGATGTTCAATGTGTGGTGGCGCATGCGGTCGATGAATCCGAACGGTTCGTCGGCGGTCTCGGGGAACTCGCCGAGATCGCGCAGGCTCCGGGTGCGCAGGGCCATGTAGAGGTGACCGAACGTGGAGACCGACGGCACCAGCTCGATGCCCCGTTCGGCGCAGTAGTCGTCGAGGTCGAGGATGTCGCGCGGGGCGAGCGGGCTGGAGCCGCGCCATGTCTCGCTCATGCCGTCGAAGCGGAAGGTGTGTTCGACGTAGAGCTGGAGCTGGTTGTACTTGTAGAGGCAGAGTTTGTCGGCCCAGTGTTTGAGCCAGTCGAGGGTGGGGACGCGCCCGCGGGTGACGTCGAGGTAGTAGCCGCGCGTTTCGAAGGCGGGCCGGTCCTCGATGTGCAGGAGGGGCAGGGCGGCGCCGCATTGGCGGATGAGCTGGCGCAGGGTCTGCACGCCGTTGCGCACGCCCTCGAAGTCCACGCCCGCGACGGTCACGCCATCCGGGGTGACATCGAGCGTATACGAGCCGGACGGGTGTGCATGGGGATTGTCAAGTATGGTCAGGGTGATGAATCCCGGCCAGCGGTCGCCCGTCGCGATGTCCCATTCCAATCCGGTGGCTGCGCGGATGTCGTCGATGAGTTGTGCGGCGAGTATATGCCGATCGTCACCGACCGTGCGCGCTTCGTTGATTCGTCCGCACATTGGCAGCAATGCGATGCCTGCTTTATGCTGCATGGTTTGCGGCGTGGGGATGATGGTCCATCCTTGCAGGAGTATTTGGCCGTTCATGGGAAGTTCCTTTCTTGGCATATCGCTAAGGATTGTTGTGAGGTTCGTTTGGCCCTGAGATGGCAGTGCGGTGTCGAGGCCATTTCGCGGATATGGTCCCGACACCGCACATGCTGCCGATCGATTCGGTTGGGTTATTTGACGGCTCCCGTGGTGACGCCCTTCATGATGTTCCTTTGAATGATCATGAAGAAGATCACGACGGGCAGGGAGAAGATAACGGATGCGGCCATCTGCCCGCCGAAGTCGGTGCCCATGGTGGGCGTGGAGAACGAGGAGAGCCACACGGGCAACGTATACTTCGCCTGATCCTTCATAAACGTGTAAGCGGTCATATAGTCGTTCCACGCGTTGATGAACGCGAACACGGACGTGGACACGATGCCGGGCGCGGCCAGCGGGAAGGTGATCTTCCACAGGATCTGCCAGTCGTTGGCCCCCTCAACGGCCGCGGACTCGAAGATGTCCTTCGGGATGTTGAGGAAGAAGCCGCGCATGTTCCAGATCGCAAACGGCAGGACCATGGCGATGTACGCGAGGATCAGGCCGCTGTACTTGTTCAGCAGGCCGAACTGGTTGAAGATGATGAACTGCGGGATGATGCCGCCCGAGGTCATCTGGATGGCCAGCACGAACACCATGATCGCCTTGCGGCCGCGGAACCGGTAGAGGGTCAGGGCCGCGCACGCGAAGAACGCGAGGACGATCGACAGGACGATCGACACGGCGGTCACGATCACGCTGTTCTTCAGGTTCGTCAGGAAAGACGTCTGGGTGACGGCCACCATGAAGTTGTCGATCGACAGCTTCGCGGGCCAGAACACGGGCGTGGCGGTCATGATCTGGTTGCGCGGCTTGATCGACGTGACGAACATCCAGTAGACCGGGAAGATCCACACGATGCAGAACGCGACGGCCAACACGATCGTGCCGATGCGGCGCAGCCGTGAGGAAAGGCTGCGCTTGGCTCGCGGCGCGGCAGAGGTTATGGTTGCGGTGGTCATCACAGGTCCTCCCCGGATTTGAGCAGGTATCGGATGTACACGCTCGTCAGGGCGAGCAGGATGAGCGTGACCAGCACGCTCGCGGCGGCGCCGGTGCCGATGTCGAACGACACGAACGCCTTCTTGTAGGTGAAGATGCCGATCGTCGCGGTCGTCTCGCGGGGGCCTCCCTGGGAGACGAGCCAGATCTGGTTGAACACGTTGAAGTCCCAGATCACCGACAGCATCGTGATGACCATCAGGCTCGGCTTGATCAGCGGCACGGTGATCTGCCAGTAGCAGCGCAGCTTCGAGCAGCCGTCCAGCTGGGCCGCCTCAAGGCAGGACTTGTCCACCTGCGTGGTCGCCGCGTACAGGTTGATCGCGATGTACGGGACGGCCTGCCAGACGACCAGCAGCCAGATCTCCAGGAACGCGAGCCACGTGTTGTCGGTCCACGACAGGTTCGTCACGTCCCCGAACAAATGGGTCTGGGTCAGTAGCCAGTTGACCACGCCGTACCCCGGCTGGAACAGCCACTTCCATACCACCGACGAGGCGACGTTCGGCATGGCCCACGCGAAGATCAGCACGAACGTGACCAGCCAGCGCATCACCGGCCCCAGCTTGGTCATCAGCTGGGCCACGCCCATGCCGATCAGCACGCTGCCGGCCACGAGGGCGGCAGCGAACCCGAACGTGCGGGCCAGCGACTTGTAGAACTCCGGGTCGGTCAGCACGTTCTCGTACTGGTCGAACCCGACGATGTTGAACGAGCCCGTGAACAGGGTCTTCTGGTTGAAGTCCGTGAACGACGTGAAGACCAGGAAGATCAACGGCACCACGACCAGCGCGATGATGATCACGCCGGCGGGTGTCAGGAGCCACAGGGGCGTCAGATTGCGACGCCGCTTCACCACGGGGACGGCGGCAGCCGTCGATTGCGCATTGCTCATCACGCTTCCCCTACTTCTTCGCGTACAGGGAGTCCGCATGCTCGTCGAACGACTTGGCCGCGGCCTTGGCCGTGGTGGCGCCGGTGGCGATGTCGCCGAAGCAGTTCAGGGAGCTGTCGTTCTCGATGGTCAGCCATTGCGGTGACGCCGGCGTGGCCTTGGTGTTCTTCGCCGACTCGAAGAAGCCGGTCAGGTAGGACGGGAAGTCCGCGGACTTCATGACCTCGTCGAGGCCTTCGACGTAGTTGGGCATCCACCCGTCCTTGGCGAACACGTAGTCCTTCTGGATCTCGGGGCTCGCGGCGATCTTGATCCACTTGAGCGCCAGCTCCTGACGCTTGCTCTTCTGGGCGACGCCCCATACCGAGCCGGCCATCATCGCCGGCTGGAGCTTGCCGCTGGCGCCGGGCATGGGGAACGATCCCAGATCGTCGGTCGTGAGGTCGGGGTTGTACTGCTGGATGGTGCGGATGCCGGCGCTGTTGTTCAGGATCGCGCCGGTCTTGCCTTCGGCCAGCAGCTGGCTGAAGTCGGGGTTGCCGGTATCCAGCGAACGGGACGCCTCGGAGGACCACTTGTGCTGGAATTCCAGCCATTGGTCGATGCCCTTGAGCGAATTGTCGCTCGACAGGGTGCTCTTCCAGGTTCCGTCCGACTGCTGCTCGGCGAAGTCGCCGCCGGCATCCCAGATCCACCGTGCCGCCGACTTCCAATCGCGGCCGGGCATGTAGAACGGGGAGAAGTCCTTGTCGGTGTTCGCGTCCCGGAGCTTCTGCAGGTCGGCTTCAAGCTCCTCGTACGTGCTCGGCGGATTGTCGATTCCGGCCGCGGACCACATCTTCTTGTTGTAGATCACGGCGCCGGCGGCCCCCAGCGCGGGGATGCCGTACAGTCTGCCGTCGATGGTGGCGGGCTCCTCAAGACCGGACAGCCAGGTGTGCCCCTGCCTCATATCGTCGGCCTTGTCCGTCAGATCCAGCAGGCCGCCGCTCACGGCGAACCCGGCGACCTGCGTGTTGCCCAGATCGATAACGTCCGGCGGCGTGTCCGTGGACAGCGCGGTCGTCACCTTCGTGTTGATGTCGGCCCACACCTGGGTCTGCACATCGACCTTGACGCCCGTCTCCTTGGTGAACCGCTCGTTGATCGCCTTGATGGTGTCCTCGCTCTGGTCGCCCTGCATGATCCACACCGTCAGCTTGCCGCCCGCGGACGCATCCTGCTGCGATCCGCCGGACGGGGCTCCCATCGAGCATCCCGACAGGGTGAGCGCTGACGCGGCCGCCAAGGCGATGGCCGCGGAAATCCTCTTCGTTCTCATGGTGGTTTCCTTTTCCTGGAATGCCTGCCCGACGCCGCCGTTCGGAGGAATGGCGCGACGTGCCGCTGCGCACGACGGTCCCGGGTCCGTATCCGCCCGCGCTGCCATGCGTGGACGATGCTGTTTCGGACGCCGTCGCCGGCGCCCGAAACAGCGCCTGGGAACGTGATGTCACATCGTTCCTCGACATGACATCACGGCATGAATGACCAGAATTTTGTTAGTCATCCTTGCTTAATTCCCTTAGTTGGTTTCAACCTCCTTGATAGCCAAGGATATGACGCCTTTATCTTTTTTGCAAGTCAGTCGAACAAAATAAGGGGCATGCTACGGCCTTGCTTGGCGAAACCTGACGGAACGCGCGGCATTCGGCCCGACGCGCCGAAGGGGGGCGTTGCATCGGGAAGTGCGGTCAGCAGGCGATGAGGGATGCACCGAGCGCGCCGATCGGAATCGACGGGTCGGCGAGCCGCAGACGTTCCGTCAGGCGCAGACCCGCGATGAAACCGCTGGAGGATTCCCGCCTGCGCAGTTCCCCGCGCAATGCGTCAAGCAACGGGGAGCCGACGCGCGAGACGCCGCCCCCGATGACGATGACCGAAGGGTCCTCGCCCTGGGCGACGATCTGCACGACGTCGGCGAGGGCATGCAGCAGGATGCCGAGAACCCGCCCGGCTTCGGCATCGCCTCCTGCGGCCTTCGCGAGGATGTCGGGCAGCGGAGGATCCGCCATGGGCCACATGCGTCGCAGAGCCCCTCCCGAGCATGCGGTCTCCAGACATCCGCGTTGGCCGCATTTGCATGCCACGCGGTTGGAATCCACCGGAAGGTGGCCGATCTCCCCGAGGGCGCCCGTGTCGCCGCGTTCGACGAGACCGGCGCGGACGAATCCGGCCGCCAGCCCCGTCCCCAGGTTGACGAACGCCATCCTTCCCTGACGGAGCCGTTCGGGAAGCGTCCCATAGGCTCCCAGCGCGGCGGCGTTCACGTCGTTGTCCACCCACACGGGCAGACCGAGCACGCCGGACGCGCGGCCCCCGAGCTCCAGTTTCTCGATTCCGAGATTGACCACGTTCTCCACCTGCCCGGTGTCTCGGTGGACCAACCCCGGGATGCCGATGCCCACCGATCTCACATCACCGAACCTCATGCCGGCCACCTGCCGCACGATGGCGGCCACGTCCTCCACGACCTCATTGCCGCCCTTTCGGGCCGTCCTGCGTCCGGACGCGAGGATGGCGCCGGCCGCGTCGGTCAGCACCGCCTCGATCTTCGTTCCCCCGACATCCACTCCGACGCGCAGGTTCTCTATTTCCGTCGCGCCGCCGCCGTTCATCATCATGGCAATCTCCGTTCCCGTTGGACGGACTTCTCTTTCGTCCGCCGATCATTATGTTCGAAATCCTTACATATTGGATTCGGGAAGCGATGATACACCACGACATGCGCGCCCTGCGACGGCGGCCGCATCCATCAGGACGAGGCCGCCGCCGCGGACAGCCCGCGCCTGCCCACGATCTCGCGCAGAACCGAGACCGCCTGCCCCCGCAGGGTGGCGTCGTCGCCGAGCTCGCACCGGCGCACCCGTATGTTGCTCTGGTAGTCGTTCCGCGACAAGGAGTTGACGGTTTCGCCGCATGCGCCGAGCAGCGTCTCGCCGACGATGTCGGGAGGCCCGTAGACGGCGATGTCGTGAAGGTTCAGCAGGCTCGCCGGCATGGCCAGCGCGCTGCCGAGCCTTGCGCCGGCCTCGGCCAGGATGTCCGCGCGCCGCTCGGGATTCCGGCGGATGCGGTCGCGCAACGCGATGGCCGATACATAGGTCTCCAGACAGCCGCGCTTGCCGCAGGTGCACGCAGGGCCGGCGGGATCGATCACGACATGGCCGATTTCGCCGGCCGCATGGTCATCGCCCTCCACGAACTCGTCGTTCAGCAGCACCGACGCGCCGATGCCCCGAGTGATCTGCACGAGCAGACAGTTGGGATTGCCGTGCCCGAGGAAGCGGTCGGCGAGCAGAGCCGCGTTCGCGTCGTTGTCCACTCGGACCGGCAACGAGAACTCGCCTTCGAGCATGTCGCGAAGCTCCACGTCATCCCAGCCGAGATTGGAACTGGAGATCACCCTCCCCGCGCCGGAAACCACGCCGGGGACGGCCACGCCGATGCCGACGAGCCCCGAACCGGCAAGCCGGATCATCTGGCCCACAAGCGAGAGCACATCGTCGAGATCGACCCGGTCGCCATCATCGAGCACGCGTTCGCGGCGCTCCACGATTCTGGCCCGCAGGTCCATCACGGCGCCGGTCATCACATACGGGCGGGACAGATCGACGCATACCAGACGAAGCACGTCCGCGTCGATGGCCAGCAGGGTGCCCGGCTTGCCCCGGCCGTCGCGCCTGCCCGACCCCAGTTCCCTCAGCAGGCCGTCGTCGATCATCTCGCCGGTCACATCCGTAGCGGTGGCGCGGGAAAGCCCCGTCTCCTTACACAGGTCGGCGCGCGACAGCTGCCGGTCGGGAAACAGTAGCCGGAACAGCAGTCTGCGGTTGTTGGCCCTTGCATCGCTGGGATTGGATTTAGCGTACATGGGAGCCCTCCTCGGGTGAGACGATTGCGGAAAATGCGGAATCACATTATCGGGACGGACATCCCGGCGTCATCCTCGAACGGCTTTCAGGATAACACCCATCAGGGGACTGACAATATGAAAACCCCGGCACTTTGACAAGTTTCCCATCTTTGTACATAATCATGTTCGACATCCAAACAAAATAGTTGCGACATACGGCCAAAGATGGTCGAGCACGGAAAGAAGACCAACATGAACAACACCACACGCGCAGCCATCGCCACGGCCGCCATCGGAGCGCTGCTCATCCCTCTCGCGGGATGCGGCAACACGACAACAAGCTCGGGCAAGACCGAACTGACGGTATGGTCGTGGGACGCCAGCATCGATCGCGCCGCCAAAAACTTCATGAAGGCCAACCCCGACATCACGGTGAAGGTGAGCAACGTCGGCAGCACCGAGGAGACCTACACCGCGCTCAACAACGCGGCCCAGGCCGGCAATGGCCTGCCCGACGTCACCCTGATCGAATACCTCGCCATCCCGCAGTTCGTGCACTCGGACACGCTCATGGATCTGAGCAAGGTCTACGACACCGTCAAGTTCAAGGACACGTTCACTCCCGGCACATGGAACTCCGTGAACATCAACGGCGGCCTGTACGCGATGCCTGCCGACTCGGGCCCCATGGCCTACTTCTACAACAAGGACGTGTTCGACAAGGCCGGTATCGGCCAACCACCGACCACCTGGGACGAGTTCTACGAAGACGCGAAGAAGATCCGCGCCACCGGCTCCTACATCACCTCCGACTCCGGCGACGCCGGCCTGTTCAACGCGATGATGTGGGCCATGGGCGGCCACGCCTACAAACTCAACGACGACAAACTGACCATCAATATCACCAAGGACAAGGGCGCCCAGCGGTTCATGAACCTCTGGCAGAAGATGCGCGACGAAGACCTCATCGACGTCCACACGAAGACCTGGACCGACGACTGGATGAAGTCACTGGGCGACGGCTCCATCGCCAGCCTCATCAGCGGCGCATGGATGGCCAACAACCTCCTGCAGGGCGTGCCCCAAGCCACCGGCAAATTCCGCGTAGCCCTCCTACCCACCATCGACGGAACGCCCATCAACGGCGAATACGGCGGCAGCGGACTGGCCATCACCAAGAAGATCCCCGACGGCAAACTCGACGCCGCCAAGAAGTTCGTCGAATACGTCACCACCAACGACGAAGGCATCGACGCCCGCGTATCCAACGGCAGCTTCCCCGCCACCACCAAGACCCTCGACCAGAAGGACTTCCTCGCCAAGACCACGCTCAGGAACGCCGACGGCAGCGACAACGAGTTCTTCGGCGGACAGAAATACAACGAGGTCTTCTCCCAGGCCGCCAAGAACGTCACCGGCAAATGGGAGTTTCTGCCCTTCGAACCCTACGCCCGCTCCATCTACAACGACAATATGGGATCGTTCTTCTCCGGCAAGACCGATTTCAGGACTGCTGCTGGCAAATGGCAGATAGCGCTAAGAAATTATGCCGCTGACCAAGGATTTGCATCGTTTCAAGATGAATAGATTACAAAGATGACTCCTGTAAGAAATTAGCTATGGTTCATATAGTATTATAAAGGAGTATATAAATTATACTCGTAATTAGATGGATACTTCATGTTAAGCACATTTCATAAATGTGTGAAATATTGACATGGGCCTATGTTTGAATTGAAGTCACTATTTCAGTTGTGTAAAAACACCCGATTTAATCCAATTGATTGCAATTTGGGTGCGGTTTGAAAGATGAAGTTTCGATAGAATTCGACTAACATAGCGTTTGACTGATTTGGTTTCCAGAAATAGTTTTTTTGCTATGTCTTCATTACTGAGTCCTTGTGCGATTAAGGCACATATGTCACGCTCTCTAGTAGTAAGACTCTTGAATGATTCAATAAATATATTTTGTTGGTCTTGAAAAATGAATTTGCTTTGTTGATATTCTACTAGTTTCTTTGTTATTCGTGGAGTAAGAATTTTACCATTTTCAAAAACAGCTTTTATCGATTCCATTAATTGTGATTTACTTATGTCTTTCAGTAGGAATCCGCTGGCTCCAGCGTCGAGCCCGCCGAAGGCGTAGTCGTCTTCGTCGTAGGTGGTGAGGATGAGGGTTCTGATGGTGGGCCAGTGTCTGGCGATGTGTCGGGTTGCTTCGATGCCGTCCATGCCGGGCATGCGCACGTCCATGAGGATCACGTCGGGCAATGGCCGGTGATTGGCATCCAACTGGTTGAGTGTGTCGATGGCGGATTGCCCGTTTTCCGCTGAGGTGATGACGGTGATGTCGGTCACGTCGTCGAGCATGAGCTGGAAACCGAGGCGTGCCAGTCTCTGGTCGTCTACGAGCATCACACGGATCATGGTTGAATCTTCCTTTCGGCCGGTTGCTTCCCGGTCATGTTCCCGGTTGGGGGAATGACCGCTTTGACCTGCCATTCGGTGCCATCGACCGGCCCATAGGCGAACGTGCCGCCGGCGTCTTGCACGCGCCGTGACAGTCCGGCCAATCCGGTGCCGTCATCGGGTGCGACGGCTTGCGCCGCACCGGTGGCTCCGTCGTTGCGGACGATGACGGTGACTCCGTTGGGCTGGTGGTTCCATGAGACGTTGAGATGCGTGACGTGTCTGCCGTGGCGGATGGCGTTGGTTATGGCCTCTCGGGTCACGTCGAAGCAGAGGTCCGCCTGGGGTTCGTCGTCGGCGCGGATGCCGGTTTCGGTGAATATGGTGATGATGCCGAGCGTGCGGGCATGTGCGAGGATCGGACGGATGTCATCCCATGAACGCATGCTCCGGGATCCCGGTTCAGCAGGGTCTTCGTCGGTCGTGTCGGTTTCAGTCAGTGCGCGCACGGCCTTGCGCGTGTCCGCCAGGCTTTCCCGTGCGATCTCGTTGATGCCTTTCAGGGCCTCGTCCACGCGCGGGTCGCCGGTCTTACCGCTCAATCCCTCGGATAAAGCGATGATCGCGGTCAACCCGTGACCCACGCTGTCGTGCAGCTGTCCGGCGATGCGCGAACGACGCACCGCGGCGTCACGCTGCTTGACGGCGGTCTGCGCGCGCCGGTGTTCCAGGCCGGCGGCGGCCGTGGCTCTCCTGGCTTGAACCATGCCGCGGTGCGCCAGGGCGATCGCGCCGGCGAGGGCGAGTAGGAGGATGCGGCCAGGCCATTCGCCGAGGAACTGGCTGGCGGGCCATGACATGAACGTCGCCAAGGTCACGGCCAACGTCGTCGCGAGGGATCCGATGTACATGCGGCGTTCCCCGGCCGTGCGCATGAACGCGTAAAACGCCGCGACCAGCTGGACCAGCAGAATCGAGTCCGCATGCCAGAAGGACAGCATTAGGGTCAGGACGAGCTGCGACATCAATGTGACGGACGGGACCCGGTAACGGAACATCAAGACCGAGCATGACAGGCACAGGGCCAGCAACAGCAGCACGAATCCGCCGGTCTGCTTGGCGAGCGTGTACATCGGGTCCAATGGGGTGCCGATCATGCGCTCCCACATGAGCATCATGACCTCGACCGCGAGCACGCATAATGGCATGGCTGTGGCCGTGACCCTGCCGACGTTCACCGTTTGCCGTTCCATACGATCCACTGTGCCGTCTCGCCGGGTCATCGGCGTGCTTACTGGGCGAGACAGTCCGCGCCGGGCATCAGGCAGCCGAGCATCGTGACCGAACCGGTGAACAACAAAGTGAATACGATGATGATGGCCAGCCATACGAACGGCGAGAGCAGCGCCCCGATCCATGCGGCGACGCGGCCGCCATGCTCCCATCCGTGCCCGTCGCGGCCGGTGATCCACGCGATCAGCACGCCGGGCAGGGACAGGAACAGTCCGAGCAGCAGGAATCCGACGATCGAATCGTTCGGCGCGGCTTGCAACGGTTGGGGCGGGTTCGGCCGGCCGGGCTCCGGGACGGGCGGTGACGCCGACAGGGGCTTGCCGGGTGACGGTTCGTGATGTGCGGGAATGTCCATGAGCGCCGATCCTTTTGAGTGTCATTGGAGCTTGTTGATGTTGATGGTGCCGTTGTCACCAGGCAATGCACTGATGGAGACCTTGACGATGCCGTCGTCGGCCGTGTAGTCGTATACGCCGGCCTGTTCCTCCTCGGTGGCGTTGCGGGTGAAGCCCGCGTCCTTGATCTTTCGCGCGTAGTCCTTCGCCTCGGCGATGGTCCATGACACGTCGATCAGATAGCCGTTGTCGGTCTCGTCCCTGATACGGGTCGTCACCCGATCGGGTTCGGGCACCCGGCCGGCATACTGGCCGTCCGGCCAGGAGCCTTGGACGGAGCCGCACGCCGCCAGCCCGAACAAGGCCGTCAGGATTAGCAGGAACGCGAGCAGCATGGACACCGGGGCTCGCCTCGGCATGGCCGTGTATCGGACAGGCATGATCTCATCCTCCTTTTCCGAATCCGGTGCCGTCAACGGCTTCTGATCGCGTCGGCCACGCTGCGGCGCAACGCGGGGCGGATCTGCATGTACTGGATGAGGAACAACGCCAGCCAGCAGGCCGCTGCCGCGCCGATCACACCGGTCCACGGGATCTCGGCCACCGGAACACCGACGAGCGTGATGGAGCGTGTGGCGAGCACGAGCGAGCTGACGGCGACCGGGATGAGCGCGAGGACGACCGCGCCGGCGGCCAATTGCAGGCTCTGCCACAGGATCATGCGCGTCACCCGGCGCGGCGACATGCCGATGCTGCGCAGCAGCGCCTGGTCGGCGACCATGCCGCGGTTCGACAACGCGATGACGGCCAGGCTCGTGGCCAGGGACACGATGCACAGCATCGCGATCATCAGCAGCGAGTCCGCGTAGTTCAGGCTCGTCGGATGGCCACCCAGGGCCAGTATCCGCCCGTAGGACCGCGCGCAGGTCAGCAGGGTCGCGGACAATCCCAGAGCCAGTGCGAGCGGGGCGATGGTGTTCATACTGGACACGGCCTTCGCCCTAGCGGCACGGGCCGCGAGCACGCCGGTCGCCGACCCGCACAGGCGGCACATGACGCGTCCCGCGTCCAACAGGATCGGGACCAGCACGCCGGCGAGGACATACATGCCGAACGACGCGATGATCCCGGCCCATAATGCGCCGTTGAACGTCTGGCCGGCCTCCTGTCCGAACGCGCGGGCGCGCGGCATGCCCATGCCGGAGAACGCCAATACCAGCGCCGCCGCCATGACAACCAGTCCCAGCGCCCAGCGCACCCAATACCGCCATCCACGCCGTCCAATCGGCGCGTCCTTGCCGCGGATCGCCTCGATGGGACGGACCTTCGCCGCACGCATCGAGGGCACAAACGCGCCCAGCATGCACGTGACCACGCCCAACAGCAGCGAGCCGAGCCATGCCGCCACGGACGGCGCGAACGCGGGAGGGACGAACGAGCCGAGCCCGCCGGCGAAGCTCTCCGCGGCCATCGCGTCGAACTCGGGAACCGCGAGCAGGCTGGCCGGCATCGCGATCAGTGAACCGAGCAGCGAGCCAATGAGGCTCGCCACGCCCACGAGCATCCACATGCCCGCACGCACCTGGCTCGGGCTGGCGCCCATGAGACGCCATTGCGCGAACGTGCCGCGGATGCGGTCAACCGTGGCCGAACCGACCACCGTGAGCGAGAAGAACGCAAGCAACGCCACCACGACATAGATCGTGACCGACACCATGGCGAACTCGGCCGGATCCAAACCCGCCAGCCGGGCGGCCGACGCGAACGACGGCGACGAGGTCCACACGAACTGGTTCATGCACACGCCCACCAGCGTGGTCACCACCGCGACCACCATGATCGTGGGCACCCAACCCGCGAGATTGTCGCGGAACACGCGAAGCACATACCTACCCACGGCGAACCTCCTGACCGTGCTGCGACATGGGCGGCTCGAACGTGCGGCGCATGCCCTCGACGATCTGCCCGGCGGTCAGCCTGCCCGCGACGTGGGTGATCCCGCCGTCACGCAGGAAGACTACGCGGTCGGCCAGTGCGGCGGCATCCGTGTCATGCGTGACCATGACCACGCTGGAACCCGAATCCGCCAGCTCGCGCAGCACCTGCAGCACGAGCTCGCTGTTCGCGGTGTCGAGCGCGCCGGTGGGCTCGTCGGCGAACACCACCGCCGGACGCAAGAGCAGGGCCCGGCACAGGGCCACGCGCTGCTGCTCTCCACCGGACAGGGCGCTCACCACGGTCCTCGCCCTCTGGCGCAGGCCGAACCGGGACAGCAGCTGCGTGACATGCACGTAGTCGGCCTTGCGATGGGCGAGCGAGAGCGGCAGCGTCACGTTCTCCTCGACCGTCAGATACGGCACGAGGTTGTACTGCTGGAACACGAAACCGATATGCCCGCGGATGAACCGCGAACGACGCTCCTCGTCCAACGCGTAGATGTCGGTGCCGCCGATGACGACCCGGCCCGAGTCGGGCCTGTCCAAACCGGACAACACGTACAACAGAGAGGTCTTGCCCGCTCCCGAAGGCCCGACGATCGCCGTCAACCCGGCACCGGGAATATCCAACGAGACATCATTGAGAATCACACTCGGACTGGAACCATCAGCGGAAGCCACACGCTTGACCAGCCCACGCGCCTGAATCGATAAATATGTATTTACCCCAATGAAGTCATTTGGTTGTTTTTTCATGGACGAGAATCCTTCCTACGAGAGTGCTACTGCCGACAGTATCCATAAAGACGAGTCAATCGTCTATGCCGGAGAGACGATTGACATCAAAAGATGTCAATCTGTGTCGAAGAGAGAGTCGAGTAACCATATAGTTGATAAACAGCCACCGGTCAAAGAATCATCAGAATTGTGATGTCCTTCATCTAAAAGTTGCAAAAACACCGAATTATGTGCGGACGGAACAATAGCCGAATATGAATTCAGCCATTGTTCCGTATATAAGAGAGGCGCCTTTATATCATTCTTGCCGGCAGTAATCCAAATGTCAGGAGCTTGATTAGAAAAATCAGCTGGAAGACGCCGCAATTGCGCCAAAGGTGAAAACGAGTCATAGCAAGAAGATGATGATGGATATCCGAATTCATCCCAATCGCTAATTGTAAGTGGATTGTCGGGGTTTGTGAGAATCAATTCCGGTGTTAAAAAAGGGTGCGATAATTGAACAATTTTGAAATAATCCGGGCGGCGCAATGCGGCAGAAAGAACAACCAAAGCGCCGGCGCTTGAACCCACTGCTCCAATGCGTTTGGCGTCACATAAGTTATTTGCAATCAATCCTTTAGTGCAATCGAGAAAATCATTGATAGATATGAACTTATTGTTTTTTATCGCTTGCCTATGCCATTCCTCCCCATACTCGCCCCCACCTCGAATATGGCAGAAGGCAACAGTTATGCCGGACTGTATGACATATGAAATCAAACGGTCATAGGCTCCCTCAAGTGCGATTCCATAACATCCGTATGCCATCAATAGAATAGGAGACTGCTCGAGAATACTATCAAGTCTATAAAAAAGTGTAATGGGAATATTTGTTTGATCTCTACTCCGGATAATAATTTTGCGACAGTGAATATTAGGTGTGGACGATACAGCCTCTAAGAATCCTTTCCTATTTCCTGTTACAATTTGCGTTTGATGGATTGGAGATGATATGCAGAAAACAGGGAATCTATCCTGAAATCCAAGAAAACTAATAACTCCACAAGGAGGAGCTTTCCATATCCCATTTTGTCCGAGAGATGGAATCCAGATGGCGGAGTCGCCCGATAGGCGTCCTATCACATAAACAATCCCATTACGCTTTTGCAATGGTTTAGGAATAAATCCATGGGGAGACTGAATCATTTGCCTATCATGTATATCGTTAAAAAAGTTAATAATTAGAAGTTGGTTATTGACGATAGCATATAGAAGAGTATTTGTAATCTCCATCGAATCAATGGGGAGTGATGCAGTAATTTCCCTAAAGCGTGTGTCTCTTTCGCCGAAATCATCGAAAAACAGCATACGAGAATTGTCTCCGTGCGTCATTCTTATAACAATAACCGCATCATTACTGCAAACGAAAGATAATATATCATATTCACTATTTGTGCCGTATACTTCAATGATGCCACACTTGTTTGCCATCATTAGTTTATACGGGCGATTTGATTTGCTTTTATTAATCCAATAGATAGAATGGTATGTCGTTCTTATCTGAGGTACAACATTGTTGCACCTCAGAAGAATATTGGCGGATTGCTTTTTCAATTCATATAATGAAATAGTGTAAAAATCAGTTTTTGGCATCTGCGTTAATAATGCCGCTATTGTCTTCTCTGAATTAATGTAAAAACCAGATATTCTTCCAATCGGTTTTTGACATAAATGAATATATTGCGACGGATCATCCTTGAAATGAATTACTAGTTCATTATTAATTTGCATTAATTCGAGCGATTGATTACTGGAATAATGAAAATTATTTGTATCCTCTATTAAATGTTCACAAAGTTGTTGCGCCTTGCTGCGATACTTGTCAGAGAATTCTTCATACAATTTGATGGGTTGATTGAGTGTTGTACACTTCATAGTTACTCCATTGCAAAAGTGTCTGGCATCAATTTTGCGAATTGGTGCCAGACACTTGTCTTGTCAGCAGTTGCTGTAGGTCAAGGTACTCGGCAGGCCCGGGCAGGGGCCATTGAAGCTAAACGTGCTGATACGTGCTGCATCATCCGTTTCGCCGTCAGCAGTCAAGATTTGAAAATCAAGAACGTTGTTTCCCATTGTGCACCTCCTTTCTAATATCTAAGGAATCGTTCCATGACAGGAACGGTATGCCTGACCATTTCCCCTGGAGTGCGGCAAGAGATCCGAGGACTCCGGCGGATCCGGTCAGAAAATCACACGACAGTTTTAGTCCTTGATTTCCTCGGACATAAAAACCGCCTTTACTTGGAATGATAAATAGTCGAAGAGAATCGCAATATGAGTTAATTACCTGATATTCCAGCTTGCTTTTATCGTCCTTTGCATTCAGAAAAGTCAAAAAGCCTGACATACCATATGCGTATGTTCCCTGTGCACACTGATAGTAGGTGCATGCGCGAACTAGGGACTCATACTCTTTGTCCAAGAGACATTCTCCGGTCGCTTTTCGCAAGGCATATAAAGCGATTGCAATACCGCATGACCCGGTTCCCAGATATGGCAGAGTTCTCCACTTTTCATCGTATTCCATGGTCATATTTTGGGTCAAAACACATTTTTTAATATCGTTTTGTATTGCATGTAGTGCATAATCCACATATTTTTCATCTCGATCAACCGTTCTATAGATTTCGGCCCACAATAAGGCCGCGCCAGACCAGCCATATAATAATCCAGCGGATTCACATTCGACATCGTTGGTAAGCATGTTCTGCAACTTTGATGAGGCTAAAAATAGTTCATCATATGATTTATTCGACCCGATACTTAGGTCATTTAGGCCGACGCCAGCCCATCCGGACCAATAAGTAGGATTAATGGGGTTTGCCACGGGCAAAGAATGTGCTTCTCGAGCGAGTTCATCAAATCCCGCCATGCGTAAGCCATACTCCAAACCATCTTTGCCGGCGAATCCTCGGTTTTTAACGCCCGAAAGATGATTTAAAATCCATTGAGATGCTTTTTGAACCGATGCGGAATCTATTGGATCACCTGCCAAAGCTAACGTCGACAAAGCACCCGCAACGCCATAAGGGTATCCCACCGAGGCTTGTACAGCATTAGGGCCAAATAGTTCTATATCACCGGGTAGAGCAACTGTAGCGCCTTCATCAAAATGAAGGTGTGCCTTTATTCCCCGAGCTAGTCCATGTATTAAATCTTCAATAGAAGCGAGATTGACAGCTCGCTGATCCAAGGATAGCTGAGTATTTTTAGATGTCTTTTGAATTATAGATTCGATGGAGTCTTCGTTAATATCGAGATGACTCTGCGCGTGTCTAGCGATTCGTATAATGCTTCCTTCATTGCCCTGATCTGTAATGGTGGCTTGAGGAAGAAGCATATCTAACTCCAGCAACCCTAATGAACAAAAATCTGCGTCGGTGCCGGTAAACCCTGTCAGAGGACCATATCCTGGTGCTATTTGTTTAATTCGCCATCCTTTATCCATTTTGTGCGCGAATTCAAAATCAATAAATTTAGGATTAACTCCGTTTTCCATAATGATATTTTTAGGGTGAATATCACCAAGAAGCCATCCGTGTCGATGAAAGAGCGACATTGCTTTATCAAGCTGTGAAACGGTATGATCAACCCATTGCCCAAAGGCAGCATTATCTAGTTTCCAAGGAGCTGGCT
Organism: Bifidobacterium moraviense; assembly: GCF_012932365.1. Lineage (GTDB taxonomy): Bacteria > Actinomycetota > Actinomycetes > Actinomycetales > Bifidobacteriaceae > Bifidobacterium > Bifidobacterium moraviense. The sequence goes on from NZ_JAAIIH010000009.1 coordinate 46,023, forward strand.
TTAGTATGGGAGTTCTAAGCATGCATTCATGCTTAAGGTTGTTCCCTGGTATTTTCTCCATCACGAGATAAAGGTTTTCCCATGCTCTAAACATTCCGAATACCTGAGGCACAAAGCCCGTATCTTGTAATTCGGATAAGACATGTTCTTCGTGCTTCAAACGATATACAGCATCATGGCCGTCGGAATCAAGCGCCGTATATGGTCGCGCCTCCTTTAGTACAACGATAGTTCCTTTTGAAACGTATTCATCCGTCAACGCCTCTGCGGTATACACACCTCCACCGCATGAAAAATGCATAGCTGATTTCATCTCGAATGGGAATGGTATAGATTGAGATTCTATGGATTCGTGTAGAAATTCCGGTATTTTCACCCAATCCGGCACGATAAAGGTAGGACGACGTACATCTTCCTCCTCGACTCCGTCGGGCCTTTTCAATACACTTATATATTTTGTCTTATCCTTAGGCGGGATAAAAGCGCCGAAGCGATAGAATATAGGCCCGTTCCTCCAACGTCTATCCGAAAGGATATAGGGTCCTGACTCATTCCCAATAATGTCGTCTAACCCATTGAGAGTAGAATGAAACTCCAATTCGTTTACTGGATATATTGTAATATATTTTCCGGCAGCAGCCCTATCGGTATATTTACTGTTTTGATCAAAAAAATCAGCTTTTGTTGATAGATATTTAAATGCGACTTTTTTTGAAAAACAATAATTTGATACTTCTCTTAATATCTTTTCATAATTCCAAAGAGTTGCCGAGATGTGAATCTTCCATCCCTGTTCCGGAATTTTAACATTACTAGGACGACAATTTGTCCATGGGGTACCTTTATATATCTTCCAATTATTTGGAAAGTGAATTTCATCATCAAGTCTTGGCGAAGATTGACGATCTGGTGGCTCATAGAAGGAACTGTTGGACTGACAGAATGGGATATATTTTAGGTCGATGGGCACGATTCTGTCTCTTTCCTTATTAATGGCTTATGACATTTTTATTACATCACCTATTCGCGTGCCGCGCGACCCGTTATGGGTTATCTGTCATCTCCAGATGACAAGAGATAAGAGTCGATATAGATTTCCGTCCAGTCGTCGGCCTTGTCATCATATGATGATATATACATTTTTTGTATAGTTTATGTCTGTATTTGTTATAGAGTTAGTCAGAGTGTTGCTTATTTGACCTAGCGGAACATAGTGTATTTTGTGTAGATGTCCAATCGGTTGTAATCGGTGAAAAGTGATATATATGCAGCATATATAAAATAACTATATTTTATAGTTAGATGAGGAATTATTGTAATAAATCGCCAAATTTCTTTTAGCTATGAGATATATTGTTCCGTTGCGAGATTGCGATAAAATGGTGCCGTTTTAAAAAGTTGTTTATGGGTTCCCGATCCGATAATCCGCCCTTGATTAAGTACATATATAAGATCGGAGTCAATTATCGTGGCGAGTCGATGCGCAACGATAATAAAAGTGCGGCCTTCTACCTGAGTCAATAGCTGAGTGATAAGGCGTTCGTTATCGGCGTCCAGGTTTGCGGTGGCTTCGTCGAGCAGGATGATTTTTGCCGTGGAAAGAAGGGCGCGGGCTATGGCGAGTCTTTGGCGTTCTCCGCCTGATAGCATGATTCCGTTTTCCCCTATCTGCATATCAAGACCTTTGTCGGATCGATCTAGCAGATGGGAGAGATTCACGGATTCCAATACCCGTCGGCATTCATCATCGCTACAATCGTTTGATCCGAGAAGTAGGTTCTCTCGTATGCTACCGGACAGTGCCGGTGAATCCTGTTCCACGTATGCGATGTGGCTGCGTAAATCGTCTCGATCACAGGTTGTTATGTCCTTACCGAGTACATTGATATTTCCGCTGGAAGGATCATAGAAACGTTCGATAAGTTGCAGGATCGTGCTTTTCCCTGCCCCTGAGGGCCCGACAAGTGCCGTGACACTTCCTTGGGATATGGAGAGATTCAGGTCACGCAGAATTGGTTTGGATCCATAGGAGAAGTAGACGTGTTGGAATTCCACCGCTGGCGGACGGGGCCCGCTGTGTGCCAGCGGCATATGTTCATTGATTGTTGCGACGACGGTGTCAGAGTCCTTTTCTTCGGGAATATCCAATATTTCCCGTATACGGTTCATTGCGGCCATTGAATTGCCGATTTGTGAGCCTGCGTAAATGATCTGGCTGAGCGGTGAGATGCTGATGAACAGCAACATGATGAACTGAGTAAGTTTCTCTACGGATAGCAGCCCTGTGGTTACGCGCCATAATCCCAGACCGAACACAATGATAGCTGCGAGTTGCAGGGCTATCGTGGCCAGTGGATTGACGATCGACTGGATTTTGGCAATCTTGAGTCCGGACAGGCGGACGCGGTTGATCAAGGCGGCAATAACCTTATTCTCGTTCTCGAAGCCGTTTGAAGCGCGTATGGTGCGGATGCCGGCGAGATCACGATTGAGCGTGGAGGTAAGGTCGCCGAGCGTGTATTGGCTGTCATAGCTTGCTCGTTCGATGAATTTAGCGGACAGCAGCATGAGCGTGAATACCGTAAGGAGCAAGGTGATCGCTGTGCCGAATAGGATCGGGTCAAGCATTGCCATAAACGCAGCGGAACCGATGACGGTGATGAAACCTGATGCAAGGGCTGATGTGCACTGCATGAATGCATTACGCAGTTGTGAGGTGTCGTTGCCGACACGGCTGAGCAGGTCGCCGGAGTCACGTTGATCGTATTCGCGTATGGGCAGACGTAGCAGGTGTTTGCTTAGTGCGAGACGAGCATCCCTTACGATATCCTCCCCTGTGCTCTGCAATTGGTAGTTCTGTAGGGCTGATATAGCTCCTGAAGCGGTGACGAGTAACAGCATTCCGGCAATGACGGGCCACTGGGGAACCTGGAATACACCATTCTGGAAGAAGTTGGTCATGTACTTAGGCACGAGCAGCGTCATAACGGCTCCTATGGCTCCAAGACATAGGATGAGTGCCAGCCGTCCTCGGTATTTTCGGAGAGGAGAAATCAGATTGTACATGGAGGCATGTTTCATGTGCATGGTGTCGTCCGGGTCGTTGGCGGTCATTGCGTATCTTTCCGTTCGGAACTGGTTCTGGTGATGGTGTACCGTCTGACGGCATCAGGTTCGCCGATGGGTATGCCGTTGGCTTCGACCCAGGCGTGTGCGCGAAAGGGACGATCGGTGAACCCGGTGCACCATGTGACGGATCGGCGAGATATGCGGCATGCCGCCGCCGTGGAGAGCGACCGAAGCAGACAACCCTGCTGGCTGCGGCATCTGCGGCTTACCGAACATACGGCGTTGCGGTAACGCTTCGCCATGTCGGCATCGGCTGGCGGATACCGTTCGGACCACGTTTCAAGCCGGCGGCAGAACTTTCCGATTCGTTGTCGTTCCATCCGTCTTCCGATAATGATGGCAATCAGCGCCACCAGGCGGTCGTGAAAGTTGACGCGTGTGGTTGCTTCCGGCTGTAGAGGGATACTCATAGGCGCACGTGCTTCCCTATATCGGCGAGGAATCGTTCCGTATCCCGGACGATGATTTGTCTGTCGGTCTGATATTCTTCGGCGATTGCGTTCATGCAATCCTCGACGGTTTTGCCGTGCATCAGACCGTCGAGGATGATTCGGCCTATTTCGTTGACCTGCAGGTATTCGCCGGTGTCGTTGACGAATACGATTGCCCCTCCCTCTTTGGGATATAGGGATATCTGGTCTTTCAGGCTGGTGTTCGCCATCGTGTTATCGGTTTGCATGTCTTAGCCACCTTTCCACTGCCGCGACTCGTTGCATTTCAAACAGAAACGTGATGTCAGGCATCGGCATGGAAGCTCGACGCCGTACGGCTGGTATATCGATCAGTCCTTCTTCGTCCAGCACTCCGCCGGCGATTGAGTCGAGCAGCGTGTCTTTCGAGCGTTGCCATGCCAGATACAGTGAATATGAGTGATCGCCTTTGACGGGACGCCGGAATATCGTTTCGGGGACTATACCCTTGAGCGCCCGGTACAATACGGCTTTGTGTAGATTTCCCTCGGTGCGTGCACTGATTGGGGCGCATAGCGCATAGCCCACGATTCCACGGTCCAGGTAGGGGGAGCGGAACGTTATGTCGTCGGAGGCGAACGTCCGATTAACCTGATTGAGCATTCGTGCCTGCATTGACAGAGAGTAGAGCGCCTGATGACGGCTTCGGTCGGGGCTTAATGGCCGAATGTCGGCGTGTTTCAATTGTGATTCAATGGCGCCATATAGGGTATCCCTGGCTTTCGCGGTCAGGAATTCGGGAATGCGTATGGCATCGTGCCATCCACAAGGCGAGGAGCGATGGCCATGATCTTGTTCCGCGTCCAGGAGCGATGACCGTAATTCCTCATGCAGATCGGTGCTGTCGGTCAGATCGAGAATTGCCTGATAGGGTGGGACCCGGTAATCGGCGCTGTATTGTCTTCGAATGTCCCGTAGCCGCAGCGGGTGTTCCCGCAGACAACTCCATGATGAGGATGGCATGGATGCGAACAGCTCGTCTCCTCCGAAACCCGTGACATGGATACGGCTTGTGTCTGCTTCCATTTCGGAGATTCGGCTGAGATAGCCTTCGATATCGCTCCAGAAGACCGGTTCTTCAGGTATCTCTCTGTTGGGATATTCGGCTGTGGATTCGAATGATCTGTTTCCATCCACGACTCGGCCGATTTTGATGAGTGGCATCCGAACGTCCTCGGAGATTCGCTCGGCCCATCGGGAATCCTGATTCATTGGATCGTCGGGTGTTTCATGATACAGGGGCATACGAACCCCCTCACTGGCGAAGATGTATGCGATGGCGGCGGAATCCACTCCTCCGGACACATCGGCGGATAGTGGTGCCTCATTGCGCCACTCATCCGCGATCGTCAGGAAACGGCTCCTTAGCGATGCCAGAATTACGTCGTTTGAAACATGTTTTATGGGTGAAGGTTCCGCTCTCGTATATCGCGGCCTATTGGATTTGTCGAGGTGCAGTGTGGTTGCGGCGGGTACGGAATGTATGTTCCTCCATGGGGATTTGTCCCCTCGCAGGCTGTCAGGGAGCGAAGGCAGCAGATCCATGATGATGCGTTCCAGGTCAAGATCGGCGTTCGTGATGCTTGCAAGCCGGAAGGCGCTGTCCGACAGGAGCACTTCATCTTCGGAGACGGTCCAGAACATGCGATCGCCACTCAACAGAGGAACCTGGACGCATGTTCCCTCGTCATTGATGCTGATGGAGGCGGGAAGCTTCGAACGGTCCGTCGGCTTCCCGCCGCGGACAATCACGGTACGGTTTGGGTTCTTATGCGTAAACGGCATCACGTTTCCCTATCCTGATACAGCTAGGGATCATCAATATATGCAGGGTTTCGGTCAGTTCGATCCCCAAGGGAACGGGGCCTTGGCTCCGCCAACATCGACATAGTTGCCGAACCATACGCCATTGGTTGCTTCCTTGAATGATGCGATGACCTCAACGACAGGAGGCACATAATCCTTCATCTTCGTTCTCCTCATGTTCTGTATATGGAACCGGATTGCATGCCGGTGCATGCCATTCCAGTTAACCTGATTTGGATGGTACATCCAAGAATGTGTTTGGTGTTTGTCATCTTCGGATGACAAACACCAAACACATGGACCTATGGGAGCGGGTGATCCGCCGGCGTTTTTCAGTCTTCCTTCCAGAGCTGGCCGCGGGAACCCTCTTTTACCACGGTGCCTTTATCCAGTACCACAACATCATCGGTAATCGGCTTCAGTCTGCCGTCCGGTTCGGATGCGATGAGCACCGCAACGCCACGATTCGCCTGCTTCCGTATCTGCTCGCAGATCCAATTCGTGCCCGATTGATCAAGTGCCTGGAGCGGTTCGTCTACGATCAGGGCTTTGGGGTTGGGAAGCAGAGCTATAGCGAATCGCATTTTGAGGACACCGATCGGAGCGAGATCGTGGAGCTTGACGGTGAGAAGATTCTGCAGTTCGGTCATGTGAATGATCCCGTCAAGAAGCGAATCAGACGTCCCGGCCCAGAGCGCCTTCCAACGAAGATAGGTTCCGGCCGAGTAATACGGGGACAGTGAAATGGCTTCGGGCATTGCACTCACAACGTTTTTTGGTATACGGGATGTGCCATAGGGTTTGCCACAGGTGGATATGCATCCGGAATCCGGGATATCCAGTCCCAACAGCATCCGGAGAACAGTTGTTTTGCCGGCGTCATGCGGTCCCATCAGAACGGTGACTCGACCTGCATAGGCGGCAAATGAGATCCCATGCAATTCGCGACCGGCATGATTGAATGAGACGTTCTCAAACGCGATGATGGGTGAAGCCGAATCGGGCAGCTGGCACATCGTTTTCCTTTCTTCGATTGACCCGAGCCGCAATAATCGAAGTCCCCCCCCCTAACGGTTTTTGGATACTGCCCTATCTTAGGGGATGGCAGAAGTGACGTGATATATATGCTAGGTTTGTTCCGTTCGCTTGAGCGATGGACATAGACAGTTAACCAGTTCGCTCTATTCTCCAATAAAAGGATTGTGGTGTTTGTCATCTGAAGATGACAAACACCACAATCCTTGAGATGAATATCGTGATTTTTATGCTGGTTTGCCGCCTGTTATTTGGTCCAGCCCCGATTGATACCAGGCTATGGCGATTTGAACCCGGTCCCGCATGTGCATTCTGGCCAATATGCGGCTTACCGTGCGCCGTACCGATGTCGTTTCGATGAATAGGCGCTCCGCGATTTCCTGATTGGACAAGCCTGCCGCCACGAGTTCCGCGACTTCACGTTCCCGCTTGGAAAGTCCGTCGAATAGGCTTCGTAGCAGCTTGATGCGGGTGTTGTCCGATATGGGCCGAACCCCGCGATTGAGCACTTCACCGGTGATTCTCGGTGTCAATACCGCATCTCCGTTATGCACGGCGTGTACGGCGTCACGTAGCTGTTTGGGGGTCGCATCCTTGAGCAGGAATCCGGATGCCCCGCGCGCCAATCCGTCGAAGGCGTAATCGTCCTCATCGTATGTGGTCAGGATCAGTATCTGGATTTGGGGGAATTGCTCCTTGATGATGCCCGTCGCCTCTATGCCGTCCATGACGGGCATGCGCACGTCCATCAGAATCACGTCAGGCAGTTGCTGCGGTGATTGCCGTAGGAACTCGATTGCTTGGGCGCCGTCCGCGGCCTGTGAGCTGACGATGATGTTCGGATCGTTGTTCAGCATCATCATGAAGCCGGTGCGCGCCCCTCGCATGTCATCGACCAGCATGACCTTGATGATGTCGTCTCTTGCATCCTTCATGGTTCTTCCGTTTCTTTCAGGGGATTAGTGCCTTGACCGCCCAGCCATTGCCGTATGGCCCATAGGACAGGGTGCCGCCCATTTTCGCAAGGCGTTGGGAGAGTCGTTGCAGTCCGGTTCCACCTGTCGGCTTCCCGCTTTGACCGGATGCCTCGCCGGTGGTGTCGTGTCCGGAGACGTGTCCATCGTTGCGGATCGTGATTGCTGTTCCGCCATCACGGTAATGATTCCAGGAGACGGCAATGCGGGTCAGTCCCGCGCCGTGCCGAAGGGCATTGGTCAGTGCCTCGCGAGTGACGGCGAAGCATAAATCCGAACGGCGGGGATCCTCGACGCGTCTTCCCGTTTCGGTGAACACGACGATGATTCCGGTTGAGCGTATGTGTTCCAGTACGGGTCTGATATCGTCCCAATCCCGTAAACGAAGGATGTCATCCTGATTCACTGGTTCAAGACCGACCTGTTCCAAAGACGGCTGCGATTCCTCTTCATTGAAGACCTTTAAGATGCGGCGCGTATCACCCAGACTGTCCTTCGCAATCGATGTGATCTCCGCTAAGACATCGGCCAGTTGCGGGTCGGAATAGCCGCCGTTCCTTATGCAGTCCTCGCCTCCCTGCGATAACGCGATGATCGAGGTCAATCCATGACCGACGCTGTCATGCAGTTCGTTGGCCATGCGAAGGCGCCGTTCCGTACGATTCTTCTCCTCCGCCAGTATTGCGGCCTTTCGCCGTGCCTCGGACAGCAGCCTATTCGCCGTTCGCCGTTCCCGCACTATGGACAACAGTGAGGATGCGATGCCGGCCAAAGCGACGGAATACAGTAACGCCAAATACTGAGGCTGTAGATAGGAGGGATAGATGCATTGCATTGCGATCATGCAGATCATGGCCAGATCGCACATGGCCTGGGCATACAGGGGAAGCCGAATGCACAGATAGAGCACCAGGATAAGCGCGACCTGCGTGTATGAGTGCAGGCCAACGCCGAACAGGACGCCCAGGGAGAGTTCTATGAATTCCAAGGCCAGCAACGCCACGGGGCTTCTGGACCTTAACGTCACGTTTATGGCTCCTAAAACCAGCAGTATGAGGAAGTACCATATCCCCGCTCCCTCGTTGAGGAACCGGATAAACGAATATCCTGTGCCGATTGCCATCCGCTCTTTCACATAATCGCGGATCAGCACGCCCATCGTGCCAACGATGCAGATCAGAGTCGTCGTGAAACGAAGCAGGCGTTCCCCTTTGAGCTGACGAAGCCATAGGATCAATCGATCCCGCGGGGTGACGGCCAGCGTTTGTCCCCCATCTGATGACTTACCCCGGCGTGAGCCCATAATGAGGCGGTTCCTCGCAACCTGCACCTTACGCCTTCTTCGTTGTCCGAGAATACAGCTCTCCCATTATCTACGATTCGAGGCTCGCATGTCCATGACCTGGCTCCTGTTTGACATCTACGGATGACAGTAACTTATCGCGGACTTCCCGCTCCGCTTGCGGAGAGAATGCTCCAGGCGGGGCTGTTCGACATACTCTCCGCAATCGGCGCGGGAACGCGGCCCCGGGCCATGCGCTACGCGCATGACCGTGTTGCTTGGCCGCTCGCATGCTCGCGGCGGTGGGCCGCGCGGAATCTGACGAGGGGTTTGCGGCCACCACCAGCATGCCATGCGCTCCGTCTGTGTTCCCTGCGCCGTGTCCCGCGCCGCTCCCGTGCCTGCGCTGCGACGGCGGACCAGCATGCCGTCTTCGCTACGGCCCGGATCGTCGCGGTCCACGCCTCCGGTCTCTCCGCCTACGCGCATGGCAGGCGGGTGGTGTCCGAAATGGAAACCACACGGAAAGGACCGATGGACATGAACGACATGGTGGACACCCGCATGGCGGGAACCGGACTGGCGAAACGCGTACGCGACGGGTTTCTTCAGGACCGGCGTGAACTTGGACCGGCGCAAGCGGCCGACAAGTGGTTCGCGCCCCTGATGGACAGGTGGAACGGCCTGCTGTCGCGCGACGAGGGCGGCTTCTCCCATGAGGAGCGCGTCACGCTGGCGGTGCTGATGACCGAGTGCCTGAGCATGCGGGACGCGCTGATACTCGCATCGCTGCGCGAAATGGGCGGCGGCGAACTGCACATGCTGTACGCCCAGCCGCATTCGATGGAATCGGCGGCCGTGGTCATGCGCGAACTGTCACGGGCGTTCAAGGACGCCGACTACCAGCCGGACACGCGACGCGGGGAACGCGCGACGGCGTTGCTGGAATCGGTGACGGCCGACGCGCCGGACGGATACGAGGCGCAGCCGATGGCGTCGTGCGCGTACCTGCTGTGGATGGCCGACCGTTCGACCGCCGCCGCGGTGCGCGCGCTCAAGGCCTTGGCCTTGGATGACGACTGTTCGCTGGCGTCCCTCGTGCTCGCGGCCAGCGAACACGGCATCCGCCCCGCATGGACGGAACGCCGCCGCCACTGAACGTCGGCCGCGGATTCAATCCGGTCGGGGCTTCCGACGCCGGAAGCCCCGACCAATCCCAATCATCCGATTTTTTCAAGGAGACAATCATGGAAACCGCAATCATCGAACGTCCCGTAATGACCGACGAGAGCATGGACGAATCGAACATCGTCATGCTGGACGTGGGTCTCATCGACCCGAACCCCGCGAACCCGCGCCGTGACGTGGGCGACGTGTCGGAACTCGCGGATTCGATACGCGCGCAGGGCATCCGGCAGAACCTGCTCGTCACTCCCACGCCGCGGGGACGCTACCTGCTCGTCATCGGGCATCGTCGCCTCGCCGCCGCCAAACTCGCCGGATTGAGCCGGGTGCCCGCCGTGGTGGCCGATTTGTCGGAACGGGAGCAACGCGAGCTCATGCTCGTGGAGAACAGCCAGCGCGCCGACCTGACCGTCATCGAGGAGGCCGACGGCTATCAGGGGCTTCTCGATTTGGGCGTGGGCGTGGACGAGGCGGCGCAACGTACCGGCCGTTCCGTGTCATTGGTGCGCCGACGCCTGAAGATAGCCGCCATCGGCGAGAACGCGCGAAGCAAGGCCGGAACCGCCCAGCTGAGCATCGACGACTGGGAAACCATCGCCGACTTCGACCGGTATCCGGACCTTCAGGAACGGCTCGCCGAGGCGGCGGGCGGCAAGAACTGGAACATGGCCGTCAAGCACGCCCGGCAGGAGCGGACATGGCGCGAATGGCTCGACACGGCGAGAGCCGAATTGGAACGCATGGGCATCGACGCGGCCGACGAACAACCGAACACGGACGGCTGGTATGACTCGCCGAAGGGATTGCGACGCACCACGATGCTGACCACGGGCGACATCGCCAAGGCCATCGACGCATGGCGCGACTCCCATGACGGTGCCACGCCCGTCGTGGGGGTGCGGGCCGAAGGCGCGTCATGGGCGCGCGGCATCGTCCTGTACGAGACCGTGGACGAGGAGGCGGAGACCGCGGCCCGCGAGGCGCGGGAGGCGCGTTGGCGAGAGGAACGGGAACGCGAGGAACGCGAGACGGCACCGGCCAAGGAGTTCGCGCGGGCAAGCCGTGATTTGCGCATCGCGTTCGTGACGCATCTCATGGAACTGAAATCCCAGCCGAAAGGCATCGGCAGGGCCGTCGCCCTGCTGTCCGCGAGATTCGCGCTCGATGCGCTCACCGAGGGATTCGACCAATGGGACAGTCACGCCGAAGACGTCTGGGGGCAAATCACCGGCATCGACACGACGGGCGACGGCGCCGATGCCGAGGAGCCGGAGAGCGAGGCCGAAGACCCGTTACGCGCGTCCGTCACCGCGATGATTGCCGGCGACCCGCAACGGGCCGCGTTCGGACTGCTCTACGCGTTGGCCGAGGAACGCGTCAGCTGGGAAACGTGGCGCGGCGCGGCGACCATCGCGGAACACGCCGCGCCACTGTACGAGGCTTTGGAAACGCTCGGCTACCGCACCTCGGACACGGAGACCGAAGCCCTCAACGGCTCCCTCGCGCCAATCGATGACGACGACAATGGCGGGGATGCCGGCATAGGGCAGGACGGCGAACCGGACGACGACGGGACGTCGCAGACCGACGACGCATCCGGCGAACCGGAAGACGCCGAATAGACGACGGACTGGGCGGAACCGGAATACGGGTTCCGCCCAGTCCGGGCGCGGACGGCGAAACGTGACGGCGCATGCGCGCCCGCACCTGCCGGAGCCAAGCGGCGGCGGGTGACGCTCAGCCGTGGCGGGCGGAGCGTCGTCGGAGCCGCGCGTCGCACCAATCCATGAGCATGCTCGCAAGCACGGCCGTGAGGAACGCGGCGACGATTAACGTGAAAGAGCCGTCCAATGCCGGAGCGTCCGAGCCGGCGAGGAAATGCATGAGCAGGAACGCCAGCATGAGCAATCCCGACAGCATGGCGAACGCCGTGAACACGGAATTCGCGAGGAACACCACGAGCCGCAACGGGTGCGCGAGCAGGGCAAGGCACGAGGCCACGCCCCGCATCAGCGTGCGTATCACGCCCGTCGCCAGCGACAGGCCAAGCATCACCAGCAGCATCGGCATCGCCGTCACCTCCCGTATGTCGCCAATGTCATCCAGCGTAGCCGCCAGGACGCGGGAAACCGAATCGCAACCCCTCCGGGTCCAATCCAATCGAACCGGACGTGTCAGCATCCATGGCATCAGCCGCATTCTCCGTTGCGGCGTTGTCCTTCGTCAGGGCAGTCTCCGGCGCATCGGCGGCGGATGCCGGTCGGCCGCCGGATTCGACGGCCGAATCCGCGCCATCATGGATTTCGCCATGGCTATCGGCGGGATTGGCATGTCCGTAGTCGGGCGTGACGGCATGGAACGCCATGCCCGTCTCCCTCGGCTCCATCCTGAGCGTGCGCACAAGCTGGGCGCGCGGCATGTGATGGTCGTCGCAGAACGACTGGGCGGCGTCGCGGAATCGTTCCGCGGCCCAGCGCATGTCGTCCAGCAGGATGCCCAAACGCGACAGTTCGCCGCGTTTGCGCCGAAGCGCCTCCAACTCGGCATCCAATGCGTTGTCGGCGATGGCGCGCATCGCCCGGTTGCGTTCCCTCGGCTTCGCCATGACGGTCTCCTCACGGTGATTGTTCTTCGTTGCCCCGCATCGTAGAACGACGCCGGCCATGATGCCGGCGGACACGAAAACGGAACCGGCACCGGCATGCGAAACGTGACATGGAGTCCGCCGCGCATGGCGTGGCACGAAGGTGAAACTGACCGGTGCCGCAACCATCCCTCCCCGGAGGGGCGGTTGGTGTGCAGCAAGCATCGCCGGTGTACGTACACCGGCGCGGCCCCGCGAAGCTCGGGGCCGATCGCGGGACACCCGTGGAACCCGATATGAGGAGGCGCCGATGGGCTGGAAAGGCAACCGTTCCAGGACGATCCGCAAGACGGTCACGTTCAGCGAGGAGGAATGGCGGTGGGTGGCGGACTCGCTCAAAGTGGAGAACCGTCAGCGTATCCAAGCCGGGCTCAGGCCCGTGGGATGGATGGCGTTCGCCCGCAACCGGATCAGATGCGCCCACCGCGTCAACATCACCGTGCCCGCGAACCTGCATGACGTGAGCGCCCAACTGGCGAGGATCGGCAACAACGTCAACCAGATCGCCCGTCACGCGAACACCACGCGGGAGACGGACCTGGCCATGCTCTCGCGCGTGTTCGACGAGCTGCGCCAGGCGGAACGACTGGTCGCGGGCCTGAGCATCCGGGTGGAGACCGACGTCGACCCCAAAGGGGTGCCCGAATGGCTGTAGTCAAGATCGGCAAGATCAAAAGCACGCTCGCCCGCAGCATCGCCTACGTGACGAACCCGGCCAAGACCGACGGCTACCGGTGGGCCTCGACCACCGTCGGCGATGACATCACGGACGCCGAGTCCATCGCCCGCGGCTTCGAACGTGCGTTGGACGCCACGAAAGGCGGCTCACGCCGACGGGGCGCCGTGTTGGCGCTGCACGTGATCCAATCGTTCGATCCCACCGACCAGGTCACGCCCCGATTGGCGCATCTGATCGGGGAACGGTTCGTCCGGGAGATCACCGGAGGCACGCACGACTACGTGATCGCCACCCACACCGACAGGTCCCACATGCACAACCACATCCTCATCTGCCCGGCAGACCGGATTACGGGCAAGGCCCTGCGTCTGCGGAAAGGGACTTTGGGCGAATGGCGGAAGATCAGCGACCGGCTGTGCCGCGAATACGGGCTGCACATCCTCATGCCGGAACAGTCCGGGCGCGTGGCCCCGTCGATCGGGGAACTCCACCTGAGCGCCAGAGGCGGCAACCTCAAGGACCGGCTGCGCACCAGCATCGACACGGCCTGCATGAACGCCCATGACTTCGCGGGATTCCGCCGCGAACTCGCGACGCTCGGCGTCAACGCGACCGTTCGCGGCGGACGCATCACCTACACGTCATGCGGGCAGACCCGCGGAATCCGAGACCGGCGACTGGGCGTGGCGTACAACATGCTCGCCGTCATGGGCAAGATCCACCGGCGCACGCTCAGCGAGATCATCTTCCATGAGGCCATGATCACCCGTCGGACGGATACGGCGGTGACCGTGCGGGTGCCCGGCACGCACGGACGCCTGCACCTGGCAATACCGTGCGACCGGCTCGTGCGCGACGGAAGGATCTGGCACGCCTACCTGTCCGACGACGTCAGACAGGTGCTCACCGACGGGAACGGCGGCTATGTGCGGTCAACGGACTGCGAGAGCCTGTACGCATGGTTCGCACGGCCCGCGCTGCGACTTGAGGACTACTGTCGGCAACGGTTCGACGGCCGGGACATGACCGGCGTGAACGGGCGCGCGCTGCGTCAGGCGATCGCCTGCGACCGGCTCGCCGACAGCCTGCGCGAGCTCAATGTGCTCGCCCAAGTCATTGATGAGGGCGACGGCCGATTGGCGACGCTCGGCCGACTCACCGACTCCGTCGAACGCAACGCGAAGCACATGCGCGCCCTGATCGCGCTCATCGCCGACAACCACGATCAGGGAGCCGACGCCACGGGACTGGAAGCCCAGCTCGCCATCGAGGAGCAGGAGACCCGCAACCTGGCTTCCGACGCCCTCGCCCTGCGCCGGCTCATCGCCCGCACCGCGCCAGCCTCCGAACGCTCCGACGGCGCACGGCGCGCGCAACGCCGCGATGACGGGCATCGTGTCCGCCGCAGGAACCGGTGAGCCGGCGGAAGCTGGAACGCAACGAACCACGACGGATGACGGGAGAATCCCATGGCGGCCGAGGACCAGGCACAGGAACTCATGATGCGCGTCAGCGAGCAAGGCACACGCGTCATCATCGACGTGACCAAATACGGGCTCGACAAGGCGCTGCACCTGCTTGGCATCGGCGTGCACGCCACCGGCGAGACACTGCGGCGCATCAGGACCACCGGCAAGGTGGACGGCAAAACCCTGCATCGCACCGGCGAGCCGATCAACGTGCAGGAAGTCACCGGACGATACGCCCGGCAGCTCGAACACGACCTGAAAAAGGCCGGCATCACCTTCCACATCGAGCACGACCGCGACACCGGCCGCACCTTCCTCCACTTCCAAGGCAGGGACGCCGACGAGGTCAACCACGTCGTCTCGCGCATCGTCGAGCGCCTCAACCGGGAACTCGCCCAACAGGAGACCGCCACGATTCCCGAACCCGGTGGCGCCGACCACGCGCAGCCGTCCATGGAGACGACGCCGATGCCGGAACGGGAGGAGCCGAACCCGTTCCTCGAACCATCCGACGACGCGCTGCGCCTCGCCTTCGACGCCGAATCGCCATCGAACGGCCGGTTCGACTTCCGCACGGTGCCCTGGGACCGTGACGCCGCGATCATCACCGACCAGCTCGACCGGCTCCACATACCCCACCACACGCAACGGGTCGCCGACGACACGGTGCGCTTCACCTACCCGGCCGGCCAGGCCAGACGTATCGCCGACGCGATCGAATCCCTGACCGCACGCTCGCGGGGCCTGGACTGGAGCCGCATGGACATCCCCGCCCCGGACGGCGGCGTGCGACGCCCCAAAACCAAACAACAGACCCTGAACGACATCCGCAAGCGGGCCGGCAAACGCATCGAAGGCCAACGCCGCACCGCGCCCTCGAAACAACGCACCCGCACCCGGTGAACGGATGCGCGACGACCATGACCGGAAAGGAGCATCGCCATGCCCGAGCTTTCAGCCAACGCGCGTTGGCTCATGGACAACCTCATCGACAACGACCGGCAGGCCCTGGCGGACATCGCACGACGCGGCGAGCAATACGCGGCCGCCGGCATGCCGCAGGACAACCGGCTGGACCAGGTCGCCCGCATGGTCGTCGATGACGCCATCCGACGCCACAACCAGGCATGGCCCGACGCCGCGATCGGCTTCCCCGCGCCGGACCTCGACCAGGCCTCCGACGAGATCGCCCAACGCATCCGCACGCAGGCCGCACGATCATGGAACACGCCCGACGCCATGCAGACGCCGACGCAATGGCAGCCCGAACATCCCGGGAACACGCATACCCCGGCCCCGGAGCCAAAGCAGGACGGGACGGCCGTCGGCCGTCCCGGCGGCGAGCAGCCGACGCAACCCGCGGCCGGCGGAAGAACAAAGGAGATCTGGCCGCGCGTGAACTTCCCCAACAGCTACGTGCACCTGTACCGGATGACCTCCAAGGACGGGCGCACGTTCGACAAGATGCGCGTGGCGATACCGCAAGGCACCAGCATCCGCGGCGTGGACCTGACCGGATGGCAGCTCGACCGCTTCCTGACCGACCATGCACGGGACGCCAAACTGAACGGGCGCGACGTGACCGTCAGCTTCAAACCCGGCGAACCGGTGGAACTGTGGCGCGGCAAAGGCGAACAACGCGAGACCATGCGCATCGACGACGCATGGCAGCTGTGCCGCGCCGTCAAAGCGCAACGCATGGCCTACGCGAGGCAACACGCCGAAAACAAACCGGTCACCGCCACCGGCACCCGAACCGGCGAGGAACCGCCAGCAGCAGCACCCGGCCCGGAGAACCCCGAACAGGCGGCCGCGCAATCCCAGACGGCCGGCAAGAGCCGGACGCTCGACGCCATCAAGGACAGGGCCAAACGCCGTGCACAGACACCATCCACCACGCCGGCAAGAACGCAGGCGCAAACACAGACAAGGAGCCGATGATGGCGGAAGACGATCTGACGATCAACGTATGGGTAGGCAACCTCGGCCGATACAACGAGGGCACGCTCATCGGCGGATGGCTGCGCCTGCCCACGGACGAGCAGCGGATCGACCGGTTCCTCACCGAACAGGTCGGACTGACGCTCGACGCGCAGCAAGCCTATGAGATCGGACGCCAAGGAGGCGTCGTCTACGAGGAATACGGCATCTTCGACCACGAATACACGGGACTGCTCGCCGCACTCGACTACCGGCCCGGCGAATACGAAGACATCCACGCCCTGAACACGCTCGCACAAGCCGCCCGGATCTTCACGCAAGACCAGCCCGAAGCATTGGAGGCGGTACGGCTGGCGGCCGACATGAACAGCGTGCACGACCCGATCGGACTGGCGAACCTGCTCGTCCAATCCGAGGACATCGAATACATGACCTACGACCCGCCGCAAGGCATCACGCAGGAGAACACGCCCGACCTGGACGAGATGTACGGCTGGCATTGCGTCAACCAAAACGCCGAACTCGCGAAACTCCTTGACGGACCATACGGCATGTACTTCGACGTGGCGAAATACGGGCGCGACGCCACCATCAACGACAACGTCACCCTCGCCGACCAGGGGTTCCTGCTCGACGCCACCATCCCCGACACCAAACGGTATTCCGGTACGGAGCTCAAGCAGATCATCGACGCCTACACCGACAGCGAGCCCGGCCTCGACGCCACGATGCCGACGGTCTCCGATGCATTGCAGATGGTTGAACGCTGGGGAGACACGCACGACAACGTGATGCGATCGGACGACGCCACACGCATCACCGAACGCATCATGCGGGCCAACGACACCGATGACGAAACCCTGCGCCGACAGGTCCAAGGCCTCATCAAACCGGTGGCCGACCAGCTGGACGGCGACATGCCCTCAGGCTCTGCCACGTTCGCCAGACTCATCGCCGAACACGCAGCAGAACGCGCCAATCCCGACCAGATGCCGGCACGGGAACCGTTCCAGCTCGAATCACTGCTCGAACCCGGCGAACGCATCATGGAATACACGCTCTCCGGCACGGCGACGAACTGGGGGGCACCCGTCTACCAGTGCATCATGCCCACCGATTCCACCGACATCAGCGCAGGATTGGAGGACACCCTCCAACGCATCATCGCCGACCGGACCGGACACGGCGACGCCGCCGCGATACTCGCCGAAACCATGGGCGCCAAGCCCGCCGGCGAACTCGACCCCGCCGACGGCATCACCCCGATCGACCAGGGATACGCGCTGCCCGCACCCCTCACCTCCTTCAACCCCAAACCGGCGAAAGAGGAAGAGCCAAACACGTCGAAAGGCAAGGACACGGTGCTCGACGGCATACGCCAACGGGCCAGCCAGCGCGCCGACGACCCCACAGCCCATCCATCCGCACCGGACCGGACGAAGACCCGCAACCGATAAGCCGCCGAGGAGACCAGCATGACCACCATGGACACCGCCTACCGGCAACTGCAGGACGAACTCAAACGCCTCGGCTACGAGCTGCGCATGGAAGGCTTCGGCATCCTCCAGCCCCAAGGCTCCTACGGGGACATCGAACCACCGTACCGGCTCGTCACCCTGCGCGAGATCCCCATCGAACCGTTGCCCGAATGGTCGGCCGACGTGCACCCGCACGACATCACCTACCGGTTCGATGCCACGCGATACCAGCACGACCGCGACCAACGGGACACCGTTGACGTGCGCGACTACGAAACATGGACGCGCACCGTATGCGACGAACAACACGTGCAGGGCCGCGTGCTCATCGACATGGACAAAACGGCGGAGGAACGCATCGCCGACCTCGCCACCGCAATCCACTACATCCAATCCGCGAACCCCGCATGCCGATCCTACCCGGTGGACCGCAAGACCCGACGCAACGAACTGCCCGACCGCACTCGCATCAGCCAGCCGATTGATGACTACCGGGACCCGTGGAGCATACGGGTCATGGCCGCACGGGAACAGGCCCTCGACACGCTCGCCTCCAAACACGTTCGGGTGGCCAGAGCCCGCGCCGAATCCGACGCGCTCACCGGAGGCGGCCGTGACGCCCGCACCATCGGACGCGACGCCATCAACGCCGTCCAAGGCAAAGCCCCGAACATCGACAAACCCACCAGAAAACGCAGGCCAAGCCGATGAGCGACGCCCGATACCCGCAGGCCTATGCGCGCGGCATCCTCACCGATGACGCCAGATTCCACACCGACGGCAACGGTAGGACGACGGCAACCCTGACCGTAAACGCCGGCACCATGGACGCGCCGCTCATCATCCGCGTGCACGCAGCCGGAGACCATGCGGCATACCTACGCGAACAGGGTGCGCTGCAGGGGCGACGGCTCATCGTCCACGGCATCATCCATGAGGAGGAAACCGCCGACGAAGCATACATCCTGGCCGACGAAATGGCCCTGCACACCAGCGTCAAGGACACGCTCCCGTGAACACGGCGCGAACGATCACCATCATCGGCGCAGATGAGAAAACCAACGGCGCTCCAATCACACACGAAATCCCCGCCACCTACGATACGGGAACACCTGTGGGACGCATCCTTGCCGCGATGTGCGACGGAGGCGACACCATCGAGAACCGCCAAGGCCTCACGCGCATCACCATCGCCGCCGACGCGGGAAACAGACAGCCGACGCCCGGGCACGATGAACTTTTGCCGGCGGACACCGCCGTCATGCAGCCTGCGGCCGACGATCCGCCATGGACCAGGGAACAAACGCTCACGAACATCCGCGTCCGCGCCGAACACCGCGTCAACAGCCGGATTGCGCAGCCGGCCGATGCCCCCGCAGGCGATGACATGCGACGAGCCATGACACAGCACCGCGGCGGCTTGGAAAGAGACAGGGGAAACCAATGAAACGTCTGCAAGCCATACTGCCCGCGGCCATGGGACTGTTCACGCTGTTCTGGCTGGGCGACAAGATCGGCTACCAGATACGCGCCGACCTGGATGAAGGCATGAGCGTGATTGACCTGATGAACAGGTTCTGGCTCGACCTGTACCATCCATTCCACCTGTCCACGAACCATACCGACCTGCTGTGCGGACTCGCCGCAACGGGCGTCGGCCTGCTGATCTGGGCATACAAGTACACGGCACGCCTGAACCTGCGCAGCGGCGAGGAACACGGCTCCGCACACTGGGGCACCCCGAAGGACATCAAACCGTTCATCGACCCCGTGGAATCCCACAACATCCGATTCACCGCGACCGAACGGCTCTCCATAGACACACGACGCACCCTGCGCAACCTCAACGCGCTCCTGCTTGGCTCATCAGGCTCCGGCAAAACCCGCTACTACGTCAAACCCAACCTATTGTCCGTGGACATGAACTGGGCCGTCACCGACCCCAAAGGCGAACTCAAACGCGATACGGAACACGCCATGCGCGACCGCGGCTATCAGGTCAACACGCTCGACCTCATCCACCTCGACCGATCCGACCGGTTCAACCCCATGCGCTACATCGACTCCAAGGAACCCCAATCCGCGATCCTGCGCCTGACCGACAACCTCGTCACCAACGCCACCGGAGACCGCAAAACCGGAGACAGCTTCTGGCAGGACGCCGAAAAAGCACTCCTATGCGCCCTCATCGCATGGACCTACTACACCGAAAGCAACCCCACCCTCAACCAAGTCACCGACACCCTCGACCGCATGGGAGCCAGCGAACAAGACGAAGACAAGGAATACATCATCGACGCGCTCTTCGCCGAAACCCAAACCGAAATCCACCGCATGCGCGAACATCCCGACGACTACGACGCGGAAACCCGGAGAATGCTCGACGGGCTCGCGTTCGCATGCGCCCAATACAACACGTTCCTCAAAGGCGCCGGCGAAACCAAGAAAAGCATCATCATCACCACCGGCGTCCACCTCGCACCCCTCCAAGTGCGCGAGGTACGCCGGATTCTCGACGGCGACGACATCCGGCTCGAAACCCTCGACCAAGGCAAACGCATCATCTACCTCGAACTGCCCGACACCAATGCCACGTTCTCCTTCATCGCCAGCGTCTTCTACCAATGCCTCTTCGAAACGCTTGTACGCAAAGCCGACGCCCAACCCGACGGCGTGCTTGACCGCGACGTGCACTGCATGCTCGACGAATTCGCCAACATCGGCAAGATCCCCAACTTCGTAAGGCTCATCGCCACCATACGAAGCCGACGCATCAGCTGCAGCATCATCCTTCAGACCGTCAGCCAAGGCAAAAGCCTCTATCGGGATGACTGGGAGACCATCGCCGGCAACTGCGACAGCCAGCTCTTCCTCGGCGGCAACGAACCCAGCACCACCAAATACATCAGCGACCGGCTCGGAGACCAAACCATCGACGTCATCGAAACCAGCGAAACCAAAGGCCTCAACGGCAGCTGGACACGCAGCACCCGCAAGAACGCGAGAAAACTCCTCACCCCGGACGAACTCGGGCGCATCCCCACTAGCCAGTGCATCTACCTACTCAGAGGCATACCACCGTTCCTCAGCGAGAAGTTGTGTCATCTATAGATGACACAACTTGTATGTATCGGTCAGTCTCTTGAATATGCATGAAATCATGCATTAAATGCAAACAAAAAAAGATTATCCCGATATTGACGGTTCTCGCAGTGACGAGCTTGACGCTTCCTGCGAATGCATATGCGTATGGAAGCGACAATGTGGAGATGCAAGAGATCCAGCAGACGCTTCATCAGTATTCGCAAGAACTATTAGCCGAATATCATTCGCCGCGTACGAGGTCCAAACTGAACATCCCACTTACCGCGGAGGAACAAGCCAAAGAGGGTCTTATCAGCAAGAATGTTGAAGTCGTACCGACAATTAGAAGCATTCAATCATCAAATGACGGAGAGTATCTGATTGATGCAGATATGACCGTGAACGTGAGTCTGGACGCAGACTCGGATACTGTTATTTATGTTAATGGTAAGCGAACGGACCATCTTGACCAGAGTTGGACTTCTACGCATGTCATGGAGCTTGCCCATGTGGGAAGGCAGCGAGGGTATTCAATTATTAGCGACAAAGTGATTGATGAACAAGATTCACCGGAATATGCCGACGCATCGGATGAATTGCCGACCGAAGACAAAACACCTGCTTCTTTGGATGAAAATGGCGCATTAGAAAGTGAGGCACTCAATAAGGCTCAGACATATGCCTTCGGGGACAACTCCGTCGGAGTAAATTATATTAAGGCGATGAATTATGCCGATAAATGGACGAGTCCTGAAAATAAAGATAAAATGAATCCTGCGTATCCGTCTTTTGGCTCTAACTGTACAAATTTTGTCTCGCAGGCTCTTCATCAAGGCGGAATGACGCTGACGCGGCTATGGAATTACTCTACTGTAATGCCGGATAAGCTGACAACACGCGCTTGGATGAATGCGGATAGCAATTATTCGTACATGAAGCATTATTCGCATAGTTATGACAGTTTGGATAATGTTTGGAAAGCATGGCAAGGCAGCATATTGTATGTCGATTGGACCTCAAATAATGAAATCGATCACGCTATGTTCGTTGTGGGTGTCGTCGTAAAAAAACGGCAAAGCCAATCCAGTCATAGATCAGAAGACGGAGAATCGTCATCAAATCACGTTGACGGAGTCGTTGCAGCATGCCCATGAACAAGGAAAAAATAATATGACCTGGTATGGGCTTCAATATCGTTATGACTGAGAAAATGGACTCTGGCTGTCATGAAGAGTAAAAGGTATTTTCAGATTATATCAGTCATTGCCCTGATATATGTCTGCATGACGGGCGTACTGATGTTTCAGGTGTCCGCGGCATATTCTCAGTGGGAAGAAGACCAAGTTTTCTGGAATTTAGCGACTTTAGTCTCAGCAGAGACCGAAAAGGCGAATGCGCAAAAATTTGGATTAACTGAATTTGAAAGACCTGAACTTCCAGAATATGCAGATCCGTCTCATAAATACAGTATATTCGCATGGAAATTGCTGAAGGAGAAGAACGATATCATAGCGAGCGATGAGCTCATGAAGCAACAGACGGAATCTCATCTTGAATACGCGAACAGTGTTCTTAATGAATACAATCGTCGCAATTGATGAGATAAGGGCTATTCCATGAATTCTGTGGGATAGCCCTCGTCTTTTTATTCTTTAGAGTCTCTTTAATCTGGTCAAGTTGACCAGCCCGGCCGTGACTGCCAACGACAGATTGGTCGAATTCAACCGCAGGCTCCCTGATATGTTCGACATCGTCGAGACCGACTGGCCCGGAAACTCGACGAATACCGCAGCGCCGTCTCCTAGCCATTCTTGCAAAGTGATGTTAACCCAGCTGGTCGGGAAATGAGGGGATTGCTGATTGCTCAGGCACCTCCCAAGTGGGATTGCCTTGCGTGACTGGCGAGGATAAACCTTCCGATGATGGTGCGGACTGTCGGTTCGATGATTGGGGATCCGATCCTGACTGTGTGAAACCATCCGAATGGTCCGCATCAGATGTATCCTCGTTCTCTACAGTCGTCATGGAATCCCGGACGATTTGCATGACTTCGTTGAGGTCTTGGATGGTTCTGTCATAGACATCAAGACTCTGGTGGTCGCGCGTCATGAGTCGTGCATGGGTGATCTGCTCATTGAGTCGTGTGCGGGTGTTGTCGTCTCTGACCTTGTTCTCGGATTCTTTGTAGAGCCTATCGGCGTCTTCAATGGTTTGACTCAGTACGTTCTGTGCGTTGTCGATCTGTTGTTGTTCGTGTGATGCCTTGACCGTGTCAACTGTGTCATGCAGGTTCCTGATCTGGGTTCTGAGCTGGTTGTTCTCTCTCCCTATTTCTGCACGATTGCGATCGAGACGGTCGGCCGTCAGACTCGGATTGCAATTTTCTGTTGAGATTGATGGCTGATATTGCATGATTTTGGCGAGCAGTTCCAAAGACTTGGGATCCTGCACGTCTTTATCCTGGAGCTTCACATATGGTTCCGCCTGTTTCAATGCCTTGTCCCATGCAATCCGCACTATGTCAGCTTGCTTGATTGCATGATTGCATGACGTGAGCGCCTCCTGATGGTCATAGTTCTTCTTCGCCATGACAAGGCCTGTGGTTAATCCCGTTGCGATGACCGAAGCGAGCATGATGCCGGCGATGCGGGTAAAAGGGATATGCCGATGGACGGCCACCTCATCCGCATTGTCAGCAGATAATTCCGCCAAGGGCGCATCATCCTCGACATGTTCTCCGTCCTCCATCGGCATGCCTACCGTCGTTCCCGTCCGCTTGCCGGGCTTGGAGGCGAGAGTGTTATTGCTCCTCGTATCGCAAGGCGGCTCATCGTCGATGATGGGTGTGATGGGCAGCAGCCGATGCTCGGGTTTCCTGTCGGGCAACGGTTCCGGTGGAGCCCCAGCGGTTTCAGGATCTGCAATGGCATGCGCAGCCCACTGGTCGAGTTCCGGCCATGTACCGGGATGATCGCAGATTTGCGCAAGGAGATCCCAGTTGCCGGAATCGCTCATAAGATCGGAAAGCTCGCAAGGATCAAGTTTGGGATTGATGCGGCGCATGCTTCCTTCTTTCCCTCGGGATTAGTGGATGTAAGTGATGCTGGGATTGTTGGCCTGCTTTTTGGTAAGGGTTCTGAGCCATGCGTATGGGAGGCCGCCGCCGGATTCGCTGACGACGATGCTGCCGTCGTCCTTGATTTCCTCGACGATGGCGACGTGTCCGTAATCGGCGCTTGCGCCGAGATAGCCTTTGGCGAAGCTCGCCACGTCGCCGAGCTGTATGCCGCCGCCCGTCGGGTATCCGAATTTTCTGGCGCTTGACGCCCACATCCAGCCGTCGCCCATGTAACCGTCCACAGGTTTGCCGATCTGCAATCGGCGGGCGGCCGCCCACCATGTGCATTGGCCGATTTCATAGGTGGTGATCTTGCCTACGGGCGTGCCGGTCGCCGCCACGTCCACGTTTAGCGTTCCGGGCTGCATGACCAATGGCGGCGTGAGCTTGCCGATGGTTCGGCCTGCCGTGGCCGAGCAGCCGCCTCCCGCGTCGATGGCCAGCTTCACGTTGTCGAGATACCGTTTGGTGGTGTTGGGAATATCCGGGTATCTCATGAGATTGCCTTCGCCTGCGTTATGGGCGATGACCAAAGCCGTCAGATCGTCAAGCTCGGCGAACGGCATGCCCGGATGCTCGACTTTGAGTTGTTTGACGCCTTCCAGACGGTTTTTCAGGTATATGCCGCCGTAATGAGCATGGACCATGGGGGCGGTAATGCCTTCAGGCGGCGTCTGGTCGGCGCCTTCGGGATGTACGCCGCGCCATACGCTCCTGTTCATCTGCAACAATCCCCATGTTCCGCCGTTACTGTCGTCGGCATACGCATCCGGTCGGAAACCGGATTCCTGCTTCATGATCGCCGCGATGAAATCAGCGCTTAATCCGCTCGATCGAGCCGCCTCACTAACCCATGGCTTCGCCTCGTCCGGGACTTCGATCACACGGGCCTCGCAGCCTCCGTCATCTCCGACGGCAACGGTGGGGATGAACCACAGCAGCAGACTGAAGACCATCAGTACCGCCGCCGCGCCCAATAGAAATGGAATGCTGACCGCAGTTGATGCCGATGCCGCAACACCGGCCTTCACCGCCGTCATAGTCCGAGAAACCGTCTGCGTGACTTGTCGTGCAATCTGCGTCGAAGCTCTGGCAGCGGATTTGGTCCCGTGGACACCCGATCGTACGGTCTTGCCGAAACGCCTCGTACGTTTGGCACGAACCGAAGCCGTTCTTCCTGCCATGGCACGTGCCGTTGAACCTCTTGCGGCATGTCTTGTGCGAATAATGCCGGTCACGCCGTCGCGTACCCGGTCTGCAGGGACCATTGGCAACAACAGATCGTCGTCCTCGCTGGTCTCCGTCTGTGTCGATTGCGATTCAAGCACGGACCGTGTCGCCTTCACACCACGGTTCAAAGCGCTGACGGTTGTTGTGCCGATTGGGCGCGATGCTTCGGATTGACTATTCCTGATGGTGGTTCGTGGCCATTTTAGCCCGGTCAGCATTGGGCCATGGGAGAGTCCATTGACATGACGGACTTTCAAGCCATGAATCGTGCCGTTCGGCCGAACGAGATTGCGTGTGGCGTGGAATGAGTCGGAGGTGACGGGTCTCATTCGGGCTTCCGATCCTCGAATTTCGTGGTATACAGCCGGTAAAGCAGACTATCGGCATCGATGCGCCCGTCGAACGGTATGAACGCGGTGCCACTCTTGGCCATGCCCTGACCGGGTTGCACCCCGGTGAAGAACGCCCGCTGCTCATCGGACAGCCTCAGCAGTTCGCACAAGGCATCGGCATCCGTGGCGGTCTGGTTCAGCAGCAACAGGAAGTCGCTGTTCGCGAGCATCAGACGCGCATCCTGGTTGGCCAGCAGCTCCTCGATGTTCTGCGTGATGCCGGTGGGGCACAAGCCCCATTTACGGGCGCGCTTGTACAGGCGCAGGAAGTATTCGGCCGCATACCGGTTCGAGAACAGCAGATGGAACTCGTCCACCCACAGCCAGGTGCGTCGGCCGAGACGGCGATTTCTGACGACCCGGTTCCATATCTGATCCAGAACGACGAGCATGCCGAACGTGCGCAACCCCGTTCCCAGATTGGAAACGTCATAGACCAGGAACCGGCTGGACGTGTTCACATCGGTGGCATGAGCGAAGGCGTTCAGACTGCCGGTCGCGTAGATTTCCAATGCTCGCGCGGCATCACGGGCACCCGGCTCGTTCAAAGCCGCGAGACGATTATGCAGGGTGACGAGCGTGGGCATGCCCAGTTCCGGATGTTCCCGCACCTCGCGATACATGCCGATGACCGTACGGTCGATCAGACTGCGCTGCATGCGGTCGATTCCGTCCTGTCCGCCGATTAGCACGCCGAGCATGTTCAGCACGCTCGCGCATTTCGACCGGATCGGATCGCCTTCGGAATCATCCTCATACTCGATATCCAAAGCGTTGATATGCGCGCGCGACGATTCCCCGATCTCGACTCGCTCGCCGCCAAGACCGGTGCACAACGGCGTGAACTCACGTTCCGGGTCGATGACGATCAGATCATCGTCCGGACGGGTCAGATAGATCTGGGTGATCTCGTTCTTCGCCGCCTGGCTCTTGCCTGACCCGGTCGTACCCAAAACGAATCCGTTGCCGTTCATGCCTTTCGTACGGTCGATGACCACGGGATTGCCGGTGCGGGCGTTCGCCCCATGGAACACCCCGCCCGGCTCGAACAGCTCCTGCGACGTGAACGGTACCAAAATCGCCGCGCTCGACGTGGTCAGCGTGCGACGCATCGGCGGCAAAGGATTTCCCAATGGCAGCACGGCGTTCAGTCCCTCCACCTGCATGTAGGCCAAGGTCTCGGCCACACATGACTGTCCATCGATCGCGGCCGTCACGTCACGGACCGTCTGGTCCAGTTGCTCGCGACTGTCCGCCGACACGTCCACGATCATGAGGGAATCCACCAGACGGTCGCCGTTATGCTCCAGATCATCGCGCAGTTCGCCCGCCTGGGCCATGGATTCCTGAAGATCATGAGGCAGCATGTCCTCGGGCAGATGCTGTTTGCGGTTCTTGTGCCGCTCGTCGATGGCCTGCATGTCCATCTCGGCGATCGTCCGGTTCACGAGCTTCAACCCCTCGGCCTTGCCCCGCGGGGACAGATGGATGCCGACCGTGATGTCCGCCTTGATGTCCGTGATGGACGACACCAGCTGATCGCTCAGATAATCCGGGAAATCACGCACCAAAAGACACTGATGCCATACTTCCGTGGTGCCCGAGCTCAACCGGAGCCGACGGCGGTCCGACACGTCCACGGCGAACGGGGCCACGTAATCCTTCGTGGACATGCCATGCGATTTCAGGAAGCCGTCCTCGGTGAACGGGAACCGGACACCGTGCCGCAGCATCCCGTGCAGCACCGCCAGACGCGACTGACGGTTCAAACGGACGCCGACGCATCCGCCCACCGATCGCAGTTGCGCCGTGGCACGTAACGCGGCACGGTTCAGCAGCGTGACCGCACGTTCCCCATCCCGCTCGCGCAGCGTCAACGTCAGATACTTGTCCGTTACCGCGCCCTGCGAACGGCCGGCGAGACGCCGACGCACATTGCGGTTGAAGTCCCCGCGCAATCCATCCAACGCATCGCCTCGGAGCGGCATGGCGATGCTACGCGTCACCTCCTCGGGATCCAGCATGCGCGTGGCGACCGTGATTTGGACACCCATGTTCTCGCCGACCGAATTCAGGAAACGACCCCACCGGTCCACGACGTCCAGCTGCTGATCCTGGGTCGCGACCTGATAATTGATGTCGCTGATTCGCAGAGACACGCTCCACCGATCGCCGCCAAGGAACGCGATGCCATTGGACAGCATCGAATCATAGCCAAGCAGCTCCTTCGATGAACGAGGCATGCGGCGATTCCCGGACCGCCGGTTCCCGGCCTTTCCGTGTCGCTTGCCGTTGCCTTTGACCGCCTTGCTGCCGCTGATGTCAGACATGACGACGTGCCTTCCTTCCCTTGATTCGTCTACGGGTCTTCTCCTTCAACGACGGTTTGCCGGGAAACCTCGCGGGAACATAGGATTCAAGCAGATAGACCTTCGGACCGAAACGCTGGCGCAGCATGTATCCCAGATACCGTTCAGGCTTCAGTCCCTTCGGACGCCACCAGCCCCACAGCGCGAACGGCAGGCACACCGCAAACAGCAGATACGACCCTAGATCGGACAGTCCCAACGACCAGAACAACGCCGCCTCGCCTCCGCCCAGGACGAGCATGCACGCGGCGGCCGCCAGTTGGCGCCAGCTCAGGCCCCACATCACCTTCGCCTCGACATTGGCGATCTCCTTATATACGCGCATCTGCAGCATGAAAGAATCCTTTCCGATTGGGTCCGGTTGTGGTAGGCGGCTACTCGCCGCCGGCTATGGCCCGGCTGACACGTTGACTCACCGCGATCACGAAGAACAGCAGGATGCCCGCCATCATGAGATTGCCGAAGTTGCCCGTCACCCATGCCACCATGCCCTTGTCCGCGGAATTCGGGATTTTCACGGCATCGACCACGATTCGCTGATAGAACACCAGACAGATGAATACGCACACCGCATTCACCGACGTGCGCGCATACGACTTGAAGAAACCCACGCCGATCGGCTTGGTGTCCTCATGCACCAGAAATGCGAATGGCAACGACTGGAACGCCGTCAACGCATACAATTCGATGAACCGCACATATAGCACCACCGTGAAGACCACCGACGCCAACTGGGACAACAGCCACGGGATCACCAGCAGAAAGAACAACGCCGCCTGTCCCATCACCCCGGCGTCGCGAATCTGGTCGCGCATCAGATCACCCAGCTGACCGCCGTCGCCCGTCGCCTCATACGACATCTGAGAGGACACGCCCTGCATGAGGAACTGCGTGACCTGATTGAACATCCGAATGAATAGGCTGGCGTTCTGCACGGCGATGAACACCAACGCGATCTTGAACATGGTGCCGGCCACGATCTTCACGCCCAGATCGCGGTCCGCTTCGATGCGCGTCGAGTTACGCGCCAGCTCCAACGTGAACATGACCGCGAGCACCACCGACGTCAGAGGCTTGACGGCGACTCCATGCACGTTCACCGCCAACTGGTAAAGAGCGGGATTCCACGTCTCCGGCGCCTGAGACAACAGCCCGGCCGTAATCGAACCGGCACCTCCGCCGCCGATCATGTTGAGCATGGCTACGATGAAGTCCTCCACGGCAGGCCCCGAATCAGCTCAGCCCAGAGCCACCGCGTTGAAAATCTGCGCAGCCGCGATGATCATGCCTCCACCCACGATCTGCCACAGTCCCGATTGCGTCTGCGGCCCGTTATGATCCTTCAGACCGCCACCGAATGTGACGGCGCCCCACACCAGCCACAGTCCGCCGCCGATAGTGGCGAACCTGACGAATAACTGAAGCACCTGATTCAACAAATCCACGACGGCCTCCTCTGATGACGATCAAGGAGCCCGACAGGCAACGGTCTCCGTTGACACTCATCGTCAGGGAAAACCGGCGGGATAGCGGCGGACAGATAGATCATGTAGATCATGCAAGACGTAAAGCACATGCGAGACATACGTTCCTTAGACCCAGCCCAGAATCTCCGAGCAGGGTTTCCCGTTTCAGGAGTGAGTTGTGACGAGGTGAGCATAGACGGCTTGTCGTAGGCCAAATCTCTCGGGACTTGCCGAATGTTAATAATGCGTGCTAAAATTTCGGAAAACAATAAAATTGCATAATCGCAGAGAATTGCAGGAAGGTCATGGACCGCATAGAACTCATAAAGCAGCGTCTCGCGCCAATCAACGACATGATTCCCACGAATCTCCCTCTTGCGAAGGGCCGTGCCATGGCAGCCCTTGATGCGTTAGGGGTAAGCCGCAACGAGTACAAAGGACACTATGCGGAAAACTTTCTTGCGGCGCTGCGACAGTTGCTCCTCGAAGATCCAGTTGATGACTGGAAGGTCAGCGGGGCGTCCAACTGCTTGCATCTTATGGATCCCGAGACTCATATGAAACTTAGGTTCATCAAGGAGTTTGCGTTTGGAGGACTGCCTCCGGCAGGTAAGAATCTGCGTCGGACTCAGGCTTGGTGCCAAGAGCCTCTTTCCCTGTTCGACCGATGGGATTCCAACAGCAGGTATCCTCTTGACGGCACAGAGATCGTAGTGCTGTGCTCTCGGGGGCTCTAGCCGTGAGTACGCCGATCGCCGCGGCCGTTGGCGACTGGTTGAGTCGCGCCACGCACGCCGATCCGCCGATCGATCCCGGTGACATCATCCTTCTTCTCACCATCGGCGTGACGGCCGCATTTGCCGTCTGGTATCTGCACCGGCGACTGCGCGGCCGGCCGGACGGTCTGCTCGCCGTATCCACGAGATTCTGGCCGGTCGAGCCGGTTGCGTTTCCGGACACGACGGATGGTGACGGCGAGGATTCCGACGGCGATCCGATCGCCTATCCGATTCACTATATCCAGTTCACTCCCGATGTAGACCGCACGTTCGTCCTGCCGTTGGATGTCTGCATGGCATGGCCGCGGCGATCGCCTCGGAATCCGAGCAGCAGGGCTGGCAGGAGCCCGAGCTGGTGGGGCACGGCCGCCGTCAGCGGTTCATGACGCTGGGCCACCCCATCGTGGCGGGCGACGTGATCCGAGCCATCCCCGAGGCCATCGCCGACGTGATCGCCTGAGAGCCTGAGAGCCTGAGAGCCGAAGAGCCACATTGCTTGGCTTCCCTCGCTCAGGGAAGCCAAGCATTCTTTTATCCGCAAAACGGTCACACCATCCGGTCGCATCATCCGCCGACCGTCTCAGGCCTCCGGTTCGCCGTTGATGTCGAGACGGTAGCCCATGCCGGTCTCCGTCTTCAGGTATCTGGGCCGCGCGGGGTCCGGCTCGATCTTCTTGCGCAACTGTGAAATGTACAGTCGCAGATAGCCGGTGTCCTTGACGTGCTGCGCCCCCCAGATCGAGGTGAGCAGGTCCTGACGGGTCACGAGCTTGCCGGCATTGCGCACCAGCACCTCGAGCACCTTCCACTCGGTGGGCGTGAGCCGCACGCGCGTCTCGCGCCCCGCTTCCCCGCAGAATACGGCATGGGCGTTGAGATCCACGGTCACGTCGCCGAACCGCACCAGCGGCGTCTCACTTTCCGCCGTGCTCTCCTGCGCGACCCGGCGCAGCAGGGCGCGGATGCGGGCCAGCAGCTCGTCGATGGAGACGGGCTTGGTCACATAGTCGTCGGCACCCGCGTCCAACGCCGCCACCTTCTCACGCGCGTCGGTGCGCCCGGACACCACCAGAATCGGCGCCTCGGCCCAACCGCGCACACCCTGGATCACACCCATGCCGTCCATTCTGGGCATGCCGAGATCCAGCACGAACAGGTCGGGGTGCTCCTCGACCGCCACCGTGATGCATTCGACGCCGTCACGCGCGGTGACGATGTCGTAGCCCTGCGAGTGCAGGGTGATCTTCAACGCCTTGAGAAACTGCGGATCGTCGTCCGCCACCAGAATCTTCATCGGCGTGCCTCCTCTCCCGAATCCGTCATCGACGGGTCCCAACCCGTCGCTCTGTCACCGGCGCCGCCACCGTCGGCGACGGCATCCATCGAGGCCGGTTCCACGCCGGACTGTATGCCGTCCGTGGAATCGTCGTCATACCGTCGTTCATCATCATCCGCTTCCGCAACGTCATGCCGCTCACCGGCGTCAGGCGCGGCATCGGAACCTGACCCCGCGCTCTCCCCAGCGCCGGCGTCAACCGAGGAGTCGGAATCGTCGGAGTCCGCATCCCCCTCATCCCTGCCGCCGTGCATGATGCCGTAGTTGATGAACCGGTCGAGCCCGCGCTCGTCGGACTGCCCGCTGCCCGGCAGCGGCAGGATCACATCGGACACGGCCCCCGAAACGTTCAGCGTGTCCTTGGCGATGATGTCGGCCGGATCAGGTCGGTCGTCGGCCGGAATCGGCTGTCCGACACGCAGCTTCTGGTCGGCCACACGCAGGGTGATCACGATGGTCAGGCCGCCGCCCGGCGTGTCCTGGGGACTGATCGAACCGCCCATCGATTCGACGAACCCCTTCGACAGCGCCATGCCCAGCCCCAGACCGGTGGTGTTGTCCGTGTCGCCGAGGCGGTGGAACGGCAGGAAGATATCATTCTTGCGCGAATCGGGCACGCCGGGGCCCTGATCGGCCACGCGGATCTCGACCACGCCGTTGAACGAGGATGCGGACAGCCGCACCCGCTTGGAGGACGGGGTGAACCGCATCGCGTTGACCAGCACGTTCGACAGCGCGCGGCGAAGCAGGGCCGGATCGGCCACGACCAGCGGTAGGTCGGGGGCGATGTCCAGATCGATGGACCCCGGTCCGATGCCGAGTTCGTCGAACAACGGGATGATCTCCTCGCCCACATCCGTGGCCACCAGCGACAGCGGCAGCGCGCCCTCGCGGATGCGCGAGACGTCGAGCAGGTCGGTGACGAGCTTGGTGAGCTGCTTCAGGCCGTTGGAGGCCACGCTGAGCAGTTCCTTGCGGTCCCGCGCGCTCATCGTGTCGCCCATGCGCTGCAGTCCGGAGACGGCGGCGGTGGCCGAGGCGAGCGGACGGCGCAGGTCGTGGCTGACCGCGTTGAGCAGGCCGGTGCGCACCTTCTCGGCGGCGGCGAGCGGCCCGATCTCGCTGGCCTTGCGCTCCAGATCCTTGTGCTCGAGCACGGTCTGGATCTGCGAGAGGATGGCCAGCAGCATGCGCTGGTCCGACGCCTCGACGGGTTTGCCGTACAGCTTGAGCTCCGGTCCGTCGTCCGACATGGCTATGGTCTCCGGCTCCTCGACGGACACGGCGAGGTCACCGTCGCCGTCAATGGCGGAATCCGTCCTCGTGCCCGGTTCGCCGTCCGAGATGATGACGTGGCCGTCCTGCACGACGCGCACGCAGGAGAATCCGAACGCCTCGCGGGTGCGGTGCACGATGGCCTGAAGCGGATCGTCGCTGCGCAGCACCACCCCGGCCACGCTGGCCAAGGTCTCCGATTCGGCGCTGGCGCGCTGGGCCTGCCGCGCGATGGTGTCGGCGCGGTCCACCACCGCGGAGACGATGACGCCCACGAGCACGTAGAGCACGATGGTCACCATGTCCGAGGCGCGCATCACATGGAAGGTCCCCATGGGCACCGTGTAGAGCAGGTCCAGCACAAGTCCGGAAAGCACCGCGCACACCATGGCGGGCACAAGCCCGCCGATCACGGCGGAAACCACCACCAGCAGCTGCAGCACCAAGGCGTCGCGCTGCGCATAGGTGGGCGCGCTGAACTGGTACAGCATCCAACCGGCGAGCAGCACGGACAACACGGCGAACGCGAACCCGGCCGCCCTGCGCCTCCACGCGATAGGATGCCTATTCGAGGAGGGCATCCTGAAGCCCTTGTTGACGAACGAGTGCGTGACGATATGGACGTCGATATCGCCGGATTTCTCGATGATGCCGTTGGGCGTGGAGGGCCGGCCCAGCCAGCGCGAAAGCGCGTTGCGCCGGGAGACGCCGACGATCACCTGCGTGGCGTTGTTCGCACGCGCATAGTCGAGCAGGGCCTCCGAGATGTCCTCGCCGACGATCTGATGATAGGTGCCGCCCAGCTCCTCGACGAGTTCGCGCTGCTTGATGAGCAGGGCGGGATTGGAGCCGGCCAGCCCGTCCTCGGGAGTGACATGCACGGCGATGAGGTCGCCGCCGCCGGACGCCCGGGCCACGCGGGACCCGCGCCGCAGCAGCTGCTCGCCCTCGGGCCCGCCGGACAGCGCAACGATCACGCGCTCGCGCGTCTCCCATTTGGCGTTGATGTGGTGTTCCTCGCGGTAGGCCTTAAGCGCCTCGTCCACGCGCCCGGCCAGCCAGAGCAGGGCCAGCTCACGCAGGGCGGTGAGGTTGCCGACGCGGAAGTAGTTGCTCAGGGCCGCATCCACGCGGTCGGGCTTGTAGACGAATCCGGCGGCGAGACGCTCGCGCAGGCCTTCGGGCGGCAGATCGACCAGTTCGACCTGGGAGGAGGAACGCAGCACCTTGTCCGGCACGGTCTCCTTCTGGGTGCTACCGGTGATCTCACGCACCACGTCGTTGAGCGATTCGATGTGCTGCACGTTGATGGTGGTGATCACGTCGATGCCGGCGTCGAGCAGGTCCATGACGTCCTGCCAGCGCTTCTTGTGCACCGATCCGGGTGCGTTGGTGTGGGCGAGCTCGTCGACGAGCGCCACCTGCGGATGCCGTTCGATGATCTTGAACAGATCCATCTCCTCGAGCCACATGCCGCGGTAGCGCAGATGCCGCCGCGGCACCATCTCGAGCCCATCGGCGGCCTTGGCCGTGGCGGCGCGACCATGGGTCTCCAACAGGGCGATGACCACGTCCTTGCCGTCCTCCTGCAGGCGATGCCCCTCCTTGAGCATCGCGCACGTCTTGCCCACGCCCGGTGCGGCGCCCAGCAGCACCCTGAACGTTCCTCGTGCCTGTGCCATATCAGCCCCCGTATTCCCAGACATCCCAATACGACTGTATACGATAAACGCCGTCAGGGGTGGCGGCGCGAATGTCCCGCGTCACCACCCCTGACGACCGGCCGCCGCCTGCCACGGCGATCGACGACAACGCATCAGTCGAATCACCGGCAGACCGCATGCCGAATCACTTGAGCTCGTCAAGCGCCAGATTGAGCCGGACCACGTTCACCGTGGACTCGCCGATGAAGCCGAGCCCACGACCGGTGGTGTACTTCCGGACCAGATTCTCGACCTGCTCCTCGCTCAGACCGCGCTCCTTGGCCACGCGCTTGACCTGAATGGCCGCGTATTCGGGGCTGATCTCCGGGTCGAGTCCGGAGGAGGACGCGGTGACGGCGTCGGACGGCACGTCCTTGACGCTCACGCCCTCGCGCTTGGCGATGGTCTTGCGCAGTTCCGTGGTGGACTTGACGAAATCGGCGTCGGCATGGCCCTTGTTGGTGCCGGCGGACGCGGCCGCGTAGTAGCCCTGGCTGTCCTCGTCCTTGTTCGGGTCGGATGCCGCCGAAGGACGGGACTGGAAGTACTGGGGCAGCGCGTCGCCGTTGGCGTCCGTGAAGGACTGGCCGATCAGCGACGAGCCGACGACTTCCCCCTGCGCGTTGGTAATCATCGAGCCGTTGGCCTTGTCGGGCATGCCGAGCTGGCCGATGCCGGTCATCACGAACGTGTAGACGATCACGATGACGGTGAAGACGATCACCGCCTTGAGCCCGGCCCAGTAGGCGCGCAGGTTCAGCGAAATGGTGTTCTTCATGACAATCACTCTTTCCTAATCGCTCTTCGGATCAGAAGCCCGGGATCAGACGGACGAACAGGTCGATGATCCAGATGCCGACGAACGGCGCAATGATGCCGCCCAGGCCGTAGACCTTGAGGTTGCGGCCCAGGATCTTCTCGCTGGCCTCGGCGCGGTACTTGACACCCTTCAAGGCCAGCGGGATGAGCAGCACGATGATGATCGCGTTGAAGATGATCGCGGAGAGCACGGCGGACAGCGAGCTGTGCAGACCCATGATGTTGAGCACGCCCAGACCCGGGAACTTCTCCATGAACATGGCCGGGATGATGGCGAAGTACTTGGCCACATCGTTGGCGATGGAGAACGTGGTCAGGGCGCCGCGCGTGATGAGCAGCTGCTTGCCGATGGCCACGATGTCGATGAGCTTGGTCGGGTCGGAGTCGAGGTCGACCATGTTGCCGGCCTCCTTCGCGGCCGACGTGCCGGAGTTCATCGCCACGCCGACATCGGACTGGGCGAGGGCCGGGGCGTCGTTGGTGCCGTCGCCGGTCATGGCGACGAGCTGACCTTTGGCCTGCTCCTTCTTGATGTAGGCGAGCTTGTCCTCGGGCTTGGCCTCGGCGATGAAGTCGTCCACGCCGGCCTCCTTGGCGATGGCCTTGGCCGTGAGCGGATTGTCGCCGGTGACCATGACGGTGCGGATGCCCATCTTCCTGAGGTCGGCGAAGCGCTCCTTCAGGCCCTTCTTGACGACGTCCTTCAGCTGGACGACGCCGAGCACCTTGGCCTCACCGTTCGCGTGCTGCTCGGCGACGACCAGCGGCGTGCCGCCTTGGCCGGAGATGGCGGCCACGCGGTCATGCAGGGCGTCCCTCACCTCGGTGGTCATGGTGCCGCCTTCCCTGTCGATCCATGCCTCGACGGCGGAGGTGGCACCCTTGCGGATGCGGTCGCCGTTCGGCAGGTCGAGGCCCGACATGCGGGTTTCGGCGGTGAACGGCACTGCCACGGCTCCCGGCACCTCGTCCACGTCGAAGCCGTCGGACTTGGCGAGTGCCACGATCGACTGGCCTTCGGGTGTGGCATCGGCCAGCGAGCTCAATGCGGCCGCCTTGACGATGTCGTCATGATCGATGCCGGGCAGGGCGTGGAATTCGGAGGCCTGACGGTTGCCGTAGGTGATGGTGCCGGTCTTGTCGAGCAGCAGCGTGGTCACGTCGCCTGCCGCCTCGATGGCGCGGCCGGAGGTGGCAAGCACGTTGCGCTGCACCAGACGGTCCATGCCGGCGATGCCGATGGCGGACAGCAGGGCGCCGATGGTGGTCGGGATGAGGCAGACGAGCAGGGCGACCAGCACCGTCAGGCTCACGGAGGCGCCCACCGCGGAGGCCTGCGGGTTGATGCACAGCACCACCACAAGGAAGATGATGGTCAGGGAGCTCAGGAGCACGTCCAGAGCGATCTCGTTCGGGGTCTTTTGGCGGTTGGCGCCTTCGACCAGGGCGATCATCTTGTCGACGAAGCTTTCGCCGGGCTTCTGGGTGATGCGCACCACGATGCGGTCGGAGAGCACGCGGGTGCCGCCGGTCACCGAGGAGCGGTCGCCGCCGGATTCGCGGATGACGGGTGCGGATTCGCCGGTGATGGCGGATTCGTCCACGGAGGCGATGCCGGAGATGATGTCGCCGTCGCCGGGGATGAGCTCTCCGGCGGAGACGACGACCACGTCGCCGAGCTTCAGGTCCGAGCTGGGGACCTCCTCGATGTAGGACGGGCCCTCACCGCGCTCGGGGGCGCGCACGTCAGGGTCGTTCTTCTCGTCGTAGCCCTTGACCAGACGGGCGGGCGTGGTGGTACGGGTCTTGCGCAGCGCGTCTGCCTGCGCCTTGCCGCGGCCCTCGGCCACGGCCTCGGCGAGGTTGGCGAACAGCACGGTGGCCCACAGCACGATGGCCACGATCCAGGTGAAGTAGACCGGCTCGCCATCGGTGAGGGCGGTGTCGAACAGCTGGCACACGCCCAGCAGGGTCAGGAACGCGGCGCCCACCCACACGATGAACATCACGGGGTTGTGCCACATGTTGCGCGGGTCGAACTTGCGGAACGCATCCGGCAGGCTCTTGCCCAGCATCGCGCCCAACGACTGCTCGTTGGACTTCTTGACGTCGTTCGCGATGGAAGTCGCGCCGTTGTTGACGTCGTTCGCGGTTGCGGAAGTCATATCAAGCCACCAAACCTTCTGCCAACGGTCCCAGAGCAAGCGTCGGGAAGAACGTCAGCGCGGAAATCAGGAAGATAACGAACACCAGCAGGACGACGAACAGACCGTTGTCGGTCTTCATCGTGCCGGCGGTCACCGGCACCTTGTCCTGCTTGGCAAGCGAACCGGCCAGCGCGATCACCAGGGCGATCGGCAGGAAACGGCCGATGAGCACCGCCAATCCCAGCGTGGTGTCGAGCCACGGGGTGTCGGCGGTGAGTCCCGCGAAGGCGGAGCCGTTGTTGTTCGCGGCCGAGGTGAAGGCGTAGACGACCTCGGAGAAGCCGTGGTTGCCACTGTTGTTGAGCGACGTGTCGAAGATCGACTGACGTGCGAACGGCACGGCGAAGCTCAGGGAGACGCCCACCACCACGGTGATCGGCATGACGAGGAAGTACAGCGAGGCCATCTTCATCTCGCGCGGGCCGATCTTCTTGCCGAGGTATTCCGGCGTGCGGCCCACCATGAGGCCGGCGATGAACACGGCCACGACGGCCATCACGAGGATGCCGTACAGGCCCGCGCCCACGCCGCCCGGGCTCACCTCGCCGAGCATCATGTTGAGCATGTAGATCATGCCGCCGAGTGCGGTGTACGAGTCGTGCATCGAATTGACGGCGCCAGTGGAGGTCGAGGTCGAGGTGGTGCCGAACAGGCCGGACCACACGATGCCGAAGCGGGTCTCCTTGCCTTCCATGGAACCACCGGTCAGGGAGGTGATCGGGTCGCTGGCGAAGGATTCGGCGGTCACCACGGCGAAGAAGCTGATGCCGAAGATGATGACCATCGCGCCGAGCAGCGCGTAGCCCTGCCGGATGTCGCCGACCATGCGGCCGAAGGTGCGGGTCAGGGCCACCGGAATGGCGAGCATGAGGAGAATCTCGATGAGGTTGGTCCACATGTTCGGGTTCTCGTACGGGTGCGACGAGTTGGCGTTGAAGAAGCCACCGCCGTTCGTGCCGAGCTCCTTGATGACCTCCTGCGAGGCCACCGGGCCCTGCATGATCTTCTGGGTGCCACCGGCGACGGTGTTCACGTCCACGAACCCGGCGAAGTTCTGCGCCACGCCGAGCGCTATCAGGATGATGCCCATGACGATGGAAATCGGCAGAAGGATGCGCATCGTGCAGCGGGTCAGGTCGACCCAGAAGTTGCCGATGGTCTCCGACCTGCGCCACGCGAACCCGCGCACGAGCGCCACGGCCACGGCGATGCCCACGGCCGCGGACACGAAGTTCTGCACGGCGAGGCCGGCGAACTGCACGGTGTAGCCGAGCGTGACGTCCGGCGAATATGACTGCCAGTTGGTGTTGGTCACGAACGAGGCCGCGGTGTTGAACGCGAGCGGGCCCTGCACGTTCGGGAAGCCCAGCGAGAACGGCAGCCACTGCTGCACGCGCTGCAGCAGGTAAAGCACCAGCACGCTCATCAGGGAAAACCCGAGCACACCGCGCAGATACGCCTTCCAGGTCTGGCCTTTCTTGGAGTCAACGCCGACGACCTTGTAGATCCACTTCTCGAAGAAGAGGTCCTTGTCGGTCGTGAACACGTTGAACATGTAATCGCCCAGCGGCTTGTAGATCGCCACAAGGATGATGGCAATCAGCGCGAATGCCATGATCGCAAATACATATACCATGTGATGAACCTTTGATTCCTAAGATCTCTCAAGTACAGTCCGGTATGGTTCAGAACTTCTCTGGCCGGCACAGGGAATAAATCATGTAGGCGATTCCCGCGATAGCCAGCACGACACCCAGCACAGTGAAGAACGTCGTCATAGCTTGTCCACCCACTTTCCGAACAGGTCGAACAGCACGAAGACGACCACCGTGCCCGCAACGTAGGCAACATCTACCCACCAAGGCATGTCATTCTCCTTATCATCGAACAAACCCGGTGCCGTGTTCCGCCTCCCGCTAGGGGCCGCGCGACATCGTCATCGGGTCATTGCGATTCCTCATCGTATGGAGCGAGCGGTCAGGACGAGGCGGTTTTTACGGGTTGCATATGTGCTCGGGGGCTCCGCGCGGCGATTCCTAACGCTTTGCTAACACCGGTTATCCGGCCGGCCCGTACACTGGTTCACGGACCTGAATATATGGAGCTTGTATGGCTGACTGCCCCATCACCGATGTGATCTTCGACTTCTGCGGCGTACTGCTTGATTGGGACACCCGCGCCTGCCTGACCGGACACTTCCCGGACGACGTGGTCGCGGCGATCTGCGCGACCGCATGGACAAGTGCGGCGTGGGCCTGCGCACGGCGTGGTTCATGCGCCGTCGCATCATCGAGTGCATCCAACGCTACAACCCCTCGTTCAACGCCGTCGCCGGCGACCGGGTGGAGATCGACGAGACGTACTTCCGCGACAGCTACAAGGGCTACCGCAAGGGCACCATGCCACGTCCCGCCCGCAAGAGCGGCAAGAAGGCCGCGAAACGCGGCCTGAGCAAGCAGCAGGTGTGCGTCGTCACCGGCATGTGGACGGAAACCTCGGATCGGTTCCTCTGCGATGCCGTTCAGCCCCTTGATGCGGGCAGTTTTCCACGACGTGCAAAGGGGAAACTTATCTTAGCCATGCCGATTGGCGTTCCCGCTGACATGTTCGACAAAATGGCCTTCGATGGCGGCGAAGCCGAAGAGCGCATGGTCCCGCACACCAATACAATCATTAGGGAAAGTAACACACTGGAGACAAAATGAACGATTTCAACCCCGACCGAATCGAACTGGCTCGTGAATGCCGGGGTTGGAACAAGAAGGAATTGGCGG
Source organism: Bifidobacterium moraviense (assembly GCF_012932365.1). GTDB lineage: Bacteria > Actinomycetota > Actinomycetes > Actinomycetales > Bifidobacteriaceae > Bifidobacterium > Bifidobacterium moraviense. Next base: position 86,667 of record NZ_JAAIIH010000009.1, read on the forward strand.
GCATCAGCGGTCTGTCCGCGTCGCGCATCTCCAATTTGGTCAACAGAAAGACTCGATTTACCGAATCCGACGCGGAACGATTGGCCTTCGTAACCGGGTTCCCTATCGGATTCTTTGTGCTCCCCGATCAGTCGGTGCCCGTCGATCAGCTTACGTTCCGTAAGCTGGCCAAGATGAAATCCTCTCTGGCCAATCAGGCCATAACGGAATTTCAACTTCTCCTGGATACAGTGACGAAGCTCGAATCGATGACTCACGCCTGCCCGGAACCTTTGTGGCTTAATGGCATTGCCCCGCGTATAGATCCCTCCCTTGCGGACATAGAACGTCTCGCCGGTGAAGTCCGAACCGTCTGGGGGCTGTCTTCTCACGGGCCGGTGAAGGACGTCACACGCAGTATGGAGAGAAGCGGTATTCTTGTTGTCCCTCTAGCGGCGCCGATTAGCGATTCAACAGCAGACGGAGTCAGCAGCCCCTCCGTTCCTCATGCTAAGCACGTAATCGGATACTTTCCCGAAGAAAAGCCCGGAGACCGACAACGATTCACTGACGCGCACGAGCTCGGGCATCTTGTGCTTCATCGTTTTAGGAGACCCAAGGACCATCGAAGTCTGGAATTTGAGGCCAATGCTTTTGCCGGCGCCCTGCTTATGCCAGAAGAGGATGCACGTGCTTCAATTTCTAAATTCACATCGCTGAATGCTCTTGCAACACTAAAGGCGGAGTGGGGAGTATCCATAGCCGCCCTTATTGCACGTGCCGGTCGATTGGGCATATACGATGCGGAACGGCAAAAATCCTTGAGGATTCAGATGGCGAATCGCAAATGGAACAAGCAAGAGCCGATAGCAGTAAAGAACGAGCATCCGACCCTCTTTAAACAGGTGCTCGCTAGCGCCTTCAGCGACGTACGCGATTACAGACACCCTGCAGTGTCCATCCAAGCCATTGAAGGGTTCCTTGGATTGCCCGCTGAATTAGTGAATCATTGGTGCGGCGATGATTTACGGCTTGTTGACGGTTTTCCCATTGAGGGCGCGGTTGTCTGACGACTCGTTTAGCCAAAGATGGCTGGAATGCTATCGCAACATTCCAGCCATCTTATGCATTGCCCCCTGTAGGGACGATTGCAGTTTATCAGCTGCCGGTCACTTAAGTGGCTCTTCCGATTTTGGTGTGTAAGGGCCGTGCGGTTTCATTCGGTGTGTGATTGAAAAAGTGAAGGAAACCGCGCGGCTTGGTAACGAGTCTAGCGCGTTCGACGGCCGGGTCCTGCTCGGTCTGGACAGACTGCGCCTGAATCCCGTCTCGCAGAGGCACGTGGTGTCGGGCTCGCGGGCGGGAGTGTGGCTGATCGGCTGCGAGCCGGCGGACGAGACCGCCCGGTATTGCCGGGAATGCGGGGCCATGGGTCGGGTCCGTTCCTCGTGGCGGCGCCGGCTCGCGCATACTCCCGTCGGTCAGCATGCCGTGCACCTGCTGGTGCGGGTCAGACGGTACGAGTGCGTGGCGTGCGCCCGCTCGTGGACCGACGACCTGACCCACATAGCCGACGGGGGACGGCGGCTGACGGACGCGGCCGTGTGGTGGGCGGCGGCGGAGGTGGTGCTGAAGTCGAAGAGCGTGCTCGCATGCGCGCATGACCTGCACTGCTCGTGGGGTGCGTTGAACCGGGCCGTGTTGGAGAAGGGCGTGAACGTGCTGGCCGCGGACCCGCGCCGGCTGGACGGCGTGGAGTCGATCGGCGTGAACGAGAATGTGTGGCGGCACACCCGCACCGGCAACCGGTACGTGACCGTCATCGTGGACCTCACCCCCAGAAGGACGGGCCGGCCGGCGCGGCTGCTCGACATGGTCGAGGGCAGGAGCGAGAAGGCGTTCGCCCGATGGCTGGAGGAACGCCCGCGATCGTTCCGGGACGGCGTGAGGGAGGTCGCGATGGACGCGTTCGCCGGATACAGGAAGGCCGCCGCGCGCCAGGTGCCCCGCGCCGTGGAGATCCTCGACCCGTTCCACATCGTCAAGCTCGCCGGCGACAGGCTCACCGCAGTGCGCTGCCGGCTCCAACGCGAGGCCACGGGCCGGCGAGGCCGGCGCGACGACCCGCTCTACAAAGGCAGGAGGAACCTATTGAAGACCGCGCGGCTCCGGACCGACAAGCAGCAGGCGCGCATCGACCTGCTGCTCTCCGATCCCGCGAACAAGCCGCTCGCCCTCGCGCACGGTGCCTACCAGAAGATCATCGACTGCTACGCGCAGGAGGACCGCGGGAAGGGACGGGGCATGATGGCCGAACTCATCGAGTCCCTCGCCGTCAGGGGCGCGGCGCCCGGATGCCCCGAACTCGCCACGCTCGGCCGCACCCTCAAACGCCGCATGACGGACGTCCTCGCGTTCTTCGACCACCCCCACGGGACGAACGGGCCCACCGAAGCCATCAACGGACGCCTCGAAACCCTCAGAGGCATAGCCCTCGGCTTCCGCAACCTCGACAACTACATCACCCGAAGCCTGCTCCACACCGGCGGATTCAGACAAGCCATCCAAGCCCACCTCTAAACCACCGCCCATACACACCAAAATGCGAAGAGCCACTTAAGTGTGAGATACCGTCGTCTTGCAAATCTCGGGTTATGCTGTAGTAAAACCCTTTACTAAAGTTTGCGGGGAGGATGTCATGGCCACGCTCAAGGAGGTCGCGGAACGGGCCGGGGTGTCGCAGAGCACGGTGTCGCGCTTGCTGAACGACCCGTCGTTCTCCATCAAGGAGGAGACGCGGCGGCGCGTGCTGCGAGTGTGCGAGGAGCTGGGATACCGCAACGTGTTCCGTCCCGCGATCGCTGTGCTGGACGCCCCTCCGTCCGGGGAGGAGCTGCAGGACGCATACTTCTCCGATCTGCGGAAGGTTCTTGCGGAGTGTGCGGAGTCGATGGAATTGGACCAGCCCACGTTCATCCGGTCCATACATGAGCTGACGGAACGCGCGGCGGAGTTCGATGGGTTTATCACCGTGGGTGCCGCGGTGTTTCCTGAAGCGGACCTGCGCGCCCTGCATGCGGTGCTCCCGCATGGCGTGTGCATCGACACGAATCCGGCACCGCACCTGTTCGACTCCGTACGGCCCGATCTGTCGCAGACGATGCTGGATGCCTTGGACGCGATGATCGCGGCGGGCCGCAGACGCATCGCGTTTCTCGGTGGCGTGGGCAGCATCATGGGCACGCATGACTATCCCGAGGATATCCGCGAACTGTCGTTCCGCCAGTGGGCTGCGCACTTGGGATTGGAAACGGACGGATTGGTGTATTCGTCCGGCACGTTCACCATGGAGAACGGTTATCGTCTCGCGGAGCAACTGGTGGCCGATCATCGTGAGGCCGGCAGCATGCCCGATGGTCTGATCGTGGCCGCCGACGTGCTCGCGGTGGGGGCGTTGCAGGCGTTGAACGCACTGCGCGTGGCGGTTCCCGACGAGTTGGCCGTGGTGAGTGTGAACAACCAGTCAATCGCCCGGTACACGTCGCCGTCGCTGAGTTCGTATGCGATTGATCAAAGGGAGTTGGCCCGTATGGCGTTCTCCACCTTGATTGATGGGTTGAAGCATGAGCGGCGGGTGCGTCGTCACATCCTGCTGACGACCGAGCTGGTGCCGCGCGCAAGCTTCGTCCCTCGGGCATAAGACGTCGTCTCGAAGACGGGCGGCACCGGCGTTGATTTTGCTGGAAGGAATTCCCTACATCATGGGGTTGCCGGCACCGGTGCTACAGCCCCATGATGTAGGGAATCAGCGTGTGCCTCGCAGTTCGCGGACGATGGCGGTGCCGTTGAAGCTGGTGATGGACGGCTCGGTGACGAAGCCCGCTTCGTTTGCATTATTGCAGTCGAACAGGATCGCGCCTGCATCCTCGCCGTTGTTAACGAACATCTCTGCCACGCCGTGGTCATAGAACACCTCCACGCGGGTCACCTGTTCGGTCGCGGAAACGTAATCGAAACCGTCTGTTGGCAGGCCGGTGGTGGTCAGATGCACGGATTGGCCGTCGCTTATGAGCCGCAGCGAAGCTTCGACGGTGGTACCGTCCGGCTGGGTGCGTACGCCGGAGACCAGCGTCATGGAGAACGCTGAGTCGGCCTTGGGATGGATATCCGCATAGTAGGAATGCTGCGGTGCGCTGACCTGCAAGTCGCGGGCGTTGCCCGGCTGATCGTCGATGCCGTCATTCACGAGTGCCTGAGCCGTGCTCAGACTGTCCGAACCGCCGTTCGCCTCAGATACCTCCGAGTTCTGCTCAGTCCCCGGAATCTCACCCAGCACGTCGCCGATCAGCAGATCGTAGACTTCCTCGATCGGGCGTGATGTCAGACGTCCATCAACCACATGCAGCTCGCGCGGCAGGCTCATCGCGCCATTGGCGTAGTCATCGCGTTCGATGCGTACGCCGAACCAGTCGCACAGCCAACCGATGGCGATGCGGCGATCCACGGCGTCGCCGTGCTCATCCGTATGACGGTCGCGGAACGACTGCACCGCGTAATAGCAGGAGCCGAAATCACACCATCCGGTATGGTCCACGCGCAGTCGCGGCGCATCGGCGGTGCTGTCGCTGATGCGGTCGGGAGCGCCGTCAATCGAGCCCGTATACCAGCGGATGGGCTGGAACCGGCCGGTGGCGTCGCGCAGTTTCATCACGGACCCGATCGCCACGGCCGTGCCGTCGAGCGAGAAGGCGTCCGGGCATTCGTAGGTGTACGCCTCGGGCAGGCCGGTCTCGAACAGGAATGGGCCAGCGTAACGCCATTCGGCCTTCCCCAGATCGGTGTCGGTGGCGCGGAACAGCGCGAGCGCCGGCGTACGTGTCAGATCGGGCTGACGCAGGCCGGGCGCGTCGCACGGGCTGTCGGCGAACCAGTACGACGTGCCGGACTTCGGTGCCGGGGCCGAGCCGGGCTCGCCGATTACGGGCGCCTGTTCGGACGGTAGGTTCGTGGCCACCACGATGGTCGGCGTGTCTGCGGATTCGGTGCCATCGAGCAAGGTGTCATCGATCTTCGGGTCGCGGAAGTCGAGCCCCATGTCCTCGGTCGGACGACGGATCACCGTCGTCTCGGGACTGAAGGTCAGTCCGTCAGTGCTGACGGCAGTGGTCTGCGTCTCCACCACGGAACCGGGCTCGCCCCGGCGCTCCCAATGGCGGGTCAGATAGATGCGGATGGCGCTGGCTTCGTCACCGGGCGCGATATGGCCATCGGCGTCCACGGTGACGGCGGAGCCGGAGAACGCGCCGCCTGCAAGCTGCGGATCCGCCGAAAGGTCGGGTTGCGGCAGCAACGCAACCGGTAGGTCCGTCCAGTGCAGCAGATCGCGGCTGACGGCGTGGCCCCAGTGCATGTTGTCCCACTGCCAGCCATACGGGTTGAACTGGTAGAAGAGGTGGTACCGACCTTGGAATCGGCACAGGCCGTTGGGGTCGTTCATCCAGTGCTGGGGCGGCTCGAAGTGCGCGTGTGGACGGTGCGCGGTGGCGCGGGTATCCGGTGTGATGATGCGGATGCCGTGCTCCATCAGGCGTTCGCCGCCGCTCAGATACGCAACGCCCAGTGTGAGGCCGTCAAGATGGAGCGTGTAGCGTTCGCCCGGCTCGAGTGGCAGAATGATGCGTTTACGGCGTTCGGCTGCGGTCAGATGCGCTTCGGTGGACGGCGCATTGGGATTCGAAGGTGTCAGTCGCAGGGTCGCCTGGGCACGACCGTCTCCGGTGTATTCCGCAAACGCCTCGAATGAGGTGTAATCGTCGGCATTGATGGTAATGGTCATGGGAACATACTCCTTGAAGACTGGGGTACGGCAAAATCGTATTCGCCGTCTGGCCTGTCGCAGTTGGGGCGATTCACTTGGATCGACGGGATGTGGGGGTGCGGATATAGATGATGCCGGATGGGTGAAAAAGGGGAAAACCCATCCGGCAAGTGTTGTTTGGTGGCAGCCCGTTATTGGCGAGGTTGCTGCCATGAACGGTTCAGTGGATTGTTTGCGTCACGCGTCGGTCCTGCAATGACGGACTCTCCTTCGGCGCGGCTCAGCGTTTCCTCGCGGCTGTCGTCGCTCGGCTGAGCCTGCAAGCAATCCACTGGATCGTTGGCTTCACGGCTCAGCCCTTGACGCCCGAGGACGCGATGGAGCTGACGAACTGCTTCTGGAAGATCACGAACACGATGATGATCGGCACGGTGATCAGCGAGCTGTACGCCATGATCTGGCCCCACGAAGTGGTCATCTGCTGGAAGTACTGCACGCCGATCATCACCGGACGCAGGTTCTCGGACTGCACCACCATCAGCGGCCAGACGTACTGGTTCCACATCGGCAGGAAGCTCAGGATTACCACGGTGGCGGTGGCCGGGCCGGACAGCGGCATCACGATGCGCGAGTAGATGCGGAACCAGCCGGCGCCGTCCACGCGGGCGGCCTCGTCGAGGTCCTTCGGGATCGTCTCGAAGTACTGCATGTACAGGTACACGGAGAAGGCGTTGGCGATGAACGGCACGATCTGCACGGGTAGCGTGTCGATCCAGCCGCGCGTGAAGTACAGTCCGAACTGATCCACCACCGGGCGCGGCAGCTGGTTGACCCACCACAGCAGCGGGATCGCGTAGGTCTCAAACGGCACCATGAGCGTGGCGAGGATGAACGTGAAGATCACCTTCTTGCCGCGCACTTGAAGGCGCTGGATGGCGAAGGCCGCCATCGAGTTGACGATCACGCCGAGCACCACGGTCACCACGGTGATGATCACCGAGTTCATCAGGAAGGTGCCTGCCGGCACGCGGGTGAACACCTGCGCGTAGTTCTCGAGCGAGATGTGGCCGACCGGCAGGAACGCCTTGACCGAGCCGAGATCGGCCATGATCTCGTCATCGGGCTTGAGGGAGCTGACCACCATGAAGATCAGCGGGAAGGCGAACAGGCATGCGAACAGGATGCGCACGATCCAGCCGCCCACGGACAGTCGGTTGTGCTTGTAAGCCACTTTCCTGGATTCCTTCGCCGCGCGCTTGTCGTGCGCAGCCATAGTCGTTGCGTTGCTCATCATAAATCCTTTGCTTGTCTCTCGTTACTTCTCGCGGGTCAGGTACCGCTGGATGCCGGTGATCACCATGATGATGAGGAAGAACACGAGCGTGATCGCGGAGGCGTAGCCCATCTCCTGCTGCTGGAAGCCGGAGCGCACGGCCTCGAACACCACGGTGGTGGTGGCGTCGCGTGGGCCGCCCTGGGTCATCACGTTGATCTGGGTGAACAGGCTCATCGCGGCGATGGTGATGGTGATGAGGATCATGTTGCGCGTGGAACGCAGGCACGGCCAGGTCACGTTCTTGAACTGCTCCCAGGCCGAGCAGCCGTCGAGCTCGGCGGCCTCGTACAGTTCGCCGGGGATGGTCTGCAGGCCGGACAGCCAGATGAGCATGTGCTGGCCGACCGCCTGCCAGATGGACATCACGATGATCGCGCCCATCGCGGTGCGCGGGTCGTTGAGCCAGTCCACCGCCTGCCAATGGCCGAAGGTGAGCTTGGCTATGACCTGGTTGAGCATGCCGTCGTTCTGGTAGATGAACATCCACAGCAACGAGACCACCACCATGGAGGTCACCACGGGCAGGAAGTAGACCGTGCGGAAGAACACCGAGGAGCGGACCTGCTTGTTGATGAGCACGGCGAGCAGCAGGCCCAGTCCGGCCTGGACCGGCACCACGATCACGGCGAACACCGCCACGTTACGCAGTGCGAACCAGAACGTGGGATCGGAGAACAGTCGGGTGAAGTTCTCGAAGCCGATGAACCGGGTGGGGTTCGGGCTGATCGTGCGGGCGTTGGTGAACGCCAGTCCGAACGCCAGCAGCACCGGGATGCCGATGAACAGCAGCAGGAGGATGGAGGCGGGCAGCAGCATGGCCCAGCCCACGGCGTTCTCGTGGCGCTGCTCGGCGGTCCGGGTGACGCGGCCGGTGTGGCTGGTCGACTTGGCGTGTGTGGTGCGTGTGGAGGTTGCGGTTGCGTTGGTCATGATGATTCCCTCTCAGTTCTTCCGGTAGCCGTCGGCGCCTTGGATGTTGCCGTCGATGTGGTTGACCGCCTTGTCGAGCCAGGTGTCCACGTCGGCGCCGTTCATGATGTCGCCGATGGTCTTGCGGAACTCGGTGGAGATGAAGTTGTAAGCCGGGGTCTCGGGGCGCATCTTGACGTACTTCTTCGAGATCTTGGTGAAGATCTGCATGTCGCCGCCCTTGGAGAACTCCGGGACGAGCTGCTGAGCGCCCGTGGTGGTCGGGATGTTCATGCCGGCCTTGGCCATGGTGGCGATGTACTTGTCCTGCAGGGAGAAGCGGATGTAGTCCTGTGCCGCGGCCTTGTTCGGGCAGGACTGGGTCATGCCCACGGTCCAGGAGCCGCCGCCGGTCACCGAGCCGTGGCCGAAGTCGGCCATCGGCATGACCACGATGTCGTCGTAGTCCTTGGCGTACTTCTGGAAGGTGCTCATCGACCAGATGCCGCCGTAGAGCAGTCCGGACTTGTTGTTCACGAAGTCAAGCGCGGTATCCGAGCCGCCCTTGGAGGAGATGTAGCCTTTGGCCACGAGGTCTCGCATCCAGTGGGCGAACTCCTTGCCCTCCTTGCCGTTGAGCACTCCGTCGGAGCTCTGGTAGTCCTTGCGGTTGACCAGATCGCCGCCGAAGGACTGCAGGATCGGGCCGAAGGCATAGGCGTACCATTCGCTCTTGTTGTCGGCGGTGCCGATTTCGAACGGGTAGGTCCATTCGCCGCTGGCCTTGAGCTTGGCGAGGGCGTCGTTCATTTCGGTCTTGGTCCACGGCTCGTCGACTGTGGCCACGCGGATGCCGAGCTTCTTGAGCACGGACTTGCGGGCGAAGAGGGCCACCGTGGCGTCGAAGTAGCCCACGGTGTACAGATCGCCGTTCCAAGTGCCCTTGCCGGATTCCATGAGGTCGCCGGCGCGCTCGAGCAGTGCCTTGTCGGTCAGCGGTTCGAGGATACCGGCCCATGCCCAGTACGGGGTGTTGGGTTGGTCCACGTCCACCAGACAGGGCAGGTTGTTGGCCGAGGAGGCGGAGATGATGGAATCGTTGTACGAGCTCTGTGGGAAGGACTGCAGTTTGACGGTAGCCTTCTTGTCCGGGCTGGCGTTGTAGTCCTTGATGATCTGCTGGACGCCGGCAAGCTCGGCTTCGCTGCCGGCCGTGTGCGTCCATATGGTGATCTCGTTGGCGTTGGCCTTCGCCGCCGCGCGTGCCGCCTCGCCGCAGCCGCCCACGGTCGCAAGGCTCGCTATGGCGAGTGTCGCGGCGAGGGCCCTGACGACCGTGCGTCTTGTGGTGCGGTGCCTGTTGGTATGGGGCATGGTGCTCCTCCTTCTTTCTTGTTTCTTCCTTGAAAAGGTGTGACGGGGAAGTGCTGTGGTGGCCGCCCCGAGGGGGCGAACCGGTTCGATTCCGGTGTGTGCGGAATGGGATGGGGCGCGACGAACTGCTCTCGGCGTGTTGCTGGTGTTTCGCCGCTTGCCGCCGTTGCGTGTTGCTTGCTGTTTGCCGTTTGCGGGTGGATGGTTGTTGCTAGGGGGTGTTCCTATGTTTTTGTCAACTCCTTGGGGAGTTGACGTGTCGGGATTCCGGTTGGCTGTCGTGGGCGCGCTTCGCCCTGCCGGTGGCGTCCGGCGTCCTTTCCCGTGTGGCCCGGTTCAGG